>NZ_JAFNPF010000001.1:0-312503 GCF_026535915.1 Snodgrassella sp. B3882
GGTAAAGATAGCTATGGGGTGTTGCCATTTGTAGAAGCGAACTGGTTGTATGATTCATCTACTCCAGAAGCGAAGATTAATGGTACACGTGTCAAATCAGATATCAGTAAAAACCAGTTTGAAGTGAAACTAGGATTGAATGCAAACTTCAGCAAAGCAGTAAGTGGTTATGCACAGTTTGATGGAAAATTCGGTAGTAACAGTCACTCAAATGTAGGTGCCAAAGTAGGCTTGAATTATTCATTCTAATTTTGGTCAAGAAATCTGAGCTAAAGGCAGCATTTAACTATGCTGCCTTTTTTTGCTCTATATAATCGTCAGTTAGAAAGCAGTAAACTGATCGGCATGGTATTTAGATCATCTGTAACTGAATATGACCAAAGTTTTATGTATTATCGGTCTCTATTTTTTCCCAAAAAAGATCCAGTAGATTATCACTTATTTTCTTGCCATCAGAATATAATTCGAACCAACCTGATTGATTAGCAAAAGCAGAAATATTATCAAGTTTAGCAAAAATGCCGGCGATGGTATTGGCGCTGATTATTTTCATGAATAGCTCAAGCTGTAGTCGTTGTTTGGCATCTAAACGATCATACAAATTTTTAATATTCTTCCAATCAGGATCTTTGATGTTTTCTGGCTTCAGGTTTTGCAAAGATTGAATATAATACGCATTATACTCAATCATTTCGGCATAAATATGATTTACGAATTCTGTTTCAGTCATATTCTCATTCCTTGGTGACAAAAGCCAGTAAAGCTGACCAAAATTCTGGATGGACAAAAAATATGTTAATACATATTGGTGCCATTAGTTTTTTTATTTGCATCGGCTGCTGCTAAGCCAGCAAAACGGAAGCTGTATGCTCAATCTTGCGAGCCATTGTATGTCATCTGCTCATCGATAATACGATGTTTGCAGGGTTGCTATCAAAATAATACTTTAATGTTGCCCCTCGGAGCTGTAATCAATTCATGGGATATTGCTGAATCGGTGATACATCGTTGTATCAGGATCCAGTTTACCCTCTGAAAACTAAAATCCATGCTTGATGTTTTCCCTGAGCACGATGCTACGGGATGAAGCTTAGATAAATAAGTAGAAACATGTATACCAAATTGGCTTGATGACTAACCGTTTAAGAAAATATTCTATAATCATATAAACTATTTTTACTTAGCGGGTCATTATGACTAAGTTATGAAGCCTCAAACGTGGTACTGTTTTTAGTAATGCCCGCTAAGCTTTGGATTAACACCATTTAAGGCGTATAAATGCTTGATAAAACCTGATTAAACGATCATTTGTGGATGTCTATAGGACGTCTATAAATTTCCCATAGGGTTGTACAATAAATAGGTATTATGGTTTGATCGCATGAAGGGTGGCAAAGCGTAATTGTATCCGGTTACCGTTGCTATCAGTTTTATGCAAAGTCCCTATATTTTCATTGTATTTAATGATGTCCCAGTTTTGATAGTAATCACGTAGTTCATTGTTTTTGAATGTAAATGAAAACGGCATGGGGCACGGATAATCTGATGTGGACATGGCACTGACTATAACGTTGTAGCCACCTGAGCGCGTGTTTGATTGCATGTTATTGATAATAGCTGGTATGCGGTCTGGCTGTAAAAACATCATAACGACAGTACTAATAATTAAATCATAAGTTTCGGTGAGGTCTGCTTGATTAATGTCATAAACTTGGGCATGGAAGTTTTTTAACTGTTCCTGATTGATGATTTGATTCAGTTTCTCAATATTTGCTTCATTTTTGTCCACAGCGGTCACATCAAATCCAAGCATATTTAAATACAGTGCATTGCGTCCAGCTCCACACCCTAGATCCAGCACCCTTCCCGGTTTTAATCTTGCCGCCGCAGCAATTACTTCGGAGTGAGTAGGAGTGAGGGCATATTTTTTGGCACAGTAGTCTTCTTTTTGGCAATAAAAGGTCAGTTGGCACTGAATATCTGTCGAAACATGGCTTATTTTATGCCATTGCTGAGGCTCAATCAGCGGGGGTTGCTGGTTTGCACTAAATTGATATTCTGCGGTGACGTTGCCTGTGGCATCCAGCATGGCAAGGTTGAGCTGCCCACTGATTATATGTAATTTTGCCCATGTGCCTAGCTGGGTATTATGTTGTTGTCGAAATCCATCCGGTAAGGTGGCTGCCGTCCAGATTGGAAGTGTTTTATAGGCAACTAAGTTTTGAAGGTCCATCAGTTTTCCCGCTTTGATTGAATAGTTGAGTATTATAGTCAAGTATTATTGTCCAAACCATCACTTTTTGCCCAAAGGTATTTTTTGGTAGATTTTTTGGCGGTAAAAGAGCTCTTCTGCTGTCTGACAAGTGGATGTTTACTCAACAATAATTATTTTTTTTGGTCGGGTTGCTGAAGGGGAAAAATATTTTTTATGCTGTTAATCATTTTAAATGTTTCAATCAGGTCAGGATGTTGGTAAGAATTTTGATACACGATTTTGGCAGAAACACGGCAAAAATTTGGTTGAACGGTGAGACTATTGTTGATCAGTTGTTAATGAAAACACTGTTTTTTTTACAGCAGTTAAGAATACCAAACAGGCTATCTAGAGATAGCCTGTAAGTGATAAAAAATGAGGAGGATCAATTGACCTGATACTTAGACAGAACTGCTCTGATTTGAGGTAAAGCAGCGCGGGCGGCGTCTTCTCCCAGTTTAATCGCCTGTGCTTTTTGATCAAAGCCACCTATGGTGCCCAATTTTTGTACCTGTGGACGGATAACTACTTGTGCTTTGGACAATTCACTATTCAGAGCGGAGCTACTCATGATATTCAGGCTTTGATCAAAATAGGAAAAAAAGCCTGTGCTGGTCAGGGTAGCTGGTTTGGCGGAAATATCAACGGCAATGACCACATTGGCTCCTAGCTGTTTTGCTGCTGTAACTGGCACAGGAGCCACCAATCCACCATCGACAAAGCGTTTGTTGCCGATAACAGCTGGCTGAAAGATATTAGGAATGCTGGCGGATGCGCGTACTGCGAGTCCAGCGTTACCATTGGTGAAAACGGCCATGCGTCCGGTACCAAATTCTGTAGCAACGGCACCGAAACGAATAGGAAATTGTTGCATGGGTTTGTTGCGCACTTTGTTGTTGATGTAATCCTGTAATTTTTGCCCTTTAATAAAACCGGAAGTGGACAATACTGGATCAACTAGATCAGCTTTGTTAAGAATTTCTGCTTCCAGTTCTAATCTGTCTGGACTCATTCCGGAGGCATACATACTGCCCACCAGGGCTCCGGCGCTGGTACCGGTTACGATTCGTACAGGAATATGATTTTCTTGTAATACTTTGATGACGCCAATATGGGCAAAGCCTTTGGACACGCCACCCCCTAAAGCCAATCCAATTACGGCTTGCGGCTTGGCCGGTGTGGCGGGTGTAGTTGGTTTGGTTGATGTTAAGTTACAGGCACTGATGGATATGGCTGTAATCAGGGTTAGTATGCTATTGCGTAAACCAGATATGATCTTCATATTTAATTTCACGATTTAACCGATTGAGAGGGTGAGTAAAATTGTATGGTAGATGTGTGATCAGGTATTGTTTGTTTTTTTACGCCATGTCCATATAATAGCTCGAGAGTGACATGATGTACGGGTTGATGCTGCCAGCTATCGGCCAGTATGCGTACCGCTTCGATCTCATTGTCAAATTGCAGGGTTTGCCATATTCCGGCAGTAATCATGTCATCAATGAATCGTTCTACGGTGGTGTATTGCAGGGTTAACATATTCATGTCAGTGACTGGATCGTAAAACCCGTTGTGCAACAGCATATCACCCAAATCGTGCATATCCAGCAGGCGCTGAGCTTTCACTATTATGTCATGCTTGCGCCATAGTGTCATGACTTCTTTTAGTGTGTCTGGTCCGAAGTGACTAAAAAATAAGACACCATCAGGCTTTAAGGCACTTGCCCAATTTTTAATGACTTGACGGGGATTGTCTTGATGCACCAGCCCCAAATTACTCCATACCATATCAGCCATGGCATTGTCTGGTAATTGATCGGAATGGATTTGTACGGGTAAATCACCACTGATTTTTTGCCACCAGTTTTGTTTGGCTTTGCGAAGGCTTTGCGCTGCTGCCAGATAGTCGGTGCGACTATCGAATTCCTGAAATTGTGCGTGCGGATAACGTATTTTCAGCAATCGGTAACTTTCATTGCCATCAGCAGCGGCGAGGAATATTTTGTGCGGTGGCTGTTTGAGTATGGTCAGACGTTCATCTAGTGTGGCCGCCAAATGTGCTTGTAAAAACCAATCCGGATGGTTTGGCAAGGTTATCATCATTTATGTCTCTCCCAAAATTGACTCAGAACCTGTGCAAATTCAGCAGTGTGGCTGAGAAAGGGGACATGTGCCGCCTGTGGCAGCAAAACCCACTCACTTTGCGGTAGGTGCTGATGTAGATATTCACCCATGCGTGGCGGAGTGATGGCATCACGACCGCCGTAAATTAATAATACCGGACAGTTTATGCTGCTTATGAGTGGGCGTAGGTCAGTCTGTTTTAATGCAAGTAAAGCTGCGTTAAGTGCGGTAGGGGAGCCGTATTGACAGATGCTTGCTGTCAGCTGACTGATGTTGTTTTGCGCGTCGGCTGGAGCATGCAGCATTTGCAGTTGTAGAAATTGCTGCATGTATTTAGGATAATCAGTTGTAAAATGCTTAGCCATGATATCAAGGCTAACGCGTTGCAGACCTTGCGGATAGTCGCTGCTGGCTAATAGTTTGACCAGAGAGGCAGTCAGACACAGGCTTTTTACTTTATCCGGATGGTGGGCAGCCAGCAGTAGCGCCACCATGCCACCAAGTGACCAGCCAACGAGATGAATCGGGGTACTGATTTGTTCTGCCATCTGATCAGCTATCTCTTCAAGATTAAACTGACCAGAAAATGCAGCGGTACCATGGCCGGGTAGGTCTGGTGTCCACCAGTGTTGTTGCCAAGGTGCTGGTATTTGAGGGCGTAGTGGGTCAAATATATGATGATTTGCCCCCCAACCGTGGATCAATAGGGTATGCGGAGTTGTAGTCATGGGATTAATTTCGTTATTTACTTCGTTATGGCATGGGTGTATTGGTGTACCACATTGTTTATTATGCCATGGTAACGCTCATCAATCTGGTTTATGTCGAGCTTGTTGGGCTGATTTGCGAACGCTGCAACGTGACAGCGGGCAATTGTGTCCGCGTTGTACGACGACTAGTGTCAATGCAGTGGTGTGTGAATCATGCCGGTATAAGCGTCAACCATTACAAGGGCTGTACGCCAGTTACAGCTATACCGCGCCCTTACAGCAATTATTGCGCGCATTCAAACATCAGCGCCAGTTGGCAATATTGGATACTTTGGCTGCATTGATGCTGGCACAACCTCCGCAGTGGATGCAACCGGATCTTTTTGACGGGGTGGTGGCGATGCCGTTAAGTAGGAAAAGGTTGTTTGAGCGAGGCTTTAATCAAAGCCAGATGCTGGCTGCTATTGTTGCTCGCCACTATGCTTTGCCATTGATACCTATGCATGGGATTCATCGTCGTCATCGCCCACCTCAATCTACTTTGAAAAGTAAACAGCGTCAGGATAATGTACGCGGTGTATTTCAGCTTCGCCATTCATTTAAAAATCGCAACTTATTGTTAATTGACGATGTTACGACCACAGGCGCAACAATTTCTGCACTGGCGCAAACCCTTAAGAATGGGGGCGCAGCGCAGATTTATGCGTGGACGTTGGCTCATCCAAGGTAAAAATTTTTGACAGAAGAAAGATATTTTGGCATAGTATCGCTCTGATAAGTAACTGATTTGATTATTTTCTACGTTACTGTTTACACTTTATGGCAGCCAATATGCTATTTTCTGAACAGCTTCTTGTGGCACTGAGTTAAGTGTCGAAAGATGTGTGTTCTTGCCAATTAAGGTTATTACCTTTCCTTCAGCTATTGAATGGCTGCATTTTTGTTTTACTCTATCAGTAAATTTTTTCCAGAATGTTGTTATGAATATTGATGTTCTGGATTTTTTGCGTCTTTTACTCAAAGAAATGGAATGACGGTTTGATTAAGGTTAAAGTTATTTTTATTGGTCTTATGGCGGCGTTAAGCTTGGGTGTGGCTTCAGCTAAAGCAAACAAACATTTGTCTGCGCCTGTTTATCACCCTAAAAAATCTGTGACCAGTATCACTTCAATACCGAACGAAAACTTGCATAAAACAGCTAATCTTAGCTACCAGGTAGCGGGTAAACGCTACTATCCTCTCCAGAAAGTAGCCAGTTTCAATCAGGTAGGACGTGCTTCCTACTATGGCAAAAATTTTCAGGGTCGACGTACTTCATCTGGTGAGCGTTTTGATGTCAATATGTTGACTGCAGCACATCCGACTTTGCCTATTCCCAGTTATGCTCGGGTGACTAATTTATCCAATGGCAAAAGTGTGGTAGTGCGTGTTAATGACCGAGGTCCTTTTTATGGTAATCGGGTGATGGACTTATCTTATGCTGCGGCGCGTCAGTTGGATTTTGTTCGTGCCGGTACCGCTCAGGTACGCGTAGAACAAATTTTACCCGGTGAGCGTATTCAGCCAGCTAATAAAACTGCTGATATCTATGTAGATCTGCAACGCTTTAATAATAGAGAAGCGGCGCAGCGTTATTTGCAAAATACCAGCCGGCATTTACAGCAGGCTAAAAGTCAGCAGCAGGCTAAGTTAGTCAAAGTGAATCAAAGTTATGTCGTCCGTATGGGTCCTTTCCAACAGCAACAACGTGCTGATGAAATGAAAAAGTCTGTACTGACTTCGCTGTAATGACCTAGAAAAATTGACCTCAAGCCCATGTTATTAAACATGGGCTTTTGTGTTATTAGGTTCGGGTCAAAATAGAGTACCTGTAAGTCTGGCACTAACTAAAAGATCAGGATGAAAACGCTGATTTATGAGGGCAACTATGTCAGTATGTTATGACTATTTTATGGATGACAAGCGAAAGATCATGTAGTCGTTTACTCAATTTGTGAATTCATTTGCTATTTTTGTTACTGATATTTCTGGGCGGGCGGTAAAAAATTTGAGCAGAAGAACCTTTGAAACAGCCAGCAGTAGGCTAGCTCAAGAAGCAAAAGTTATACGCAAAAGATGATAATTTGCCCAGTTTGTTTGAACGGGAGATATAATTATCTTTTATCTTAGGCGGAAAGTTCGATGATCAGTCGTTTACGTGGAATTGTGCTGGAAAAAAATCCACCATCGGTTATTGTGGATGTTCATGGCGTAGGCTATGAAGCACAGGTCTCTATGCAAACTTTTTATACGCTTCCGGCGATTGGCGAGGAAGTGCAGTTGTATACGCAACTGGTCGTGCGCGAAGATGCGCATCTGCTATTTGGTTTCAGCAGTAAAGAAGAACGCGAAACCTTTCAGGCATTGGTCAAAGTTAGTGGAATTGGTGCTAAAATTGCCTTAGGCATTTTATCTGCATTAACCAGTGATGAACTGGCCTCAGCAGTGGCAAATGAAGACATAAAACGCTTGACTGCTGCCCCCGGCATTGGGAAAAAGACCGCAGAACGTATGGTTTTAGAGCTTAGAGGTAAGCTTGTGAGCTCAACTCAGCCGGATGGTGCAATAACGATTGCGGAAAATAGCCAGCATGACGTTATAATTCATACTCTGATTGCCCTCGGTTATAACGATAAAGAAGCCCGTCAGGCCTGTAAAAATCTGCCCGAAGGTACAGATGTTAGTGAAGGTGTGCGTCTGGCTTTGAAAAATATGCTGTAAAAAAGTATGGTTATGAATAAAGCCAATCTGGGATGATGTTATGGCACCAAAATTAATACTGCTGGATCAAGATGGTGTGCTGGCCGATTTTGAACAAGGTGTGCGTCAATTGTGGCTACAAACTTTTCAGCAACCCTTTCCCATGCAGCAACGGCGGCATTTTTATTTGCGTCAGGACATCGCGCCGCAATTTCACCAACAATTATCGCAAATTTATGCCACTAAGGGTTTTTTTGCCGCCTTACCGCCTTTGGCAGGCGGGATTGCTGCTGCTAAGCGCTTGTTGGCCGCTGGTCATGATGTACGCATTTGTACTTCACCCATTCAGGAATATCATTACTGTGTCACAGAAAAGTTTGATTGGGTCGGTGAGCATCTAGGTGAAGACTGGGTAAATCGAATTATTTTAGCCAAAGATAAAACGTGGGTACGGGGTGATATTCTGATCGATGACAAACCGCAGATCACCGGCAGTCTGCTGCCACAATGGCAACACTGGATTTATGATCAACCCTATAATCGCAATGAAACTCATCTCCATCGAGTAAGCTGGACTCAGCCGGAAACTTGGGCAGAATTGTTAATCTGATTTTTAACTACGTACCTAAAGCCAATTAGCTAATTCTGAAGAATTCAACACATCGCTTCACCAACCTATCTCGTCATCATGTCGATCAAAATTCAACAGGCAAATACCATAGCTGAAATGATTTAAATACTCAGATTGATGGAAATGAATTGTGGTTTGCCTTAGCTGTTGTCTGGCATAAAGACTGGCACACAATAGATATAAATTAGATGTATTTTTGATATAGCAATCGTGGCGGAGACAAATGGATCAAGATATTTTTACGCATTTCTGGTAAGAGACTGATGCAAAAATGGTAACCAAATTTTCGTTTTAGACGTCAGGCTGGGCGCAATGGTTATTGGCAATATTTATTCTCATTGTCTCATCTATATAAGTATTATGAGAAGGTTGAGACTAAGTTTTATATAAATTGATTCTTATTTAACAGGTTATCAGTTAGTGAAGTAAATATAAATACAGCTTTATGCTGTAGAAGATCAGTTTCTTAAACATTTTGAAAGCTGCGCGGTGAAATGGGTATTTTTAGCATTTGCCAGCTATAAGCAAGTGGTCACTAATCAGATCGCATCATTATAAATACATTATCAAATCAATACTTGCTGGGGTACAATAGCGAAATTATTTCAAAGACCAGCAGCAATATTTAATTGTAATTGGATTCAATCCAGCATCAGGAATTATTCATGTTTAGTTTTTTTAAACGCAAAAAAAATACTGAACCTACAGTAGAAGAGCAAAATCAGACAACACAACAAAATTCAGTAGTTGAAGATAATGCAACGGTAATACAGCAGGCAGAATCTGAGCAACAGGTAACCGCAACGGTGACGACTGAACACGCCAAACCTGTTTCTGCGCCAGTGTCCGAGGAAGAAGAGACTGAATCCACAGTAGAAATCGTCCCCACTGAAGTGGTGGCAGAGCCGGTGATAACCGTCACCCCTGCACAGCCACTAAACGAAATCTTGCAAGCGGATGGTGCTGAATCTGCACCTGTTTCAACAGACTCAACCGATCAATCAAGCATGTCAGCCGGCAAGTTGGGTTGGGCTGCTCGGTTGAAACAAGGTTTAAGCAAATCGCGCAATCAGATGGCCAAATCGCTGGCTTCGGTGTTTGGTGGCGGTCAAATTGATGAAGATTTGTATGAAGAACTGGAAACAGTTTTGTTGACCAGTGATATGGGTATTGAAGCCACGGAAAAATTACTCGCTCAGGTGCGCCAGCGTGTGAGTCTGAAGGGTTTGAAAAATGGCGATCAATTGCGCAGTGCCCTGAAAGAAGCTTTATATGAATTGTTATTACCGTTGCAACAACCTTTAGTTTTAACCCCAGAAGTTAAACCATTTGTGATTATGATGGCTGGTGTCAATGGCGCCGGTAAAACCACCAGTATCGGCAAGTTGGCCAAATACTTTCAAAGTCAGGGCAAAAGCGTGCTTTTGGCTGCAGGTGATACTTTCCGCGCTGCCGCGCGTGAACAATTGCAGCAATGGGGCGAACGCAATAACGTGACGGTCATCGCGCAAGAATCTGGCGATTCGGCGGCTGTTTGCTTTGATGCCATGGAAGCGGCCAAGGCGCGTGGCATTGATGTGGTATTGGCTGACACTGCCGGTCGACTGCCTACGCAGCTGCATTTAATGGAAGAAATTAAAAAAGTAAAACGGGTTATTCAAAAATCTATGCCGGAAGCACCACATGAAGTGATGCTGGTGTTGGATGCCAATGTTGGTCAGAATGCCATTAATCAGGTCGTTGCCTTTGATGATGCTCTTGGTCTAACTGGTTTGATTGTTTCCAAACTAGATGGTACCGCTAAGGGTGGTATTTTAGCGGCTCTGGCTGCTAAACGCCCAATTCCGGTGCGTTTTATCGGTGTAGGAGAAGGCATTGATGATTTACGCCCGTTTGATGCCAGAGCATTTGTGGATGCGTTGATTGAAGATGAATGATTGACTAAGCTATATAATAAGCTGGCTTTCAATATTAGATTGCCAGTTTTTTTATATTTAGATATAGAGATTAGCTTAAAAAAATATGACGATTGAAATTAAATTTTGAACGTGTATAAGATATAATTGATATTAATTTATCACAGTTGTAGTAGAAAATTTCAAGTTGATAGTTACAATTTAAGAATAATAGAAATTTATAGCATTTTAATTGAATTAATTATAGAGATTTGACTGAAAGATTTTAAATTTTCAAAATTATAAGAATAGCCTAAATTCGATTGAATGCACCAAATAAAGTTTACTCTTTTACCAATAGGTTGTTGTTAAGGGGGGGGTTAAATGGAACAAGATAAAAAAATAGTTAAACAGGCTTATTTGTATTTAAAAAATTATGCGTATTATGATAATTTAAATTTATTTTTAAAACAACGCATTGCTCAGTTTGAAAATGAAGAAAACTTTGAAATTCATTTTGATGAAATTGTGGATTGTGTCCGTTCCATAGATTTGGACAATTCCTCTATATTACAATGCTGGCTTAAAGCTATTGATTTTCATTTATTACCTAAGCATGTTAAATTGAAGGATAAACCCAAGCAACAGGAAGGTTTATTTATCAGTAATATAAGAGAAGAAGAGTCTTACTCTGTTAGTAGTCTTAATTACTTCATTAGTGCCCCTGTGGAATTACATATTGTAGATATGCTTTGGTGTCTTTATGTAGGTCCGGTACTTGAGTCCAAAATCAGTAAGGATAATTATGGAAATCGAATGTCTGAAAGTGCGTTGCGGTTTAGTGAAAATACCAAGCAACAAGTTCTTTTTAAATATTTTATAAACCAGTATAACCAATGGCGCGATCAGGCTATCTCAATTGCATCTAACATAACTGAAAATAGTACTGATGTTGCTCTATTGTCTTTAGATTTATCATCTTATTTTTATAATATAGATTTAGATTTGAATGCTATTGATCAAGAGATAATGGAGTATTATAAAGACAATACTGCTTTACCTACATTTTTAACTCTTAATCAAATAATAAAAAAAATTTATACAACCTATCTCGCTAAAATTTCTGAATATTTGCAATTAACACATCCAGATCTACATATACCAGCAGATGGAGGACGTTTTAAAAAAGGACTACCTATCGGCTTGGCCTCTTCCGCAATAATCGCTAACTGGTATTTATGTGATTTTGATACGGCTATTAGGGAATTAGTTAATCCTATATATTATGGTAGATATGTTGATGATATATTAATTGTGATAGAAAATGCTTCGGTTAGTAATGAAAACGATACTATCGACACATTTATTAAAGACTATTTTGAGGGAATTTTATTTAAAGGGAATGAGGCAAATGAACAGGATGAATCAAAAGAAGACAATACGAATTACTATATCAAAATAAACCAAAATTGTTTGCCGATACAAAAAAATAAATTGATTTTGCAATTTTATGATGGGAATCATAGTCGGGCTGGGCTTGATATATTTAAAAAAGAATTAGACGAACGCAGTAGTGCATTTAAATTTTTGCCAAGTGAACATATTCATAAAGAGCTTGAACAATTTGCATATGATATATTGTATGAAGGGTCCCCGAATAAATTACGCAGTATCGTTGGCATTGCTGAAAATGAAACTGAATTGGCTAAGTATCTGGCTAGTCATATTACTGCACATAGATTATGTAAAATAGATGATAAACACAAAGTTTTAAATCAAATTAAACTTTTCTTTAAGGGCAAAAATGCACTGCATTTTTTTAGGTTGTGGGAAAAGATATTTCAATATGCTATTGTTATAAAAGAAAAATCATTTATTAATCTATTTTATCAATATATTAAGACTGAAATAATTAAAATAGAATGTAATTTTAATATTTCTGATAAAGAAAAAAATTTAATTCAATCACAGATTCATGATGATTTAAGACAATATAGTCAACTTTCATTAGGAATCAGTTTGGGGCTTATTAATATTGAAAATTCAGAATTTCAACAGGATACTCAAATTTTAAAATTTGCCAGGCAGTTTAGACAAGCAAATTTTATCCGACATCACTTAGTTGCGTGGCCATTAATAAATTATACGGATTATCAAGATGATTTGACTAATGAAGAAGAGTTTTTAAATACTGATAATCATCTTTTGAATGAAAAAAAATTAGAGTATTCTCCTCGATTTATACATTTTGATGAAATTCAGTTATTTAATCAAAAAGAATATGTTTCAAAAAATGAATTATACAAATGGATTAAAGAAACTATTAAATGGTATGACGAAAAAATTTTACAAAGGGATAGTATGTCAACCATTATTAAATTAACGAAAAATAAAAAAGGTAAGATAAAAAAACATAATTTAAAGATTAAAGCTAAACTAACTAAAACTGATTCATTATCTCTCGCAATAGCAAATTTGAAAGTAAATGAAAGTGATATTAAGTCAGCTTTTGGAAGAGACCAAAAACCTAATTTATCTTTTCAAAGGCAAGAAGAGCTATATTTAATGTTGAATTCTGCTTTAAAAGAAAAAGCAGATATTTTTATTTTACCAGAAGTTTCTATACCCGTTAGCTGGCTTCCATTTATGGTTTCTTTCGCCCGTAGACATCAAATTGGTTTGATATTCGGGTTGGAACACTGGGTTATCAATAATCGTGCTTATAATCTGATTATTGAAGCATTGCCCTTTAAAATCTCTTCTAAATATAAAAATTGTCTGGTAACTGCCCGAATCAAAAATCATTATGCGCCAAAGGAGAAGGAACATATTGAGAAGTTGCATCTTAAAGTAGGAAATGAACAAAACCGCTCAAATGCTTTCTATCATAAAGTTTTATGGCGAGGTGTTTCGTTTGCATCTTACAATTGTTTTGAGCTTGCGGATATAACTCATAGGGTTTTATTCAAATCAGAAATTGATTTATTAATCGCATGCGTTTGGAATAAAGATACCAATTATTACCAACATATCCTTGAATCAGCGGTGAGAGACCTACATTGTTACACCGTTCTATCAAATACTTCTCAGTATGGAGGATCTTGTGTTTTACGTCCAACGAAAACGGAAAATAAAACCATGCTTTATGTTAAAGGAGGCGATAATGCTTGTATTTTAACTACTCATTTGGATATAGAAAAACTTAGAAAGTTTCAATCTCAGTCTGAACAACTTAATAATGATGAGTTTAAGCCTCTTCCACCAGGTCATAAATGTAAAAAGGTACGTAGAAGATGATAAAGTCTAGTTTATTTAAATAATAAAATATCAATGGATAATGATTTGAAAATTAATTAAATGTTGACATTAAAATTGATCAAATAGAATTAAGACTATTAATAAATTTAAACGCGGTGATGACACCGCGTTTGTTTTTGTGTTTAAGCTTGGCGATGATTTAATTGAAACCGCAGTGGCGCAATAAGGCATCGATATTGGGCTCGCGACCACGGAAGGCTTTAAAGGATTCCATTGCCGGACGAGAACCACCTACAGCCAGGACTTCGCGCCAGAAGCGTTGACCGGTGGCTTCAGCGTTGGCTTCTTCTTCAAATGCCGCATAAATATCGGCAGAGAGTACTTCTGCCCAGCTATAGCTGTAGTAGCCAGCAGAATAGCCTCCGGCAAAAATATGACTGAATGAATGGGCAAAGCGGTTGAATTCAGGCTGCTCAATCACCGCTACTTCGCGTCGAACATTTTGCAGGATCTGCTGCCAGTTGCTATCCGGCTGGCTGTAGATTTCCATGTCAAATAAGGCAAATTCCATTTGCCGGACCATCCACATTCCGCTTTGGAAGTTTTTAGCTGCCAGCATTTTTTCGTATAGTTCTTTCGGTAAAGGTGCACCGGTATCCTGATGGCTACTCATGCCAGCCAGCACGTCGTATTCCCACACGAAGTTTTCCATAAATTGGCTGGGCATTTCTACTGCATCCCATTCTACGCCGTTGATGCCCGATACGCCCAATTCATCAACTTGCGTTAACAGGTGATGTAATCCGTGTCCGGTCTCATGGAACAGGGTCAGGATTTCATCGTGGCTTAGCCGCGCAGTCTTGCCGGCTACTGGAGGGGTGAAGTTGCACACAAGATAGGCAATTGGGGTTTGCAGCTGACCAGCGTGGTTGCCACTGGTAAAACGCCGGCGTCCACGGTAATCATTCATCCATGCGCCACCACGCTTGCCGGTTCGAGCATACAAATCCATGTAGACGCCGCCGATAGTGGCGCCGTTTTGTTCCAGCTCAAAATAACGCACATCGGGATGCCATACTGGTACTTTTTTCTCGATAAAATGCACGCCATATAATTTATCGATCTGAGCAAAGAGACCGGCTAGTACGCGGTCGGCAGGGAAGTATTTTTTAACTTCAGTCTGGCTGAATGCATATTTTGCCTGACGAAGTTTTTCGCTGGCATAAGTAAGATCCCATGGCTGGATGTCATTTAAACCGAGCTCTTGCTGCGCAAAAGCGGTGACTTCAGCCAAATCTTTTTCAGCAAATGGTTTCGCCCGACTGGCTAAGTCATGCAAAAATGTCAGAACTTGTGCTGGTGTATCGGCCATTTTGGTGGCCAGTGACAATTCAGCATAGTTGTTAAAGCCGAGTAGATGGGCTTCATGTGCTGCAATTTGTAGAATACGGTTGATATTAGCGGTGTTGTCCCATTTTGCTTCACCTAATTCGCTGGCTCGGGTTGAATAGGCATGGTAGAGCTGTCGCCGCAGTTCACGATTGTGAGCATACTGCATAACAGCCAGATAATGTGGCATTTGTAAACCGACTTTATAGCCTTTTTTACCTTCAGCTTCGGCAGCTGCGGCAAACATGGCTAAAGCTTCTTCCGTCAGACCACTGATTGCGCTGTCATGAGCAAAATCGGCCGCAGTACTTTCATCGCTGGGTGCATCTTGCTGTCCCGCCAGTTGTGCCCCGTTGGCAAAGTATAGGGCAAAGGCATCAGTGGCATCCAAAACATTTTGGCTAAAAGAGGCTGAAAGCTGGGCACCTTCAGTTTGTAGCGCAGCGAATTGAGCCTGTTGCTCGGCAGACAATTCGGCACCACTCAAGACAAAATCCCGCAAATCATGTTCCAGTTTGGTTTTTTGTGCTTGATTGAGTTGCTGGTATTCGGCACTGGCTTTGATGTTTTTAAAACGTGCGTATAATTCGATGTCTTGACTGATGGCAGTGAAGAACTCACTGACTTTGGGCATCATGCTATTATAAGCAGCGCGTAGTTCGGGAGTATCAGCTACGCTGTTCAGATGGGCTACGACGCCCCAGATGCGTCCGACGCGTTCGGTTATGTTGGTCAGGGCTTCTACGGTATTATTCCAGTTTGCTGGGGATTGTGTTTTAAGTGCGCTAATGGCTGCGCTGGCAGTGTTCATCGCCTCGGTCATAGCCGGTTCGATATCCGATGCAGTGATGGCGTCAAAACGTGGTTCACTGTCCAGATTTAATAAGACATTTTCAGACATAGTTATCTCAGAAAAAATTACCTGTTGATGGGTATTGTCAGGTAAATCATTGGAAGAATCAGGAGCAATGGTGCTGCTTCTGCTATTTATTTTAGTGCATCTTTTACTACGATAAGGTCAATTTGATGAAAAACAATATTCGTTCTTATTTAGATAAGCAACCACAAGTTGATACCAGTTGCTATATCGATGATATGGCGGTGGTAATTGGTGATGTGATTTTACATGAGGAAGTTTCAGTATGGCCGTTTGCGGTGGTACGCGCAGATGTAAATAGGATTGAAATCGGAGCCAGAAGTAATATTCAGGATCATTGTATGCTGCATGTCAGTCATAAAACAGCAGAAAAGCCAGATGGTTCACCGTTGCTCATTGGTGATGATGTGACGGTGGGACATCATGTCAATTTGCATGGTTGCCAGATTGGCAATCGGGTTTTGGTGGGCATTAATTCGATTGTGCTGGATGATGCGGTGATTGAAGATGAGGTGATGATTGGTGCGGGTAGTCTGGTACCACCGCGTAAAAAGTTACTCAGTGGCTTTCTGTATATGGGGTCGCCTGTGCAGCAAGTGAGGGCATTAACGGAAAAGGAACGTGCATTTCTGCGCTATTCAGCTCGGCATTATGTGGAAGTAATGCAACATCATCGGTCAGGTCAGATAAAATAGTGATGGGGTGTGAGGTGAGTGCCTAAAAAGGGGGGGTGGCATGTTGATTCGTTTAATATTCACAATTTTGTTCATCGTTGTACTTATATGGTATATTAAAGTTTTTTTAAGTTATATTTAGGAATGTAAATGAATAAGGTGTTGAGTACGTTTGCCTTTTTGGCCGTGATATATTTATCTGGTTGCGCTTTTTAAGGAAAACTAATGAAAAAAATATTGAGTGTGGTTACGTTGTTAACAGTAGTATTTTTGTCTGGTTGCGCTTCATCTGGATCTCAAGGTGGAAATACTGAAGTTTATGGTCAAGTTAACTCTGGCTATGAAAGTAATCACCATTGATACATTCGCTTGAGATAAATATAGAGCCTGATTTTTATCAGGCTTTTATTTTAGGCTAATAGGATTGGTGTTGGATTGGATAATTGATTCTAAGCTCGCATACGCTATTTAATGATTATTTAGACTCTTTAGCTGGCCATGATTTCATCCAACATAATTGAATATTTTTTATTTTTTTCGTCTTGTCGACGCAATCTTGAAGACTTTTTTAGCCCAGCTTGGCGACAGATTTGGAATGATGTTGGCGTTGATTTAGGCATGGTGGCGGTGATCTGACTGATTCAGGTGTCGTTGAATATTTCTTTTTTAGGAAAATGTGAATGGGAGGCAATCTAGCGTGACGCTCAAAGATAGTGTTATGCAGTTTTGGCCAGGCAAATTTTTTTATTTGCCTAAAGAACAAGCTAGATTGCCCAGCGAATAAAATTACCAGTTTATTGTTTTCAATTAGGATGGTTTGTGAATGCTAGTTAGCCTTTAAAGGCACAACGCTGCCATCTGGTTTGATTTCCTGAATGATGATGCCGCATTGTGCTGAGGTGGAGGCGGGGAAAACTTCATAATCTTTGCCGGCTTCAGCATGAAAGATCATTTTATTGCCCACACATGATGGTTGAGTGGTGATGATTTTAGTCCCATTGGGTGGATTATTAATGTTGGTCAGACCAATGATGGCATTGGAAAAAACAATAGGCACGTTGGCGGGAATAGTAAATTCTTCGTAATAAATTTTGGATAGGTTGCGGTTGTGTTGTCGAATGTTTTCTAATGTATTGGTGGCTGGAATGCCAATGCTGCGGTTGCGAGCGGTGCCAATCATGGAAGAAAAAGATCCACCGAGTGATCCACCGATAGATTTTTTGACGGTTCGACCTTGATTAGAATATTTCATATTGGTCGGCTTGCCATTTTGTCCGTATAGGCGCACGCGCGCTTCTGGCATGGGGGCGGGTAGGTCTAGCGCCAGACTGTTATCAGCCATCAGCAATATAAAGCTGCAAAGGGAAATGTTGAAGAGTTTCGTGCGGGTGGTTTTGCGACATTTAGACATGGTATTACCCCCTTTTGGTGATTAATTTATTTAAGTAATGATAAATCAGGCTTTTTGGATTTAATTATGTGATTATATTCTAGATCTGGAATGAGTATACAGGTAGTTTTCATATCGGATCAATGAATGCATGTCATGCAGTGATGATGATAAAAGCTCAACCTAATTTATTCACTTATCCAGTTTAGATGAATAAGTGTTTGTCGAAACTAAGGTTTCTAAGCGCAAAGCGGTATGTTCATCACGATGAAGGAAGCTGATTGGTAGCAAGCAGTATTTAAAAAATGGATGTTGGCTCAGTTTTTTAGTTAAAATGCTGGTGATTGGGGAGCAATGGCATTAAGGATCTTTGATACAATATGTATGCTGCCATTAATATTTAGGACAGGGTTGAGAGCCTTATTCGTGTTGGATGGATTCTTTGCGCAAGAGACTAAATTATTAGAAAAGGGCTCAATAAGTCTGAAAGAAGAAATAGCAGATGATATAGAGAATTCTTGTGAGTTTAGTTTAAAAAGATTGCATAATTATACGCCTTAATAGTATGGAACAAGATAATAAACAATATCAGTTTAAAGCAATTAATGAGAAACTATTTGCTCTCTCATTTTTAATGATTCTCCCTCTATTCGTTATAATTTATTTTTTGATGGATAAATATTTATTTTATAATGAAAAAAGATATGATGTTTTCACTAATTAAAAACTTTTGGACTGCCTTTTATTTTATCATTAGGGTTTGTTTTTATTATTTCGTATTTATTTTTTGTAAAAAAATATGCTATAGAAATTAAAAATCATGAATTGTATATTTATTCAAACAACTCAATACTCTATTCTTTACCTTATGAACAAGTAAAAGAAATTAAATTTTTACAGAGTAAAAAAAATCATTCTTCCTCGTTACAATTTTATGCTAATAAAAAAATAGTTTTGATAATCGGGTATTTTATGTATAAGAAAAATGATTTTTATAAATATAATACTCAAGTTAAATATTTTATTGAAGATTATTTAATACAAACTGATTCAAAACAAGAAGTGATAGAAAATAATCATAATTCAACAATAATTATATCAAAAAAAGATTAATTATTTTGTCCTCATATCTACCAGAAAAACGTAGGTAGTTTGCACTAATCAAACAGGAAATGATTACAGAGAATGATTAGCAGATTCAGAAAAACGAAATGTTTCGGTATTTTATCAGGAAAATAGAGCCTTTCTTACTATTATTGATAAAAAAATTAAATGAGGATTTAAGCTGTAAAACAGGTTGGAGTAAAGGTTTAAGTGCTGGTGGTTTTTTGGCTGGTATGGGTATGGGAGTAGGAATAGGGGCTGCTGCAAAGGTTTTTAGGTTTGGCTGCCGCCAACGGTTAGACCACTATCGATTCGTAATGTTGGCTGACCCACTCCTACTGGCACGCTTTGACCGTCTTTACCACAGACTCCGACACCACTATCCAGACTGGTATTGTTGCCAATCATGCTGACATGTTTCAATACTTCTGGACCGCTGCCGATAATGGTAGCGCCTTTAACCGGATATTGCAGTTTGCCGTTTTCAACCCACCAAGCTTCAGAAGCACTAAATACAAATTTGCCACTGGTGATGTCTACTTGCCCACCTCCAAAATTGACGGCATATAAACCTTTGTCAACTGAAGCAATAATTTCTTCTGGTGTCATCTGACCATTTTCCATGTAGGTGTTGGTCATGCGAGGCATTGGTGCTGAGGCGTAGTTTTCACGCCGCCCATTTCCGGTAGTGGACATACCCATGAGTCGTGCATTGGTTTCATCTTGTAGATATCCGCACAGAATACCGTCTTCGATTAATACAGTACGTTGAGTAGGATTACCTTCATCGTCTATGTTTAGGGAACCACGCCGACCAGCAATATCACCTTGATCAACTACGGTCACACCTTTTGCTGCCACTCGTTCTCCCAGATGTCCGGCAAAGGCGCTGGTGCCTTTGCGATTGAAATCACCTTCTAAACCGTGACCAACTGCTTCATGCAATAACACACCCGGCCAACCGTTACCTAGTACCACGGTCATGCTGCCTGCTGGAGCTGGACGTGCCTCAAGATTGGTCAGAGCCTGTGCCACGGCGGTATCAACATATTGCTGAACTAAGGTGTCATCAAAGTAGTTCAGGTCAAAGCGACCACCTCCACCACTGCTGCCCTGTTCGCGTCTGTCGCCTTGTTTGGCGATAACGGTAACGGATAAACGAATCAGTGGCCGCACATCAGTATGAATGCGACCATCCAGCCGAGCCAGATAAATCAGTTCATGCTCACAGACCAGTCCAGCCATGACTTGGACAATGCGCGGATCGGCAGCTTTGGCCAGTGTTTCTACTCGTTGTAATAGCTCAACTTTAGCCGCAGCATCTAAGCTGTGCATGGGATTGGTCAAACTATAGAGATTTTTGCTTGCTGGAGACGCATTGAGTCCAATAGTGCGATGCTGCGCGCTTTGTCCAATTGCGCGGACTGCGGTTGCTGCATCGATTAATGCCTGTGCATTGAGGTTATCGGCGTAGGCAAAAGCGGTTTTTTCTCCACTGACCGCGCGTATGCCTACACCCTGCTCAATCTGAAAACTGCCGGATTTAACCATGCTTTCTTCCAGATGCCAGCTTTCGTAAGTGGAACGCTGACAGTAGATGTCTGCATAATCAATGTGATGTGAGCCAATTAACGATAATGCATGATTAAAATCGCTAATAGCCAGTTCGTTATCAGCCAGTAGCTGTTGCTGGACAAGTTGAACAGTTTGAGTATGAGTCATGGATCGTCTGTGAATAGACTGTGATGAGTGCACAGTGTTGAAAATGGTTGTCGGACTAATGATATAGGTCCAATTATACCGAAATCCAGTCCTTACTGGTGAGAAATGCCATAAGGGTAAACAGGTTGTGGTTTAGGAAGATAGTTCTACAGTAGGTTTTATACCACAATAAGTCAATTTTTTTTAGGTTCTTTATTGATAATAATAATCATTATATTATAATAACTTTACTACTCAGGTGAAATGCTGAGTAGTGATTTCTTCATTTTTGATTTTTGTCACTTTCAGGAGCGAATTTTATCGATTAGCGTTAAGTTTAGTATCAGAACTCAAAACCGAAAAACAGCCATCCCACAGCATTGTCTGTGGGATGGCTGTTTGGTGATAGGTACAGAGAATAAGTTTTTATTCGCTGTGATATCCATTTGGATTTTGTTGTTGCCAACGCCATGCATCCGCCATCATGGCAGGCAGATTGCGTTGTGCCTGCCAGCCGAGTTGAGCACGGGCCAAATCGGGATTGGCATAGCAGCTGGCAATATCACCAGCACGTCGGGGTACGATCTCATAAGGGATGGTAATGCCACTTGCTTGTTCAAAAGCATGCACGATGTCCAGCACGGAGTAGCCTTGTCCGGTGCCCAAATTATAGATGTGAACGCCTGGTTGGTTATAAGTTGCGCGCATGGCACACAGATGACCGTCTGCCAGATCCATCACATGAATATAATCACGTACGCCGGTACCATCTGGTGTTGGATAGTCGTTACCAAAAACGGATAGTTGCGACAATTTGCCAACCGCTACCTGACAGATATAAGGGAGTAGGTTATTGGGTATGCCACTCGGATCTTCGCCGATTAAGCCTGATTCGTGCGCACCTATCGGATTAAAATAGCGCAAAAGTGTCATGCTCCAGCGTGGATCAGCGGCCTGAATATCCATGAGCATGTGTTCTACCATGTGTTTGGATGTGCCATAGGGGTTGGTGGTGCCGCCAGTGATGGCGTTTTCGCTAATGGGCACTGAGGCTGGGGTGCCATAGACGGTAGCCGAGGAACTGAATACCAGATTAAAGATTCCGGCTTTAGCCATTTCTTCAACCAGAATCAAGCTACCACGAACGTTGTTGTCATAGTATTTCAGGGGTTCGCGAACGCTTTCACCCACTGCTTTTAATCCGGCAAAGTGCAAAACATGCTCAATGTTGTGCGCGGAAAAAAGATGTTGTAACAGCTCTCGGTCACGTATGTCACCCTGATAAAACTGGACATCTTTACCGGTAATTTGCTTGATCCGCTCTAATACGATTGCTGAAGAGTTACATAGATTATCTAAGATCACCACTTGGTGATCTGCATTTAATAATTGTACGGTGGTGTGGGAGCCGATAAAGCCGGCACCACCCGTTACCAAAATAGCCATATTTTTTTCTCTTCAGCCAGATGATAGATTTAAGATTGAACGCTTGCTTCGGCCGTGTGTTGACAGCTTAAGCAAAAATCGATTTTCTTCAGTCAATGCGCTGTAGATATTTCAGAGAATATCTTTGTTAAGCAACAAGTATACCTGAATATTAACTGTATTGGAGCTCAAGAAAGATTTTATGTCTTATTAAAACAGCGCAAATGTGCCATGCTCCAGCGTGGATCAGCGTCCTGAATATCCATGAGCATGCGTTCTACCATGTGTTTGGACGTGCCATGGGGGTTGGTGGTGCCGCCAGTGATGGCATTTTCGCTAATGGGCACTGAGGCTGGGGTGCCATAGACGGTAGCAGAAGAGCTGAATACCAAACTAAAGATTCCGGCTTTAGCCATTTCTTCAACCAGAATCAAGCTACCACTAACGTTGATGTCATAGTATTTCAGGGGTTCGCAAACGCTTTCACCCACTGCTTTTAATCCGGCAAAGTGCATAACATGCTCAATGTTGTGCGCGGAAAAAAGATGTTGTAACAGCTCTCGGTCACGAATGTCACCCTGATAAAACTGGACATCTTTACCGGTAATTTGCTTGATCCGCTCTAATACGATTGCTGAAGAGTTACTTAGATTATCTAAGATCACCACTTGTTGATCTGCATTTAATAATTGTACGGTGGTGTGGGAGCCGATAAAGCCGGCACCACCCGTTACCAAAATAGCCATATTTTTTTCTCCTCAACCAGATGATAGATTTAAGATTAAATGCTTGCTTCAGCCGTATGTTGACAGCTTAACCGTGAATCGGTTTTCTTCAGGCAATGCGCCGTAGATATTTCAGAGAATACCTTTGTTAAGCAATTAGTATACCTAAATATAAATTGTATTGGAGCTTAAGAAAGATTTTATGTCTTAAGGTAGTGATCAATATGCCGGCTGGTTGGCTTGTGCATTGAAATCATGTATTCAGGCAAACTTGATCTACATATGCAGTTATCCAGCAGACCAGATACCCGCAGTAGAGCCACCATCAACGGGTAGGATGGTTCCTGTCACAAAGTTAGCATCGCTTAAATACATCACTGCATTAACAACATCAGTTGTCGTACCGATGCGTTTTGTCGGTGCCAAATTGGCTAACAGCTGTTGAATCTCAGCTTGCTGAGGATGCATCGGTGTCGCAATAACGCCAGGTGCTACGCCGTTGACCATCACGTTGTTGGCGGCCAGTTCCACTGCCAGAGCACGAATAGCACTGTTTAACCCTCCTTTAACCATAACCGGTAATAAGGCGGGTACGGCGGTATTGGGTTGCATGGCAATGGCTGCTGTGATGGTGATGATGTGACCACTGCCACGGGCAGACATGTGTTTTGCCGCTTGCTGAGTCGGATATAAAAACCCGCGCAGATTCGTGGTCAGCATGTTGTCAATATCCTCGATACGATAATCTATAGCTGGTTTGGAGATAAAAATGCCAGCGTTATTGATCAAGATATCCACTTGGCCAAAGTGACGGATAGCCTGATCAAATAATCTGGCTGCTGTTTCTGCTTTGCCGATATCACCAGCGACAAGAAGCAGGTTTGCTGGGTTGCCCAGTTGTTCTGCCGCTTGTTGTAAGCGTGCTAAGGAACGTCCATTGGCGACTACTTGATAACCACGGGCGATGTAAGCTGCTGTCAAGGCAAAACCAATGCCACTGGATGCGCCGGTGATGATGACGGTTTTAGGCTCTGACATAATCAATCCTCAGTTGATGGTTAGTTTCACCGGCAGTATAAGATCCAATGATGTGTGCAGAAACGCATTATGGTTTAATTCAGTTATTACATGGTGTAATGAATGAAAGCAGATATGCAGCAAGCTATGGATGAAATTCAGTTAGGAACTATTCGCTTGTTTTGTCTGGCGGCACAATGGCAAAGTTTTACAGTCGCTGCGCAGAAAGCCGGCGTTACCCCTGCCGCGGTCAGCCGTGCTGTAGCTCGACTAGAGCAGCGTTTGGGTATCCGTTTGTTTATTCGAACAACACGGCATATGAGTTTGACCGAAGTGGGGCAAGGCTATTATCAACAGTGTCAGCAAGCGTTAATGCAAATGCAGCATGCGCAACAACAAGCGTTAGACAGGCAAAATAAACCATCTGGCACTCTGCGTATCAGCGCGCCCACACCGTATGCACATTATCGATTGTTACCTGTGATACCGGCGTTTCACCGCCTTTATCCGGCCATCAATCTGGAGTTACATATCAGTAATCAGAATGTTGATTTTGGACAAGACGATTATGATCTGGCCATTCGAGGTAATTATTTGCCGGATTCGGGATTAATCGCACGCAAACTGGAGTCAGCTGAACTGATTGTGGTGGCTGCACCAGAATATTTAAGCCAATATGGTTATCCGCGCACGCTGGATGATCTGCAAAAGCATAACTGTATCCAATATGAATTACCCAGAACCAGTAAAAAAGTACCGTGGCAATTTCAATCCCAGCATCAACTGATTCAATTCGAAACCCAAGGTAGTGTTGTGTGTCAGGATGAATTTTTAGCAACTAAAACGTTGGCCAAATGTGCAGCAGGTCTGATGCAGGTATACCGGTTTTCGGTTGAAGAAGAGTTGCGCTCTGGCGAGTTAGTTGAGGTATTAGCGGAGTATGGCGGAGCCACGCGACCATTTATGTTGATTTATCCTTATAGCCGCCATGTTCCGCTGAAGGTGAGGGTTTTCATCGATTTTTTGCTGGCTGCTGCTGGTCAGCAGGGGGGCAAAGGTGAGCCGCAGTGATGCTCATTAGCGTAGCTGACTGTCTTTGCTGCCACGGCGATTATACAGACTAAAGGTTTTCTGCATCTCTTTATCGCGCTCAGTCTGACAAGCCACACAAAAGCGAACGCCATTAATGGCTTTGCGACGCGCTTCAGGGATCTCTTCGCCACATTCCTCACAATATTCCGCACTTTCAGCACCCAATGCCAACTGATTGCGAGCATGATCAATGGCATCTGCAATGGTACTTTCAATTTGTTGATTCACGGCATCATCGGATGCCCAGCCACTAGCCATAATTATCTCCTGTTATCGGAATATACAAATGGGGTTAGGGGGTGAATTTTCAATAGGTATTTGATTATTGGTGATTTATTCAGTTTTCGCTGATGTGGCAGTTGGGCATATCTGCCTTAAATGATTGGTATGCCAGATTGGCTCAGGATGAGCTTGAAGTGGATCCGGGCAGCTTAGTAGCCATAAAGTCATCAAACATCAGATAAAGTGGCGATCAATAGCAATATGATTTTGTTTAAAGTTGTTGTCCATTGCAGGCACTACATGAGTTTGGTAGGCAAGAAGAAGGACTGATGTAGGCTGGCACGCTGGTGGTTTGGCTTAGGGTTGATGAACCGGTGGGTGTTTAGCGGGCACCGAAACCAGTAACCATGGTTTTGATGGTTTTGAACAGAATCAATACATCCAATGAAAAGGAAAAGTGTTTGATGTAATAAAAATCGTGTTCGATCTTGATTTGGGTTTGTTCGGTATCGGCCGCGTAGCCTTGGGTAACCTGTGCCCAGCCAGACATGCCTGGTCTGACGATGTGACGATAATCGTAAAAAGGGATATCCTGAATGAACTGGTCAACAAATATTTTTTGCTCCGGTCGTGGTCCGATTAAGCTCATGTCGCCTTTGAGTATATTCCAAAATTGTGGCAATTCATCAATGCGGGTTTTGCGGATGAAGTTGCCGATACGGGTAATGCGATGATCATCCGGTTGAGCCATTTGTGCGCCGTTTTTTTCTGAATCTGCACACATGCTGCGAAATTTGTATATGCGAAATTCGCGCCCGCTTCGACCGACGCGATTTTGCACAAAAAGGATATTGCCGGGGCTTTCCAGTTTGATGGCAATGGCGGTGAGTGCCATTACCGGCAAGGTGAGCGGCGCTGAAAGCAAGATCATGGCAATATCCCATACGCGTTTGAATAAGACGTAGGTTGGGGAAGGGAGCAAGGAACCAAGATCGTTTTCGTACAGATGATGAATTTTTACCCGACCGGTTAGAAACTCTTCGACTTGGCGAATGTTGAACACAGGCATGCCGTTAAGGGTTTGCTTGGCCAGAAATTTTTGCCAGTATTTATCCAGCATTGGCTCATACAGGTCGGCAACGATGCCATTGATCACTGTGTCTGTAGGTAGGGTTGGGGTGTCTAGTCTGATCCAGTTGACATTGGGTAATTGATTGGCTGTACTGGCACGACCAAAGGGGATATAGGCATAAGTGGTGATGAATTTGTTGCGATAGTAGATATAAGATACGCACAAAAATAATGACAGACAGCCTGCGATAAACAGAAACCAGACGGTATAGTGCAGATTAAAGAATTTGGCTGCCATCCACATGCCGAAGAACCAGAAAAAGGTATGGGGCAGGGCGATGACCGCTGATTTGCGACCGGGAAAGTTGCTGAATACGGACAGTGATTTGGTGTTCAGGATGTGGGCAATGCCCGCAAGGATGATGCTGGTGATAAACGCTGCGCGTCCCTGCTGAAAGCCTTTAATTGGCTGCATAATGGCCATGGGCACCAGCATCACTAGCAAAGTACCAAAAAATAAACGACTTTTGTAAGAAAGTAATCTTTGCATAATTGGGAATTTATCTGTTTTCGCGCAGGTGATGGTAGAGGGTGCCCAAAAGTCCGGTTGGCAACAGACGGCTAAAACCGCGAAGCATAAAGCAGGTTAACGCTGGAAGTAAAGGCTGACTGTTGAGCCGATGTTTTAAACGTAGGAGTTGCCATTCACTGCTGCAATACTGTAAACCGCGTCGCCGGGCATGCATGGCGCGGCCGGCGCGGGCATAGACCAGAATTTCTGGCAAGTTGGCAACTTGATAGCCGGCAGCCAGTACCCGTAACCATAGGTTGTAATCTTCCATCCACTGGTGGTGCTGATAGCCACCAACAGCCTGTATGACACTTTTACGATAAGCTACAGCCATGTGGTTGATGGGATTGCGCCATTGTGCATACTGGCGAATTTCAGGGTCGGTAAGGGGGACCTGTCTTACCGAGGTGGTTTGGTCTGGATCGATGCTAAATTCGGCAATCTGTCCGCTAAACAAGGCCACGTCAGGGTGGGTTTGAATATAGTCCCACTGACGCGCAAAGCGATCGGGAGCACATATGTCATCGGTATCCATGCGCAGCACCCATTCATACTGACAATGGGACAGACCTATATTTAAGGCATTGCCCAGTCCCACATGTTCGTTAAGGGCAATGATCTGTAAAGGCAGTTTGGCTTGATAACTTACAAGAATGTGGTGTAAAGCAGATGGAATAGCACCATCCAATACGATAACGATTTCTTGCGGCTGCACACTTTGCGCACACAGGCTGTCCAGACAAGCGCTGAGCCAGGCAGGCTGTTCACGGTCATACAATGACAGGAGTACGGAAAATGGGCAAGTCTTCATGCATTAGCGGGTGGTTTGTGCTTGGATTAAGGGTACCGAAGTAATAAGTTATTATAACTTAACTCTGTGTGCTCATGCTTGACGATGTGGTTTTTGTGGTGGTCGTGGTGGGCTGGTATGCACCGCGATCTTTTTCGAATGAGGCGGGTTGTGGTAGGTGTTGCTCATAAAAAGCGTGCTGGCGGGAATGTAATTGTGCCAGAAGCTGCGGATCGGTGCTGGTACAGGTATCGTTCAGGCAGATAAAGCGAATATCGGGATGCTGCTGTAGGTGATTTATTGCCTGATTGAGTTGGGAGATATCGCTGATATTGCTGACGAAACCGTCGTTGTATTTATGTGGTATGAAGTCTCCGCTGGCTAGATGCCAATAGCGGTTCAGGTAGACAGTGAGATCGTTGGCCGCGCGGAAGCGGTTGGCGGTACAGGTGAGGATTTCAGGTTCAAATTGCTGATACACTGCATGCAGTGTTTGGCGGGTATAGGGTTGGGGCAAATGCCAGTGGGCAAACCAGAAGTAGTGCCGATAGGCGTATTTTAATAAGGTATTACTTAATTTATCTAATGAGCTATAACTCGAATCGAACAGAAAACGGTTAGGCAGGCTGGCAGGTTGCCGCACACGGTTAATCAGGGCGATGTTGTTATTTAATGCATCGATCCAGCTATCGTGTCCGCGTAAATGCTGAAACAGTTGGCCACGACGTAACCAGCCATGAACCAAAAAATCAACGGGTAATCCTTGTTGAAAGAAGCGTTCGGGTGAAGTGGGACGCAAGATAACTGTATCGTCATTCAGATAAACAAAGTGTTCGCTTAAGCCCTGAAGGTTGACCAGATTCATTTCAATAGCGGAAGAATTGAATACAGGCAAATTGTGTGGCTGTATGAACAATTGCTCATGGCTGATGACTTCAATTTTTGCATGACTGGTATCGAGCCAATGTGGATATTGGTTGGCTGTAATCAGATAAATCTTGTGGTACCACGGGCAGTTTTGCTCAATCGAACGCAGCACATAGCGCAAGGTGCCGAAATCTTGGTAGCGGTTGGTGCTGATGGCGTCATGGCGACCAAGGTGCTCAGGCAGATAGCGTTGTTTTTCCGCCAGCCAGGCCGGATCGCTGCCATCTACCCATGGCAAAACGAAATCTATCGGCGGATGGGGCTGACGAGGGTTCATGATTGTTTCCGTTTGAGTAACGCGATCAGTTTCTGACTGTTGTTCGCACCGAGTGTGCGTTGCAATATACTTAGGAGCAGACGTTTTAAACGGTTCAGGCTTTTGCTGTCATTCAGCCAGCTGCCATCGTAATGATGAATACACACGGTATTAGCCGTAATGTTGAGCTGATGGGTATAAGCATTTTTGGCCATGAAATAATCACTGGGATAGACACAGACATAATCGGTAATCAGCTGTTGCTGATCGTTCAATTGAATGTTGTGCTGCTGATAGAGTTGTTTAAAGAGTTGATTGATGGTGACGGGCTGCTTGGGATCAAAGTGCATTGTCTGATAAAGTTGCCGGATATCCTGCATCAAAGCACTGCCGGCTTCACACCCCATGACACCAGCCTGCGGATTGCAGGTAAGTTCGCGGGTATACGGGTTCATGCCTTGCTCAAAACCAGTAAAGCAATGGTGATGCAGGAATGGATCAAACGATTTAAGCATTTGTACATCGGTATCCAAATAGATCCCACCATACTGGCATAACACCTCGATGCGACAAACGTCGGCAACGAAAGCATATTTCCCGGCAGCGTAAGCAGCGCTGGCATAAGCGTTGCTCTGATAGGCATAATTTTCCTCATTCCAGAGTTTAATCTGGTAATCGGGCAACATTTCCTGCCAGCTGGCAAGATAACGCTGTGCCGATGCTGGCAACGGATGAGGACCAAACCAGCAATAGTGAATGAGTTTGGGAATCATTGAATTGGCCGACGATAAATCAGTAATAGCAATAGGCTGAATGGTATCGCTGCCACTACAGCAGTGATGCAGCTCAGTTTGACCCAGTCCAGATAAGTCGCAATTTTAACATGATTTACCGGTTGCCAGCCTAAGCTGATACAGGCGGCAATAGCGATAAAGATCAGTAGCCATAATAAATACGGACGAATAACGGGCATAAATAGAATATGTTTGCAGTTGTAATACAGCATTTCACTACTGCGATATACAAATGATAGCAATGCAGCCAGTAAAATGCCGCTTATGCCCCAAAGCTGGATAAAGCAGATTGAGCAGACAAGATTAATGCCAGCTTCGATTAAGGCTTGTGGCTTGGTTTGTTTGTAGCGTCCAGCGGCCATGATCATGATCATGGAAGGTATACGACTGTTTTCGATGATGCCTACCAATAAAAACAATATGGCCAGTACAGGCTGGTGGTAGTTGGCATCAGTCATGTTGACGGTATAAAGCTGAATAAATGGTGCCAGCAGTAAACCGGTACAGGTATAAACCCAGCCCAGAAAGCACATAAAAAGACGGTTATAACGGCAGAAATTTTGTTTGGTGTGGTCAAAATCAGTTTTCAGGCTGTGGCCAAAAATCGCTTGCATGCCTTGAGATATCGATTGCAGCGCCATTTTGATGGCGCCAAAAATAAGGGCATAGACAGCATAGATACTGGCGTCTTTTAATGATAAAAATAGGGTGATCAGAACCAGTGGTGAACTGAATATCAGCAGACCAGTCAGTTGATGCGTCATGGCATCCCAAGTCTGATGTAGATGATAAGGTTCGTTATCTGCAGCTGGCTGTTTTAAATCTGGGTATTGATGTTTGACATAACCGCGATAAATGCAAAATTTACTGATCAGTATGACACTGGAGGCGATTTGTACGGTGAGAATGCTATAACCGGATTGAATCAAATAATAACAAACAACAATGTTCAGCAGAATGCTGGCAGCCTGAACGCTAGATATGATATAAGTTTTCTGATCGGCAGTCAGTAAAGCACGATAACTACCGAAAAAGAAGAAATCCATAATGTTAACGGCACCCATCACCAAGACCATATAAAAAGTGAGGGTGGCACTGATTTGCTTTTGTGTCAGCCACGCAAACAGGATAGCCAGTATCAATAATCCAATAGCAAAAAGACTGCCGGAAATGCGATAAAAGCGTTGGGTAGCGTTGAGAATACGATTACGCAGTTGGGTGTCTTGCGAGGTCAAAGCCTGATAAAGCGCAACGATAGCGGCGGCGCCAATACCGGCTTCGAGCAAAGTTAGATAGGCGATAAATTGTTTGATCGACGCCAGCATACCGTTGGTTGCTGAGCCGTAGGTGACAATAATCAGCGGGGGTAAAATAAATCCGCCAACTGCGGTCACGATCTGTAACAGCAGATTGGCAGAAATATTTTTCAGGATTACCGCGCGGGTGCTCATGATTTAACGTTTAGAAGTGAGGTCAACGTTAACGACAGGTACCGATTCGCTGTATTTGTCCATAGCGACCGGTAATTTTGTTGATGTCCTGTATGGCGGTATTGTCTACACCAGAGAAAGTAACCCGTATTTTGGCAACGCTGGTAGGGGCATTCGCTGAGGTTTCACTATGACTGCTTTCCAGCGTGTTAACGTATACATTAGTGAAGCCTTTCATTTTGGCGCGAGCCATTAAAGCTTCTGCGTCTTCACGGCGGTTAAATATTCCCAGACTCACTTTGCCTTGGGCTGAACCATGATCAAACCCACTTTCCTGCAAACGTTTGCTGGTTTCTTCATCAATATTGTTCAAAGCCACCATATAACGGGTAGGTTTGGTCACCGGATTAGGTTTGGCACTTGGCGTAACCTGTTCGACAAAACGTTTGGTCGAATACGGCCATTGGCGGAGCAAACCCTTAATGCGGTGAAAATCATTTTCCGGTAAGGTTACAGTGGCACTGCAATTGGCATTAGGCGATGTAGCCGGCGTAGTCGTGGCGACCTGAGTACTTGAATCTGGATCAGGCTTACGCTCAGGTTTTGGCTGAGGAGTAATGGAAGGAGGTTCAGGTTTGTTCACAACTTTTGGTGGAGTTGACGGATTGTCAACCTGATTGCTAGCGGGGGTATTAACTACATTGGGATTACGCACGCTGATATCAGGAGTTGCTGGGGCGGCAATTTCCACTTCACTGCTGGCCATAGCTGTAGATGCCGCTGTAGGAGGGTGTACAAGTTTACCTGCTACCATGCAGCCGAAAACCACGATATTCAATGCGACTAATATTGCAAATAGCCATTTCATGCGTATTCAACCCAGTTGATTAAACCATAAAGCACTAAATTATCCACAATTTCAATCCGATTGTCTAAGACAAAAGAATGTGGCAAGGCCTGAGCGACTTTATTCGCTCCTCCTCCAGTGATAATGATGTCGACGGGTTTATCCATTCCAACCTTTTGTTGCAGGCGTTCATGCATCAATACTATGGCTCCACAGACAGCATCCATAATACCACTAGCCAGCGCATTCGGTGTGGTGGTGGCGAACGCGTAAGGCTTACCCAGCGGTCGGTTTAGGTTAGCGGTGCGTTTGGATAAAGCTTCTTTCATTAAATGAAAGCCCGGCAAAATACTGCCACCGAGATAGTGGTTAGTATCAGTTAACGCATCTACTGTGACGGCAGTACCACAGCTGACAACAACACATGCTTGTTGCGTGTAGCGGCGACTCCCCAGAATGTTGAACCAGCGATCGGCGCCATGCTCAGTAGGATTGCGATAATGATTAACAATGCCTAACGCTTCTGGCATCGAAGGCAGCCACATAATCGGCAGAGGTAAGATGGAGGCAACCTGTTGTAAGCGAGCTTCACCACAGACAGCACAGCCGATAATGCGCTCTACGCCAGAGCCATATTGTGCCCAGTCTTTGAGTAAAGGCTGCAAGTCATAATACGCCGCTTTACCATAATGCAAAATAAAACCGTTTTCGACCCATGCCCATTTAAGTTTACTGTTACCTGCATCCAGCAAAAGATAACGTTGTTGTGCAATAAGTTGGCTGCGCGTGGTGGCACGACCAGAGCGTAAGCTGATTTCACCAGTAACAAATTCCTGTTCGCCGTCAGCAGTTTCTAAAATAATCGCTCCAGATGTGGCAATGCCGGTAACGGTTCCCTCGGTAATGATTTTGCCATCGTGATATAGATGAACCAGTTGTCCGTGGTCACGATGCAAGCGATTATATTGCGGTAAAAAACTCTCTAAACCATTTTGATTAAATCGTGGTAAATACTGGCTCAGTTTATGCATAATGCCATTAAATATCTGGCTGGCCTGTATTTTTGGTGTTTGTGGCAGGATAGCAGAGGCGTTGCAGATCTGTTCGGGGATGGTGAAATTCAATCCGATACCGATAATGGCGATGGTTTGGTTTTGTTTGCTCACCGTCTCAATCAGAATGCCACCAAGTTTGTTGTGCTGGAGCATCAAATCATTTGGCCATTTGATTTGAACAGCCACACCCAATTCAGCTAAGCTCTGACTGATTGCCAGCGCGACCACCAGTGCCAAGCCACCCAATTCAGACTGTGATCGTTGAAACGACCAGCTTAAACTAAACATTAGGCATTCGCCGACACGATTGTGCCAAGTTTTACCCTGACGACCGCGGCCGGCGGTTTGCTGATAAGCCATACATACCTGAGCGGGCATCACATCCTTTGTTTGCCGCGCCTGATCAAGCAGAAAAGTATTGGTTGAATGCGTCTGTAAAAATAAAGTGGGCGCAAAACCATATTGGCGAGCACTATCGCTGAAAATCTGCTCTGGAATTATCGATAAAGGCTTGCTTAATTGCCAAATGCCATTTTGCTGATGCAGCAAACTTTTGATATGCGCAGGCATGTCTTGCCATGCTGCATTGAGCTGTGACACTTTTTTATTGAGGGCTTTGGCCAGTTTTTGAACCGGATGTGGCAAACCGTCAGCAAGCAAAGCCAGGAGAGGCCAGAAGGATGTGTTCATGTAACGTCATTAGCAAAATAATTCAGACAGCAGATAATTTGCTACGGACAAATGCACGTAAGGCTGCTGACATGGGAAAGATTGTGGTAGAGAGCTGTATTGTATCGGCATGATATGATCTAGTGGCTGTTGAGCTTGCTTACCTGTGATCAACTGAACATTCTTACAGGGATGGGTTAATGATAACATGGAGTTATTCATGTCAAATCAATGGATAGAAAAATTTATTCAACCACGATTTTTGGAAAACGCCGGCTGAAATCCTTGCCCGTGTCCGAAATGGCTTGCACCAGTTGCCATGCGGCTTGTTGATAAAGGTGGGCAATGGCAGGTTGTTGATTAAATAATTCGCTAACATGACCTTTATCCATGGCTTGTCGCACCCCAAGCGTTAAGGGGAGTTGACCGAGTAAGGGTACGCCCAGTTTGTCGGCCAGATGTTGACCACCATCCTGCCCAAATATGGCTTCGCTATGACCGCACTCAGAACAAATATGTATCGACATATTTTCCAGCACGCCAAAGATAGGAATGTTGACCTTCTGAAACATATTCACTGCCTTGCGAGCATCAATCAGGGCTATATCCTGCGGAGTGGTCACCACGATTGCGCCGGTGACAGGTATTTTCTGTGCCAAAGTCAGCTGAATATCGCCTGTGCCTGGGGGTAAATCAATGATTAAATAATCTACGTCGTCCCACTGGCTTTGAAATAACAGTTGTTGCAAAGCCTGACTGACCATCGGACCGCGCCAGATTACGGCCTGATCAGTATCAACCAGAAAACCAACAGACATAACCTGAATTTCACCAGCCGCCATAACCGGAATCAGTTTCCCATCTTGTTGACGTGGTTCATGCACAGCGACACCCAACATAGTCGGTTGACTCGGACCATAAATATCAGCATCGAGCACACCAACACGGGCACCCATACGGCTTAAGGCCATTGCCAAATTAGCGCTGGTTGTGGATTTGCCTACGCCACCTTTACCAGAAGCAACCGCAATAATATTTTTTACCCCAGCAATAGTTTGTACACCCGGCTGTACCTTGTGTTGGGCAACATTAACCTGAACATCGATAAACAACGGTGTATTACCGAATTGTGCCGTTATCGCAGCGTCTATCTGTTGTTGTATCTGATCGATCAAATGCGCTACTGGATAGGGAAAAACCAAAGACAGATGCACGCCATCTTCAGCACATCGCACCGAATCGATAGCTTTTTCCGTACCCAGCGTGCGTGTACTGTCCGGGATGGAAATAGGGTTTAACAGCTCAGTGATGGATTGTGTATTCATGCAAAATAAAACCGCAATCGAAATTCTGGCATATATTCTACCTGATTTAGCTATTGAAAATCGAATGGTCAGATTTCACCACAGATTTCACTGCTCCTGAACAACCATATTTATTCTTATTTTTTTCTAATTTTCTCAAATTTTGTTAACTTACTGTTGCTTAATAAGGGATTAGAAATGTGTGCTATCTCTTAGCTCTTATTTTTCAAATTTGATTCGCTTACTATGGCTTTATAAAGGATAAATACCTTGTCTCACATTCTGAAAATTTGAATTCATGCAATGCATTAATATAATTCTGTATAACATTGGCATCTTTTTTATCAAGTCCTTTGTGAATCCATCTGCAAAGAGGTATTACCCTCATCTTCTATTAATTTAACGGTTCCTTTATATTTAAATTAACCTCTTTCTAAAAAAAATAAATTCTTGATTAATTCAGTTTATCAAAAGTTTGTTACAAACGCTTTTATCAGATAATGAATCAATAGCTGCAATGTTGCGATGAGCACATCCTATTATTAAAAGTTCAATATGATTAAAATAGATTTCATTGCGTTTTAGTTTGATGATTCAATAATCAGTTATTTTCCCAACGAAATTTTTTCACCCGATTGTTTTGTTTGTAAACATTCTTCAGTAGTATATTGTTGTGGGCAGGCAAAGCAGTCTTTGGTATTTTCATTGGTAAAATTTAAATCATCAGGGATTTTTATGATGCCATTTATTGGTTTTATCTCTTGACTTAAGCAGATCAAATTCGCTCTTTCAGCACTATAGTCATCTTTTGCTCTTTCCATGGTAAAGACTATACTATCCCAACCAGTTTGTTGGAAAATTTCCAATTTATTATTTCTTTGTCGAATAAATAGTTGATAGGCGCTTACGCCTATTCTGTTTTGGATTTCGACAATGACATAATCCAATTTATTTATCAATGAGATTTCAAATTCTCTTTCATAGATATTTCGTTGATTTAAATAAACTTTGGATTGGAGAATTAACTTATGAGACAAAACATTGAACGTATCTAAAATATAAGTATTCTCGGAATCATCTTTTATGATGGGTGACATGGGTTTAGCCGTTTCATAAATATTCTTTTTTTCATTCAAGAAACTAACTTCCACATTATCTGTATTTAATTGTTTATTACTACAACTAGATAGTAATACAACAATAAAAAAGTAAATAATTTTATTTTTCATCTCTCTATCTTATCCATTAGAACATTGTTTATCCGATGTTATCTATTCTTTGATCCGTTTAGTATATTTTTTTCTTGCTACAATATGATTAAGTCCACCATTAATTGGTTTAGTAACAGATTCAACATCTGAATCTGTTATCCCTTTATCCATCGCAGTGAATGTTTGTTTTCCATCAATTGCTGGCAACTCGTCTGGGCTTTTAAATCCGCACAACGATTTATCCGCATTTGTACCCGACCTAACCTATGCGACTCTTGTGAAGAAACGACATGAACATGGTTCAGGCGATTATGTTCAATGATGGACAAATGGGTTGTTTTTTGTGATCAGCATAGCTTGAGGTAATATCTGAAAGCCGTTGGGCAATAGCAGCGCACTTTTTTAATTGCTGCATAGTGATCTGATTGTTTATATTGGATATTTGCAGCTAAATTTCTTTGCCTTTGATAGGCTAATCACGGCCCAACTAACGCCATCATGAGCAGCCAAAAGCAAATAAAGCGCAACATAACGATCAAATCAGTATGCCGAAATATTAGGTTAGAAAGAATAGATAAAATATTGCTCATTTTTTTGCTTAAAGTCGACGTCAGGCTGCAACCAACTCAACTTAGCAAAGCAATGATGAATTTATCAATGGGCGCTGTCGCTACCATGATGGCTAAGTTCGTTGGCTAAAATGGGCGTGGGCGGCTGTGGCTGGCGCCGGCGGGCAAATAATAACCAAACACATAATAAACCCGGATAAAGCAAAAGAATAGCGACAATCAAATAGCGAAGATTATTCCAATCTACCACCAATTTTCCATGCATTAAATCCCATAAAGCGCAAACCCATTGCCACCATGCTGGAAGACTAAATACCAGAATAATCATCATTGCCGCCACTCTCAGCGGAGAAAACGGCCAAGGTTTTTGTTCCATCACCGCACGATTTAATTGAAGCAAAACAAACAGAGCTACGCTGATGACCAACACCATTCCGCCGTTAGTGATGACTTGCAGCCAACTGAAGGCAATATCCGGCGCTACCGGTAAGCCACTAGTCGGTAAAGGAGCATGATCCAGATTGATACTGGCAATCAGATTCAAAACAAAACCATAGACCAAATCAAACCACAGAAAATATATAGGCCAAGTTCGTAATAGTCGGCGAAACATTTTTTCGAAAGATGACAATAACAATGTCTCAAGTGTAACCACTGCTATGATGTAGCGCAAATCAGAGTTTCAAACGGCATTAACACTAGCTGAACATCAAATATACTGAATACCAATAACATATGCCTGTAATGGAAGTTATTATCTAATTGCGATTGATTATTCATCATTTTTAGTCGGTAGCTAAAAAATGAATCAATACGTGGTTATTGGCAATCAAATTTACTAAATTACCTAAAAAGCATTAAAAAGAGCAAAGTCGAGCAAAAGAATGTGCTGATTTTAATTCATAAATATATTGAAATCGGATCCGATAAAGATTCTTTGGCCACATCATTAAAGTCAACACATATCTACCGCATAGCTAATGAGGTGAGCTAAAAACAGCACATTTTATTAATCATTATTTAAATTGAATTAATGTAATACTTTAAGCGCCAATGATGCCATTATTAAAGCAAAATATTTTTTAATAAACTGATTTAAATAAGGAAATTATGCTGCTTAATTGAAATGAGAAAATTTTGGATAAAAAAATAAGATTTCCTTATTTGGCACCTCAAATGCATAATTATGTTGTATTTCTATTTGTATAAATTCATTTATCTGAACAATTGTAAGAATAATAATACGCTGAACAGGTCTTTTTAAGTTAGAATAAAAGCTCGAATTTTACTATTTTCAGATTTATTAAATATATTTCTGATTGTCTCAGACCTGAATGGTCATTTTTTATTTTCTGAATATTGAGAATCAAGAGAATGGCAAAAACTTTAACAGCTATGATAAAGCTGTGTTTGATTGAATTGGGTGTTTGGGTGGTAACTGCTCCGGCGTATGCTTCTGGTTATCATCTAGGATTGCAATCGGTGACCGCTGTATCAACCGGTAATGCCGCGGCAGCTGAAGCGGCAGATCCTACCACCATTGTCCTAAATCCCGCCGGTCTGGCTTATCTTGAGGGGACGCAAATTAATGGAAACTTGTTTTTAATTAAACCTGACATCAATTACAACCATGCCCGTGGCACCTTTAGCGATGGCTCTGCCGTACAAGGACCGCAAAGTGGCAATATTTCCAATACTGTTCAGGCTGTGCCTCAGGCATATTTTTCCCACCGATTAAATGAAAAATGGGGAGTAGGGCTGGGTCTATATATTCCCTATGCTGCTAAAACCAACGACAGCAGTCATTCAGTGATGCGCTATAACGTGAATAAAACCAATGTCAAAGCCATCGACATCAATCCGACAGTGGCCTATAAATTAAATGAACATCATCGTTTCGGCGTTGGGTTAATCGCCCAATACCTGCATGCGGAAATTCAAAAATATGCAGACTTCACCCCTGTCGGAAGTTCAATTGCCGGTGTGCCGACCTCAATATTGCATCAGACTGCCCCGGGTGGGTTTGATGCTCGTGGAACGGTCAAAGGCAATGATTGGGGCTACGGCTTCAATGCCGGTTGGTTATGGGACATCAATCCGGATGTGCGCGTTGGTTTAAGCTACCGTTCTAAAATTAACCATCACTTGCGCGGTACAGCTCGCTGGCAACCGGTGGGTGCCTATGCCAAGAAATATGCCCCATTGTTTGATCAGTTTGGTTATAAGCCAATCGAAGCTGCTGGCGTACAGATAACCACACCAGAAGTGGTGTCATTACATGGTATGTGGACAGTGAATCCACAATGGAAGGTGTTTGGTAACGTGAGTTGGACACGTTCTTCCCGGTTACATGATCTGGATATTAAATTTGAAAATAATAAATCTATTGACCAGCATCATGGCATCACCTCCGATACCACCCATATTTTCACCAACTGGCGTGATACGCTAGCGGTAGGTGTGGGCGCGTCCTATCAGCAAAATTCGCAATTACAATGGCGTTTTGGGGTAAATTACGATCAATCTCCTGTGCGTAGCTCATCTACGCGCCTGTCTACGATACCGGATGGCAATCGCTGGTTATTTGGCGCAGGCATGAAATACGATGTGGATAAGCATCAGTCATGGGCTTTGTCTTACACCTATCTGCATATTCAAAGAACACATATGCGGCAACAGGATCAAGGCATGCATGTCTCCAGTAATGTATTGGGTGAAGCAAACTATCGTTCCTATGCGCATATATTCGGAGCTTCCTACAATTATAAATTTTAATGATTATTGTATTTGATTAATTTTTGTAACTTGTTTGCATATTATCGATCAATTCAGTTGCTTTTTATTATTAAATGTCATAATTTGTTTAATAATATCTAAGCCAATGAAATTAATAAACTTTAACCACTCATTTGTCATTAAATGAGGTGAATTTGCTTTGCTTGGAAAATTTTCTGTCGTATGATGATTTTGCTGTTTTAAAAATATAACACACTGTTAAGCAAGGAGATGTATATGAAACATCAAAGTTTAGAAAATCCAAGAACCAAATATTATCATGCAGATTTTTCCAAGCAACACCAACCTGCGCCAGGCTTGCAATGCAAAATGGATCCGGTGCCTGACTGTGGCGAAAAAAGCTATCAAGGACATGAACGTCTGCACGGACGAAAAATATTGGTGACCGGTGCGGATTCTGGTATTGGTCGTGCCGCCGCCATTGCCTATGCGCGTGAAGGAGCCGATGTTGCTTTAACTTATTTGCCAGAAGAAGAGGAAGATGCCAAACAGGTTGCCGAACTGGTTAAACAAGCTGGTCGCAAAGTGGTTTGTATTCCGGGTGATTTAAGCAGCGAACATTTCTGTAAACAACTCGTAGAAAAAGCGCACAAAGAACTTGGTGGTCTTGATGGCCTCACCTTGGTGGCCGGCAAACAAACTGCGGTAGAACGATTCTGCGATATTTCAACAGAGCAGCTAAGAAAAACATTTGAAATTAATGTGTTCTCTTTATTCTGGGTGATCCAAGCAGCAATGCCGCATTTACCTGAAGGCGCCACCATTGTGACCACTAGCTCCGTTCAAGCTTATGAACCCAGTCCTAATCTGGTCGATTATGCTTCTACCAAAGCGGCGATTGTGGCATTCACTCAAGCTTTGGCCAAACAACTGGCTGCCAAAGGTATTCGCGTCAATTCAGTTGCTCCGGGTCCAATCTGGACAGCTTTGGAAATCACTGGCGGTCAGCCACCAGAAGCAATTCCTAAATTTGGTCAGAGTGAATCTGTGTTAGGTCGTGCGGGACAACCGGCTGAATTGGCATCAACCTATGTATTCCTGATGTCTGAGGATTCCAGCTATGTCACTGCACAGGTATATGGCATAACAGGCGGTATCGTCCTGTAACGCACATAATCAATATTATCTGAGTCAAATCAAATTGCTGCTCGGCTAGTGGTATTTGTCACAGCATTTCAGTCAATTTGATCAACTGAATTCTATTTCATCCAGAATTCAGTTTTTTATTGTGTCTTCTAAACTCAAATCAACTATACCCATTTATCAGAGTTGATCCGGTGCTTAGAATAAGCCCAGTGTAATCAACAAAAGAACAAGGCTGCTAAGTATCGGTAACCTGATTTATTCAGTGCAGGCTTTTTTACGCTCTAGTGAGTAAAAGAATAAATTAAAAATAGGCTGGTCTTGATAAAAACATGCTCCATATGGCCATGCTAAGAAAGAAGCTGATACACAGAAAGAAAAAGTGCTTAAATAGTTGATAATTTTAGTATAAAATTGGGGAAGGTTAAGTGATAGGAACATCACTTTTAAAGCAAAGGTATGACAAGCATTGGAGTATAAGCTCATTTTAAATGCTTAACTTCTGGCTTCTGACTGAGAAAAATGGTCGCATAAGGATGACCACGACCCGAACATGAGTAATCAGCCAACTTATATGAATAAACTTCTCATTCCCACTACGATATTAATAGTACAAATATTGGGATTGATATTTTACCTTTGGATGAATAGAGAGGCTCCACCTGATGCTCCTGTTGGCGTTGTTCTCCTTCATTTTTATGCCCTATGTAATGTAATAGTCTTAATCGCATCGTATTTTGGCTATTTTACCCGAGCAAAAAAGAGCTGGTTATGGTTGTTACCTATCACCATTGCGCTGATTAATATTGTTATTGTGGTGGTGATGCAGATAATGATGGCTATAGGTAAACTATAAACCCAAAGATGAATCAAATATCTTCCTTACCTGACTAAAGTTCAATAGCATGCACACCCGTACGTCATCATGTCAGCGCAGTAGGATTCTGTCAGCAAATAACCATTGATAAAGTTAATAAACGTTAAAAAAGATTAATTCACGATAAATGAAAATCGGTTCAAGTCTATGATAACAAATACTAATTATCATTCCTATTGTAATAATTTGATTTTGTTTAGCTTTATATAATAAGGGCTAACTCAAAGCTAAATCAGGATGATAATTGTTTTTATTATAATTTAAACTATTGAATTAGAAGAATATTTTTATGGTAGTATAAATAAACTAAATTCAAGTTATGTTCTGAAAGATACAGAGAAAACATGGCACAAAATTTCAGTATCAATAAGCGGTTAACGCCGATGTATTGAACCATTTGGGGTATAAACGCTTGGCTCAGCAGGACAACTAGTTTAGAAATTCGATCGAAACAGTAACTGAATAGCCTGATTCGGTCGGCATACAATTTAAAAATAGCTTATTTTAATATTATCTGCTTTCAATATGCTCAAACAGAGACCAACGGGCAGATAATCGACCATTTCATTATTTGAGTATGGCACAAACAAGCTGAATAGGTAGTCTATTTCAGTTTTTAAAAAGGGAAAGATCATGGAAGGCAAAAAAGTTGTCATCGATTGTTTAAATAAACTGCTCGCCGGGGAACTGGCAGCGCGAGATCAGTATTTTGCCCATTCGCGCATGTTTGAAGATATGGGTTATATGAAGCTTTATCAGCACATTGACCACGAAATGCAGGAAGAAACAGAGCATGCGCATCAATTTATACATCGCATTCTGATGTTAAATGGTCGACCAATTGTTGTACCGGAAGCAATCAATGTGGGTACCGATGTAGTCAGCATGTTACAAAATGATTTAGATACCGAATTGGCGGTCAGAGAAAATATCAAACAAGCGATTAAATTGTGTGAACAAGAACAAGATTATGTCACCCGCCAATTTCTGGTGACACAATTACAGGATACGGAAGAAGATCATGCCCATTGGTTGGAACAGCAATTGCACCAAATTGAGGTTATGGGTTTGGAAAATTATTTGCAAAGCCAATTGTGAAAGGATAGACCATGCAGGGAGATCGTCTGGCCTTACAGGCTTTAAATAAAAATCTGGGTCTGTTACTGGTTTCAATCAATCAGTACTTTTTACATGCTCGTATTCTGAAAAATTGGGGATTCGGTAAACTGGGCGCAGTCATGTATAAACAATCTATTCGTGACATGAAAACGGCTGATGATTTGATCGAACGCATTTTATTGCTAGAAGGCTTACCCAACTTACAAGAATACGGCAAAATTTTGGTTGGTGAAAATATTGTAGAAATTCTGCAGTGTGATCAGCAAGCCGAGCAAGCCAAACATCTAGCCTTAACTGATGCCATTGCTGTGTGTGAGGCACAACTGGATTTCGTGTCTCGTGATTTACTGGAAAAACAAAAACACATCAATGAAGAGTATCTGGACTGGCTTGGTACACAGCTGGATCTGATTGAAGAAATTGGATTAGCCAATTATGCTCAGACTGCTCAAGCTGAACATCAATCTGCCTGATCATAAACAGCCTGAATACCGCTATCCATGGATAGATAAGCTGAGACAGTTTTAGGCAGCAAAATGGCTATCTACACTGTCTCAGCAAGCCATCAGTATAAAGCTTTGCTCCTTAAAACAAGGCGATATTGTTGGAACTAAAATCTGTTCAAACTATGGCTCATCATCCATTCCGCTACAGGCAAGTATGCCTCGATTAATGATCTCAAACCAAACAGCACAAGAGCGGTTTTGTCGTCAATAGTGACTCATCATGCGCCAATCAGAAAATACCTAATATAGCTGAATTGAGTAATAATGATGATCCGTGCTTGAAGCTGATCACTGCCTCAATGATTGAGCATCAAGCCAATGGTGCTTAAATGAGGTATTAAATTCACTCCGCGTGAAATTTCAAAACTTTCTCAAACTAATCACCATCATTTTTTTATCAATATCCTTTGATTAATATCGCGATGATGGGTCACTCATTAATCCATAATTGGTCTAACATGCAAACAGTATCTAGCTATGCGGGTTTAATACTGGCAGCACAGCAAGAGGTGAAGCAAGCGATTTATCGGAAATGGGCATTGATCCATGGCTAATAAAAAAGTGCAAATCGGGAGAAATAGATGTGTATGCAGTGGTGGGATGAAGTGAAGATCGTTAGGAAAACCATAACAGCATAAACGTTATTAATGAATATGCCAAAAAAATGTTGATATTGCAGAAATAAATCGAAATTGGATGGGCTGATTCAATGCAGAAATAAATCTCGATGCTCCCTCAGGCTGATTCTACTTAATGGGCTAGGCCAGTTAGTCAATCATTCACAGGTGCATTTTGTGCTTCATCAACGCAGAATCTTTAAAATGGAATTTCTATGCCGATAAAGTGTTTATTAATGATAAAGATAAATTAAATATTGTAAATTAAGAAGTTGAATTTAAATAATTTAATTTGTTTTGGTACAATTTTTAGCATAAATTAGATTAGATTTCTTCTACAAAGCTAAGAAATGAGGTTGATGATGTCACAGTCTACGAATACTAAAAACCATCATAAAATTGTACTGATTGGTACCGGTGCTGTCGGTGCAACTTTTGCTTACGCCAGTACTCTGCTGGGGGTAGGTCAGGAACTGGTGATTGTTGATGTGGCCAGAGATCGGGCAGAGGGCAACGCATTGGATTTAACTGACGCGCTGCGCTTTACTGATCCGAAAAAAATTTATGCAGGTGATTATAAGGATGCGGCAGATGCGGATATTGTGGTGCTGACGGCCGGAGCAGCGCAAAAGCCTGGAGAAAGTCGGATTGATTTGATTAGTCGCAATTTGCAAATTACCAAAAGCATTGTGACTCAAGTGATGGAATCTGGTTTTAATGGTATTTTTCTGCTCGCCTCTAATCCGGTAGATATTTTGACCTATTTAACATGGAAATTGTCTGGATTTCCGGTTGAGCGGGTGATTGGTTCCGGCACGTCTCTAGACTCATCCCGACTGTGCAAACAGGTAGCGGCGCTACTCGATGTCAGTCCGAATAGCGTGAATGGCTACATGCTGGGCGAGCATGGTGATTCTGGTTTTGCTGGCTGGTCGCATCTGAGTGTGGGCGGGAAAACCATGGATGAATGGATGAAAACCAATAGTGCCATTACTCAGGAAAAACTAGACAATATTCAGAATGATGTGGTTAATGCTGCTTATGAAATTATTCGTTTGAAGGGGGCCACTTATTACGGTATTGGTACGGCACTGGCCCGCTTATGTAAGGCCTTACTCAATGATGAAGGTGTGGTGTTGCCTGTTTCAGCGTATCTTAATGGTCAGTATGGCATTAAGGATATTTTTATCGGTACCCCTGCCGTTTTGGATCGTCAAGGCATCCGACAGGTGATTGAAATCCCTTTAAATGCCCGTGAACAGGCATTGATGGCGGCTTCGGCTGAAAAACTGCATGAAATTATGCGTACTTCGTTCCCTTCCATTGGCATGAAATTTTAAATACCTTGCGCTATACACCAACCCTACAAATAGTCGATATTTGTGGGGTTGAATTTTGTGAATAACTCATTTAACAGAAAAATAATTTAAATTTTGTCAAAAAAATTAATTATAGTTTACAATACAAAGAGTTATTATACAAAATGAATGTTTACACATGTTAGTTCAACATAAATTAATGTTATGGGTGTTGGCGCTGCTCTGTTTAATTTGGGTCCTATTCAGAACCAGACTGTTTCAATTTTTAGATCATAAAAGCAATGCCAAATTTAGAGATGAACATTTGGATGGTTTACGCTGTTTTTTGGCTTTATTAGTGGTATTTTCTCACTATCCATATAGCTACGCTTATTTTCAAGGCAAAGTGTGGTCGTGGGAATCGATAGCAGAATATCCGGTCTTCATTAAAATGGGGTCTTTTGGGGTTGCGCTTTTCTTTATGATTTCCGGATATCTTTTTGCAAGTGTGCAGCCAAAATCATGGCTACTGTTTTATCAAAAGCGTTTTTATCGCATTGCACCAATATTTTTATTATCATCGATATGTTGTATTGTTATTGCGTTTTATTTACAAAGAAACCATATTCAGACTTTGGATATTCAATCCACATTAAATCAAATTTATTTATGGTTTGATCTGGGGATTATTGGTCAAAAACCCACTTTATTTGGCTTCCCTGATTCTTACTTGATTAATGCTGGGGTGACATGGACATTATTCTGGGAGTGGGCATTTTATTTCTCTTTACCGGTTCTTTTTCTGATTCGCGATAAGATAGGTATTATTAAGCTTGCTCTGGCTATTTTATTCATCTGCATCTATTTTGTTTCGCTTCATCGCGGTTTCTGGTCTGTGTTAATTTCATTTTTTACTATTGGCGCTGTAGCCAAAGAGTTAGCCCCAAAAATTGTTATTTCCAAAAAGGGATGTGATTTAGGTATTGTGCTGGCCATTTTATTTATGTTTGCCGCTGCCGACGATATCTACAATATGGTTTATTTGCCGGTCATGGCGATATTATTTATCTTGATTGCCATGGGTGGAGATATTTTTGGTTTATTACGCGCAAAAGCATTTGTGCGTTTAGGCGCTGCCAGTTACAGCATTTATTTGCTCCATGGAATTGCCTGGTTTGGCTTAAATAAATATATCCAACTTCAACAATTAACCTTATCCCGTACCCAATACACTGTATGCAGCACGGCCGTTTTGTTGCTTTTGTTACTTGTTTGTTGCTTAACTTATTATTATATTGAAAAACCTTGTATGGCTTGGGGACGTCGTCCATCCAAATGGATTAAAGCGCTAAGGCAAGATGCTGCATGCCGGCGCTGAAATGTAAACCATAGTATCAACGCGGTATTATTTACATAGATGATTAGGCGGTATTTTAGACTAGAGGTTCAATGATTGTTTCATGCAAACATCCGCTATAGAGGGTACTGTAGACTGATTTTATCTGACGGTGCTTTCAAATAGTTAAACACGGCCGCCACCGAAATATTTAGGGTGTAAGCCAGCATAAAGTGATCTTAAGCAGCATGATTATGCCATGTCATTATTGGCGCCATCGTGACTGATTACCTGCATCTGCTGACCCATATGCCATTCAACGGTATGGAGCAATGTTAATCAACCTACACGATGGGTTGAGCAGAAAAGAGTCTTATTTTAATTTTAATACGTACAACATACCGCAATTAATCGGTACTAGGTTTGTTGTGTCGGACAAAAAAAGTGAGATTAATGTGGTTTTATTATGCTAATGCAATATTTATTGCTGCTTAATAATTAAGCTTGCAACCAGAAAGTAACTGGTCCATCGTTGATTAATGCCACTTGCATTTCCGCAGCGAATTGACCGGTCTCAGTATGGATCTGTTGCCGGCATTGATCTACAAAAAATTCATATAGTCTGTTGGCTTCTTCTGGTTTAGCGCCTTTACTGAAGCTTGGGCGAGTACCTTTGTTGGTATCGGCGGCTAAAGTAAATTGAGATACCACCAGCACCTCACCTTGTGCTTGCTGTACATTCAAATTCATTTTTCCAGCATGGTCACTGAATATTCGATAGTTAAGGACTTTGTCGCACAAACGTTTGGCTGACTGTTCATCATCACTTTGTTCTACTCCAAGTAAAATGAGCAGTCCATGATTAATCTGTCCGATAATTTGTTCGTCTACGGTAACGCTGGCTTGTTTAACGCGTTGGATCAAAGCGATCATCAATGTTTCCCCATATGCAATGGATGATAAACGGTATTCGTGGTCAGTAACGGTGTATTTAGGATGAACCAATTACTGATTGTTTATTTTATCATGTTTGGTTTTTTAAACCTTGGTGCGGATTAATCGGCTAATCACTGAATATGAGTCATTGATGCCAGATAATCTGCCATGCATGCTGCATCACATGCATGGCAGACATATTTTCATTTGCTATCTGAACCGATGTTGCTCATGTTTTAAACAACATTGCAGTAGCAGCAGTATAAACAACTGTGCTTATTCTTCGGTTTTATCGGTGTGCTGCGGGCCAACTTCTGCCTCATGTTGGGCGTGCTGAATATGCTGTTCTGCACGGTGGACGTCAAAAGGTTTATCGGTTTCTTCATTGTTGCGCGGATCCAGTTCTGCGGTCATGGGACCTACATTGCCGGATACGGGAACATAGATGCTGCGTTCGGTGATCGGCACCGAAGGCTGCATAAACGCATAAACCGCCAGAATGGTGGCAATAATGGCATAAACGCTGTAAAAGCCGTAATGATTAAACAGTTGCATCAATAAGCCCATGATTAGTGGTGCCACCAGTGAGCCAAGACCATACACAAATAACAGACAGCGGTTAACTTCTACAGTATTCATATTGGTTGGTAAAACATCATTGGCGCGCGCCAATCCAAGTGCATACAGTGGGAACCCGCTGCAGCCGATAGCCAGTGCAATCACACATTGTGCCCAAATATTATCCGGCAGGACGATGAGTAAAATCATGCCGGTGACAGCGGCAATTGCTGCTACGGTGGCGCAGCCGAAGATAGTACGGGCTCGACCAAAGGTATTAGATAGCCAAGCTATAAATAGCTGGATGGTGAAGCCACCTATCATGGCAGAACCTAAAAATAGCGATACTTTAGGCAGGCTATACCCCAGACGCAGCATAAATACTGAGCCCATGGTAAAGAAACCGTTGATGAAGATACCGGCCATAAAGCAGGACATCCATGCCAGTGGCAGGATGGATAAGACATGGGGGAGGCTGATGCGTTCGCGGCTGGGAATATCCGGTTGCTGCATTTTGGTCAATCCAACCGGTAATGTAGCGGTGATGACCAAAATGGCGGCCAGAGTAAAGATGTTGTTACTGGACATGTTCAAGCTGAGCAACAGCACGCTGGTGGCAGAAGACGCGTAATAGATGACTTCATAGATAGCCAAAATTTTGGCACGGGTTTGTGGCACACTGCGCGCGGTGAACCAGCTTTCTACTACCATCAGTAAGCTGTAATGACAGAAACCCAGCACAGCACGTAATATTCCCCACATCCATAATTGTTCGACCATGAGGTGCGCTAAGGCAGCCATGGCAAAGAGTGAGCCAAATACACTGAAGCTGCGAATATGCCCGACGCGGGAAATAATGCGGTGAGAAACGATGGCGGATACGGTACCGCCAATAAAGAAAGCAGCATTCAAAATCCCGATGGTGATATTATTGACGCCCATCTGGGTAAGCTTGACCCCGGCGGAATTTAGAAACAGACCATAGCCAGAAAACAAGAAAAAAATCGAACCGTATAAAGATAAAAATTGGCGGGTGTGCATATTAAAAAAGTTGAGCAAATAACCGAATGGCTAAGCCTGACATAAAAGAGGTAATAATGTAAAGAATGAAAAGCAGTGCAGAGGTAAATCATTGTGTAAAATAACATTATTTATTGATGATCTTGTGCAAATCATGCTTATGGTTTAAAGCACCCCTCGCGCTGCATCATCTGATTTGCATGATAGTTGTTACCTGAGTTTGTCTTTATTTTGTCTATGGTCTGTCTAAAATCTGTCTTTGCGTTTTCTCTGCATTGCAACTTTTGCTCAGCAAAACCTTCATCTATATTTTCTTCTGCATAAGCTATTGAAACACCAAAACATTATATAAGTGGCAATTATATCAATATGTTTTTTTGGTATTTAATGAACCAAATAATTAGTGATAGATTGAGCTAAGAAAAGTTTAGTTTCATTAATTAATAAGTCTAATAAGAAGGAATGAAGGTATGTCTATAGGCAAAATTGTCACGTCTGAGGACGTTAAAGAAATTGGGGAAGATGGAAAATTTAACCGGCAGCAGAATCATTTTACGACACCATTTGGTAATGACGCTGGCATGTTACCTGTAGAAGCAGGACGATATCGATTGTTGTGGTCAGCGGTGTGCCCATGGGCGCATCGTTCGGTGATTGCCATTAAATTGCTGGGGCTGGAGGAGGTGATCAGTATTGGTCAAGCCAGTCCGGTGCGAACGGCCAATGGTTGGGAATTTTCCTTGGATCCGAATGGGGTTGATCCGGTATTAGGTATCCGCTATCTGCCAGAAATTTATGCCCGCTCCGATCCAGAGTATAGCGGACGCGCTACGGTGCCGGCTGTGGTGGATATTAAGCAGGGTAAGGTGGTGAATAATGATTATTTCAATCTGACTTATTACTGGGAAACGGTGTTTAAACCATTGCATAAACCCCAAGCTCCAGATTTATTTCCAGAGCATTTACGCGAGGATATTCGGCAATTTAATCAGGTTTTGTTTGATGAGCTGAATAATGGGGTTTATAAAGCGGGCTTTGCGCAATCACAGCAGGCATATGAAGATGCTTATCATCTGGTATTTAACCGGCTCGACCAGCTCGAAGAGCGGTTAAGTCGTTCGCGTTATCTGTTTGGTGATCAGCTAACTGATGCGGATATCCGCTTGTATGTCACTTTGGCACGGTTTGATGTTGCCTACTATTCGGTTTTTAAAACCAATCGCAACCGGCTAACCGATTTTCCTAATTTATGGGCATATGCTCGTGAGCTCTATCAGATGCCGGCCTTTGCGGAAAGTACTGATTTTCAGGCGATTAAACAGGGTTATTGGTTAGGCAGTCATGGCAATAATCCTTATGACATTCTGCCTTTAGGTCCTGATGTCAGTATCTGGCAGACTGCCCATCAACGCGATAAGCAGTTTCAGTTATGAGGCGGTCACAGCAAGGTAGGTCAAGATGGCAAATATCATTGATATCAAATTAATTTTTACTCAAATCCCAGCCTTGTTGGCTTATCTGCCGGTGACATTGTTGATCACTGTACTGGCGATGGTGTTGGGGGTGATGCTGGGGTTAGTGCTGGCCATCATCAGGATCAATCGTGTTGCGGTGCTCTATCAGTTAACTACGTTGTTTGTTTCCTTTGTCAGGGGCACGCCATTATTGGTACAGCTTTATCTGAGTTATTACGGTGTGCCGGTATTGTTGCGCTATCTGAATGAATTCTGCCACACCAGTTTCAATATCAACGCCATACCGTCGCTGCTGTTTGTGCTGGTGGCTTTTTCGCTTAACGAGGCTGCCTACAATTCGGAAACGTTACGCGCTGCTTTGCAATCAGTGAGTAAAGGACAGATTGAGGCGGCGCAATCACTGGGCATGACTTATACGCAAGTATTACGGCGCATTGTGATTCCAGAAGCTTTTGTAATGGCATTACCGAATTTGGGCAATGCACTGATCGGTCTGTTGAAAGGTACATCGCTGGCGTTTGTCTGTTCAGTTGTCGAGATGACCGCCAGAGGCAAAATTTTGGCTGGCAATAATTATCGCTATTTTGAAGTTTATATATCACTGGCTTTAATTTATTGGCTGCTAACGGTCATCATCGAACTGGGCGTTAGATACTGGGAAAAGCGCATGGCGATTCCAGATAGCCCGGGGATACCCAGTTATCGTAAAGGTAAGCTTATATGATTCATGTGCATGACCTCAGTCTTGCTTATCAGCAACATCAAGTACTAAAGCAACTGAATTTTTCGGTTAAACAACATGAAATTGTTGCAATTATTGGTGCATCCGGAGCAGGAAAATCAACCTTATTACGCTGTCTCAACTTACTGGAGCAACCTCAGCAAGGGTTGATCAGCATAAATCAGGTGCAGATAGATGCGCGACGAGTGAAAAAGAATGAACTGGTGCAATTTCGCCAGCAATCAGCAATGGTGTTCCAGCAATTTAATCTTTTTCAGCAAAAAACGGCATTGGAAAATGTCATGGAAGGATTGCTGGTGGTGAAAAAATATCAGCACCAAGAGGCGCAGGAGATTGCTTTGGCAAAACTGCGTCAGGTCGGGTTGGAAGATCGGGTTGGGCATTATCCGAAACAATTGTCTGGCGGACAACAGCAGCGGGTAGCCATTGCCAGAGCCTTAGCGATGGATCCAAAAGTGTTGCTGTTAGACGAGCCAACCTCGGCCTTGGATCCAGAGTTGGTTGGCGAGGTATTGGCCACCATTAAGCAAGCCGCTATAGCCGGAAATACCATGATTCTGGTCTCGCATGAAATGAGTTTTGTGTATGAGATTGCTACGCGGGTGCTGTTTCTGGATCAAGGACAAATTATTGAAGATGGCACACCTGAGGAGGTATTTGTTCATCCTAAACATCAGCGTACCAAGGCTTTTTTAGCGCGCTACCATGGCTTATCAGCTGCCGATTATCAGATATAACCATTAAAAATGGAGGTGAGAGATGGATATTATTGTGCAGCAACATTGTCAGGATATTAATTGGCAGCAGGTAGCAGAACTTTTGCAGTTTTACGGCTTGAGTGATTTAGATGCAGAAACGCAGCAACTGGTGTTTAGCCGCAGTTATGCGGTGGTTTTTCTATTGCAGCAAAAACAGGTTGTGGGCGTTGGGCGGGCACTGTCAGACGGCGTGTGTCAGGCCGCTATTTATAATGTGGCACTGGCGGAACATTTACATGGACAGCAATATGGTCGTCTGATTATTGAAAAGCTGGTGGATCAGGTAAAACATTGCAATATCATTCTTTATACCCATCCGCAAACGGTGCAATTTTATCAACGGCTGGGATTTAGCTTAATGAAAACGGGGTTGGTGCTTTATGGCGATGATCACCATGCAGCCATGCGCGAAATGGGTTTTATTTAGGTGTTCAAAGCAAAAATTATGAGATGTAATTAAGGAGAAATCATGCATATCCGACGCATATATACATTGTTGTTGAGCGCAATATTAATGGTTAGTGGCTGTGATGCACAGCAAAAACAGGTTGAAACGGATGGCAAAAAACATGTGGTGATTGCCACTTCTGGTTCACCCAGCCCATTTGTGACGGTTAATAATCAGGGGGAATTGAGCGGCTATGATATCGATGTGGCCAAAGCGATTTTTGCTGAATTGCCGCAGTACAGTATTAGTTTTGAAATCACTGAATTTCCTTCAGTATTGGCCGGACTGGACTCAGATCGTTATCAGGTTGGCGCCAATAATTTTGCCATGAATGAACAGCGTAAGGAAAAGTACTTTTATACCGATCCGATTTTTGTCAATCAATATGTGATTGCGGTGAGAGAGGACGATCAGAGTATCAAAAGTTTTCAGGATTTAAAAGGTAAATCCACAGAAACACCACCTGGATTGAATTACACCACGGCTTTGGAAAACTTCAATCAAAGTAATCAGGATAATCCAGTTAATATTCAATACAGTGAAGCCGATCTGCTGCCAGTGCTGCAAAATGTCGCCAATGGCAAATATGATTTTCAGCTTATAGATCGGGCGATGCTGGAACAATTTATCAAGCAATATCAGTTGAAACTCAAGGTGATTGAATTAAGTAAGGAAGATAATGATCGTATTGGCTCGCCATACAGTTATTTGCTGGTCAGTAAAGGCAATCAGGGTGCTGAGCTGACGCAGGACATCAATCAGGGAATCAAGAAAATTATCCAAAATGGTAAATTGGCTAAAATCAGCCAGCAATATTTTGGTGCAGATTATGCGCCCAAGTAATCGTGAATCTCAGTTTGATGATGGGGACAGAAGACAATATTGAAGAAGTAAGAAACCCAGCTGAATATTGACTGCTGTTGCAATCGAAAGGTGGCCCATTTTGATCTGATCCGAGCTAGCCACCTTTTTGTTTATCTTGTTCTCAAAATATTATTCAGTTAAATATTTTTTTATTATTACCGCTAATGCGTCAGAGTTTTCTGGTAGATGAAAAAGGAATAAATATCTTCCATTAGTTTTGGAGAAGTGACGAAACCTAATGCAATTAAAACTTTTCTTTTAGTTTGTTATTTGATTTACCCAATCCTTGCAATTCTCTTATATCCTGTATAGATGATTATCTTTGCACCAAAATGGTTACAGTTGAGCTGATATGAGTAATAAATGTTGTAGACAACAAAATGATTCACACTCATTGGTAGCGAGATCAGGTTGGCACAATGATTTTAATCTAAAGATGGCAGCAAAGGTAAATACTCCTCCCAGCGATATTCTCGGATCGGCATCGGCTTGGAATTGGTGAAATACAATACCAATGCCGGTTTAATGCCGTTCCAGTTGTCTACAAATTCGTAGCGAATGAGAAAACCATCTTTGATTAGCTGCTTGGCTTTGGCGTGATAATTAAAATAGCTCATATATTGTTGCTTAAATAAATAATCGTTTTTGCCCTTGTAGGTTTTATAAATAGGAGAAGTATCTTTATCTTTGGCTACTGATTTTTTTTCTATATTCTTCTTTATATTTTAATGTTCTCATTCTAAATTCTGAGAATGTAAGTGTTTCTGATTTAACTATTTCCCCATTGGTTCTGTCTATTAGTACTTCTGTTCTATGAATTTTATCTGAGTTAAAAACGACGATATAGTAACGATCATCAAAGAAGTTTTAACATAGATACTTAAGTGTTAAATCTTTTATCAATTTACAGCAATCAGCGTAGCTGAAAAATGGAAAATCCAAAAGAAAGTAGACTTTATTTTAAAATAATGGTTTTCAGGTACTCTTGAGAGTACCTGATTTAAAAGAGAATAATTAATTGTTTATATGCTAGATTTTTGTTGAAAATAGCTGATCTGTTTGATTGTCAATATAAGCTTGATTGACAAGTATTCCATCACTCACATCTTCAACTTCAGGCCCTTTTTTCGTTTGTTTTAACATTTTTTTTGTAATGGTTAAAATACTTTTATGTTGACATTTTGGACATTGGCAGTATTCATAATTTAGCATAGGCATTTGATCGTCAGTCTTTTGAACGAGCAAATCCCGAATATCTTTTTGAAGTTCTACATTGGCTAATGCATCGGCATAACTACCTACACGGCTACTATGTATATTGTTTTCTAATTCTTCATTGGACAAAGAATAGAAAAAATATTTTTTGTACCAAGTTTGGCAATCTTCACAAAAGGCGTCTTCTATAGATAAAGCCGCTAAAATTGGGCAAAGAAAGCCTATGAATTCAACCAGATAAACGCCAGCTAATCCCAACCCTGAAATTGAACCTTCTGAGCTACCTTTTGTAATGGTGATTTCACGATAAGGTATAATTTCATTTATTAATATAGTTATGGTATCAATAGGCGATAAAAATAGTGAAATCCAATTTGACAGATAGTTAGTGTCGAATAATAAAACTTCGAACGTAACCAAATTTGAATAATAGGCAAACAAACAGATTAAAAAAGTCATTAAAATATTGATTTTAACGTTACGGATCTTCGCTATTTGAGATAAATGAGTTTGCAGTACGACTATCAAAGAATACATCCCCACAAGAAGACCGATATCAATAAGAATTAATGGAGAAAAATGAGAAATTATGGCATATACTACGCCGAGTATAATAGCCACAAAAATACCAATCAAAGTCAACAAGATAGTTGAACCAAGATTAAATTTATTGGAAAATTGATAGTATTCATTTGTACTACTCATTGTTTTATCCTTGTAATTTTAAAAATGCTTTTCTAAAGTATACGGCCATGTTTTTTTATGCTTCGAATCTGAGTTGGCCACATCATTGCTCAAGCCTTACTGTATGCTGTTTTTGAGGGGATATAGATTAGGATAGATAAGTTATTATAAATTTAAACTATTTTACGAATATTGGCAAACGATGACCTAATGTACTACACCTTTTGCTGTCGAGAGAGTGAGTTTTTATTATCACTCGATGAAAAGTGGTTTATTCTCATCAAATCATGACAGAGGTGACTGCGCGAGCCAAATTGTTGCAATCGTATCCCCACACAGGGCATGACTGGCATGGCATCAATATAACTTTATCTATCGTTAATTTTAGGAATCACATATTTTTGACCATTGTAACGCAAAGTAAATTTTCTTGGTTTGAGTTTAATTATTTTATCTTCACACTCATTTGGTATTTCAGAGTTGATGATTTTGATTTTAGTTCGTTTATCTGTCACATTAATATCGGCAAAATCGTTAGTTTTTTTTGCACTCATGGATAAGATACTCTCTATTTTATTGAATTCACCTATGCATCCATCATTCGCTTCCCCGCCAGAAAGATATACCTTCAGCATGGAGAGGATGCGGGTGAGTTTATTATTGTGGAAATGATATAAGTTAAGATTCTGTTCTTCGTAGGGAAAATACCCCGAATTGTTTGAGCGGTTTAGACGGATGCCGAAAGCTCTTGACTGAGCAGTAGGATAATAGCGTGCCGTATCGATACTTAACCCAGTAAAATTGATGGCATCACTGGTGATGGCTTTTTTTTCAAAGTTGCGTGCAATGACTTTGTTATTCTTATTATTGACTAAAATAACATCTAAATCAAAACCGGCATAATTAATATCCTGGTCTTTGCTGATTGCCAGTACCACAATAGTTTTAGATGGATCTTCAGGCCAAACCTTACAATCTTCGAAGCTAAAATCTTTATCAGAAACATTAGGATGATATTTAAGTGTTAAATCGTTAATCAGTTTACTGCAATTAGCGTAGCTGAAGAATGGCAAAACCAAAAGTAGGTATACTGCCATGTTTTTTATGCTTCGAATCGGAGTTGGCCACATTATCGATTACACCTTATAGTATGCTGTTTTTGAGGGGATAGATAAGTTATTCTAAATTTAAACTATTTTACGAATATTGGCAAACGATGACCTAATGTACTACACCTTTTGCCGTCGAGAGAGATTGAGTTTTTATTATCACTAGATGCAGAGTGGTTTATTCTCGTCAAATCATGGCAGAGGTAACTGCGCGAGCCAAATTGTTGCAATCGTATCCCCACACAGGGCATGACTGATTGATTTCAATAAGCGCCAACTGTTCCGGCAGCCCAGGCGTATGTCAATATACTGAGCAGGGATATTGACACAGATAAAGATCTCTATTGATGGTTGGTGACAATACGGTGACAGAATAGCTGTTGACATCAAATAATCAAATGTCTGGATAAGTGCCTGTTATTGTGCAAAACTTGAATGAGCGGCTAGATTAAATGCAGGAAAGGTACATCAGGCAACCGATAAGCCGGGTTCTGTCTTGGACAGTCATTCATCTGGGCGCTACATTACTATAGCGCTCAAGCAACCTACCCGGATGCTCGGCGAGCAGCTTCAAGGCATCCTGTTTGGTCTTGCTCCGAATGGGGTTTAGCCTGCTACGCGTTGTTACCAACGGTACGGTGCGCTCTTACCGCACCATTTCACCCTTACCTGTGCTGTGTAATCACAGCCATCGGCGGTCATGCTTTCTGCGCCACTTTCCGTCGCCTCACGGCGCCCGGCCGTTAGCCGGCATTCTGCTCTGTGGAGCCCGGACTTTCCTCTATGTACTGAAGCAGTGCACAGCGACTGTCTGGTATGCTGATGTACCGCGCTTATTTTATCACATTCTCGTGTCCGAACTGTTTTACTTGTCAGAAGTTGTATAATGATTCCTTTTATCATATTCTTGTATCAGGCATATTGGCTGCCTAAGTACCTGTGTGACCTACGAGAAAGTTTAAGTTATGTTTCTTGACCGTTTTTTTTCCTGGTTTGAAAGCCGTATAGATGCTTATCCGGAAGCATTGCCACAACCACCAAAAAAAGGGGTGTTGCCGTTTATCTGGAGTTGTTTAGACGGTACCCGAGGCTGGTTGTTATTGATGGTAATCATGACAGTCGGAACCGGTATTCTGGAAGCTCTGGTTTTCCGTTTTCTGGGCTCAGTTGTTGACTGGCTTGGTACTTATTCGCCTGCACAATTATGGCCGGATAAAGGGCATGAATTGCTTTTAATGGCCGCAGTGATGATTTTCAGTATTTTCTGGTCGTTTTTGTCTTCTAACGTGCAGTTTCAGACTTTGCAGGGCGCTTTCCCGATGCGTTTGCGCTGGAACTTTCACCGGCTGATGCTCGGTCAGAGTATGGGCTTTTATCAGGATGAATTTGCCGGACGGGTGTCAGCCAAGGTGATGCAGACTGCTCTGGCTGTACGCGATACGGTTATGTCGGTCGCGAATATGATGGTGTATGTGCTGGTGTATTTTGTGACCAGTGGCGTGATTCTGGCTGGTATGGATAGCTGGCTGCTGCTGCCATTTATTATGTGGATCGTGCTGTTTGTTTTGGTATTAAAATTTTTGATTCCACAACTATCCCGTACCGCTCAACGGCAGGCAGATGCTCGCAGTCTGATGACCGGTCGTATTACTGATGCTTATACTAATATTGCCACAGTCAAACTTTTTTCACATAGCTCGCGCGAGGCAGCCTACGCTAAAGCTTCAATGCAGGAATTTTTGGTCACGGTTAATGCGCAGATGCGTTTGGCCACTTTGCTCGACAGTTTGAGTACCGCAATTAATATTTTGTTGGTGGTCAGCTCGGCCGGACTGGGAATCTGGTTATGGATACAAGGACAGGTTGGAGTGGGGGCAATCGCCACGGCAACAGCCATGGCTTCGCGCATTAATGGTTTATCGCGTTGGGTCATGTGGGAAAGTGCACGCCTGTTTGAAAATATCGGTACAGTGGAAGATGGCATGAATATTCTGTCGCGTCCGCATACTATTCAGGATAAACCGAATGCACTGCCGTTAAAGGTTGTACATGGTGCGATTGATTTTGAACATGTTAATTTTGCATATAGCGCTGATAAGCCATTGTTAACTGATTTTAATCTGCATATCCGTGCAGGGGAAAAGGTGGGTTTGGTCGGACGCAGTGGAGCGGGCAAAACCACATTAACCAATTTGTTGTTGCGTTTTTATGATGTGCAAGGTGGCCGGATTTTGATTGACGGACAGGATATTCGTGATGTCACTCAGGAAAGTTTGCGCGCTGCACTTGGGCTGGTGACTCAGGATACTTCTTTATTGCATCGTTCGGTACGCGATAACATTATCTATGGTCGACCTGATGCTACCGAACAAGAAATGCAACAGGCAGCGGAAAAAGCGGCAGCAGCTGATTTTATTCCTACTTTGAGCGATGCTAAAGACCGTCATGGCTATGACGCTCATGTCGGTGAGCGCGGAGTGAAATTATCTGGCGGGCAACGGCAACGTATTGCTATTGCACGGGTTATTCTGAAAGATGCGCCAATATTATTACTTGATGAAGCCACCAGCGCGTTAGATTCTGAAGTGGAAGCAGCCATTCAAGAAAATCTAACTCAGCTGATGCAAGGAAAAACTGTGGTAGCGATAGCACACCGTCTGTCTACTATTGCTGCGATGGATCGACTGATTGTTATGGATCAAGGACGGATTGTTGAGCAGGGCACGCATAGTGAGCTATTGGCCAAAAATGGGGTGTACGCCATGCTGTGGCAGCGGCAAAGTGGTGGATTTATTCCAGAAATGTGAATCACGACACGATATAAAAGCTCTTTTCGTTAACATCTAATCGTTCTAGAATAGTTAGTGTTAATCAAAATAACATGTTAACCATTCAGAAGGAGGAATGATTGATGGATACGAACAATCGATCAGAATTGATCCAACAGTTACAAAATATCGTCGGACAGCAACACACTCTGACAGATCCGGCGCATACCTTGCCTTATCGTCAGGGAATCCGTTTTGGTGTGGGTGATGCCCTTGCCGTTGTATTACCGGGTAGTTTAGTTGAACAATGGCAGGTATTGCAGGCCTGTGTTGCTGCTGATGTTATTGTGATCACCCAATCTGCCAATACCGGCTTGACGGGCGGATCAACACCTGATGGTAATGATTACGACCGCCCTATCGTTATTGTCAGTACGCGCCGGTTAGACGGGATCAAAGTGATTGCCAATGGAGAGCAGGTGGTCTGTCTGCCTGGCAGCACCTTATTTCGCTTAGAAAAAGAACTGAAAAAATATAATCGTGGTCCACATTCCGTGATCGGCTCATCCTGCATCGGGGCGTCGGTCATGGGCGGGGTGTGTAATAATTCTGGTGGAGCATTGATCCAGCGTGGTCCAGCTTATACACAAATGGCGGTATTTGCCCAGTTAGACGAACACAATCAGCTGCATCTGGTCAACCACTTGGGAATAGAATTGGGCGATACGCCCGAAGCCATTCTTAATAATCTGCAAAATGGTCAATATACTGATAAAGACATCACCCGCGATGCCGGTTTGGGGCACGATCACAGCTATCGTGATCATGTGCGTGAAATTGATGCAGATACACCAGCCCGCTTCAATGCGGACCCAGCGCGCCATTATGAAGCATCGGGCAGTGCTGGTCGGTTAATGGTTTTTGCTGTGCGTTTGGACACTTTTCCTCTTGAAAAAACCTCAGCTGTATTCTACATAGGGACCAATGATACTCATGAGTTGGATGATATCCGCCGGCATATATTGAGCACCTTTAAAAATCTGCCTGTATCGGGTGAATATATGCATCGAGAAGCCTTCGATATTGCAGCGGTGTATGGTAAAGATATTTTTATTGCCATTCAAAAATTTGGTACCGATGCCATGCCGCGGTTATTTGCTTTCAAAAATTTTGTTGATCGTACCACCGCCAAAATCCCCTTTTTCCCAAAAAATTTCTCTGACCGCTTTGCGGTGTTTGTGTCTAGATTGCTACCACAGCATTTACCACAGTCCATTCGTGATTACCGCGACCGTTATGAACACCATTTGATTTTAAAAATGGCTGATGATGGGATTGCTGAAGCAGAGGCGTTTTTAAAAGACTATTTTCAGCAAAAACAAGGCAATTTTTTCCGTTGTGATGAAAAAGAGGCCGAAGCCGCCATGCTTCACCGGTTTGCTGCTGCCGGAGCGGCAACCACTTATCGCAATGCACACAGCGATCAAGTAGAAAATATTGTTGCACTGGATGTGGCGTTGCGCCGGAATGACAGTGAGTGGTTTGAACACTTGCCAGAAAGCATCAATCAGCACTTTATCCATAAAATGTATTATGGACATTTTTTCTGCCATGTTTTCCATCAGGATTACATTGCTAAAAAAGGCACCAATTGCAGCCAAGTGGAAGATGAAATGTTGGCTATATTGGATCAAAGAGGTGCACAATATCCAGCCGAACACAATGTTGGTCATCTGTACCATGCCAAACCAGCTTTGACCAAATTTTATCGACAGCTAGATCCTACCAATAGTTTCAATCCTGGTATAGGAAAGACGTCGAAAAAGAAATACTGGGCCTAACGGTATCTGCATACAATCACCAGTCTGACACAGTCTGGTGTTTTTTTATATCTAATGCCACTAGCTTGATAATCACCAAATTGTGCTTTAGCAGATTGTTTGATTAGCGCGTCGCTGTTTTTATCGGCGCCTGCCATAATCATTGCCTGTGAAATGCGTTGCATTAATAATTGTTGAATATTCACACTAAACCTAATTGATTGGAATAAAATGCCCAATGAAATACTGGTAAATTGATAAATTGTCACTGTGGGATTAGTTAAGGACAAGTAAATACAGCGTGTTTATATAAAATAAAATTATGGTAAATTAGAGTGACATAGGTTACTGTATGTTCAAAATAAATTGCCTAAATAGAAAGAGTGATAAATGTTCCAAAAATTTGTTAAATGGGGTGTAATTGTCAATATATTTTTATTTTTTTCTGCTTTAGCCTTGGCTCAAGCACCTGACAATGTGCCAAACCTAAAACTCCCCATAACTTCTTCACAATTTAAAAAATACTATAAGCAAAGTGATGGTTACACTATCCTTTCGGACGAGTATTCAAAACTTACTCAACCCTTAAATAAGCAAGAAATCGATTTTCCGATTAAAAATGGGGATTATAGATTTGATCTATTATTTGATCGATTTACACAAGATATCCGCTACTACGTAGTAGGTGGCTTTGTGCAGGATAATTATCTTTACAAAGTGATAATTTATAATGGTAATCCTTCTGGTCGTACTGATACAGAAGTAGCAAATGTTCAAATAAATAGTTACGATGAACAAGGTAAATTGATTGATGCTTTGCTTTTAGATAGTGGATATGACTATAAATATGACAGTAATATTAAATTTTCGGTCAATGAGGATTTAACAATAAACATAAAAATGTCTGTGCCTTACTGTGTTGAATATCCTGATGCAGAGTCACATAAAAATGCCCCTAAGTGGTTAGAATATAAGGAAGACATATATCAGATTAATCAAGGGCAATTTAAGTTAGTCTCTTCCAAGAAAGAAAGAGTTTATTTGTCACAGTGAAGGGTAACTATTTACAATTAAACCTTCACCCTCTAAGCTAATATTGTTCTCAACGGGGTGCCGAGTTGGGCTGAGAATGTTAACCTGCTAACATAACTCGTCGAACCTGAACTGGATCATGCCAGCGGAGGGATTTGAGTTATGATATCTGCCCAAACCTTTTGTCTTTTACTTACTATTTTGGAGACAAAATGTTTCGTCACAGTCAATTATTGTCTATTGTTTTCCTTTATTGTGCTTTACCGGCGCCGTCTTTGCTGAGCAGCCAACTTTAACTGTCTATAGTTATAACCCTTTTATGTCACAGTGGGGTCCCTAAGAAGCGATCAAAATGATTGTAATAAAATGCCCAATGTAATACTGGTAAATTGATAAATTGTCTACGAATGCATAGCCTAAGATTTAATTATTGATGAATAGCATTCATAAACCCTCGTAAACGGCGGTACTTAATCTCTGACCAAACAAGCAGTATGCTGTAAAGGCAAATTTATTGTTCGCTAGCAGCACACAGTACAGGAGATTTTGTATGCAAAAGCGTTATTTAGGCAAAAGTGGCTTAGCTGTTTCAGCTTTAGGTATGGGGTGCATGAGCTTAAGCTACGGATATGGACCGCCGATCAATGCTGAACAAGGCATTGAATTAATACGCTCAGCGGTTGCACAAGGGGTGACCATGTTCGATACCGCAGAAGTTTATGGACCCTATTTGAATGAGGAATTAGTAGGGACAGCGCTCAAGCCATATCGTCATCAAGTCGTGATCGCCACCAAATTTGGGATTTCGATTAATGAGAATAACCAGCAAATTTTAAATAGTCGACCGGAACATATTCGTCAGGCTGTTGACGGCTCCTTACGCCGATTACAAACTGATGTGATTGATTTACTTTATCAGCATCGGGTAGATCCGCAAGTTCCGATTGAAGATGTAGCTGGAACAGTTAAGGAGCTCATCAATGCAGGAAAAGTGCGCTATTTTGGCTTGTCTGAAGCCGGTGCCGATACCATCCGGCGTGCTCATGCCGTCCAACCTTTGGCTGCCGTCCAAAGCGAGTATTCGATGTGGTGGCGCGAACCTGAAGAAAAAATCCTGCCCTTATTGCAAGAGCTCGGAATTGGGCTGGTGGCGTTTAGTCCACTGGGAAAAGGCTTTCTCACCGGAAGTATTGATGCCAATACTACCTTTGCCGAAAATGATTTCAGACGTCAGGTGCCACGCTTTGCACCGGCTGCCTTGAAGGCAAATCAGAGTTTAGCTCAGTTGTTGCAATCATTAGCTGCCAAATATCAGGCCACTGCTGCACAAATTTCTCTGGCCTGGCTATTGGGGCAAAAACCGTGGATCGTTCCGATTCCTGCGACCACCAAATTGCATCGTCTGAAAGAGAATCTGGCTGCAACCACTCTCAAACTGACACCGACGGACATCAGCGAAATGAATCAGGCACTGGCACAAGTGCAAATTGTCGGTGAGCGCTATCCTGCTGAATTACAAGCACGAGTTGGTCGCTAGAGATTGCTTTAATTAAAATGGCATACGCAGTGCCGATAGCAGCAACCGAAACGCCTGCGTATGCTGTTTTCTGCTAGGGTAATATAAATAATAACCCGGAAAAGATGGACTCCATTGCTCAAGCACGCTCACCAGCTTGCCGGATGCCAGCTCTGGTGCCACCATGTCTTCAGGAAAGCAGCTAATACCCAATCCCGCCAATACCGCATTCTTACGCAGTCCTATATGGTTTAGAATCAGTTGTCCACCTAACTTAACACGGAATAATTTTCCTGCCTGTTCAAATTCCCATTGATATATGCCACCGGCACTGGGTAAGCGCAAATTAATGCATTGATGATGCTGTAATTCTGTTGGATGAGTGGGCAGACCATGACTGGCAAAATAAGCCGGCGTCGCCACAACAACCATACGCATTTCATCGCTGATTTGCACCGCCACCATATCCTTTTCAATACTTTCTCCCAATCTGACACCAGCATCAAAGCCATGACGCACAATGTCGACAAAATGATTGTCGATAACCAACTCCAGATTAATTTGTGGGTATGTTTTGAGAAAACACTCCAGCTTAGGCCACAAAACATAACACGCCGCATGTTCCCCAACCGATAAGCGAATATGCCCGCTGACCACACCGTTACGATCAAGCAGATATTGCAAGGTCTGCTCCAATTCATTCAGGCGCGGTTCCAGTCTGGCAATGATCTGGGCGCCCACATCTGTCACGGCAACACTGCGTGTCGTGCGGATTAAAAGCCGTGTTTGCAATTTCTGTTCCAATACCTTGATGGAATGGCTCAGGGCAGATTGCGTTACGCCAAGTTTTCCCGCGGCCTTGGTAAAACTCTTTTCTCTGGCTACCGCAAAAAAACACAGCAATTCATTGAAGTTTTCTTTTAACACTGGCTATCTTCCTGTTAAATTTGGCATTTAAAAATGCATGGTCAACCAAAAAATCATCGATTTCACTCGCGTTTTCGTTGCTGACTTTTATCCACGAATTAATATTTGCCGACTCTTCTATGGCATAAAGTCACAGTTCACCCGTAAAATCCGTGTACAATATAACTGTAGCCTGCTTTAGCAGGCTTTAATTTATCTTTAAAAACCTATCTTACCTCGGAGTATACGCTTCGCAGGCGCAGCAATAACCTTGCCTTTAGTGCAAAAAATGGTCAGGACACAATTACAATGGATAGCCATAGCAACGCTAGCGAGCTGGAACGACAACACCTAGATACCGATCATATCTGTGAATTGGTGGCAACATTATTGCCAGCTGCTGAATATATTCATTCACCTAGTCAGTCTTTCCTGCAGACAACAGAGCAGGAAGAGGCCATGGCCGAACTTCTGACCACCTTGCACGATCTGCATCCCGCAGATATGGCGACATTGCTAGAATCTTTACCATTAGAAGAACGTATGCTGGTGTGGAAACTGGCGACACCCACCGAAGATGGTGAAGTCTTACTGGAAGTATCCGATCCAGTGCGTGAAACCCTGATCGATAACATGGAACAGCAGGAGTTGCTGGCTGCGGTTGATGATCTGGATGCAGACGAATTGGCCGAGCTGGCGCCCGATTTACCAAAACAGGTGGTGTATGAAGCTCTCAGCAGCCGGGATGAAGAAGAGCGGGCACAAATAGCGGCGGCAATGTCGTTCGAAGATGATCAGGTGGGTGCCTTAATGGACTTCGAACTGGTCAGTATCCGTGCCGATGTGAGTTGTGAAGTTGTACTGCGGTATTTACGCCGGTTTGAACGCCTGCCCGACCACACCGATAAAATTTTTGTCGTTGATGATCAGGATGTGCTCAAAGGGGTGTTGCCGATCCGTAGCTTGTTGGTAGCGGATCCAGAATCAGAGGTTTCACAAGTGATGGCCGATGACGTGGTTACCTTTCGGCCTGAAGACGATGTCGAAGAAGCAGCGGCTGCATTTGAGCGCTATGACTTAGTGACCGCGCCAGTCGTCGATGATAATCGCAAACTGATCGGGCGCATTACCGTAGATGAAATGGTGGATGTTATCCGTGAAGAATCCGAAGCCGATATGTTGAATATGGCCGGTTTACGCGAAGAAGAAGATTTGTTTGCCCCGATCATCGATTCAGTTAAAAACCGCTGGATTTGGCTGGCTGTCAATCTGTGTACTGCCTTTCTGGCCAGCCGCGTGATCGGCATGTTCGAACATTCCATCGAAAAAATTGTTGCCCTAGCTACGTTGATGCCTATTGTAGCGGGTATAGGTGGCAACTCAGGCAATCAAACCATCACCATGATTGTGCGTGCCATGACTTCTGGGCAAATCAGCAACAGTCAGGCTCGGCGATTACTGCGCAAAGAGCAAGGCGTTGCACTAGTCAATGGTCTTATTTGGGGATCAGTCATGGGTTTGCTATCGTATTTTCTTTACCATAACCTGGGCATAGGCTTAGTGATGGTGGCAGCCATGACTTTAAATCTATTACTTGCCGCCACAGTTGGCGTATTAATTCCAGTATTAATGCAAAAATCAGGGCGTGATCCAGCACTGGGCAGCAGCGTTCTGATAACCGCGGTAACCGATTCGGGCGGATTCTTTATTTTCCTCGGTCTGGCTACCCTGTTTTTACTCTAACTGCGCCAACGGATGTTTATCATGACCCAAGAAAAACCAACCACGATCAGTCTTTGGCTACAACGCAGTGGTTTGAATAGGCTGGAGGCGCGACTACTACTGCAACACATTTTGTCTCTTAGTCATGCCGACATCATCGCGCATGGTCAGCGTCAGCTTACCATACAGCAACAAAATCTCTTGGATCAGCTAGCTGCCCGAAGACTAGCTGGTGAGCCAATGGCTTATTTGCTGGGCTGGAGAGAATTTTATGGTCGGCGTTTTAACGTGTCAGAAGCAGTTCTGATACCTCGCCCAGAAACAGAACACTTGGTGGAAGCAGCCTTAACACGTCTACCACCACAAGGTCGTATCTGGGATTTAGGCACCGGTAGTGGTGCCATTGCGATCACCCTAGCTTGTGAAAGACCCGACGCCGAAGTGTGGGCTGCCGATATTAGTGCGGCTGCCTTAACTGTGGCCAGAGAAAACGCCATTGCCCTACAGGCTAAGGTAATTTTTGGTCAGGGTTCATGGTATCAGGCTCAACCACAACCATTAGCACACAGCGTGGATATCATCGTTTCTAATCCACCTTATATTGCTGCGGACGACACCCATTTAATGCAAGGTGATCTGCGCTTTGAACCCAAGCACGCCCTGACCGATCATGACAATGGCTTGAGCGCGTTGACATCCCTCATAACCGGTGCATCCACATTTCTGCGTCACCAAGGCTGGATAATGCTTGAACATGGCTATGATCAGGGGCAAGCTGTGCGCCACACCTTAGCCCAAAATGGTTTTGTACAAATACAAACGCAGCCAGATTTGGCTGGATTGGATCGGGTCACTCTTGGGCAATGGGTAGCAACGGCATAAATGGTAAGGGGAAAAATAGCAAAAACCGCTGCCGAATAGGTCGAGCAAGCGGTTTTTGCTGTGTATAAAACTCTGATGCAACAGCCATCATTACATAAAAATTGATATTAAAGCTTGGCACATTCGCAAAATGAGTTCAAGAAACGGCTCAATGAAATAGGCGAGCAGACCGGTAGCCATCAGCAACAAAATAATCCAAGTTCCATAGGGTTCCAGCTTACGATATTGCATAGATGCACGTGCCGGTAAAAAGGTATCGATAAAACGTGCCCCATCTAGTGGCGGAATAGGGATTAAATTTAAAACACAGAAAACGGCATTAAATTTAATGCCCATCATGGACATGATGCTTAACGGTTCCTGAAAATATTCTGGAATCCAAAAGCTGATAACATACATCATTGACCAAGCTAGACACATTAACAGACTGGTTAACGGCCCAGATATTGCCACCATGCGTATGCCCATTCGTACATCTCGAAATTTACGAGAATTAATCGGCATCGACTTGCCCCAGCCAAAAATATACTGACCATTGGATATTAAAAACATAATCAGTGGCAAAATAATTGTTCCAATCAGGTCGATATGCTTGAGCGGATTGAGGGTTAATCGTCCCATCGTTTCAGCAGTGTCATCACCGTAATATCGTGCAACATAGCCAGACGCGACCAACGTTAGCGTAATCGCCGATAAAATGGGTATAATCGCCAGAAACACTAAGCCGATTTCAAAATTCTCCAATGTGCTTTCCTTTAAAGATTACAAATTTTTCATCAGAACCAGATATAGTACCAGTTTGCCATTTATAATCCAAGCAAACTGATGTCTCCCTTACCTGCGCGTATCAGTTCAATTCCATCTGTCATATCCACCACCGTCGTCGGGTCTGTACCACACCAACCGCCATCAATCACCAGATCTACTGCATGCTCAAGTTGATCACGGATTTCATATGGGTCGGTTAATGGTTCATCTTCATGCGGCAGCATCAGTGTGCACGACAACATCGGTTCGCCTAGATTCTGTAACAGAGCTAACGCAATACGATTATCCGGTACGCGTAAGCCAATGGTTTTGCGTTTCGGATGCAGCGTGCGCGCCGGTACCTCTTTAGTGGCTTGCAAAATAAAAGTATAACTACCCGGAGTAGAAGATTTCAGCAACCGGAACTGACTGTTATCCACTTTGGCGTAAATACCAAGCTGGCTCAGATCATGACACATCAACGTCAGATGGTGTTTCTGATCAATACCGCGGATACGCAGAATCCGTTCCATTGCCTCCTTATTACCTAGTTGACAGCCCAACGCATAACAGGAATCAGTTGGATAAACAACCACACCACCATGGCGTATGATATCCGCAGCCTGCACAATCAATCGTTCCTGCGGATTGTCAGGATGAATAGCAAAAAACTGAGCCATACTCGTCTTCCTTATTTCACATTTATTACAATATAAAATCCCGGATGGATAATCTTGCTTTGCGAAAATTTTGCGTCAGCAAGATACCATTTTGCCTTAATCTTATCGACCTTCCATCGACAAAGTCTTTGGCAAAGGTGCGCTGAAAAGTTAAATAACGAACTAACAATAATAATCCCGCCCAAAATGTTGTTGCAATCATCAATAGTAGAAAACTGATGGACGGATTGTATAAAGGTCCACCAATAATCGCGCCAAGGACGACATTACCCACCTGATCTATAGCCGAAATAGGTGCCAGTGATCCTTTACCTGATAGGTTGATGTATAACAATAGGATACAAAATGCCGCAAGCATCTTAGTAATGATGTTAATGTAAATTGAGCTTATGCAATTCCTTTGCCGGCTTCCAAAATATTGAACTGCATACAAAGCAAGCATTAAAGATATTGAGTAACTATTATACCTAAACAGGTGCAGATGGATGTGTTTAGTAATAATAAAGCTAGATTAATTTTATTTTTGTTAGCTGTTTGTTTCCAACACTTAGGGCTAGGCATACAAGACAAATATCCACCTTTAGTTGGTTTAATTTGCACTTTCACAATGGTTTTATGTTTTGTATGGGTTGTTTATCTTTTTCTGTGGCGGCGAGCTTATTGTTAATGGAGAAAAATATCTGACTTATTACGAATCATTGGAATTGGGTCGTGCCCTTATTTCATTGTATTACGGCATTCTCTGTTATGATATGCTCCATTAATACATGTTTTTTACTTTCGTTTTTTATTATTTGGTTTAAGCTGAATTTAACCGCTTAATCATACTGTATTTAATAATACTTAGAAATATTCATTAATCTGTTTCTTTTCTGGTATGTAAGAAAAAGCCTCTTCCTTTTTTGTTTCTCTTTTTTTCAATATCTATAGCGGTTGTTAAATTCTGATTTTGAGTGTATTGATTCCATAGTTCTTCCTCTTCCTTGATTATCCACTGTTCTTCTGTGTAGTTTTGCCGTCATAGGTGCGTAAAACCGCAACTATTTTTGTTTTTCACTTTTTAAACTATCTAAATAATTATCCAGTAGGCTCCCTTGTTTATCTCCCAAATAACGTTTGATAGTAAATAGTGTTTCTCCGGTGGTTCCGTTAATGAGATAATACTCAACTTTGTTATTATTCAGTGAGTTATATTTATAGCAAATTTCATATAAAGGAAGATTTACATCTTTTTTTTCTTCATATCTTGAAACATAACTAACACGTTCAACATCCAATAAGTCTATATCATATTCGTTCTTCATTTTTTTTATTAAATCTTCTATCGAAAATTGATACGGCTTGTCATAATCTATTTTCTTGATTAATTGCCCCGTTTCATTATAACTTTCCCAAATTCCTATGTTGATTTTATAAAATTCTGTTCCAGTTAATAATAAACGATTGGTTTTAAGTGAGAATTTATTAAATTTATAATAAGGTGAATTAATATTATTTAATTCTATTTGTACTGCATCATTAAAATATTCAATACTTATTCGTTCCTCTCCTTTTTTTAAATATTTATCTTTTCCTGTCGGTGAATATTTTGTATCTATTTCCCAATCTTTATATTTATTTATGTCGAAATATTCCTTTGTATTTTCGTTTAAATTATTTTTTATTATTTGACTACTGCAACTGTTTAGTAAAACTAATAAACCTACTACAATCAATTTTTTCATTTTTCCGTGTCCGGTATATTAGGGTTAATTATATGCCATTGCCAATGCCACATACTGTACGCTATATCTCTGTACCGCATAACCTTATTGGCTCAATGTGATTTATCCTAATCAGTATTTGGAAAAACATTTTCGTCTAAAGGAGAGCTATTTCTATGCGTATGCTTCACATTAAATCCATGCAATCCTTCGTGGTTCATGGTACAAAATGTCTTAAAGGAAATAAAATTAAATTTTTTTGAAAATTTTTCTTCTTACTCCTGCAAAATCAACTGTAATTTCAAATGCAGTTTTCCCATGAATATCATCATGACTATTAGCTCCTAATGGAAAAACGGTAAAGTAACCCAATCTGTATTCACTGTTAATTGAATTCCCATTAATATCTTCAGCTTCAACTAATAGTTTGAAAATTCTTCAAAAAAATCAGGTGCATCTTGATTAATTTTATTTGCGTTGTCAACATATTTTCCGCCGATTTAAATTTTTTATTGGTAGATAAATCTAAATCAATGGGGAAATTTTCAAGTATTGGAATGATTAAAGCTTGATAGAATCAGTTGTAAAATATTTTTTCTCTTTATCATTAAATTTCCCTTTTCCGATTTAATATTATTATTATTGACATCCGTCAAAATACTCATTACCACCAACTTTTCTTCTTTACGTATTTTTTATCATTGTGCAATACCATCATTAGGACTATGCCGTTTAACTGTTTTGTAGTGATTTTTATCAATTATTTTATTATTTAAATCAATATTATTTCTGTAATCAGCTAAATTTAAGTGAACAAATCAGAATGGTGCCATATTGCCTATTGTTGAATTGTCATGATTTTTTATTCTGGTTTGCCGTTATTCTTTTACAATAGCCGATGTTTTGCTTAGCAAGCAGCATTATTATGTGATTGACATAAGAGAGCTATTCTAAACACAAGCCTGTCAAACTGACAGGTAAAATATGCCCATTGCTGATAAAAAAACATGATTGACCGTAAAACGATACAGCCAGCATAAAATGCTGCTGCAAAATTTACAGAATTTAAAGTGCAAATTCATCATGCAGCTTGAAATTATTCTGGAAAATTTACTTGAACAACCGCTCGAAGTCATCGTCAACACATGGAATCGCCATATTATTCATTGGTGGTTACTGTTGCCGCAGGGGAGTATCCGATGCCATCAAGAAAAAAGCTGGCTATGCTCCTTTTCGCGAACTTGGCCGAATAGGTGCACTTAAATTAGGTTCCGCAGTGGTAACCAATGCCGGTAAATTGCCTTATCAAGCCATTATCCACGTAGCCGGTATCAACATGTTCTGGCGTACCAGTGCCTATTCAATTCGTACTTCAGTTATTTCTGCCATGCACCTAGTCAATACCCGCAATGATACTTCAGTCGCCTTTCCTCTGATTGGTGCCGGCTCAGGTGGCTTTAGTCCAGAGCAGGCACTGCGGCTTATGCAGGAAACATGATTACCAATTGAAACTAACGCACGGGTAATTATTGTAAAATATGTGTCCCCTAAATCACATTTGTAGAAAAATTTAATAATGTTAAATCAAATTACAATCATCCGAGCAACATCAGAACAGCTTGATGATGCCATCATGCTTTTTGCCAGCTATCGGCAGTTCTATGGCCTGACGGACAAACAGACAGCAAGCAGAAATTTTATTCAAGAAAGACTGGAAAAGCAGGATTCCGTTATCTTCATTGCCTATGATCAACAACAAGCTTGCGGGTTTGTACAGCTATATTTCTCCTTTTCTTCATTATCCGTATCGCCCACAATCATACTCAATGACCTATATGTCCCTGAAAACCACCGACAAAAAGGGATTGCCACACAACTGATGCAATACGTCACACAATTTGCACGTGATAATGGCTACAGTGGTATTTCATTGTGTACCGCCAACGACAACCACAAGGCAAGAGCCCTATATGAACAGGCTGGCTATCAGATTGATGAACAATTTGTTTATTATTTTTTAAACTTAAACTAAGGCCAACAAGCGTGCCGAAACAGCCTAAAAGTGGTGAAACAGCCACAACGCACCAGCCGACCCGAAAAAAACAACTGAATATTTGACGGCCAGTAGAAGCTGATTTAAAGTACCGCACACATCAAATTATTTATATTGCAACGGAAAGGAATCATTATGTTTGTACTACCTATCCTTTGCAGGTCAACCCAGGGCTAATCACCTCCTGATCCTTGGCTTCGGCCTGCCAATTTCTTTACAGCACGTTATACCTGTTCATACACAATGAACAAGGATGACAACGCCTGTTTATTATTTAAATAAAATAAATTGGAATGGATCAGAATGGGCAATTCTATTCAGCAGCCAACTGCTGGCATCATCCTAATTACCACCCCCGAACTGTGGTTAGAAGGCGAAGCTATCCAGCAGCTGCACACAACAGCAACATTACCCGACATCAGCTATGCAGCAGCCATGCCGGATATTCATCCCGGCCGCGGCTATCCCGTTGGCGCAGCTTTTTTTACTACACAACTTATTTATCCAGCACTGATTGGCGGCGACATTGGCTGCGGCATGTCATTATGGCAAACATCACTTAAAACCCATGCCATAAATCAGGCCAAACTAATCAAACAACTGGGCAATCTCGATCAGCCACTGAATGCATCGGAATGTATCAGCCTCTGGCCAGATATACAGCCGCTACAACAGCATAACTATGCATCCGGCACCATAGGTGGAGGCAATCATTTTGCCGAATTACAAATGTTGGATACCATTTATGTAGCGGAAATCGCCGAACAAATCGGTTTAAATAAGCAGCACCTGCAACTAATGGTACACAGTGGTTCCCGCGGACTCGGTGGCGCGATTCTGGATAAACACATCCGTCAGTATGGTCATCAGGGCTTAATCGCAGATAGTGAAGCCGGTAAATCCTATCTGACACAGCACAATCAGGCACTGGCCTATGCACGGCAAAATCGGGAGCTGATTGCCCGCCGCATACTGACTAATCTGCGTGCACAAGGGCAAAAACTAGCAGACATCTGCCATAACTTTATCGAAGCGACCTGCATCCATGGCGAAAGCGGGTGGCTGCACCGTAAAGGTGCAGCACCTGCTACCCAAGGACTAGTGGTGATACCGGGTTCGCGCGGCGATTACAGCTATCTGGTGCAACCATTGGATACCCCAATCGCCCTTTACTCCCTCGCACATGGCGCAGGACGCAAATGGCAGCGCTCAGCCTGCAAAGGCAGACTATCCCAACGCTATACCGTCGAACAGCTAAGCCGTACTGTCCATGGCAGCCGTGTAATTTGTGCCGACCGTGAACTTATCTATGAAGAAGCACCGCAGGCCTATAAATCCATCGATAGCGTCATTACTGCCATGGTACAGGCTGAATTAATCCGGCCAATAGCCCGTTTCAAACCAGTGGTCACCTATAAAGTAAAAACGGAGAAAAAATAATGCTGCTTTTACAATTATCAGCGGCTTACGGGCCGGCTGAATGCTGTCTGGCCGTAGCAAAAGCACTGGAACGCCTGCAACACGAAGCCATAGAGATTCAGGTTGAAATAGACATATTGGAGCAAGAACAGTCAAAACATGGACTCCACTCAGTACTGCTTGCTCTTAATGGTGAACTAGAAAGATCCTTAGCTAAACAGTGGGTGGGAACCATTCAATGGATTTGTCCCAGCCCCTACCGCCCAAAACACAAACGTAAAAACTGGTTTATCGGCGCCGCATGTTACGAGACAATTACCCAACATCAATCTGATGAAATTATTTTCGACACCATGCGTGCCTCCGGTGCGGGAGGTCAGCATATTAACAAAACAGAATCAGCTGTCCGAGCCACCCACCTAGCCAGCGGTATCAGCGTAAAAATCCAGACCGCACGTAGCCAACATACCAATAAAAAACTGGCTGTTCTACTGCTACAACACAAACTGGCGCAACAGAAACAACAGTTATACGCCAAACACAAAGCAGAGCGTCATCAGCACCATCACCAAATAGCGCGCGGAAATCCCACTCGAATATTTATCGGACAGGATTTCAAACCTGTATAATGTTTTAGTCCAGAGCATCCATCGTTCATAAAGCTGATTACTTTATTTTCATACTACACAACTGAGCTTACTGCACATAAGCTCAGTTGAATTAATTAAACCTAAGAAAGAGACAATCAAACAAGGTGTTTTTCTGTGGGGATGTAGAGTCAAATAGCAAAAATTTGTGTAATATTTTTCCAAATACCTGAAAAAAATTAAAGCAAAACGAATAGAATCATCCATTTCACATTCCGATTTATTTACTCAACCGTATAAAATGTTTAGTACAATCAAATAATCTTGCCGTAAATCATTCTCGATTTAATCCACAATGTTACGATGATATACACATCAGTACAACCACCAGACAGCTTAGTAGTGATAATAATCTTGAGCACAGAAATCACCGACTACAGATTCGGATAAACCCTCTCATTCAAAAAAATCAAGTCAATAAAGAAAAGTTTAGTGTTAATCTGATAATATTATGCCAGTGCCAATGCACCAGACGATAGCAACTCACAGGAAAAGTACTGGAGAAATATATGCTGACAGGAAGCTGTTTATGTACTGCAATTCAATACCAGATTGCTATGAGCGATCAAATTGAAAAAATGGTCTTTTGCCACTGTCAACGCTGCCGCAAATGGAGTGGTTCCGCATTTAATTCAGCGGTGCAAATAAACAGCGATGCTTTCACAATCCTATCAGGTCGAGATAAGCTAAAAAAATTTTCAGCTAATGGCGTAAACCGTTTTTTCTGTTCTGAATGTGGATCTAACCTCTATACTTCACGAGACAGTATGCCAAATGTTTATCGTTTGCGTGCTGGCACATTAGATACAGCAATTTACCCTCAGCAAAAAATACATATTTACACTCAATCCAAAGCAAACTGGGATTCCATCTGTGATGGTGGCTTACAATTTGACGAAAATATAATATAACGAAGAAATAAAAATATATTCAAATCACAGAGACAGCTCAGCACAAAAAAGACATAAAAATACTTGTGTTTAAACTGACACAGAAAAATTCTGTATTCAAAAAAAGAACATCTAAGGAAATTAATGTAAATAAGCCATAAAAAACAGGTGTCAACTATAGTCTGCCACAAATATAACAGCTACAGTAAACACATCATGGTATCGATAAAACCATGATTGCAAAAACCAAAAATGCAAATAATGTTGGACTAAAGCCACCGCACAGACAAAGGAAGCCACCTTGAATCCTATCTACATCAACATCATCCTCAAAATGCTGGTTGCTTTCTGCATCCTGCTGGTGTACATCAACCTATCAGGTAAAGGATCACTGGCACCTATTTCGGCTATAGATCAGGTGGGTAATGTCGTTCTTGGCGCGATTATTGGTGGACCTTTATACAATCCGTCCATCAGTTTTCTACTGTTGGTGATTGCGGCCACATTTTGGGCTGGATTATTATTGTTAGTTCGTTATTTAACTTTTCAGCGCACCTTTGCCAAAGACTTTGTCGATGGAACGTCGATAAGATTAATGCAAAATGGTATCTTGCTGACGCAAAATTTTCGCAAAGCAAGATTATCTATCCGAGATTTTATCATGTTGCTCCATCAGCGATGGTTACACCAGTTTAGAAATTCTGAGTGATGTCTGGTTTGAGTACAATGGGCAGATGACCGTAGTAAAAAAAGGCGAACCGGCCATGGCCATTGTGGTTATTGAAAATAGTGTGGTGAATACTGATAACTTAAAAATATTGGGTTACGATGAAGCATGGCTGGAAAGTGAATTGGCTCGTTTAGGGCAAAAACTGGATGATGTCTTTCTCGCAGAAGTGCATGACCAGAAATTATGGGTTTACCCAGATAATAAAGACTATCTAAGTTGATCCAAAAGATGATCTAATGCATGAAACATAATCAATCGAGGCCGTTTAATGAGTCAGATGGGCATCAGTGCAGCAAAACTGCGTTGCCATTAATCATTAATTTGACTAAAAAAACCGTTAAGAATCCATGATTCCTTATATTAATTAACCATCATGGCGTTTCGGGCAATTAATTAAGCAGGGATATCATCCGTTGCATCATCGAGCTCAACTAAATATTCAAAAATTAATACAGTTGCTTCAACATCAGTGTTGCTTCTGTTACATAACACATAGGCTGCAACATTCAAATCGGGATCTATGCTTGTGATCATGATTAATGAGACGCATAATGCCTACTGTGGTATCCATATTCAGGCAATGACCTGAGTAGCAACTACTGCATAATCGTCATCGCTTGAATAAAAATGAATCTTTCCAGCTACCCAATTCATTGTTTAACCATCAGGTTAAAATAGCATCCAGTTCACGTAGCAGAAGCAAAAGCGGAAGCACAAATACTAACTGGTGGTTCTGATAAAAGAATGGGTTTTCAAGTTGAAGCATCTGCAGATGCCGGAGCGGCAAAAACTAATTATGCAGGCCAATCTGTTTTTTTCGGAATAGTTAAAGCTAAGGTAGGATTACATGGAGGGGCTGCTGCAATAGGTGGAAAAGGAGGAGCATATTTAGACTATGATGACTATGCAATTGGATTTAATATAGGAGGAGAAATAGCAGCTTTAGTGGGCATAAAAGGAGAAGTAGAAGTGGCTATCAGTGTAAAACCTGTTATAGACGGTGCAGTAAGTTTAGTAGACCATATATACGAAGTTTTTCCCCCTTCTGCAATAGAAGGAACTATATTAACAGGATGTTCTACAGCTAGAATAGGATAATTTAAATAACAAGAAAATGAAAATTTTATTTTTTATATTATCAGTAGTTTTATATTACTTTTTTTCTTTTAAGGCTCCCCTCATTTATCCTAAAAGAAAACTATGTATATTTTTAGGAGGTTGTTTAGTTTTATCCCCTATAATTTATGTAATATTGAATATATTTAATGCTCTATTAATAGGAATCTTAATTAAATATTTTAACCTTACTGTATTAAAAGAATTCCTTCATATTAAATTTTTCCCAAAATTATTTATGTCTTTTTTAATAGTGTTTTTTATTAACTTATGCATCTTACTAGTTGCTGATAATATTTCAGATTATCTGATTAAATTCCACCAAAAATATAACATTGAAAACCTAAATAAAAATCCTGTGAAATTTGTGCTATCAAATAAAGAAAAAATAAAATTATATTATCGAATATTTTTTATGTTAGGAAGTTGCTTAATGCTCTATGGAGTATGGTTTAAAATGGAATAACTTAATAACTATGAAACTGAAGATAGGGGATTGTGTTCTTTAGTTTTATTACTAAACAGATGTCCAATTGCGATAAATGTATAATTTTATATACCTATTTTTATAAAGATTTTTTTTACCAATAATTTAAACATATGAAACTAAAAATTGCTGTTTTTGCTTTTTAGTATTGGTAACGGGTTTGGATAGTGAACAGCAAGCAAGCATATTGCTTATTTATCCAATCAGATAATGTCTAGTTATCCAGTCAGTGTTTATTTGCCTAGGTTTTACAAGTCACAAAGCGAAAAATTGTCTAAACCATAACGCAACATAGTTTTTTCCCTATTCGTTGCATTATATTTTTGCTAAAAGCATTCCGTAGAGGGATAACAGAACAAAATGAATTGCATGAGATAAGTCGATAAAACAAAACGCCTTGTTTTAAACAAGGCGTTTAGGAATTTGGTTGCGGGGGCAGGATTCGAACCTACGACCTTCGGGTTATGAGCCCGACGAGCTACCATGCTGCTCCACCCCGCGTCTGGTAAGGTGATAATTATACGCATAATGCCGACAATGTCAAGCCTTAAATCAATGAAAGTGGTTTTGGGCAAAAGTAATCAATGATCTTGCTGATATTGTTGCCACCATTGCACCAATTCGTATATGGATGCCAAGGCTGCTTTTGGAGTCAGCTCATCCGGATTCAGCGATGAGAGTTTATCGCTTAGATCAGCCGGTATCACAGCAGCAGCCACTATGGCTTCATCGTGTTCAGCATCATTGCGTGTTGCGTCTAGATCGGATTTCACTTGAAACATATCCATTTGCGGTTGATTCGCCGCTGCGTGCTGTTCCAATGATTGTAAATGCCGATACGCTGAATTTAATGCACGGCTGGGCAGACCGGCCAGTTTGGCCACGGCAATACCATAACTTTTGCTCGCTGGTCCAGGTTCAATGTGATGCAGGAAAGTAATTTCTTGCCCATCTTCCAAAGCGGCAAGGTGCATATTAAAAGCGTGACTAAATTGTTCCGGTAATTGAGTCAGTTCAAAATAATGGGTGGCAAACAAAGTATAGCTTTGATTTTTCTGCAGCAAATGTTCAGCAATAGCCTGGGCTAGCGCCAATCCATCAAAAGTGGAGGTGCCACGACCCACCTCATCCATTAAAACCAGTGATTGATTAGTGGCATGATGCAAAATATAGGCGGTTTCTGACATCTCCACCATAAAAGTTGAACGGTTGGAAGCCAAATCATCTGAAGCACCGATGCGAGTGAATATCTGATCAATCGTTCCTAACGTACAGTTTTCCGCTGGTACCGGTGCACCCAGATGCGCCAATAGCACAATCAATGCAACCTGTCGCATGTAAGTGGATTTACCGCCCATATTCGGACCGGTGAGCAACATCAGGCGATGCTTATCATCCAGCTGCGTGTCATTAGCGGTAAAATGTTGAACTTGTTCCGCCACCACCGGATGCCGACCGTTTTTAATCTGTAAACAAGGATAGTTCACAAACTGAGGGAAGCAATAATCGCTGAGCTCAGCATAAGAAGCAAAGGTGGTGAGCACATCCAACGTTGCCGCAGCTTTGGCGCAACGCTGTAATAATGGTAGCTCTTGTTGTAATTGTTGCAGTAAAGCGTCATATAGGCGTTTTTCCAAGGCAAGCGCATTTTGCTGCGCTCCAAGCACTTTTTCTTCAAATTCTTTTAATTCTGGAGTGATATAACGCTCGGCATTTTTCAGCGTTTGACGACGTTGATAATCTGCCGGTGCCTGCTCTGACTGCGCTTTACTTAGCTCAATATAAAAACCATGTACGCGGTTGTATTCCACTTTCAACGTAGATAAACCGGTGCGTTCGCGCTCACGGGCTTCCAGTTGTTGCAGGAACTCATCACCGTGATTTTGTAAGCGCCGTAATTCGTCTAGCTCCTGATGATAGTGGTGATTGATCACTCCTCCGTCACGCAACCAGATTGCTGGTTCCGGCATGATGGCTGCGGTTAATTGTTCAGCAACCGCTTTGGCCGGTGGAAATTGTTCAAATAAGGTCTCAACCAGACTGCTATCGGGTACTTCCGGTAGCTGAAAATTGGCCAAAGTATGCAAGCTATCGCGTAAAGAAGATAGATCGCGTGGACGGGCACTGCCAATAGCAATGCGTGCGGCAATACGTTCAATATCCGCTACTTGTTTTAACATGCCGGCTATGGCAACACGATGTACCGCCAAAGTTTCAATGGCTTTTTGGCGCGCAACAATTTGTTTATGCTGGCGCAGAGGTTGGTGCAACCACATGGCCAATAAGCGACTGCCCATGTGAGTAGCGCAATGATCTAAAACTGAAAACAATGTCGGGGATTTTTGTCCGCTCAACGTTTGGGTTAATTCCAGATTGCGCCGTGTGCTAGCATCCATGCCGATATAGCTGGTTTCCTGTTCCAGCGTCAGACTGTCTAAATGCTTAGGCAGCTGCATTTGTGTTTGTTGCACATAATTTAACAGTGCGCCTGCTGCACCAATGGCAACATCATGTTTGCCTGCTTCCAAGCCAAATGCGCGCAAATCCTGACTACCGAAATATCGCTGTATCAGTCTTGCACCGGTATCCGCTGCAAATTGCCAGGCATGTAACCGCGTTAATAATTGCTGATAGCCAGCCAGATTCAATTTATCCTGTGTCTGATCTGAGAGCAGAATTTCCGCCGCCTGTAAGCGTGCCAGTTCGTGTACCACGGCTTCTGGATCAATAATTTTGCAGCGAAATTCACCACTTTGTAGTGACAACCAAGCCAAACCGAGTTGTTTTTTTACCCAATATAAAGCAGCGATGCGATTGGTTTCTTTATCTTCCAGCAAAGCACTGTCTGTCAGTGTACCTGGTGTGACAATGCGTACAACCTGACGTTCTACCGGTCCTTTGGTCGCGCCAACTTCACCCACTTGTTCACAGATGGCCACGCTTTTTCCGAGCTTGACCAGTTTAGCCAGATACTGCTCCACGGCATGATAAGGGACACCCGCCATTTTAATCGGTTCACCATTCATTTGCCCGCGAGTAGTGAGCGTAATATCCAGCAAGCGTGCTGCTTCTACCGCGTCTTCAAGAAACAGTTCATAAAAATCCCCCATGCGATAAAACAACAATTTATCCTGATGGTCGGCTTTTATGGACATGTATTGCGCCATCATCGGTGTCATAGTCGGTTTGCTCATTGGCTTAGAAAATTATTTTGTTTGACTAAAGGGTTATTGTAACAGACTGCATAAGTTGTGTCGGTTGGTTTAAACAGATTAGCTTGTTTAAAACCTTAAGAAATGGCTGGTAAAAAACCATAAATATATTGATTGTTAGGATATTGGAGCAATGAATGCAGACAGATTCGGTATGATTTGGTGAATAAAAAAGAACTATCTGCCCGTGGCGATACCAGGCAGATAGTTCTGATAAAGCTAAATCATATTTAATTGGTTAGACGTGCCGCATCTTGAGCAATCATCAATTCTTCGTTCGTCGGGATAACCAATACAGGGCGACTACCTTCTTGGTTAATGGCACCACGTTGTCCGAAGCGAGCGGCTAAATTGCGTTCCTGATCGATGCTAACGCCAAGAATACCTAACTTATTAATAGCCATTTCGCGCACTTCAGCTGAATTTTCACCGATACCGCCGGTGAAGATAATGGCATCAAGACGTCCATCCAATAACGTACTATAAGCACCGATATATTTCACTAACCGATGCACAAAGACATCGAGTGCATTGGTAGCACCTTCGTCTTTACCATAATGTTCAGTTACATAACGACAATCGCTGCTCACACCAGTTAAGCCCATTAGACCAGATTTCTTATTCAATAAATCATTTATTTCGTCTATAGGCATATTCAGATTTTTGGACAAGAACACAATGATCGCAGGGTCAATATCCCCGCAACGGGTACCCATCACCAGACCTTCCAGCGGAGTTAACCCCATTGAGGTATCAACCACCTTACCATTTTTAATGGCCGTAATTGAGGCGCCGTTGCCCAGATGGCAAGTAATAATGTTGGTCTCTTCTAATGGTTTTCCTAACATTTCAGCGGCCTGAAGACTAACATAATGGTGGCTGGTACCGTGGAAACCATAACGACGAATACCATGTTCCTCATACAATGCTTTAGGCAGAGCGTATAAATACGCTTCTTTCGGCATAGTAGTATGGAAAGCAGTATCAAATACACCGACATTTTTGTGTTTTAAGTGTGGAAATGCCTGCATTGCTTCCCGAATACCAATTAAATTCGCAGGATTGTGCAGTGGTGCAAAAATGGCAGCTGCTTCAATATCTTTCAGTATCGTTTCATCAAGCACCACAGATTGAGTAATTTTCTCACCACCATGTGTTACACGATGTCCGATCGCAGTAATGCTGGATTGTAATTCCGGTTGCTGTGGCAAAATGCTGTCAATAATGAATTTTAAAGCCTCACTATGCGCCGCTCCTGCGCCCAGATCTTGTTGCTGTTTCTGACCGTCTAAATTCCATTTAATTCTGGCCTCAGGCAGATTAAAACACTCTGCAAGCCCAGACAGATATTCTTTCCCACTTTGAGGATTAATAATGGCAAATTTTAGCGATGAACTACCACAATTTAGCACCAAAACATTATTACCTAAACTCATAATTACCCTTTTAACTTTAGTTGTTTTGTATAAACAATTAATTCTATAGTATGAAATTTACGCACTCAAGCAGTTAAATCAAGGTAATCGTATTAAACAGTCCGATGGTGGCTAAAAAGTGAATAATCGTGGTGGCAATAAAAATGGTAAAAGCAGGGGGATCAATATGAGTATCACCATGCACCAAAAATAAGCGGGAAAGTAATTCTCCCAGCAATGCACAGCAGATACCAATTAACCCCGCCCATAATATACTGCCGGACAAAGCGGCTACCGTAGCTGCTGGTAGACCAATATGATGCGAAATAGGTATGTTGGTATTGAAATGCAAAAAGATTAATGAAAAAGCAGAAACCCCGAATGCCAGCAATGCACCATTACTACCTAATGAAAGTCCGAGATAACCTGCCGCCAGACCAACCCCGACTCCCAAAGTTAATAGCTGAGGCAGACGGCTATGATAGGGCATCCAGCATTTTTCAGCAGGCGGATTTAAATGACTAATTCCGGCTGCTGGTTTACCCAATAAGCCAGTTTTCCCAAATACCAAACGCGTGATAAAGCCCGAAACAACGACGGTGAAAGCAACAGTATCAGTCCAACCCAGTCCCGAAGAAAACGCGGGAATTTTATTGGATACCCAGATACATAAATAACCAATGATCCCAAATATACCACCCACCAGTAAAACATCCGGTGCATCAAGACCACATAGACCGGCAGTAATATCTCGTCCGGAACCAAGTTTACCTTTTCTTGCAGCATAGGCCGTTGCAGCCACCCCTGAAGCAAAGCCACCTGCATGCGGGCCGAAATAGCCAAATGGAAGGTTAACAAAATCAGATGGGTGGCCGGTACACACCTGAATAGTGACGAGAACAATAACCAATAGTCCAACAAATTCAAAAGCAGCTAAAGCCCCCAAAGCAGCACCAAAAACACCAAACCCAAATGCGATTAATAAATTAGATATTTCCATTTTGCATAAACTCCGGTTTATTTAAGGTTTCAGCATGAAATTATCTAAACTTAACACAATAATTCCATGAGTAAACTGTATTTTTTTGACATATACACCCTGTTAATTGTGAAATTGATGGGGTAGAAAGCAAAAAAATACTATCTGTATTGATGACATCATCAAATACTTAGTCATACCGGATATTGAGTAGTCAAAACTTGAGCCAATGTTGGAAAACTAACCAGCATGATTTGGTTACAGCGAAGTTAACGAATGGTGCAGCAGCAACATCTACAACTCTTAATTTCCATTTCGATAATTCGAAGCCTGATCAATCTGGAATTGTTCATTTAGAGCAAACGATTACAGGCATATTGCTGAATATTGCATTAAATTCAAAAAACAGATGATTTATGATTTTTTTGATATGAAAATCGATCAATGACAAGAATGTACTATTAGTGAACAAAGATAAGCTATTACTTCGAAAATAATGAATGTTAGATTAACGTTGATGAAAATTGCGTTCTTATATTCGATTAATAGGTAGTCATATGGTCAAACAGTTTAGCATTAAATCCCATATTTATAGTGGAACGAATGCTTTGCAGATATTAAAGCAGTATGCCGGTCTGCGTATCGGTATTGTCACTGACAATTTTATGGTTTCATCTGGCTTGATTAATCGAATTACTGAACAATTATCTCAAAGTAAAGTAGCGATTTTCAAAGACGTTAAACCAGATCCCAGTATTGAAATTTTGCAACAAGGCGCACAGTTCTTTTGTGATTTTAAACCAGAGATGATCATTGCTTTTGGTGGCGGTTCTGCTTTAGATGCCGCCAAAGGCATTTCAGCTACTTTGATATCAATGGGCACCGCAGAAGAAATTGCTTTAGTCGCCATCCCCACCACGAGTGGTTCCGGTTCTGAAGTCACTTCTTATGCCATTATTTCTGATCCAACGAATAACATTAAATATCCACTTGTATCGGATGATCTGCTGGCAGATATTGCCATTCTGGATTCCTCCTTGGTAATGAGCGTACCCAAAAATGTGTCTATGGATACCGGTATGGATGTCATGACTCATGCCATTGAGGCGTTGGTTTCCATTAATGCCAATGATTTTAGCGATGCATTGGCTGAGAAATCCTTGCGCATGGTGTACGAATATTTACCTCAGGTATTGGATGATCTGAGTAACCAGCTAGCCAGAGAAAAAGTTCACAACGCGTCTTGTATGGCTGGAATGGCTTTTAATTCAGCCGGTTTGGGATTGGTACATGGCATGGCGCATGCCCTTGGGGCTTTACTACATATAGCCCATGGCAAAATCAATGCCATGCTGTTGCCTATCATTATTCAATTTAATAGTTTGGATGATGCATTGATTACAGATCGTTATGCTCATTGCAGCAGAATAATTGGGCTACAGCATCATGATCATACTGTGTTGGTACAACTGCTTATTCACGAAATTCAGCGCATGAACAAAATGATGGGTATTCCAGCATCGCTCAAAGAGTTAGGCGCAAATATTGAATTATTACAACAGAATCTGCCACAAGTCATCACCGCTGTATTAAATGATAGTTGCACCAAAACCAACCCGAAACCGGTTAATCATAGCGATATCCGTGCTTTAATCCAACAAATTATTGGCTAGCAGAGGGCGAAAATGAAATTGTGGGTAATAACCGCTGAAAAGAAACAATGCTATCTTTCAGAAATGGGGTATGGCAGGAAATCAACCTTATTTCTGCCACTAAGAGAAAACAGACAATAAATGTAAACAGGATTAATGATTTTAGAGGAGTGGAAATAATCGATAACAGTTTTGATGGGCCTGTGTAGCGCAACCAACAAATCATAAATCCTCTGTAAGGAAAACTTATGCCAACTTCTGAAAACGTATTACATCAGTTTGCACAGTTAATCAATCAACAAACTTGTAAGCAACCTTTCGGCAGGTTAAAAGTTGGTGTAGATCTAGGCACAGCCAATATTGTCCTTTCGGTTATTGATGAAAAAAATCAGCCTGTTGCCGGTATTGCTTATCCCTCTACCATGATTAAAGATGGCATTGTGGTTGATTATGCTAAAGCCAGCCAGATCGTTTCCGAACTGAAACAAAAACTGGAAGAAAATCTCCAACAATCCTTGATTTATGCTGCTACGGCCATTCCACCAGGGATTTCCAGCGGAAATGCCAAAGTGATTGCCAATGTGGTTGAGTCAGCTGGTTTAATTGTGACAAACGTGGTCGATGAACCTGTTGCGGCTGCCACAGTTTTACAGATAAAAAATGGTGCAGTGGTCGATGTTGGGGGTGGCACCACAGGCATGGCATTTTTTCGTCATAACAAAATTATTTTATCGGTGGATGAACCCACAGGGGGAACGCATATGACATTGGTTTTAGCTGGTGCGTTAGGTATCAGCGTGGAAAACGCTGAACAGATCAAAAAAAATGCTGCACGCGCTGATGAAGTTTTTTCGATCATCAAGCCGGTAATTGAAAAAATGGCTGCGTTGGTCAAAAATTGGCTCCAACCTTATCGAACCAAAAACATCTATTTGGTTGGTGGAGCCAGTTGCATCAAGAATTTTGCCCGAGTATTTCACGAGCAGACCCGTCTTAATATTATTTGTCCTCCTGAGCCTTTGTATGTCACTCCTATGGGTATTGCGCTTCACGTGCACCTACCGCAAAGATAAAGGGAGTTTGAATGCATAATTCCAACTTATCTGAACTGATCAATAAGGTTATTGTTGATTTAATTTCTGATGCCGTGCTCAACATAGTTAACCAGCAATTAGCATTGCCACAATCAATAGTCGTTGTATTTAGCGGCCAAGCCGGACTTTGCTATGCTTCAGTCTTGCAACAATTGCTGTCATTACCTAAGAATCAAACCATAAATATATTTTTTTCCAATTCAGCACTGCAACATTTGTCTACCCAGAAAATTTCAATATCGGCACACACAGAAAATATTCTTTTTTTCCACGATACAAATGAAAACATCATACAAGATTTGCCATATGACTTACTTTTGTTACCAGAGTTATCACTGAATAGTTTAGCTAAAAGCGTGAATCATATTGCGGATAATTTGCCGGCAAAATGGATTCAACAAGCATTGCTGGATAATAAGCGCATTGTAGTAACCTTTGATTATTTAACTCAGCACCATCACCTAAATCCAACTTATCAACATGATATTGATGCGCAAATTTCCAAGCTGATTGCCTACAACATCGAGTTAGCCAGTATTACTGACATAACAACAAAGATTAAAGCTTGTTACGCTGAAACAAAAAATCTACCCGTTAAAACTCAGGAAAAAGATTCGACCCCTCATGGCAATAACCGGTTGAACTTTGCTCGTCAAACGAAAAATAGGCTCATAGCATCCTCTCAAGTCCGTTGTCATAATGCACAAACGCCCTTGTATTTGGGTTATGACACGCTGGTGACCCCTCTGGCAATGGATATCATCAGACAAAAAAATATTCCCATCATTAAAGGTTGAAATATATGTATTTAGCTGAAGTAATTGGAACCGTGGTATCAACCACAAAAGATATTTCGTTAAATGGCATGAAATTACTCATTGTCAGGCGCTTAAATGCTCAAATGCAATCGGAAGGAACAACGGAAGTGGCTGTGGATACCGTGGGTGCAGGTAATGGCGAAATGGTCATTGTCTCAAAGGGAAGTTCTGCCCGATTAGCCAATAATAAAGACCATTCTGTCATAGATGCGGCCATTGTTGGTATCGTTGATACCACTGAACTGGCCGAATGATCGGAGAAGTACTGCTATGCATAATCTACAACCCAATCTCATTGATCACTATATAGATAACGCCATCAACGACCTGCATCAGACGACAAATCAACATCGGTCATCCCAGTCAGATCAGCACGATCTGATGCCAGAGTTGTCGCTCAATGAAATGATGTTACTGGCGTCTTTAGCTGAACAACAAGCAAAAATGCTGGGCATAGATATCGTCTTTGCATTGGTTGATCGATATGGCTTACAACGGTTCTATTTTAGCATGCCAAAAGCATTATTAGTCAGCCATACTTTAGCGCCCAAAAAAGCCTATTCTGCGGTAGCCATGAAAATGCCAACGCATAAATTAGCAGAAATGATGCAGCCTAATACCGCTCTTTTTGGCGTTGAACGAATTGCTGATATTTGTGGCGTCGGTGGTGGTTTTCCTTGTTTACATCAAAATCGTATCATTGCCGGCATCGGCATTAGTGGTGGAACGGTGGAGGAAGATATGCTTATTGCCATTAATTGCCTCAGTCAGTTCAGTCAACAATGCTTCCCTCTAAACAGTAATTAAATTTTTAAATCATCCATCCAACAGTCTTTTAACCATTCATTATGCTAAATAAATAGCAACAAAAAAGTGTCGCTTTTTATTTTGAGCTTACTTCTGTAAGCAATCAACATTTATAGAATCCTTTTTCTATTTACCCAATAAACCTAAACGTTGGACAGCTTTCGATAAGTTATTAGGATTATTTTGTCTTCAGTAAAAATCAAAAACAAAATACTCTCTCCATTTGTCAAGACTTTTATCAAACGCACCTTTAGTATCAGTATTAACAAAGATTTATCATAATCCTTTTGGATAAAAGTATAAATTCCATCCCAAAACAACAGAAAAAAACAATCCGTACCGTTTAAATAATCAATTCACCTGAATAACTATCTAAGGAGCTGTCATGCAACAAGAAGCGTTAGGAATGATCGAAACCAAAGGTTTAGTCGCTGCGATTGAAGCCGCAGATACCATGGTTAAATCAGCGAATGTCACATTAGTGGGTTACGAAAAAATAGGTTCAGGACTGGTCACCGTGATGGTCAGAGGTGATGTTGGTGCAGTCAAAGCCGCTACTGATGCCGGCTCAGCAGCAGCAAGCAAAGTCGGTGAACTGGTGTCTATCCATGTTATCCCACGGCCGCATACCGAAGTCGAAAAAATATTACCTTCTGGCATAGTGAAAAATTGATAACTGGAGAGGAGGGCTGAGATGAGCCAGAATTTAGTAGAACAAATCGTATCAGAGGTGATCAGGAAACAATCCTCCTCTCTGGGAACGGCACAGGTCGCTTCTTCAAATTATAGTGAATGCGGGCTAACAGAATACGTAGGCACAGCAACAGGTCACACCATCGGACTGGTGATCGCCAATGTCGATAGTCAGCTGCATGAACTCATGGGCATAGATAAGAAATATCGATCAATAGGGGTATTGGGAGCAAGAACCGGAGCTGGTCCGCAAATATTTGCCGCGGATGAAGCGGTAAAAGCAACCAATAGCGAAATACTCAAAATAGAATTACCGCGCGATACGGAAGGAGGAGGGGGCCACGGTAGCTTAATTATATTTGGAGCAGAAGATGTATCGGATGCCCGTCGGGCGATAGAAGTATCGTTAAACGAAGTAGAGCGGACGATGGGAGATGTATACGGATCAGCAGCAGGGCATCTGGAGTTTCAGTACACAGCAAGAGCCAGCAGCGCGTTAAATCAGGCATTTGGCGCACCGATAGGAAAATCATTCGGGATGACAGTAGGATGTCCAGCGGCGATAGGTGTAGTGATAGCGGATGTGGCAGCGAAGTCAGCGGTGGTAGAAGCTGTTGGTTATTCAAGCCCGGGTCATGGCACCAGTTACAGCAATGAAGTGATCTTTACCTTTTCAGGAGATTCTGGCGCGGTGCGACAGGCAGTGATAGCAGCCAGAGAAGTCGGGCTGAACCTATTATCAACACTCGATCCGAGTGTCCTGAAATCAACGACTACACCTTACATATGATATTGAGAAATTAGCGGGTAATGAATATGAATGATTTAGCAATCTCTCAAGCTGTGGCTAATGTATTAAAAAAATATAGTGGTGCGGCAGAGTCCAAGGAAAACACATTTCAACCAGCGGATCAGTCGTTATCAGGTGCCGAAAAAGATTCCGATCACCATGGATTAATTGACGCAATAGTGGCTGAAATACTCCAACAGAAATCTGAAACCAAACCATCTGAGCCCTATTCAGGCAACATTCAGTTTAGCAATGAACATGGCATATTTACCAGTATGGATCAAGCTATTGAAGCGGCGTATCAGGCGCAGAGGCAATATTTAGTCTGTTCGATGGCTGATCGACAAAAATATATAGATGGCATTCGCGCAGTTTTTTTGCAGCAATCGGTGTTAGAACAAATATCCGCAATGGCAGTTGAAGAAACTGGCATGGGTAATTATGAAGATAAGCTCATTAAAAACCGTTTAGCGGCTACCAAAACACCAGGTACAGAAGATTTGATCACCCAAGCTTACAGTGGTGATGATGGTTTATCCGTGGTGGAATACTCTGCTTATGGCGTGATCGGTTCAATCACGCCGACCACCAATCCAACAGAAACCATTATCTGTAACTCTATCGGTATGCTGGCAGCAGGTAACAGCGTGGTTTTTAGTCCACATCCACGTTCTAAAAATGTTTCGTTACTCGCAGTTAAGCTGATCAATGAAAAATTAGCGCAGTTAGGTGCACCGGCCAATCTGGTGGTTACCGTTGATCAGCCTTCCATTGAGAACACCAACGTCATGATGACACATCCCAAAATCCGGATGCTTGTTGCCACCGGAGGACCAGCTATCGTTCAATCAGTATTGTCCAGTGGCAAAAAAGCGATTGGAGCAGGGGCAGGTAATCCGCCAGTTGTCGTTGATGAAAGTGCCAATATCGAAAAGGCTGCCAAAGACATCATCAGCGGATGCAGCTTTGACAATAATCTGCCTTGTATAGCGGAAAAAGAATTGATTGTTGTTGATCATGTAGCAGATTTTCTAATCCATTGCATGAAAAAAAATGGTGCCTACCTGCTTTCTGAACCAGCACAAATTGCACAATTACAAGAACTCGTTTTAAACGACAAAAAAACGGGTCCTAATACCAATTTTGTCGGTAAAAGCGCTATTTATTTGTTACAGCAACTCAATATTGCTGCACCTAATGACACCAAAATCATCCTGATTGAAACGGATAAATCACATCCTTTTGTCGTTCATGAGCTAATGATGCCGATTTTACCGTTAGTACGGGTCAACAATGTTGATGAAGCCATAGATCTGGCTATTGAAGTTGAACACGGCAACCGACATACCGCGATTATGCATTCGATGAACGTGGAAAAACTTACCAAGATGGCCAAACTGATTCAAACCACTATCTTCGTTAAAAATGGACCTTCCTATGCTGGGTTGGGTGCAGGTGGACAAGGATTTTCATCCTTCACCATAGCAGGACCTACCGGAGAAGGTTTGACTTCAGCTCGCTCATTTGCTCGTCAGCGTCGATGCGTCATGGTGGAAATGCTGAATATTCGTTAAGAAAAGGCGTAAACGTGGCAAAGAAAAGAATCATTAATGCCCCGAGTAAGCAAATTCTGGACATGTTAAAAAAACGTACTCCGCATGATTTTCGAACATTATTAGACCAATTTCATGTCGACGCAGTAGGTTTGATAATGGTTTCAATTCCTGATCTGTACTTTTATGCCGATGTGGCCAGTAAGTCTGCCAATGTCGTGGTATCTGAAGTGTTTGGTAGTTGTCCACAACATGTAACCACGTTGGCGATATTTGGTGAAATTGCTGCTGTTCAAGCTGCTATGCAGTCAGTTGAGGAGATTGAAATTAGTGAACAAAGCTTCTGAAGCAAAAAAATATAGCGTATTACCCGTGTTGATTAAATAAATATGCAGTCCTGTTTCTTAATCAAACACCCAAAAACGGATACTGAAAATAAATATCTTGTTGACAAATAAACCAAGGGAGAACAAATAAAAATGGCTATCCAGGATTGAGCATGTGATCAGACATAGAACGAAACGCTGCTAATTAGCCAACAGTTATTCGAGCCATCATAACTGTGGCAACGTGAAAAGCTTAACCAGCGTTATCAGCCAATTTAATCACTAATCACGTAGATAAACTAACTATTTGGCATATTAAAAGATTTATTCAATTGACATGGTAATAAAATTATACAGGAGTAAAAAAGATGATTGAGAAAGGGTTCACTAATCCAACCGATCGCGTTGTTAGATTAAAAAATACCATCATTAATGCAAAACCCTACGTTGAGTCAGAACGTGCTGTATTGGCCACGCAAGCTTATAAGGAAACAGAGGGTCTACCTGCCATTATCCGTCGGGCAAAAGTTGCCGAAAAATTATTCAATAATTTACCTGTAACCATTCGTGATGATGAACTCATCGTCGGCGCGATTACGAAAAATCCTCGTTCAACAGAAATCTGCCCAGAATTTTCTTTTGAATGGGTAGAAAAAGAATTTGATACGATGGAACATCGCATTGCCGATCCATTTATCATCCCTAAGCAAACCGCACAAGAATTACACGAAGCATTCCAATATTGGCCAGGAAAAACAACCAGTGATTTAGCAAATTCCTATATGTCGCAACAAACTCGCGACTGTATTGCTAATGGCGTATTTACCGTCGGCAACTATTTTTTTGGTGGTGTAGGGCATGTCAGCGTAGATTATGGCAAAATTTTACGCATAGGATTTAGTGGCATCATCGAAGAAGTCAACGATGCATTAGCAAAATTGGATCGTATGGATCCAGGATTTATTAAAAAAGAACAGTTTTACAATGCAGTCGTGATCACCTACAAAGCTGCAATTAATTTTGCTCATCGCTATGCAGATAAAGCCAACGAATTGGCACAACGCGAAACCAATCCGCAACGTAAAGCTGAATTATTACAAATAGCGCAAAACTGTCAAAGAGTGCCCGAACGTGGAGCAACAAATTTTTGGGAAGCATGTCAGACCTTCTGGTTCGTTCATTGCATGTTGCAAATCGAATCTAGTGGACATTCAATCTCCCCAGGACGTTTTGACCAGTATATGTACCCATACTATCAAGCCGATAAAAGCATTAGTGCAGAGTTTGCACAAGAACTGGTTGATTGTTGCTGGATCAAACTCAATGATGTCAACAAAACCCGTGATGAGATTTCGGCTCAGGCTTTTGCTGGCTATGCAGTATTTCAAAATCTTTGTGTTGGTGGTCAAACCGAAGAAGGTTTGGATGCAACTAATGACATGAGCTATATGTGTATGCAAGCTACCGCACATGTCCGCTTGCCACAGCCTTCATTCTCCATACGTGTATGGCAAGGAACACCAGATGAATTTTTATACCGAGCGTGTGAGGTCGTGCGTTTAGGTTTGGGCGTGCCGGCCATGTATAACGACGAAGTGATTATTCCTGCATTACAGAATCGAGGCGTGTCTCTCAGAGATGCACGGGATTACTGCATTATAGGTTGTGTAGAACCTCAAGCACCACATCGTACAGAAGGATGGCATGATGCAGCATTCTTCAACGTAGCCAAAGTACTTGATATCACCCTAAACAACGGTCAGGTAAATGGACGTCAGCTAGGTCCAGTTACTGGAGATATGACCACATTTCGTAGCATTGACGACCTATATCGGGCTTTTGAAACGCAAATACAATTCTTTGTGCGCAATTTGGCAGAAGCATGTAACAGCGTGGATATCGCCCATGCAGAACGCTGCCCACTGCCATTCTTATCAGCCATGGTAGATGACTGTATCGGTCGCGGTAAATCACTGCAAGAAGGTGGAGCGATCTATAACTTTACCGGACCACAGGCATTTGGGGTCGCAGATACCGGTGATTCAGTCTATGCCATTCAAAAACAGGTATTTGAAGATGGTAAAATTTCCTTGGCTGAACTAAAAGAAGCCCTTCAGGCAAATTTCGGTTATCCAGTTGGTGCCCATTTGGCCAATGGCAAAGTAGACGTTGATACATCACTTAACGAACAGCAAATATACGATATCGTCAAAGGGATTATTAATAAAAATAGAACTTTAGATCCTGAGGCTATTAAAACAGAAGTCTATCGTCAAATATCGACACAGAGTGCTGACACCAACAGTAGCAACCAACACTATGAAGAGATCCGGCGCCTGTTAGCCAGCACACCTTGCTTTGGTAATGACATAGACGCCGTCGATTTAGTTGCCCGCCATTGTGCATTGATTTATTGTAAAGAAGTAGAAAAATACACCAATCCTCGCGGTGGTCAGTTTCAGGCTGGCATTTATCCTGTATCTGCAAATGTCTTGTTTGGTAAAGATGTCAATGCATTACCGGATGGGCGTTTGGCGAAAGAACCCTTAGCAGATGGTGTTTCACCTCGACAGGGTAAAGATACCCTTGGTCCAACCGCAGCGGCAAATTCTGTGGCCAAACTAGATCATTTTATTGCCTCCAACGGAACCCTCTATAACCAAAAATTCCTACCATCATCATTAGCAGGTGACAGCGGATTAAAGAATTTTAGTGGCATGATTAGAGGTTACTTTGATCGCAAAGGGATGCATATGCAATTCAATGTCATCAACCGAGATACCTTGCTTAAAGCTCAGCAAAATCCAGATCAATACCGCGATTTAGTTGTGCGAGTGGCTGGTTATAGTGCGCAGTTCGTCGTTTTAGCCAAAGAAGTTCAGGACGATATCATTAGTCGAACCGAACAAAAATTTTGATTAATGCGCTCAAGCATATACCCATGTTACCAAACAAGCATAACCAAATGGGTATATAAGTAAAGTAAGGGATTTAGTACTTATCCTAAATCCCTTACTTAAACACTCGCGATTAACATCGCGACCAAAGTAATGTGCAACTAACTGCTAAAAATTTCTATTTTCCATCATCTATAACCATATGCAGGTCTTTGTCGGGATTAAGCAAATATCATTTATATCTGCTAACAGATGATAAATAAAACATAAAAATAAAAATTCACCAACCATCAACTAAGAAAAGAAAAAAATGGAAAAAATAGAATATGATCTTGAAGGCACAGTATTCAATATTCAACGCTATTCATTGCATGATGGACCTGGTATCCGCACCATTCCATTTCTGAAAGGATGTCCATTAGCATGCAAATGGTGCAGCAATCCAGAATCACAAAAACCACAACCTGAAATCATGTATCAAAAAAGCAATTGTATTCACTGTGGTAAGTGTTTTGAAGCCTGTCGGTATGGAGCATTGTCCAAAGAAAATCCCTATATGGTCGATCGCGATCGTTGCGTGGCGTGTGGCGCCTGTGCAGAAGTTTGTCCTACTAATGCCTTAGTTTTAAAGGGCAAGAAAATGACCGTATGGGAAGTTATTCATGAATTACAAAAAGATGAAAATATATATCGACGCTCCGATGGTGGCATAACTCTCTCAGGTGGCGAGTCATTATCCCAACCCAAATTCACTCGAGAATTATTACGAGCTTGTAAAGAAAGGGGATGGCATACGGCTATAGAAACCACCGGCATGACGACCAAAGAAATAATCGAATCGGTCATGCCTTTTGTCGATTTGGCCTTAACAGACATTAAAATCATCGACCCTTCAATACATAAAAATGTGACTGGTGTTGATAATCAAATCATTCTGGAAAACCTCATTCGTATTTCAAACCTGACTAAAACCATAGTCAGAATTCCAGTGATACCCAATGTTAACGATAATATTGAAGCCATTAGAGAAATCGCTGAATTCACCAAGTTGATGAAAAATATTAATGAAATCCATTTATTACCCTACCATAATTTTGGCGAAAATAAATACAACCTACTCGGACGCATTTATCCACTTCATGGTGTAAAAGAATTACCTAAAGATAAAATTAGTCTTTTAAAGCAGGAAATCGAAAAATTTGACATAGCATGCCAGATTGGCGGGTGAAAAGCGAAAATAAAAGCATTAAACCTTTAATTATGCAAAAAAAGTTGAAAAAAGACAAAAATAATGAATGAAATAATGTTCTAGATTAAGTTCCCCACAAAACAGTATTGAAAATTATTGATATATATTGTAATTTTCAATTAACTATTTTATGTTCACCGTCATTATGCCAGCTTTAAAACGCATAAAAATCGGAGTAAATGGAGTGTTTAATGAGTTATACATTCCGATTAACGGAACTAATAGAACTAAAGCAATTACAAACATTGCAAGAAAACTTCAGTAAATCCATTGGCGTGGCAATCGTCATCGTAGATGAAAAAGGGGTTCCGATAACCAAACCAAGTGGGTTTTCTAAGTTTTGTAAACTATCTCGGGCAAGCGTATTGCAACAATACCGGTGTTTTCAGTGTGATAACGCTGGTGGTCGCGCAGCCATGTCTGCCAATAAACCAGTCGTTTACCGTTGCTGTTGTGATTTTGTTGAATTTGCCGTACCGATCATTGTTAATGAACAGTATCTGGGGGCTTTTATTTCAGGGCAGGTGAGAGTAGAACCTGAAAAAGAACAAAAAATTCCCTACATATTAGATCGTTCTTTAGAGTGGAAGAAAAATAAGCAACTCATCAAGGCTCATCAACAGGCCAATTATATTCCCTATGATAAATTCGAAGCCGCAGCTTATACCGTATTAGATATCACCCTGTTCTTAGCCGAACAAGCCTATGCCAATAAAATCCAAAAAGAATTAAATGCAAAAAGCATTAAACTGGCAGAAGAACAACGCAACCGTGCAGACTTAGAACGCGCACTGTGTGATGCTGAATATAAAGTTCTTTCTTATCAATTCAATCCACATTTTTTGTTCAATGTTTTAAATACCATTGGTCGCTTGGCCTTATTAGAAAATGCGCAGCAAACTGAAAACATGGTCTACTATTTTTCCGACATGATGCGCTACATTCTAAAAAAAACCGATCATAAATTAATAACAATTGGTAGCGAAGTTAATGCGGTAAAAAGTTATCTAGCTATACAACAAATACGCTTGAAAGATCGATTTAGTTACCAAATTGATATTCCTAATAAATATCTGAGTGTCACCAGCCCATTTTTAGTTTTACAGCCATTAGTAGAAAACTGTTTCAAATATGTCATTGAACCTAAGGAAGAAAAAACACATATAACCTTAAAGGCCTATGATGATGGAGAGGATGTATTACTTGAAGTTATCGATAACGGTGATGGCATCGCTGCTGAGCAAATAAATGAAATATTATCTGATGATACAAAGGGAGATAAACAAAACAGTATTGGAATCAAGAATATTCAAAATAGACTAAGACATCTATTTGGTCAACGCTATGGTTTAGAAATAAAAAGTCCATTTAAACCCAACATGGGAACAACAGTACGATTAAGATTTCCTATAAACAAAAAAACAGCATAAAACTAGAGAATTTTAATATGTATAAAATACTATTAGTCGAAGATGAATTAATCGAGTTAGCGGCATTAAAGAAAATCATTAATAAGGGGTTTGACAGCATCAAAGTATTTGAGGCCAGTAAAGGTTCTGAAGCTATTGAACTCATTGATCAACTTAATCATATCGACCTAATATTGGTTGACATCAATATTCCGTTACCAAATGGTTTGGAAGTGATTCGCTATTTACGCGGAAAATCCCACGAAGCCAAAGTGATTGTAACCACTGCCAATGATGATATTGATGTAGCGCGGCATATGTTCGGATTGAAGGTAGATGACTACCTGCTCAAACCAATTAAGCCACAAGTTCTCATCAATACAATCAAAAACTGCTTAGAATTTAATGAGCAAAAAAGTCATGAAATCAGACAGCAAAAAGCAACATTCAATCAATATCTGGACAAATTTCAGTATATTGAATGGAATAATCAAATTATTGAAAGTTTATCCCTACAGTATGATCAAATAATCGCTGAAAATAATCAGGAAATATTTAATTTAATCGATCTGCTGCAGCAAATAATCAAAGCTAAAGGGTGGGATATCGAACAAATACATGAATACGAATCATATCTAAATAATACCCAACTTGATAAAAGTAACTATTACAAAGTACTGTCAATGATGCTGGATATCAGTCACCGTATTTTTGATATGGCGTATAAAGCATCCGGCAAAAAATTAACCCCAATTCAACGTGCTCAACATTTCATCGAACAAAATATTTTAAAAGATATTTCTTTGGATAAAGTTGCCGAAAAAGCCTACATCAGCTCTTGTTATTTAAGTCGATTGTTCAAAAAAGAATTTGGTATGGGTTTTTCAGAATATATTTCCAAACGTAAAATAATCCTCGCCCAGCAACTTTTACGTTTTAGTGATTTGCAAATCAATACCATCGCATTAGAGCTTGCTTATAATGATGCTAACTATTTTTGCCGATTATTTAAAAAAGAAACAGGACTATCACCGTCAGAATATCGCCGTCAGGAAAATAAAAATGTTGAATGCTGTCTTTCCTCTTGAATAAATACACACCAAAAATCTCATTGAGCATAGCATCAGCGAAAGCATATCACTTTAAGACTAACTAGTATTTATTTGCCCAACGCCCACCAGCAGGAACAAAAAAGTATAGATAGTTGTAAAGATATTTTGCGGAACAAAGATTAGCATGAAGCGAAGAAATTGATAAAGTCAGGAATGATAAAAGATGCATAACTATCTTTTTACATCAGAATCTGTTTCCGAAGGGCATCCAGATAAATTAGCTGATCAAATTTCTGATGCAATATTAGACGCCATATTAGTACAAGATTCCAAAGCGCGTGTAGCATGCGAATGTTTAATCAAGACTGGTGCTGTCATCTTAGCCGGAGAAATCACCACTACGGCACTCGTTGATTATGAATCTGTGGTCAGAAAAACCATCAATCGTGTCGGATATAACCATTCAGAAACCGGTTTTGATGGACATACCTGTGCGGTCATCAATATGCTTGGTCATCAGTCAATGGATATTTCCCGTGCAATTGATCAGACAATAATAGAAGAACAGGGTGCTGGTGATCAGGGAATCATGTTTGGTTACGCTACCGATGAAACCCCAGAATTCATGCCCGCAGCAATTACCTACGCTCATCGCCTGATGGAAAGACAGGCACAGTTGCGCAAAAATCAGCAATTACCGTTTTTATTGCCGGATGCAAAATCCCAAATCACATTTTTATATGAAAATAACCAGATAAAAGGGGTAGATACCGTTGTTTTATCTTCACAGCACCACCCTTCAATCTCACTGGATCAACTTAGAGAAGCCATTATTGAGGAAATTATTAAACCCATCATTCCACAAAGATGGATTTTACCTTCTACCCAGTATCTGATTAATCCGACCGGACGTTTTGTTGTCGGTGGGCCGGCTGCTGATTGTGGTTTAACTGGGCGCAAAATAATTATAGATACCTATGGAGGGGCGGCCCATCATGGTGGTGGCGCATTTTCGGGCAAAGATCCCTCAAAAGTGGATCGGAGTGCGGCCTATGCTGCACGCTATGTAGCCAAACATATTGTTGCAGCTGGGCTAGCGCGTCGTTGCGAAATCCAGATTGCTTATGCAATTGGCGTGGCTGAGCCAGTTTCCGTGATGCTCAATACATTCAATACCGAAAAGATTGCGATCTCAAAAATGAAAGCATTAATTCAGGAGATATTTGATTTACGCCCTTATCACATTATTAACCATTTGAATTTATTATCACCCATTTACACTCCGACAGCTTGTTACGGCCATTTTGGGCGAAATATATTTCCATGGGAAAAGTTAGATCAATTGGAAAAATTTCCACAAATATAGCGAGTTTCAGTTATAGGCATTCAACAATTTTGCATAGCAATTTACCTAATAATTCAATAACCATGCCTAGTCTAAAATGAAATACTAAAATCTATAGGTTTTACATGACTTACCATTTTCATTTAACCGAGTTAATTGATATAGAGAGATTACAGACTCTACAAAATCACTTTAGAAAAGCAATGGGTATCGATATAGTCATTGTTGATGAAAAAGGCATAGCGGTGATTAAACCAGATAATTCAGGCTTGTTTGATCATCATACTTATCATGGGAACATATACAAACATCACTGTTATGAAAATAAAAAATCAGACACACGTACTATTCAAAGCTTAAAAAAATTAGAAGCCACTCGATGTGACTGCGGATTTATCGAAGTGGCTGCTCCATTGATAGTAAGAGGACAATATTTAGGTGTTTTTTTATTAGGTCATGGCAAGAGTGAGATGGAGAAAGAGCACAATACTCCAGAAATAAGTTGCAAGCTAAATACCCAAAAAAAAACGTTTAATCAAGCTACAAGCACTGCAAAAAACAGCTCAATTTCTTTAGAACGATTAGAAGCCGCAGCAAACTTATTATCCAATGTCACCCATGGTATAGCTGAGCAAGGTTATATCCACAACATTCAAAAACAACTACATGCAAAAAGCATTAAGTTAGCTGAAGAACAACGTAACTTAGCCCAGTTACAACATGCTTTACGCGACGCAGAATATAAAGCATTAACCTATCAAATCAACCCTCATTTTTTATTTAACGTACTCAATACTATTGGAAAACTCGCTTTTTTAGAAAATGCAGAAAAGACAGAAGAGATGGTTTACCTTTTTTCGGATATGATGCGTTACATACTTAAAAAAGGAGACAACACATTAATTACCATCGGTAGTGAAGTACGTTCCATCAGAAGATATCTGGCTATTCAGCAAATTCGCATGAAAGATCGATTTACTTATGAAATCACCGTGCCGGATAAATATTTAGAAATTGCTAGTCCCTTTTTAATCTTACAACCCTTAGTAGAAAATTGTTTCAATTATGTCGTTGAGCCACGAGAAGTAAAGAGCCATATCGGCATCAAAGCCTATGATGATGGAAAAACCATTTTTATCGAAGTCTCAGATAATGGTGATGGAATTTCACCAGAAAAAATCTCCTTCATTCTCTCCAATACAACCAAACGAAATTTTGATAAAAGCATTGGTATAAAAAACGTTCAAAATCGTCTCAAACTGCTATTTGGTGAGCAATTTGGTTTAGAAATTGAAAGCCAAAATAAACCAAATTTTGGCACAATAGTAAGATTGAAATTGCCCATGAGCAGCAAATTGCATCATATTAATTAAATCACATTAAAAATAGAACCAAACTTTAAAACATCAATTGCAGCCCTTTTACCATTAGCAATATATTGCGAATAAATTTTATTAAACAGCAAAATAATCCCTGTTATTAGCAAGACTTTTGTCAACCATCGTTTTACCATCAAACCATCTAAAAATTATCATAATCCTTTTGGATAAAAGTATAAATTCCATCCCAAAACAACAGAAAAAAACAATCCGTACCGTTTAAATAATCAATTCACCTGAATAACTATCTAAGGAGCTGTCATGCAACAAGAAGCGTTAGGAATGATCGAAACCAAAGGTTTAGTCGCTGCGATTGAAGCCGCAGATACCATGGTTAAATCAGCGAATGTCACATTAGTGGGTTACGAAAAAATAGGTTCAGGACTGGTCACCGTGATGGTCAGAGGTGATGTTGGTGCAGTCAAAGCCGCTACTGATGCCGGCTCAGCAGCAGCAAGCAAAGTCGGTGAACTGGTGTCTATCCATGTTATCCCACGGCCGCATACCGAAGTCGAAAAAATATTACCTTCTGGCATAGTGAAAAATTGATAACTGGAGAGGAGGGCTGAGATGAGCCAGAATTTAGTAGAACAAATCGTATCAGAGGTGATCAGGAAACAATCCTCCTCTCTGGGAACGGCACAGGTCGCTTCTTCAAATTATAGTGAATGCGGGCTAACAGAATACGTAGGCACAGCAACAGGTCACACCATCGGACTGGTGATCGCCAATGTCGATAGTCAGCTGCATGAACTCATGGGCATAGATAAGAAATATCGATCAATAGGGGTATTGGGAGCAAGAACCGGAGCTGGTCCGCAAATATTTGCCGCGGATGAAGCGGTAAAAGCAACCAATAGCGAAATACTCAAAATAGAATTACCGCGCGATACGGAAGGAGGAGGGGGCCACGGTAGCTTAATTATATTTGGAGCAGAAGATGTATCGGATGCCCGTCGGGCGATAGAAGTATCGTTAAACGAAGTAGAGCGGACGATGGGAGATGTATACGGATCAGCAGCAGGGCATCTGGAGTTTCAGTACACAGCAAGAGCCAGCAGCGCGTTAAATCAGGCATTTGGCGCACCGATAGGAAAATCATTCGGGATGACAGTAGGATGTCCAGCGGCGATAGGTGTAGTGATAGCGGATGTGGCAGCGAAGTCAGCGGTGGTAGAAGCTGTTGGTTATTCAAGCCCGGGTCATGGCACCAGCTACAGCAATGAAGTGATCTTTACCTTCTCAGGAGATTCTGGCGCGGTGCGACAGGCAGTGATAGCAGCCAGAGAAGTCGGGCTGAACCTATTATCAACACTTGATCCGAGTGCCTTGAAATCAACGACTACACCTTACATTTAATTAGGTTTGATTATGATTGAAAAAAGTATTGGCTTAATTGAAACAGTTGGATTAAGTGCTGCCATAGCCGCAGCAGATACTGCCATGAAGTCGGCCAATGTCACTCTCATTGGCTATGAACTGACCAAAGGTGGAGGAATGGTCGTAATCAAAATTTATGGTGAGGTAGGTGCGGTGAATGCTGCAATTGCGGCCGCCTCGATTGCTGCAGCAAAAGTGGGACAGGTTTTTGCAACTAAAATTATACCGAGAGTAGCTGAAGGAATAGATCTCATTTTAAATTCACCAGAAACCATAGCAAAAGAACAACTGCCCAATCCAATTAAAATGGATACATTACAATCTATTGATGTAACAGTGATCACTGAAGAAAAACCTAGCCAACCTATTTCAGAGAGTAGTGCATTATCGGCTCAAAATTCGGCATCAAAGCCGAATCAAGAAAAGAAAGTTATTAATAAAACCAGCAAAACACGGAATAAGCTAACTTCCAATAAAGAAAAAAATAAATAAAGTTAGGAATTTAAATATTTATCATATTCTTTTTAGACATTTAAAAGTAGTTTAGAACATCAGCATAAATAAGGTTGATGTCCTTTTTTTTGTCATTATTGCATGAGTTAATGCAACAAAAATGAAACACATCTCATTGGTCACCTAGCGACAACGTCAATAATAATAGTTATGTAGGATGAATATTGCTCTCAATTGATTAATTGAGTATAAACACAGATAGCTTAAACTCCTATTCCTTAATCAGAAAGCATCTATACACAAATAGCATCATGCATTGTCAATGATATTCTTTTTATATTTAAAAGCAGCAAAGTGTCTAGATATCAAGCTTAACCCGTCTGCATTTCTTGCAACAATCATATATGCGCATTACTCTTGTTCTAATTTGCTAAAGCCTGCCATAATATTATTACACATTTTCATTTTTAGATATTACTTAGAAAAAGTTTGCCATGAACTTCAAAAAAATCCGCCGTTATCTGCTTTTGAGTAGCGTTTTGATGCTGGCTGCATGTAATTTGTTTCATAAAAAAAACAAGACACAACCACCTGAAACAATCATGTCGCCTGTTGGGCAAGCTTTTCCTGTTGATTATGTGTTTAACCCTGACAAAGCGGGGGTGAGTTATCGAGTGGCTTCGTATCAGGCTTTACCAGAATGGTCGCACCAGTCTTTTGGTGATAGTCTTGAAGCATTTAAAGTTAGTTGTCACAAACTAAAATCACAGCCTTCATGGCAGGCGGTTTGTCAGCAAGCGCAGCACACTGGCAAAAGTCATCATCATGCCAAGAAATTTTTTGAGCAATATTTTACTCCTTGGCAAATAAGCCAAAACGGACAATTGGCAGGCACCGTAACCGGTTATTACGAACCTATGTTGCTCGGTGATACTAAGCAAACAACTCAGGCTCGGTTTCCAATTTATGGCATTCCAGATGATTTCATAGTTGTACCAATATCTTCAACCCAACAGCAAGGTACCGTGCGTGTCCGCTTAACCAATAAAAATAGCGGAGTTATTGCTGCAGATGGAAGGTATAGTGCCAATTTAAGCGCATTCCCCCTTAACAACAAAACAAAAGCGATAAAAGGCAGAATCGAAGGGAATCAATTTGTGCCCTATTATACTCGGGCACAGATTAATGCTGGTGCACTTAATGGCAAAGCCCCCATATTGGGTTATGCTAACGATCCAGTCGAACTTTTCTTCCTGCATGTACAAGGATCAGGGCAATTACAAACCCCCGATGGACGCATGATACGGCTTGGCTTTGCCAATAAAAATGATTATCCCTATGTTTCTATTGGTAAATATATGGCTAATAAAGGTTATCTGCCATTGGCTCAAACATCAATGCAAGGGATAAAGGCGTGGTTACAACAGCACCCGCAACAATTAGCAGAGGTATTAGGACAAAATCCCAGCTATGTTTTTTTCCGCGCGTCAACTGAACCGGCTAGTGGACCAACTGGGGCACTTGGTGTTCCTTTAACCAGTGGTTACTCAGCTGCCGTAGACAGTCATTTTATTAGTTTAGGCGCACCATTATTTCTGGCCACCACCCATCCGGCTAATGGTTATGGGTTAAATCGCCTGATTATGGCGCAAGATACTGGCAGCGCGATTAACGGCGCGGTCAGAGTAGATTATTTCTGGGGATATGGTGATGAAGCAGGTGCTTTAGCAGGAAAAATGAAATTTCCAGGATATGTGTGGCAATTATTGCCAAACGGGATGTTGCCTCAGGTAAAATAAAATCTAGCTAATAAACGCAAGCTCAGGTAAAATATAATAATCTGTTAATAATTGTAAGCAATGTTCTGGCAATGGAAAATATGCATTTAATAATGCGCTTAAATGTTATTCAAATAAAAGAAGGGCATAAGATATGGATCCAATATTAATTGTGCCCATTTTAATTGTTCTGCTGGTGGTGTTGTTTGTCGTTTATAAACGCCAAAAAGCAGGCGGGCGCCCTCAGTCAACTAAAAAAAATTCGTCTTCAAAATCCTCCAAATCCTCTGGTAAAACCAAAAATAAGGGGAAAACGACCTCTGTAAACAAAAAAAACAACATATCAAAAGAAAAAAAACCTGTAGCGGCGTCTACGACCAAAGTTGAAAAGCCAGAGCCTAAAAAGACCACGGTATCACAGGATTGGGATTGGAATTCGACTACTTCAGATGAAACAACGGTTTCCGTTGCTACAGTAGATCATCTAACTGAATATAAAGTTTACAAACAGTTTGGTTATTTTCAAAAAGCTGCCGAGTCTTTAGCCACCTATTTAGAGCAAAATGCCAGTTCGCAAAGCGAAGCCATGGTTAGCACTTTGGCGGCTGAACTGGCTGATTTATGCATTCAAGCTAAGGATGCAGATAAATTGTGTGAAGTTATTGATGTATATCGTCATGCATTTGATCAGCCGAGTATTGAAAATCTCATTCGTCAGGGACTCGGGCTGGATGAAAATCATTTAGGTCTACGCGTTCTGGCAGAAGATTTATTGCATTGGGATGTTAAAGAAACTGAAAAAGAAGCCGGCATTGATCATTCTCAAATGCCTGATGAACATGTTATCGCAGAAGATGCTTTAAACGAACAGGATGCTGACCAAGCTCTCGAACCACTTGTAGAAGGTTATGTTGGCCACTTCAACATTCGTGGAGATGAGCGTGAAGTTATTCTTAGCTTTTCTAAACCTGAAAACAGCTATGCATTGCTCAAAGAGCAACTGCCTTATGATGCAGCCATCAGATGCTTGAATAAAGCCATCAAAACTTCCAAAAAGCCAGCCGGTCTCATTATCGATGCCCTTGCCTTGGATTATCGCCATAATAGCATCAATGTATTTGCCCAGCATTTGTGGAATCTATACTATTCATTGGGTAAATATGGCAATAAAGTGAAGGAACGTATGCTTGGCTGGGGTTATAGCTTGGGCCAACATCCTATGTTTGAAGAGCTAGAAAAAAAACCTGGGGAAACCGTCTTAAGAGATATAGGCATTAATCAAGGTTATTTACCCGTTAACAGTAGTGCACTTAAGGCCAAACGCTTGCCTTTGGTTGAAAATTCAAATTCAGGTAATGATGTAGGTGAAACCCCAGGTGAACGGGTATTGCATGATGTGAAATCCCTACTGACATACGGTCAGTTTGATGAATCAATGGATTTGCTCGAAAAATCAGTATTACTCTATCCGCAGGAATCTCAGCTTTACATTACATTATTTGACCTATATGAACGCGCCGAAGAATGGGGACGGCTTGAAAAAATGTTGCAGTCAATTCGCACAGAAATTCAGACTCCCCCTGAAGAAGTTGTTTTGGCAATGAGTCAATTATTGCAACGTATTAACCACGGTGGTATGCAAAGCTCATGATGAAGAATTCAATACCTAAAGTAAAAACTGCCGAAGTTTTGCTCATCAATGTGGATGATCGTCAGACAGCACTGTTGCGCATGGCATTCAAAATGTATAACAGTGTCAATTATCAGCTGATACAGCACGAAGAGAATACTCAGCCTGAATTGATTCTGGTAGATGGGGATTCTAAGGATGGTGAAAAAGTATGGCAGCAAACCAAGGAAAAATATCCTAATGCTGTTGTGGTATTCTTTGCCCGTCAGGCACCCTCAATCACCGCCCCCTATTTGATGAAGCCCATCAAATTTGATACTTTGTTTCAACATTTACGCAATCTTCAGCAAGGTAATGGCGTTTGGTTGCCAGAAAATTATGACGATCTAGAGCCAGCTGTAAGTAAAACAGAACAGCCAGCTCAAATTGATGACAAGCCAACTGATGACAAGCCAACTGATGACAAGCCAATTGAACAATCAATTAAGATTGAACGCTTCCAAACAAAGCGAACATTACTAGGTTTGGTTCAAACCTTATCGCAGCAGAAAAATGATACAGCGATCATGTTTGAAGACAAGCCGGTATTGATCGTATTCCCGGATAAGTCTAAGGTTTTACTCGTAGTAGAAAGCGATGTTTTGCAAAAATTATGCTTGCGTGATGATGTGGAATGGAAAACTCGTGTCCTACCTGCATCGGCTTCAACAGCGAAATTGCACGAAAAAGCTAAACTTAAACTGCAGGCGTGTATTTGGCAAATATCCATCTGGACATCACGCGGACGCTTAATTGATCCGATCACGCCAGATACCATTATCAAATTAAAAGCGTGGCCAAATATGACACGGCTGGCTTTTTTACCTGAGGGAATAAGGTTATCCGCCTTTCTGGTACGTAGTCCTGTGGCATTAAATACCCTGTACAAACTATTGCCAGTGTCATTGGAAGATGTTTTGAATTATATTGCTGCTACCTATTCCATCGGTGCACTCGAAATAGAGCAGCCGCTGACTCATTCAGCACCTGAACAAGAGCAAGAAATGATTCTGACCCGAAAAGCGTCACCATCGCCTGAACCCACAGAAGAAGATGGAACGGAATCGGCAGAGGATACTGATGGCGAAGCAGCAAAACCGAAAGGTTTACTGGCGCGTTTGATGGGTCGCTTGCGTGGCAACTAATACCTAAGCAGGAGTAATCATGGTTGAAAATAAAATTATATTTACCGGCCCGGTGGGGGTAGGAAAAACAACTGCTATCGCTGCGTTGTCTGATGATCCTCCGATACAGACCGACGCTAATGCATCAGATATGACGCAGGATCGAAAAGGTTATACAACTGTAGCAATGGACTATGGCGTCATCAGACTAGATGATCAGACTAAAGTTCATTTATACGGTACCCCAGGTCAGGAACGTTTTGACTTTATGTGGAGTATCTTAAGTAAAGGTAGTATGGGTTTAATTCTGCTGCTAGACAATACACGCCAGAATCCCTTGAAAGATTTGAAATTTTTTCTAACTTCTTTCCATGATTTACTTGAAGATGCTCCTGTTGTTGTTGGAGTGACGAAAATGGATCTTAATCCACAGCCAGGTGTTGAAGTTTATCAGCAATACTTGGCACAGCATAATATGAATGTCCCGGTATTTGAAGTTGATGCTCGCAATGAAGACGATGTAAAACAACTGGTTACTGCAATGTTGTATTCCATAGATCCGGGGTTGGAAGGGTAATTTAAGATGGAATCTACATTACAATTACACAATGATTTATTTCCTAAAGTTATGCCGGCTGGAGCTTTTTATGCTGTTTCCAGTAGCAGTCCTAGTGCCAGTCGTAAGCTATTGGCCAACATATTACGTGCTGATGTCAATGCTAAATTGACAGAAGAGCGGTTAAAACAATGGGCTGAAACTGATGATATACATACAGCACTCAGTCTGTTATACCGTTTACAACGCCTGGAATTTTTATACGGTGAAGCTCAGCCCAGTTCTCAAATAGTCAAAGTAACATCAGATCTATTTGAAGATATTTTGGGGCAATTATCTGACAGTCATCGTGCTTTATTGGTAGACCAAGATGGTTTTTACCTTGCAAATGTAGGTTTTAATCATGAGACGGCTGAAGAAGTGGCCAATCTGGCTAGTGAGGCGACCAGATTGTCAGAAAAAAACAGTCTGCTGATTAAAAATAACCTCAATATTTATAATACTGCAGTTGGGATTTGTGATCCTGCTGGTCAGAGTGAGCTGACATTTTTCCCTTTATATATAAGGGATACCAAAAATATTTTGGTAACAGCTGGTCTTCCATTACTTAATAGTGAAGCCTTTGTCACTCTGGTTCGCGGTCTCTATTTGTTGGATGGCGAAGATATTAAGCTAACAAATAAATAACATCCATAGAAAGATATCAAGATGCAAGAAAAATTACTGGTTTCGGTATTGAGCGATTTGAATGATTCTTCGGCTGATATTACCGCATCTGCTGTAATTTCTACCGATGGTCTACCGGTTGCAACCTTGTTACCGGATGGTGTTGATCCAGATCGAGTAGGTGCCATGGCTGCAGCCTTGTTGGCCTTAGGAAATCGCACCTCGCGCGAATTACAATGCGATGACCTTGAACAAGTGATGGTAAAAGGTAAACACGGCTATGTACTGTTGATACAAGCTGGAGATACCAATGTTTTGGCTGTTACTGCCAACGAAAGTGCTACGTTAGGTCTTATCCTGCTTGATGCGCGGCGAGCTGCACGTAGTATTATTGATATCCTGCGCTAAATACATCCTTATTACTGTTGAAAAGGAAAGAAATTATATTTTAATAATACAATGAAGCTGGAAATGTTTATCTTATTGAAATGTTAAATAGATAAATTTGGAATTCTTCAAAATCTCAGTTTTTCGCATAACACTACGAAGTGGTACTTGTATTTCGTATTGGATGAATAGTTAATTAAACCGATAGTGCTCCTCCTTTGCTAACCAGATAACAATTTAAACCATACATGGTTTTATTTAAATAATTGTTTGTGTGGTTGCAATATGACATAAAGTTGTCAGCAATGCTACATCGTAATGTAGATAATCGAAATTAAGTAGGTTAATTAAGTAAGAAAATTTTTACACCAATAGGAAAAAATGTTTGAACCTTATAGCGTTATTGCTTATATCTAAGATGTCGATATTAGTACAGAATTTTATACTAAAATCTACGACGCCCACCTGTTAAAACTTATTCTGGCTTTACTGTATTTTTATTGAATGGTAATTTTTTTTCGGGCTCCAAGAAGGTAATGCAATAACGCCAAAGGCACCCAATCTTTATGGTAGATTTGAGCTGTCATTTAGTGATGTAACTAAAATGATGCAGATGATATTTATTCGATATGGAAAGAACGAAACGTCAAAATTGAACTTGACCACTAAATGCTCGATTTCGGATACGAATTGGTAGGAAATGATCCCGATGGTAATCGACTCCGTGTTTGTGCTACCGACATTTCAAAGTTTGATTAAAATAATATCTTAAGAAATTAAAACAATGGGTGCTTCATTCCGCAGCTCTCATTTATGAGAAATTCATATTATGAAAAAAGTGTGGTTGATCACAAGAGCATCTCGCGGATTTGATTTCGCTTGGGAAAAATCTGATTGGGCTTAAGGTGATATTGGAGCGGAAATTGTATCTCAAATAAAAAAGAGCTAACGAGTTGAAAATACACATATCATAACTGTATATTGATGTTTTCTGTCCTTAATGATGTCCTTGTTATGGGTGTTATGCAATAGTTTTTAGTAGCTGTTTTTAGACTCAGATTGCTTTTTTTTATTTAACTACTTAGAATAGATGAAGTCTTTTTTTAGGCTTTATTTAGTCTTAATAATACGGGGTTTACATGCGCTACTCTCAACAGATAAAACCAATCAGTTACTTAAAAGCCAATGCTGCTGAGGTAATGACCAATTTAACTGAGTCAAGGGAGCCATTAATTATTACTCAAAATGGCGAAGCCAAAGCAGTCATTCAAGATATTGCTTCCTATGAAGAAACGCAAGAAACACTGGCATTACTTAAAATTCTGGCATTAGGTCAGAAACAGCTAGAGGCAGGACAGGTTACCGATGTAAAAGAAGTGGTTAAACGTTTAAAAAGTAAAAGGAAAAAAACTTGATCCCTGCGTATAAAGTCGTTTTAACGGGAGATGCAGAGGCAGACTTAGAAGACATTTACGACTATATTACGGAGCATGATTGTTTAGAAAATGCCTATTATGTATTGGATGAACTACTAAAAACCGCAGACAATTTAAGCCATTTTCCTGATAAGGGCAGTGTACCTAAAGAACTACAAAGTTTAGGCAATCGTGATTATCGTCAAGCCTTTTTTAAACCTTATCGGCTTATCTACCGTGTCATCGACAAACAGGTCGTTATCTTTTTTATTACTAATGGTAGGCGTGATATGCAAACCTTATTAGCGCGGCGTTTATTAAGCTAGTACAAGCTAGGTTATGTCTATAAGGCTAATAATTAGCTGATATTGCTTATACTATCAATGGCTTTTTATTCTATGGAATTATGCTATATTGATAACATTAACAACCCCATTCTTACACAGCGTAACTCATAATGGATATAAAACTCGGCAAAAACGATAAGCGTTATATAGAAGGCACGGATGATGTCTATAATATCATGAAAAATGTACTACTTCGTGACAACAAGATAGACCAAGAAAAAGAGCATTTCTGGATTATTGGCATGAACCTAGCAGGTTACATTCTTTATATAGAACTCATTGCCTTGGGATCTTATAAATCGGTTGATGTTGAGCCCATGAACGTGTTTCGTGTAGCAGTTATGAAAAATGCTTGTCGAGTTATTGCCGTACATAATCATCCATCAGGGCGATTAGCGCCATCCGAACCCGATAAAGATATCACTGATCGACTAATCCAAGTAGGGCGTATATTAAACATTGAATTTGTAGACCACTTGATAATTTCCCCTCTGTCTTATACAAGCTTTAGATATATTGGTTTAATGGATGAGTTGGAAAAAAGCCTTAAGTATGTGCCTACTTATCAGGTGGTTGAGCAGATTAGGAAGGAAGAAAAAAGAATTGCTAAAGAAAAGTTAGAATTAGAGAAAAATAAGACAAAAGATGCCAAAGAAAAGGCTCGTTTAGAAAAAGAACAGAAACTGATTGAAAAAGAGCGACGAGAAAACTCGAAATAGCAATGGTTACAGCACTTCTTGATAAAGGCGTTGCAATTGAAAGCATCGCTAAAATTATGGAGATTACACCGCAAGATGTTAAAAAAATTATTAATAAGAAAATTGTTTAAAGTAAATAATTTGTATAAGGTAATGATGGCATGACATTAATAACAGAAAGTATGTTAAGAAGTTTTAGCGATATTCAAAATAGCGTACCTTTGGCGGCAATTGCACTTGGATCTTACAGAGTAGAATCTAAAGCTAATAAAACTACGATATTCTTATCTCATAAACACGAAGAGTCAAAAGTAAATTTATTAGCTGCAATAAGCTTTCTTAAAAAGTTTGGGGTAGAAGTGTATGTGGATTGGTTAGATGAAGAAATGCCAAAAGTTACATCGGTTGAAACAGCTAGAAAAATTAAGGAAAAAATCCGACAAAATAATAAATTTATCTTATTAGCAACTGAAGAAGCAATTAATTCTAAATGGTGCAACTGGGAGTTAGGACTTGGTGATGCAGCAAAATATAGAAATAATATTGCATTATTAGTTGTACAAAAAGATAACAGTCATTATTCAGGTTCTGAGTATTTAAATATCTATCCTTATATAGCCTATCAAAATGGAACTAATATATATTCAAATGGTGCATATATTAAAGGAGGATATTATGTTCATTATCCCGATAATGATACAATCATACGACTTGAAACATGGCTACAAAAAAGTTAAGAATATTTTTTACATATGGAATGGAGAGCAAATATGGCTGGAAAACCTGTTTTTTATAGTTTTCACTATGATAATGATGTGATGAGAGTTCAACAAATAAGAAATATAGGAGTGCTTGAGGGCAATCCTCCAGTTAATGCGAATGATTGGGAAAGGGTTAAGCGTGGTGGTGAAGAGTCAATTAAGCGATGGATTGATGAAAACATGAAAAACAAACAATGTGTTATTGTTTTGATCGGTTCAGATACATCAACAAGACCTTGGGTGAATTACGAAATTAGAAAAGCATGGGATGAAGGAAAACCTATCTTTGGTATTTATATTCATAACTTAAAATGTCCAATAAATGGTACTTGTAGAAAAGGGAATAACCCATTCGATACAATTTTACTGCCTAACCGGAGGAAATTGTCGGATTATATACCGTGTTATGATCCCTTATCATATGATGCCTATGGTGATATTTCAAGAAACCTAGAAAATTGGGTGAATATGGCACCAAGAAGATCATAAAATGGTTAATCTAGATACCTCTATCCAAGTAGAATTTGATTCAGTTTCTGTGCAGGCACATTTGTCAATTATACAAAATGTTATACAAAGAATGGCTGCAAATAGTGCCGCTTGTAAAACATGGTGTATTACGCTTGTATCAGCTGTTTTAGTGATGATTGCAGATAAAGGTAAAGTAGAATATATATATCTGGCTTTATTTCCAATCGTCACCTTTGCTGTATTAGATATTTATTACTTAGGGCTAGAAAAAGCATTTCAAAACTCCTATAATCTATTTATTTCTAAGTTACACACTAATACTCTAACGACTCAAGACTTATATGCAGTTATGCCTGTAAATAAAGGTTTATGCTTATTAATGAAATGTGGCATTTCACCTTCTATTTGGATATTCTATCTATCATTATCTATACTAATTTTTATTATGAAATGGGTTGTATTTGGATTTAATTAAGATTTCTCACTACTTATAATAATATGTATTATAAGTAGTGATTTTGATGACCTAGTTCTTAAATTGATTTACTAATAACATATTTATCACGATTTCGCCAAATTTCTAATGATAAATCAATATGATAGTTTATATTTTTGATAAAACAGTCCCATCTGACATAAAAAATATAAGAGTTTAGTAAATCAGATTGATAGTCTGATGGATATGAATAGTTACGGTTATTCATGTTATTTTTGATGATGTTAAACAATTTAGGATCATAATCGTAGCTATTATTTTCATCCGGTAACTTTATAGCAAAAATAGCATTAGTTTTACTTGTTCTATCAAAACGAGTTTTAGTTCTTAAAGAATAGGCAATTTCCCAAGGTATCCATTGGTCTTTTTCTGAACACCACAGCTCATTCATTCCCTTAGAAACTAGGACTATCGTTACTGTACTATCATAAATTTTATCGGCTAACCTAGACTGAATAGTTTCATCTTTAAAATGAGCTAAACTTTCATTATCATTTTCACCTTTATTTATATGATCGCCTTGTTTTTCTAATTGCTTTTGTAGGAGATCAACGTAATCTCTTACTTTTGTTAATTCCCAACTATATAGGCTATTAAGTCTTGCTACTTGTGTATCTCCATATTTATAAGAAATAAAAATTTTCTTACTCATTTAAATTTTCCCTTTTAATAATTTAGTAAATAGTGCCATGTAAGCGTAATCTGTATTAAGTTCTTCCATATAGTTTTCAGGAGATGCTTGATAAATTGATAAAGCAGCAGCCCCTGTTGTTGCTACTGGTAAAAGTAAAGCATCAGGGTGATATTGTTTGAATAGCTTAAACTCATCTTCAACCCCTTCCATACCACCAATAAAAATTCCCGCAATGAAATCATTCCCCTCAATCATTTCTTTCCGCATTAGTGCTAAGCTTTCATCTTTATTATCTTTAATTTCATTTATCAATTTTATACAATTAATCTGTTCATTATCTGCAGGAAATATTTTGTTAAAAAATTCTGATTGATATAAAACAACATGTTTAGAAACATCTATTTTAAGTTTTTCCAAAATTACTCGAATAAGTGGTGTAATAGAAGGATGCCCTCCCCAAACTAAAATTGCATTAGGAATAACAACTTTTGCTAGTGCATTTACTGCATCTCTTATTGCTGAAATATCTGCTGTTCCAATATATTTAGGGTCTCTATCAGGTAAAGGAATGCTGGCAGAAAGAAATATTTTATTCACCATTAGCTCCTAAAATTGTCAAAGATTCAGATAACTTAAGAGATTGTACAGGTAAATATTGATTTAGCCATTCTAAATGGCATAACCATTTATTTCTGATATTCACATGATCATAAAGTAAATAAATACATTTAGGCTTCTTTTGTTTAATCCTTAAAATTAACTCTTCTGCATTATTGCAACTCAATGACTTAGGTACACCTATTGTAGGGATAATTATATATTCTTCATTATTTTTATATATAGATATAAATTTATCATGATGGAGCGTTACTTCAACATTACTTTGACTTGCAAAAGAAATAAATTCTGACGTTAAATTATCCTGACGAGCAGCAAGAGTTCTCGCTCTAAGTACTTCAGTAGAAGATATAATGTTTTTTACTACACTTTCTTCTAATTTTTTGTGGGTATAATCGTCAAAATCCTTATCTTCCAATAGAATCGGTTTACAAATATGTGCTTCTGGAATTAATTTTAAATTAGGCCAAATAACTTGAATAATACCAATACTTAATGAGTTTGCTTTAGCCAGCTCTTGTTTAGTCCACTTACTTTCTAAAAAGTTAGCTGTATTTAATAAAACAATAATATCGGAGTCAGTCATTCGATGCCATAACTCTTCTTGAAAAGGCTCTCCTGGACGAATACTATGCGTGTCTAAAAAAACGTCAAATCCTGATTTTTCTAAAGCTTCATACAATTGAATTGCAACATGACTGGAGTCTGAACGTCTATAACTAATGAAAACTCTACGACTGGTTCTTATTAAGCTAAACCCTTCCAAAATACAACTAACTAAACTTGATATCTCTTCTTCATTTGATAGCTTAAAACCATTTTGATTTTTTAATATTTCAGGGATGCTTTCATCAAAATTTGTTAAATCTGAAACAATAGGAAGGATTAAGGTAGCATCATTTTTTAATATAGTTAGGATGTCTAAATCAGCTTCTTGATTAATATCACCCATGTATAAACAATATGCAGGGTAATTGGCATGATATCCATTCTTAAAATTGTCACGTTTAAGAATATGTAACATATTACAATTCATTCCTAGTTCATCAACTTGCTTGAAGAGCAAATCTAAAATAGCTTGTTCGAACTTATTTGGAGCCCCTAATATTATTAACTGATATTTCATATATCTTTACCTAGTTATCGTATAGATTTATTATATTTCTTATTTAAAATTGTTATCAGTATTAAGATATATAGTTTATTAAAAATAATTTAATGTCAATTCAATTAGTTTTACAAACTATAAACCCTTTCAATAAACCGTTCCCTACCATCCTCATGCCCCCAAATCAATAGAAGTGAGAGCTAGCTTCTTTTTCAGTATAACCTTGTTTGATTAAGTATCGGGTCATATCTTAAGTAAGGCATATATCAGGTTATGAGGTGAGATTTTGTCTATTAGACCCAATGCCTCTATTTGGTTACAGCTGTAGGTCATGGCTTGTTTAGATAGGATTTGTTGATAAGTTTGCGGTTTTGTAGGGCGGTGATGTGTAAGGCGTTGTTGATGACGGTGAGTGCTTTTTGGAGATTGTTTAAATGCAGTGATGTTGTTCACAGAATTGAATCGTGTTTTCAGCTTCCCATTGTTCTAACCGGGCATCATGGTTCGACGCTGCTCGACATAGCCTGCGTAATTATAGTTTCGTCGCACCTGATTAGGGTCTGCATGGAATAATTGCGCTTAGAATAACCTAGCTCAGTTAATGCCGTTGAAATGGTTGCTTTAATATCCTGTGTCGGAAGTTTGATATTAACCTAGGCGTTTAAACTTTGGTCAAGGGTCTTTTCACTGTAACACAATCTGGGTTCATAACGATGGGCTAACAAGTATTTTTGTCCCTGAAAGTGTTAACTTAATAATTCTTTGATAATTGCGATAGCCTGTTTAGATATAGGGAAATAACCGCAGAATGGCTCTTAGTGGTAGGTCTCTAGCATGTTTTTGTAACTGTTTGACATGCTTCAACCATAAGCCTTTGTCTAAATCAAAATGGGCAGGCTCAGCATAACGCAGTTCGCTCAGTCTTACAGCGGTTAACAATCATAGCTTATTCTAAAATTTAATACACCTTCCCCCCTAATAAAAGGTCAGTGCAGACAGTAGTTAAGGTATTTCACTTATCGTCAGATAAAGATTATGTTTTTTGGGGCGACAGGGCAGTAGTACTTCATCCACATCATTGACACGGCTTAATTTAAAATAAACCTTCAACAATGGCGTATCCAAGAATATTATTCAACTAGGCTCGGTATTTTTTGAGCAATAGATAATGCTCCTCGGACTTCAATGTGCCTTAATCCCTGCATAATTTCTTTTTGAGTAATGACACTCAAGGGAACTGCGTTAACACAGTTAACAAACCTCACGTAAGTAGTGGTCAATCTGTATACAAGTACTTTGCCAATTCTTAAAGTCTGTACCTAACTTCTTTAGCTTAAGCGATTTCCATTGTTCAACAAACTTTGCAAAGGTAATTCCCCAAATTTCATCTTCTGTTTTTTACCTTATAACTACGTGGATCAATACTATTAGTCAGACAGCTTCTGGCTTACTCACGTCGTTCTCGTGCAGATTTTAAATCAATATCAGGGAAGGTACCAAAGGAAATGCGTTGCTGCGTACCTTGCCAGTAAAGGCGAAAGCCAAAGGTTTGCGCCATTGGGTTCTATATGCAAAGACAGACCACTTCCATCTTTTAACGAATAAGAGGAATTTTTAGATTTTTTTGTGATATTCATATCTTCAATGGCTGTTTGAAAAATTCATACTTGGGCGTTCAGCCCAGCAGCCATGACCGATATTACTTTTGTAGACTATCTCGAACCCTTTTTTGTTTTTGATAAAATTGCGATTAATTTGAAAACTATGCTTTCTTGCATATAATATTGAATGGTTTAAAGCTAAAATCAGTGGAGTATTTCCATTTTTATCTTTAATCATTATTGCAAAAAAATAAATTGAATTGATATTAAAATTGCGTATATTATTCGAGCTAATTTAATTCATCAGATTAAATCATTTTATTACTCATAGCTATGTCATTTAAATGAAGATCGCCAAGAAGAAATTTTTTTTAGAACATTTAGAACAAGTCTTAAACTTAAGTGTCGATAATTTTAGCCATCGTGAACATGTGCCTGATCAAAAACAGTTTCGACACTGGATTTGGCAGACATGTAAAAATAAATTTTATTACGCTAATATAGCTGTGCTTTTATATAATGAAGAAGCTGCACGTGAATTAAACTGTCAATATCGACAAAAAGATTATGCAACAAATGTTCTCAGTTTTGCCTTGAATGAAGGTGAAGCTGTGTACCATGCAAGTAAAAATGTATTACATGGTGATCTGATTTTCTGCCCTCAGGTCATTGAAAAAGAAGCGGCAGAACAAAATAAACCATTGATGGCTCATTATGCTCATTTGACTGTACATGGTGTTTTGCATCTGATGGGCTATGATCACATCACTGATGATGAAGCGGAATTAATGGAAGCTCTTGAAATTCGTATCATGGATCAGTTAGGATACCCTAATCCCTATGCACAGGATGAATATTAAATATGGACGATAGTTCGTCGAAACCAGGTTTTTTTGAACGCTTAGTTAACCGTATCGCAGGTGAAGTACCAGACACTGAAGATGATGTCTTGCAAACACTGCGTGAAGCACATGAACGGCAGGTATTTGATGCAGATACTTTGCAATATCTGAAAAATGTTTTGGATTTTTCAGATATGGAAGTGCGTGACGTCATGATCACCCGTAGTCAAATGGATGTGATTAAAATCGATGATTCTACAGATAAGATCATTGCTTATATTGTTGATACGGCTCATTCACGTTTTCCGGTAATTGGAGAAGACAAAGATCAAATTCTGGGCATCTTACATGCCAAAGATTTTTTGAAGTACTGGGGACGGGCAGAGCAATTTCAATTAGATCAGATTCTCAGACCGGCCGTTTTTGTACCGGAAAGTAAATCCTTAAATATACTTTTAAAAGATTTTCGCGAACAGCGCAATCACATGGCTATCGTCGTTGATGAGTATGGAGGTACTTCAGGTTTGGTTACATTTGAGGATGTCATCGAACCGATTATCGGCGATATTGAAGATGAGTTTGATGAGGATGATAGTGCTGATAATATCTTTGCCGTATCGGCAGAGCGTTTTCGAGTCAATGCCGTGACAGAAATTGCCAGTATCAATGAATTTTTTGGTACCAACTACTCTGATGATGAAGTTGATACTATTGGTGGATTGGTTATTCAAGAGTTAGGGCACATGCCGGTACGTGGAGAAAAAATTACCATTGGCAAATTGAATTTTACCGTTGCCCGAGCCGATGCGCGACGATTGCAGACTTTGATGGTCACCATAAAGCAAGAAAACTAATCAGAACTATCGTAAAGATCTTTGCTAAAATGGCATATAAATATGCAAATGAATTAACCTTAATCTGATTGCATCACCTGGTGGCAACGGAATATTATGCAAAATCAAATATTAAGGTTTAATGATATTATAAATGATTAGTCCGTCCTTTATTTGGGTCCTACTGATCAATGTAGAGAATGACTAAAATCAATTCACAATAATGGAGATTGAGTGACAGATACACCAAATATAACTGAGCAGCATCCTTTATATATGATGTTGAGTAAGGGGTGGTTTTACTGGCCGTCTTTGATATTGTCTGCGGTAATGGTGCCATTGGCTTTTGCACCTTATTATCACTATTGGCTTTTACCACTATTCTTGGCTGAATTGCTGGTTTATCAAGCTATTAGACCTGAATGGCGTATTCGTTCGGCTTATTTTTGGGCATTAACAGCATATACGTCCTTATTATATTGGGTCGATACTGCTTTACATGATATCGCTGGATTACCTCAGTATCTTGCACTGCCGTTAACTTTGCTCTTGCCAGCCTATCTGGCCATTTATCCGGCTGCAGTGTTTTGGCTATTAGGGAAGTTCAGAGTCTCAGTCAGCATACGTTATGCCATCTTGTTTCCGCTGTTGTGGACCCTAGCAGAGTTTGTCCGCGAACGAGCATTAACAGGTTTTGGTTGGGGCGCATTAGGCTATAGCCAGATAGCAAATTCCCCATTAGCGGGTTATGCCCCTGTTGGTGGTATTTTCTTGGTTACCTTAGTGACGGCTGCAACCGCTGCATGGTTGGCAATGTTATATTTAAACCCAAAAAAACGAGCAAAAATAGGTTTTGCAATTAGTTTGGTCGCACTGTGGACTGTCGGAGCTTTATTGTTACAGCACAATTTTACTCAGCCAGATGGTACACAGGCTACAGTAGCTTTAGGGCAGGGTAATATTGAACAAACATTAAAATGGAATGAAAATTCTTTACAACGGACTTTACAGCGTTATCTTGATCAGGTTGATTCTACGCAGGCCGATATTGTGATCCTGCCGGAAACGGCAATACCAATTATGCGCCAAGATATGTCACCCAAGGATCTGGATTTATTTGTGCAGACCGCTAATCGACATGGATCGGCTTTAGCCGTCGGCATTCCTCAGTATACTGCGGATGGCAAGGGTTATCTAAATGCGGTAGTCAATCTTACCGCAGCAGCACAAACAGAACCGCCTTCTTATGCCAAAAACCACTTGGTACCATTCGGTGAATATATTCCATTACCCAATATGCTGGGCTGGTTATACCAACGTATGGATATTCCTTTAGCAGATTTTTCAGTAGGCGGGTCTGCACAAGCTCCATTGCAATTGGCTAATCAGCGAGTTGGTTTCAATATTTGTTATGAAGATGGTTTTGGTGATGAGCTGATCGCAGCAGCAAAACAATCCAGTATGTTGGCTAATATCAGTAATATGGCTTGGTATGGAAAGTCACATGCTATGCAGCAGCATCTACAGCAATCTCAAGCACGAGCTCTTGAAACCGGTCGTTATATGGTGCGTGCTACTAATACAGGAATGACTGCAATTATCAATCCAAAAGGTGAGGTTGTTGCACAACTAGAACCGGATATTGAGGCAGTCCTTGAAGGTAAAATTGAAGGCTATCAGGGACTAACTCCATATATGCGGATGGGCAGTAGTTGGCCAATGGCCATAACTTGTTTGTTATTTTTGACGGTATTTTGGCTTTATGGTCGTTTCCGTATCAAAAAGACATAATTTATGGTATAACTATCATATATTTATTGTATTAAGTATTTATACTCAATTTTACCAAATAAATACGGATGAAAAATAATGATTGAAGTACATTATTGATCTGACTACAATAATGAATTACTCACTTGATTGTTGAATCGACTTTGAGGTTGTTACAACCGGATAGTTAATTTAACCATCAGGTACACACAGAAAGGATAGGCATGAATAAAGCTTTTGCATTACCCGTGCCGACTGGACACGGCAGTTTGGAGCAATACATCCATACTGTAAATAATATTCCGATGCTTACTCCTGATGAAGAGCAGAATTTGGCTATTCGTCAGATTGAAGGGGATCTTGAGGCAGCAAAGAAATTGATTTTGTCACATCTGCGTGTGGTGGTTTCCATTGCACGGGGTTATGATGGTTATGGTCTGAATCAGGCAGATTTGATTCAGGAAGGCAATATTGGTTTGATGAAGGCGGTAAAACGTTTTCAGCCTAGCCGCGGTGTACGTCTGTTTTCATTTGCAGTACATTGGATTAAAGCAGAAATACATGAATTTATCTTGCGCAACTGGCGCTTAGTACGCGTGGCGACCACCAAACCGCAGCGAAAATTATTTTTCAATTTACGCAGTATGCGTAAATCCATGTCAGCGTTAAGCGATAAAGAAGCGCAGTCTATTGCAGACGATTTAGGTGTTAAACTTTCCGAAGTCATGGAAATGGAGCAGCGTATGACCGGTAAAGATGTTTCTTTACTGGCAGAAAATGACGACGATGATAATTTTGCTCCAATTGATTGGTTAACAGATAGTTCTTCTGAACCAACGCAAGTATTGGCCAAGCAGGCGCATTATGCTTTGCAGACAGAAGGTTTGCAGGAAGCGTTGGCTAAGCTGGATGATCGTAGTCGTCATATTGTTGAAAGCCGATGGCTGGGTGATGATGGTGGTTTGACCCTGCATGATCTGGCTGGTGAATATGGCGTGTCAGCAGAACGTATTCGTCAGATTGAAGCCAAGGCGATGCAAAAATTGCGTGGCTATTTGGCAGATGCCGAGTAAATTGAGCTTGAATAATGAAACTGCACGAATTGAGATTTCGTGCAGTTTTTTTTAACTATACAATAAAAATGACCCTATTTTCTGCAAGGATAATGACTTAGCATTAGTCAGAATTAAATCATTGTATTGAATGAATATTTTGCAATTTGTTCGTTAAAGAATAATAATCACCGCCATGTTTAAATATAAAAGGCGGCTCAACGCAGAGTTTTTAGCATTATAGTGAATCTACATGATTAATTCAGCCAAGTGAACTAAATCAATCTTTTTGATATTTAAATCATGTTGAAGAAATAGACAAACTATATTGATGACTAAACAGCTTAAATCCATGTTTCAGATAAAAATGATGCAATGGGTTGTCTAAAGCGATTGTTGTGCTTGCCATTATGGCACTGCAATGTTCCTTTACAGCTATCTGTTGTAATGCAGATAAAATCAGATTGATATGCTGATCAGTCAGGCTGCAATGGTATCCTGCAATATCGTCAATTTTAAGATAATGCCCACTATAAAAATCTGCATAAATTCTATAGCCGCATACAGCAACCGCATTTTGTGTATCTTTTTCAAATACACCAATCAATCTGTATCCTTGTGCTTGCTGCAATAAAAGTAATTGCTCAAACTGTGCCATATCATGCAAATTGGCATATTGTTGTTGAAACGCGGTGAAAGCTATATTGGATTCTGTTACATCTAATTCGCGCCAAAATATTGATTCACTTTCTGAGGAAAAAGTGTTTGGTGAGACGGGTTCGATCTTGTTTTTTTGGGGCGTATCGCTGCATGGTAAAGGCTCTCTATTTTCTACCATTTGATACTTTTGCGGTTTTGAAAGAAAATCTTCGCCCTCTATAACACGTAAATCATTGTCTCTGGCAAAATCCAACAGAAATTTAAATGCTGCAGGACTAATTTGTTGAAGTTGCTTATCAATGGATACGCAGCGAATTTCTTGTATGAGAACAGGACGTACCCATTGGTGATAACTAAGACGATGTCCATGATCAAAAGAAGACAGAATTCCACATAAACGTTCTGCCCAGTCACTGGGACGAAAACGTTTATTATTTAAGGTCATTCCTTGAATGACAATTTCATCACGATTATAAGTTGGCATACATCCCTTTTATTGAACGTCGATGGCGAAAAAAGGAAAAATTATGCTGATATTATACCTGAATGCAGTCTTATTTAGTGTGCAGGCAGCACAATCTTAAGGGTTGACTGGAATGGGTTTCATCCGTATTTCTAAAGTGACGCCGATCATCATCAAGCTTGCCATAAATTCACTATCTGAATTTCATATGTAAAGACCAGTAGAGTTAAGTGTGGCTTAACATGGGAATTAGGTGAAAAGAGAGCATTAAATAGTTCATTTATTAGATAATACTTAATTTAAATATATTTAAGTTGATATCAATTCTGGATTCTTTGTTTAGCTGGAAATGTCGTTTGATACACCAAAAATTTTGATGCAACTTTGCAATTACCTTAAAAACCTTTAAGGTTTGTTCACCATGCGAAAAATGGATATGGTTAGGACAGAGTTGGGATCTTTACCGGATCAATCCGTTTCATGTGGATGGGATCAGCTTAACTGAGTAAATAATCATCTTTGGGATCGAAAAAATTTCGGCAATGATTAAAACGGTTAATTTAGATGATATACGGGAAATTCTTACAGAAATAGGTGTGTGCAGGCGATGACGCTTGGTGCAGTAAAAGGTTTTGGACATCAACAGGGTCTTACCGAAATCTATCGTGGTGCCGAATATGCTGTCGATTTTCTCCGCAAAATTAAATTGAAATTACTTTCCCAGATGAGTGACTTGAATGTGTTGTCGAAGTAAGTAGAAATTCGGTGGCAACCGCTAAAGTGGGCGACGGCAAAATCGATATCATGCCGGTCGAAGAAGCGATTCGGATGCGGACAAGTGAGACTGATCGAAACCCCATTTAGCAATCGCACAATTGATGAGTAGGAAGGAATATGAATAAATTGAGCAAATTTCTAACTGTGGCAATGATGATCTTGCCTTTACCTGTGTTGGCTGCAGATCTGAATAGCTGGTGGCGTCCACTATCGCAGATTGATGGTGGAAACACGGCTTGGGTAATGACTTCGGCTGTGTTGGTTTTATTCATGACTATTCCCGGTTTAGCTTTGTTTTATGGCGGGATGGTACGCAAAAAAAATGTGCTCGGCACCATGATGCACAGTTTTGCTATTGCTGCTCTGGTTAGCGTGATTTGGATGGTGATTGGTTATTCATTGGCTTTTACACCAGGCAATGGTTTTATTGGGGGATTTGACCGCTTTCTGTTACATGGCATGGGACTGGATAAGTTTAGAGAAATGACCACCATAGTCAATGGTGAGGGTACCGTGCCTGAATCGGTATTTATGTTTTTCCAAATGACTTTTGCCATTATTTCTACAGCGATAGTAACCGGAGCATTTGCAGAACGTTTAAAATTTTCGGTTTTATTATTATTTTCTGGGCTATGGGTCATTTTGGTTTATGCGCCTATTTGTCATTGGGTATGGGGCGGTGGTTTTATGTCGCAATCCAAAACACCAGTAATGGATTTTGCAGGTGGTACGGTAGTGCATATCAATGCGGGTATAGCAGGTTTAGTCGCATCTTTAGTCATTGGTAAACGCCTTGGATTTGGTCGAGACGTTATGGCACCACATAATATGGTATTGACTTTGACTGGTGCGGCAATGTTATGGGTTGGCTGGTTTGGGTTTAATGCTGGTTCAGCAGGCGCGGCAGATGCTTCGGCTGGTATGGCGATGGCAGTGACTCAGATAGCGGCAGCTGCAGGAGCATTGACTTGGATGTTGTGCGAAAAAATGGTTGGCCACAAACCATCTGCTCTAGGTTTGGCCTCTGGCGCTATTTCCGGTTTGGTTGGCATTACCCCTGCAGCGGGTTTCGTTGAACCGCAGGCTGCGCTCATTATTGGAGCAGTGACAACCATTGGCACGTTTTGTGCCTCGGTGTATTTGAAGCGAAAATTTGGCTATGATGATTCTCTGGATGCTTTCGGTATCCATGGCTTTGGTGGTATTGTTGGATCAATTCTGACGGGTATCCTGTTTAGCAATGCCATTTTTGCTGGTGATGCTTCAATATTGAGTCAGTTAGTGGCACAAATTAAAGATGTGGTCATCACCATTGCTTATAGCAGCGTAATCACTTATCTATTACTGCAAGGCATTGCCAAAATCTGCGGGGGTCTACGAATTGATCGTGATGCAGAGCATCAAGGCATGGATCTCAGCATTCACGGAGAACGCATAGAATAAAGCTCATTGCCGTGATTTAAATTCGAAATATTTACCATAGCCAGTCATGTAAATGACTGGCTTTGAGTTATTTCTATGTTCGAAAAAAAGATGGTTTGGTTTGAAACTGTGAAAAACGTCTAATTTAACGATATAGATATTGATGCAAAAGTGTTAAAGCAAAGTCTACCGCTTTTGTCCGTATTTCATCACGATTGCCGAAGAAATGTTGTTGTTGGGCACTAATGCGTTGTTTTGTCGCCAAACCAAACCATACTGTTCCGACTGGGGTTTCAGCAGTACCACCACTGGGACCAGCAATACCGGAAATAGACAAAGCATAATCAGCTTTAGCGGCAATCAAAGCACCTAGTGCCATTTCACGTACACATTCTTCGCTGACAGCGCCATAATGATTCAGGGTGGTCTCATTTACCTTTAAAAGTTGACTTTTGGCGTGATTGCTGTAGGTAACATAGCCTATTTCAAACCAAGCTGAACTACCGGGTAATCGGGTTAATTGGGCTGCTAATAACCCGCCAGTGCAGGATTCCGCGCAGGTAACTTTATGTCCAAGTTCATCTAGTTTAGTGGTGATGTCAATTAGAGTTTGAGTCATGATGATGCTTTCTAAAATAAGCAATAAGACCATTAGTAGAGGCATCATGACTTAGCGGTTCTTGCCCGCTCAGTTCCGGCTGAATATTTTTTGCCAAAACTTTGCCGTATTCAACCCCCCATTGATCAAAAGAGTTAATACCCCAGATAATACCCTGTACAAATACTTTATGTTCATACATTGCCAGAAGCATACCTAGATTAAATGGATTAATTTCGTCTAATAACAAGGTATTTGATGGCTGATTACCAGGGAATACCTTTTGTGGTGCCAAAATATCACGCTGCCTATTATCCAGATGCATTAATTCTGCATAAGCTTCAGCCAGTGTTTTGCCGTGCATCAGTGCTTCTGTCTGAGCGAAGGCATTAGCCACCAGAACTTTATGCTGGGTGCTGACGTGATAAAAGCTATTGATGGGTACAATAAAATCAGCGGAAATTAACCGTGGACCCTGATGTAATAACTGAAAAAATGCATGTTGACAGTTAACCCCTTCTTCCCCCCAAATAACAGGTCCGGTATCAAAGTCCAGATGCTCGCCATAACGACCAACTTGCTTGCCATTACTTTCCATATCTAATTGTTGCAAATGAGCAGCCAGACGGCGCAAGCCATGATCATAAGGAATAATGGCGTGGCTGGTGGTTTGATAAAAAGTGTGATACCACAAGCCGATCAGGCTAATGAGTACGGGTATATTATGTCGTAATGGCGCATGGTAGAAATGTTCGTCCATGGCTCTTCCGCCAGCAAGAAAATCTTGAAAATTCTTTTTGCCAATTGCACACATCACCGATAAGCCGATTGTTGACCAGACAGAATAACGCCCACCCACCCAATCAAACATGGCAAAAATATTTTTGCCATCAATACCAAATTGCTGTGCTTTATCAGTTGCACTGGATATGGCAATAAAATGACGCGCAATATCTTGTTGAGTAAAACCTTGTTGTAAAAACCATTGTCTCGCCCCCTGCGCATTCAGAAGAGTTTCTGGAGTAGTAAAGGATTTACTGGCTATGATAAATACAGTTCGGGCTGGGTTGATGGTTTTTAAAACTTGCATGAGATTCGCGCCATCAACATTGGATACATAATGAATATTTAATCCTGATTGATGAAAAGGACGCAGAGCCAACGTGACCATTTCAGGACCCAGATGAGAGCCACCAATACCTATATTCACAATATCGGTAATCGTTTCTCCCGTTACGCCCTTATAGTCACCGTTGCGAACAGATTCGGCAAAAGAAAAAGCTTTTTCCAGCTCAGCGTGAATATCCGGCACAACATTGTGTCCGTCAACATAAACCTCAGCATTGGCTTCAAGTCTGAGTGCTGTATGCAAAACAGGGCGGTTTTCACTGATATTGATTTTTTCGCCACAGCGCATTTTTTCTATCCACCCACCAAGATCAGCTACATTGGCAAGTTCAATCAATAATGTCAGCGTATCTTCAGTAATGCGGTTTTTACTGTAATCCAGCAACAATCCATTTAACTTTTCATGCATTTTGTCAAAGCGATCTGGATCTTGTTCAAATAAATCACGCATGTGTAAAAACCGAGTGCTGCGCTGGTGCTGATGCAATTGTGCCCAGATGGCGGTCTGATTAATAGAACAGAAAGGATTCATCTTTGATTACAGTAATGGGTGGAAAAAAACAAGAGCACAGTATACAAAATCATTCGGGTAATTTTAAAAAATATTTACGGTAATACGCCATTTCTTCGATACTTTCCAGAATATCATCCAATGCCTGATGAGCTCCTTTTTTCGTCACCCCTTTCGCTATTGGTGGATTCCAGCGCTTGGCTAACTCTTTTAAAGTGGATACATCCAAATTGCGATAATGAAAATAAGCTTCCAGTCTTGGCATATATCGCACCATAAAGCGACGATCCTGATGGATGGAGTTACCACACATAGGTGACGCTTTCTCCGGTATCCATTCACTCATAAAGTCCAATAATTTTTGCTCTGTCTCAGCTTCATTCAAGGTAGAAGCTTTGACCTTGGCAACCAATCCGGTACGATTATGTGTAGCCGTATTCCAGGCATCCATGTGGTCAATAATGCTGTCAGGCTGATGAATAACATATACTTCTGATTGAGCTAAAACGTTTAGATCAGAGTCAGTAATAATCATGGCCACTTCAATGATGCGATCATGATCTGGATTTAATCCAGTCATTTCCATATCAAGCCAAGCAAGATTTTTAGCGTTTTGCATTAAGGGTCTTTAAATATCTACAATAAAAAAATATTTTAACTTTTTTCTGTAATGGTTGATAGATTAAAGTCAACATATTCTTTCTATGAATTTTTTAAACCTCCATTGTTATTTAGTAATAGTATTTATCTTGAATGGCGCGGTAAATTGCAGACATTGATTAATGTTAAGTTTTAAATTTTGAGGCAAACTTTCCTGTTCTTTACATAACCGAAATTATTTAGATTTTCAAAATTAATATATATGTAAACAGTATAATTCGATTAATTTTTATTAGTGCCTGCCCATACATATGTTTTCTACAAATTCAAAAATTCATATTAGAAAAATGATAGAAAGAGATTTTAAGTTTTGAAATGGTTACGGCTAAATAGAAAACATTGAAATAGATTTTTTCTCAATTTATGTATTATTTATCGATTCTGAGCATCTTGAAAAAATCGTCAGGTAAATTCTTGGTTATGTTTGCGAACATATTTTTCAAATAATTTTTACTCAAATTTTTCCTGTTCCTTTTTGTTGAAAAGGCTTTTTTTTAATCGTTTTTATTTACCTTTGAAGTTTTTTTATCTTGTATCAGTTCTTTTCCCTTATAAAGATGGCTTAATATATCTCCTGTTTGAGCATCTATATAATAAATATGTTCAAATGTAGGTGGAGAAATAAAATTCTTGATAATCCAAATATCTTTATTTTGAAATGGTTTTTTATCTTGATTATTGTTTACTTTGGGTATGTAAGTAGCAGACAATTCTCCTCTCATCTCTTTAGAATGATCATGATAAAGATTTTCATTTATCAAAAAAGAAATAATCTCATTATATTTTATATTATTATATTTTTTATCTTCATTTATTTCTCTAATCATTTTCCCATTTTTATCAAATAGTTGCGTCGCACCGATAGAATTATTATCTAAAAAATACAGCGACTTTCTTTTTATTATACTATTTGGATAAAATTCTTTATATAATGAAATTAAAGGATTCTCCCTCAATATAGTGACTTGTACATAGACAGATTCACCTCTTCCAATTGATTTAAAATACTCTCCACCTGATTCAATGACTTTATTTCCCAAATTGTCTGTATAAATGTACTTTCCTAATTCTGCAGCTTTATCAAACTGTTTTTTGTTAAATATATCCGGTTTAGAATTCAAAATCTTGATGGATTCATAATATTGGTGATTACCCATAGAGTATGTCTTATTGATAGGCGGCTTTGTTATCGAATTGTCGTTTTCCTGTCCAAAACATGAACTGCATAAAAAATAGAAAAATAATAGTATATAAAAATAATTCATTTCAACGAGTATTCAAAATTAAAATTCAATGATTTGCTTTGTTGTTAGGTGCGGAATCTTATTGCTTTATGATAGCCAAATTGAATTGTGCAATATTAAGATGAAATTCCTGTAAAAGCGTATCAAATATTATAGTTATCGTCCAGATATAACAGGGTTATTCACACGATTATTCAGCAGTGATCATAAAATTTCGTTACAATGAGATTTTTAAATCATTGCTCAGAATTATGCCGATTCAGTTTTCTTCACATACAGTATATATTTTATTTCTGGTTTTTTTTGTAATCAGCATATTTGGACAATTATACTTATCAATACGTCAAAGTAAGATGGTATTGAGTCATCGTAATCATGTACCAGCTGCATTTATTGATACTGTAACTTTAGCTGAACATCAAAAAGCAGCCGACTATACTTTGGCTAAACAAAAGTTGGCTCGTTATGAAATCATCTTTCAAGCACTACTTTTATTAATCTTCACTTTAGGTGGTGGGTTAGATTTACTGGCGCGTATCAGTCAACTATGGGTTAAAAACAGCCTTGCTTACGGTATCGTGTTGATTGGCTTATTTTCTTTAGTCAATATGGTCTTGAGTTGGCCTATAGCGTGGTATCGCAGTTTTAGGTTAGAAACTCGCTTTGGTTTCAATAATATGACTTTGAAAACTTTTATAGCAGACCAACTGAAAGGGTGTTTGTTGGCTATCATAATTGGGGTGCCATTGTTATATATCATATTACTCATCATGCAGAAACTAATGCTACATCCTATATTTGGAGGAGCATGGTGGTTCGCCGTATGGTTGGTGTGGATGGTGTTTTCACTCATTATGTTATGGGCATTTCCCAAATGGATTGCGCCCTTATTTAACAAATTCATTCCGTTAACTGATCAAGAGTTACGCACCCGTATCGAAAAATTATTACAACGTACTGGCTTTCATAGCGATGGCATCTTCGTTATGGATGGTTCTAAGCGCAGTGGACATGGCAATGCTTACTTTACCGGTTTGGGAAAAAATAAACGGATCGTTTTTTTCGATACCTTATTAAAAGACATGCAACCGGCTGAGGTAGAAGCAGTTTTAGCGCATGAATTAGGTCATTTTGCGCATAAACATGTACTTAAGCAAATGATCGTCACCTTTTTACTCAGCTTGTTTATCCTAGCCATTTTGGGCTGGTTGCTGCCGCAGCCGGCATTTTATCTTGGGTTAGGCGTGCATGAAATTAGCCATGCGATGGCTTTATTATTATTTATGTTGGTTTTGCCTATTTTCACCTTTCCCTTTTCACCATTAAGTAGCATCATGTCGCGCAAGAATGAATTTGAAGCGGATAGATTTGCAGCTCAATATGCCGATGCCAGTGATCTAATTCAAGCACTGACCAAGTTGTATCGAACCAATGCTGCCAGTTTAGTTAGCGATATCTGGTATTCCCGCTTCTATGATTCGCATCCGGGTGCTCAAGAGCGTATTGCTGCATTACAGTCGCTCCAAGCAAAGGCAAGCCATAAATAAGGTATAATCAGAAAAACACCATATTGATGATTGCCAAAAATAACTTTTATTTTAAAGGTATACTTAAAAGAACTATTCAAATAAGCGCCATAATTTACTATAATTAAAATATATTTTATTGTGTTAATGCTGATATTTGCAGGTAATCTAATTGCTTTTTGTGCCTTATTAAATTGAATATGGTGTTGAATAGCGAAGTCAGTTCAATAACGATGCAGATTAAAAGCTGGAAAACCCTATAAAATATAACCACTTCAATAATGATTTTGGTTGGAAATCTTGATTAATAAAGATAAGGTATTCTAATGAATGTATATAATCAAATACTTGTCCAAAGCCCTTCAGCTGTTGGCATGCAAAAATTTATGACCAAAACCTATGGATGGATGACCATTGGATTACTCACCACCGCTGTTGTAGCATGGATGGCAATCAATGATGGCAAAGTCATGTATACCATTTTAAATAACCCTTTAATGTTTTGGGGTATCATGATAGGTCAGATAGCTGCTGTGATGATTATTTCTTTTTTAATCAATCGGATTAGTGCCCAAACAGCAACTGCATTATTTATAGTGTATTCTGCTCTAACTGGATTATTTTTATCTTTAATTTTAGTCCGTTTTGCTTCTGTAACCATAACCAGTACACTATTTATTACCGCAGGTACTTTTGCAGCAACAACCCTATTAGGTTATACCACCAAAAAAGACTTATCCAGTGTTGGGGGATTCCTGTTAATGGGCTTAATTGGCATCATTATTGCCACTGCCGTTAATATTTTTTTGCGTAACCCAACTATATATTGGGCCATCAACTATATCGGATTAGCGATTTTTATTGGTTTAACGATCTACGATACGCAAAAATTAAAAGCCATGGGTGAGGCTTTAGAAGCTGAAAATACTGCTCCTGAGCAAATGCAGAAATATGCGATATTTGGTGCTCTGGAATTATATTTAGACTTAATCAATATGTTTATTTTCTTCTTACGCATAATTGGCGGACGTCGTTAATTACCTATCACTGCCAATTCTCAAGTTAATAAAAGGCGCAATGTATTCATTGCGCCTTTTATTAAATCAGTCATTTAGATTACATCCAGCAATTCAATCCTAAATCACCGCAGCTATTCTACGTTCCACAAGGTTATGGTTATTATTCAACCCCCAAAATCATTTAACAACCTCTCTCTGAGCCTCAGCAATGCGATGAAAATAAATTATTTAAAATGAAACAAAAGCGTATAGATTTAACAACTACAAACTGCTGACCAAAGAGTTGGTTGACGAACAAGCCGAAAAGGAAAAAAATATTTAGGTAAGCTAATGTATTGGTTTTAATAAACGTATTGTTCCCGCAATTTTTCTGAATTGCTAATTATAAAATAGATCCCTTTTATTTTGATAGAATGTAACGCAGATTCTTAAAAAGCACACGAATATGGCACAACAGTCCAAAAATGGATTAACTACCGCTCAAATTATTGCCAGTTTTGGTCGACGTTTTATCGTCCGTACCGACGAAGGCAATATCTATGAGGCAACCACACGAAAGAAAAGAATTGATTTCGCCTGTGGTGATCAAGTTCATATCAACCCGATTAATGAACAACAGGTTGTAATCGAAGATTATTTGCCTCGGCACAGCTTGCTGTATCGGCAGGATGCTACTCGTAGCAAACTTATTGCAGCTAATGTTACTTTGATCTTGATCGTGTTAGCAGCGGTGCCGACGCCAAGCGAAATGCTACTCCAGCGTGCGTTATTGGCCGCTGAAGCAGCTGAAATTAAGCCATTAATTGTTTTAAATAAAGCAGATGTGTCTGAAAATATTCTATGGTTGGATAAATTCAAATTTTATCAAAGTCTAGGTTATGATCTGATTAATGTCAGTGCCTTAGCTGATGTTACCCAATTACGGAAGCGTTTACAAAACGAATGCGCCATATTGCTTGGACAATCTGGCATGGGTAAATCAACTTTAACTAATGCTTTACTTGGTCATCATCAGGCGCGAGTTGGTGATATTTCGACTGCGTTAGACTCTGGTCGCCATACCACTACTCATGCCCAGCTGTATGATTTGGATGATCATAGTCAGTTGATCGATTCGCCGGGATTGCAAGCTTTTGGTTTGCACCATTTGCACGTAACCAATTTACTCGACTATTTACCCGATATGCGTCCCTATATCGGCAAATGTCGTTTTCATAACTGTAGTCATCGCCAAGAGCCAGGATGTGCTATCAAACAAGCTGTTGAGGAACATAAAATCAAACAGGAAAGACTTCAGTTTTTGCAAAATATCACCAATGAATTAAGCGGGTAAAATAGATAGCTAGATAAAGAAACAAAATATCATATGCATGTAATACCTTACGAATGGCTAGGAAAACCGCTGCTAACAACCATGAATGCAGTTCAGCAGCAAAATATACTGTTTAGATATAGGAAAGGCTGTTTTGCAATTTGCGGAGAATAAATCATTACGAAATTGTAGATTGACCAGAAGAATGCTTTAGTACAGCTAATTCCCTTAAAAAATGGAATTGCCTATGCCATCTCTAAATACTATTTATACCAGCCAACTCTTACTAACACGGTATAAATTTAATTGCTATGCCACAGTAAATGCACCAATCTTCAACTTGTTTCGTCTAATTTACTATTCATGCTGCCATGATTGATTAGCCCAACTTTTTTCAGCAGCTAAACAAGAAAAAAATATCAGGTATTTCAACATTGATACTAAGGCAGAATAAATCAGAATATCCATTTGCATTTACAGTGCACCAAAATTGCATATGGGTATTATTAATGAAGTTATTGATCCAAGCTGGCATAAATATTAATAAATTTTTATTAAAGAAAGAATATAAACAATAAAATCATCCGAATCCTCATTCACAGTAATCCATAACTAATATTTATACTTCTATTTAATAATCTTCAGTACTGGCATCAAGTTTTTTAAGGGTAAAACAGGATGATAAATAGTCCTAGTCAAATTTCAGATTTGTATCATTATGATTTCATGGTATTTAAATTTTCTGAGCCTTGTTAATTGCTGAGTAAGTTAATTTTAAATCACTTTCAGCCATTCGCTCTCCTGAGTCTGCTTATTTTTGCGATAACGTAACTTTAAATAGAAATCATCGCATATTCAGAGCTTTAAGTTTTGCCTACGCACAACAAGCCGTGGATTAAGCTTAATCCAACACTAGGCTTTCTCAGGCTTAAAGCGTCGAATATTTAGGACTTGACTACTCAAGCATTGATTAAAAATATGATAAATTGCTTCAAATAAAACCAAATGATTGATTTGGCAGAATATGCATGATATCATCGCAAACTTGCCGATTTTACGTCGGCAAGATTCTTTATTTGTGCGAGGCCAATCAATCGTAATTGGTCCCTTTATAAAAGGAAATAACTATGACTTTAGGTCTGGTTGGGCGCAAAGTAGGCATGACGCGCGTGTTCGATGAGAACGGTGCTTCAGTTCCAGTAACCGTACTGGATATGTCTGCTAATCGTGTCACTCAACTCAAATCCGAAGATACCGACGGCTACACTGCCGTACAGGTTACCTTTGGTCAGAAAAAAGCCAATCGCGTAAGCAAGGCTCAGGCAGGTCACTTTGCCAAAGCCGGTGTTGAAGCCGGACGTGGTTTAGTAGAATTTGCCGTTTCTGCTGAAAAACTGGGCGAATTGACTGTAGGTGCTGAAATCAATGTCAGCATATTTACAGTAGGTCAGTTAATCGACGTTACCGGTACTAGCAAAGGTAAAGGCTTTTCTGGCACCATCAAACGTCACAATTTTGGTTCACAACGTGCTTCTCATGGTAACTCTCGTTCCCATCGTGTGCCTGGTTCTACCGGTATGGCACAGGATCCGGGTCGCGTTTTCCCAGGTAAACGTATGGCTGGTCAATACGGTAACGTTAAATCCACCATCCAGAATCTGGAAATCGTGCGCGTAGATGCTGAACGTCAGCTATTGCTGGTTAAAGGCGCAGTACCGGGTGCGGTTAATGGTGACGTTATCGTGCGTCCGAGCGTGAAAGTAGGTGCGTAATGGAACTGAAATTAATTGATGCTCAAGGTCAGGTAGCAGGTGCAGTTGCTGCTTCTGATGCTTTGTTTGCACGTGAATACAATGAAGATCTGGTTCATCAGCTGGTTACTGCCTTCTTGGCTAATGCTCGTTCTGGCAACCGTTCACAGTTGACTCGTGCTGAAGTAAAACATTCCACTAAAAAACCATGGCGCCAAAAAGGTACTGGTCGTGCCCGTTCTGGTATGACTTCTTCTCCGCTATGGCGTAGTGGTGGTCGTGCGTTCCCGAACAAACCAGATGAGAACTTTACTCAAAAAGTAAATCGTAAGATGTACCGCGCTGGTATGGCGGCCATTCTGTCTCAGTTGGTGCGTGACGAGCGACTATTTGTTATCGATGAATTATCTGCTGCTACACCTAAAACCAAAGCATTTGCCGAACAGGTAAAAAATCTGGGTATGGAACAAGTTTTATTCATTACCAAACAGCTGGATGAAAATGTTTATCTTTCCAGCCGTAACCTGCCGAATGTACTGGTTCTGGAAGCACAGCAAACTGATCCTTACAATCTGTTGCGCTTCAAAAAAGTAGTGCTTACTAAAGCAGCAGTTGCACAACTTGAGGAGCAATGGGTATGAATCAACAACGTTTAATGCAAGTGCTCTTGGCTCCTGTTGTTTCTGAAAAAAGCAACATGCTGGCTGAAAACCGCAACCAAATGACGTTTAAAGTATTGCCAAATGCCACCAAGCAGGAAATTAAAGCTGCTGTGGAATTACTATTTAATGTCAAAGTGGATTCTGTAGCCACCACCATCATTAAAGGCAAAAGTAAACGTTTTGGCCGTACCATCGGTAAGCGCAGCGATGTGAAAAAAGCTTATGTTAGCCTAGCGGCTGGTCAAGAGCTGGATATCGAATCTGCTGCTGCTTCTGCAGATAAGGAATAAGCATATGGCTATAGTTAAAATGAAGCCTACTTCTGCTGGCCGTCGCGGCATGGTACGCGTGGTAACAGAAGGCTTGCACAAAGGTGCTCCATACGCACCACTTTTAGAAAAACAGTCTTCTACTGCTGGTCGTAACCACGGTGGTCGCATCACTACCCGTCATAAAGGTGGTGGTCATAAACATCACTATCGCGTTATTGACTTCAAACGCAATGACAAAGATGGCATTGCAGCCAAAGTAGAACGTATTGAATACGATCCAAACCGTACTGCGCACATTGCTTTATTGTGTTTCTTGGATGGTGAGCGTCGTTACATCATTGCTCCGCGCAACGTTCAGGTTGGTGCAGTACTTGTATCTGGTCCTGAAGCTGCAATCAAAGCAGGTAATAACTTGCCAATCCGCAATATTCCGGTTGGTACCACCCTGCATTGCATCGAAATGAAGCCAGGTAAAGGTGCACAGATTGCTCGTTCTGCAGGTGCTTCTGCAGTGCTGTTGGCGAAAGAAGGAGTGTATGCTCAATTGCGTTTACGCTCTGGTGAAGTGCGTAAAATCCATGTAGATTGCCGAGCCACTATCGGTGAGGTTGGCAATGAAGAGCAAAGCCTGCAAAAACTGGGTAAAGCTGGTGCCAAACGCTGGCGCGGTATTCGTCCAACTGTACGTGGTGTGGTAATGAATCCGGTTGATCACCCACATGGTGGTGGTGAAGGTCGTACTGGTGAAGCCCGTGAACCGGTTAGTCCATGGGGTACACCGACCAAAGGTTATCGTACTCGTCGTAATAAACGCACGAACAACATGATTGTTCGCCGCCGTTACTCAAATAAAGGTTAACTGATATGGCTCGTTCATTAAAAAAAGGCCCATATGTCGACCTGCATTTACTGAAAAAAGTCGATGCGGCTCGTGCTAATAACGACAAGCGCCCGATTAAAACCTGGTCACGTCGTTCCACTATTCTGCCTGATTTCATTGGTCTGACCATCGCTGTGCACAACGGTCGCACTCACGTGCCAGTTTTCATTAGCGATAACATGGTTGGTCATAAATTGGGTGAGTTCTCATTGACCCGTACCTTCAAAGGCCATCTGGCTGATAAGAAGGCTAAAAAATAAGGGATAAAACATGAGAGTTAGTGCAAAACACAAAAATGCCCGTATTTCTGCGCAAAAAGCCCGTCTGGTCGCAGATTTAGTGCGTGGTAAAAATATTGCCCAAGCGTTGAATATTCTGACTTTTAGTCCGAAAAAAGGTGCTGAGTTAATCAAAAAAGTATTGGAGTCTGCTGTGGCTAATGCCGAGCACAACGAAGGTGCTGATATTGATGAACTGAAAGTGGTTACCATCTATGTTGATAAAGGTCCAAGTCTGAAACGTTTTCAGGCACGTGCCAAAGGTCGTGGTAATCGCATTGAGAAACAAACTTGTCACATCAACGTGATAGTGGGCAACTAAGGAAAAGCGATGGGACAAAAAATTAACCCTACAGGCTTTCGCCTGGCAGTGAACAAAGATTGGTCTTCCAAATGGTTTGCCAAAAGCGGTGACTTTTCCCGTGTGCTAAAAGAAGATATCGATGTACGTAACTTCTTGCGCAAACGTTTGGCCAATGCTTCAGTAGGACGTGTAGTTATTGAGCGTCCGGCAAAATCTGCTCGTATTACCATTTACAGTGCCCGTCCAGGAATCGTGATTGGTAAAAAAGGCGAAGATATTGAAGTATTGAAACGTGATTTGCAAAAAATCATGGGTGTGCCAGTTCACGTCAATATCGAAGAAATTCGTAAACCGGAAATTGATGCACAAATCATTGCTGATAATATTGCCGGTCAGTTAGAAAAACGTGTGATGTTCCGTCGAGCCATGAAACGTGCTATGCAAAATGCCATGCGCGTTGGTGCCAAAGGCATTAAAATCATGTCTTCTGGTCGTTTGAATGGCATCGAAATTGCTCGTACCGAATGGTATCGTGAAGGTCGTGTACCTCTACATACCTTACGTGCCAATGTTGACTACGCTACCAGCGAAGCCAAAACTACATATGGCATCATCGGTATTAAAGTCTGGGTTTACAAGGGTGAATTGACCCCAGGTGAAATTCAGGCTAAGCCGGAACAGGAAAAGAAACACAGCAGAAAGGCAGGTGGTCGAAATGCTGCAGCCAACTAGAATGAAATACCGCAAACAGCAAAAAGGCCGCAACACCGGTATTGCTACTCGTGGCAATAAAGTTAGTTTTGGTGATTTTGGTCTGAAAGCTGTGGGTCGCGGTCGTCTGACTGCGCGTCAGATTGAAGCTGCGCGGCGTGCGATGACTCGTCATATTAAACGTGGTGGTCGTATCTGGATTCGTGTATTCCCAGATAAACCGGTAACAGAAAAGCCAATTCAGGTTCGTATGGGTGGCGGTAAAGGTAATGTGGAATATTACATTGCTGAAATTCAGCCAGGCAAAATGCTATATGAAATGGACGGTGTTGACGAAGCTTTGGCACGTCAGGCATTTGAGTTGGCTGCTGCTAAGTTGCCAATTCCGACCGTGTTTGTTAAACGACAGGTAGGTCAATAATGAAAACCAGTGAATTGAGAGACAAATCTGTTGAGCAGTTAAACGAAGAACTGGTTGGCCTGTTGAAAGCGCAGTTTGGTTTGCGTATGCAGCATGCCACCGGCCAGCTGGGTAAAAACAGTGAGCTGAAAAAAGTGCGTCGTAATATTGCTCGTGTAAAAACCATTTTGCGCCAGAAGGATGGTGAGTGATGACTGAAGCTAAAAACGTACGTACTTTGCAGGGCAAAGTTGTGAGCGACAAAATGGATAAAACCGTGACTGTCCTAGTTGAGCGTAAAGTGAAACACCCGCTTTATGGTAAAGTAATTCGTCGTTCAACTAAAATCCATGCTCATGACGAGCAAAACCAATACGGAATTGGTGACATTGTTGTCATTTCCGAAGGTCGCCCGTTGTCTAAAACCAAAAGCTGGGTTGTAACAGAGCTGATTGAAAAAGCGCGTAATGTATAATTAATACAACAATGCGCTTCAATTAGGGAACGAAGTCTTGCGACAATTCCATATTGTCTGTAAACTTCGTTCCTTAACTTTCAGATCTTGAAAGTTTCCGGTGTTCGCCGGAACTCTCCCTTCGGGACCCAAGACTGGTTTACTAGAACCATTAATGGTTTCAAATAGCTTTAAGTTGTAAATGGCTAATTGAAAAAGGTAAATTAAGTTGGATTTTAAAAGGTAATAACATGATTCAAATGCAGACCATCTTAGATGTGGCTGACAACTCTGGTGCACGTCGCGTAATGTGTATCAAAGTATTAGGTGGATCTAAGCGTCGCTACGCTTCAGTAGGCGACATTATTAAAGTGGCCGTAAAAGACGCAGCTCCTCGTGGTCGCGTTAAAAAGGGCGATGTATACAACGCTGTTGTGGTACGTACAGCTAAAGGCGTGCGCCGTAACGACGGAGCGCTGATTAAATTCGATAACAATGCTGCTGTATTGTTGAATACTAAGCTGGAACCAATTGGTACCCGTATTTTTGGCCCGGTAACCCGTGAGCTACGTACTGAGCGATTCATGAAAATCGTTTCATTGGCTCCTGAAGTACTGTAAGTGAGGTTGCGATGAAAAAGATTAAAACTGGTGATCAAGTGGTCATCATAGCCGGTAAAGATAAGGGCAAACAGGGTAAGGTCGTACGCGTTCTGGGTGAAAAAGTGATTGTTGACGGTGTGAACCGTGTAAAACGTCACCAAAAACCAAATCCCATGCGTGGGATTGAGGGTGGTGTGATCACCAAAGATGCGCCATTGGCAATTTCCAATGTGGCGATTTTCAATCCGGAAACCCAAAAAGCAGACCGCGTTGGTATCAAAGTAGAAACAGTAGACGGTAAAGTAGTTCGTACCCGTGTATTTAAATCTACTGGTGCCCCTGTGGGAGCTTAAGGAGTAATCAATGGCTCGTTTAAAAGATTTTTATAACACCACTGTTGTTCCAGAATTGACTAAACAGTTCGGTTATAAGTCCATCATGGAAGTACCGCGTATTGAAAAAATCACCTTGAATATGGGTGTAGGCGAAGCGGTAGCCGATAAAAAAGTAATGGAACACGCAGTTGGTGACCTGGAAAAAATCGCAGGTCAAAAACCAGTGGTAACTGTAGCCCGTAAATCAATTGCAGGCTTTAAAATCCGTGATAACTATCCGATCGGCTGTAAAGTTACTTTGCGTCGTGAACGTATGTATGAGTTTCTGGATCGTCTGATCTCTATTGCGTTGCCGCGTGTACGTGACTTCCGTGGCGTGAATGGTAAATCATTCGATGGCCGTGGTAACTACAACATGGGCGTACGTGAACAAATCATTTTCCCGGAAATTGAATACGATAAAATCGATGCTTTACGTGGTTTAAATATCACTATTACCACAACTGCCAAAACTGATGCAGAAGCTAAAGCATTGCTGTCTCTGTTCAAATTTCCGTTTAAGGGTTAATTATGGCTAAAAAAGCACTTATTAATCGTGAGCTAAAGCGTGAAGCTTTGGCAAAAAAATATGCTGCAAAACGCGAAGCCATTTTCGCTATCATCAATGATGCTAATGCAACTGATGAAGAGCAATTTCAGGCACGCCTAAAATTACAGGCAATTCCGCGTAATGCTGCCCCGATTCGTCAACGTCGTCGCTGCGCTTTGACTGGTCGTCCACGTGGCAATTTCCGTAAATTCGGCTTGGCCCGTACCAAAATCCGCGAAATCGCCATGCGTGGCGAAATTCCGGGCGTAATCAAAGCCAGCTGGTAATAGGAGTAGATAATATGAGTATGCATGATCCTATTTCCGATATGTTGACCCGTATTCGCAATGCACAGCGTGCGAATAAAGCTTCTGTAATCATGCCTTCTTCTAAACTGAAAGTGGCTATTGCCAAAGTTTTGAAAGAAGAAGGATACGTAGAAGATTTTGTAGTATCTGCTGAAGCAAAAGCGACATTGGAAATTCAATTGAAGTATTATGCTGGCCAGCCAGTGATTGAGCGCATTCAGCGTGTATCACGCCCTGGTTTGCGAGTATATAAAGGTTCCAACGACATTCCATTAGTAATGAATGGACTGGGCGTTGTGATTGTGAGCACTTCTAAAGGCGTAATGACTGACCGCAAAGCCCGTGCCAATGGTATTGGTGGTGAGTTATTGTGCGTAGTTGCCTAAGGGGAAAACATGTCTCGAATTGCAAAACATCCGGTAGTTGTTCCGGCTGGCGTTGACGTTAAGTTTTCTCCAGAGGCTATTACCGTAAAAGGTAAAAATGGTGAATTATCTTTGCACCAGCATGCTGAAGTTAATGTTGCTTTAGATAATGGTCAATTGGTAATTACTGCTAACGATAACAGCAATAAAGCAAACGCTCTGTCAGGTACTGTGCGTGCCTTGCTGCACAATATGGTAGTTGGTGTCAGCAATGGTTTTGAGAAAAAACTGCAGCTGATTGGTGTAGGTTATCGCGCTCAGGCTCAAGGAAAAGTATTAAATCTTTCTTTGGGTTACTCTCATCCAATTAACTACGAATTGCCAGAAGGCATTACCGCTACGACACCATCTGCTACTGAGATCATCATTGCTGGTGCAGATAAGCAGGTTGTAGGTCAAGTGGCGGCCGAAATTCGTAGCTTCCGACCACCAGAGCCTTATAAAGGTAAAGGTGTGCGTTATGCTGATGAGCGTGTCGTTATTAAAGAAACCAAGAAAAAATAATTGAGGCTCACTGATGGATAAAAATGTAGCAAGACTGCGTCGCGCACGTAAAACCCGTGCCAAAATCGCAGCCCTGAACAAAGTGAGATTGTGCGTTTTTCGCACCAATAATCACATTTATGCCCAGGTTATTAGCGCTGAAGGCGATAAAGTTTTGGCTCAGGCTTCTACTCTGGAAGCTGATGTGCGTTCTAGCATCAAATACGGTAGCAATGTTGAAGCCGCTACTGTAGTTGGTAAACGTATAGCTGAAAAAGCCAAAGCTGCCGGTATTGAATCTGTGGCGTTTGACCGTTCAGGTTTTCAATACCATGGTCGCGTAAAAGCCTTGGCTGAGGCAGCCCGTGAAAACGGCTTGAGCTTCTAATAAACTGGAGACCAGAAATATGGCAAAACACGAAACTGAAGAACGCGGTGACGGCCTGATCGAAAAAATGGTAGCCGTAAACCGTGTAACTAAAGTGGTCAAAGGTGGCCGCATCATGGCTTTTTCGGCTCTAACCGTTGTTGGTGATGGTGATGGTCGCATCGGTATGGGCAAAGGTAAATCTAAAGAAGTGCCTGTAGCTGTACAAAAAGCTATGGATCAAGCACGTCGTAACATGATTAAAGTACCTTTAAATGGTAGTACTATTCATCATGAAGTGATTGGTCGTCATGGTGCTACTCGCGTATTTATGCAACCAGCCAAAGAAGGTAATGGTGTGAAAGCGGGTGGTCCAATGCGTTTAGTTTTTGATGCAATGGGTATTCACAATATTTCAGCCAAAGTACATGGTTCAACCAACCCATATAACATTGTTCGCGCAACATTGGATGGTTTGTCTAAGTTGTACACACCTGCTGAAATTGCTGCTAAACGTGGCCTGACCGTAGAAGAAATTTTAGGAGCAGATCATGAGTGAGCAAAAAACCATTCGTATCACATTGGTTAAAAGCTTGATCGGTACTATTGCCGCTCATCGTGCCTGTGCGCGTGGGTTGGGTTTGCGTCGTCGCGAACATACCGTTGAAGTGCTTGATACACCCGAAAATCGTGGCATGATCAACAAAATCAGCTACCTTTTGAAAGTGGAGAATTAAGATGCTTTTGAATACCATTCAACCAGCTGAAGGTGCCAAACACGCTGCTCGTCGTGTAGGTCGTGGCATCGGCAGTGGTTTAGGCAAAACTTGTGGCCGCGGTCACAAGGGGCAGAAAAGCCGTAAAGGTGGTTATCATAAAGTTGGTTTCGAGGGCGGTCAGATGCCTTTGCAGCGTCGCCTGCCGAAACGTGGCTTTAAATCTTTAACTGCTGGTTTTAACGCTGAAGTACGTTTAGATGATTTGGCTAAAGTTGCAGTATCTGAAATTGATGTTTTGGTACTGAAACAAGCTGGTCTCGTACCCGCTACTGCTTTAAATGTAAAAATTATTGCATCTGGCAGTATTGATAAGGCGGTAACTTTAAATGGAATTAAAGCCACCAAAGGTGCGCAAAAAGCCATTGAAGCTGCCGGTGGCAAAGTAGCAGAATAAGGCAAGGAATCAAGTGGCTAATCCGCAATCCGCAACAGGACTATCAAAGTTCGGTGATTTAAAAAATCGTCTGTTTTTTTTACTTGGTGCGTTGGTTGTATTCCGCATCGGCTCACATATACCAGTGCCCGGTGTGGACGGTGCTGCTTTGACCAAATTGTATGAGAGTGCTGGTGGAGGCATATTAAGTATGCTTAATATGTTCTCTGGCGGCTCTTTGCAACGGTTTAGTATATTTGCTATTGGTGTTATGCCATATATTTCGGCATCGATTATCGTTCAATTGGCTTCTGAAATCATACCTTCTTTAAAGGCATTAAAGAAAGAAGGAGAGGCGGGACGAAGAACCATTACCAAATATACTCGCTACGGTACAGTTTTGCTGGCTACATTGCAAAGTTTTGGTGCAGCTGCTTTTGTTTATCAACAAAATGTGGTTGTAGTCAATCAATTCGAGTTTTACTTGTCAACTATGGTTTGTCTGGTTACCGGTACCATGTTTTTAATGTGGCTTGGTGAACAGATAACTGAACGTGGATTAGGCAATGGCATTTCACTGATTATTACTGCTGGTATCGCTGCTAGTTTACCTGCTGGTATTGGTCGTCTATTAACCTTAACCAGTCAGGGATCAATCAGTTATTTAATGGCTGTTGCTTTAATAATTGGTGCTTTGGCTTTGATATATGCTGTAGTTTATATCGAAAGTGCTCAGCGAAAAGTGCCTGTTCAGTATGCTAAACGTCAGGTTGGCAATCGAATTATGCAAGCGCAGAATTCGCATATGCCCTTTAAGCTAAATATGGCTGGTGTCATTCCACCAATTTTTGCTTCCAGCATTATTTTGTTCCCATCTACGTTATTAAGCTGGTTTGGTTCAGCTAATCAGGATGGATGGTTGCAAAAACTGGCCACCTTGTTGCAACATGGTCAACCTGTTTATATTTTGCTATTTGCAGCTACTATTATCTTCTTTTGTTATTTCTATACGGCGTTGGTATTCAGTCCAAGAGAAATGGCAGAAAATCTGAAGAAAAGTGGTGCATTTGTTCCTGGAATCCGTCCTGGTGAACAAACCAGTCGGTATCTGGAAAAAGTAGTGTTACGCCTGACTTTTTGGGGCGCTATATACATTGCTATCGTGTGCCTGATTCCAGAAGTTTTAACTTCTGCGATGAATGTACCTTTCTACTTAGGTGGCACCTCACTGCTGATTCTGGTGGTGGTGACCATGGATTTTAAAACGCAAATTGCTTCTTATGTGATGAGTAGTCAGTACGAACATCTGATGAAGCGTTCTGCGATGAAATCATTATCATCACGACGTTAAGTATTATGGCTAAAGAAGATACTATACAGATGCAGGGTGAAATTTTGGAAACCCTGCCCAACGCAACCTTTAAAGTTAAACTTGAAAACGATCATGTCGTTTTAGGTCATATTTCAGGAAAAATGCGTATGCACTACATTCGTATTTCCCCTGGAGATAAAGTGACTGTGGAATTGACTCCGTACGATTTGTCTCGTGCTCGCATCGTTTTCCGCGCCCGCTAAGAGTAGAAAGGAAATATTATGCGCGTTCAGCCGTCGGTAAAGAAAATTTGCCGTAATTGTAAAATCATTCGTCGAAATCGCGTCGTACGAGTGATTTGTACTGACCCTCGTCATAAACAACGCCAAGGCTAATTGAATAATATTAAGTCTTTGTGTTATACTGACCGACTTTTTGCCCTAAGGAAAAAATATGGCTCGTATTGCAGGGGTAAATATCCCTAACAATGCCCATATCGTAATTGGCCTTCAGGCTATTTATGGTATTGGTTCGTCTCGTGCTAAATTAGTTTGCGAAGCTGCCGGTGTTGTGCCGAGCACTAAAGTAAAAGATTTAGATGAGGCTCAACTTGATGCTTTGCGTGAACAGATTGCTAAATACCATGTAGAAGGTGATCTGCGCCGTGAAGTAACCATGAATATCAAGCGTTTGATGGACATGGGCTGCTACCGTGGTCTGCGTCATCGCCGTGGTTTACCTTGCCGTGGACAGCGTACACGCACTAATGCGCGTACCCGTAAAGGCCCACGTAAGGCAATTGCAGGTAAGAAATAATTGATAAGGAATAATAATGGCTAAAGCAAACACAGCTCGTGTGCGCAAGAAAGTACGTAAATCTGTCAGTGAAGGTATTGTGCATGTACATGCATCATTCAATAATACCATCATTACTATCACCGATCGCCAAGGCAATGCATTATCTTGGGCTACCTCTGGCGGTGCTGGTTTTAAAGGTTCACGTAAGAGCACACCATTTGCCGCTCAGGTTGCGGCGGAAGCAGCTGGTAAAGTTGCCCAAGAGTATGGCGTAAAAAATCTTGAAGTTCGCATCAAAGGTCCTGGTCCGGGTCGTGAATCTTCAGTACGTGCGCTCAACGCTCTTGGTTTCAAAATTACCAGTATTACAGACGTTACTCCGTTGCCACACAACGGTTGTCGGCCACCTAAAAAACGTCGTATTTAACAGGAGTATTCGAGTATGGCACGTTATACCGGCCCGAAATGTAAATTAGCCCGTCGTGAGGGCACTGATTTGTTTCTGAAGAGTGCTCGTCGCTCTCTAGATTCTAAATGTAAGTTGGATTCTGCTCCTGGTCAGCACGGTGCGAAAAAGCCTCGTCTGTCTGGCTACGGATTGCAATTGCGTGAAAAACAAAAAATTCGTCGTATTTACGGCGTTTTGGAACGTCAGTTCCGCCGTTATTTTGCTGAGGCAGCCCGTCGTAAAGGTTCGACTGGTGAATTGTTGCTTCAGTTGTTGGAATCTCGTTTAGATAATGTTGTATACCGTATGGGCTTTGGTTCTACCCGTGCCGAAGCACGTCAATTGGTATCACATAAAGCGATTACCGTTAATGGTCAGGTTGTTAATATCCCTTCTTTCCAAGTGAAAGCTGGTGATGTTGTTGCTGTTCGTGAAAAAGCTAAAAAACAAGTGCGTATTCAGGAAGCTTTCAGTTTGGCTAGTCAGATCGGTTTGCCAAGTTGGGTGTCCGTTGAAGAAGGCAAACTAGAAGGTGTGTTTAAAAGCATGCCTGATCGCTCTGAGTTAAGTGGCGATATTAACGAACAGCTGGTAGTAGAGTTCTACTCTAAATAAAGCCTGTTAAGTGAGGACAGTTAAATGCAAAACACATCCGAATTTTTGAAGCCACGTCAAATTGACGTCGACACCTTGTCTGCTACACGTGCCAAAGTGTCTATGGAGCCGTTTGAACGTGGTTTCGGCCATACCTTGGGTAATGCTTTGCGTCGTATCTTACTGTCATCAATGAATGGTTATGCGTCGACAGAAGTAACGATTGAAGGCGTATTGCACGAATATTCTACGTTAGATGCTGTGCAGGAAGATGTTGTTGATATCTTACTGAACCTCAAAGGCGTAGTGTTTAAAGTGCATGGCCGCACAGAGGTAACATTAAATCTGAAAAAATCTGGTGCTGGTATTGTTACTGCAGCCGATATTGAGTTACCACATGATGTAGAAGTTGTTAATCCTGATCATGTTATTTGCCACCTTTCAGAAGGCGGCAGTATCAGCATGGAAATTAAAGTTGAACAAGGTCGGGGTTATGAATCTGTGTCTGGCCGTCGAAATAAAGACGACCACAAGCGTATTGGCGCGATTCAATTAGATGCAAGCTTTTCGCCTATCAGTCGTGTTAGCTTTGAAGTTGAACCAGCTCGTGTTGAGCAAAGAACAGATTTGGATCGTCTGATTTTGGATATTGAAACCAATGGCGCTATTGACCCAGAAGAAGCGGTTCGCAATGCTGCCTGTATTTTGATTGATCAAATGTCAATCTTTGCAGATCTGCAGGGTACTCCAGTAGCGGTTATTGAAGAGAAAGAACCACCGATTGATCCAATTCTGCTTCGTCCGGTTGATGATCTTGAGTTAACCGTTCGTTCGGCAAATTGCTTGAAAGCTGAAGATATTTACTATATTGGCGATTTGATTCAACGTACAGAGAATGAGTTATTGAAAACCCCTAATCTGGGTCGTAAATCTCTTAACGAAATCAAGGAAGTTTTGGCTTCCAAAGGTTTAACGTTGGGTTCTAAATTGGAAGCTTGGCCTCCGGCCAGTCTTGAAAAGCCACAAGTTTGATGATTAAAGGATAATGACATGCGTCATCGTAATGGTAACCGTAAATTAAACCGCACCAGCAGTCATCGTGCTGCTATGTTGCGTAATATGGCCAATTCATTGTTGACTCACGAAGCAATTGTAACAACTTTGCCAAAAGCAAAAGAATTACGTCGTGTAGCTGAACCATTGATTACTTTAGGAAAAAAACCTTCTTTAGCTAATCACCGTTTGGCTTTTAATCGCACCCGTGATCGTGATGTTGTTGTAAAATTATTCAATGAGTTGGGTCCACGATTTGCTAATCGCAATGGTGGTTATTTACGGATTTTGAAATATGGTTTCCGTAAAGGTGATAATGCTCCTCTGGCTTTAGTTGAGCTGGTTGAAAAAGCACCTGAAACTGAAGCTGTAGCCGAGTAATTATGCTACGCTAACAAGCCAGCCCACAAGGCTGGCTTGTTTTATTTTGTAATTTTACTGAGTTTAAGTTGATTTGAATTCTCATTCTTTCAACTGTTTTAAGCATAGGGTTTGCTTTTCCATATTTTAACCTATGAATTCTTGGTTAAACTGATTACTGTCAGCTTGTACTGTTAGAAAACAAATTCAGATTAATTAAGATCGTGTTGCTTTGATTCAAGTAGATTCGAAATGAGTTGATATTTGTTCTAACCATTTCGTACTTGCATAAACTCTGTGGCGATAAATTACGTTTACTAAAGTTTGTTTAGAGTTATTGGAGGGTACGATGAAGTTTTTACGTGTGAGTGTTTGTACATTAATTTTTCTGATTGCTGCTCATAGTTGGGCTGGTCGTATTTTACCCAACGATATTCAAATTGCTGTTCTGAAGAATGCTGTTGGTAAGGAAGTTGTTTTGGGTTCGGCTAAAAGAGGATGGCTACGTACAGTCACGCTAGGAATAGTTAATGGAAATAAGTCCTTTCTACTCAGTAGTAACATCCGTGTACGAAACGATAGGAATAATTTTGAAACCTATAATAAGTTGCAAAATTATCGCAATAGAACAGTGGCAGTCCGTTTTGATCGATCTGAACGTATTCAGGATATTTGGATTTTAACTGCTGAAGAACGTGATCGTTTGCTTCGATCCAATCAATAAATTTATTAAGATTGTATAGTGTTATGAAGAAGGTTTTTATACGAACATTTGGCTGTCAAATGAATGAATATGACAGCGATAAAATGCTTTCTGTATTGGCTGAAGGGCAACCATTAGAGCGCACGGATAATGCTGAAGAAGCCGATATAATTTTGTTTAATACTTGCTCAGTTCGGGAAAAAGCCCAGGAAAAGGTATTCTCAGATTTAGGACGTATACGACCACTGAAAGCTAAAAATCCAGATTTGATTATCGGGGTAGGGGGATGTGTGGCGTCTCAAGAGGGGGAGGCCATTATCCAGCGAGCGCCATATGTCGATGTGGTTTTCGGTCCACAAACTTTACACCGCTTGCCGCAGATGATTTTGGACAAAGAAACCAGTGGATTATCGCAAGTTGATATTTCTTTTCCAGAAATTGAGAAATTTGATCATTTGCCTCCTGCTAGGGTAGAAGGTGGTTCAGCCTTTATTTCAATTATGGAAGGCTGTTCGAAATATTGTAGTTTTTGTGTGGTTCCATATACACGTGGTGAAGAATTCTCACGCCCATTAGATGATGTGTTGACTGAAATTGCAGGTTTGGTACAGCAAGGCGTAAAAGAAATTAATTTACTTGGCCAAAATGTGAACGCTTATCGTGGAGAGATGGGTGATGGAGAGGTTTGCGATTTTGCTACGCTATTGAGAATTGTACATGAGATTCCCGGCATAGAAAGAATGCGTTTTACTACCAGTCATCCACGGGAATTTTCTGACGCCATCATTGAGTGCTATCGTGATTTGCCAAAACTGGTTTCGCATTTGCATTTACCAGTACAGTCAGGTTCAGATCGTGTTTTATCGGCAATGAAGCGTGGCTATACTGCTTTAGAGTATAAACATATTATTCGTAAATTACGTGCTATACGTCCTGATTTGTGCTTAAGCTCAGACTTTATTGTTGGTTTTCCGGGTGAAACTGAACGAGAATTTGAACAGACGCTAAAGCTGGTTCGTGACGTCGCTTTTGATTTAAGCTTCGTATTTATCTATAGTCCCCGTCCAGGTACGCCAGCAGCTAATTTACCGGACGATACACCCCATGAAGAAAAGGTTAGAAGACTCGAAGCACTGAATGAGATTATTGAATCGGAAACCACAAGAATTAATCAAACCATGGTTGGAACAATACAGCGTTGTTTGGTAGAAGGAGTTTCCAAAAAAGATCCAGATCAGTTACAAGCTCGAACAGCAAATAACCGGGTGGTTAATTTTACTGGTCATCCGCGTCTGATTAATCAAATGGTGGAATTAGAAATCATAGAAGCTTTTACTTTTTCATTACGCGGACAAATGGTGATTTCCGATTGAAAAAATGATCGAATATAAAAGAATTTATACGTTATGTAGAATATGCTGAATGGATAGGTTTTGTGTTGTTTTCATCTCATAACCTTTTGTTAATCTATTTTTTTTTGATGATTGTTTGATTAGGCTGTTAGAGGTTTAAGGTATTGTGCCTTTACCCTCTACTTGCATAAGGAAAGTGTATGAACCCTGCAGGTCGTTCTTTTTTGGATAATTTTTTTAAGATTAGTGAAAGTGGCAGTAGTGTTAGAACTGAAGTTTTAGCTGGCCTGACTACTTTCCTAGCCATGAGTTATATTTTGGTGGTAAATCCAACTATTCTTAAAGATGCAGGTATGGATTTTGGTGCAGTGTTTGTGGCTACCTGTATTTCATCAGCTTTTGCCTGTATGATGATGGGATTGGTTGCCAACTATCCGATTGCTCTGGCGCCGGGAATGGGATTAAATGCTTATTTTACCTATGCTGTCGTTAATGGAATGGGAATTCCATGGCCAGTGGCTCTGGGTGCGGTTTTTGTTTCTGGTATTGTATTTATTATTCTGAGCTTGTTTAAAGTTCGCGAAGCGATTGTTAATTCATTACCTAATTCGCTGAAATTCTCAATTGGTGGTGGTATTGGGTTATTTCTGGCGTTAGTAGCGTTGAAAAGTGCTGAAGTGGTGGTTTCAAATCCTGCCACGCTGGTTAGCTTGGGTAATATTCATTCGCCACAGGTTATGTTGACCATTGTCGGATTCTGTCTGATTGTGACCTTGGAGCATTTTCGTGTCCGCGGTGGCATTATTATTGGGATTTTAGCTGTCACTGCAGTGGCATCAATTATAGGGCTGAATCAGTTCCAAGGAGTATTTGCTCCGGTTCCTTCACTGGCACCCACTTTTTTAAAGCTAGATTTTCATGATTTATTTACCATGAGTTTGGTAAGTGTAATTTTTGTTTTCTTTTTTGTTGATTTATTTGATAGCACTGGAGTGTTAATTGGCGTGGCTGGTCGTGCTGGGTTGTTGGTAGATGGTAAATTGCCACGGGTTAAAAAAGCGTTATTAGCAGATTCAACCGCAATTGTGGTTGGTGCTGGTCTCGGTACTTCTTCTACCACTGCTTATGTGGAATCTGCAGCAGGTGCCGCTGCCGGCGGTCGTACTGGTTTAACGGCTGTCGTAGTCGGTCTTTTAATGTTGGCGAGCTTGTGGTTTTCTAAATTGGCGGCGAGTGTGCCAGCTTATGCTACAGCTCCGGCTTTATTATATGTGGGCGTGCTGATGATGCGCAGTATGACGGAAATTGACTGGAAAGATGTTTCAGAAGCAGCACCAGCCTTTTTTACGTTGATTTTCATGCCTTTTGCTTATTCTATTGCTGATGGTATTGCGATGGGCTTTATCAGTTATGCGCTGATTAAGTTATTTTGTGGCAAGGTTAAAGATGTTTCGTACATGGTGTGGATTATAGCTGCATTATGGGCTTTTAAGTTACTGTGGCTAGGGGCGTAATCATTTCTGAAATAGTCAGGCAGCCAATTGGCTGCCTAATACTTTAATACCAGGTAATATAAATTATAAGAAGTTGATGTTAATCTAGCTGGCGTATACAAGGGAAGGGAAGCAAGATGTCTTTAATTGAAGAAATTATGGACTTTAATCAGAAGTTTGTCGGTGCAGGTGAATATGAGCAATTTTTTACGGATAAGTATCCAGAGAAAAATCTTGCTATTGTTTCTTGTATGGATGCCCGTATTCTTGACTTGTTACCACGTGCTTTAGGGTTGAAAAATGGTGACGCTAAAGTAATCCGTAATGCCGGGGCTCTGATTACTCATCCTTGGGGATCTGTAATGCGGTCATTACTGGTGGCGGTGTTTGAGATGAATGTCAATGAAATTATGGTGATAGGCCATAAAGATTGTGGCATGCAGGCGCTGCATGTTCCCGATATGCTAGACCGGATGCGCAGCCGGGGCATCACGGATGAATGCATTGAGGTATTGGAAAATGCCGGAATTGATTTTTATAAATGGTTGACTGATTTCGATCGGGTAGAAGAAGCGGTAACGTATTCGGTGAATATGATTCGAAAGCATCCTCTGATGTTGCCAGAAATTAAGGTTCATGGTCTGATTATTGATCCGGTAACAGGAGAATTATCTGTGGTTATTAATGGAGATGAGCATCCATCAATATGAGACGCATTGGTTTGTTTGGCGGTACTTTTGATCCACCACATAACGGTCACGTTCATATCGCGCGTGCTTTTGCAGATGAGTTATGTCTGGAAAAAGTTATTTTTATTCCTGCTGGTGAGCCATATCATAAGCAATTAACTTCTAAAACCACGGCGATACAACGATTAGAGATGGTTAAGCGCACTATTTGTGTGGACAATCGTTTTGATGTTTCTGATTGTGATTTGTTGCGTAGTGGACCTACCTATACATTTGATACAATATCATTTTTTAAAAAGATGTTGCCACAGTCTCAGTTATGGTGGTTAGTTGGAATGGACTCGCTGATGCAATTACCACGTTGGTATCGTTATCAAGCATTGCTGAAAAGCGTTAATTTGGCCGTGGCTGCTCGAGGGAACACAGGATTAGAGTCGATATCGGCTCCGTTGCAAAAGTGGTTACACAATGCTTTAACTAAATATAGTTTGCAGCCAGAAGGAAATGATGGTGGCCGAGCATTTATTTTGCAGGCTGATTATTGGTCGATTAGTTCTACTTTTATACGCACACACTGGACAGATGGTGGACAAGATGATGTACCGTCTGCAGTGGCAGAATATGTCGACCATGAAGGTCTTTATCGGGCATAATCAGTGCCCTTTTTGTTTTACTTGATTGATGTTGTATTTAAACAAGGTAGTATTTTATGGATAAAGAATTGATTGCTCAATGGGATATGATGGTTGCCATTGGTATTAACGCACTGGAAGACGTTAAAGGTAAGGATATTACGGTTCTGGATACTTCAGCTAAAACTTCTTTGTTTGCGCGAATGATTGTTGCCAGTGGCGACAGCACCAGGCAAGTGAAGGCTTTGGCTAATAATGTAGCTGTTGAACTAAAACAGGCTGGTTTTGAAATCATCAGTACTGAAGGTCTGGATAGTGGTGAATGGGTTTTAGTTGATGCTGGTGATTTGGTTGTGCATGTGATGCAACCGGCAGTACGGGATTATTATGATATTGAAGCGTTGTGGGGAGGTGAAAAACCTTCTTTTCACAATGGTGCGGCTAAACCATGGCAAGCCGCAGATTGATGTAGTTAAAAAAGGGTATTGTTGGTTGTCAAAATTGAATGTTTGAACATTCTATTATATTTTTTATTTTGAAAAGCCATGAATATTACTGTTTTGGCGGTTGGTACAAAAATGCCGCAGTGGGTTGATCAAGCTGTGGCGGAATACAGCAAACGCTTTGGTCGGGACATCCAATTTAGGTTAAAAGAAATAAAACCTGAAAAACGCGGTTCTGGAGTCAATGCAGCTCAAGGTATGGCGGCGGAAGAAGAGCGAATTATGGCTGCCATACCTCCGCAAAGTTTTCTGATCGTTCTAGATGAACGTGGTAAAGCGCCTACTTCTATGGAGCTGGCTGATTGGTTAAGTAAGTGGCAGCAGCAGGGAGAAAATTTGTGCTTTGTCATTGGCGGAGCTGATGGTATGACTGAAGAGCTAAAAGCCAAAGCTCGGTTGCTGATGCGCCTCTCTAGCTTAACTTTACCGCATGGTATGGTTAGGGTAATGCTAACTGAACAATTATATCGTGCACAATCTATCTTACATAATCATCCTTATCACCGTGAATAAATATCAACAGTACAGGTTAGGATTTTGTTCTGGTATTTCAGGCTTGATTTGAATCAGGTAGTTTTACAGCGCAAGAGTTTTTCAATGCTATATAATTGCCATATAATTAGTTAATTTTGGTTAAGTGATGCAGCATTAACTCTGCATTGTTTTTTAAGTGAAGCCTGAATATGATTTCTACTCCTCTGTTAGACAAGATCGATTCTCCCGATGATATTCGTCGTTTGCATATGTCACAATTGCCACAATTGGCAGAGGAGTTGCGTGCCTTTCTACTCCATTCTGTAAGTAAAACGGGAGGACACTTTGCCAGCAATCTTGGGGCGGTTGAACTGACAATTGCTTTACATTATGTGTATAAAACGCCGCAAGATCATTTAGTCTGGGATGTAGGACATCAAAGTTATCCGCATAAGATTTTAACCGGTCGTAAACAACTGATGCATACGATGCGTCAATATGGTGGTTTGTCGGGATTTCCCAAATTAAGCGAATCCGAGTATGACGCATTTGGTGTAGGCCATTCTTCAACTTCGATCGGTGCTGCCTTAGGAATGGCTGTCGCGGATAAGTTGCAATTCAAACCGAATAGAAGTGTGGCCATTATTGGCGATGGTGCCATGACTGGCGGACAAGCATTCGAAGCTTTAAATAATGCCGGTGATATGGATGTAGATTTGCTGGTTATTTTAAACGACAATGAGATGTCTATTTCTCCTAATGTCGGGGCATTACCCAAATATCTGGCTACCAATCCATTGCATGAGGTTAAGGATATTGTCAGATCTATTAAGTATAAGTCTGAAAGGGTTTTAGGTTTAGTACCAGGTGCTCTGGATGTCGCACATCGAGTGGAAAATAAAATCAAAGGTTTGATTGAAGAAAGCACAACTTCAACTTTGTCGTTATTTGATAACTTTGGCTTTGCTTATACAGGACCTGTCGATGGTCATGATGTGATTCAGTTGGTGGAAGTGTTGCAGGAAATTAGGAATCGAAAAGGCCCCCAGTTTCTGCACATTATGACTAAAAAAGGTCAAGGATATGAACTGGCAGAAAATGATCCAGTGGCTTTTCATGCAGTAAGCGCTTTTGATCCGGCACAAGGATTAATTAAGCCTGCTTCTGCAACAGCCGTGACATACACTCAGGTTTTTGGCCAGTGGATTATCGATCAAGCTGCAGCAGATAAGAATCTGCTGGCGATCACACCAGCAATGCGGGAGGGTAGCGGTTTGGTCGAATTTGCTCAGTGTTATCCGGATCGTTACTTTGATGTAGGTATCGCAGAACAGCATGCAGTAACTTTTGCCGCCGGCTTGGCCTGTGAGCATATGAAACCGGTGGTAGCTATTTATTCAACTTTTTTACAACGAGCCTATGATCAATTAATTCATGACGTAGCTTTGCAGAATTTACCTGTTTTATTCGCAATTGATCGTGGAGGTCTTGTTGGTGCAGATGGTCCAACACATGCTGGTGTCTATGATTTGAGTTATTTGCGCTGTGTTCCTAATATGGTTATTGCTGTGCCCAGTGATGAACGTGAATGTCGCTTGTTGTTATCAAGCTGTTATCAGCTAAATCAACCAGCTGCTGTTCGTTATCCACGTGGCGTAGGTACAGGAGTGGCAGCAGGTACTGATCTGGATACGGTAGAAATCGGTAAAGGATTAATCCGGCGAAAAGGTAAAGACATTGCGTTAGTAGCTTTTGGAAGTATGGTGCAACCAGCTTTGGCTGCCGCTGAGGCGATAGATGCGACCGTGGCCGATATGCGCTTCGTTAAGCCGGTCGATAAAACGTTGTTATTGCAACTGGCCAATGAACATAAATATTTGGTTACACTGGAAGAAAACAGTATTGTTGGCGGTGCGGGTAGTGCTGTGCTTGAGGTGTTGGCTCAATCAAATATCAATATACCGGTATTGGTTTTGGGTATTCCAGATAAAGTGACTGAACATGGAGATACAGGTTTGTTGCATGAACAGTTGGGTCTAAGTTCAGCCAAGATTCATCAACAAATTCAGGACTGGCTGGAAGAACAAAGTCAGTGTTAGTTCTCAATCTTTTTCAAGACTCTTAACATCTGCAAGTTAAGAGTCATTTTTAATTTTGATTTAAAGATTAACAGTAATGAAATATCAAAATTGTTTAAAGTTTTTTTGGTTCATTGATCAGTAGTTCATTTTAAAGTTTAGAATTTAAAAAGGTAAATGTGCTGGTTTAATGATCCGTCTATTTGGATTAATTGCTTAAAAATTGTACAATGACATTTTTGGTTTGTGCTGGATGATTTTGGTTAAAGTAATTTTATGATACAAATCGGCTCCTATCAGCTTGATGCTCCTTTCGCACTGGCACCGATGGCCGGTATTACCGATAAACCTTTCCGGCAATTATGTCGTGATTTTGGTGCGGGATGGGCTGTAAGTGAAATGCTGACCAGTGATCCTAGCTTACAGCAGACTCGCAAAACGTTACAACGAGCAGATTTTGCCGGCGAAAGTGGTGTCCGTGTAGTACAAATTGCAGGCAATAATCCGCAGCAAATGGCAGCTTCAGCTCGTTATAATGTTGCCAGAGGTGCGCAGATCATCGACATTAATATGGGATGTCCGGCCAAAAAAGTATGTAATCAATTAGCTGGTAGTGCTTTATTACAAAATGAAAGATTGGTTGCGGAAATTCTACACGCAGTGGTCGATGCTGTAGCTGTGCCTGTGACTTTAAAAACTCGTCTGGGTTGGGACGATGATCATTGTAACCTTTTAACTATTGGAAGTATTGCCCAAGAGGCGGGTATCGCTGCTATAGCAGTACATGGACGTACACGAACGCAAATGTATCATGGTTTGGCGCGTTATGAACTCATCACTCAGTTACGTCGACAAATTGATATTCCTTTGTGGGTAAATGGGGATTTAACAAGTCCTCAGAAAGCATTTAGCATCACCCAGCAAACTGGAGCTGATGGGGTGATGATCGGTCGTGCAGCTCAAGGGCAGCCGTGGCTATTTCGAGATTTACAGTATTATTATGAACACGGATGTTTGCCGGCTAGGTTGAGTGTTGCAGAACACGCTAACATCATTTCTCAGCATATACGTTCAATACACGAATTTTATGGCGCGTATCTGGGGGTTCGCATTGGTCGTAAACACATAGGTTGGTATGTTGCTGGATTAGTAGATGGCCAGGATTTTCGTCGTAAGATTAATTGTATAGATGATAGTTGTACACAATTGCAGATGATAGATGTTTTTTTAAGTCAACAAATAGCACAGTTGGCTGTCTGGCCATGTGCTTATCGGGATAACATGCAGATGTAGTCTTGTCTTGTACCGAGAGGAAATTATAAATGAGTGAAACCCACAAAGTCAGTATCGCACAATGTATTGAGACAAATCTTAAACAATATTTTGCTGATTTGGACGGTGAAACGCCCTGTGCTGTATACGATATGGTATTACAGCAAATGGAACTGCCACTTTTGCGTTGTGTGATGGAAGTCTGTGAACAAAATCAAACCCGTGCAGCACAGATTCTTGGGTTAAATCGCAATACTTTGCGAAAAAAATTAATGCAATACCATCTTTTAGGCTAAATCACGATATTGATAAAGGGGAAGGTGATGACTGTCATCAGGCGAGCTCTAATTAGCGTGTCCGACAAAAAAAATGTGGTCGAATTTGCAAGACAGTTAGAGCAATTGAATGTTGAGCTAATTTCCACTGGTGGTACCGCCAAATTGCTACTTCAATCAGGTATAAAAGTGACTGAGATAGCGGATTATACTGGTTTTGAGGAAATGCTAGATGGTCGGGTTAAGACACTTCATCCTAAAATACATGGTGGAATATTGGGCAGACGAGACCTTCCTGAACACATGGCGCAAATGAAGCAGCATGATATCAATCCGATTGATCTGGTTTGTGTTAATTTATATCCTTTTGCTGCTACGGTTGCCCGTCCAGATTGCACATTAGAACAGGCTATCGAAAATATTGATATTGGTGGTCCGGCAATGGTACGGTCTGCAGCTAAAAACTGGCAAGATGTGGCTATAGTTACTGATAGTAATGATTATGCCGATATTATTGAAGAACTACGTCACGGTGGAATTTCCCGTCGTACCCGTTTTCATTTGGCTAAAAAAGCTTTTGCACATACCGCTCAATATGATGACATGATTGCTGGCTATCTCAATCAAATAGATGATGAAACTTTAACAACGCCTTCTACAAAACAAGCATTCCCGCAAATACTTCATCATAGCTGGATTAAAGCACAAGATTTACGTTATGGTGAAAATCCACACCAACAAGCTGCTTTCTATCGTGAGCAGGTCCCGGTTCAAGGTAGTTTGGCTTCATACCGGCAGCTTCAGGGTAAAGAATTATCTTATAATAATTTGGCGGATGCAGATGCAGCTTGGGAGGCAGTAAAAACTTTTCAACAACCTGCGTGCGTGATTATTAAACACGCAAACCCTTGTGGTGTGGCCGTAGCAGCGGATACATTAACGGCATACAAGCTAGCTTTGGCGACTGATCGAACAAGTGCATTTGGTGGCATCATTGCGTTCAATCGTGAAGTAGACCAAGCTACCGTTGAAGTATTGACTGAACAGTTTTTAGAAGTTCTAATCGCGCCCAAGTTCTCAAAAGAAGCCCAGTCGATTCTTGCTGCCAAAAAAAATGTACGGGTATTAGAAGTACCAATGCTGGCTAGCGGTGAACAATTTCAATTAAAAAGTATTGGTGGTGGTTTATTAGTGCAAACTGCCGATAATCACCAGTTGCAACTAGCAGATGTTCAGGTAGTTACAGCATGTAAACCTACTCAGCAGCAATTGCAGGATTTATTGTTTGTGTGGAATGTAGCCAAATTTGTAAAATCCAATGCCATTGTATTTGGTAAGAGCGGTCAGACTTATGGGATCGGTGCAGGGCAAATGAGTCGAGTGGATTCAACCCGCATAGCTGCATCTAAAGCGCTAGAAGCCGGGTTTGATCTTAGCGGAGCCTGTGCAGCGTCGGATGCATTTTTCCCGTTCCGTGATGGCGTTGATGTGATTGCTAAACAAGGAATAAAAGCGATTATTCAGCCCGGAGGCTCTATCAGAGACGACGAAGTGATTCAAGCTGCTGATGAACATGGCTTGGCAATGGTATTTACTGGAGTGCGACATTTTCGCCATTAAATATTGCCTGAAAATGGATTAAAGATTAGCTTCTTTGTGCCGATTATATGCCCAAAATAGGAATTAAATATTTAAAGGAACAACATGGCTTTGCAAATAAAAATCATCCCTGTCACATCGTTTTTACAAAATGCCGCATTATTATGGGATGATGAAAGCAACGAAGCAGTTTTAACAGACACTGGCGGAGAAGCAAAACTTTTGCTTGCCGAAGTTGATAGGCTACAACTTAATTTAAAAGCTATTTGGTTAACCCACGGGCATTTAGATCATATCAGCGGGGTAAATGATTTAATAAAATTGAACGACGTGCCGGTTTTGGGTCCACAGCGTCATGATGAGTACTGGATAGCCGCATTACCCGAGGTCACGGCAAATTATGGTTTCCCTATAAGTCAGTCTTTTAAACCAACACGTTGGTTGGAAGAAGGGGATGAATTAAATGTTGGTCAATATACATTCCAGGTTTTGCATATACCCGGTCATACACCAGGGCATGTCGTGTTTTATAACCAAGAAAACAAATTATTGATTGCTGGTGATGTTTTGTTTCGTGAAACGGTAGGGCGGACAGATCTACCAGGTGGCAATCATGCTGATTTGATTCACAATATTCGCTCTAAACTATTGACTCTTCCGGATGACACGAGGGTGCTGCCTGGGCATGGAGCGATGACCACCATTGGACATGAAAAAAAATATAATGCGTTTTTAAATGATTAATTTGAAAGATGGTAAAGCTCATGTAGCAGACTAGCATGAGCAAAATGTATGACCTTCGACACTTCAGATAGTAACACCTAAATTAAAGTGCCGAAAAATCGTTGTTACTGCACTTTTTAACTGAATATTTGGCAATTTAATCAGATTGAACACCAACTCAAACTTGGTTGATAAGCCTTTATTCTGCAGCATAGTTTTTAGACCATGGTGCCACTTTAAATAGCAACAGCATCCCGGGAAAAGCTAAGAAAAAGCACAACCAGAAAAAATTTACATATCCCATCAGTTCAATTAAATAGCCTGCACCGGCATTCATAAATGTTCTTGGTACCGCAGCAAGACTAGTAAACAACGCCAGTTGCGTAGCAGTAAACGCTGGATTGGTTTCTCGCGCCATATATGCGACAAAAGCGGCAGTACCTAACCCCACTCCAACCGCTTCAAATCCAATTACGCCTGCTAAGGCTATGCGTTGGTTTAAACCAATTACCTGAAACGGTCCTTCACTGGCTAACCAGACAAATCCTAAAATAGACACTACCTGTACAATACCAAATAACCATAAAGCTCGGTTGATACCCAGCTTGATCATCCAAATACCGCCTAAAATACCGGAAATAATAGATGGCCATAACCCAGCATTTTTGGCTATTAGGCCAATATTTTCTTTACTAAAACCCATATCCAGATAAAACGGTGTTGCTAATGCGGTCGCCATGCTATCACCCAGTTTGTAGAAAAAGATAAAGGTCAGCACTAATAAAGCCCCTTTCATTCCTTTTCGAGAAAAAAACTCATTAAAAGGTTCGGTAAAAGTTTCTTCAAAAGTTTTAGGCGCGATGTTTGGTAGCTTTGGCTCTTGTGCCAAAAATAAGGTCATGAATAAACCGGGCAGCATAAATAAGGCGGTGACAAAGAACACCGTTGACCAAGGATAGATATCAGCAAGAATTAAAGAAAGTGAACCAGGGACCAAGCTTGCAATGCGATATGCATTAACGTGTACAGCATTACCCAACCCCAATTCTTCGTCTGGTAAAATTTCCCGACGAAAAGCGTCGAGAACAATATCCTGACTGGCAGCAAAAAAAGCCACCATACAAGAAACACCGCTGATAATACGCATATCAGTTTCTGGATTAAGGTTGATGTAGCTTAATAATGAAAATAAAAGGGCTATTTGAGTAATGAACATCCAGCCACGTCGCCGACCTAGCCATGGAAGCTGGGCAACATCGAGCAGGGGTGACCATATAAATTTCCAGGTAAACGGTAAACCGATCATCGAAAACAAGCTAATAGTTATCAGGTCTATGTGCTCACTGCGTAACCATGCAGGGATCAAATTGATCAGAAAATACAAAGGTAAACCCGAAGTGAATCCAGTAAACACACAAATTAGCATTCGCCGATTGAATATATCCTGCCAGAGCGAATTATTTTTTTTAGAAAAAGTATTGGTCATAAAAAGAGATCAGATAAATAGCCGAATACACATTGGCTTGACTCGGTCATAGTAAAAATCAACTATTGTAAACTAATTTTGTCTAAATAAAGCAATCAGTAGTGGAATGTTAACGTTTCTCAGTCAATTTCGCTCAATAAAATTGACGGCTGCTCTACATTTTCATATTCACGACAGATATCAGGCATAGTTTTATTTGACTGTACCCCGAGTTGGCGCAATTTTTTTGCCTTACCGACTAAATTGCCACGACCACTACACAATTGCTTCATGGCTCGTTGGAACTGATCTTGGGCTTGGTTTAAATTTTTGCCAACACCTTCTAGGGTAGTCACAAAGCCAACAAATTTATCATAGAGGTTACCCCCTTCTTTAGCGATATTCAGAGCATTTTGATTTTGTTGTTCATTTCGCCAAATATGTGCAATAGTTCGTAGCGTAGCCAGTAGCGTACTTGGGCCAACCAACATAATACGTTTTTGAAAACAATCATCAAACAACTGGCTATCTTGTTGTAATGCTAACAAATAAGCAGGTTCGACGGGAATAAACATAAAGACAAAATCTAACGTATTTAATCCTTCAATCTCATCATAATTTTTAGCTGAAAGGTCTTTAATGTGCTGGCGTACCGATTGAATATGTGCACTCAAGGCCTGTTCGGCACTTTTTTGATCTGATGCTTGTGTATATCGTGCATAAGCAGTTAAAGATGTTTTGGCATCAATAATAATTTGTTTATTTTCTGGCAAATTAACCAATACATCAGGTTGAAGACGTCGTTGACGACCAGATTCATCTATCACGGTAGCAGAAGCCTGTAATACATATTCTCGTCCTTTAACCAAACCAGAATTTTCAAGCACTTTTTCTAGAATCATCTCACCCCAATTACCCTGATGTTTATTTTTGGTACCTGTTAGCGCATCAGTTAAAGCTTTGGCATCATTATGTAACTGCGCGTTGAGTTGTTGTAAGTGTTTTAGCTCGGCTTCAAGCGTGGTGCGTTGTTTGCTTTCCTTCTCATAAGTATTTTGAACTAATTGACTGAATCCAACCATTCGCTCATGTAAAGGATTTAATAGCTGATTCAGACTAAGTTTGTTTTGTTCACTAAAACGTTTACTTTTTTCTTCTAAAATATCATTAGCCAAAGCTTTGAATTGATCACTTAGACTGGAGCGTGCATCGTTCAAGATAGCCAGCTTTTCTGCAAAAGAATCGCGTTCATGTTTTAATTGTGTGGATAAGCGACCATTTTCCACTCTGGCAAGACTTAAATCTTGCACCGTTACTGCGAATTCTTGTTCACGCAAATGCCATTCCTGTTCACGCTGTTGCCAATTAGTCAATTGCTGTTCAGCAGCAGCCAGCTTGGTAGCAACGTGTTGATATTGTTCTGTAGTTGATAGATAAACCTGTCTGGTTTGCTCTAAGCTTTCTTGAACACCAACTAATTGTGAGTTGATGGCTTCAGCAGCACTCAAGCGATTCTGTACCTGTTGTAATTCCTGTCGATAATGCTCCAGCTCAACAGCTCTAGTTTCAACAAGTTGTTGCAAAGCTTCTGCTTCGTTACGGACAAGTATTTGTTCATTTTGTGTTTCAAGCAATTTTAATTGCGCCGCTTGTCTTTCCTTCAATAATCTTTGTCGAGAAATTAGATGAGTGAAAAAAATAGCGCATACTAGTACAAATGCCCAAATAAGCCAGATACTGAGAGGAATGTCCTGCATAATATCAATACATCCAGAAAATGATTTCAAATAGAGAATAATAGTATCATGGCTTTATTGGCGTATAAATCATCAAAAAATAGACATAACAGTTAATCTGATTATGTCTATATTTTGTAGAAAAAAAGCAAAAACAACCTAAAAATGATAGAGCAGGTTATTAATATAATTAAGCAATCAAATTAGCATCTGAAAACATTATTGACTCGAATGCAAAAGCTAATAAATGGTTTATTTAGTTATTTTGTTGGTATTCGGCAAAATAAGCGGCCTGAGCATCCTTAGTGGTTATACTAATTTCCATATCTGCTGAAATAGGCCAGTTAATTGCCAGCTCTGGATCATCCCAGCGTAAGCTACGTTCACATTCCTGAGCATAAAAATCAGTAGTTTTATATAAAAACTGAGTATTATCCTCCAGTGCAATAAAACCATGAGCAAATCCTGCAGGTATCCAAAACTGTCGGTGATTAGTTGCTGAAAGTTCTACTCCGTACCATTGACCAAATGTCGAGGAGTCTGGACGAATATCTACCGCAACATCCCAGACACAACCTTGAACAACACGGACTAGTTTGCCCTGCTCATGCGGAGAAATTTGATAGTGTAATCCTCTGATTACACCTCTATGCGATAACGAATGATTGTCCTGTACAAAAACAGGTATAAGCTGATTTCGATTACGGAGAGCTTCATTAAATACTTTTTGATTAAAACTTTCCATAAACCAGCCACGACCATCAATATGAACACATGGTTCAATAATCAATAGATTATGTAGAGGTGTATCATAAACGATCATTATATATCTCAAATACAACTTAGAATAAAGTAACCATGTTATTTAAGTGAAGTAAAGCATTAAAACATTATTTCTAACATTAAATCTTTTGGACAAATTATAAAAACTATTTTTTTAAAAAAATTGAAGCTTCATAAACATAATTAGATTTATAAAGACAATATGGGTAAATTTTTATAATACCATTCTATAGTTTTCTCCAATCCAGATTGAAAAGTCTCCTTCGGTTTCCAACCTAATTCAAATTCGATTTTGGATCTGTCCAATGAATATCGAAAATCATGACCTGGTCGATCAGAAGTAAATTGGATTAAATTAGTATAATCGAAGGGTCTGATTGTAGCGAGAATATTGCAAATAGAATAAATGACTTCAATATTTTCACATGTGTAGTCACTACTTATATTATATGTTTCGCCTCGATTGCCTTTAGTTGCAACTAAATAAAGCGCACGAACATGATCTTCAACATATAACCAATCTCTAATTTGTTTTCCATTACCATATAGTAATATGGGTTTATGATTTAAAGCATTACATATTGTTAAAGGAATTAGTTTTTCAAGATGTTGGTGAGGACCATAATTATTAGTGCAATTAGTGATAATAATTGGCAACCCATATGTTCGATACCAAGCTTTAACTAAATGATCTGAACTGGCTTTAGAGGCTGAATAGGGAGAGCTAGGTCTGTAAGGTGATTGTTCAGTGCATTTTATATTTGTATCAACAATATCGCCATATACTTCATCTGTCGAAATATGATGAAAACAAAAAGATTGTTGTTGTTTTGAATTGAGTTTTTTCCAGTAATTAAATGAACTTTCTAATAATGTGAATGTACCCATAATATTAGTTTTGATAAAATCTGCTGGAGAATGAATTGAACGGTCTACATGACTTTCAGCAGCAAAGTTCATAACAATATTAGGTTTAAATTGTTCAAGAAGCCCATCCAAATCTCTACGATTACATATATCTGTTCTAAAAAATTGATAGCGCGAATGTTGATTAAAATGTTCTAAGAGATTTACGTTACTAGCATAGGTTAATTTATCGACATTTAATATCTTATGATCTGTATGATTAAGTAAATACTTAATCATTGTAGACCCAATAAAACCAGCACCTCCAGTAATTAAAAAATTCATAAAATCAACCTATAAAAAAAGACTTTAAAAAAGAAAAGAAAAAAAAATAAATTTTTTACAAAAAAATGGTAAACATCGGACTTATTGCCCGTAATATAAAGTTATAATATAGAATCTTAGAAAAAGTTAGATTTATCTATAAATTCTTTAATAAATAATGGTTTTAGAATGATTAACATCATATTATGTGGTGGCCAAGGAACGCGACTATGGCCAATAAGTAGAAATGCTCAGCCTAAACAATACATACCCTTATTAGAGGGGCAATCATTATTTCAAAAAACTGTTCATTATAATCAAGAGTTATGTGATGAATTTTATTTCATTACAAATATGGATCAATTTTTTTTAGCAAAAGAGCAGTTAACACATTTGTCTCTTAAGAAATCAAGATTTTTAATTGAACCAATTGGAAGAAATACTGCACCTGCTATAGCATTAGCTTGTATGGATTTGGATGAAGAAGATGTGGTTTTAGTCACACCTTCTGATCATTTGATCACCCAACAATCAATTTATCAAAATATAATGCACTTGGCTGAAGAAAAAGCTAAAGAAGGCTACATCATTACTATTGGCGTTAAACCCACCTCGCCGGAAACAGGTTATGGGTATATAGAGTGTGAACTAGAAAATCATCATGTTTTAAATGTAACTAAATTCCATGAAAAACCAAATGCAGTAACGGCCTTAGAATATATCTCTTCTGGTAAATTTTTTTGGAATGCAGGAATATTTTGTTTCAAAGCAGGTGTATTTTTAAAAGAGCTAGAACGTTATGCCCCAGAAATCTTAACCGCTTGTAAACATGCTTTCACCAACATCGACAAGGGTAGCGATAATACACATCGAGTTCCGTTGGAGGATATGCAAAATATCCCCGAAAATAGTATTGATTATGCTGTCCTAGAGCATTCAAAATTAATCAAAATGATACCAGCACAATTTGGATGGACAGATTTGGGCTGTTTTGATGCTTTAGATCAAATTTTACCTAAAGATAAGTGCGGAAATACATTAGAATCAAAATATGTTGGGTTAAATAGTCATAATAATTTAATTTTAGGTCACGAACGAACAATAACTACAATTGATATCAATGATTGTATTATCGTTGATACACCCGATGCATTGTTAGTCGCCAATAAGGGTTCTTCACAAAAAGTAAAGCAACTGATCGGAGAATTGAAAAAAAATAATCACAAACTGTTAACAGAACATAAAACCATGTTCCGCCCATGGGGAAGTTATACTGTTTTAGAAGATACAGAAGGTTATAAAATTAAGCGTATCGAAGTTAAACCTGGAAAACGCTTATCATTGCAACGTCATTGGCACAGAAGTGAGCACTGGATAGTTGTTTCAGGTACGGCTACGGTAACTATCGGTGAAGAGTCTTTTTTCTTGCGACCCAATGAAAGTACTTATATACGAATGGGCGAAGTACATCGATTGGCTAACGATGGGAAAATTCCTGTGATCTTAATTGAAGCACAAGTTGGGGAATACACCGGAGAAGATGATATTGAACGATTGCAGGATGATTTTGAACGAAAATAAGTTTTACATCCGGTTTATTCAAGACGTAAATTGTAAGTAACCAAATGTTTAATACTTTTTTATGAATTAGTAATCAGCGAAATTTCTTACGCCTTAATGGTTGAACTTGATTAAAGTCCTTAACATGTCTATCAAGAAATATCAGTTTCTTCTAAACAATGGGAAACATCCTTATAGTCTACCAGAAGTCATTTTGGGAGACAGAATTCCTAAGACTATTTATCAAACGTATAAAAGTTGGGATGCCCTTAAACCAGAATTGAAAAAAAATATAGATTATATCTGTAAGTTAAATCCAGGTTGGAGCTATCATTTTTTTGATGATGAAGATGTAGAAAAATTTATATTAGCTGAATATGGAAGCGATATTTTGAAAGAATATGTTTCTATATCACCAGAGCTGGGACCAGCAAGAGCAGATTTATTTAGATATTTACTCCTTTATAAAAAGGGAGGGGTATATCTAGATATTAAAACCACATTGACCCAACCCTTGGATAGCGTACTAAGGGACGATGATTTATTTATACTATCTCACTGGGAGAAACAATTAATTCAACCAAAAGAGCTTAAATACTTAAATTACAAAGAATATATTCAGTGGGCTATCTTATCAACCTGTGGGCATCCTTTTTTAAAAGAAGTTTTGCATAATGTGTTGGGAAACCTACAGGTATATAATCCTTGGCTTCATGGCGTGGGAAAAAAAGCAGTTTTACGTATTACAGGTCCATATGCTTACACTTGTGCAATTGAACCCAAAAAGCTGGATTTTCCACATCGTTTTGCGAATGTAACACAAGATTTAGGGATCCATTATTCATTATATGAATTAGGGACTGAAAATCATTGCCAGCAACAGACTAAGAATCATATGTCTGATAAAAATCACTATTCAAAAAGCAAACAATTGGTCGTTATTAAAGATACAATGAGTTCGCTACTGTATCGAATTTTGCATAAAAATTAATTTTAAGAGTTTATATGATTTGGTTACATCTTTCTAATATATCCCAGTTCGCAAGATTATCTGGCATTCCAAGAACGGAATATGAAATATTTACTTATTTCAATAAACTCCGTCTTGATGGTGATCTGATTAAATTTTGTACTTACGATGCAAAAAGTGGATTTAAAGAATTAGATGAAAATCAAATAAATAAAATTTTGGACTTTTATGCAAATCCGGAAGAAAAGAATATAAATGTAAATGATTATAATTCAAAAAGACATTTGCGAACTCGTAAAAATTTTTTTGTAAAAATTAAAGTTAAATGCAAAAAAATGCTTAATAGTATTTTGAAGCGTATTCATTTAATAAATATATATTTTAATAGGATTAATCATCCTTTTGAGTCTGGAGATCTATTGATTTCTTCTGGTTTGAATATCAAATCTAGAGATTTTTTTGAATTAGAAAAAATAAAATCAAATATACAATTGAAAATTACTGTATTATGCTACGATATCATTCCTGAAAAGCACCCAGAACTTGTAAAAAAACAGGCAAATATACTATTTAAAAAGCATTTAAAACGTTTAGCGCGAATAGCGGATCTTTTTTGCTGTAATTCCGAATATGTTGAAAAAGAACTATATAATTATCTACAGCACAATAATCACAAGAAAACGCCAATTAAAATCATACCATTAGGATGTCAATTTGTTAATAAGTATGCAAATATTGCTAACTCTCCAAAACTTAAAGAATTAACAGAACATCCTTATTTAATGTTTGTTTCAACTATAGAAATTAGAAAAAATCATCAAGTTTTATATCGAGCCTATTTAGAGTTGATTGAAAAAAAGGTTTCTAATTTACCCAAAATTTTATTTGTCGGACGTAAGGGATGGTTGGTTAACGATTTTCTTAATCAATTAAATAACGATATCCGTGTTAAAGATAAAATTTTAATTTTGGAAGATGTGTCTGATAATGAATTGATATATCTTTATAAAAATTGCATGTTTACTTTATTTCCTTCGATTGTTGAAGGGTATGGTTTACCTGTTGCAGAAAGTTTAGCACTTGGTAAATACTGTCTTGCATCAAATAGATCTTCGCTTCCCGAAGTTGGCAAAGATTTTATAGATTATATTGATCCATATGATTCAGAAGCTTGGGCAAGACAAATTGAGTTTTTATTATCTCATCCTGAGTATGTGTCAAATAAAGAAGACCTTATTAGGCTAAATTATCGACCTAATTCATGGTTGGAAACTGGTCAAAGCTTGTTTCAAATTATCAAAGATTTGGAATAGTTATAAAGCACTATTAAATTAATAAATATTAAAGTTTTGAGATTAGACATAGTTTATGTAGCTATATATATTTGAAACTAAATTTGTTTATTTTGAATTAAAGTAAATGTCAAAATAGATACATATATTATAGTAAAATTACACCAATGAAGATCACGTTTTTTTTTAATTTTTGTATGTAATATTTTCAAATTGAGGGTAAGTATTTTATGAAAAAAGCAATTGTTACAGGTATAACAGGACAAGATGGAGCCTATTTAACAGAGTTACTACTTAATAAAGGATATAAAGTTTTCGGAACATATAGAAGAACGAGTTCAGTAAATTTTTGGCGTTTAGCAGAATTAGGTATTGAAAATCATCCTAACTTGTCTTTGGTGGAATATGATTTGACAGATATCAGTGCCAGTATACGGTTAATAAAAGATATTGAACCAGACGAAGTTTATAATCTAGCTGCGCAAAGCTTCGTAGGCGTATCATTTGACCAACCAGTAACTACTGCAGAAATCACGGGAATAGGTGCGCTAAATCTTTTAGAGGCAATACGGATTGTAAAACCTGATGTTCGCTACTATCAGGCAAGTACTTCAGAGATGTTTGGTAAGGTTCAAGAAATTCCCCAAACCGAAACGACACCTTTCTATCCCCGCAGCCCCTATGGTGTGGCAAAACTATATGCTCATTGGATGACAATAAATTATAGAGAAAGTTACAATATTTTTGCGAGCAGCGGAATTTTATTTAATCATGAATCACCATTACGTGGTCGTGAATTCGTAACTAGAAAAATTACTGACACAGTAGCAAAGATCAAATTAGGTCTACAAGATTGTCTAGAATTAGGAAACCTTGATTCGAAACGAGATTGGGGATTTGCAAAGGATTATGTGGATGGAATGTGGAGAATGCTACAGGCAGATTCCGCTGATACATTTGTTTTGGCAACCAATAGAACCGAAACCGTAAGAGATTTTGTAATGATGGCATTTAAAGCCGCAGGCTTTGAATTAAAATTTGAAGGAAATGGTGAATGTGAAAAAGGTATTGATATAAATTCAGGAAAAGTATTAGTTAAAGTTAACCCGAAATTTTATCGACCGGCTGAAGTTGACCTATTAATAGGAAATCCACAAAAAGCTAAAGATATTTTAGGCTGGAGTCCTACAACCACCTTAGAAGAGTTATGCACAATGATGGTTGAAGCCGATATAGATCGTAATAAAAAAGGGACTTCATTTTAATGGACAAAAATGAAAATTCTGGTTTGAAAGTGCTTATCACAGGAAGTGAAGGTTTTACTGGTAAATATATGCAACTAGAAATGGAGTCATTAGGTTATCAAGTTTACCGCTCAGGAACCGATCCATCCATTACAGCCAGTAATTATTTTTTTCTAAACCTTTTAAATGTAGATTCTTTACGTAATTGTTTACAAACTATTCAGCCAGATATCATCATTCATCTGGCTGCAATTGCATATGTAGGGCATGACAATATTCAGCAGTTATATGATGTAAACACGGTAGGAACTCGTCATTTATTAGCTGTATCAGCAGAATTAAGAAAAAAACCAAAGTCCATTTTGATAGCAAGCAGTGCCAATATTTATGGCAATACTACCAAATCTATCATTTCAGAACAGGATGAAGTTTTTCCTGCAAATGACTATGCTGTTAGTAAGCTTGCTATGGAGTACATTGCCAAAATTTACATGACTGACTTGCCGATTATTATTGTCAGACCATTCAACTATACTGGGGTAGGTCAAAAAAATAATTTTTTAATTCCTAAAATTGTTGAACATTTTAAACAACGAAAAACATTTATCGAATTAGGTAATATCAATGTATATCGGGAATATAATGATGTAAGATTTGTTGTCAATGCGTATAGACAGTTGATCGAAACCGGAATTTCAAGTTTTGTATGTAATATTTGTACAGGTAAAGAATATTCGTTAAAAGAAGTCATTGAAATATGCGAAAAAAATAGCAACCATTTTCTTAAAATTAATATAAATCCTAATTTTGTTCGAAAAAATGAAATCATTAATTTGTGTGGTGATAATAGTCTTTTAAAGAGTGTCATTAACCCCGATAGTTCTTACTCATTAAATGACACTATATCTTGGATGCTAAACAATTAATGAAACAGAAACATGAGAGTTTTATGAATAATGAAAAAATAATTTTTGATATCAGTGAAATGTTAACATACTTAAGTATGTATAGACGTTATTCAGGTATTCAACGCGTAGTGGCAATGATTTTGAAGGAATTTCAGAACAATGAAAATCAACAAGTTTGGATATGTTTTGCGAAAGTGGCTGGTGGAAGAGAAAAAGAATATTTTGCATTGAATATCAAAAAATCTGATTTTCAGAATTGGGAATCTCCAGATTTAACCTATGATTATTTCGTAGAATTAGGCATCTTAGGACCTGGTGCCTTGATTTTAAAATATAAAAACAATAAGTTTAAATATGTTATTCATAGAACACGTTTCGATCTAGCTGCCCATTTTAAGAAAGATCAACGCTTTAATAAAAGGGGTGTAAATATAAGCGAATGGAAGCAATATCGTAAGTTAGAAAAGACAGATATTAATTTCGTAAAATTGCTTGATGTTATAAATTCAAATGATAAGTTAGTGCTTTTAGACTCAACTTGGCGTTTAGAAAATATAAAAATGTATAAGCAGGTTAAATTAATAGGTGTAAACATATTTACTATGGTTTATGATTTAATTCCTATTATTTCGCCTAACATGGTTCATAAAGATTTAACCAAAAATTTCTATAAATGGCTGTATCAGTCTGCTGATTATACTGATTTTTATATTTCAGATTCGGAAAGTGCTAAAGGTGATTTAGTAAAATTTTTAAATGATCATAAAATTGAAAAAAGTGTGACCACTCTTCCTTTAGTACAAATCGGTTTTTCAATTCCTCAAAAAATTGTCCAAGAGGAAAAGGATCCAATTCCAAGTGATCTTGAGCTTTTAAGTAGTTTGTCAGATTTATCCAAAACTGTTTTAAGTTCTGAATATATTTTATGTGTAGGCACTATTGAATTAAGAAAAAATTTATGGCGCTTAATTCTTGCATGGAAACATTTATTAGATCAAGGATATTGTGATTTGCCTAGATTGGTCATAGTTGGCCGAAGTGGATGGAATTCTGAGAATATTTGGAGTGTATTAAACACAACTGCTAATTTATATGGTTATGTTACGATTTTAAATAATGCTACTGATGATGAACTAGATTTATTGTATAAAAATTGTTTATTTGTCGCGATGGTAAGTTTGTATGAAGGGTGGGGATTACCAGTTGGTGAAGCTTTGTCTTATGGAAAGACTGCTGTTGTATCTAATGCTACTTCATTACCAGAAGTTGGTATGGACTTAGTAGAATATTGTGATCCTTTGTCAATTGAGAGTATTGCAAAGTCTATTACAAAGTTAGTGTATCAACCTGAATATCGTCAAAGTTTAGAAATGAAAATTAAAAATACCAAACTTAGAAATTGGGCAGATGTTGCTAATGATTTAAGAACTTTATTACAATCTAAAAATTAAATTTAATAGTGATATCCTTGGATGAATAAAAGCAGGCAAAAAAATCAATATACTTCTGGCAAGTTATATAAACGTTTGTTTCCTTATATGAAAGGATTGTTGAAGTATTTTTTTACATCCGTAATAGCGATGATAATCGTTGGTATAACGGGTCCCTTATTCGCTTCTTTGCTCAAGCCTATTATCGATAACGGATTTGTCGAAAAAAATCTTGAAATTATGAAATGGATTCCTCTTGAAATAGTGGGACTATTTATTTTCCGAGGAATAGCTAATTATATCAACGAATATACAAGTGCTTATATATCCAATCGAATGGTTCAATCCATTCAAAAAGATTTATTTGCAAAAATGATGATGCTGCCTATTAGTTATTATCAAGAAAATAGCAGAGGCAGAATGATGTCACGAATAACGATTGATGCCAGAGGTATAACGGCAGCAGGTTTTGATGTTATTACAGTCTTTGCTAAAGATGGTGTAACGGTATTGGGGTTACTTATTTGGCTATTCTATCTTGATTGGCAATTGACTTTAATCACTTTTGTGACTATCCCTCTAATAGGATGGTGTGTAAGAGTTATAAACAAGAAAATTCGAGGTTTGTCGGCTAAAAGTCAAAATGACATGGGTCAAGTCATGCAAATTTTGTCTGAGTCCATAGATGGTACTCGAGTTGTTCGTGTTTATGGTGGTCAAGAATATGAACAACATCGTCTAGACATTACCAATAAAGCATTAAGAAGTTTAGCTGTTCGAAGACAGTCATATACTTCTATAGGGAGTGCTGTTACACAATTAATGATAGCTACTTCATTATCTTTAATACTGTATTTAGCAGCTCGCAGAGCAACACATTCTGGTTTTACTGCAGGTGATTTTATGTCTTTTTTGTCTGCAATGCTAATGATGTTTGATCCACTCAAACGAATTACCAACATGTCGTCTGTGTTACAAGGTGGATTAATGGCTGCAGATAGTGTTTTTCGCTTTTTAGATGAGCCAGAAGAACAAGATAATGGGGAAAAAAAACTGAATTTGCCAATAGGAGATATTGTTTTTAACAATGTTATTTTGCGATATCCCAACTCCGAAAAAGATGCAATTCATCATCTGAATTTAACTGTAAAACAAGGTACGGTTGTAGCTTTGGTGGGAGAATCAGGCTGTGGAAAAACATCAACAGTAAATTTAATTCCTCGGTTTTATGAAGTAACTTCTGGGGAATTAACAATTGGTGGTGTAAATGTACAAGATTATGAGCTAAAAAGCCTTAGATCTCAGATGTCTCTAGTTAGTCAAGATGTTGTCTTGTTTAATGATACAATTGCAAATAATATTGCCTATGGATCTCCAAAAGCTTCAGAAGATGAAATCATTCAAGCTGCTAAGGCTGCGAATGCATGGTCTTTTATACAGGATATGCCTTTGGGTTTAAAAACCCAGGTAGGTGATCAGGGCATGAAACTTTCTGGAGGACAGCGTCAACGACTTGCGATTGCTCGTGCATTGTTAAAAGATGCTCCTATATTAATTTTAGACGAAGCGACAAGTGCACTGGATACTGAATCAGAACGTTTAGTTCAAGCTGCATTGGAAACTTTAATGCAGAATCGAACTACTATTGTCATTGCCCATCGACTTTCAACCATTGAGAAAGCAGATAACATTATAGTCATGCATCAAGGAGAAATTGTCGAACAGGGTAAGCACAAGGAATTAATTGAAAAGAATGGTCGCTATGCATTATTGCATAATATGCAGTTTAATAATTAATGAATTGGCTGCTTTACAAAAGAGCTAAGATTAAATTTATTAAATTGATTAACAAGGATAGTTGTGGAACAAATGATAATATTGAAGAGGAATAGAGCATGGAATGCTGATATTAAGAAAGCCACGATACCATTTCCAAAAATGGTATTCGAAAATATGATTGCTCAATCAGGATCAAATGTAACAGTAGTTGCTTATCATACAAACGATACTTTCTATACTCATGAGGCTGAAAGATTTCGTGCTTCAGCAGAACGACTTAATATTAAGGTCGATATAACAGTTGTTGAAAATCATGGAAATTGGATAAAAAATACCTCTTTTAAATCGGCTTTTCTCGAAATGAAACGTAGAGAAATTCGCGGTCCTTTACTCTATGTGGATGTTGACGCCGTATTTCATCATTCACCTTTAGAATATTTAAATAATTTTCAATGTGATATTGCTGTTTGTCATGATTTGGAAGATGGTCATTTAATGTCTGGAACATTGTTTTTAAATGACACTCAAGAAGCTTTGGATTTAATGAAAGAGTGGAATAATTCTTGTAAGCAAAGAGTTGATGTCTGGGATCAAAAGGTTTTAGAGGATATTTTACAAGAAGATAAACTTTTAACAGAATCTAAATATGCTGTTGCAGAGCTGCCTAGAGAATTTTGTTGGATCTTTGATTGTAAGAGCAATTTAGAACAAAATTCTAAAAAAATATATATAGAGCATTTACAGGCAAGTCGCAGTATTAAAGAAAAGGAAGGTCTAAAAGAAAAATTTTTTAGGTTGAGCTTTAGAAAAAAAAGTGTTCAACGCCGATTGGATCGTGTTAAAGAAATTGAAAGCATTTTGTTTAGTAAATAATTAATTTAAGGGTTGTATTCTAAACCGAATACTTGAAGTTAAAAATATAAAATTAAAATACTCTATGATATCTGTTCTGCTAATCAATCTTGATCATTCTAAAGATCGCTTAAATTTACAAAAACAACAACTTGCTCGATTAAATTTGCCTATGCATAGATTAGCTGCAATTCAAGGCAGCAATATCTCCTTAGATGAGTATGAAAAACTAGCTAATGGGTGGCAAAGAAAATTATTTCCAGCCGAAGTTGCTTGTTTTCTAAGTCATAAAGCAGCATGGCAATTTGTCTATGACTCAAATGAACCATGGTTAATTCTGGAAGATGATGCGTTATTGGCTAAATCTGTTCCTACAATTTTACAAGCGATTGAAGACAACAATCTTAAGGTAGACTATATCAATTTTGAAACTAGAAACAGATATAAATGGTTAAGCAGGGAATCAATAGATCTAATCAATGACTATCAGATGAGAAAACTGTTTCAAGATCGAAATGGTAGTGCTGCATATTTATTATTTCCATCTGGTGCCAAAAAATTGTTATCAAGAGCTCACCATTCGATGCCTGCCTTAGCAGATGCATTTATAAGTTCAACATATGAATTAAATGCTTGGCAAGTTTATCCAGCAGCAGCTATCCAATTAGATCAATGCACAACTTACAACTTGCCTCTAAACAATTCTTTTCATTCAACTATTAGTACAAATCCTATAAAACCAAAATCAAATAATCGCATGGATTATTGGACTTTTAAATTTCGAAGGGTTTTCGCTCAGTTACGGATGGGCATTCGGCAATTATCTGTTTTCTTACATTCTATGCGAATTAAGGTCCCAATCATTAAGGGTGAATTTGACTTTGATATTGAATTTAATGAAAAATGCAAAGGTTGATAATGAAGTTAAGTATTTTAATTCCTGTATACAATGTAGCCTCATATTTACCAAGTTTGTTACAGGAATTATTGCCTTCTTTATCAAAAGAAATTGAAATTATATTTTTTGATGATGCCTCTCCAGATGATTCTGTTTGCATTATTGAAAAATATATGGCCTTATATCCTGATGCTTGTATCAGAATTTTACGAGGTAATGATAATGTAGGACTGACTAAGGCTCGAGGGATTCTGCTCAATGCAAGTCAGGCTGAATATATTTGGTATATCGATTCTGATGATAAAATTGAAGGAAAATTTTTAAAAAAGATTATTTCAATTTTATGTCACGCTAAACCTGATGTTCTTTTATTTGACTATGATGTTTTTTTTGATCAGAGTAACAAAATAAAACATCGAGAAACTTTGTCTTATCATCCAGAGAATACTTTGGTTGAAATGTCTGCAGTAGATATTTACCGAACAGCAGTTTTAGATGGGAAGCATTATTTTTGGAATAAGATATTCCGTCGTGGTTTAATTGATGGAGTAGTTTGTTTTGATATTCCTGCATTTGAAGATATTGCTTATACACCAATTTTATTGAGCAAATGTGAGAATTTTTACTATTTTCCTGAAGTCGTTGTTCATTATCGTATAAGGAAAGATTCAATAGCTCAAAAGATGGGTAAGTTCCAATTATTTGGAATTAAAGCATATGTTCAGCAAGCACAATATGCATTAGATGTAATGCATGATGCTAAAAGTAGAGCTTACTTGTTATATAAATCTGCTATTTATTATTATCGTACACTAAAAAAAATACATTTATCCAATTTATCAGATCAAGAGAAAAATGACTTAGTTACAATGTCGCGTCAATTTTATCAAGATAAAAAAATATCAGAATGGATTATTGTATCTTTGCTTATGCAACAGGGTATGTATAGTAAAGCTGTTAAGCTATTATTTTGTATTCTAATTGCTAATATAAAATTTAATTAAATTATTTAATTGTAAAAATTAGATTTCAGATACATTTATATCAAAATGGATTATATATTTTTTAATTTGCCGATATCCAGCCATTGCTGGATTAGTTTTTTCTCACTATCCCAATCATGCCCACTCCAGCCATTATAGGTGAAATTATGCAGAAATATTTGATTATTTGGGAATCTATCTGATACATAGTTTATGGCCAATAAACCTGTACTTGGTAAGGAATGCATAATCATATCAACGGTCTGTAGATATATTTCCTTGGGTACAATATTGAGTTTATAAAGATCTAGGTTGCATTTTTTTATCCATTTTGGAAAACGCCAACGATATTTTATGCGCTTATGCAATGCTATTTTTTCATAGCAGCTTTGATAAATATCTTCTTTGCTATAGCGAAAAAAAACTTCTGTATCAGGTTTGAAAAATTGGTGATTAATGCGAAGATGGCGAATTTGCGTATAGCCATTAGCGATAAATACCCAGTCTGCCATAAGTGTACAACTTGTGTTTGGTTCATTAAATCTAATGATAATATCATCTTCACAAATAAAGTCGTTTATTGAATGCTGTTCATCTGCATTACCAATAATTATAAATTTTGTATGTGGTTTGATCAGTTTCATTTTTATTTGGAGTTCATTGCCAATAGTTTTCTAACCATGGTGCTGGTAAAACTTTGCGATACCATTTACCACCACCGCCTGAGATTGCATCAGGTGGATTGACTTCTCCATGAAAAACTATAATTTTACCGTTAGTGGGCTGTTCAGGGGCTTGCCATAACGCAAAAGGCAATTTTTTTAATACATTGTATTTATAACTCAGGCACCATCCTGTTGGCCAATAGCTCAGTTGGTGATGTTGGCGGATATACCAAGATAAAAATGCTTGTTCGTGACGAAATTGTTGTCGTATTTGCTCGAAATGGGTACGGAAATAATCCATTAAATCAGGTATCGCGCCAATATTAAATCGATACACCGAACTATTACCGACCATACGCCATGGTTTTTTCCAATCTCGGATAATCATCACTTCATCATCACGACTTGCTGGTTGAGTAAAAAAGCAATCTATATTATCTATAATGACTATGTCAATATCAAGAAATAATGCCTTGCCTTTTAGCCCGTATAATTCAGCATTGAATGTGGTAAGCTTGTTCCAACCACGTTCTGGTAAACCACTAGGTAAATTTAGTGGTATCAAGGGATAGCATTGAATATCGGGATGGATATTTTGCGAATCATCAGTCAAACATATCATGGAAAAGGGTAAGGTTAAATTACGTTTAACCATGCTATATAGTCTATTTACGTATTCAGCAGAATATTTTTGCCCCCATTTCATGCATAAAATGTAATTATGTGGTTCGGTATTCATGATGGAAATTAGTTTGGTTTCATTTTAAGCTAAAGTATAACATTTTGGGATGTTTGCTGTTTGTCAAATTCGTTGATGGTGGAAGTTCTATATTAAATCTTAATTTCAAAATTAATTTGCTATTAGAGGGTTAAGAAAAAAATTTTGATGTTAAACTTGTTTTTATTTGTTTAATAGAATACATTTTCTGGTTGATATTCTATAAGGTTGTTAAGATATTTAAGATGACTCCATCTTGGTTTGTTTATTTTCAATGAGTTAAGAGGGTGAATACCTGTAAAAGATGATGCTTTATACTGAAGCTGTCCTGGAATTGAGGATTATCAATGAAAAAAGTTTTATGGATTTTATTTAAAAGTAATCTAATCGTACGCATGCTGGTATGTATGATTATTGGTGGTCTTATTGCGGCATTTTTACCGCAATATGGGGTTAAGTTGGAATTTTTAGGGAAGGTATTTATACAGGCTTTGCGTGCGGCTGCACCTATTCTGGTATTTGTATTGGTGATTTCGTCCATTGTTAATAATAAGTTTGATAATGCAGCCAGTATTAAATCTGTGGCATGGCTTTATGCTTTAACTGTTTTGATTTCAGCGGTATTGGCTTCAACTGTTAGTTATTTATATCCTCTACATCTGGTGATGGATGTGCCACCCACCTCTGAAAAACCACCAGAAGGTGTGGCTGAAATTCTGCAGAATATAATCCTTAAATTTGTGGATAATCCTGTCAGTGCTTTGGTAACGGGTAATTTTCTTAGCATTTTAGCTTGGGCTACTGCTCTGGGTATTGCTTTGCGCCATAGCAGTGATGCAACTAAATCTGTGATTAAAAATTGGTCGGATGCAACTATATGGGTAGTCCGTTTGGTGGTTGCCATTGCCCCTTATGGTGTGCTGGGCTTAGTGGCTGCTCATTTTACTAGTGATGGTCTGGCTAAGCTGAAAAATTATCTGGAATTAATCGGGGTATTGTTAGGCTTGATGATCTTTGTTGCTTTGGTGATTAATCCACTTATTGTCTATTTGAATTTCCGCAAAAACCCATATCCGTTGGTGTTGACTTGTTTGCGCTATAGCGGAATTACTGCTTTCTTTACTCGTAGCTCAGCTGCCAATATTCCGGTTAATATACGTTTGGCGGAGCGGATGCAATTACCTGAAGAAATCTACTCTTTGTCTATCCCATTGGGTGTGACAATGAGTATGAATGGTGCAGCGATTACGATTACGACGATGACGATGGCTACGGTTCATACGTTGGGCTTGGATATCAGTTTTATTCAAACGTTACTATTAAGTATTTTAGCTACGGTTTGTGCTTTAGGTGCTTCTGGCGTTCCAGGCGGTTCGTTATTATTGATTCCTGTTGCATGTAGTATGTTTGGTATTGATCCAGCAGTATCCGCACAGGTAGTGGCGATCGGTTTTGTCATCAGTGAAATTCAGGATTCAGCTGAAACTGTTTTGAATTCCTCTAGTGATATGTTATTTACTTCGGTAGTAGGATTAAAGCAGCAAGGTCGGGACCCTAGTAATATTACTTTATTACCTGAATAGGTTAGCTTCTTGGTAACACTGTATTTTTAGCGTTAGTAGGTTAACGCGATTAAACAAATTTGAAAATTAAAAGTTTTGTATTTCTTGTAACTAAATAATTTTATGTTTTACATTATCTGAATATTCTCCAATTATCTATAATGATATTGAATAAACTTAAGATTATGGATATGACTAGAAAGAAAAAACAAAAATCATGGCTGTCACGCACTTGGAAAAGTTTGCGTGGTCGTGATTAATCTGTTTTCTTGGTGGTTAACAGGTCGATGAACATGGTTCGTCGACCTGTTGTGTATTTATTTATGGTATGAATTGGCTAAGGAACGTACCAGTATATCTAGATCGGCGACATGGTTTCCCGGAGTATTGACAATGGCGACCACAACTAAAGGATGTTGTGTTGATGAGTTAGGGATCCAGTAACCAGCCAATGCATTGACGTTTTTCAGTGTGCCGGTTTTGAGATGCCATTGTCCACCTGTATTTTTAAAGCGGGTTTTTAATGTTCCGTCGACGCCCCCAATGGGTAGGCTGCTAATAAATTGTGGTGCGAAAGATGATTGATAGGCACTTTGTAATAACTGCCCTAAGAGGCGAGCACTGACTCGTTCTTTACGCGATAAACCAGAACCGTTTTCCAATTGTAGTTTTGCTGTGTCAATATGAGCTTGTTGTAAAGTCTGTAGGGTTAGGGCTTTGGCATTATAGATGGTGTCACCCTGACGTTTTTCACCTAACCGTAGAAAAAGTGTACGGGCTATGGTGTTATTAGAGTATTTATTCATGTCGGCAACAATGTCTGACAATGGTTTTGATCGGTGTGAGGCCAAAACTCGGGTATTTTTTGGCAATGTGCCGATGCTAAAACCAATATCGTTGTTGTTTTGCTGCCACCATGCGCGAAAACTATGCGCAGCAAATTCCGCCGCACTAAGTTTGTTGGTGTTAATAAACCAACTTTTTTTCAGGCAACTGGCTGGAACTTTGCCTTGGATCTGTAATGTGACACCATCAAATTTGGTGTGGACAAAATGCCGTACCGATGGACAGGGGATGTTGTGGTTATGTAGTTTTATTTGCTGTTGTACGACGACATTGGGTAAAGGAGGGTCGACCATGACTACTGGCTGAGCTTGGTTATTGGTGGCGATGGTTAACCACCATACCCGATAGGCTAGCATATGAGGATCGGGAGGGGTGACGAAAACTTCATTTTGATCTGCTAAAAAGTTGTCAGCACTGCCTGTATTAGACCAGATGCTGCGATCAAGTATTAATCTGCCGTTGATTTTGCGAATTCCCTTCGCTTGTAGTTGTGCCTGCATTTGTTGTAAATCCCGCTGATCAAACACAGGATTACCACTGCCATACCAATATAGATGGCCTTTTAAAGTCCCATTTTCTATTGCCGCGTCACTGCGCCATTGTGTTAACCACTGATAATTGGGTCCCAGTTGTTTTAAGGCTACATAGCCGGTAACCAGTTTCATGGTTGAAGCTGGATTAATAGCCACATCGGCACGATGCTGGTAAAGAATTTGACCTGTTTTGAGATCGGCAACGTATATGGCTGTCTGGTTAGGCGGTAGCCTGCCAAAGGAGACAGCGGACAAGCTTTGTAGAGGAATCATCCAGATCAGGATGAAGAAGAAAAAAAGGTTTGATTTATAGTTCCAATGGGTCAACATCTATTAGCCAGCGCGTTTTGGGATAATATTTACTAAGAAAAATTAACCAATTATCCCATAATGTAATGGTTTGGTGAAGTTCTTTGCGCTGTTGACTTTCCAGAAAAATTTGTGCTCTTTCATAGCCGGCTAATTTAGCCATAAGCATGGGCACCGGACCAAAGACATGAACATTTGCAGGTAGTTGCTCGTGTTGTTTGATACCTTTTAATGTTTCCCTTAATAATTTTTGTGCTTCACTCATGGTTTTGGCGTCTGTTCGAATAGCTGCCATATGAGTAAACGGCGGCATGTTCATTTCTTGTCTTTCAGTTAGTTCCGCACTGGCAAAGGTGAGGTAATCCTGAGCGACTAATGCTTGATAAACTTTATGTTCGGGTTGTTGAGTTTGTACCCAAACTTCACCATCTCCATCTGCTCGACCGGCTCGTCCACTTACTTGCATTAATTCTGCGAAGAGGCGTTCTGGAGCTCGAAAATCAGCACTATACAGGCTGTTATCGGCATTTAATACGACAACAAGATTCAGGTGTGGAAAGTCGTGCCCTTTAGCCAACATTTGTGTTCCGATCAGAACATCTACTTCTTGATGCAAAATTTGCGTATAGATTTTGGCCCAATCTTGTTTGCGTGAAATGGTATCGCGATCTACCCGTAAGATTTTTGCTCCAGGTAGTAAGTTGCGCAAGTTTTCTTCAATGCGCTGAGTACCTTGTCCAACCGCAGTTAAATCATGATTACCACACTCGGGACATTTATGCGGTATGGGTTGATGAAAGTCGCAATGGTGGCAACGTAGCTGATGGGCGTGCTGATGCAAAACCATTTTGGCTGAACAGTTGGGACAGCCAAAGGCATGACCGCAGGCGCTACAAAAGAGGGCAGGTGCGAAGCCACGGCGGTTCAGGTACACCATACTCATCCCACCTTGTTCATAGTTTGTTTGCAATTTTTGTTTTATGGCGTCACTGAGGCCGTGATCCAGTGATAGGCGACGGGTGTCTAATAAGTGAATTTTAGGTAACTTGGCATTGATGTGGGCACGCTGGGTTAATTGCAGTAGTTGGTAATGCCCCTGTTTCATTTGGTACCAGCTCTCCAGTGATGGAGTGGCACTACCAAGTACAATAGGGCAGCTATTTTGTTTTGCTCGCCACACAGCCAGATCACGAGCGTGATATCTTAACTCTGCTTCTTGCTTAAACGATTGGTCATGCTCTTCATCAATAACGATTAAGCCTAGATTGTGTATTGGGGTAAATACGGCTAGACGAGTACCGATTATTAATGGAGCCTGACCCAGTGCTGCACGAAGATAGTTACGTGTGCGTTCGCCAGTTGCAGTCTGACTATGCAGCATCACTGTGGTGGTGTTTGGAAAACGTTGCTGTACACGCTGCATGAGTTGTGGTGTCAGATTAATTTCCGGTAATAGAAACAAAACTTGTTTACCTTGCTGTAAGGTTTTTGCCATGATGTCAAAGTAAACTTCTGTTTTACCACTCCCCGTAATGCCATAGAGTAAGAATGGTGCAAAACGACCAAATTGAGCTTGTACCGCTGTGCTGGCTTCTAATTGTTGGTGATTGAGTTGGTGTTGGCTATCCGGAATGATCCCATATGGTGAAATAGAATTTGATGTGATCCAACCTTGTTGCTGCCATTTTTGCAGGTAGTGTTCAGCCTGATTATGCTCAGCCTTCAGTTGATTCAATGTTGATGCTGACGTTTGCAGGCGATGCCACAAGGCGTTTAGTTTCGGAAAGCGTCCCGCCGGAGCGGTCTGAGTTTTGCCTAAATCACTTAATTGATACACTTCATCTGGTTTGGGCAATGAGATAGCTTTGGGGTCACGTAAGCCTTTTGGTAATGCAGCACTGACAGCCTGTCCCAGAGGATAATGATAGTAACGGGCGGTGAAGTTCAATAATTCACGCCAGTCATGCGGTAGAAACCAACCATCATCAAAAACGATTTCGATAGGTAAAATTTTTTCAGTATCAATTTCGGGTTGAATATTATTAGCCCACACGATGGCTGTGATTAGTCGCTTGCGAAAACGTACGGCAACACGTGTCCCAACCGCCAGCATGGTAGGGTGGGAGTAGGTCAATAATGAAAAGATGGGCACATTCAGTGCCAGATGGTGGTAAATCAATGTAAACAGAAATGAATAATGGCAATGATGATTATTGTAACGCAAAGTGGACGACTTTTACCGTTCTGATATCTGTGCGATAATCAACTGCTAAAAATTAAGGAGTTAAGCCATGGTGTCAGCCCAGCCGACATTTTTTATCCGCTTTTTATTTGAGCAGGATAGGGTTTTAATTCTCAATATCTATACCCGTTAGCTGACGGGTTTTTTTATGCCTATTGATAAAGTTCTGAAGGTTCATTATGTCTAATCCGTTGTTTCGGCAAAATTTCATTTCGATTAATGATCTGTCAACTGAACAGTTGGAGTTTTTACTGGCTGCCGCGCTGCGATTGAAGCAACAGCCACAGGGTAATTTATTACAGGATCGCCTGATCGGATCCTGTTTTTTTGAGCCATCAACTCGTACACGGTTGTCATTTGAAACCGCAATTCAACGTCTTGGTGGCAAGGTAATAGGATTTGCGGATGGTGCTAATACCAGTGCTAAAAAAGGAGAAACACTGGCGGATACTGCAAGGATCATCAGTAATTATGCAGATGCAATTGTGATGCGTCACCCAAAAGATGGTGCCGCTCGGGTTGTCAGTGAATTTGCGCATGTGCCGGTAATTAATGCCGGCGACGGTACCAATCAACACCCTTCGCAGACTTTGCTTGATCTGGTAACCATTCAAGAAACGCAAGGGAAATTACAGCAATTGAAAATTGCTTTAGTTGGAGATTTGAAATACGGACGTACGGTACATTCATTGGTTCAAGCACTAAGTAGATGGAAATGTGAATTTGCTTTTATTTCTCCACCAACCTTAGCTATGCCAGATTATATCTGTGAGCAGTTAGATGATATGGGCTGTAGTTATCAGATTTTGACTAATTTGGAAGAAGCTTTGGCATGGGCTGATATTGTTTATATGACACGTATTCAACGGGAACGTTTCGATGAGCAGGAATTTGCTCGCATAAACGGAAGTTACAGTCTGTGTGCAGCCATGCTGACCGATGCAAAACCTAATATGCGTATTCTGCATCCCTTGCCCAGAGTAGACGAGATCCATCCTGATGTGGATGGTAGTATTCATGCTTATTATTTCCAACAAGCAAACAATGGTATGTATGCTCGTCAAGCTATTCTGGCGGCTATTTTGAATGAAACGATTTGAATAAACCTGATGTATAAGGAAGATGATAATGAATCAAAACACTTTAAGTGTTGAAGCAATTAAAGATGGTACAGTCATAGATCATATCCCAGTAGGTCAGGGATTAACGATTCTGCGCCAGTTTAAATTATTGCATTCTGGCAATGCGGTGACGGTTGGGTTCAATTTAAGCAGCCAGTCAAATGGTAGCAAAGATATTATTAAAATTTCTGGCTTGTTGATGGATGACGCCATGGCTAACAGGCTGGCGTTGTTTGCACCTAGAGCAACGGTGAATGATATTGCGGATTTTAAAGTAGTACGCAAACGGACTTTGACATTACCAGATACCATCAGTGAAGTATTTTCCTGCCCTAATAGCAACTGTGCGAGTCATGGGGAACCAGTTAAAAGTCAATTTTACGTGCGCATCAATCATGGAGAAACTCGTTTACGTTGTCATTATTGTGAAAAAACCTTTGCGCGTAAATCGGTTATTGATGCCTAAAACGTTACACGGCGCTATGTTTTCTCCAATATAAAATTTGACTACAGCAGAAGATTTTAGTCTTCTGCTCTTTTTTAAGTTTGCCAGCCATGCTATTCATGTCCGAGATAAATGCTGAATATCCAGCAAGTTTTCCCAATTGCGTCCAGTTTTTGCATTTCTCATCTACCCAGCTAATTTGATTTTTACCAAGTTGACGATCAAAGCTTTACAGATAGAACTCAACCGTATAAGTCTAAATTTATCTGCTGCATTTTCAATTGCATCATTTTCTTTTTTATTCATTTAAAAATTTAATTTTCGACCATGAAAAATCTTTTTGAGCGAAATTTTGCTCAGCTTATAGCTCAAAAGCTGTGGCATGAAAAAAGATGTGACTTTCAATAAAGCTGCTGACAAAGTAGTAGCTATGGTCATAGTCTTTGTGCAAATGAAAGCGAATATTCAATCCCTTGCTGGTTGCCAGCTTAACAAAATCTTCCGGAAGCAATTGAGCAGGATAAAATTCATCTGCACCGCCTTGATCAATGAGGATAGGTAATTTGGTCGGAATTGAGTGATGTAAAAGAAGGGTGCTGTCATAGTGTGCCCAGTTTGCAGTATTGGCACCGAGGTAAGCTGTAAATGCCTCTTGTCCCCATTTCGTTGCACTGGGATGAGCAATAGGAGCAAAAGCGGATATGGATGTATAACGCTGAGGATTGTTCAAACCAATCATGAGTGCTCCATGTCCACCCATGCTGTGACCACATAGGCCTCGCTGCTGGTTAACCGAAAAATGTTTTTCAATTAATTGTGGCAGTTCATACACTATATAGTCATACATTTGATAATGCGTTGCCCACGGCTGTTCAGTGGCATTAAGATAAAAACCTGCTCCCTGTCCCAAATTCTCGATATCTGCATCTGCAACATCATTGCCACGGGGGCTGGTGTCTGGCATAACCAAAACGATGCCCCATTCTGCAGCAAAACGTTGAGCGCCACTTTTAATAGAAAAATTTTCATCGGTACAAGTCAAACCACCCAAACAGTACACTACTGGTCTTTGGTATCCAGCTAATGCCCGCGAAGGTATATAGATTGAAAATGTCATCTCACACTGATTAACCTGACTGTAGTGGCGGTAACGACGTTGCTCGCCGTTAAACAATCTATGGGTAGCTAATAAGATGAGTTCTGACATTTGATTTGGCTCCAATGTTGAAAAGTAAATCTAACTAAATGTACATAAGTGGTTACTAAAAGTGACTGCGTAAATTCATTTTACCTGATCAACTCATTGCATCATTCACGTGAATAGGGCTTATAAATATTGAAAAAACTGGTTTCAGCAAAACATATTCCATACAGGTTGACAAATTGGCGGTAATTCAGGGCAAACACCCAGCTGCCCACCACCATAATCACCTACTCGATGAAAATCACTGCCACTACTGGCTAGAAAACCAAATTGCTGAGCCAATAACGCATAATTCAGACGATCATTTAAGTTAGTTCGTCCACTGTGCACCTCTATGGCTTCACCACCCAAATCCTTAAACTCACTAAAAAGGTTGCGCCGCGCGGTAGCCGAAAGATCATAACGCATGGGATGAGCAATGATGGCAATGCCTCCGGCATGATGAATGGCTTGGATTGTTTCGCCTAACTCAGCCCATTGGTGTTTCACACTACAAGACTTACCATCACCAAGATATTTGCGGAAGGCATCGGCTTTTTTGCGCACATATCCTTGATTAACCAGAAAGTCAGCAACATGAGTGCGGGTCACCATTTCAGCATTGGTGGCCAATGCTATGGCGCCTTCGTAGGCACCCGTAATTCCTTTTTTCGCCAGTTTTTCACTAATAGCACATAACCGATGCAAACGACCTGCACGCAATTGAGCTAGCAAACTTTGTAATTCAGTGTTCTGAACTGAAATATTCAGACCAACAATATGAATAGTTCGGCCGCGCCAACTGACAGAGATTTCCACACCATTAATCAATCTCATCCCCAGCTTTTGTGCTTGAGTAGCCGCCTCCGCTAATCCAGCAGTATGATCGTGATCGGTTAAAGCCAACATGGTACAACCATTGGCATGAGCCAGATTTACTAGCTGCGTAGGTGTCAGAGCGCCATCGGAAATAGTAGAGTGGCAATGTAAATCAATACTCATGAAATTTAATATGTGACTATATAGATGTGAACAAGGTTGGTTGTTCGTTATTGCAAGCGTGTTGATGGATATAACATTAAGTCAAATTACCACGTGATTTCTATCATCATAACATTTATTATTAATCATGAGCTGTCATTGGATAGAAATTCGGTGTGTTTACAGGTTTAATCAATTATGTCTATTATCTGACCTTCAAAGTCAATACAATCGCCTGCTATCAGTTTTGCAGTTTTTCTGGTTTCTGCCTGCCCATTGCGCTGAACCAAACCGGCACTGATCACTTGTTTTGCTCGTCCGCCGCTTTCGACTATTCCAGTCAGTTTTAACAAATCGCATAATGCTATGTGAGGATGACCTTCGAGTTTAAATTGTTGTTTCATTGAGTTTGCCTTTCTTTATTTCCTTATTGTAGCTGGTATCATGGTTTAATAGGGTATTGTTGTGTATACAGCCCAACAGTTGACTTCAATAAGTCGTGCATGGGCTAAGTTAAAGGAGTGTGTCGTGGATAGTGTTGCATGGCTAAAAAAATTAATTGGTTTTGATACCACCAGCAGAAGCAGTAATATGGATTTAATCAACCATGTAGCCAATTATTTGGAGAATCAAGGATTATCGCCTTGGTTATCGCTTAATGCCCAGGGTAATAAAGCCAATTTATTTGTTACCCTTCCCGCGGCAGATGGTCAGACAAATGGAGGTATTGTCCTATCTGGACATACCGACGTTGTGCCTGTTGATGGGCAGCAATGGTTATCAGATCCTTTCGTCGCGGATATTCGCGATCAGCGCCTGTATGGCCGAGGCAGTAGCGATATGAAAGGGTTTATAGCCTGCGTATTGGCGGCGGTGCCGGCGATGCTGTCGACAAAATTAACCAAGCCCTTGCATATTGCGCTTTCTTACGATGAAGAAATTGGTTGTTTGGGTGCACCAGTCATGCTAGCTGAATTAGCCAAGCGCGATTTGCAACCACAATATTGTATTGTCGGAGAACCCACTTCAATGCAAATGGTGATTGCGCATAAAGGGATCCATACTTTTTGCTGTGAAGTTCACGGCAAAAATGCCCACTCTTCCTTGACCCCACAAGGAGTCAATGCCATCGAATATGCAGCTAAACTGATCGTGTTTATTAATCAGTTGGCACAACAGCTACAGTCGCGAGCCGATCTGGATCATGCTTTTGACGTACCATTTGCCACCGTGTCAACGGGTATGATTCGAGGCGGTACCGCCATCAATATTGTGCCAGAATATTGTGCATTCGAATTTGATTATCGCAACTTGCCGCATATGACCGTAGCAGAATTGATCCAACCTATAAAGGATTATATTCAAAAGGAAATTTTACCTGCTATGCAGGCTGTTGCGCCTGAAGCTAAAGTTGAATTAACCCATCATGTGCAAGTTCCGGCTCTAAATGATGCAGCTAATGCAAAATTGCATGAGCTAGTGATGCACTTAGTCGATGATAAACAGAGATCTAAGGTTGCTTACGCTACGGAGGGCGGTCAGTTCCAAAATAGTGGCATCCAAACCGTTGTTTGTGGTCCGGGTAGCATCAGTGTGGCGCATAAAGCAAATGAATTTATAGAGCTGGCGCAACTAAATCGCTGCGATCGATTTTTAGGTGAATTAATCAAAAGTCATCGTAGCTGATTCTGTATTAATTTTGTACCTTAACGATAACTGGTTATGACTAATCTGAAATAAACAAACTAGTCAAAGTTGCAATTTTTATCTTTTAAATGGCATGGCTAGTTATAGTTCAGGCGTTGTTCATCTTAAGAGTCGATAAATAAAGGGTTATTTAAGCCAATAGATCACGAGGTACCCAACTATACTGACTAAAATTCAGATATGAAGGGGATTTTGCCACTCCAAAATGCTTGGACGACTAGCGAAGATTAAGAGGAAGTAATCATTGCTGGATCAACAGCATAGTAGAATTGATTAAAGATTTATTTAAAAAATAGTGATGTAATTTTTCAAGAATATAAAATCAAAATTAGTGATAAAAAGCGCCTTTTGAGGTGAAGCAAGTTCTATAATTAAATTAGAACTTGATGACGATTCCTTTTAATTTATATATTGTACTGGGAGATTAGAAAGAGAGGGAAAGGTATTAGTGACGTCTATAGATTGTCCTAATGGGTTAATCACCGAAAAAATTACACGATAAACAAATAATAAAATGGTTGATGTTAACATTAGCCCACTAAATGGTTTGAATATACTGTTTGAACACAATTTTAAATTAAAAAATTCTCTGGGATATTTCCTAGGCCAGTGATGAATCTTATGATCTAAATTGGGAATGATGTGTTGCTAATAAAAATAAAATAATTGGCAGTAATCACCCATTTTCAGTTGTAGAAACAAAGTATCATGGTTAAATAGTTCACAGATGATTTTTTTTGTACTATTTTTAATTCTTAGCAGGTAATGAAACCAGCTTGATAGGTGATAAACCATCTTAAACCAAGACGGCGTTAGGTCAAAATTCTAAGCTTAGAAACCGTACCTCATGATGAAAAAGTTTATAATTTTAATGTACAGGACAACGAAAACGATTAAGTTACCGAAGAAAAAATTAGGGTGCATTATGGGTATAAGGGAAGAATAGGGCGACAAAAAGGTAATGCTTCAAGAAATAACCAGGCTCAAAATAAACAGTTTAGAGATCTAGCAAATAAACACAATTTAACTAAAGATCAACTAAGAAAGAGATATAATTTTCTAGCAGGTGAGGGTTTGGGCTGTCATGAAAAAGTATATTCAAGCTAAAATCCAAGCAGTTGAAATATAGATTTAAGTTTGGATTAGATGAAGGGTGTTGCTCGTGGGTATCTTGTTCATATTGTCACCTTCGCAGACGACAATATAATCTCATTGCGCTGCCTTGATAGTGCCCTAGGTGTATCTACTTTAATTAGGAATAGTCGGTGTTGGGAGCTACATGATGCAGTTTATAAATATGCAGTTTTAAACACTAATGAATCTAGAGATTGTTACATACAATATTTAGCGTTGACAGAGGGTTACTTAAATTGGAGTTCTATAAAAGGATGGGAAAGAAATAATGAGAAAAGAGATAGGAAAAATAGGATTGAGACCCGTAGAAGTAGAGCTACTACTAGAAGTAGAGCTACTAGTTAATAATATTCAAAATAAATAAATAAAGTAAAATGAAATATATATTAATAATATTTAGTTTTTTGCTAATAGGATGTGCAAATAACAAAATTTCAGGTATTTATTTAATATCTGATAACAAAATTTGTAATGAATCCATAAAAATAGAGTTAAAAAAGGATTCATTTTTTATATATGAAGGAGTTAATTTAAAAGGTAAAGGAATATATAAATTAATTGAAGATAATAGTAATACTTATTTGCAGATGAACTCAATTGAAGGGCTTTATAAAAGGGATTCCATAATTATACAAAATTACGGTAACTCAATGAATGAATTTGTACTTTTCTCAGAATGTGATGCAAAATATTTGTACTTCATAAAGCAACAATAAGTTAATAAAATTTGTACTGATAAGAATAGAGAGGTTTATGAGGATCATATTTCTACTTTTTTTATCCAATAAAGAGATGACTGGATACGTATCTGCGTCTCTTTGAGAGAAAAGATACAGGAACGCATGAGAAATCTTAACTAAAAATGTAGCAGTATCTATACAGTCAGCGCAATTAATAGATCACAGAGTTACCGTCACTAATAGATTAATCATGAATCCAATATAGCTCTATACATATTTGCCTTTCTGCTTAGATTTCGGCAAGGTTTGGCAACGTGGCAAAGTTAATCTCAACCAGCGCCGTTCAATATTTTTCTCAGGCACTGGTCATATTACTGCTATATACCTGAGCCAAGATTGAATTCATGACATTCAGTCCGATTAATGATTAATCATTTGAACCATACACAATCAATACAGACAAACAGGGTTGAGATGGGATTGAGAAGGTATTTAAAATTCTTATATAATTTTTATGCAAATATAATAGTACAATTAATTAGCGCATGCTTATTAATTTGACATAAAATGAGTCAGAAAATAAAATATTAAATTATGATAATGCAATATTTATAGGTTAATTTAATCTAATTTAATGATCAATCATTAAAAAATAAGATATTGCTTAAAATTAATTGAGATACATTTTAATACTTATAATGGACAACCAGCAAAAAATTGACAGCTATAGCCATATAATATCTGTTGTATCCACTTTATTACTCATTACCCCGTTCTTAAAAAAAATAAAATTGCTTTTAAAAAAGGCTTATTGCTCTTGAGCTTAGTTGCTTTGCAGCTTGAAAAATCAAGGACGAAATGAAAAAATTGAATCCAGGTCAGTAGATATTATTTTGATCGTGAAGATAAGTAGTCTAAATGCAAAAAGCCTGGTTCTGCCTTAAAAAAGCAAAAGAACCAGGAAACATAGACAAACAAACTTTTATTCTGTTATCAGTAAAGCTAACTATATGTTTTGAAAAAAAATCCTCAATATTAGCTTTAATGAATCGAGAATATATAAAAATATTAATTGCATATATATTTGTTCCTACAAATTGTTTTATGAAATGTAAAGTTACAATCCAAGTCGAATTTTTAATACGATATTAATAAATTAATCTAATCAGTTGCTAAAATTGCCATATTTATATGTTTATAAACAGGCAATCCATCATAATTTAGTCAGAATCAATAAGGATCAAATGTTGATGCATCCTTACTGCATGAAGGTACAAGCATTTTTCTTGCAACCATCAATTTTCAATGCAAACCATCGCCGGAGGAAACAGGCGTAGCATGTACGCTTCGAGATAGCGTAAAGCTACAATAAACATAGTCATAAAACAGCCTTTCCTGATTATTCCTGTTACACCGCTGTTGTGCTTCCAGACACAATGGGCGGCAGAAGAATGGCAAGGCTGGAAGACCGTTAATCAGAACCGGCAGGCGTGAGCCTCCCTGCCATCGTCTGCCATTGTGGGCATGCAATGACTTGGTGTTCGGACAAAGAAGCCAAGATATAAACCTTAGCATCCAGTCCGTCCGATATAACAGCCTTCCAGAGCTGCCCGTATTTACGGATACGGGACGATCATCATACTTTGTAAGAATTTATTTTGTCAATATATTGTTAATAAAAAAACTGTTTAAGTAATTAATGTTGTTGTATTCGTTAATAAAAATTCCTTTTGTAAATTGAAATTTCTGAATATAAGGTATTATTTTAATTGAAATAATTATAAAATTTGATCTAGTTTCTTTTGTATTAATATATAAATTAACTTGATTCATATAGGGTTTTAGAAATTAATGAACTGTATATTTTAAGTATTCATGTTCTTCAATATAAGGTTTTTGGTGTTTTAAACCAATAAATTACATTTTGTTATTAAGTTTAATAGTTAACATAAAATGAGTTATAACATTTTTTTTAATGTTGAAAGTTGAGTATATTTCTGTCGCAAGTTAACTTGTTAATATTCAATTTCTGTGTAAATTAATGTTTATTTGACCAAATATATCTATTCATCATTATATTTAATATTGGTTTTGTCAACTCAAATACTGAATCAAATTGGTATTAATGATTAAAAATAATATGTTATGACGGAACATATTGTCTATTATAATTTATTTGTGCTCAAATGGAATACTTTGAACTACTTAATGACGTATCAATACTCATTAAAAATTTAAATAATATTTTATTTTTATGCAGTATATATGGGAATCAACAAATGATTGGGGAGTATGTTCAGTGAACACATAGTTTGTTGAATGGATAGATGTAGAGGATCATTATTCCGCGGAAAAGTACAAAATATCAATAGAAAAAACAAGCTACAGGTTATTGTTAATTAGTTTAATTAGCTAAATAGTTTTCTGCATTAGTTCGTTATCAGCAAAACGAGTCATTATCAGAATTACCATATTTGGGTTTAAGTTTGTTGCTGTGGTTCAGTGATTTGAGAAGACTAAAAATTTAGCTGAAGAGAGAAATGGGTTTTATGGGGCTTTACTATTTCATGAAAAATAGATTGCATTGTGTATGGTACTCGGTTGTAAATTCAATTTGTTATGTTGTGTAGCATGAAAATTGGCTATTTTCTGTCAAATCTAACTATGTGATCAGGGTGATGGTAGTAACCTCTATTTTTAAGATCACTCAATAGATGGGGTGATTCACTAGCAATGATATTTATCAAATACAAGCTTATAAGTTTATGTTAATGATAAAATTTGATTTAGCTTCAATTTATACCAAATATAATTAAAGACCTTAATTTTATCTGTTATGATAGCTGAAAGATGAATTTTATTGGAAACTGATGTGCTGTTTTTTTATAGTTGTTTATCATTGTTTTTAAGCATCAATTTGGTTAATGCTCAGACAAATCAAGGTGTCTACTTTGAAGATGAAGATTGGCATATTGTGTGCGATAATACATTGACTTGTCGTGCTGTTGGCTTTGATCATCAAGAGCCAACCAGAGAATTGGATTCAAGAATTTCAATCTTATTAGTCCGTAAAGCGGGTGCTAATCAATCATTGAGTGGTTACGTCAGAATAAAAGATGACGAAATCGAGCAGCTAAGTGATACCCCTATAACTGTTGCAGTCAATAATCAAGTATTAGGTACCGTAAAAACGGATGATGAGCCCTATGAATTACGGCCAAAGCAAATTTCATCAATTATTTCAGCTTTAAAAAGCAATGATAAAACGGTAAGTTTTCAGCAAAATAATAACACATGGCGAATATCGAATGCGGGATTTAACGCCGTTATGTTAAAGATGGATGAAGTGCAAGGTCGCATTGGTACGATAGGTGCCATTATAAAAACGGGCAATAAAGACGAGTCCCACGTTTATCCATCTATTCCTGCCCCTATAATAAAAAAAGCTGCGGTTATCAGCCCTAAACACAGTCAAAAACTGACGCTCGATGAAGTGATAAGGCGTTTCCCCGATTTTGAAACACATTATAAAAATGAAGCGGATTGTTTTTTAGATTTATCTCAATCTGCTGAAGAGACCTACAAACCAACATTTCAGCTATTTGCATTAAACAAAGATAATGATTTACTTGCTGCCTCTTGCTTGTTAGGAGTTTACAATTCTGGTGAAGCGTATTGGGTTATCCCAAAAGGTACGTCTGCCAATAAGAATGAGATTAAATTTGTTACGCGTTGGGGTACCGACTATAGTGATGGTAAAATCTCAGAAATACAAAAAACACGGGGCATCGGAGATTGCTGGAGTCGCATATATTGGACATGGAATGGACAGCAATTTTTGCGTTCTTCAGATATTACAACTGGACCTTGTCGCGGTTTTGATGATGGTACTTGGGAGCTGCCTTATTTTGTAAGCGAAATAGAATGATCTTTATCTAGCGATATTCACACGAAGTTGTGTGATCAGTCTGTTTGCCGCCCTCATGCAAATGTGGTTAAACCATTAAGCGAACTGAAGCAGAAAAGGGTGATGCTGGATTTCTACTTCAGTTTAATCATGTTGAAAGTGCAAACTAATTCGTTATTTCTCTGCCATTGCGTAGATTTCGTCCAGATTACGCCATTTCCCTTCAGCATCCATGCCGTAGCCAAATACATATCGGTTCGGGACATCCAGGCCGACAAAATCTGCGGTAATTGGTTTGGGTTTCCCAATTAATTTATTAGCAAAAACAGCAGTAGAACAGCTTGCCGCTCCGATCTGCATGATCTGTTTTTTTACCGCAGCCAGTGTATGTCCTTCATCCAGTATGTCATCTAGTACCAACACATGTCGACCAACTACAGCATTTTGCGGCGCACGCAGCCATTGATAATTGCCGCCTTGAAGTTTGTCGCCATAGCGAGAAATGTGTATGTAGTCAAAATCCAGCGGAAAGCGCAGCAGTGGTAAAAGTTTTCCGGTAAATACCACTGCTCCGCCCATGACGGGCAAAACTAGCGGATATTTGTCACCAAGGGTAATGGTGATTTCTTTGGCCATGCGTTCTAATTGAGCTTCGCAGCTAGAACGATCAAATAATAGGTCGGCTGCATCTAGCATTGCCTGAGTTTCAGCACGTTTGTGACTTAAATCTATTGTACTCATTTAGGAATGATCAAGGTATTAGATGAAATAGGGTTATCAAGCTATAACTAGCCTACTGAGGTTTGGCTGAAGTGTACAGTTAAAAATTGCAAATAATAAGGTTGTTTGGTCTGTTTGTGAATCCAATCAGAACGCTTTTGCGCTGGTTAGGTCAATTGTGATGCAAATGGTTTAAAAGCTGAATTTTGCATTCTTCGGGGTAAAGGCGGATTTTATGCTCATATCAAACAAATTTGAAGTCTGTTTGATAAGGCGTCATGGAATTAGTTAGTTTTAAATAGAATTAATTTGCATAAAATGGATTACCGCCTTGGCAATGAATGCTGGCTTCAGTTGCGCCAGAGTTGTTTCAGGGCTGGAGAAATTTTAATGTGTGGTTAATCTGACTGGGTTAGCGTAAAAAGTGAATAATTTGATTACTGCTTCCACGCCAGACCAATGCTGGATCTTTAAGTTCCTGTATAAATTTGCCATCAATTAAGGTGTTAATTTCATCTACAATTTCTAATTGTGCGCTTGACAGTTCGCCTAGGGTATAGCCGGTCCACAACCAAATATCTTTGTTTGTTGTTTCCTGCTTAACACGTTGCACCAAATGTAGGATAGCGGGTAAATTATGCGGGTGCAAAGGATCGCCACCGGTCAGGGACAAGCCCTGCCGGACGATTCTGCTGTCATTAAGATCTTGGATGATGCGATTTTCCATCTGCTGATCAAAAGGTTTGCCGGAATCTACCCGCCAGGTTGTGGCGTTGTAGCAACCCCGGCATTTGTGCTCGCAACCAGCCACAAACAAGGTGCAGCGGGTGCCGGGACCATTGACAACGTCAACCGGATAATACTGGTGGTAATTCATGTCTAGAGCGCACCGCACTGCTGACTAAGGTGCTTAACCCGACGTTTCACTTCTTCTTGTTTACCGGAATTGAATGGACGGGCATCTGGACTGCCTAGATAACCGCATACGCGTCGAGTAACCGAAACTCGTGCCGGGTTGTGGTTGCCACATTTAGGACAGACGAAACCTTTGCTGGTGCAGGAAAATTCACCGCTGAATCCGCAATCATAACATTCGTCGATAGGGGTGTTGGTACCATAATACGGAACATGACGATAGCTATAATCCCATACGTCTTCTAATGCCTGTAAGTTATGTTGCAGATTAGGATATTCACCGTAACAGATAAAACCACCATTGGCCATTTTTGGATAAGGTGCTTCAAAGTCGATTTTATCGTATGGATTCACTTTTTTCTCAACATCTAAATGAAAGCTGTTGGTGTAGTAACCTTTATCGGTAACGCCATCAATAACGCCGAAGTGGGCGGTATCCAGACGGCAGAATCGATCGCAGAGGTTTTCACTTGGCGTACTATACAGGCTGAAACCGTAACCGGTTTCTGCTTTCCACTGATCGACGGTGTGACGAAGTTTTTCTACAATAGCAATGGCTTTTTGACGCAGGGTCTCGCTGTCAAAGACGTGTGTATCAGTACCATACAGGGCATTAATGGTTTCGTGCAAACCGATATAACCCAGAGAAATTGAAGCACGACCGTTTTTGAATATTTCGGCGACGGAATCATCCGCATTTAGGCGTACGCCACAAGCTCCTTCCATATATAAGATTGGAGCCACACGTGCTTTGACATTTTCGAAGCGGGCAATGCGTGTCATCAATGCTTTGCGACATAGTTGCAGGCGATCGTCTAGCAATGACCAGAAACGTGCTTCATCATGCTGAGCTTCGATGGCAATGCGTGGAAGGTTTAGGCTGATCACGCCCAGATTGTTGCGTCCTTCATGAATCTGCTCGCCGTTTTCTTCATAGATGCCAAGAAAGCTGCGACAGCCCATTGGTGTTTTGAAGGATCCTGTGACCTCAACGACGCGATCGTAGTTGAGAATATCAGGATACATGCGTTTGGAAGCACATTCTAATGCTAGTTGTTTGATATCGTAGTTAATGTCTTGTGCTTTGTGATTGATGCCGTCTTTGATACTGAATACCAGTTTGGGGAAAACGGCTGTTTTGCCATTTTTGCCCAAGCCAGCCAGACGGTTACGTAGGATGGCCATTTGAATTAAGCGGCTTTCCCAGCTGGTGCCCAAGCCAAAACCAAAAGTGACAAAGGGAGTTTGTCCATTGGCAGTATGCAAGGTGTTCACTTCATATTCCAGTGACTGAAAAGCGTCGTAACATTCTTTTTCTGTACGAGCTTGAGCATAGTCGGCTGCATTGGCAATATTCCATTCATTGGCGACGGCGAGGTGTTTGTCGTAGCTGGCGCGCACAAATGGGGCCAAAACTTCATCAATCCGATTTATGGTACTGCCACCGTAGATATGACTAGCTACTTGCGCAATAATCTGCGCCGTAACAGCAGTAGCTGTAGCAATGGATTTAGGCGGCTCAATTTCTGCGTTACCCATTTTAAACCCATTAGTTAGCATGCCTTTTAGATCGATCAGCATGCAGTTGAACATCGGGAAAAAGGGTGCATAGTCAAGGTCGTGGTAATGGATTTCGCCCCGTTCGTGCGCCAGAACCACATCACGCGGTAACAGATGTTGTTGTGCATAGTGTCTGGCTACAATCCCAGCGAGTAAATCTCGCTGGGTAGGGATGACTTTGCTATCCTTATTGGCATTTTCATTCAACAAACTAAAATTGGTTTGCTCTACCAGACCCTGGATTTCACGATTCAGACGCCCCCGTGATTCACGTGCTACATCACGGGAATGGCGATACTCAATGTACGCTCTGGCCAGTTCTTTATAGTGACCGACCATGAGTTGGTCTTCTACTGCTTGCTGAATATCATGAATATCAACATAATCCCGATCGGCCACTGCTGCAGTAACGGCTGCGGCAACCTGAGCACAGTAATCTTCATCAGCAATCTGACAAGCTTCTGCCGCACGTTGAATGGCATGTTTAATGCGGGCTGCGTCAAACTGTACTTTGCAGCCATCTCTTTTAATTACAACGGGTTTCATGTCAATTATTCCTTCTCATACCGCAGTAGGCGGCCATCACCACACTGGCTATTCAATAAAATGGAGTAGAGCAGACAAGTATATTAGAAAAAATCTATATCTAGTAGTTATCTGCTCATTCCTGCTTTTTTTTTACTATATATGGGATTGGGTATGTGGTGAAAGTGCCCTTTTTGACTTTTATTTGATTTAACTCATTGTGTGGCGGAAATGAGGTTTGGAAGTCTATTTAATTCAATCAATTAAATGTGAGTGTAATTTGGTAAATAAATGTAATCCAATTTACATATTCTTTATTGCTAGTGCGTTTTTCGGTAACACATTTGCTGGATCACTTCAGCGTAAATGCAATTTTTATATCTGATTTTTAATATTTATTTTTGGATATATGTGCCAATACTGAATGGTTAATGATGGTTAGTTTTGCTGCTTGTGCACGTAATTGGGTAGTATGGCAGTAATGATACAGCTAATGAACAGTGCCATGATGGAGGAGGCAATCAAGTTGCCTATTAATAGCCCATTGCTATTGATGAGAACTCGAGTAGTAACAATTAAGAGGCTGAGTATGATCAGTGTTAACCAGTATTTAGGATCAATGTGATGCGTGGATAAAGTTGTTTTCGGTAGCAACAGAATGAAGCCGAAGATGCAAGTCATGCCAATTATTGAGCTGCTATGTTGCAATATTTTGTATAACGGTAAGGTTAAAGAGCCAATTTGAAGTTGAGTCTGTAGCCAGATCAGGTGTGTGACAAAAAATCCATGCGGATGAGTAAAGGCATCCCAAAAGAGATGTGACAGATTACCGATGAATATGGAGAAAATCACGATAAGATAATGTTGTCTGAAATAAGCTGACCAATTGAACGTCTGATATCTAGCCAGACGTTGATATAAAAATTGCGGTAGATTATCCAGCAGTGGATTACGAATAATATGATGAAATACAAATGCAACGATGATGCTGGTAAAGATGTTATAGGCAAAGAGTCCAGATAATTCATGTCCGTAGTGATTCATAATATGCATGCGCAAGAAATACTCAAAATCTGGTGACATGCTGCCTATGATGAGACCAGTCAAAGAAAAGTAGCGGCGCAAACGATATAACGGCAGAACAATAGCAGGATGGGCGAACGTGAAAGGCATGGATAACTGCTCAACTATAGATTAATGATGTTGATGTTGTTAGACATTTTAATCATGATGATGTATTGCTCAACGTTGAAAGGGCTGGAAGATTTTAACAGTTTCATCACCTATTTTAAATCAAACGTAATATGCTGTCGTTGATACTTTTGTATAAAAGAGGTTTTAATTTGCCCATTGGCGACAAATCGCAATAATATCTTGTCCAAAATTTTTGATTTTGCTTTCACCCAATCCATAAATTTGATTTAAATCTGCCAGGGTAGTTGGAGGATGCTGTACTAAATCTTGTAAGGTACGGTCAGCAAAGATGGTATAAGCCGGTACATTATTTTGACGCGCACGGTTTTTACGCCATTCGCGCAATTTTTGCCATAACCGTTCTTCGCGTTCAGTGCGCAACCAGATATCAGTACTGTGGCTGCTGCGAGATTGATCATGTTGTAATGGACGCAGCCATACTTGCTGCTGATTTTTTAATACGGCACGCGCTTGTTCAGTTAATTGTAAAGCCTGATTGGCTATATCAACATTTAAATAACCGGCTGCAACACATTGGCGTACTATTGTTCGCCATTCTTTTACCGTCTGCTCTCGCCCGATGCCGAAAGTGGATAGATGTTGATGACCGAAGCGGTGCACCCAGTCTGAATCGCGCCCCCGTAGAACATCGATCACATGACCGGTAGCAAAACGTTGTCCGACCCGATAGACGCATGACAGTAGTTTCTGTACCAAAATGGTACCGTCAAATTTTTGGGGTGGATCAATGCAATTGTCACAATGACCACATGGCTGACTTTCTTCACCGAAATAGCGCAGCAACAACTGGCGGCGACAATCAGCAGTTTCACCAAAAGCCAGCATGCTATCGAGTTTTTGTAAATCAATTCGTTTTTGCGCGTCGTCCCGCTCAGCCAGCTGAATGCGCTCACGTAACAGTACCCAATCATTCAGCCCGTAACATAGCCAGCTAATGGCGGGCAAACCATCCCGTCCCGCTCGTCCGGATTCCTGATAAAAGTGTTCAATACTGGAAGGCATATCCAGATGAGCAACAAAACGTACATCCGGTTTGTCTATGCCCATGCCAAACGCCACGGTGGCCACGACGATGATGCCATCTTCCTGAGTAAAACGACGTTGATTCTGACTGCGAGTTTCCCAGTCCAGTCCTGCATGATACGGTACAGCCGTGAGCCCGTTTTCGCTTAAAAACGCGGCGATATCTTCCACTCTTTTACGTGATAAGCAATAAACAATACCATTTTGACCATTCATTTGTGAGCGAATAAATTGCAATAACTGTCTTTTTCCATTATTTTTTTCCACCACCTGATAATCAATATTTGGACGGTTAAAACTTGAAATAAACAATGGCGCATCTGACAAATGCAGATAATGTTGGATGTCACGACGAGTGGCGGTATCCGCCGTCGCGGTGAGGGCTATACGTGGTATATCGGCAAACTGTTCTGCTAAAATAGATAATTGCTGGTATTCTGGACGGAAGTCATGTCCCCACTGGCTGACACAATGAGCTTCGTCTATGGCAAAAAGACTAATATGAGTATTATGTAAAAATTGTAAAAATTTTGGCATAACCAGACGTTCTGGTGCGACATACAAAAGCTGCAGCCGTTCTGCCATAATTTCATCAGCAATACGCCTGATTTCGTCGCTGCTCGTTCCACTGAATACACAGGCTGCGGATATGCCATTGACGGTTAAAGCGGTAACCTGATCTTGCATCAGAGCAACAAGAGGTGAAACGACTATGGCGACACCAGCGCGCATTAGAGCTGGAATTTGATAACATAAGGACTTGCCAGCTCCAGTCGGCATTAACACCAGGGCGTTGTTGCCACGAGCCACTGTGTCGATAATTTCCGCCTGTTGGCCACGAAATTCCGGATATCCGAAAACATCGTGTAAAATTTGCTTGGCATGGGTCACTAAACACCTGTTGCTTTTGTTCTGAAACAGGTATTGTACTGCAACTAACTTTCTTTTCCGACTGTACTTTAAGTCAGTTATAAGGAATAAACATGAAAATCATTCAACTGCGTTATCTTGTTACCACGTTGGCTATGAGTATTGTATTAGCCGCCTGTCAGAATACCAATTCTCCGCTCAGTGCTAATGGTCATTGGATTAATCTAGGTGTCTCCGCCAGTGGCAATCTTCAGTATGCGCTGGATAGCGGTAGCATTAAACGCCAAAATAATTTGGTTACCTTTCGAGACCGTATAACCGTTATCGATTTAAAACAACAGTATTACAGTAACACGCCGGCCTATAAAACTGCCATCAGTACTACTCAGATTGATTGCGGTCGCAAACTATTCCGCATACTCGATGTAGAATTACTTGATGCTAAAGGCGAAATAATACGTCAGGATCATTTTAATGACTCCGATTTGCGCCCAATGAATGTGACACATGGTTCGGCAGTAGAGCAGCAATATAAACATGTCTGTGGTCATTAAATTTTATTAAAGGGGATAAAGCCATGAAATTAAAAAACAGTTTATGGTTACTATTGATAGCAGCTTCCGTGGTGCAGGCAGAAACCCCCGCGGAAATTGAATTACTCAGTGCGCAAAAGGCCTATCAGGCAGCCTTATCCAGTCAGAATAATAGCCGTACTAAGTTTTCGCAACTGCAAATCCAGCTTGAAAGCGCACAGTTGCAATTACGTAATGCACAAGACAATGTCACCAGATTACAGAATGACTTTAATCAGGCTGAACAGCAGCGTCAGCAAGCAGATTCGAGCTTGCAGGCGGCAGGGGCGAGGCTGGATGCCGCATGGCAGGCAGTGCATCATAATCAATAGTGATTGTTATACAGAATTAATACAAGTTTTTTCACCGAGTTAATCGCTGTGCAACCTGACAAAAAGCAGTAGCTCGCGTAAAATAAAACAATTTTGCTCAGGCAAAATCTGCCTGTTAGCACAAGCTTATGGAGCTAACTGTTGCGAAAATGAATTATCCGATTGAATACGACGTTATTGTGGTTGGTGGTGGTCATGCCGGTACAGAGGCTGCGTTAGCCGCAGCTCGCATGGGAGCCCATACCCTTCTGATTACTCACAATATCGAAACATTGGGTCAAATGTCTTGTAATCCGTCTATTGGCGGTATTGGCAAAGGACATCTGGTGCGCGAAGTAGATGCGCTGGGCGGAGCGATGGCTTTGGCCGCCGATTATGCGGGTATTCAATTTAGACGCCTGAATGCTTCGAAAGGACCGGCAGTGCGAGCGACCAGAGCTCAGGCTGACCGCATTCTTTATAAAGCGGCCATTCGTGAAATGCTGGAGAACCAGCCTAATCTGCAATTGTTCCAACAGCAGGTTGAAGATATCGTGGTTGAGCATGGTCGAGCAGTCGGCGTGCAGACCTCGATGGGCGTCACTTTTCGAGGTCGGGCCATCGTTTTGACGGCCGGTACTTTTCTGGCTGGTAAAATACATATTGGTCTGGAAAATTATGCAGGTGGTCGTGCGGGGGACCCGGCAGCGCAACAGTTATCTGGTTGCTTGAAAGAACTTAATCTGCCACAAGGAAGATTAAAAACCGGTACGCCGCCACGCATTGACGGACGAAGTATCGATTTCAGTCAACTTAAAGAACAACCGGGTGACAATCCGGCTCCCGTATTTTCTGTGCGCGGCAGCCGTGCTATGCATCCACGTCAGATTTCTTGCTGGATTACTCACACCAACGGACAGACGCACGAAATCATTCGTAGCGGTTTTGATCGTAGCCCAATGTTTACCGGTAAAATTGAAGGCGTTGGTCCACGTTATTGTCCCTCGATCGAAGATAAAATCAATCGCTTTGCCGATAAAGACAGTCATCAAATATTTCTGGAACCCGAAGGACTCACTACCCACGAGTTTTATCCTAACGGTATTTCCACCAGTTTGCCATTTGACATCCAGTTGCAATTGGTTCATTCCATGCCTGGATTGCAAAATGCCCACATACTGCGACCGGGTTATGCGATTGAGTATGACTATTTCGATCCGCGTAATCTCAAATCCAGTTTGGAAACCAAAACCATTGCTGGTTTGTTTTTTGCTGGTCAGATTAATGGTACCACCGGATATGAAGAAGCTGCGGCACAGGGTTTACTGGCAGGAGCCAATGCCGTGTTATACATTCGTGAAGACGAACCGCTGGTGTTGCAGCGTGATCAGGCATACTTAGGTGTACTGGTTGATGACCTGATTACTAAAGGCGTGACCGAGCCATATCGCATGTTTACCAGCAGAGCTGAGTACCGTTTACAACTGCGTGAAGACAATGCTGATATGCGTTTGACCGAATTAGGGCGGCGTATTGGCTTGGTGGGGGATGAGCAGTGGCAAATGTTTACCCAAAAACAGGAATCAGTACAGCGTGAATTACAACGGCTTAGTCAAATCTGGTATACGCCATTGAATTTGCCAATTAATGAGCAGCAACGAGTGCTTGGTCAGCCATTAAGTAAAGAATCCAGTTTATTAGATATGTTGCGTCGACCTAATGTCAGCTATGTTGATTTAATGACCTTGCCCAATGCACAACAAGAGATTCTGGATGCAGATGCGGCTGAACAAGTAGAAATACAGGCTAAATATCAAGGCTATATTGAGCGACAGAATGAAGAAATGAGTCATCGTCAAAATCTGGAAAAGCTCAAATTGCCATTTAATATAGATTATGCACAAGTTAAGGGCCTATCTGCCGAAGTACAACAAAAACTGAATCAGTTCCGACCAGAAACAGTAGGACAGGCATCTCGAATTTCAGGTGTCACGCCGGCGGCGGTTGCCCTACTGATGGTTCATCTGAAACGGGGATTCGAGGGAGCTAAACAGCATGACTGATATGAAATCTATGTTGCAACAAGGTTTGCAGCAAATGAACATTGATCTGACAGTGCCACAACAATTACAGTTACTGGCTTTTATAGACTTGTTGAAAAAATGGAACAGCACCTATAACTTGACTGCTTTGCGCAATGATCAAGATGTCATCAGCCATCATATTCTCGATAGCCTGACCTTATTACCTTATGTCGAACACGCTCGTGGCTTAATTGATGTAGGTAGTGGTGGGGGTATGCCCGGAATACCGGTAGCCATCGCTCGACCGGATCTGCCAGTAGCACTTTTAGATGCCAACAGTAAAAAAACTTCATTTCTCCAGCAGGCTGTGATTGAACTGGGTCTGACTAATGTACAAGTTATCACTGCTCGCGTGGAAGCGATGGTAGGAGAACAATTTGATGTCATTACCAGTCGCGCCTTTGCCGAATTAAACGATTTTATTACCATCACCAAACAGCTTATGGCTAAAGGAGGTTGTTGGGCAGCGATGAAGGGAGTTTACCCCTATGAGGAAATCGAGCGTTTGCCTGACAATGTCGAACTGGTTCAGGTAGATAAACTGACAGTTCCTCATTTAAATGCTGAACGGCATATGGTGCTGGTACGTAAGAAAGAAAATACATGAGTGCGCATATTATCGCCGTAGCCAATCAAAAGGGTGGTGTGGGTAAGACCACAACCGTAGTCAATTTAGCCGCATCACTCGTTGAACGTCAATGTAAAGTTCTGATTGTTGACTTAGATCCGCAGGGAAATGCCACCACCGGCAGCGGTATTAATAAAGGTAATGTGAGCAATGGTATCTATGCAGTGTTATTGGGTAATGTTGACATCCAGTCTGCCATTACACCCGCACAGCATGGCGGATTCGATGTGCTGCCGGCAAACAGGGCTTTGGCCGGTGCCGAAGTTGAATTGGTTCAAGAACTGGCGCGGGAAATGCGGTTGAAAAATGCCTTGAGTCAAATAGCAGATCAATATGACTATATCATTATCGACTGCCCGCCAACACTCACCTTATTAACAATCAATGGTCTGGTGGCGGCTCAATACATCATTGTGCCAATGGTATGTGAATACTATGCCTTAGAAGGAATTTCAGATTTAATTGCTACTGTGCGTAAAATCCGCCAGGCAATCAATCCAGAACTCGATATTCTGGGTATCGTTCGCACACTGTATGATCCGCGCAGTTTGTTAGCCAAACAGGTTGATGATCAGTTAAGTGCGCATTTTCCAGACAAACTCTTTGCTACCCCTATACCACGCAATATCCGTTTGGCTGAAGCGCCAAGTCATGGTATGCCAGCCTTACAATATGACCCAAAAGCTACTGGGACTAAGGCCTATCTTGCTCTGGCAGATGAAGTATTATTGCGCGCTGCACAGAAACAGGCATAATGTCTCCTGACATTTATTAACCACATCAACAGAACAGTGATGTAAATCATTGAATATATAAAGAGCGTTACATGGCAAAAGCAAAAGGATTAGGAGCGGGGCTTGATGCCTTGCTGGGTTCGGGTAGTGACATAACTGGCGGTGATCGCTTGACCAAAGTAGCCATTACCGATGTTATACCTGGCAGATATCAGCCACGTACGCAGATAGATGATGAAGCATTGCAGGAATTAGCAGAATCCATCCGTGCACAGGGTGTGATTCAGCCAATAATCGTCCGTGAAATGGGTTTACAACAATTCGAGCTCATTGCCGGTGAACGTCGTTGGCGCGCTGCGCAACTAGCTGGTCTTAACGAACTTCCAGTGGTGGTCAAAAGCATCTCTGATGAAGCAGCTTTGGCGATGGGGCTGATCGAAAATATTCAGCGTCAAAATTTAAACCCGATCGAAGAAGCGCAAGGGTTAAAGCGCTTAGTAGATGAATTTGGACTTACCCATGAAACCGTGGCCAAAGCCGTAGGTCGCAGTCGCAGCAGCATTTCAAATAGTTTGCGTTTACTTAACTTGCCTGAACCTGTACAAGATCTGATCTATAGCCGGCAACTGGAAATGGGGCATGCGCGCGCTTTACTGACTTTGCCGGTAATACAGCAAATCGATTTGGCGCAAAAAGCCGCACAGAATGGTTGGTCTGTGCGGGAGGTAGAGCGGCGTAGTCAGCAAGCACTATCCAAACCAGAAACGCCACCACGCCCAGTTCAGGAAAAAAGTACTGAAGCTCGTCATATTGAGGCAGCTTTAGAGCAACGTTTTGCCGTTCCCGTTCAGGTGCAAAGTAAAAATCAGCATAACGGTCGAATTGTTTTTCATTTCGATAATCCAGAAACGCTAGAAAACCTTCTCAAGCAGTTGGGATTGGATTCAGTTCGTACAGAATAACAGCATGATGTCAAACTCAGGATCAACGGAAACTGATTTAAAGCAAGAGAATGGCATAAATAAGAAAATATCATTACACCGCATACACAACTGCAGATCACACTACTTGACGTTGTTGGGTATGTTGATTATATTAATCCAGTTAACTTGTAGTATTCCCAGAGTGATAGGATGAAGTGGATCATGACTTGGCAAACAGTCATGTTGTTTGTCGCAATTTGTGTATCCACATTGGTGTGGGACACTTCTGCTATCTGGTCAACCGTATTAGGTGGATTGTGTTACTTAATACCCACTTTATTGGTACTATTAACTCTTAAAGCCGTAAAACACTTTCCGGCACGATCACTTGCAACCCTCATAACCGTTGAAGTCAGTAAAGTTTTAATGGTTTTTTTAATGATGTTGCTGGTATATATATGTTATTCTGCTGTTAATTGGTTTGCTTTCCTGATCGGACTGATATTAGTTAGTCAGGCAGGATTATTCACACTTAGAAAAAGATTGTTATTATGAGCGGCACAGAGATGACTCCGGGCGAATATATTAGCCATCACCTAATTAATTTAACTCAGAAATCACCCGATGTACAAACTGGAATATTTGATTTCTCATACATTAATCTAGACTCACTCTTTTTTTCTATCACCACGGGTATTTTGGTCTTTTTCATTTTGTTCATTACTGCGCGAAAAATGAAAGCAGGTGTGCCTGGACGTTTACAGGCTGCGGTTGAATTACTAGTGGAATTTGTGGACAGTAGTTGCAAAGAGTTAATCAGCAACGAAAAATCTCGCAGAGTCATCGCGCCGCTTGGATTAACCATTTTTGTATGGATCATGGTGATGAACACCATGGACTTGCTGCCAGTGGATCTGTTACCTAGATTATGGCAAAGTTTATCCGGCGATCCTCATGCTTATCTGCGTGTTGTTCCTACCGCTGATTTAAACACACCCATGGCAATGGCTATTTCAGTTTTATTCCTTTGTATTGTATATAACCTTAAAATCAAAGGTTTTTCTGGCTGGATGCATGAAATGTTTTGTGCCCCGTTTGGTAATAGTGTTTGGTTATTCATTCCAAATTTTGTAATGAATATCATCGAGTTTATATCCAAAACACTGTCTCATGGCATGCGGTTATTTGGAAATATGTATGCTGGTGAAATTGTATTTTTTGTTATTGCCTTATTAGGTGGTACATGGGGTATGGCAGGTGCCAGTGATAAGCAGAATATTTTATTATTTTCAGCGCAAATTATTGCTGGATTAGCTTGGGCAATATTCCACATTTTGGTAATTGTTTTACAGGCATATTTATTTATGGTACTGACCTTTGTTTATCTGGGTCAGGCACATGATTCCCATTAAGGGTAAATTGTTTAGTTGTAATATTCTTGATTATCTTAAGGAGTGAAGTAAATGGGTGGTTTAATCGCAATCGCTTGTGGTCTGATGATTGGCATTTCTGCACTGGGAAGTGCAATTGGTGTGGGTTTGTTGGGTGCTAAATATATGGAATCATCTGCTCGCCAGCCAGAATTATCGGGATCACTGCTAATTAAATTTTTCATCATGGCAGGTTTGGTTGACGCTCTGTTCTTCATCTCTGTGGGCGTATCATTCCTGTACTACCTGAAAATGTAATAAGTTTTAGATTTGTTGGTTGTTAACAGCTTAATTAATAAGCGCAAATTCTAAAGGTTTAATAGTGAATATTAATGCAACCTTAATTGCACAGGTACTTGTCTTCATCATGTTTGTGCTATTTACGATGAAATTCGTATGGCCACCCATTGTTAAAGTGCTTGATGAACGTGCTGATAAAATTGCCGAAGGTTTGGCTGCGGCTGAACGTGGTAAAAATGATTTTGCACAGGCGGAAAAACGAGTTGCTGATGTCTTAGCTGAGGGGCGCAATCAGGTTGCCGAAATGGTGACCAATGCGGAGAAACGTGCGGCACAAATTGTTGCAGATGCCAAAAATCAAGCATCTGTAGAGGCAGCGCGCATTCTGGCTCAGGCGAAAGCTGATGTTGAGCAGGAAACCAACCGGGCTCGTGAAGCATTGCGCCAACAAGTTGCAGATTTGGCACTAAAAGGGGCTGAATCTATTTTGCGCAGTGAAGTGGATGCTTCGCGTCATGCCCAATTGCTGGCGAACCTGAAACAGGAGCTGTAAACCCATGGCTGAGTTCGCAACCATAGCCAGACCCTATGCCAAAGCATTATTTAGTCTGGCACAAGAACAAAATCAGATTGAGTCTTGGTTGGACGAACTGAAAACGCTGGCTGAAATTGTACTGCAAACAAAAGTACAGTTATTGATAGATGAACCAGAATGTGAAGACAGAAAAAAGGCTGAAGCTATCATCTCTTTACTGGATAATCAGCCTGCTGAGAGTATCAAAAATCTCATGGTTCTGTTGGCACAAAACAAACGTTTATCAATATTGCCAGAAATTTATACGTTATTCCAAGATTATACTTTGTCGCTTAACCACATCAAAGAAGCTACCGTATACACGGCATATGCAATTGATGATGCGCAGTTTGCGCACATAGTGACTGATCTGGAAGCACATTTCAAAAGCAAATTGAAAGTGCATCAGATAGTGGCGCCGGAATTGATTGGTGGCATAAAAGTTGAAGTTGGTGACCAAGTACTGGATTTGTCCGTGCAAGGCAGATTGAATAGCCTGCATGTGGCATTGATGAATTAGGAGAGTTTTCATGCAGCTTAATCCTGCTGAAATTAGCGATTTGATTAAAGCCAAAATCGCAAACTTGAATGTTGACACCGAATTACGTACCCGCGGTACCGTAATGTCAGTGACCGACGGGATTGTGCGTGTTCATGGTTTATCAGATGTCATGCAAGGGGAAATGCTAGAGTTTCCCGGTAATACATTTGGTCTGGCCATGAATCTGGAGCGTGATTCCGTCGGTGCCGTGATTCTGGGCGAATCCGAGCATATTAAAGAAGGCGATGAAGTAACCTGTACCGGACGTATCTTAGAAGTCCCAGTAGGTCGGGAGTTGATAGGTCGTGTAGTCGATGCGCTGGGTCGTCCGATCGATGGTAAGGGACCAATTAATGCCTCTCATACAGCTTCAGTTGAAAAAATTGCCCCTGGAGTGATTGCACGCCAGTCTGTGGATCAGCCAATGCAAACTGGTCTGAAAGCGATTGATTCAATGGTACCAATTGGTCGTGGACAGCGTGAGTTAATCATTGGTGACCGCCAAACCGGTAAAACAGCAGTAGCATTGGACGCCATTGTCAATCAAAAAGATACCGGTGTAATCTGTATTTATGTTGCTATTGGTCAAAAAGCTTCTTCTATTGCCAGCGTTGTGCGCAAACTCGAAGAGCAAGGAGCCATGGATCACACCATTATCGTTGCTGCTACAGCATCTGAAGCGGCAGCTTTGCAATATATTGCCCCTTATGCTGGTTGTAGCATGGGTGAATATTTCCGCGATAACGGTGAAGATGCTTTGATCGTCTATGACGATTTATCCAAACAAGCTGTGGCTTATCGTCAAATTTCCTTGCTTTTGCGTCGCCCACCTGGTCGTGAAGCCTATCCTGGGGATGTGTTCTATCTACATTCTCGTTTGCTGGAGCGCGCAGCTCGTATCAATGCTCATGAAGTAGAAGAATTGACTAAAGGTGCAGTAAAAGGCAAAACCGGTTCACTTACTGCGTTACCGATTATTGAAACTCAGGCCGGTGACGTATCCGCTTTCGTACCGACCAATGTGATTTCCATTACTGATGGTCAGATTTTCTTAGAGACAGACTTATTCAATTCTGGTATCCGTCCTGCCATCAACGCCGGTATCTCTGTATCCCGTGTGGGTGGTGCAGCACAGACTAAAGTGATTAAGAAACTCGGTGGTGGTATTCGTCTGGCATTGGCACAATACCGTGAATTGGCTGCTTTCTCCCAGTTCGCTTCTGATCTGGATGAAGCAACACGTAAACAGTTACGTCACGGTGAAGTGGTGACTGAACTGATGAAACAGAAACAGTTCAGCACGCTGAGTACCGGTGCAATGGCACTGACCTTATGGGCAATTAATAATGGTTCATATGATGATGTTCCAGTAGCCAAAGCGTTGGCTTTTGAAGCAGATTTTCTCGGTCACGTGCGTACTCAGTGTCCGCAAGTATTACAAGACATTGATGCAACCGGCACACTGAGCGATGAAAATGCTCAGAAACTGGATGATGCCATGAAGACCTTCAAATCGTCTTACAACTTCCAAGCGTAAGTAGGGTATTGAAAGGAGTCTGAAATGGCAGTAGGAAGAGAGATTCTCACCAGAATTCGCAGTGTTCAAAATACTCAAAAGATCACCAAAGCGATGCAGATGGTGTCTACCTCTAAAATGCGGAAGACTCAGGAACGGATGCGTCAGGCGCGACCGTATGCCGATAAAATTCGTTTGGTGATGAACCATTTGGCTCAAACCCATTCAGACCATAATATACCTATGCTACGAAGTAATAATGACAGTAAACGCGTTGGGTTTATTGTGATTACCAGTGACAAAGGTTTATGTGGTGGTCTGAATGCTAATATCCTGAAAGCATTCTTTCATAAAGTGCAGGAATGTACCAATCAGGGTCTGGATACCGAAGTAGTATGTCTGGGCAGCAAAGGGTTAGCAGCCTGTAATCGAGTGGGTATCAATGTGATTGCCAGTGTTGTTGGGATGGGTGATACCCCCAAACTGGCCGCATTACTGGGTCCGTTAACAGAAATTTTTCAGCGATATGCTAAAGGTCAACTGGATGCGATTTATCTGGTGTATGCCGGCTTTATCAATACTATGCGTCAGGAAGCGCGGTTGGAAACACTCTTACCAATCGGTCAGAGCGTATTAGACGAGGTTTCCGAAAGCAAAGAGTATGGCTGGGAATATGTTTATGAACCTTCCCCGCAGCAAGTGCTGGAATTTTTAATCCGCCGTTATTTAGAGTCTGTGGTATATCAGGCGTTATCTGAAAACATGGCTGCCGAACAGGCTGCGCGCATGGTAGCAATGAAAGCTGCTACCGACAATGCCAGCAATGCCATCAAAGAATTACGTCTGGTATATAACAAATCGCGTCAGGCGGCGATTACCACAGAGTTATCAGAAATTGTGGCCGGTGCTGCTGCTGTTTAAGCGGTACAGGTCAAATAAACTTAGGATGCGATAATGAGCCAAGGCAAAATCGTACAAATTATTGGTGCAGTGGTGGACGTAGAATTTCCACATGATGCTATTCCAAATGTGTATGACGCTCTAAAACTTGTTGATATCGACTTAACTCTCGAAGTCGAACAGTTATTGGGTGATGGTATTGTACGTACTATACCGATGGGTACTTCTGATGGATTGAAACGCGGTATGGCTGTGGTCAATACCGGCGCCCCGATTACTGTACCAGTTGGTACTGCCACTTTGGGTCGTATCATGGACGTTTTAGGTCATCCGGTTGATGAAGCCGGTGAAATCAAAGCCGAGAATAGTCGCTCTATTCATCAGCTGGCGCCTAAATTTGATGAGCTTTCAAGCTCAACCGAGCTACTGGAAACCGGTATTAAAGTCATTGACTTACTGTGCCCATTCGCTAAAGGGGGTAAAGTAGGTTTGTTTGGCGGTGCAGGTGTAGGTAAAACCGTCAATATGATGGAATTGATTAATAATATCGCCAAAGCACACAGTGGTTTATCTGTATTTGCCGGTGTGGGTGAGCGTACACGTGAAGGTAACGACTTTTATCATGAGATGAAAGATTCCAACGTGCTGGATAAAGTAGCGATGGTATACGGTCAGATGAATGAACCACCAGGTAATCGTCTGCGTGTGGCATTGACTGGGCTGACCATGGCCGAATATTTCCGTGACGAAAAAGACGAAAATGGTAAAGGTCGTGATGTCTTGTTATTTATTGACAATATTTATCGCTATACGCTGGCCGGTACAGAAGTATCTGCACTGTTGGGTCGTATGCCTTCAGCTGTAGGTTATCAACCAACTTTGGCTGAGGAAATGGGTCGTTTGCAAGAACGTATTGCTTCTACCAAAACCGGTTCTATTACCTCAATTCAGGCAGTATATGTGCCCGCGGATGACTTGACCGACCCGTCTCCAGCTACAACATTTGCTCACTTGGATGCAACCGTGGTACTGAGTCGTGATATTGCCTCGTTAGGTATTTATCCTGCTGTGGATCCGCTAGATTCAACTTCACGCCAGCTTGATCCGGCTGTTATTGGTCAGGATCATTACGATGTGGCACGTGGCGTACAGACCACTTTGCAGAAATATAAAGAATTGAACGACATTATTGCCATTTTGGGTATGGATGAACTGTCTGATGAAGATAAATTAACAGTTAATCGTGCTCGTAAAATTCAGCGTTTCTTGTCGCAACCGTTTCACGTGGCCGAAGTGTTTACTGGTTCTCCAGGTAAATATGTTTCTTTGCGTGATACGATTGCTGGCTTTAAAGCTATTCTTAATGGTGAATATGATCACCTGCCGGAACAGGCTTTCTATATGATCGGTAATATCGAAGAAGCTGCTGAAAAAGCGAAAACCCTAAACTAAGGAGCGCTTGATGAGTACCATGCAAGTGGAAGTAGTGAGCAATGAGGAAAATATCTATTCCGGCGAGGCAAGTTTTGTTGTGGTGCCCACGTTAGAAGGTGAACTTGGTATTTATCCTCACCATGAACCCATTATGAGTCTGGTGCGTCCTGGTGCCCTTCGTTTAAGGGTACCTGATCAGAAAGATGAAATTCTGGTGGCTGTTTCTGGTGGTGTATTGGAAGTGCAACCGGATAAGATTACACTTTTGGCCGATGTGGCTGTTCGCAGTGCTGAAATGGATCAGCAACGTGCTGAGGAAGCTAAAAAAGCGGCCGAATCAAGTATTCATGAAGCTCAGGATGATGCATCTTTAGCCAAAGCTCATGTAGCTTTAGCGGCGGCCATTGCTCAGCTGAAAACATTGGATTATTTGCGTAATCGAAAATAAGTCTTTCTGATAAGCATTTCAGGATTTAAAACTATATTATTAGATGAAAACCCGAGCCATAAACTCGGGTTTTTGTTTGAATTTTAATCAATATGATTTCATCTGCAGGAGAATTGCAACTAAAAAGAATAGATGTCGCCCAATTCACCATATTTGCTTCATTTTTTGATGCCCATTCGGTTGGTATTCAGCTTAATTCCACCTGACGTAAATGGGTTACAGATGATCATCAGTCTATTAATAAACAGAAAATGTTTAGCAAACTGATATCGTACAGTTTACGCCAAATTGATTAAGCCTGTTTAGTAGGATAAATAGTCAATTCACTGATATTGGTATCTTCAGGCTGCTCTATCGCAAAATTAACGACCCTGGCAATAGCTTCGGGACTAATGCCCACTTTTTGATAAAGTTTAGTCATACTTTGTAATACTGCTTCATCAGTGATGCTGTGCAGAAGTTCGGTATTAATGGCAGCTGGGTTCAAAGTGGTTGTACGGATATTGGTTTGTTCTTTAACACTTTCCTGTCGAATCACTTCCATCAGATTATGAACGGCAAATTTGGTTGCACCATATACACCGCAGTTAATATAATTTCTAATGCCGGCGATAGAGCAGGTGGTGATGATGTGACCCGATTTCTGGCGGGTAAAAATAGGCATCACTGCTGCAATACCATTGAGTACGCCTTTCAGATTGATATCAATCATGTCATCCCAGTCTTTGGTTTTCAGGGCACTAATGGGAGAGGTTGGCATAATGCCAGCATTATTAAAAATAACATCGACACCGTCAAAATGCTGTTGTGCCAATTCTACCAATGATTGAAGGTGCGCTGGTTGGCGTACATCAGTTACCTGATAAATAGCTTGTCCGCCATTGTGAGTTATCTCCTGCTGCAGTTGTTGTAATTGGTTTTCACGACGTGCAGCCAACACAACTTTTGCCCCGTTTTTAGCCAGCAACCGAGCTGTGGCAGCGCCAATACCTGATGAAGCTCCAGTAATAATCACTACTTTATTCTGTACACCCATATTTTATCCCTTCTTATCATTGATAGTTTGATCATCTAACCAACTCGCTGGATTTCTGACTAAAATTTAATCATTATCGTTGATTTCTTCTGCTCGTTAGTTTGATGGTTTTTCAACTTGCTCACTTAAATGGCAGTCAAAACTGCTGTAGTTTAGCTCAGTTTATATTTCGTTGTCGTGGTAAATTTCTTTAGCCAAATTAAACGCTGACCATGCTTTAGGCCAACCTGTATAAAAAGCTAAATGAGTGATGATTTCGACCATTTCCGCCTTAGTAATGCCATTTTGCTTGCCAATACTCAGGTGTGCTTTTAACTGCTCAAAATTACCACCACTGATTAATGCGGCAATAGTGATCATACTGCGTTGTTTGGCTGGCAATTGCTGTTGTCGGGACCAAACTTCACCAAACAAAATATCATCATTTAGATGGGCAAATTGTGGGGCGAAATCACCCAATAAATCATGACCCGCTGTTTGTTTTTTCATAATATTTCTCCTATAAATACAATGTTTATAAATGGTTATAAACATTTTGGTCAACTGGCTCTAACCATTCACTTTGCCCTTTGGTGATGGCAACATGGCTAAACCAGCTGTCTTTAGTCGCTCCATGCCAGTGTTTTATGCCTGCATGAATAACGACTACATCACCCGGATTAAGTAATTGAGCCGGCTGACCCGCTTGCTGATACCAGCCTTGACCGGCGGTAACAAGCAGTATTTGATAGCCATTTAAATGTTTGTGCCAGTGGTTATGACAACCTGGCTCGAACGTTACATTACTCACGTCCACATCAATATTGTCATCAATTGCAGCAAGATTGGCTAAATAACTTTGACCAACAAAATATTGTGCATAGTTACTGTTTATCTTGCCTTGTGGAAAAATTTGTTCAAAATCGATAGACATGGTTTTGCTCCTATTGTGGTTTGCTTTAAGTATAAAACTTAAAGTTCACTTTAACTCAAGCATTAAATTGAACATATCAAATGAGGTCGTTGTGATATCTAAAGATAAAAAATGGAAATAGTTAGATCAATGAATGAATTCAAGCCAAGTGGGTATTGATTAATGATAAACAATGTAGAGAAAGTAATGGAAAAAAAGCTTAAGAATCATTGGTACAAAATGATTTAGCTTTGAACTTGGGTAGAGTGGCTTTGAAATTGATAAATAACCAAATAGGCAATTTAGCTTTGTTTGATTGGGTATAAAAGCTCTCTAAGAATTGGAAAATGAATTATCTAAGTGAAAGACCAATTTACGTTGGATATAAACATTTGATATGAAGTGTTGAGAAATGATGTAATGTAAATGGATTTGAAGCATAAACGTAGTAATAAATATTATCAAAACTTATATTTGGTGTGCATATTGTATGAATAACTCGTCCACTAATTCTAACGTCTATAGCATTCGGGATTTTGCTGAACTGTTTAAGTTAACCACGGCAACAGTTCGCTATTATGAAAGTATGGGTTTAATTAAGCCTCAACGGCAGGCAAATCAGCGTCGTTATTATACGCAACACGATGTAGACTGGATGCGCTTTGTGTTGCACTTAAAAAATACGGGTATGAGTATGGCGCAGCTACAGCAGTATGTACTATTACGAAGTCAGGGAGACGAGACCATAGCTGCTCGGCTGGATTTGCTGTTGCAAACCCGAGCGGCATTTTTGCAGCAACAAGCTGAATTGGAACAACATGTACGTGTATTGAATGATAAAATTGACTGGTATCAGCAGCATCAGCAAGGTTTGCTGGCTGCGGATGTGAGTTTTGCAGACTATGTTCAAGGTAAAAATCATCATCTATGAATGATCTTTTAACTGTATGAACATGTCGCTTAGTTGTTCAATTGCTATGGAAGGTTTGCTGATCATTCTGGCTGTGATTTTTTTCTGATCTTTATTTTATTTTCTGACAGTACTACACCTGTAAGGGTGAATAAAGTGCCAACAACAGCAATCCAAGTAAGAGATTCATTGAGAATGATGACAGCTGCAATAATAGTAAATATGGGAATTAAGTAGATGTAAATACTGATTTTAACTGCCCCCAGTAGTTTTACAGCATAGTTCCACGAAGCAAAACAAAGAGCAGATGCACCAACACCAAGAAAAATTAGATTGAAAAGATTATCGGCTTTACTGAATCGAGATAGCTGCCACTCAAAATTAAGCAAATAAAGCATAGGTAGCATAAAGACTAGCCCATAGAAGAAAAAACGTCTGGTCAATGATATAATTGGGTAGCCATAATTACTGCTCTTTTTGGTCAGAATGGAATAGCACGACCAAAATAAACAGGCACAGAGCGCAAGAATATCTCCCAAGGGATTTAAAGCAAGGACAAATTTTCCGTTGAAACTTATCAGAGCAATGCCGATAATGGCAAACAGGCAGCCAAAATAAAATGGTTTGCTCGGTTTTTCGGCATTTAAAAAATAGATAGCTAATACACCGGTTAGAACCGGACAAAGGCTGGCGATCACGCCGACATTGGATGCAGTCGTATAAGTTAGTGCGGTATTTTCACACAAAAAATAACAGGTAATGCCACTAAATCCTGCACCGATAAAAATGGATTCGCGTTTTATGCCTTGCCACGGAAAACGGCGTGGGCAGATCAGCCATAGAGTAATATAGCCCAATAAAAAGCGTAAAAACAGAATTTCGATTGGTTGAAAATCTATTAATAATAGTTTGGTGGAGATAAATGTTGTAGCCCAGATCACAATAGTAATCAGTGCAATTAAATGCCCCTGTAATTGTTTGGAAAATAGCATGAATTTTCTCGATTTATCTGCTGTGAAGTGATAGATGGAATAATAAAATTATATTTATTAGGTTAAGGTAGAGTAGAGTATAAATGATTTAAATTACGCATAAAAAGGGATCTATGATGGATGGTTTTACATTGGCAGTAGCCCAGTTTCGTCCAGTAGCGGGAGATATTGGTTGGAATACGCGCAGGCATGTGCGTTTAATTAAACGGGCAATTGAGGCGAATGCAAAAATGATTATTTTTCCAGAATTGTCGTTAACAGGGTATGAACTTGAACTGGCCGAAAAACTGGCGTTTTCAGCTGATGATGTCAGACTGAACATTTTTCGTGAATTAGCTGACCAATTTGGCATCACCATCATTGTCGGTGCACCGGTATGGCAACAGAGCGGTAAAGTTGGGATTGGTTTGCTGATATTCCGCCCTAATTGCGCCACATCAACTTATTGTAAGATGCATTTACATGCTGGAGAAAATGAAATATTTGCACAGGGTGAAGAAGAGTTGGTTTTTGATTGTGGCGGCGAATCAATAGGATTGGCAATCTGTGCGGATACAGCTAATTCTGTTCATGCGGCAAATATAGCCGGTAAAGGGGCAACAATATATTTGTGCTCGATGCTGATTACCGCTAATGGTTATGCTGAAGATACCCGGATACTGAGTGAATATGCGCGCCAATACAAAATGCTGGTGGCGATGGCAAATTATTATGGTGAAACAGGTGGATGGTCTGCAATTGGCCAGAGTGGAATATGGAATGGCACTGGCGCATTAATTGGACAAGCTGGGATAGAAACAGAAGGTCTGGTTGTGGGCGTGAAAAAAAATGGGGTATGGAATGCGGAAACGATAGATTGTTGATGAATAATATTCGTTTTATCGTTTGGCGAACTTAGTTTAGCAAAATATTCTCTTAGTGATTGAGAATGTTTTTGACGAACAGCAGAAATATTGTGCTTTGTTGGTTGGGGAAGATATTGATCAGGTACCATCAATGATGGTGTTTGCAGCAAGAGGTCTAAGTTTAAAATGGGTTATAACCTCTCGACTATAAAAAATAGCCAAGCAATGACTAATTTTGACCCTTTCCTAAATTTTGTGTAACTGCCAGTTAAAAGTGACAATTGATTCTGTCATCAAATCCGACAATAAATCGATTCCTCGCACTTTTTCAGTTTCAAATAGACATTGTCCATATTGCGGATACTGGTTTTATCGCTAAATGAATGACCTTCTAACCGAATCATCTGTCAGGGAAAACCTGCGGTTCTTGATAGCATAACGAATCACACTATTTAAAGACTCTATTGCATTAGTGGTACAAATTGCTGTGTGAATGTTATTGGGATAAGCAAACAAGATGCTCACATCTTCCCAATACATAAGCCATATTGGCTAAAAACGGGTACTTAAAATAATAAATTAATTATTTTTATTAGATTGCCCTTATGTATCTTCAATCTCTTTTACAGCTTCTTCCAAAGAGTCAGGTCACAAATAAAGTTCTTGTAGACCATATTCGTCTAAAACAGATGAAATGGCATATGTACAATATTGGAAATAAGGAGGAATTGCATAATCACCATTAATCATTTTTTTTGAATATTATGCGCGTGTTCTCTTGTTAAAGTGATTTCGCGTTAAGGAAGCTTAATTAATATCTTGTGCATGATATTTTACAAACTCTGCTATTGAAAAAGGGATGTCCCCATTGCCATAAAAAGCTTCCGCTTGCACTTGATATTTCTGCATATAATCGCCATTGGTATTAAATAAGTTAAGGTATTTGCCTTTAATAAGGATTTATAGTGCAGAATGAGTTTCATATCCTAAAATGTCATTTTTTTCACCAATAAAATGGCAATTTTTATTCCTATAATTTTATTATACCCAATTGGTCAAGATTTACATGCAATAATACAATCATCTTTTGGTCCGGCATTATTGCTTAAGATAATGGAAATTTATTGCAAAATCGCGGTAGTTTTTCTGGTTAGATCCTAACCATATTAATTGTTAGAGCCAGATAAACGCACCTTTCATGCGTTAAATCCAGCCATGCTTTTAAAAGATGATAAACCTTGTCTAGTTTATGGCTCCATGGGTGGAGAAGGTCAACCACAAACGCAAGCGGCAATTGTGATTCGAATTGTTGATTATGGCATGACACCACAAGATGCCATTAATGCACCAAGAGGGTTACATCGCCGCACATGGGGTGCATCTTCCAATAATCTTAAAGTGGAAGGACGTATACCTAACGATGTAATTCATTCCCTCAAAATACGTTGACATGATGTGCGAATTGTTGATGATTATACTGATACCATGGATCATCTCGGTGCAATTCTTATCGATGCTTATCATCATCTATTTATAGGCGAAACCGACCAGAGCGGAGATGATTTAGCCGTTGCGTATTGATACTATTTAGGTGATAAATTAATAACTATAAAATGAAGTTTACCAGCACAGAAAATTCCTTTTGATCTATAACACTATCTAATGTTGTTAAGGTTTCCAGCGTTAAATGTTGGAAGATATTTAAATTTAAATGGGGGTTTGTGGCAAAGATACATGCAAGTTTTTCAATAAGATTAAGCTGATTGTTTGTTGATGCGTACAATTAATCCTTTGAGCTAATAGATAAAAATTGTTAAAAAATTCCCAGAATTTTCGTCTTTAAAGCGGTCGTACAATATTGATGTACAGGCGTCCAAAGGTATCCAACAAAACTCTCTGGCTCCCCCATTTCACTGCCCGTGGTGCGTAGGGCGAATATTTGACTAGTTTTAACTTGAAATCAGATTACAGTTAAGAGGTTTTTAATTTGATACCAGTATAGCTAAGTCATAATCTAGTTATTAATCAAATAGATTTCATATATAATAAACAAAATTTTTATATAGGTCTTGTTTTAAAAATGATGTCAAGTACAAAAGTTAAAAAAAATATAATGTTAACTTATGTAGATCTTTTTGCTGGGGCTGGCGGGCTTTCGGAAGGTTTTATTAGAAATGGTTTTGAGCCAATTATTCATGTCGAAATGAATGTTGATGCTTGTTATACCTTAAAAACAAGATTAGCATATCATTATTTGAAAAATAATAATCAATTAGATATTTATGCCAGTTATTTAAAAGCTGAAATTTCTCGAGCAGATTTATATGAAAATTTACCGATAGATTTATTAGATTCAATTTTAAATTTAAAAATTGATGATGCTAACTTAAATTATATTTATAAACAAATTGATAAAAATCTCAAATTACGCAAATTCAAGAAAGTTGACTTATTAATTGGGGGACCACCATGCCAAGCTTATTCCCTTATAGGTCGCCATGGTATTGATTGGGATAACGATGAACGTGTGAAACTATACAAACTATATGGTAAAATTCTTGCGAAATATAAACCTAGTATGTTTGTATTTGAAAATGTGCCTGGAATTATTAGTGCAAATAAAGGTGAGTACTTTAATGATTTACGTAGTTATTATGATAAGTTAGGCTATAATGTAGATTATCAGATTTTAAAAGCAGAAGAGTTTGGTGTTTTACAATCAAGACGACGAGTTATTATCATTGGTAGTTTAAAATCAAAAAAACTAGTTTATCCAGACTTTCCAAAAATGATTGAAAAATACACTACAGCTGATGTTTTTCATGATTTAGAAGTATTAAAACCAGGCGATTCTATTTCCAATGGTAAATATAAAAAATCTGCATCGGAGTATCAAAAAAAATATCATGTTAGAGAAAATTTTGATTTTTATACCCAACATATTACAAGACCCCACAACACAAATGATTTAGCTATTTATAAAATTGTTCAAGATAAATGGAATAATGAAAAGCATCGGCTCAAATACAATGATTTGCCTAAAAAGTTGAGAACTCAAAATAATATATCTTCTTTTTTGGATAGATTCAAAGTCGTAGACTTAAATGGACTTTCGCATACGTTAGTTGCTCATATTGCTAAGGATGGGCATTACTATATTCATCCAACACAAACCCGCTCTATTTCAGTTCGTGAAGCGGCAAGATTACAATCTTTTCCAGATAATTATTTTTTTGAAGGATCTAGAACCGCTGCATTTACTCAAATTGGTAATGCAGTGCCTCCGCTGATGTCACAGGTTTTAGCTAAAACTATCAAGGAAATTTTAATAAATTAATCATAATTTTTGAGAGGTTTTATGGATAGTATTACCGCAAAGATTCGCCCAGCAGGGCGCCATGTGTTAACGATAGGTAGAGAGCTAATACAAGATTTGCACGCAGCTCTTATAGAGTTGGTAAAAAATTCTTATGATGCGAATGCATCAAAAGTAACATTAGAATTTTCTCAAGATGAATGTAACAATATCCAAACACTAAAAGTTTCGGACAATGGTCATGGGATGACTACTGATGTTGTTTTAAATCAATGGTTAGTGCCTTCAACTGATGACAAATTGAAAAGAAAATTAAGTCCATATGGTAAAAGGGTTATGCAAGGTCGCAAAGGAATTGGACGATATGCGGCCTCAATTTTAGGTGAAGATTTACTTTTAGAAACAACAGATACAAACGGAAATACAACAACAATTTATTTAGTATGGGCTGATTTTGAAAACTCGGAATATTTAGATCAAGTTGAAATTTTAGTTGAATTATCTAAAAACTCCTTACCTTCCGGTACTACTTTGACGATAAATAGTAAATTTTCTGAATCTGAATGGAATAAAAAACAGTTTAATGAGTTGATGTTTCAACTAAAAAAACTCATACCGCCACAAGAATTACCAAACAAGCATTCTTCAGATGATAATTTTGAAATTGAATTAATCACTTTTAATTTCTTAGGTCAAAATATTAATGAAATAATTGAGCCTTTTCCTCTTTTAGAATTATCAGATTATAGGATAAAAGGAAGCATAACAGATTCAGGTAAATGTGAATTATTATATACCTTTCAAAAATATAAAGGGCAGGAAGAGACAGTTCCAATTAATTTTTCGTTAGATAAACAGACATCATGTGGAAATTTATACTTTGATATACGTGTGTTTGATCGTGGTTCTGACGATATTGATAATTTAATAAGAAAGGGATTAAAAGATGATCAAGGGAACTATGTAGGAAAAAACCAAGCCAAAAGTTTATTAAATGCAAATAATGGTATCGGGGTTTATCGAAATGGTTTTAGAATTCGTCCTCTTGGTGATCCAGGGTTTGATTGGTTAGAACTTGACAAACGTCGCGTACAAAATCCTAGCTTAAGAATAGGTAGTGATCAAGTTATAGGGTTTGTTTTAATTGAATCAGAAGAAAGCTCGGATCTTATTGAGAAAACTGCTCGAGACGGATTGAAAAATAATCTTGCGTATGAAAATCTAATTAAAATTACACAAACAGTTATTGCTAAATTAGAAGAAAAAAGGAGCATATTCCGAAATGCCTTATCGAATAAAAAAAGAGAGTCTATTGAGAAGGTTGTACAAGAAGTTTTTTCATTTGAAAATCTAAAAAGTGAAATTACACAACATTTAATCTCAACACAAGCGCCACCTGAAGTTACAGCAAAAATCATCTCATATATTGATAAAGATGCAGAAAAAAGACAAGAAAAATTAGCATTTATTCAACAACAAATCGCAATATTCCAAGCTCAAGCTACATTAGGTAAACTTGTTCAATATGTTATTCATGAAGGACGTCATTATATCAGTTATATACGTAATTCAATTATTTTTTTAAATGATGATATTGATAAATTTTTAACCTCAGCGTCGACCGAACTAAATCTTAAAATTAAAGATGCATCTGGTAAAATTGATAAAAATGTGCTCAATTTGTCTAATTTATTAAAAAGGTTGGATCCTTTAGCAACAGGAAAAAGAGGAAGACCTATTGAGATTAATTTAGAGCAAGAACTTAGGAACGCTTACGAAAATGCTTATTCATTTACTTCATTAGAAGAATCTTATAGTAAAAACGATATTATTTTAAATATTACTGGTTTTAATAATAAAATAATTCAAGGTTATAAACAAGATGTTATATCATTATTTGTTAACCTATTTTCAAATAGTTTGTATTGGATGATAAAAAATAATTCAGAGCCTAAACGAATTGTTGTTGACTGTATTATTGAAAACGAACAAATCCAGTTTATTGATTACAAAGATAGCGGACCGGGAATAAATCCGGAATTGATTGCCTCAGAAGCTATATTTGAGCCTGGCTTTACAACTAAAATAGATGGTATAGGGATAGGATTAACCATTGCAGGAGAAACAGCAAATCGTTTAGGTTTCGACTTATTGGTTTTAGAGTCCACAGATGGTGCGTATTTTCGATTGCTCAATAAACAGAATAAAGGATTGAAGAATGACGATTAATATTTTTTATTTAGAAGATGATGCTGAAATTATTTCTGCATTTGAAGAGGCTATAGAACGTTATAAAAAAATAAATGACATTAATATAATTTTAACAGCTGTTAAGACTCTAGAAGCTGCTGAACAAATTGATTTAAAAGACTTCGATTGTGCTATTATTGATTTGAAAATAGGAACAGCTGATGGCGTTGGAGCTGATTATATTTCAAACAAAATATATGATAAATTAATTAGAATTCCAACTATCATTTATACAGGGACGCCAGATGATATCCCAAAAATACCCATTATGAGCATCTTTGATAAAGGATATCATGTACATCATGATGTGATTACATATATACATCAAGTATATAAGACTGGTTTGACTAAAATTTTGGGAGCTAAAGGAACTTTTGAGACAACCCTTCATAAGGTTTTTCAAGATTTTATGCTTCCAGAACATCAAGCATGGATAGAATACACTAAAAAAGATGGGATTGATGTCGAAAAGAGTTTATTAAGGCATGTATTAAATAATATTTACTATTTATTGAATAATGAGCATGAAAAACTTTTACCTGAAGAATGTTATCTTAAATATCAACCAGATAAGCCAATTAGTACGGGCTTAATTTGTTATTATGAAAATAAAAATTATATTGTAATCACTCCTGCATGCGATTTAGCAAACAATAAAACAACATATATTCAATTGCTTGAAATTGATTCTTATAAAACAGCAAAAGCTGATTATGAGAAAATAAAAAATAAAGTTTTGACAAATAGTGAAGCAAAACAATTTGATAAGAGAATCAATAGCAATAATTGCGATTATTATCATTTTTTACCGAAAGCAAATAGTTTTGAGCCTGGATATATTAATTTTAGAAAATTTCATGGGATTGAAAAAGAGTTTTTTGACTCTCAAATTAAAGCCAACCGTATTCAGTTTAAAATGCAAATTTCGCCATATTTTATGAAAGATATTATTGCTCGGTTTTCTTCTTATTACGCTAGACAAGGACAACCATTGCTGCATTTTTGCTAATTTATTTGTGTAATAATCTATTTTATTTAAATAAAATAGATTATTACGCAAAATTTGTAATTACTCCGTTTCACCAACAATTTTTTTCAACTGCCCTTGGTGTAATCCCCAAAATCTTAGCAATATCTTCAACGGGAACACCTTTATCCAACAAAGCATTAATCAGTATTTTCTTTTCAGTCTCTGCTTTTTCTCGACGTGCTTTTTCTGTTTTCGTCTTATCCTTTTCAACCGCTAACTTCTCTTTAGCAATCAACTTTTCTTCCCTACGGATGCGTTCAACCACTTGATAAGTTGGGACGTATTTTAGACTTTGTTCTAACTCGTCCATAAGCCTTGTACTGCGGAAGCTAATATAGGATTTTGGGGTGATTATGAGGTGGTCGACAAGGTCGATATTTAAAATGCGTCCAACTTGAATTAATCTGTCAGTGATATCTTTATCTGCTTCGGACGGAGTCAGTGATCCGGATGGGTGATTATGGACTAAAATCACGCGTGAGGCGTTTTTCATCACTGCAACACGAAACACATTTAAGGGCTCAACGTCGACCGATTTATAGGTGCCAAGTGCAATCAGTTCGATATACAGTATATAACCAGCTTGATTCATCCCAATCATCCAAAGATGTTCTTTTTCTTGGTCAATCTTGTTATCACGCAATAATACACGTTGCATGATGCTGTACACATCATCCGTGCCTTCAATATAGCGTTTGTCATGCTTGGTTAATTTGATATCCATTTTATTGCCTTGTAAATCACTTGAAAAATAATATAGCATATTTTTCTTAAGCTTAGCAGTAGTTAACAAAAACCACTACATGGGGTGATGGCTAGGGTGTATTTTATATTAAATGCACGATGGAAATGTTTATAAATTTAATGTAAAAAAAATGCGTCAGCTCTTTATTGGCTTTTTCTGGTGGAAAATTTTTCCAGATTTGAAGCTTCTAATCATAAATAGTCATGCTTAATAAATTTATTATTAATGATAATGATTCAAATGTGTCAAAACACAGTAAAAGTTGAATTGGATCTGCGAATAAAACACAAAATAAGTTTGAACAACAACATCAAAGCCATTTGGTATTTAAATCAGTCGATCATTATTCTTACTACCAATTGTCATTTTAAGGGAGTTATAAATTGACCTGATTGGGAAAAAATAATTATTAAAATGTTCTATTTTGCATTATTTTATTTGATCATCTGATGAATATGGTGAGTATCGGATACGATCTGTCTACCCAATACAGGTATAGCCTTAAATATTTACTTTATGTACTGGAAGTAGATTTGACTAAGTTGTTATTGAATATTTTTCATAAGCTGTTGAGAATATAAAATTTTTACTGCCGAATACTCCATAGTTATTTTGCCCAAAATCTGCGGGTGATGGTGCAATATAGACTATTGGTTGTTGAGCGTATGTATCTATTATGGATGGCTTCTCTCAGCCATCATTTTCTCAGAATTATTTTTGAATGTGGTAGAAGTTGATTAGGAGCCAGTTTTGCAGCAGTTGGTTTGACTTTCGTGATGTGAAGACAGAAAGGAGCTAGCTAAATCAGCGCAACAGCCACAACAGGTAGCAACGCCAAGCTGCGATTGTAAATCAGTCAGGCTATTGGCTCCGGCAGCTACGCTTTCTTTTATCTGGCGATCGGTAATAGCATTGCACAGACAAACGTACATGGCTCTTCCTTTGAATAGAAATTTTTTTGTTGATGTGAATGATAGTGGCTTTCATTATTATTATCAAGTACACGATGCATCTATGTCATACACAAGGTGTTGAAAGGATGCCTGGTTGTTGTGTATGAAAGAAAAAAGCCGACTGGATACAGTCGGCTTTGTGGATGATTATGGATTTAGTCTTCTGGGGTTTCAAGTACATCGACTTCGGTGTTGCTGTTTTCTTCTGGTTCAGCAATGCGTTCGAGACTCACCAGTTTTTCGCCCTCATCTAAGTTGATGAGTTTGACGCCAGCCGCAGCGCGACCGGTAGAGCGAATCTGATCCACTTTGGTGCGAATTAATACCCCACCGCTGGTGATCAGCATCAAGTCATCGCTGTCGGCCACAAGGGTAGCAGCAACAAGATCGCCATTGCGTTCGCCCGTATCAATGGCAATGACGCCTTGGGTGCCACGGCCGGAACGGCGGTAGTCATCAACGGCAGTACGTTTGCCGTAGCCATTGGCGGTAGCAGTAAGGACTAGTTTGTCGCCATCTTCTTCGCTATCGTAAGCTAACAAGCTGATGACCTGATTGTTATCTGCCAGTTTCATACCGCGCACGCCGCGAGCGCTGCGCCCCATTGGACGAACATTATCTTCGTTGAAGCGAACTGCTTTGCCGCCGTTGGAGAAGAGCATGATGTCATGTTTGCCGGCCGTTTTAACGGCACCAATGAGGTGATCTCCTTCATCCAGCCCCAGGGCAATAATGCCGGCAGAACGAGGACGGGAGAAGTCGATTAACGAGGTTTTTTTAACGATGCCTTGTTCGGTACACATGAAGACATATTCGTTTTCGCTGAATTCGCGCACCGGTAGGATGGTGTTGATTTTTTCACCTTCTTCTAACTGGATCAGGTTGTTGACTGGTCGTCCACGACTGTTACGTCCACCTTCTGGAAGCTTATAGACTTTAATCCAATGACATTTGCCCAGACTGGTGAAGCACAGCAGGAAGTCATGGGTATTGGCGATAAACAAGGTTTCGATAAAATCTTCGTCTTTGGTGGCTGTGGCTTGTTTACCACGTCCACCGCGCCGTTGAGCCTGATAGTCGTCTACTTGCTGAGTCTTAATATAACCACCATGGGTTAAGGTTACGACCATGTCGCGTTGTGGGATGAGATCTTCGTCTGCAATATCACCGCCAAATGGATTAATTTCGCTACGACGGTTATCACCAAATTGTTCCTGAATTGCAGTCAGTTCATCATGGATGATCTGGTTCACCCGAGCTGGATTGGCCAATATGTCGAGCAGGTCAAGAATGTTTTCCAGTACGGTTTTGTATTCGTCAACAATTTTATCTTGCTCCAGACCGGTCAGGCGTTGCAAGCGCATATCCAGAATGGCCTGAGCCTGAGCATCGGAAAGGAAGTAACCGTTAGCCATTAGTCCAGTATTATCTGGCAGCTCTTGAGGTTTAATCAGTTTGACATCGATATCACTGCGCACCAACATGTTTTCCACTAACTCAGAACGCCATGGTCGAGATGTTAATGCGGCTTTGGCTTCCGGTGGGGTAGCGGAAGATTTGATCAGGGTGATGATTTCGTCTACGTTGGATAAGGCAACAGCCAAACCTTCGAGCACATGTCCACGATCGCGAGCTTTACGCAAGGCAAACAGGGTACGACGGGTAACGACTTCGCGTCGGTGGCGCAAAAATTCGCTAAGAATCTGTTTCAAGTTGAGTAGGCGTGGCTGACCATCCACCAACGCCACCATGTTGATGCCAAAGCTGTCTTGCAACTGAGTCAATTTATAGAGTTGATTCAGAATAACTTCGGCATTTTCATTGCGTTTCAGTTCGATGACAACGCGCATACCCGATTTGTCGGATTCATCGCGCAAATCGGAGATGCCTTCCAGAATTTTATTGTGCACCAGCTCGCCAATTTTTTCGACTAGTCTGGCTTTATTAACTTGATAGGGAATTTCATCAATGATGATGGCTTCGCGTTCGTCGTTTTTACCTATCGGTTCGATATGGGTTTTGCCACGCATAATGACGCGACCACGACCAGTACGATAGCCTTCACGCACGCCGGTTAATCCGTAGATAATGCCACCAGTTGGGAAGTCGGGTGCCGGAATGAGATCGATCAGTTCATCAACGCTGAGGTTTTCATTTGCCAGTAATGCTTTGGCACCACCAATCACTTCGTTGAGGTTATGAGGAGGTATGTTGGTGGCCATGCCAACTGCGATACCGGAAGAGCCATTAATAAGTAGTGCCGGTATACGGGTGGGCAGAACAGCCGGCTCATGCTCGCTGCCGTCGTAATTAGGAATGAAATCGACGGTTTCCTGGTCTATATCTGCCAGTATTTCATGCGCAATGCGCGCCATGCGGATTTCGGTGTATCGCATGGCTGCGGCGCTGTCGCCGTCGACAGAGCCGAAATTACCCTGACCATCCACCAGCATGTAGCGCATGGAAAAATCCTGCGCCATGCGTACGATGGTGTCGTAAACCGCTGTGTCGCCGTGGGGATGGTATTTACCGATGACATCGCCGACAATACGCGCTGATTTTTTATAGGCTCGGTTCCAGTCGTTATTTAATTCGTGCATCGCAAACAGCACGCGGCGGTGAACCGGTTTCAGACCATCGCGTACATCGGGAAGGGCGCGACCTACAATCACGCTCATGGCGTAATCAAGGTAGGAACGGCGCATCTCTTCTTCTAGAGATACTGCTATGGTTTCTTTGGCAAAAAGTGCATCAGACATAATGTATTTACAACTATAAAGGTTATTGTTTATTTTACCATAGCATGAGGTTCTTGCCGGCTATTTTTCAAAGCAATGTGGCATATGTTTAAAAATCCTTGTCTATAAAGGGTTTAAGAATATGCTCACAATATCTGTGGATAAATTTGTGGAAAATAACGGCATCGGGCACTTAATTGCCGAAAAATCAAGACTTGCATGCCCTTGCCTAAAAAATAAGCCTGAAAAATAAATCATTTAAAATCAATGAATTACTTTTGTTAATATTCATTGGATTTTTGGATTTGTAAAATTGATATTTATTTGAAGTGTTAAGGGGCTACATGTGGATAAATGTAAAATGTCAAGGGTGGTATGCACTTGACAGGTAGTTAACATGGCAGTAGTTGCCTCAGATAAATGATTTAAGGATTTTTATGCAGCAACAAATTTCACGGGTGTCTTCTTCATCTAAATGTACTGCGGATGAGGTGTGGGTATTTGTTCGTGTGATCGATAACTGGGGTGATGTAGGGGTTGGGTGGCGCCTGTGTATGCAATTGGCCTGCAGTTTTCCATGGCGAGTGCGGCTTTGGATTGATGATGTGGCTGCGCTGGGTAAACTGGTGCTAGCAGCAGAGTTGGCTGCTGTGCAGGATGCTGTAATGGTGGAAAAATGGTCTGATGAGGATTCTGTATCATTACGATTAGCTCAGCTGGCAGACCCTGTTATGGTCATTGAGACGTTTGGCTGTGATTTACCCAGCCCGGTTTTACGGCGTATGCAACAGTGCCAACCATTATGGCTCAACTGGGAATATCTCACTGCTGAAGACTGGGCGGTTGATTTACAGGCAATGCCATCCTTACAGGGCAATGGTTTAGCTAAGTATTTTTGGTTTATGGGTATAGATCAGCAAAGTGGTGGGCTGTTGCGTGAGGCCAATTATCTGTCCCGACGGAATGAGTTTTTACAACAACCGTGTTTGCAGCAGGCTTTTAAGCAGCAATATGGATTGCCGTTAGAGCACGTTGGGCAATTGTGGCTGATTTTTGCCTATACCAGTGAGCGTTGGGCTCAATGGCTGTCTATGTGGCGCGGTGCTAATGAGCCGATAACATTATGGCTAGCCGGCCATGAGGTGGTGGATAGTTTGCGTGCTGCTGGTGTGATTGCAGCTGATGCCTTGCAACAGGTTGGCGATACATTCGAGCTGGAGCAAGTGACCATGGTGCGTATCCCTTTTGTTCCTCAGTCTGCTTTTGATAATTTGTTGTGGTTGGCCGATGGCGCCATAGTGCGTGGTGAAGATAGTTTTGTGCGGGCTTTGTGGGCAGGATTGCCGTTTTTATGGCATATTTATCAACAGGAAGAAGCAGTGCATTTGCAAAAACTGGATGCTTACTGGCACAAGGCGTCAATAAACTGGCCGGCTTCTGTGCGTGAAGCAGTTCTTGCTTTGTCGGCAGATTTGAATGGAGGCGAACATTTGTCGGAATCGTTACGTTTGAGGTTGTGGCAGAATCTGCGTTCTGAATGGCAAAATTGGGTAAATGCAGCTTCAACTTGGTCGGATTCGCTGCATTTGCACAGTAGTGCCATGGAAAGGCTAGCCAGATTTAGGCAAATTCCGCTAAAATAATATACTTATTAATTATTAATTCTATATTGGAAGTGTACACATGAAAACCGCACAAGAATTGCGCCCGGGTAATGTATTTATGGTGGGCAATGATCCAATGGTGGTGCAGAAATCCGAATACAATAAATCCGGTCGTAATGCTGCCGTGGTAAAAATGAAACTGAAAAATCTGTTGACTGGTGCTGCTACTGAAACAGTTTATAAAGCTGATGAGAAGTTCGATGTGGTGGTATTGGACCGCAAACAGTGTACTTACAGTTATTTTGCTGATCCGATGTATGTGTTTATGGATGATGAATTCAATCAGTATGAAGTAGAAGCTGAGAATATTGGTGATGCAATCAAGTTTATTGTTGACGGCATGGAAGAAAAATGTGAAGTAACGTTCTATGATGGTCGTGCTATTTCTGTGGAATTGCCAACCATCATTGTTCGTGAAGTAGAATACACTGAACCAGCTGTAAAAGGTGATACTTCTGGAAAAGTGATGAAAAATGCACGTCTGGTTGGTGGTGCCGAAATTCAGGTGGCCGCTTATGTTGAAAATGGTGATAAAGTAGAAATTGATTCTCGCACTTTTGAGTTCCGCAAACGCGCATAAGTCTTTTTTGCTGGAACAGGCTGTCTGAATGATTCAGGCAGCCTGTTTTTGCTGAATGTGTCAGCGTTGCTGTGATGTCGTAACGGTGCTGAAAAAATATTAAGCTGTAATTATTGGTAGGTGAGACATGTTATTTGAATTGAATGAGCATAGCAGAAGTGAACTGCTGAATGAATGCCGCCGTTTGGTGCGACTGGCTCTGCCCATTCTGATTGCTCAAGCTGCTCAGGTGGGTGTCGGTGCGGTGGACACCATGATGGCCGGACATGCCAGTGCCAACGATCTGGCTGGTGTGGCTTTGGGTTCTAACGTTTTTACCACTTTGTATATAACATTATTAGGTGTGATGGCTGCTTTGCAACCAATTTTGGCGCAGTTATACGGTGCGGGAAAAACGACTGAAATCGGTGAACAAGGACGGCAAGGTCTGTGGTTTGGGTTGTTTTTAGGTGTTTTAGGCATGCTTTTGCTTTGGGCGTTGATTTCGCCATTGCAAGCGTATTTTAATATGGGAAAGTATGTCACCCAAACATTTGGTCAATTTGTGTTTTTTATTTCGCTGGGTTTGCCGGCAGCGATGATTCATCGTTCTTTATATGCCTTTGCTTCTTCTTTAAACAAACCAAAGACTATTATGATCGTCAGTCTGATTGCTTTGTTGCTGAATATTCCTCTTAATTATGTATTTGTGTATGGAAAATTTGGCCTGCCCGCTATGGGTGGTGCAGGTTGTGGTCTGGCTTCGGCAATTTGTTTTTGGTTTAACGCTATTGTGTTGGGTATCTATATTGTTCGTCAGCGTTTTTTTGCTCCTTTTGGCTTGTTTGCCCGTTTTGAGTGGCCAAATTGGCGCGCACAATGGGCAGTATTGCTGCTGGGCATTCCAATTGGGTTATCGTTTTTTCTGGAAGTGAGTTTGTTTACGTTTATTGTGGCGTTGATTGCTCGATTCGGGGTAACGCAGGTTGCTGCGCAACAGGTGGTCATCAATATTACTTCGCTGATTTATATGATTCCACAAAGTGTTGGTATTGCTCTGGCAGTGTGTGTGGGACAGGCTGTTGGGGCTAATAATTGGGTACGCGCGCGCTTTGTCTCTGGCGTAGGGCTGGTGATGGGGTTGATTGGCGCTTGCTGTACCGGTGTGATGTTGTTGATATTCCGCCATTTCTGGATAGGGTTGTTTACACAAGAACAGGATGTAATTGTGTTAGGCGGAACATTGCTCATTTTTGCGGCAATTTTCCAGCTCTCTGATGCCACCCAAACTATCGCTTCTTATGCATTGCGTGGCTATAAACTGATCAAAGTACCGATGGTCATCCATGCGATTACATTTTGGGGACTGGGGTTAGGGATTGGCTGTTTGTTTGGTTTGTATTTCAATATGGCACTCTATGGTTTCTGGTTAGCGTTGGTGATCGCTTTAACTGGAGCAGCAGTTGCCTTAGTGTGGTATCTGAACCGAAAAAGTCAGTCATTGGTCCATCAGCATAGCGAAAGAGAATCATGATTAAAGTCAGTTATGATGCTGATTTACAAGCCCTGCATACTTTTGGTTTGCCTGTACGGGCTCAGGCTCTGGTCACTTTGACGGATAAAAATCAATTAAAAGATATATTGGCTTTACCGGAATACGATGCACAGCAGGTGCTGTGGCTGGGCGGTGGCAGTAATATTTTGTTTTGCGCTGATTACCCAGGCTTGGTGGTGCGCATGGCAAATCGTGGTATTCAGCTGATGGCTGATGATGGCGACAAAGTACTGGTCGAAGCAGCAGCTGGGGAAAACTGGCATGATTTTGTGCAATACACCGTTGCTCAAGGCTGGAGTGGGTTGGAAAACTTAAGTCTCATTCCCGGCACAGTTGGGGCTGCTCCGGTACAGAATATCGGTGCTTATGGTGTTGAAGTTCAATCGTGTATTGCGGCGGTTCATTGTTTTGATCTGATGACAGAACAGTGGGTATGGCTGAAGGCGGATGACTGTCATTTTGCCTATCGAGACAGTATTTTTAAGCATGCTGCCGGTAAACGATATGTCATTACCTCAGTACAATTTGCGCTTTCACGTCATTTTAAACCCCAGCTTCATTATGGCGATTTGGAACAAAAGGCCAATGAGCTGGCGCAAAATCAACCTCTCAATGCAGCCATAGTTGCTCAGGCAATCTGCGATATTCGTCGCCATAAATTACCAGATCCGCGATTACTCGGAAATGCAGGTAGTTTTTTTAAAAATCCAATTGTAAATGCCCAAGCAGCAGCAGTATTATTAGAGCAGAATCCTCATATGCCGCATTATCCACAATCTGACGGGCGTATCAAACTGGCTGCAGGCTGGTTAATCGACCAGTGCGGGCTAAAAGGCCATCAGTTAGGTGGCGCGGCTGTGCATGATCGACAAGCTTTGGTGCTGGTTAATAAAAATCAGGCTACCGCAGCCGATGTGGTAGCGCTGGCACAATACATATGTGCTTGTGTGGCTAAACGTTTTGCGGTGCAACTGGAAACAGAACCAGTTTGGCTGCCCCAATCTTGATGAGGCATTGAGAGCTTGAGCAGTATATATGGTATGAACCGTAATACATTCCCACCACCGAATGAAGATAGATAATTGAAAGAAAAATCTAATGGTCAAAGGATCACGCCCGAATACCTATAACCGCATCATTGACGCCAGTTTGAAGCTGTTTAATGAAGAAGGGGAACGTAACGTCACTACTAATCATATTGCTTCGTATCTGGGGATCAGTCCTGGTAATCTGTATTATCATTTCCGCAATAAAGATGAAATCATCATGCAGCTGTTTAAACGTTATAGTGAAGAACTGTTGCGTTATTTATTGCAGGCAGCACCGCCACAAACCACCGAAGCCATCAAAAACTATATGTTTGGTGTATATGATGTCATGTGGCAGTACCGGTTTTTGTTCAGTGATTTAAATGCGATGCTATCGCGCAGTGCTGAATTATTGGGCGAACACAATAAATTTACCCGTGTTCAGGTATCACCTATGTTGCTTAATATGTTGCAACATTTAACTGATATCGGTTTGATTCAGACTGATGAAACAGCGCGCAAAGACATGGCGGTTAATATTTGGTTAATTACCAAGTACTGGTGTGACTATGACAGTGCTTTATATGCACCCTCTTTGACAGAAGCCTCAAAATACCGAGGCACTTATCAAACTTTAAGTTTACTCAGACCCTACGTCAGTGCTGATTTTCGTGAAGAATTCAATCAGATGATGACCGAACTGTATCACCACGTATAATTTTCTTTTTGATATTAAACGTATTAAGTCTGGCGTGATCTATCCTTGGGCATAATTTCATCTTTATGCCTGAGGAACATTGGCAAAAATCAGCCAAATCAACTTCGCTGATTTCATTTTTCTTAGGGTATATCCTTCATGCCGAGGGGATCAGCAGAATATTAAAAATCTGTTTTATCTTTTCTATAATCGTTGCTGCGCCTGCTTCTAGAGGAAAAACATTATTTTTGTCCCGACAATAATCTTAACTACCATGTGCTGAAAAAAAATTGACCGATTCAATAGCAAACCCACTTCGATTGTTTTAACTATCTTTCTCAAGATTTTTTGAGTCTGGATGCTCAAGATAACAGTCAAAACTAGCAACTCAAATGTTGTTACCAAAAAGGCAGCCATAAATGGTATGGCTACCCATTTTGGTAGATCATCTAAATTAATTTAATCATTCAGCCAATTAAGGTGACAGTTGATCATATAGTTGAAGCTAATTGTTTTTTCAAAATCTCATGTTGAACATTGAGTCATTGAAGATGATTCAGATGTTGATTTATCCCATCGTTAGCGCAGTGCAAATAATATTTATCTTCATGATTAAATGTTGTGTGACATTAAAAATATGATCATTGATGGTTGTTAATCATATTGCTTATCAACTCTGATCATCATAAATGATTGCAATGGTTGCCGTTGGAATACAGGACTTATTAATACCTTGAGCATCTGGTGAAGTATTTGCTAATACATTAAATGATTTCAATATCTATAGCAAAACACACGGTAAATTAGGGTTTAAAGCGTTTATTTAATTTGCATATGAAAGTTTAATGACTATTGTATTGCTAATTTTCAGCTATACGGGGTGCAAATATTCAGCTAACTGAGATGTTTAAGTACTGATTGGTCGGCTGGCGCCCATTCGAATGCTTTCGAATTTGCCACAAGGAATTTGCTGCTGAGCGCAGGCTTCAGCCAGTAATTGTGGCGGTTCGTCTAATGGCTCATCAGCCAATTCAAAAGCCCCCCAATGCATACCTATGGCATGACGACAATGGAGTATTTTAAAGATTTCCACTGCCTGCTGCGGATCAATGTGCTGGTTTTGCATAAACCAGCGCGGGGCATAAGCGCCAATCTGGATAGCCGCCATGTCTATGCGCGGAAAGCGAGCAGCAATCTGTTGAAACATAAATTCGTTAAATCCGGTATCACCACTAAAGTAGGTAAATGATTCAGCCACCTGCATTATCCAGCCACACCATAAACTTTGGTTACGATCAAATATACCGCGCTGGCTCCAGTGTTGAGCAGGCACGCAATGGAAGTGAATCCCTTTGCAGTTCGCCGACTCCCACCAATCCAGTTCAATGACATTTTTGACGCCCATGTTGAGCATTTTTGGTTTTAGTCCCAAAGGGACAACAGCCGTAATTGACGGAAAGCGTCGTGCTAACTGAATAATGCTGGCTCTGTCCAGATGATCATAGTGGTTGTGTGATAGAGCAATCACGTCGATATCCGGTAACTCGTCAATGGTGGCGGCCGGTTGTGTGCGCCGTTTGGGTCCGATAAATGAAACGGGGGAAACCCGTTGTGAAAATACCGGATCAGTAATAATGGTGCAGTCTCTTAGACGCAATAAAATGGTTGCATGGCTGATCCACCAAAGCCGATTATCCGGTAAATTGAAATCAGGCTGTTGATACCAATGACGGGCAAACTCCGCATATCCTTGTTTGGGCGGTTTAGGTAAGCGTTGTGAAAATCTTTCCCAATTCCATCGAAATACATCACGCTGCTTAATCATGATAGGTTGCGGATTACAAAATCCATCAGGAGTATGGTGAGGTTTGCTAGGATCGTAATAAGGATTATTTTTTTTCAATAACATTATCTGATTTTTATCTAAATCAAAAAAGATAATTTGAGCTAGATCTGGCTGGAAATAATGGGAAAGTTCATTTTAACGTATCTGCGGTGAAGCAGACGATTTTTTTGCTGTTTAATAGAAAATATCTTTAAAAATTTTGCTGCATGAACGCAAATTCATCTAGCAGGGATTAGGATTATTGTAGAAATAAAGTAACTATAGTTATTGTTATTTAAGTTATTAAATGATAATATATGTTTTCTTTTCTTTGCACTTATTAAAAATTATTAATAAATCGGAGTGTTCAATGCAGAAATTATTTGTCATTACGTTAAGTATTTTATTGGCAAGTTGTTCCTTGTTCTTCGACAACCCAGAAGATAAGTTTAATCAAGGCGATTATTCTGGTGGAATTAAAATTTTGGCGCAGAACTATAATGCCAAAAGTGAGCGTTTGAAGAAAAAAAACAAGGAATGGAAACAAAAGGATGTAGATTATCTAAAAAATACGGTGACTAAGGTGTCACAGATGGCACAAAAAAATATTGACCAAGCGCATGCACAAAACTATGACGAAAAAATTAGAAATTATAAATTGTTATTGACGATGCAACAGAAGCTAAGCGGACGAGGCTATAGTAACTTTATTGAGGATTTTTTAAAGCAGTATCCTGAGGAAAATTTAAAACAGAGTATTGCCTCCCAGTATTATGATAAAGCGGACAATATTGTGGTAGGTAATAGTCAGGATTATCTACGCAAAGCAAAGGAATATCGAGAAGGGATCAAGTATTTTAATTACAAGGACATTGCTAAGCGTGCGGAAGAAAGTCAGAACTTATACTATACAACGGCTGCTGAAGAGTTTTATCGTGCCGCACAAAATGACGTGAAAAATCAAAATTATAAACAAGCCGTGATCAATTTTCAGAAAGCACAGCAAGTTTATAAACCTCTAGGAAATTACAAAGACAGCGTCAAACAAGCCGCTTTTTATGAAAAAAAATGGCGTACTTTGGAAGCTCAAGCAAATTATCAAATGGGGAAAACAGTCAGTCAAAAAGCCAAGCTGTTTAAAGATCATCGCCTAGCCGCTTCATATTTTAACAGCGCTGTGGAAGTGTACCGCCAGTATGGGCCATACCTAGACGCGGCTCAACTGGCTTCGAGTCACTATCGTCAAGGACGAATCAAAATTTATATTGATGCAGAGTCTGTTTACAGTGAGAACATTCGTAGAGAGTTGCGCGAATGGTATATTGATTTTGTTTCATCCCCCGAGCAAGCTAATCTGGTCATTAACCTCACCACCAAAAAAGATTACCAACAAAAACGTGACAACGTTCAATCAATGACACGGCACGATAATATTAAGGTTGGAACAGAGAAAGTTGATGATGGACAGGGTAATATGGTTGATCGACCGGTAATGAAAAATATTGCTTTTACTGAGTACTGTCAGAAAACCGTTAATAGGTCGACCATCAAAGCTACTGTTCGGATGAAAGGATTATATTATTTGAACAAGGATTATTATGGTAAAAGTCTATCTTCGGAAACCCGTTGCTGGTTTGATCGGAAAGCTCCTGCCAAATACAAACCCTACACCAAAAATAGTTTACTGAGTCAGGCTAAATTGGAGGGGCAGGCTCGTGAAGACTTGTGGTCGAACATTAAAGATGAAATAAAATATGTATCTTCTGAACTGAGTAAGATGTAAATCTTTATCCTTGCAGATGAATTAGATTGGCACAGCCGTCCATTAACACGGTAAGCCTAATGAAACGGGCTGTGGCAATATTCGATTTAAGCCATGGTCTGTTCACCCAGCCTTGTTGATAACTGAATACTTTTCGGATATCAACAAGGCTGTTTTCATTAAGGTATAAGCTTAATGTTGCTGGAGATGCAATCTTCTCTTTAAATTTGGTTTGAGTAGATGATGATTAGTTAGTCTGTACAGAGCAAAGGGCGGTGGAAATTATTTTAAGGTGATTTTATTTGTAGCGGTCATTTTTTGCGCTCGTCATGTTGCCAGGAACGTAAGGAAAACGGGTTAGCCCAGTTTAGTAGCTTATGGACTAATTAATTTGGAGGTCATCTGCCACTTCAAGTGCAATTATGCGTAATATATTCAGACAGAATAGATGATGAAGTAGCATAAATCCTCTATCAAGATAAAACCATATTTTGGTATAAATGATCTGCATGATAGGTTGATGCATTTGTCCGCCGCTGCCAGTACACGGTATCCGGCTGTCTATACTGTTTTGTATTGATCAGCATTCAAGTTAGCCATGTCTAGGGTTCAATGGATTTTGTCGTTTTTTAGCGTTGATATTGATGTTATTCAATGATGTGATGCTCTGAATTGATCTATAATAAGAGATGATAAAAAAGTGCAGCTTAGGCTGCTGTTGTTATTAAATGAAAAGGATAGTTATGCCGCAATTTTTGCTGGTGCCAACAGGGGCACAAAACGGATTGACCGCTATTGGTCTGGGTGTTGCACAAACCTTTGCTCTGAAAAAACACACTCCGCTGTATTTCAAGCCGGTAAGTGCTGATGTTGCTGATCAAACAGCTGCTTTGGTGCAAGGGCTTTTGGGTCAAACTATGCCTGAACCTTTGTCCTTGACCAAACTGGATGAGCAGGTTTATCAAGGTCGGGCTGATGATGCTATTGAAGGTTTTGTTGCCACTTTTGACCAAGTAGCGCAGGCTGCGCATGAAGTAGTGGTGGTTGAAGGCGTGGTTCCTGAAGCGGGCCGCAGCTATCTGCCAGCACAGAATGTGAAAATTGCCGCAGCTTTGAATGCTCGCGTTATTCTGATTGCTGCCGTTGCGGATAAAACATCAGCTACAGTAGCAGCTGAATTGTTGCTGTCTGCATATGATTATTCTTTTGGCCATACTGAAATCAGTGGTTTTATTCTAACTTCTGCTGTAGCTTTACCATCAGGCTTTGTCGATGAAGTTAAAAGTGTTTTGGCTCAGCATGGCAAACAGTTAGATTGTCTGGGTGCGGTTACCGCTGTGGCAACTTCAATTGAAGTGGGGCAGGTAAGCACTGTTGCTCAGGCTGTGGCTGCACAGTTGGATGCAGATTTATTGTGCCGTGAATTGGCTAAACCAGTTAACCAGCATTTGTCTCCGGCCGCTTTCCGCTATCAGATGATGGATCGCGCTCGCAAAGCAAACAAACGCATCGTTTTACCAGAAGGTAATGAGCCACGTACTATTGCCGCCGCTGCCATCTGTGAAACTAAAGGCATTGCCCGTTGTGTTCTGCTGGCAAAACAATCAGAAGTAGAAGAAGTCGCTAAAGCTAAAGGCATTACTTTGCCATCTTCTCTAGAAATTATTGATCCAGACAGCATCCGTGCCCGTTATGTTGCTCCGATGGTTGAATTAAGAAAGAGCAAGGGTTTAACTCCTGAACAAGCTGAACAGCAATTACAAGATACGGTGGTATTGGGTACGATGATGTTGGCTACCGGTGATGTGGATGGTCTGGTGTCTGGTGCGGTACATACTACAGCCAATACCATTCGCCCAGCCTTGCAATTGATTAAAACCGCGCCAGGTGCCAGTCTGGTATCTAGTGTGTTCTTCATGTTGATGCCTGATCAGGTTCTGGTTTATGGTGACTGTGCCGTTAATCCTAATCCGACTGCCGAACAGTTAGCTGACATTGCTATTCAGTCTGCTGATTCAGCCAAAGCGTTTGGTATCGATCCTAAAGTAGCCATGATATCTTATTCTACTGGTTCATCTGGTAGCGGTGCGGATGTTGATACGGTTAAAGAAGCCACAGCGTTAGCGAAGCAAAAACGTGGTGACTTAGATATTGATGGACCATTGCAATATGATGCGGCCAGTGTACCCAGTGTGGGCAAACAGAAGGCTCCAGACAGCAAAGTAGCTGGTCAGGCTACTGTGTTTGTTTTCCCTGATCTGAATACGGGTAATACCACCTATAAAGCAGTTCAACGTAGCGCACATGTATTGAGTGTTGGACCCATGTTGCAAGGTTTGAATAAACCAGTCAATGACTTGTCCCGTGGTGCGTTGATTGAAGATATTGTCTATACCATTGCATTGACAGCAATTCAGGCGACACAAATGAATTAACAGGTTGAAATAACTAATTATTTAGTTAGCCAACTTAAAAAACAGGTGATATAGCATCACCTGTTTTTTACATTAAAGCAATTAAACTGGTTAATTATCAAAAAGCATGAAATAAAAAATCAATATCCGTTAAAAAAAAGTAGTAAATGGGTTTTTCTGAGATTATAGTTATAGTTTCTTGCTTATTTCTGCTTGATAAATTACAGTTTAGCAAACGGACTTAATATCCGAAAAAAAGCCAAGTATACAAGGACATATTGTAGAAATGAGGAAGTTGTAATACCAAAAAAATCGCCTGTGTGAGAAACAGGCGATTTTACTTATGTTTGTACTGTTTGGTTAATATCATTATAAAGTGAGACTCATTTTCTTGATCATTGGGTCAAGTAGTGTTTTACAGCTCAGGATGATCACGCTACTTAACCTTTTGCTCTAAACTCAATGTACTGGCATGGTAATCATCAAACTTGATCACATTAGAGATTAGCTACTGTAATACAAATACTATATTGGTGCGGTTTCCATGCACAGATTCAAAAATAACCATAATACAGAGAGTATTAAGCCGAGGCTTAGAAGCCAAGGTAACTATTTGGGCTAAAAAAAATCAAACTGAACCCAACAGCCTAAAGCGTTGTTCTGCAATTAGCGATTAATTGATTCATTAGGCTGATGCAGGTCTCTCAGATTATGTGCTAAATATTTAGACTTAATCCACCTGATCACTTTTCGCTTCAGCCAATCAATTGAATCTGATAATTATTTTTTCAGAGCTAATTTAATGTGTGGTTTGGTGGTTTTGTCGGATTCAGGTTCGGGCGATTGAGCTTGTTGCTCTGCTGCAATCTGCGCACGCTGTTTTTCTGAAAGTAATCCTGACCAGTCTCCATGCAAATACCACTGTTTACCAAAATCTTCACACGGATGGGGAATGCGAATGCAGCCATTACCGCACAACAGATCATCCTGACGACAGTATTTGTCACAGCCCCAGCAGATACGTTCCGGATGTTTAGGGTGAAGAGGAAAAATTTTTGACATCTGTTTTACTAGCTTGGATAAAACTTCAACACGAAAAAACGATTAGGAAACTTAAACGATAACGAATATTTAGCCTAGCACTATTATTCAGATAATACGTGTCAGGCTTTTATTTCAATAAGATGAGTAGTAAGTTAAATATTTCAACTGATAATGCTATGTAAAATCAGTTTAGCAATAATAGTATGGAGAATAAATAGCGTTAGTTTTAAAATACATCAAGGTATTTTGCTTGATCAGCTCAAATTGATAATGGTGATAAATACATTCAGTTTCTAATATTGTTTGTGCAAAATCTGATTTTATCTGCGGAAAAATTTTCCGGCTATGGTTGGCTTCAGGTATCCAATACAGCTTGAGGCAATGAATGATTAGCTTTTAAGTTAATTTACTACTGTCTGTGATTTTCCGTCTATTTAAAATAGTGACTGGATTGTTTCGTAAATTAATTCGACATTGAGAATGATCAGTACTGTTGTGGCCACCCAACCGACGATCATGGTCAACTGACTGTTTACGAAATCACCCATCTTGTGTTTATTGGATGTGAGTAGGATTAAAGGAATCATGGATATAGGTAGGGCAATACTCAAAAAAACCTGAGTATAAACCAGTAAATTCTCGACAATATTTTCTCTATCCCCCCATATATAGATACATAAAATGACTGGTGTTATGGCTAAACCACGGCTGATGATTCTTCTGACCCATAGCGGTACGGATAAATTGATGAATCCTTCCATCACTATCTGTCCAGTCAGTGTTCCAGTAATGGTTGCGTTTTGACCTGAAGCGAGCAAAGCAACGGCAAACAGGGTAGCCATGGTTGAACTGGCTACTGTGCCCACTATGTGCGGGTTTTTTAAAGCATCATAGAGCTGGGTGAATCGGCCTAGATCATCGGGGTTATTTCCATAAAAAAGGGTAGCACCGAGAATTAGTAGCAAACAGTTGATTAAAAATGAGAAGGTTAATTGGATGTTGGAGTCAAGGGTGGCATATTTAATGGCCTCTTTCAGGCTGGTTTTGTTGGTTCGGTTATATTTTCTGGTTTGTACGATGGATGAATGCAAATAGAGGTTATGAGGCATCACTGTTGCACCCACGATCCCCAGTGCCAACATTAAAGCTGAATCATGTCCTTTGATGGTGGCAGTGAAAATATCACGCTTAGGAATAAATCCATTCATAATCTGACTGAATTCCGGAGACGCTCTAACTACTTCATAAACAAAAATAATGAAAATGGTTGCGATCAGACAAAAAACGATCGCTTCGATTTTGCGGAAACCAAATTGCATTAAACACAACAGAATGAAGACATCTAATACGGTTAATAAAACGCCGATCAATAGGGGAATTTTAAATAACAGATTTAATGCTACTGCTCCGCCGATCACTTCTGCTATTTCGGTGGCAATTATGGCTAATTCTGTGGTGATCCATAAACAATAAGAAGTTTTTTTGCCAACCAGTGTTTTGGTGGCTTGCGCCAGATCCATTCCGGTAACGATGCCTATTTTTACACACATCGCTTGCAACAGCATGGCTATAAGGCTGGAAATTAAGATAACGGATAAGAGCAAATAACCATATAGTGCTCCTCCTTGTATGGAGGTAATCCAGTTTCCCGGATCCATATAACCTACAGCAACTAAAGCGCCAGGACCTGAAAAAGCCCATAGTTTGCGGAAAAAACCTGACTTAGCGTCCGGAATACGTACGGTGTTATTAATCTCTTCCAAGCTGATAGGCGTAGGTTTTGGCATAACTTCGATTTCAAATAATCAGACTCATCATCATTATATTGATAATGATAATCATTATCAATATGGTATTTGATTCTCAGTCTTTTCATTTTCCTTATTTAATTGATGCAATCTGTTCAAAAATAATTGTTCAAGGGTAATTTATATATGAAATCAATGTTATACAGAGGATTATGTTTGTTTAATATAAGTAAAATAAACAGAATAATGCTTAAATTATGCAGCAACCGATAGCATGAAATATTTTAAAATACTAAAAAAGGTGTTGATCATAAAAAAACCATATAGATTATTGGTCTTCTGTGGCTTAGATTTTTAGTCAAGATAAGTGGACGGGTCAGATTAACGATTCAACCCAAAAAGATGTGGGGTTCATTAGGGTTAACCATATCATCCCCTGGCTACAAAAGCTGATTATTTCGGCGTCCATTAAGCATCGTAAACGTTAATAAGGATGACTTTTATCATGATAAATAGAATTAGTTTGTATCGTCACATATCAAAGCGATGATGATTTCATGCGCTATTTATCCATCTGCCAGTCGATAAAAAGCAATGTTGTATGGTTGCTGACTTATTATTGTGGTTCAAAATTGCATTGAATTTGTTCAAGTCTATATCATTCAAAACTTGCACGCCTATTCAGCGCTATATTTCTACTCCATGATTTTCAAAGCACATAAATGAAAGTCTGAACTAAGTGTGTCAATAAATATTTCGCTCTTTAGACGGAAGTCATGTGATTGCATATATGGTGGTAAAAAATAAGGTAAGGCTGGCGCAAATTGGTGGGTGAGAACAACACTATATTTCAAAGATCAATTGTTTATATGCTGTGGTTGGCTAGATTGGGATGTAGGAGTTTGATATGCTGCGATGGAGGAAAAAGTGTACAAAGCCATCGTTGTATCACAAGGATTATGTTTGCTAAGTTCTCAGTTTATGATGATTATGGGGTATGAAGTAAAAGAAATAGATACTGGGGCAATTGAGTTTCCATAGCCAAAACGGAAGCTATTCGAACAGCAATAAGTTTATTTCTCAAAAATGACTCAAATAAAACCAGTAACTCAAGAGAGTATGAAATAACAGTGTTGCAGAATGTGGTCTAAAGCAAGTGAAAACCCCTATGGGCATAGTGTAGCTAAGATCATTTTTAGACCGCCAATGAGCAAAAATCGTAAAGCAAAATCATAAGGGCAACATGCTCCTTTTATATAGTTCATGTCTGTTGTTTACGTTCAAGACAAGTTAAACATTGAATCTCTGCGCAGAGATGGATTGTAGATAATTAAGTATAGATTAAAATAATATTATTTATTATTATCTTAATGATAAAGTCTTAAGCTAACTAAGCATCACCATTATTCAGCTAGATATTCCCCGAGCTACTAAATATAATAAAATGAATCATATAAACATAATAACATAAATATTATCGATATTTAACATTAAAATTATCAATTTAAATCTGATTGACCCAAGTTAATCTATTTGCATTTTAAATAAATTCAGGGGTAAAATCTTAACCATAATTAAATATAACAGAAAAAGTTAGCTTAATTGTTAATATATATATATTCTGAGAGGATTTAAATAATGTTTAATTTATTTGTTAGAACCAAACCCGAGGCACGTCATTATGGCGTGGCATTTTTTGCCGGTATTATGGGCGGACTGATTTCTGCATTTGTTAAGTCAGGTACGGAAGGCATTATGCCACCACGTACCCCAGACCGTATCGCTCCACCTATTCAGATGATTCAGGATATGGGCATTGATATTCATAATTTGGTGTACACGTATTCTGATCAGGTGATCAACTGGGGAGGTAGTTTGGTCCACATTTTGTTTTCTATTGTTTGGGCGGTCTTGTACTGTGTTGCAGCAGAAATTTTTCCTAAAGTAAAACTTTGGCAGGGTTTAGCGTTTGGTATTGGAGTAACCATTCTTTTCCATGGTATTGTGCTGCCTATTTTGAATCTGTCTCCTGCCGCTTGGAATCTGCCATTTGATGAGCTGTTTTCTGAGCTTATTGGTACACTGTTATGGATGTGGACTATTGAAGTTTTCCGCCGCGATTTACGTAATCGTTTGACCAAAAAACCTGATCCCGAATTTCTATAAAAGGTTTTTAATCAGCTCAATGGTATCATTGAGCTGATTGCATATTGATAGACAGCTCGGGCACAGGATTAAAATGCATTCAGGCCAGTAGCATATCTGGTCTCAATTCGATGCACTAAGCTGGGTTGAGCACTGATTGTGTAGGTTTGAATTCATTTCGGTTTTTATATGCTAAAACTAAAAGCTAAGACATATTCATGTCTTAGCTTTTTTATTTCGATGATCAGTTGAAAAGTATAGAATGTGTTATTTATTCATGAGATTCATTAAATGTCTGATCAGTAGGGCTTTCTGAATCTGTTGCCAACACGATCGGTTTTTTCAATTGTTTTTTAAACACGGGTAAAAATAGTGTCAGTAGAAAAAACCAGAATGGGGTAGCGAGCAGACCTGTTAAAGTATCTTTATCCTGACTGAAGAGGTATAGCGTAAAAGCAAAGAAAATAAGACAGGCATAGCACATTGGAATCCCACAAGGCATTTTATAAGATGATTTGGCGTGTGCCTGTGGATAGATATGTCGGTAGCGTAGATAGGCGATTAATATTACTGCCCAAACAAATATAAAGCAGATGCTGGACACAGTGGTCACGATGGTGAACACTTTCATCACATTCCCTTCTGCATACAGCAATACTATGCCAATTAACAGCATAGCACAGGAATATAACAAGCCGTTTTGCGGCACTCCTTGAGCCGATAAGCGGGCAAAAACGCGAGGTCCAACCCCGTTTTTAGACAGACCATATAACATTCTGCCTGTGGAATACATCCCACTATTGGCGGAGGATAAAGCTGAGGTTAATACTACAAAATTGATAATCGTCGCTGCCGCACCAATGCCAATCATGGTAAACATATTAACAAAAGGGCTACGATCAGGAGCAACCATATTCCATGGAGTGACGGTCATGATAATGGATAATGCTAGTACATAAAACACGATCACTCGCACGGGTATTTTGTTAATAGCTTGCGGCAAGGTTTTATAGGGATCATCGGTCTCGGCAGAGGCTGTACCAACAAGTTCAATGCCCACGAACGCAAAGATGGCAATTTGAAAGGCGGCAAAAAATCCAGACCAGCCATGAGGCATCCAGCCACCGTGTGTCCATAGATTACTAATTTGCGCTTTAGTGCCTGATGAGCTGACAAATCCACTAAATATTAAATAACCTCCACAGACTATTAATGCCAGTATTGCTAACACTTTAATTAAAGCAAACCAGAATTCAAGTTCGCCAAATAGTTTCACAGACAATAAATTTAAAGCCAATAATATGGCAATGCTCAAAATGCCCGGTAACCATAGTGGAACATCCGACCACCAAAATTGAGTATAGCCGGTAATCGCCACGATATCAGCCATGCCAATCACCACCCAGCAGAACCAATAAGACCAACCAACGTAATAACCGACGGTAGGGTTAAGGATATCCGCGGTAAAATCGACAAAGGATTTATACTGTAAATTATGTAACAGTAATTCCCCCATGGCGCGCATAACGAAAAATAAAAAAGCACCAATGATGATATAGGCAAACAAGACAGACGGACCTGCTAAACTGATGGTACGACCCGAACCCATGAAAAGACCGGTACCTATTGCGCCGCCAATAGCGATCAGTTGCAGATGGCGGTTTTTCAATGTGCGTTTTAATTCCGGCTGTCTGCTCATTGTATTTCCTTATTCATGAGATATCCTTGAAAATAAGTGAAGATGGGAGAGGCTTAATCATTAAGAATAGATGTTACGAGGGTGTAAGGGTGACAAACGAGGTTTACACGATGAAACATATCTTGGTTTGATGTGACACTGATTAATAGAAACCTGTAAGCTTATAACAATATTTTTACAGTGCCAATAAAATTTTATTTTGCTGCTTTAAGCTTGGTTTTGACCTATTTTATGCTTAATGTGTCCTGTTTTGGCTGGCGGGTGTTCAGCCAAATCTCGGATGTCATGTTTCTCAGCTGTGTTGATCCAAATCCCGCTAAAATCTTTATTGGCATTGTTTTAAGGTCATTAAATAAATTCTATTTTGGCTGTCAAACTTGATGAGCAACATATAAAGTTTGCTATTTTTATAAAATGATGTGCATAAAAACAAGTTGTTAGCTCAATGTCAGATTATTGAGTCAGATGATCAGTTGATGATGGAAGGCTAATGACGATTATGAATATTATGGTTAATTAAGGTTGCAGGCATATTAAACAATAGTCTTTGGTAAAGAGATATGGCTTTGAAGGGTAGGAAGGGAGAAATTTTCTGGCCTTATCGTCAGAATAATGCACTGATTGATATAATTAATACTCATGTTTGCTAAGTACTTCATTATGACTGTTAGAGGCAGTTTTTCTGCTTGATCGGGCTTGAAATCATGTTAAAGTAGGGCGATATCCGGCTGCTGACATTGGTTGATAATAGGCAGTTAACCCATACAATGGACACGAAGTTAAATAAAAGGGTATGTATATGAATGAAAAAAAGGTAGTTCATTATCTTAAGGATTATCAGGCACCAGAATTTGCCATTCCTACTATCAGTCTGACTTTTACGATAGAGAGTTTTTACACCAATGTGCTTAATCGCATGAGTATCGTGCCGAAAAAGTCACAGCAGCCATTGGTGCTAGATGGCAGTGCCAAATTGTTACAAGTGGTGATTAATGGCAAGGCTTTGTGTCCATATGAATATAATGTTGAAGATGAAAAGCTGACCATTCATACTGTGCCGGATGAACCGTTTCAACTGGAACTAACCACACGCCTATACCCCGATCAGAACAAAACTTTAATGGGGCTGTATGAGTCTGGTAATAATCTTTATACCCAAAACGAGCCAGAAGGTTTTCGCAAAATAACTTATTATTTGGATCGCCCAGATGTGATGAGTCAGTTTACCACGACCATTATTGGGGATAAGAAACGCTATCCCGTGATGTTGTCTAACGGTAATTTACTCGATAGTGGTGAACTCAGTAATGGACGACACTGGGTATGCTGGCGAGACCCATTTGCTAAACCTAGCTATTTGTTTGCACTGGTAGCTGGTCAATTATCTGTTCTGGAAGGAAGTTTTACCACGAAAAGTGGTAGAAAGGTTGCTTTAAAGTTTTACACCCGTCCAGAAGACAAGGCGAAAGCTGGCTTTGCACTTGAATCACTTAAGCAGGCAATGAAATGGGATGAAGAGCGGTTTAATCTGGAATACGATCTGGATATTTTCATGGTTGTGGCTGTGGGTGACTTTAATATGGGTGCCATGGAAAACAAAGGTCTGAATATCTTTAATACTAAATATGTGCTCGCCAGTAGCGATACGGCCACCGATGCAGATTTTGAAGCCATAGAAGCGGTGATCGGACATGAATATTTCCATAATTGGACAGGTAATCGTGTGACCTGTCGGGACTGGTTTCAGTTATCACTTAAGGAAGGTTTAACCGTCTTCCGCGATCAGGAATTTTCAGCCGATCGTGCCAGCAGAGCAGTACGGCGAATTCAAAATGTGCGGGTTTTGCGCAGCATGCAGTTTGCCGAAGACAGTGGTCCGATGGCACATCCAGTTCGCCCAGCTTCTTATGAAGAAATGAATAATTTTTATACCTTAACGGTTTATGAAAAAGGGGCGGAAGTGGTGCGCATGTATCACACCCTTCTTGGAGAAGCAGGATTTCAGAAGGGCATGCAGTTATATTTCCAACGTCATGATGGACAGGCTGTAACCTGTGATGATTTTCGTGCTGCCATGGCAGACGCCAATGGCGTTAATTTGGATCAGTTTGCGTTGTGGTACAGTCAGGCTGGAACGCCACAGGTAAAAGCACGCGGCGTTTACGACCATCAAAAACAAACGCTGACTTTACATTTACAACAGTCTATTCCACCCACTCCAGACATGACTGAAAAACAGGCAATGGTGATTCCGATAAAAATGGGGCTGGTGGGTCGTGATGGTAGTGTAGTGTCATTTCAGTTAGACGGTGAAAATAATACGATTACTGAAACAGTTTTAATTTTTAATCAACCTGAGCAGACTTTTGTACTGCATCAGGTTAATCAGGATGTCGTGCCATCATTGTTGCGTGGCTTTAGTGCGCCGGTCAGACTGGAATATCCTTATCATGATGAAGATTTGATTTTGCTGCTGGCGCATGATTCTGATCCATTTGCCCGCTGGGAAGCGGCGCAAACATTATATCGTCGTGCTGTTGCGGCCAACGTAGCGGCACTTCAGGCAGGTAAACCGGTTCCACATCATGTAGAACTGGCTAAAGCCATTGCCGCAGCGATGAATGCAGATCTGGATCCAGCCTTTAAAGCCATACTTTTGCAGATTCCGGCTGAGTCTGAATTGTGGGAAGATGCGCAGGAAATTGATCCAGGCTTATATGTTCAAGCACGCCAGGCATTATTACAAAATTTGGCCACCACCATAGAACATACATTAGCGCAGTGGCGTGATTGGGCGGAAACTCAGGAACGGCAAAGCAGCCATCCATGTGCGCAAGAATATTATCCAGACTTAGCCGGTATACGAAGTTTGTACAATACCTTACTAAGTTGGGGTGTACAGGCCAATTCGGCACTGCTAACACAAATACAGCAGGACTATGAACAACGTGCCACCAACATGACTCATGAGTTTGGGATGTTAACTGCGATTAATCATCTGCCTGAAACTGGTCGTGATCAGTTGTTGGATCGCTTTGCACAGCGCTATGCCAAAGATGATCTGGTCATGGATAAATATTTTAATCTGATCGGCTCAAGTCAGCGGGCAGATACTTTATCTCAGGTAAAGGCTGCTTTAGAACATCCTGCTTTTAGTCTGGAAAATCCGAATAAGGTTCGTTCCTTATTAGGCAGTTTCAGTCGAAACATTCGCCATTTTCATGCAGAAGATGGCAAAGGCTATCAATTTATTACTGATTACATCCTGCTAATAGATGCGTTTAATCCTCAGGTTGCTTCGCGTCTGGTACAGGCTTTCAATCTTTATAGTAAACTTGATTCAAAACGACGCATTTTGATGCAACAACAATTACAACGTATTCAGCAGCATCAAGGCTTATCTAAAGACAGTCGTGAAATTGTGGATAAAATCTTATCGATTTGAGTCAGACAAGATATTATCAATTTCTGGTAAAAAATCCTGTTGCTATGCAACAGGTTTTTTTTTATAGGTTCTATTTTCTAAATAATTTTATTCAATAAGATTTGATTGGCATGTCAATATGCAAATCAATGGATAAAATTGGATTGAATATTCTTTTTAATGCGTTCGAAATAATTACGTAGATATTAAGCAGTAACAAAATGTGTTCGCAATGTGTATAAATTTATTTAAAGTAGATTAAGCTTCGATCAATTTTTTTCCCAGATACTCATTGCCCTTAGTTATACCGGGTAACACAAAATAAAACCCACCACCAAACGGTTTAATATAGCGTTCCAGTGGTTCGCCATTAAGTCGGTTCTGGGTATCGATAAAGCCTTTTTTCAAATCATTTTGATAAGCTACAAATATTAAACCCATATCCATTTGACCAGATGGCAATACACCGAGTGAATAACTGAAGCTGCGACGCCGTAATTTGGCCACGTGACGCTCAGGTATACGCGGTTCTGCCCGGCGCATATGCGAATCAAATAAAATACGATCACCATGAGGGTCTTTATCCATTTGCGGATCGTCCATCTCATGTTTCATTCCCATTGGCGCGCCACTGTGCTTATAGCGTCCAAAATCGTTTTCCTGATCTTCAAGCGGTGTTCTATCCCAAAACTCAAGGTTGAAACGGATAAGACGAATGGCTTGATAGCTACCACCTAGACACCATGCTGGTTCATTATTGTTTTGTGTAACCCATACTAATTCATCCATTTTAGCGGTATCGGTATTGGCTGCATTGCCGCTACCATCTTTAAATCCAAACAGGTTGACTGCAGTAGTATGATTATCAATGTCGCGCGCGGGCAAAAAACCATCGATTTTCCATATGGGAATCATATATTTGTTTGTATGACTAATGATGTCACGCAAAGCATAAATGACGCTTTCGCGACTATTGGCACAAAACTGAATAGATAAATCACCACCACACCATTGTTTTTGCAGCCGATCATTGGGAAAGCGGGGCATGGGAATGAGTTTTTTGGGTTTTTTTTCTGACAGCCCAAAGCGCTGATCAAATAGACTGTGACCTACGGCGACAGTAATGGTTAATGAATCAGGTGAAAGACGCTGACCAAGCATGCCTGATTCAGCTGGGGGTAATTGATCATTTTTACCAGAAGGTATTTTCTGAGGCGTGGTTAGATAAGCAATCCTTTGCGAAAGAATTTGCAATAATTGTTGTAATTGTTTTGTTTGCGATACAGTTAAATTGAAGGCGACGAAAATCGCTTCTTTGGTGTCAGGTGTGATCACCCCTGCCTGATGTAGTCCATGATAATCGACTGCCTGATTATAATCATGACCACAACGTTCGTTGGCGTTGACTAATTTAGATGACGCGACGCTGGCCAGGCCGAGACCTCCAGCCATCAGTAGCTTCATGCCTTGGCGACGCTGTGGATTATCCAACACATCTTGCTGAACGGCAGTATATTTTTTTTGCATAGGATACCTTAGTGCTTATATTTATAATAAACCTGAACACCTAATTGTGATCTTAACTCAGCCAGCAGTTGCGCTAGTTCGCTAACAAGTGAATAGAGCTGGTCATGATCTGACTGACTGAGCAATTCAAATGATTGGTATTGTCCTTGAGATAACTGGTATTTTTTTAATATATTAAAAATTTGTTGATAATTTTGATTAATGCGACTGTATTGTGTCGCCGGTATGAATGGACGCAGGTAGCGGATAATTAACGCAGAACCCTGTATATTTGCCTCGATATCAGCTAAATCGCTATGACTATATTGATTTTCTAATCCCATCAATTTGGTTTTTAGAATCATCTCAGGAAAATCAGCTGCTGATTGGATAATTTTGGCGATCTCCAGTTCGTCGTTGGATACCCTTTTTTGTAAATCAGCCAGCTTATAATGCAGCGCAATCGCTTGGTTATGGGCATCAGTCAGGTTCTTGCGAGAAAACAGATCATATTCAAGGCGGTGAAATCCGACAAAAGCGTGGTCGTTTGCTCCGTCCAGATAATAATCTGCACGCGAGTTGATGGTTTCATCCGCATTGGCAAATAATTGGATAATGGTACGTACTTGCTCGTAGTGTTGATGTGCCAAGATATAATTGTGCTGGGCTGTTTGCAGATCACCTGATTGAGCAGCTTCAGCAATATGCTGTACATATCGTTGAGTGGTGTTTAACTTTTGTACCACTTCGCTTTGATAGGCGCGAATAGCGGGAAGATATTTACTCGGTGTAGGTATATCGCCTTTAGCAGGAACCGCATTACTATCAGTGATGATCGGTGCCCGTAAACCATGTGCTGGAGACAGTAAAGGGAAAAATATAAGGCCTAAGGCTATGAACGTCAGCTTTCTAGGCAGCATGATTTTTTTTCCTTAAAAATAATATGCCCATAATGAACCAGAAAATACCAAAGGTGATCACACTGATCCACATTGGTTGAGAACGGTAGGCAAACAGTGAAGAGGCCAGACTACCAATCAGCCCGCTGTCGTCGATAAATGCCGAAATATTCCACGCCGGACTGATGAGCCAGTCAGGAATTGCTACATCATGCTCCATCAGCAGGTTAGTACCATCTTCTACAGCCTTCAAACACAATGAGATAGCCAGAAACAGCAACACAATACTGGTAACCGTAAAAAACTTCTGCCAGCGGATAAAACGGCTGGTGAGAATAAATACGTAAAAGGTCAGGGCTGAAACGATAATGCCGATTACAACCGCCATCAGAAAGCTGGCATAATTGGTCTGATTGAGCTGCATAATCTGACCAGACAGAAAAACGACAATTTCACTGCCTTCACGCGCGATGGCAATGGCGACAATAAACAAAGCCCCCCACCATGAATCATGTGCCACCTGCTGCGCTATGTTTTTTTCCAGTACAGCTTTCATGTTTCGGTTGGCTTTGTTCATCCAATAAACCATTTGCACGATTAAGATACAAGCCAGAAAAGACATTCCCATTAGAAAATAAGTTTGATGATCATCGGTCAATTGTTTGAAAACCCCATTGATCACCAATGCAAGAATGACAGAAGTCAGTATGCCTAATCCTACTCCGCCGGCAAGATATTGCAGCCCTTTTTTACTGTTCTGATTGCGTTTGATCCACGCATATATAATGCCAATAACCAGAAGAGCCTCAAAGCATTCACGCCAAACGACAAAGATCACTTGTCCCATAAATTTATCCAGTAACTAAAGGGTTATTTAACGATTAATTGACCTTTAGGCTTATTAAGATGAAAATCATCAAAAAATATGTACGTACCCGGTTTTTTAGGGGCAATGACGATCACTGATGAGGCCCCAGGAGCCAACACTTTTTCTTTGATTAATTGGGTGCTTTCAAACTCGACTGGTCCTTTGCCAATATTGCTCACTTTGATGCGAATGATTTTATTAGCTGGGGCATTGAGAACCAGCGGGATCATGTCTCCATCTTTCATTTTAAGTTCTAGCGTCACCTTATCATCGGCTAAAGTAGAAAATGACGTCAGTGTGCTAACTAACATCAAGAAAGCAAATATAATTTTTTTCATAGCAAGTTAAATTGTGTCTGTGAAATTCGTCGGCAATATCCTTAGGGATCATCCTAATGATTGATCTTGAAGATAATCCCTAATTCAAGTAGGGTTTAATAGCTACCTTTTCTACCCACTCCGGCATAATCGAAGTCCCAGCTTACTTCGAACGGTTCAAACCATGGAGCTACTCCCGTTTCCTTATCTATATGTCGTGCCATCTGGTTTGCTGTTGGCGGAGAAATGCGGTAGGTAACACGATATTTGCCCAGACCTGCAAGTTTGATGTTGTCACCATAGTGTGGACCATCATTAGCCACCATTGTCATAAATTTGCCGGAATGGTTATAGTTGGCATTACGGTTTGGCGCACCTTTATTTAGTTTGGTGATGGTGTATTCGATATTCAGGTTTGGTATCCAATCACCTTCGGCAAAGCCATTGGGATTTCCTTCTGTGGCATGAATGTCAGCCTCCATATGCACATCTGCTTTACTGGCGGGTAAATGCATATTGCTATGATCCATCCCATCTGTATCCATAGTGATTGGGGGAAGATAGACCCCGGATATTTCCATCCCATTTTTAATAAAGGGTTTACCCATTGGATATTCTTGTGCAAGAGCAGACATAGACATAAATACAGCGCTGGCAATGATGATTTTCTGAAAAGACATGATTGATTCCTAGTTGATCAGCAAGGTTTAATCGAAGTAAAGGTCAACAATAATAGCGTTAATTCATGCTACTAAGTGATAAGTATTATCAATATACTCTGATTATTGTTAAATGAAAACTCTAAAACTACATTTGACTTAAAAAAATCTTATAAATTTCATACTATTGATAATTTTCTAGATAACTGACTGAATAATTATATTTTTTGCTGATATTTGTTGGATTATTGAGTAGTATAAAAATCCTATTTACCCATAGGTTATGTCGCTAAATCATTGGAAATGATATTTATTTTCTATATCCTTAGGCTAATTGGAGTGGGGATGTATTGGTCAGATTATGATGATCCAAAAAGAAACATTATTGGCATTGTTTCGTATGAATTAGTGATTGTAAAAGTTAGGTAGAAATAATTTATTAATTTTGTGTATATTGAAATCTAGAATATCAACACTGAAAGTGAATGGGTAAATATCCTAAAGTTCAATTCGGCTATTCTTAGGTTACAAATAAACTTTTGTTTTTTACTGGTTAGTTTTATGGATGGGCAGTTTGATAGGTCAGAAACTGAATTGTGAAAAAAATATTTGGATAGAGGAGATAGAGACAGGCATAGCGATTTAAATTCGATAAAGGATAAAGTTAATTAATTATTAAAGCGAGAATGGTAGGACACTTTTACTGCTATGATTTTGGCAAAATTGAAATGTGTACGATTGCTAATTGAGATGTTCAATAGTTGATGGAAATTTGGTTAGTGATGTGTTTGATTTTTGTTCACATTTTGTTTTTGATAAATAATATTATGATGAAATATTTTAAAATAAATTTTGGAATAAACATTTGTTCTTTTTTCTTCGCATAGTAAAAAATGTTGATAGGAATGATTTTCTTATCCAGATTGATGACATCACATTGGCTGAAAGTGAATGGATATGCAAATGTTATAGATTTTGTTTCGAGTGTAGAGGCAGCTGTAAGTATCAGCCTATGTAATAATTATTACAAATGCTAGAAAAGAGATGTTTAATCTGGACGGATCGAAAGTTTAAGATATTAAAGTGTTTGTTCAGTGGTTTAATTAGTTGGGTCGGTAACGGTTAGTTGCTCAGATTGATGAGTACTTATTTTGGTATTATATTTATTCTTATTGGGTATTGGACAGAATTTTAATTGAATTACGAAATTAGATATTAATTGATTTGAATGATTGAGTCTAGAAACTTTTAATCATAGTGGCATTTATAATTGCATCATGAAAACAGCCTATGGTTGGCAACCATAGGCTGTTTTTTTATTCCCGATTAAGCATGGCCGACCAAATTTGATGTGCTATCGGGGTTAACCCACGCCATAACAATGGTTGCCAGTTGTGTTGTTTACAAAATGAAAATACGCGTAATTCGGCTTCCATTGGGTTAGAACAGGGTTGGAAAACCAGATTACCTCTGTCCTGCCAGTCAGAATCTGCGCTGATGAGATAAGGTGACAAAATATAGGCAATATATTCCGTCATCTCATTCTTTTGTTGCTTCCAATGATTATTTTGTGAGGTAACCTGTTGTAGATAGTATGGAGCAAATGGTTGGGCTGATTGTAAGTTAGCACGTAATGCAGCTTTGATTTCCTGTATGCTGGGAGCAAGTTGATTCATGAAGAACCTCCTGTCGCTCTATGAACATACAGCCAAGGATTGATGCTGTAGAGGCTGTTTGTTTTGATTATTCTGAGATCACCAGCACAAGTTAATGAGCCTAAATAGCTCAACTGAAGTTTGTATTTAAATAATTTCCGTTTGTAGATACCCATTTTATTACTGCCTTTCTCTCTTTGGTCAAAAGCCGCTGTTTTGCTGTCAAACATAATTGGCGGCAGACATGTGGCAGGGTTGACAGACCGACAAAGAGAACCGGTAGGCGAAACGCCTCCCTGCCACTGTCAACCATGGAAGAGGAAAACAATGGGGGGGTACAGACAAAATTCTTCTGTAATGAGATAGCGGGGTATCTCTCTCTTTGTCAGCCTGTCAAAGCTGGCAGTGCTATTGAACACAGCGTGTTTATCTTGCCGTTAAAGCTTAATACTGTCAAATAACCGGCAATAACGTATTTTCACGGTGGTTACAATAGTCTTGGTCTCAGTTCAGCTAAGGCATTTGCGCTACCGTCATGCAAATACATTATAGTCAAATATGGTTTTATCATTCTAAATAATGTCTAAATGCAAATTTTTATTAATTGTTTTTGAGATGTTTATTTAGATCTTGTTTAGATAATATCTTTAGCTGATACAGCTGAAATACAGAGTATATAAGTACATCAGGTAGTTTATTTTAGTATTGATACCATTTCGTGAAAATTGAAAAGAGAATTCATATTGCAAATCTTTAAAACATGTAATCTCATGCAAAATTGTATATTACTATTATTGCTGCATATTTACTTTAAGAATTATGTGTTTAGGATTTTATTGAACAGATTACTTAGCGATGAGATGGGTGTTTATGATGACTTATTGAGCAGATAATTTAAATTATTTGATTGATTCGTTTGCTGCTAGTCCTCAGGTTTAAGGCGTTGATTAAACGAGCTAGGTACAAAATGATCATATCGTGATGTGGGTAGTTAGAATCAAGTTGCCGTGTTTTGACAAATAATGTTGAGGTATCACCACGAGGGTTGATCACGTACCCCTGAATGATTTGAATAGGGTTGTTCTGAATGAGATTGGGTTTGCATCTGGCTTAATCACTCATGGATGGGAACGCTTTTTGAATAATGGGTCATGTTTCGATTCATGATCAATGATGAGTAACCGCTTCAGAATGTCTCACATCCGGCAATGATGACAATGATATTATTGGCATTATGATCGATATAAGGTGAATTATAATGGTGCACAATATCGTTGATCTGCTCAGACGAAATAGGGTGATGAAGAAAAATATGTAACAGAGAATGTTGACTAATAGTTGAAGAATTATGGGTTCGATGCTTTTGTCTAAAAAATAAAATGGTTGCTTTTACACATAGAAAGAGTGTATTCATCATCATTGCATCTTGTCATCTTTGGTTTGTTCAGCTGAAAAGTGCAACTTTGCAGATTGCAATCTATTTTGGCATTGTTGAATCATTGTCATCATTTAGCTCAAAACCCATTTGATTTTGGGTTTTGAGCTTTATACCTTTAATCTTATCCATCTGAATTTTAAAAATCGTTTAAAAATTTTCCTTCAAATTAGTTTGTTTGATTATTTTATTGGTATCTAGATTTGAATTAAATTTAATAATGATCCAATTTTAGCCATTCTTTCTTCAACTTTTTTTGCCGCCCCATCTAATGAATATCCATCTTCAATTAATTCCTGAATAAGAATGATCTTTTTGATATTGGCCAAATCGAATTGACGTGATTTAGATTGCGGATCCACTGTTTTGATGATGCCTTTTTCTTCCCAATAACGCAATTTTCGTACTGGAATTTTAGTCATTTCAGAAACTTCTCCAATACCAACAATTACGGTTGATAGAAAGTCATCATAAGAATTTTTTAAGGAATTTTTCTCCATATCAAAACCCTATTTATACGCTGAGTCACAGCCTATTATAGTGCACAATATGTTTTTACAACAAATAATGTTGTACTCGGATTATAATTGAGCCTATAATCCAATAATTGTATTTAAACTACAATTATTGGATATTGAGAGCTCAAAATGAAATACAAATTAATGCTTGGTACTTTATGCATTCCTCTAATTGCACTTGCTGTGGTTACGCAACTGTATGTACTCATGCCGGTTTCAATAAATTTACTGCTTTTTGTACAACATGCAAGTGCTCAAAATATTGGACTATTAACCTCGTTATTTGGGATTTTCTACGCTATCGGATTGATTATATGGGGGAGTTTGTCCGATAGAATCGGTAAGGATTTAACTTTAATTATTGGTCTGTTGTTACTTGCTGGTGTCAGTTTTGTCGTGCCACTATTACAAGACTTCTATTTATTATTGTTTGCTCGTGCTGTTCAAGGTTTTTGTGCAGCTTCGTTTCCACCCGTTGCTTTAGCTTGGGTTTCGATCAATCTGCCTGAAAGCTCTAGACCTAAAGCCATATCAATGATCAGTTGCGCATTTTTACTTGCGGCAACGATTGGTCAATGGTTAGGGTCTTTCCTGATCACAAACACACTTTTTTATGCGATGTGGCTGTTAGGCGGTATTTATGCCTGTGGTGCCATTATTTTTTATTGCTACCGTTTAAAAGGTGAACAAAACAATCTTGCTTTACCCGGCACTTCGCTCTTATCTATATTTTCTAAGCTACCTAATATCCTGACCAATAAAAAATTGTTCCCAATATATATATGCTCGGTATTTGTTTTACTCAGTTTTGTCGCACTTTATTCGGTGTTACACCGTAGTTCTCTCATTAATTTGGTTCCAACTTTAAGAACCATCGGTATATTTGCCATGCTATTTAGTTTAACAGCTGGCTATCTCTTTAAATTGATTAAGCCAAGCTATGTACTAGCAATAGCATTGTGCTTGATGGCCATATCATTATTGATTCACACATTTTATTTGCTAGATTATCTGAACTCGCCTTTTATTCTCTATCTCTTTCATTTTATTTTAATTGTTGGTCTAGCCTATGCCGTTCCTTCCATGATCGTCTGTATATCAACACAATCAGAGTTAACAGACCGTGGTATAGCAACTTCTTTATATACCTGCATTTTATTTATTGGTGCAAGTCTAGGGGCATTCTTACCAACACTCTTCAATCCTCCTATTTTGTTAACAGTACTTTCGATTTTACTTTTGCTCTGCGCTATACAACTCATTATTAAGGATTTTTATTTATGACGAAACGGCTGATCGCGCTGATATTTGGATTATGTTTTTTATATTCATCCTACAGTGCACAACATTGGACTCGACCTAAGGAAAATACTATGAACGTTACACAATTAACCACGCTTAGTTCACAGCTTAAACCTAACTTACAACGGTTATTAAGCAATGATGAGCTCAATTTTAATTTAGTTTTAACTCATAAAGGAAAGCATAACCAACAAGCTGTGACGTTATATCGGTTTGAACCACAACAAACCATGCAACTAAACAGCCAGCATATTTCATTTTTACTTGATGATGAGTCTGGGAAATTACAAGGATTTGTTAGATTATTGCCGCAATATCAATCAACTCAAGAACAAGTGACTAAAGATAAAGCATTAGAGATTACGCTTAAATTTCTGCAAGAATTTGCTCCAGATTTATTAAACAATTATAAAAATAATTGGATTGATACCCATGATGAAGTGATTATGGTAGATGGGGGAAAAGTCAGTTTGACCGGAATGAAGGTTAAATGCCGTGATTTAAATACAGGTTTATACTTCTGGACGATTATTGCCCCAGATGGAAGCGTAATGGTTTTTGAAAGAGACGTAGAATGGGATTTTATTCGAGCAGGAAGACAAACACAGAAGTGGTTACACGATAGCTGGTTAGTTAAGAAATTATGAACAATTTTATTCAATTATGCTAATTGAATAAAAAATAAACCTCAACGAAAACTTAGTGTATCAGGGAAGTAGAAGTTATCGCTTTCTTGCTGCGTTTGCAGAGAAGATCTGCAGAAAAAAGGGCGACAAAATGCAGTAAATGAACTGGTAGCTTAACAAGGAAAATATATGATCATACAGCATCTAAGTATTGAGAATTTGATGCCTTGTAAATCTTTATGGCAAACTTTAGCTTTTCTTTGAGTGGTTTATAGTTTTGTGTATTTCAGATAACCGGAAAATTCGAAGGAACAGTGTGCGAACTAATCAGCTTTATAGCCTACTTGTTCGTACACTGTTTCGTACACTGTCATAAATTGCCGTGGTTATGCTCAATCCATACCGATATATGACTTGGAGTAATAGGTATCTAAGAATCGTTTTCAATTCCGCCTGTAAATAGATCATCCTTGTTTAGTTGTGCTATCTTAATAACCAATGTCTAGAAAAATTGATAACTAAAATAGAAATTTAAATCAGATTTGAAATTTTGCTCAATCATTTATTGTTAATAATAAGTAAATTATTTTTAATAATTTAAAATTGAAAACATCACATGCTTATACTCAATTGCCAAGCTCCTTTTTTCTTAAAAAGGAGCTTGCGGTTGTGAGGAAGTTATTAATAGGCTTTCAATTGATTAGAGTGTGTAAAAATGATGATGTTGTATGACATATCATTTAGGGTGTCAACTGTGTGAGGCATCAATAATAGATTAGAAAAATAAACGGCATTAAATCAAATTTGGCAACTTGAATGCTAATTCTGATTTTTGACCAATAAAGACTTACTGATGACCGACTAGCTTGAAAAAGACTCTATTACCGATGACTAGGTATTGCATCAGCTTCAAGTTTAGAGAATCAATAGACCGTCAATGTTCATTGATCATTAGGTTTGTTGGAAATGAAATTGTGTAGCAAGGAATTTACACGGGCAATTAGCTGATGGTTGGCTAATCATTTGAGGGTAATCAGGCAAAAAAAATAACCACTTTAAAGTGGTTATATGGTGGCCAGAGGCAGGATCGAACTGCCGACACACGGATTTTCAGTCCGTTGCTCTACCGACTGAGCTATCTGGCCATCGGGGAAGAGTGCGCATTTAACCAGATTTGTGCGCAGTTGGCAAGTATTTTCTAAGCAATTTGAGGTAGGTTGCTGTTTATTCATTGGAAAAATTCAGAAAATATTCAGTTAAATATTCCAGGTACAGACAGGGAGGGTTTAGCTAGTCATGTATATTGCGATGGGTATTGCAGTATTTGGCATTTAATTTCAGCTTTTAACTGGACGTCTGAACCCGACTGTATTAATGTAGATATTTTCAGTTGATCAATTGATACAATGGACAACCAAACAGCTGCACAGTGGGAAAATGGATGGTTGCAGTTATGCACGCATCTGCCTTCACCTAACTTTGCTCCGCGTTCCAATTCCAGTGATATTTCTATTGTTGTTATCCATAATATTTCTCTGCCTCCGTTTGAATATGGGCATGGGGCGGTGCAGCGTTTATTCACTAATCAGATTGATCAGCATGAAGAAGATGTTTTCCTGCGTTCTTTGACTGCATTGAGAGTGTCCAGTCATTTTTTTATCGAACGCGATGGCAAATTAACCCAATTTGTTTCTTGTCATGATGCTGCTTTTCAGGCCGGTATTTCTCGTTTTAATGCTAGAGAAGCATGCAATGATTTTTCAATTGGCATAGAATTGGAAGGCTGTGATTTTGAGCCATTTACAACAGAACAATATACTCAATTAACTTTATTGTTAAAGTCAATTTGTTGTTTTTATCCTATCCAAGCGATAATAGGTCATGAGCATATTGCTCCTGGGCGAAAAACTGACCCGGGACATTATTTTCAGTGGGATAAATTGCGTAAAGAAAATTTACCTATTGTAACAGATTATCAATGGCCAAAGGCTAGCTAAGCTGTCACAAAAAGCATTTTTGGTTATAATTCTATTTAATTGTTAATTTCATTGCGGTTGACGCAAATTGTTTAGTGGAAATGTAATGAGTGATTCTGTTTTGATTGCGCTGGTACTTGGAGCTGCCTTTATTCTGGTGGTGCTGGCCTATAATATTTTTCAGGAAAGCAAATACCGTAAACAATTGCGCGACCAATTTGGTCATGCCAATAAAGATGCCTTGCTAGATAGCTCGGTCAATTCAGTGCGTGACGGTGGTTCGATAGCAACTAAATCGTCAGCTCAAACTGCACCGCTGCAAAAAGACGAATCGACAGCTTTTGTTGCTGTTTCCACTCCTGAATCAGTAGTACAACAAACAGTGCCCCAACAGCCTGTTACCGAATCTGTGCACACAGCACAACCGGTACAAGATAATCCCAATCCTAATCAGGAAGTGGCCGAAAATCAACCGATTGGGCAAACTCAACCGTTGAACAAAAAGCCAAAAGAATTTTTGTCTCCAGCACAGTTACAGTCATTATCCCGTACTGCTCCGGTAAAAGGACGTAAACCTCTTTTGGATGTACGTGATATGTCCAAACAACCATTACCATGGTTCGACGCTCGCTTTGATTATCTGGCCTATATTGCTTTGTATGAACCCAAGGAACTCCACGCTATGCCACGCTTGAGTAGTCGCTCTCGCTTTCGGTTGGTAGGATGTACAATGGATGATCGCTATCAGGTTGCTGAGCCAATACCCAGTGTTTATTATCAAGGATTTGTGGTTGGATTACAGGCAATCAGCCGTAATGGCTTGGTAACCAAAGAGGAATTGATGCAGTTTGCTGAGCAAGCAAATAAGTTTGCCGAACAGATGGATGGCTTGCTGCTACTGACCGATATGGATGCATTTCTAAATGTAGCTCAACCACTTGATGATTTATGTGCTCGGGTTGATCAGACTATTGCCATTCATTTGGTTTCGCGCAGTAATGTAAGTGGTATGGAATTGCGCAATTCAGTGGAAAAACTGGGATTTGAGTTGGCTCATGATGGTGCATTTTATTTTAATGATACCAATGGTGAACCACTATTCAGTATTGTTACGTTAGACAATTCACCTTTTACCGGTAGTTTGTTAGCAAATCAAAATTATCGTGGATTCAGCATGTTATTTGATATAGTTCACATACCGAACGGTGAAAAATGTTTCGATCAGTTTATGGATATGGCTGTAAAATTATCCAGTCAACTTGGTCTGGATCTGGTTAATGACAAGGTAGAAGAGTTATCTACCGAATGGCTACGTGAAGTACGTCGCTATGTTATTGACCGCCAGAAGGAAATGAAACGGGTAGATATCATGCCCGGTGGTGAGTTGGCAAAGAGACTTTTTTCGTAACATTGCCTGAGATTGACATCAAAAAAATGGCAAGCCGCTTTGGGGTTTGCCATTTTTTTATTTATAGCTGCTTGGAGGTTTAAGGAACATGAGTTCAGTCAGCGAACAACAAATTAAAGATTTAACGGCCTTACTAAATCGTTATGCGCATGAATATTACGATCTGGATGCACCTACGGTACCGGATGCAGAATACGATCGACTGTTTCGTGAATTACAAGCACTTGAGGAAAAGTATCCACAATGGCGCCAGCCAGATAGTCCGAGTATGCGTGTTGGCGGACAAGTTCAGCAACGTTTTGCTGCAGTCGTACATCAAATTCCGATGCTATCTTTGAATAATGCCTTTTCACCGCTGGATGAGCATAACCAATTTAATCACAGCGAAATGCACGCTTTTGATAAACGAGTGAAGAATGCACTGGGTACTGAACCTGAATATATTGTTGAGCCAAAATTTGATGGTTTAGCCATCAGTTTAGTTTATCGGCAAGGTTTATTGGTTCAGGCTTCAACGCGTGGTGATGGCTATACTGGCGAAGACGTCACTGAAAATGCCCGTACAATTGTCAATATCCCTTTGTGCTTACATGGAGATAAAGTGCCTGATGTATTAGAGGTGCGCGGTGAAGTTTTGATGTTAAAAGCAGATTTTGAGCGTCTTAATGCCCATCAACAGGCAGAGAATCAGAAAACCTTTGCCAATCCACGCAATGCAGCTGCTGGTAGTTTACGCCAGCTTGATCCCAAAATTACTGCTCGTCGTCGTCTGCATTTCTATGCCTACGGCATTGCGCAATTGGATAAACAATTTGTGCCGACTAGTCATAGTCAGGAGTTGAACTTGTTAGCTGGTTTTGGTCTGACCATTCCGCCACAAGATACCTTATGTGGGCAGGCAAATATCGATAAAGTGCTTGCCTTCTATGAGCACATATTCCAAATCCGAGCTGATTTACCCTTCGGTATTGACGGTGTTGTCATTAAAGTAGATAGTTTGGCTCAGCAAGAACAACTGGGTTATGTTGCTCGGGCACCGCGCTTTGCCATTGCACAAAAATTTCCGGCTGAAGAAATGCTCACCACGGTTGAAGCAATTGATGTACAGGTAGGACGAACAGGTGCAATCACACCAGTAGCCCGGCTAACCCCAGTTTTTGTCGGTGGTGTTACCGTGACCAACGCAACGTTACATAACGAAGGTGAAGCACAGCGCAAAGATGTACGTCAAGGGGATACTGTGATTGTACGTCGTGCCGGAGATGTGATTCCGGAAATTGTTTCCGTGGTATTGGCCCAGCGACCCATGATAGAGGAGCCAGCTACGGATCTAAATACACCAGCTCCGGCTATACCGAAATATCCACCATTTCGTCTGCCTGAACATTGTCCGGTTTGTGGACATGAAGTTGTGCGTGAAGCGGGAGAGGCAGTGGCACGCTGTAGTGGAGGTATGCTTTGTCAGGCGCAGCGAGTACAGGCACTGATTCATTTTGCGTCCCGTCGAGCTATGGATATTGAAAACCTAGGAGACCGACAAATAGAATTGTTGGTGGCTCAGGGAAGGGTGCATCATTTCGCTGATGTCTACCGATTGCAATTAGACGATCTTTTGGCCATGAAGCAACAAGCTAAGCAAGAGGCAGCAGATGCTGATCAGGCTGCTGCGGATGAATTGGCTTTATCAACAGGCGGGAAAGCTGGTAAGCAACAGCCTACCAAATGGGCAGAAAATATTCTTGCCGGTATTAATGCCAGTCGCCAACGACCACTAGCGAATGTGATCTATGCTTTAGGAATTTTTCATGTGGGCGAGCGCACTGCTAAACAGTTGGCACAAGCTTTTGGCGATTTGGCTACGCTGACACAGGCGACAGAACCATTATTGGCTTGCTTGCCTGATATCGGTCAAGTTGTCGCTCATTCCGTTGCCTATTTTTTCAGTCAGGATGACCAGACAAGTCAGTTACAAGAATTACTTGATGTCGGAGTTGATCCACAACCGGAAACCAGACGCATGAATTTGAGTGACTATTTTGCGCCTGAACGCGTGTTAGCTCGCTTGCCTGATGCTGGATTAACCGAAACGCGGGCAGTAAAACTTTGGCAACTCGCAGGAAATGAATGGTCAAACTTATTAACCGATAAAGCCCTGCCTGAAAGCTGGCAGAATTGGTGTGCACTACCAGAAAATCGTACATTACTGCAAAAAACCATTTCTTTACGCGAACAGTTACTTGCTGCACAGCCACAAAAAACCGTGCCTGCTGCTAATGAGGCAGTAGCCGGCAAAACCTTCGTATTAACCGGCACCTTACCTAGCTGGTCCCGTGACGTGGCGCAGCAACATATTGAAGAAGCCGGTGGTAAAGTGAGTGGTAGTGTATCCAAAAAAACTGATTATGTGGTAGCGGGGAGTGAAGCAGGCAGTAAACTTAGTAAAGCTGAATCACTTGGTGTTACCATACTAGATCAGAGCTCATTGATGACTATGTTGGGAATAAAAGAATAATGAACATCAAACCAATCCGTAAATGTGTTTTTCCTGTAGCCGGTATGGGGACGCGGTTTTTGCCGGCTACCAAAGCCAGCCCGAAAGAGATGCTGCCAATCGTGGATAAGCCTTTAATTCAGTACGCTGTCGAAGAAGCAGTAGCTGCTGGCTGTACTGAACTGGTTTTTATTACAGGGCGTAACAAGCGCTGTATTGAAGACCATTTCGATAAAGCGTATGAGCTGGAAACAGAACTGGCCTATCGGAATAAAAATAAACTATTGGATTTTGTACAAGATATCTTGCCACCTAATGTTACCTGTCTGTACATTCGTCAGCCGGCGGCGTTAGGTTTGGGTCATGCTGTATTGTGCAGCCGAGCAGCTATCGGACAGGATCCCTTTGCTGTTGTATTAGCAGATGACCTCATCGATGCCCATCCTGGTGCATTGAGCCAAATGATGGAAGTTTATCAGCAAACCGGATCTAATGTGCTGGGCGTGGAGACAGTTGATCCACAACAGACAGGTGCTTACGGTATTGTAGAAGTGACCCAACATAACGAGTTTGACTATATCCAAAATATTGTTGAAAAACCTCATCCGGATGAAGCACCATCACAGCTTGGCGTTGTCGGCAGATATATATTATCAGCTCGAATCTTTGATTTTCTAACCAACTTACCCTTGGGGGCAGGTGGTGAAATACAACTTACCGATGCAATTGCCCGTTTGCTGACTGAAGAAAAAATGATTGCTTATGCTTTTAATGGCAAACGTTATGATTGCGGCGATAAACTTGGCTATCTTGAAGCCACAGTGGCTTATGGAATGAAACATCCGATAGTCGGTGCAGAATTCAAACAGTTACTACAACGGATGGTGTGTTAATTACACAGTGAAGGTAAACTCATTACTGATACTTATTAAGCCTGCAAGCTGATGCGAGCAGGCTTTAATTACCTTTTAATCACTAATAATACTTTAAGTTATTTCGAATAAATTTTTATTGCCAAAATGATTAAATTCAAAGATTGAATAAAGCTGAATGCCTTATTCCATCTAATATAACAACTGGATATAACAGCTAGTTAAATACCATAATTTGCATTGACGTTAAACTTTATTTTTACCATTTGAAATCCCAATTTCAAAATGAATTAATGATTAATTTATTTGTTTATTCTAAACTTTAAAAAATATATAAAGATTGAGCTCATAAAATTTTAGTCTTTATTTAAATCATATTTAGGTAATTCTGACCAAAAAAGATTAATCTTTTCACATGGCATCATTGATGCCTCAGTGTCATGCGGAGATTTAGTAGAACTAAGGGGTTTTAACCTTAGAACTCAGAGACTTAAGCCTTAGAAATCACGCATAAAATGGACTTAAATAATTTTATTTTTATATAATGAATTGGCATCATTATGCAGTTGTTAAAAACCATACTGTCTTTAGACTCTTTCTTCTCAAGAATAAGCCTCTTTTATTTAAAAAAACATAAAAAAATTATATAGGAATAGATGATTTAAATGTAAAATAAGCCTGTCTGAATGCAAATCGGATGGTAACGCAAACTGTATTTCTGGCAGTAAAGTGCATAGCGAATGCAGCTATAGATTAGCCAATAGATTAATACTGCATTATCAACATGTATTCTTTGCATACTGCGAACTGTATGAAAGACACCTCCCTGTCACGGAGATTTTATTGAATAGCTCATCGGTAGAGCAATTGGTCAGGAACCAATAGGTAACAGGTTCGAATCCTGTTTCAAAACCATGTAGTTAAAATTGTATTATCCGTAGTACCAGTCAGTAAATAAAAGTGAGCCAAGTAGCTAAGGCTTAAATATGGTCAAACCGGTTAACCTTAAGCATTCTGATTAATGAGTTTGTTCGGGATAAAAAAACCGGATAGCAGGCAAAATTTTTTTAATTAATTTCGGGTTTTTATGTAGAAAGGACAAAAAAATTTCCCCTGTTATTTCGTTACTTAATCCGTTTTACTCTATTTATTTTGTTTGCTGACTGGATTTTTAGGAGAAAGAAAATGTTAAAAAAAATTGATGTAAAAAAAGGGGAATTGGCAATAATATTTAAAAAAGGAGAAATTCATACCATTCTTTCAGCCGGCACGCATATTTTATGGGATCCATTTTTCTCTTTGTCATATTGTAACGTGGATCTGGCCGAAAATCGTATATCGACTTCTCTTGCAGATAAGTTGCTTAATTTTTACCCGCATTTAGTGGAAAAATATTGTCATTTTATCAAGGTCGCTGATAATGAGATCGCATTGCGTTATGAAGATGAAATGCTGGTGGAAATACATTTCCCTACTTCAAACGCCATGTTTTGGCAAGGGTATAAAACTCATTTGGTAAAAAAAGTCAATCTTGAACAAGGCTATCGTTTACCAGATGATATAGCACTTGAACTGCTACAGGCAAGAAATACCCATAGAATAATTAAAGGTTTGAATGAATTAATATTACATCACTTTATTGATGAGCAAATAGGAACCCTGTTTGTTGACAATCAGTTTGTACAGATTATTGCACCGAAAACAGTAATAGGTCTATGTGAGTTCCAGCATAAGCTAATACTTGGTCAATATAAATTATTGAACAGCCGAATCGAAGATCTTTTAGCCGCTACCATTGAACAAAATGCTCCAGAACAATTACAACAATTTTGTGTGCAAATGCAAGTAGGTGCAAATCAGGTTGGTTTGCGCTTTGAGGATGATTTGTTGGTTGAAATACTGCCACCTGGAACCAAACGATTATATTGGCTGAATAAATGTAAACAACACATGCAAACTATTGAGCTGAATGAAGGATATGAACTTTCAGAACAGCTTGTGCAACAAGTGTTGCAACCAAAATTACGTAAAAAAGATGTCATTGGTGACAGCAATGTGCTGATTGCTCAAATACCTGCATATCATGTAGGTGTGCTAACCGTCAATGGGCGGGTTGAAAAATTACTTGATGCCGGCATCACCGCATATTGGCGATTTAATCGGGTAATCACCGTAGAAATAGTTGATACGCGCCTGCAAACATTGGAAATCTCTGGGCAGGAAATTTTAACCAAAGATAAAGTCAATTTGCGTATCAATCTGGTCGCCAATTGGCGTTACAGCGATGTACTTGTGGCTTTTGCCAAGACTGCTCAGCCCGAGCAACTACTCTATCGGCAATTGCAATTTGGTCTACGTGAAGCAATTGGCATGCGCACATTGGATGAATTGCTAGAGAATAAAAATCTTCTAGATGAAGTTATCAGTGCCTATTTACACAAGAACATGGATGGTTTCGGAATAACCCCTGAAAGTATAGGCGTAAAAGATATTATTTTGCCGGGTGACATGAAAACTATTTTATCTCAGGTGGTGGAAGCAGAAAAAGCAGCACAGGCTAATGTCATTCGTCGACGCGAAGAAACTTCCGCTACCCGGTCCCTACTCAATACGGCCCGCGTAATGGAAAACAATCCAGTGGCTTTGCGTTTAAAAGAAATGGAAACACTCGAGCGCATTGCTGAGCGGATTGACAAAATTTCCGTAGTTGGGGGACTGGATCAAGTATTGCATGGATTAATCAATATTCAAGCAAAAAAATAGTAAACAAAAACCTTTTATCATGCCATCAACTTTGGCATGATAAAAGCAGGGATTAGAAATGACTCAATATAATGTGTTGCAAGCGGAAAATGCAAAACCAATTAAAATGTGGACACAAGGCGTATCGGTCGAGGATGGAGCAAAAAATCAGCTAATCAAAACAGCCCAGTTACCATTTATCTTTAAACATATAGCCGTCATGCCCGATGTCCATATAGGGAAAGGATCGACTATCGGAAGCGTTATCCCAACCATAGGTGCAATTATTCCGGCAGCCGTGGGCGTGGATATCGGCTGTGGCATGATTGCCGTACAAACCTCCTTAGTGGCAACTGATTTGCCCGATAATTTATTGTCTTTGCGTCAAGTTATCGAAAAAGCCGTGCCACATGGCATGCCCTCCAAAATAAGTGGACGACATAATGGTAGCTGGCAAAATCCCCCTCCAATTGTTTATCAATACTGGCAGCAACTGGTACCGGGTTTTAAAAAATTAACCGCAAAGTATCCACGATTGTTAAAAGCCAAGAATTACAGTCATTTAGGTACACTGGGTACCGGCAACCATTTTATCGAAATCTGTCTGGATGAAGCCGATAGCGTGTGGATAATGTTACACAGCGGCTCACGTAGTATAGGCAGTGTGATTGGCACCTTTTTTATCGAAATGGCGAAAAAAGATATGGAAATCCATATTAGAAATCTACCCGATTCAGATCTGGCTTATCTTCAGGAAGGGACAGAGCATTTTCAGGACTATGTCGAGGCCGTGCATTGGGCACAGGAATTTGCACGACTCAATCGCGAAGTCATGATGCATAACGTTATTGCTGCAATGCGCACAATCATAACCAAACCATTTACCACCCATCTAGCCGCCATTAACTGCCATCATAACTACGTGCAGAAAGAACAACATTTTGGAGAAGAGATATATATTACCCGCAAAGGTGCTGTATCAGCACGTAAAGGAGAATTGGGCATCATTCCGGGTTCAATGGGCACCAAAAGCTATATAGTCCGTGGATTGGGTAATGAAGAAAGCTTCTGCTCCTGTTCGCATGGAGCAGGGAGAGTAATGAGCCGCACCGATGCGAAAAAGCAATTCACCATAGACGATCAAATTAAAGCCACCGCCCACGTTGAATGCCGCAAAGACGCCAACGTAATCGATGAAATACCGATGGCCTATAAAGATATCGATGCCGTCATGACCGCACAAAACGAATTAGTGGAAATCGTGCATCAGTTACGGCAAGTGGTCTGCGTAAAGGGTTAAAACCACTATGCCACTCTATGCTTTAAACTGGTTTCTAGGTAAAGTAAATGCCCTGATTACTTTGAGTACTATTTAATCTTGTTATGGTTTTCTAATACTTTTTTCACAAAAAATATGATGCTAAAAATTGGTAATAAAATGATTTTACTATCTTTAGAAAAAATATTTTGCCATGTATTGGTGTTATTCAAAGCATAATAGCATCGAATTAATACTAAAAAGGTCAGATATCTATCTGACCTTTTCTAATCTATCCTAACCTTATCAATAAATAGTTTCCTTAATTTCTCGCCACCCAATACGTTTAAAACCTACTGGGCACATAGGTATCCCTCCTAATTCAATATATTCACCACTAGACAGATGCGCGCTGGGTTTTACGCGTAAACAATTCTCGTTTGGCGTAATATCACCAGGGATTTTTTGTTGACCAGACCTACCTGCATTAAGTGAATTGTAATGATTAATTCCCGATACCATTACACCAATAAAGCCATTTATACTATAACTACTTTGAATGGTATTTTTATTCTGATCAAGAATAAAGTGCGGGTTATTTTTATCAATCTGTCCACCATTGCGGCTGTCAAACTGTGTAATGCGTGACTGTATGTTGGTGGATTGACTAGAATGTTTAATCTGACATGGATCACTATTAGGACCTTGATTTCCGTTTTTCTTTTGCAAATCATAGGATCTGGTAATCACCATACCAGTAGAGAGCAGCTGACTGAATGCAGTTGTCACCCGTTCACCATCAGTATTGAGCATGAAATACCAGCCTTTATACTTGGCAGAAGAGAAGGGTAGTGAGGATAATTGCCCAGTATTATTGCTATAACTCATGGTTTGTTGCAATAGTTCACCCTTATTCACGGGAGAAACCGTTTTTTGTTCATAATCGTCATAGATACCATATATAGCTTGTTGTTTTTTCGATTGCAGATCTGATTGATAAAGATCACTTCCAGTACCAAAGACCACAATGACTTTATGTGCAGCATTTGGATCTTTATCATCGTGAGCGGCTTCAAACAAAACTGGTGCCGTGGTAATTGGACCATCAGCGGTGAAAATTTTATTAACCGTCCAATTATCGGGATGAGGATCGCGAATATCAAAGCGGTACAGATTTCCGCCATAATCACCAGCATAAACCAGATCAGCTACGCCATCATTATCACTGTCAAATACCACCGGACTGGCCAATCCGCCGTTGCCATCTGCAGCCGTCAGCTTCTTAACGAGTTGACCTTTCTTGTCACCAATAACGCTATAACTTTCTGTTCCTACATCCACACCCAAGACATCATAAATATACAGTGCAGACTCATTTTCGTGGGTTTCCTGATTAGGGAAATTTACCCCATTATTGATAAATGCCAGTTCGCGCAGATGGGTATTATAAGTATCCCTGGCAGCATTTTGCTCTCGGTTGACACGGGTAATGGCTACGGCAGGTGTGCCGATTGTGTAACCGAATTGATTATTAAAGCCACTCGGTGTTTGAAATAAAAACAGTTCATGGTACCAACTGGCATTCTGCATATTATCCGCAGCAATGGATTTCCCGGTAGTCAGACTTTTACCACCGATATTCAACGCAAACGCACCGCGTCCAGCCTGACCCATATTAGAGACCATAAAAATCTGTTGCGATTTATTCGGTAGTTTGGGCGTTTGAACCACGGTAAAGCCACCATTAAGCAAATAACGATGAGGATGGTTGGTGTCTTTGCCATAATTATTGCTGGTCAGATCTGTGTAATAATGGCTGACCAGATCGGAGCCATCGGTACTGTTACGTTCAATCGACATCGGCATGTAGTTGAACTTCAGATCATATGGGTTGGTATCGCTGTTGGCGGCACGAAATACATACACCATGCCATCATTGGCGGAGGTAATCAGATATTTTTGTTTGTTGAATTCTGTTTGGCCGATGGTTTCGATGGGATTATTGATGATGTCGCCCATATTTCTGGTGGAACCAAAACCAGATTTTTCAGGACGCTGGCGATAATCGAGTACAAAGCCGTTTTGTTTGATCTGGTTATCGGCAGTGCTGCGGCTAAACCAATTGAGTAAACCATCACGCCATTCCAGATTATTCAGATTATTGTTATCGGCAAGTTTAAACGAATCATTTTTTAGACCGCTAAAGAGACTGCCAGAAAAAAGATAGGACTGGTTGCCATCATTCAAAACCAGTTGGCGATTTGCAAAAGAGGGCTGTTTATTGCAATCATTTTTGTCCGCAGCATTTTCATCTTTGGGATGAAAACACAATTGGCTGCTCCAATGCTCAGTATCGACTCTGGATTTGATCAACAAATTTTGCTTTGAGGTAGAAGATTCACCCATAATCGGTGTAGTAGTGGTAATGCTTTCTTTCTGTTCATTTGTCTGAGCTGCAATTTCTTTGAAGATATCTTCAAAGGCTTTTAAAACCGTATCAGGAGTCATGGCATTGAAATAATACCGTGCATTAGGATTGGTAACAGGGTCATAGTCTGGCTTAGGAGAAGCAGCATTTCTCATTAGTTCAACCGCTCTTCTATTACCATTAGCATCTAAACCAAAACTAATGGTGAAAGTTTGTGCAGTCTGAGTAAATGTAGGCGTGTGTCCAGGCAAATGAGCCAATGGGTCAGGAGCATCCCAAGGCTGTCCAGCATCATCGGTTAGGCGGCGGTCTGAATGCTTGGTAGTTTGAACATAATTTTCTCCCCAATTATCTACAATAGGGGAATTATAGATGTATTTACCAAAATTTTTAGTGCGCAGTGTTTCAGTGTAATAACTTAGAGCCAATAGATATTCGCGATTATAGTAGCTAAACATATTTTCATTTCGGGCCACACTACCATCGAAATAACCATCGTAACCAAAATCTCGACCATTGCGTTGTAAAGTTGAATCAGTTATGGGCTCTTTGGTATCAGCCTCACCATCGGATAAAATGATTAAATAGGATTTCTGACAGCGGTATTTCAACTTATTCATTAAAGTATTTCTGACTACGGCATTGATTCGGGCAAATGTTGGTGTGCCCCCATTAGCATATAAACCTCGTTTTCCTTTGTCTGGATTACCCTTAATTGTATCGATAACAAATTCATAATTCTGTAATTTCTCTGTGTCATAAAATTGATTATATTCAGGGTGGGTATCTGTAGCAAAGTAACCCCAACTCCCGGTTATAGGATTTCGCTTATATTCATATTCAGTATGGCTATTTAGAGGTTGAATACTATAGTTGAAATCATTGCGATAGGTGTTGATAATTTGTTCTAATATATTGTTGACCGTAGACATTCTCGTGGTACTATGGCAGTTCTGCGGATGTTTATAATCAATGATGGTTGAATCATTATCGGAGAGCTCGGTTGGACCTGATATTGATCCTACAAGAACTTCATCAGCACTCCAAGGATCTGTATCCCATTGTCTGCAAGACCAGTAAATTTTACCCAGATAGGTGTATTTAATTTTTGTTATGCATGTCATCTTACGGTAATGAGCATAACATTGGCGTTTGATAATCGTATCCATACTCCCCGAATCATCAATAAAGAAGGTAATATTCGGTTTGACAGAATAGCCAGTAGTTTGAATAGATTGACTTTGCAGGTGAAGTGGCGTATCAGAAAATTGATTCACGGCATATGAATAAGGGTAATAAAATAACGCCGTTACACTCATAATGATATATTTAAATGTTGTTCGATGTGCACTATGTGTCGTAAAAATCATTACTTCCCCAATAATGAATAATATGCAAAACAAATAGCACATTTGAATACATAAGTAAATATAGGTTATATAATATTAAATTCTATTAAGTAATATATAAATTAATTGGTTTTATTTGAAATTTATAGTTTTTTGTCCAGATTAAAGTCTGAATTAATAAAATAAATTCCAAAATTATGATGAAATATATTTAGAAAAATTAATATTAATCAAATATTATTTTTTTAAAATATGGGTTAGATAAATATTATCTAAATTAAGATGAAATTCACTGTTAAAAAATGATTGATTTAGTTGAAGGTTCTACATTATGAATATTAATTAAGGATTATTTTAAATTTAAAATTGCTTTACATCAATAGTTTAGAATTGAAACTTTGATGAAATAATTAATGAAAGAATGTTTAATTTTTATACTCAAACATTAATAAGATTAATGCTTAATATTTTGACTATCAGCGATTGTTCAAAAGGTTTTACCATCTAATAGTTAAAAATCAATCTATAACATGACCCATTTACTTAATTGCTCATACCTTGCCTTTAAGGTTAATGAATAAATCATTAGAGATATGAGCAATAAAAATTAAATTAGCTGTTAAACCATGATTTAACTCTTCAGTTTTATAACGTAAGTTTCAATTTAAACAATCTTCAATCCCGATATATTTTTATCATCTAAATAATTAAATATATTGCCTGTTATTCATTGATTACCTTTGATAAACCGACCCTCTATTATTTTCGTAGGAGAACTCTCATTTTTAGTGAAAAAAACTGAAATTGAATATCTTTTATATAAGTTTGATACTGAGTTGAATTCAGATTACAGATGTTATGATAATTGTACAAAATGATCTAGTTAAAAGAATGCAATGTATTAAATACTATTTTCTTTACCAACACGTTGTTAATTAACTTCAATATTCGTCATAAAAACCATATAGGTCTTGCAGCTATTCCTTCATCCGTGTTTCTCAGTCTATTTAACATCAAATTACACTTATACTATTAAGACTGATTTTGTTGTATAGGCAAAAAAACAGTTAAACTTTCACAATTATTTCCAATTGATACAATGTGCAAAATATTGATTAATTACAATTATTATATATAAAAGAATAATGTTAATTTAAAGCAAAAATTTCAGTATGGATACAGATTTTATGGTTTAAGCATATAGAGTAGTTAGGTAAGCTTTTTTTAAGGTATATATTATTTATTACCTTGATGAACCAATAAGCTGCCTTGCTGGTAAAATACACGTTCTCATCTTTTGTATCGATATTAGATATATATATTTAAATTTAGAATTAAATGGAATTTAAGCATGGCCATCAGCATTCAGCAACGAGATCAATTACAACGTCAAATATGGAAAATTGCCGATGAGGTAAGGGGGGCTGTCGATGGTTGGGATTTCAAACAATACGTACTTGGCACCTTATTTTATCGCTTTATCAGTGAAAACTTTGCTGATTATATGCAGGCAGGCGACGAGAATATTGATTATAAAACAATCTCTGATAATGAGATTACTCACGAAAACAAACAGGATGCCATTAAATCCAAAGGCTATTTTATCTATCCGAGCCAACTTTTTTTTCATACTGTTGCTAAGGCCAATACCAATAACGACTTAAATCAACATTTGGCCAATATTTTTAATGCAATTGAAAGTTCAGCTATCGGTTATCCTTCTGAAAACGATATTAAAGGATTATTTGCTGATTTTGACACTACCAGCAACCGCTTAGGTAATACCGTAGAAGATAAAAATAAACGGCTAGCTGCGGTGCTCAATGGCATCGCCGAGTTGGATTTTGGGCAATTTGAAGATAACCATATAGACGTGTTTGGTGATGCTTATGAATATTTAATCTCTAATTATGCTTCCAAAGCCGGTAAATCAGGAGGAGAATTTTTCACCCCGCCACATGTATCCAAATTAATCGCACAATTAGCCTTACATAATCAAACCAAGATCAATAAAATATACGATCCCGCAGCCGGCTCAGGCTCTTTATTATTACAGGCAAAAAAACAGTTTGATAGGCATATCATCGAGGACGGATTCTATGGTCAGGAAATTAACCATACCACCTATAATCTTGCCCGTATGAATATGTTTTTACACAACATCAACTACAATAAATTTGAAATCGCCTTGGGCGATACACTACTTAATCCTAAGTTTGGCGACGAAAAGCCATTTGATGCCATTGTTTCCAATCCGCCGTATTCAATAAAATGGATTGGCAGTGATAACCCAACTTTAATCAATGATGACCGCTATGCTCCTGCTGGCATACTGGCGCCAAAATCCAAAGCCGATTTTGCTTTTATTTTACATGCATTAAGCTACTTGTCCGAGCGAGGGCGGGCAGCAATTGTTAGCTTTCCGGGTATTTTTTATCGCGGTGGCGCTGAGCAAAAAATCCGCAAATATTTAATCGATAATAATTTTGTCGAAACGGTGATAGCACTGGCCCCAAACTTATTTTATGGTACCTCGATTGCGGTCAATATTCTGGTACTGGCAAAAAACAAAACTGGCAAAACCACGCAATTTATTGATGCCAGCAAACTGTTTAAAAAAGAAACCAATAACAATATCCTCACCGATAAGCATATTGAAGAAATTGTGCAAGTATTTGCCAGCAAGCAAGACGTCGAATATTTTGCTAAATCGGTTGCTAACCAAACCGTTGCCGACAACGACTATAATTTATCGGTCAGCTCATATGTGGAAGCCGAAGATACCCGTGAAATTATTGATATCCATAAGCTTAATGCAGAAATAAAAGACACTGTTTCTAAAATCAATAGCTTACGAAGCCAAATTGATGCAATTGTAGCGGAGATTGAGGCATGAGCAATCGTAATAACATAATTGAGTTGTTGAAAGCTGTTAAGGTTGAGTTGAAGAGTTTAGATGAGATAGCAAATTACGAACAACCTACCAAATATCTTGTTACATCGACAAATTACAATGATGAATACAAAACGCCTGTTTTGACAGCTGGTAAAACTTTCATTTTAGGCTATACTAATGATATAGATGGAATTTATACAGGAAAAAATAATCCAGTTATCATTTTTGATGATTTTACAACTGCAAATAAATGGGTTAATTTTGATTTCAAAGTTAAATCTTCAGCAATGAAAATTATCAGTTCAGCTGATGCAGAAAAGTATCATTTAAAATATATTTATTATTGGATGAATACACTCCCAAATGAAAAGATAGATAATGATCATAAGAGACAATGGATTAGTAATTATGCTAATAAAAAAATTCCAGTGCCTTCTTTTTTGATTCAATCCGAAATCGTTCGTATTCTAGACACTTTAACAGAGCTCACAGCAGAGCTCACAGCAGAGCTCACAGCACGAAAAAAACAATACGATTATTATCGTGATAAATTATTGACCTTTAAAGAGAATGAGGTTGAGTGGAAGACATTAGAAAATTTAACTTTATCAACAAGCAATATAAAATGGAAAGAAACTGATCGAGCTTATAAATATATTGATTTAACTTCTGTTAGTCGTGAAACTAAATCAATTATTGAAACAACTAAAATAACAGCTAGTAATGCACCAAGTAGGGCACAGAAGGTTGTTGAAGAAAATGATGTTATTTTTGCGACAACTCGTCCAACACTGCAAAGATTCACGTTAATAGATAAAGAGTTTTCAGGAAACATTGCAAGCACAGGTTACTGCGTTTTAAGAGCAAATTGTAATTATATTTTACCTAAATGGATTTACTACAGTATTTCATCTACACGATTTAATAATTATGTTAATGAAAACCAAAGTGGCACTGCATATCCTTCAATTTCAGATGCAAAAGTAAAACAGTTTAAAATCCCCATCCCTTCACTTAAGGAACAAGCCCGTATCGTTGAAATCCTAGATAAATTCGATGCAATCACCACTTCACTCAGCGAAGGTTTACCGCGTGAGATTGAGTTACGTCAAAAACAGTACGAATACTATCGGAATTTATTATTGAACTTTCCTAAGGTGGAAGATAAATAAGACAAGACAATCGGAATATGCATAATACACTGATCAATATTGCTGAGCAGATTGATAGAAACGCCCAAAACGGAAAAAAACCAACTGATTTATGCCTTTAATGGCACTGGCAAAACCCGTTTATCGCAAACGTTTAAAGAGTTTATTGTATCGCAGAATAAAGCGGATGAAGAAGACAGTAGTGCCTTAACACGGCATAAAATTTTTTACTATAACGCATTTACAGCGGATTTATTTGTCTGGATTAACGATCAATATCAGCAGGGCGAGCATCAAAAAAGCATTCCATCCAATTCATTTACGGATTGGATTCTGCAAGAGCAAGGGCAGGAGCAAAATGTGGTCAGATACTTCCAAGCTTATACTCAGCAAAACCTAACGCCACATTTCAATGAGGATTTTTCTGCTATTACTTTTCGTCCGCAGCAGGAAATGATCAGTGTATTGATAATATTAAAATCTCCAAAGGAGAAGAAAATAATCTAATTTAGAGTATTTTTTACACTGATTAGTTTAGTGTTTACCGAACGCAATATTGCAGAAGAAAGCGAGCGTTCCACTCATGAGTTTGACCAATTACGTTATATTTTTATTGATGATCCGGTAAGCTCATTAGATGAGAATCATCTGATTCAATTGGCAGTGGATAGCGCAAAATTAATTAAAACGAGCAAATCTGATATTAAATTTATCATCGCTTCTCATAATTCACTGTTATATAATATATTTTATAATGAATTGGGATTAAAAAACAGATATATTTTAAGACGATTAGCAGATGGCTATTTTGAACTAAAAGACAAAATAGACGATTCAAACCACAGTTTTTCCTATCATCTGTATTTAAAATAGTTGCTGCAAGAAGCGATTTAGGAAAATAAAATTGAAAAATATTATTTTATCTTATCACGTAGCCTGTATGAAAAAACCACTTGTTTTTAAGCGATCAGCATTGATCAAACTTACTGCTTAATGATATAAGTATATTTAACATGGTTAATTAATTTTGCCAGTCATTCAACCCTGTGCTATGAAAGGGTTACAGAAGCTTCCGGATCTATAAAACAAATTATTGCCTTTTTATTGAAGCATTTACTCGAAAATTATAATTTTAACGAGCAGGAATAGAAGATGGTCAATTACACAACTCCCATTGCCGAAACAGATCACTATATTATTTTAGATAACTACACCAAGCTTGAAGAGCCGGCAACAGCCTATCAAACTGAAAATGAATTAGAATACGAATTGATTCAGGATTTAAGCCGTCAAGGTTATGAATATCTGCCTGAGCTAAATAATCAGCAGAAATTATTGGCTAATATTCGGGTGCAGTTGCAAACCCTCAACAATATGCAGTTTAGCGATGAGGAGTGGCAGCGATTTGTATTAGAGTATCTGGATAAACCTAATGAATCGATGGTCGATAAAAGCCGTAAAATTCACCATAATTATATCTACGATTTTGTGTTTGATGATGGGCATATTCAGAATATTTATCTTCTTGATAAAAAAAACATCAGTAACAATAAATTACAAGTAATTCGCCAGTTTCGACAAACCGGTAATTATGCTAATCGCTACGATGTGACCATCTTAGTTAATGGTCTGCCTTTGGTACAGGTAGAGCTGAAAAAACGTGGCCTAGCCATTCGTGAAGCGTTTAGCCAAGTTCATCGCTACAGTAAAGAGAGTTTTAATCAGGAAAGTTCGCTGTTTAAATATTTACAGTTATTTGTGATTTCAAACGGTACCGATACCCGGTATTTTGCCAATACCACCAAACGGGATAAGGCCAGCTTTGATTTCACCATAAATTGGGCAAATGTTAAAAACGAACCGATTAATGACTTAAAAGATTTTACCGCTACCTTTTTTGCTAGCCGTGTGCTGTTAAGCGTGTTAACTACTTACTCGGTTCTGGACATCAATGATACTTTATTGATTATGCGTCCTTACCAGATTGCCGCAACCGAACGGATCTTATGGCAGATTATCAGTGCTTATCAGGCCAAAAACTGGAGTACCTTATATAGTGGAGGTTTTATCTGGCACACCACCGGATCAGGAAAAACCCTAACCAGCTTTAAAGCAGCGCGCCTAGCCACTGAGCTGGAATTTATTGATAAAGTGTTTTTTGTGGTGGATCGTAAGGATCTGGATTATCAAACCATGAAAGAATATCAGAAATTCTCAAAAGACAGTGTCAATGGTTCGGATAGTACTGCTGGTTTGGAGCGCAATATTGAGAAACAAGATAATAAAATTATTGTCACCACCATTCAAAAACTTAATAATCTGATAAAAGCGAAGGATGATTTAGCAATCTATAATCAGCATGTTGTGTTTATTTTTGATGAGGCGCACCGATCACAATTTGGCGAAGCACAAAAAAATCTGAAGAAAAAGTTTAAAAAATACTATCAATTCGGTTTTACTGGTACGCCAATTTTGGACGATAATGCGTTTGGCGAAAAAAAAACAGAAAAGGTATTTGGGCGTGAATTACATAGCTATTTGATCACCGATGCCATTCGGGATGAAAAAGTACTTAAATTTAAAGTTGACTATAATGATGTACGCCCGCATTTTAAAGCGATTGAATGTGAGCAAAATTTGGACAAACTCAGTGCCGCCGAAAATAAGCAAGCGTTACTGCATCCCAAACGGATTGAACAGATCAGCCAATATATTCTGAACAATTTTAACCAGAAAACACATCGCTTGAGGGGTACGGGTAAAGGCTTTAATGCCATATTCGCCGTAAGCAGTGTCGACGCAGCAAAGCTGTATTATGAGTCATTAAAAAAGCTGCAAGCAGCATCCATTAAACCATTGAAAATTGCTACAATCTTTTCCTTTGCTGCTAATGAGCAACAAGACCCCGCAGGGATCATCCCTGATGAAAGCTTTGAAACCAATGCTTTAAGTCAAAGTGCTAAAGAGTTTTTAGCTTCTGCGATTGATGATTATAATCAAATGTTTAAATCTAACTATAATGTTAGCAGCGGGCAATTTCAAAATTATTACCGTGATTTATCTTTGCGCGTTAAAAAGCAGGAAATTGATTTATTAATCGTCGTGGGCATGTTTTTAACAGGCTTTGATGCGCCAACCCTCAATACCCTATTTGTCGATAAAAATTTACGTTATCATGGTCTAATTCAAGCCTTTTCACGCACCAATCGCATTTACGATGACACGAAAGCGTTTGGTAATATTGTGGCATTTCGTGATTTAGAACAAGCTACTATTGCTGCGATTAAAATATTTTGCAAAAAAAACACTCAGAATGTGGTATTAGAAAAAAGCTATGATGAATGCATGCAGGGTTACACCGATGAGATTTCCGGTGAAATCCATAGTGGATATATAGCTCTTGTAGCTGAGCTACAGCAACGTTTTCCCCATCCAGATCAAATTGTTACTGAAAAAGATAAAAAAGCGTTTATTAAATTATTTGGCCAGTATTTGCGTGCCGATAATGCATTACAAAATTATGATGAGTACATTGCTTTAAAAGCATTGCAACAGCTGGACCCGACAGATAAACAGGCGATTGAACAGTTCAAAGCGCTGCATTATGTTTCAGATGATGAGTTTGAGCAAATGCAAAAGATTAAGTTACCATCAGAAAGAGCCATTCAGAATTACCGCTCAGCTTACCATGATATTCGTGATTGGTTGTACAGGCAAAAAGCTGCAGAAAAACAGGAGCAGTTAACCATTGATTGGGATGATGTGGTTTTTGAGGTGGATTTATTAAAATCACAAGAGATTAATTTGGATTATATTCTGGAGTTAATTTTTGAGCAGAATAAACAAGACAAAAATAAACAAATCATTGTTGAAGATGCACAGCGTTTAATTCGTGCCAGTTTGGGTTATCGAGCCAAGGAGGAATTGGTTATTGAATTTATTCAACATACCGATTTGAGTGCAATTGCTGATAAAACCAATATGATTGATGCCTTTTACCAATATGCCCAACAACAGCAACAAGCCGAGGTAATTGCATTAATTGGCGAGGAAGAGTTAAATGAAGCTGCCACTAAACGTTATATCTCATCTTCATTAAGACGTGAATATGCGACGGAAAATGGCACTGAGCTAAACGAAGTCTTGCCCAAAATGAGCCCGCTTAATCCGCAATATTTACCCAAAAAACAAAAGGTGTTCAAAAAAATTGCTGAATTAGTTGAGAAATTTAAGGGTATAGGTGGTGAAATTTGATGGTTTATTATGAAAAAGAGAAGAATTGGATAGGATTAACTTCACTTTCTGATAAAAAATTAATGAATTCTAATGTATTAAGTTGACCAAATATATTTGTTAATTAATAAGTCGTTAACAATTCCGCACTAAAATGCTCGCTAAAACTTTCGTTACTGGCTTGCATTCCCTTTATTATCTATGGGCTTATAATATTCCTACATTGAATGCGCTAACGTGATAATCAACCTGTATTATTAACTATTTTTTGCTAATAATAAATTATTTAAAATGAATGAATTGTGCTAAATTGTTTAAATGCACAAATAAAATAGTGTATGATCGTTGCTTTAATACAGATTATATATGTTGAGAGATAGGGTAGTTTCCCTATTGATTAATCATTCGCAAACCATGCTTAGGTTAAATTTTGGTTTTTAGTTGCGGATTTAACGCAATAATTCAAGGATAGTATGGATAGTTTAGGCTAATCAAGAGAAATTTTTTTGTTTAAGAGTCAACTGTAGTTTTAATATTTGATATCGTGTATTCTATGTTTATTGAAATGTATGGTTAAATGTCTATTTTCCATAAATTGTATTAAGTATAAGCACTAAGTTTATTCCGTGCTGGTATTGTTTTTATGGCTTTATTAATTTTAAAATAATAATTTAGTTTCAAAAAGTTGGTATCAGATTTAAAGTTCTAATTATATAGTTTATTGATGAGGAGTAACCAGTAATCAAAAAAGGATGGCAATAGCCATCCTTTTGCGTTTTGTATAACTCGTTAAATATCGACTTGCGCATTCAAAGCGTTGTTTTCGATAAATGCTCGCCGTGGTTCGACTTCGTCGCCCATTAGGGTAACGAATACATCATCTGCGGCCATGGCATCTTCGATTTTGACTTTGAGTAGGCGGCGCACGGTTGGGTCCATGGTGGTTTCCCACAATTGCTCGGGATTCATCTCACCCAGTCCTTTATAACGTTGGATCCCCAGCCCTTTCTGAGCGTTGGTCATCAGTAAATCCAGAGCCTGAGCAAAACCAGATACTGTGGTGGTGTGTTCACCTTTGACAACTTCGATCTGGGCGTCCATCATGCCGCTGAGGGTGGCCGCAGTTTGACGAATAAGCTGATAGGCGCGCCCTTCAGCGAATTTCTGCTCCAGATAGCTGACCATTTGGTTACCATGCAATTGACGGGTAATTTTAATCATTTGCACTTCGTCATCGGCACCGATGCGTTCTAATTTTAGTTGATCATCATTAATGATACTGGTTAAAGCTGCTATGGCTTGGTCAGCAGAAGCTACGGTGTTGAGGTCTACATTTTCATTGTAGTGCAGCAGGGCTTTGAGTACAGCACTGTCGATAATACGGCTTTCTCGTTCCACCATATTGCGTGCCAGAATAAATTGTTTGGCAATCTCTGCCAGCGCATTGCCTTCCAGAGTACTGTCTCCAACAATCAGTTTTGCTTTGTCTAAAGCAAGACTGAGCAGGAACTGATCTTTTTCAAACTCGTCTTTCAGGTAACGTTCCTGTTTGCCGTGTTTGGCTTTGTATAGAGGCGGCTGGGCAATATAGACATAGCCACGTTCAACCAATTCAGGCATTTGCCGATAGAAGAAGGTTAGTAGCAGGGTACGAATATGTGCACCATCTACGTCGGCATCGGTCATGATGATAATACGATGGTAACGCAGTTTTTCGGGATTGAATTCTTCTTTGCCAATGCCGGCACCTAATGCGGTGATGAGGGTGGCGACTTCCTGACTGGCGAGCATTTTTTCGAAGCGGGCTTTTTCGACATTCAGAATTTTACCTTTTAACGGTAAGATGGCTTGAAATTTGCGATCACGCCCTTGTTTGGCTGAACCACCAGCGGAGTCACCTTCGACCAGATAAAGTTCTGATAATGCTGGATCCTTTTCTTGACAGTCGGCCAGTTTACCTGGCAGCCCTAGACCATCCATGACACCTTTGCGACGAGTGATTTCACGTGCTTTGCGTGCTGCTTCGCGTGCTCGAGCTGCGTCTACAATTTTACCGGTAATAATTTTGGCTTCGGTTGGATTTTCTTCCAAAAATTCGGACAAGGCTTTGCCTAGTACTTCGTTTACGACCGGTCCGATTTCACTGGAAACCAATTTGTCTTTGGTTTGTGATGAAAACTTTGGATCAGGCAGTTTTACGGACAGTACGCAGGTGAGACCCTCACGCATATCGTCGCCGTTGGTGTCTACCTTGGCTTTTTTGGCCACTTCATTGGCTTCAATGTAGTTGTTGATGGTGCGGGTCATAACCTGACGTAAGGCGGTCAGATGGGAACCACCATCACGCTGGGGAATGTTGTTGGTGAAACATTGGACATTTTCTTGATAACTGTCATTCCACTGCATGGCACATTCAACGCTCATGCCATCTTTTTCACCGCTAGCATAAAAGACTTTTTCATGTAAAGCGGTTTTGTTGCGGTTCATATACTGTACAAAACCAGCAACCCCGCCGCTGAAGGCAAAATTTTCATGTTTGCCATCGCGTTTATCGAACAGTTCAATGCTAACGCCGTTATTTAAGAAGGATAATTCACGTATGCGTTTGGCCAGTATATCGAAGTGGTAGTCGATATTGCCAAAGGTTTCGGTGCTGGCAAGAAACTGTACTCTGGTACCTTGTTTGTCAGTATCGCCGACTACCGCCAATGGGGCGACAGCGTCACCTTGACGGAATTCAACAAAGTGTTCTTTGTTGTTGCGGTAGATCGTTAGGCGTAGCCAATCGGAAAGGGCGTTAACTACGGATACACCAACGCCATGCAATCCACCGGAAATTTTATAACTGTTATTATCAAATTTGCCGCCTGCATGCAGGATGGTCATGATGACTTCTGCGGCAGAACGGTGTTCTTCTGGGTGCATATCGGTAGGAATACCGCGACCATTGTCTTCGATGGTGATGGAGTTGTCGGCATTGACAGCTACTGTGATGCGGTCGCAATAACCACCCAATGCCTCATCAATGGCATTATCTAAAACTTCAAATACCATGTGATGCAAGCCGGTACCATCTTGGGTGTCGCCAATGTACATACCGGGACGTTTGCGCACAGCATCCAGTCCTTTTAAAACTTTGATGCTGTCGGCGCCGTAATCTTCAGAGTGATGATCTGTCATAAGTATTCTTTACTAATCTGAAAAGCTGGTCATTTAGGTGTACTGGGGATATGGCCAGTTATTTTTGGCATTCATAAGCATGATAATAACTGGCTGAACACGTTAGACCAAAGGATATATTATAGCAGAAAACGTATTTTATTTCAGATAATATATCTATTTAACATGATGTTTTACATGCTGTTTATTGGAATCTGTTAGATTTTGCATAAAACTAAACTGCCGTGAGTCGATCTAAGATGATTTTTATTTCTTGGAAAGAACTGACGGCAGTTTTTAAGTTATTGAAATGACAATTATATACGCATCGGCATGACGATGTATTTGAAATTGGGGTTGTTGGGAATGGTGAATAAGGTTGAGCGGTTGGCATCACCAAAAGCCAGTTGTAAATCGTCTGCATGCACGTTGCGCAACACATCCATGAGGTAGTTGATGTTGAAACCAACTTCCAGGGTGTCCCCTTGATAAGCAATTTCGAGCTCTTCCCGTGCTTCTTCTTGCTCGTTATTGTTACAAGTTACGCTCAGTAATCCTGGCTGGATCTGTAATCGAGCGCCGCGGAATTTTTCGTTGGCCAAAATAGCTGCGCGTTCCAGTGCGCCGAGTAATTCGGTGCGGTTCGCCAGAAAAATTTTATCGTTATCCAAGGGAATGACGCGGTTGTAATCAGGGAATTTGCCATCTACTACTTTGGATACAATTATGGTGTCATTACAACGGAAGCGTACTTGGTTGTTGAGCAGTTCAATGGTGATGGGTTGCTCGGGAAACATCAGCAATTTTAGCAGTTCTAATACTGTTTTACGCGGCAGAATCACTTCAGCTTTAGGTAGGTCGGCATCGATGTTGCAAGCTGCATAGGCTAGACGGTGACCGTCAGTAGCAACCAGTCTAAGCTGATTGCCTTCAGTTTGCATCAATAACCCATTCAGGTAATAGCGTATGTCTTGGATAGCCATACTGTATTGAACCTGAGATAACATTTCACGAAAGGTTTCCTGTGACAGGGTGAATATGGTATCCACATTCTGTTCGACACTCATCAGAGGAAAGTCTTCGGCTGGCAGGGTTTGTAAGTTAAAGCGACTTTTGCCAGCTTTTAAAACCAAACGATTGTTGCTCCAGTCTAATGACACGATGGAGCCGGCGGGTAGGGCGCGCAGGATGTCCTGAAGTTTTTTGGCATTGGTGGTGATGCGAAAATCTTCAGCTTCACTTTGTGGGCCGATGGTATCAATCTGAATTTCCAGATCTGTTGCCAGAAATTTTGTTTCCCCCTGGTGGCTTTCCAATAAAACATTGGACAATATAGGCAGGGTATGGCGACGTTCAACTATACCGGTTACGGCTTGCAGCGGTTTAAGCAAACTATCGCGTTCTGCTTGTAATATCAGCATACTCTATATCCTTGATCCTTGTTTAATCTCGTAAAATCATCATTAAGGTTTCATACGCTTTCGCCGTTTCGGCATCATCTTTGCGTAGTTTGGTAATACTTTTAACTGCATGCATGACGGTGGTGTGGTCGCGACCACCAAATCCACTGCCAATGGCTGGCAGGCTAAGCTGTGTTAGTTCTTTCGCCAATGTCATCGCCATTTGACGCGGACGAGCCAGATTACGGGTACGCTTTTTGCCAACCATGTCGCTAATGGTTATGCCGTAAAATTTGGCTACGGTATTCTGAATGTGTTCCAAGGTTAAAGGTTTATGGTTCACAGCCAGTATATCTTGTAATGCTTCGGTGGCTAAACCCACATCAATTGGACGGCTAGCAAAGCGACTCTGCGCGACGACGCGCTTAAATGCACCTTCTAATTCTCGCACATTGCTGCGGATGTGCTTGGCGATGAAGAATGCTGCCTCATCCTCCAGTTTCACTTGTGCCAATTCGGCTTTTTTTTGCAATATGGCTACCCGCATTTCGAGCTCTGGAGGTTCTAATTCTAAACTTAGTCCCCATGAGAATCGGGATTTTAACCGATCGTCCATGCCATCGATATGTGATGGCAGGGTATCACATGTGAGTATAACTTGTTTTTTTTCATCTATCAGGTGATTGTAGACGTAAAAAAATTCTTCCATGGTGCGATCTTTGCCGGCAATAAACTGTACATCATCCATGATCAGCAGATCAACTTGCTGATATTGTAGTCGCATGGCATCGAAGGATTTGGCGTGAAAGGCGTTCATGATGCCGCGAATAAATTCATCGGCATGGATATAACGGATTTTAAATTTAGGATTGGTGGCAAAAAGCTGGTTACCAATGGCTTGCACTAAGTGAGTTTTACCTAAGCCGGTGCTACCGTAGACAAAAAACGGGTTATACATGCTGTTGCCGGGATTTTCTGCGATGGATAAGGCGGCAGCATGAGCCAGGCGGTTACCTTTACCTTGTACTAAGGTTGCAAAGGTATGTTCGGGGTTTAAGTTGGTATCGATGTAGCGGTTTTTTTTCGCTTGCTCGCTGGCGTTGTCTGTAGTTACAGAAGCTGGCAGCTCGCTTTTATCAGCTTTATTGGTTTTAGCCTTAATGATGATGTCATCATGCTGAGCCGTTTCTGTTGCTGTTTTTGGCTGAGTATGGCGTAAGCGTTTAGCAATGATGTCCTGCGCTGAGATGGTGCTTTTCAGTTCTGCTGGTTGTGCAGGCATCTCTGGTGCAGGATGGGATGTTTCGATGGAAGGTTCAGTAGCAGGTTTTGCTGATTCGGCTTGTGGTGCTTGAACTGAGGCTGTGGCCGAAGCCTGCAATAATTGTCCTTGTCCGATTTTTAACGTTAACGGAAGGGTATTTTCTGGATTGATGGCTAAACGAGCCTCTTCGATAGCCGACCAGAAGCGATCACGCACATGGTTAAATGTAAAGGTGTTGCGCGCAAATATCACCCATTTACCCTCTTCTTCACCCACGGTTAGGGGAGCAATCCACATTTGGTATTGCTGAGCAGGTAAATGTTGTTGCAGATGTAACAGGCACTGCGGCCAAAACTCGGTGATGGTCATGCTTCTGGCTTAACTTGGGGTGAATCGGAGATTAGGGCAAAATACAGATATCATATGACGTGTATTATACTAATTATACGCATAAATCAAAATACTGACCACGCTTTGTATTTATGTAAAGACAGTTTTGCGCAAAGGGAGATTAATCTATATACATTGACAAAGTGCTGTTCTTGTTGTGTAATGCTACGTTTTATTTAAAGTTAATTCGGGAATAAATTATGAAACGCACTTATCAACCATCCGTTACCCGTCGCAAACGCACTCATGGTTTCCTGGTTCGTAGCAAAACCCGTGGTGGTCGTGCTGTGTTGGCCGCTCGTCGTGCCAAAGGCCGTAAACGTTTGGCTGTGTAAGCATTAATAATGGAATTTCATTTTGGCAAAAAGTATCGCCTATTGAAAACGGATGATTTTTCATCCGTTTTTGCGTTACGTTGTCAAAAAAGCCGAGGCTGTTTACAGATATTTCAGGCGCGAAATTCTCTGGATTATCCTCGTTTGGGGTTGATTGTGGCGAAAAAAGTAGCCAAACGCGCCAACAAACGCAATTATATGAAACGGGTTCTGCGAGAGTGGTTTCGGCTTCATAAGCATGAAATGCCTGCGGTGGATATTATTATTCGTGTCCGCCAACCTTTCACACATTCTGATTACTGTGTTGTAATCAATAATTTACAACAGCTACTGCTAGCAGCCAGTACATGTAAAACTTCGCAATGAAATTTTTATTGCTTGGGTTGATTCGTTTTTATCAATATGCAATCAGCCCGCTTTTACCACCACGTTGTCGCTTTCGTCCAACTTGCTCGCAATATGCAGTGCTGGCCGTGCAAAAATATGGTGTGGTGAAGGGTAGCTGGCTGGCTTTAAAACGTATCAGTCGTTGTCACCCATGGGGTGGTTGCGGTGATGATCCTCTTCCTTAGCAATTAAATACGGAAAAGACTATGGATTTTAAACGATTATTGATATTTTTTGTGCTGACTATGGCCATTTTGTTGGGCTGGGAAAAGATGTATCCGAAGCCTAAGCAAGAGGTTACAGCGCAACAAACATCATCTGCCGCAACGAATTCTTCAGCTCCAGTTAGCAGCACTAGTGATGTTGCTCTGAGCAAAACTGATCCGATTACCGTGGATACTGATACGGTAAAAGCGATTATTGATGAGAAAACCGGTGATTTGCGTCATTTAATTTTAAATCAATATAAAGCTACTTCTGACGCCAATAAACCCTTTGTTTTGCTCGATAATGGTCAGAACGGTCATCAGTACATTGCCCAATCTGTGTTATTAAATCGACAGGGTGATTACCTGTTTAAAGATTTAACTTTTACTGCTGCGCAAAAGCATTACACCTTGAACGGTGATAAGTTGGATGTGCGTTTAACAGCTACAGAACAGAATGGTATTCAGGTATCTAAGATTTATACCTTTACTAAGGGTAGTTATTTGATTGGATTGCGCTACGAGATTGCCAATCAAAGTGCACAACCATTACAACTTGATGTCGCCTACCGTGTGTTACGTGATGGCAAAGAACCTGAAGGTACCGGTTATTTCGATCATACATTTACTGGCCCAGCTCTTTATACGCCAACCGGTAAATTTGAAAAAGTGACTTTCTCTGATCTGGACAGTGATTATGCTTCTGGTCGCGATAAAGTTGACTATGAACGCAAAACCAATACTGGCTGGATTGGTATGATGCAACATTACTTTATGACCACTTGGATTTTACAGCCTAAAGGTGGTGAAAGTGTTTGTGCGGGTACTGATTGTCAGATTGATATTCGCAAACGCAGTGACGGTTTATATTCAGCTGGGGTAAGAGTGCCTGTTAAGGATATTCCTGCCAACTCAACCAGCAGCTTTGGTATTTCTTTGTATTCTGGCCCTCAGATCTATTCTGTTATTACCAATGTAGCTGATAATCTGCAAATGATTAAGGATTACGGTAAAGTTTCTCTGTTTTCCTCACCTTTATTCTGGTTGTTGAACTGGTGGCATAATCTGGTGAAAAACTGGGGCTGGGCGATTATTTTGCTGACGCTGACGGTTAAAGCAATTTTATTCCCGTTGACCAATGCTTCTTATAAATCGATGGCGAAAATGCGCGCCGTTGCGCCTCGCTTGCAGGCTTTAAAAGATCAGTATGGTGATGATCGTATGCGCCTGCAAAAGGAGATGATGGCCATTTATAAGGCAGAAAAGATTAATCCGGTTGGTGGTTGTTTACCGATGTTGCTTCAGTTTCCGGTGTTTATCGGTTTGTACTGGGCATTGTTTGCTTCGGTTGAATTACGTGGTGCACCATGGATTGGTTGGATTACTGATTTAGGTCGTCAGGATCCCTATTATATTCTGCCGGTACTGATGGCCCTGACGATGTATTTGCAGACCTTTATGAATCCGCCACCAACGGATCCGATGCAGGCTAAAATGATGAAAATCATGCCAATTATGTTCTCGGTGATGTTCTTCTTCTTCCCTGCAGGTTTGGTGCTGTATTGGTTAACCAATAATATCCTGACTCTGATCCAGCAGTGGTTTATCAATAAACGAATTGAACAACGAGCCAAAATGCATCGTTCGCTGGATATTTAAGCGCGCATGTTTAAAAAGCACTTCGAAAGAAGTGCTTTTTTGTTTAACGATGCTTGTTAAATTTGTTCTGGTTTAAGGTTATATCAGGTTGAGAGATGTGGCATTTATTTTGTCGGAATTGGTCCAAGAAATTCTGTAATGATTTTGGTATTAGTTAGTGTAGAGGGTAGTAGGGTATGGGTGGTTTGATGGGAATACTGAATGATTGAGTGATGATTAATAGAGTAAAGTTTTTGCTTAAGGGAAGATTTAAAAGTAAGAGAGGTGTTTCTGGGAAAACCGGTTTTGACTGTGTTATGGTCAATTTATTCTACACTGGTAAGGGAAGGTTATTTGAATGTGTGAATAATTTTGTCTGGGTGGTTGCAAATCTAAGTACCAATATAGCTAATGTAAGAGATGGGTGTGCTAATCGAGACTATATGGACGATAAACGCAGAAGTTGGATGGCTATGTTGAGTAAATACCTCCATCAGCTATTTGGCTGATGGAGGGAAGTATAAGCAATTATTGAACGTAGGTTTGTGTGGTGCTTACTCGGCTCTGCTGTACTGGAATGACTTTGATTTCCACACGGCGATTCTGGGCTTTGCCTTGAGCGGTGGCATTGCTGGCGATGGGGTTGGCTGCGCCGTAACCCATTGCACTGATGCGGTTGCTCGCCACACCACGGTTGATTAAATAGTTGGAAACAGCTTGCGCACGACGCTGCGACAATGGCATATTGATGCTGTCATTGCCGGTGCTGTCTGTATAGCCTGCCACAGAAATATTGGTGTCAACATATTTTGCCAACACTTCAGCTACAGAGTTCAGTGAATAGGTGGCACTGCTATTTAATTGATAGCTGTTAGTAGCAAAAGTCACGTTTTCAGGCATCACGAGTTTGATTTGGTTACCTTCACGTCTTACTTCAACATTGGTGTTGGCCAGTTTTTGACGTAACAAATGCTCCTGATAATCCATGTAAGCACCCACACCGGCACCAATGGCACCACAACCTAATGCCGCATTACGGGCACCACGGCTATTGTGTGTGATTGCGCCAACAATGCCACACACCGCAGCACTGCTTAAACCAATAACGGCTGTTTTGCTGGCATGTCTTTCGCCGGTGTTAGGGTCGGTAATACATCCGGTTAAGGCCAGAGTAGAAGCGGCAACAAAAGCTGCCAGTGGTTTCATGAAAGCCATAAAGACTCCTTTCTATTTAGAAACATTTATTTAGTAACTACACACTTAGTGTTTTAGGCTATCTGATTGTAAAATGCAAGTTATGTAAAGCAGCTTGATCGGATAGGGGTTATTTTTATATTCGTTTATTATGCATTTGTCGCAAGATTATGTTGTATCAGAAAGCAGCTTTGCGCGACAAGTTTTTCTGTCTGTATTACAATTTTATTTTATCTCTACATGTGCTGTGGCGCGGATGGCTGGAATACGATGATTTCAGCACGATATCACTTCATTGTTTGCATGTAAGAGCTGCTATCAAGCCACTTTGGAATCATATATGCTCAGTTTATATAACACTTTAACCAAAACCAAACAGGAATTTACCCCAATTGATCCATCTCATGTTCGTATGTATGTGTGTGGAATGACGGTTTATGACTATTGTCATCTTGGTCATGCTCGGGTCATGGTGGTGTTTGATTTGGTGGCTCGCTGGCTGAGAGAGTTGGGATATTCGTTGGAGTATGTGCGCAATATTACTGATATTGATGACAAAATCATTGCTCGCGCCAATGAAAGGAAGATCAGTATCCATGAACTGACAGACTTTTTTATTCAGGCAATGCATGAAGATGCGGCTGCTTTAGGCGTATTGCCACCAGATCATGAACCGCGTGCCACACATTATATTTCACAAATGATCACGATGATTGAAGAAATCATCGCCAATGGTAAGGCTTATGTGGCTGATAATGGTGATGTTTATTACTCAGTACGTGAATTTCCAGCTTATGGTCAACTCAGCGGTAAAAGTCTGGATGATTTGCGCGCCGGTGAACGGGTTGAAGTAGATAATCACAAGCGAGATCCGCTGGATTTTGTTCTGTGGAAATCGGCCAAACCGGATGAACCTGCATGGGATAGTCCGTGGGGCAGAGGTAGACCAGGCTGGCATATTGAATGTTCGGCCATGAGCCGAGCTTTGTTGGGTAATCCGTTTGATATTCATGGTGGTGGAGCTGATTTACAGTTTCCCCATCACGAAAATGAGATTGCTCAAAGTTGCGGTGCTGAAAAAAACACCTGTTGCGAACAAAAAAATCATTTTGCCAGTCATGTTAAGTATTGGTTACATAATGGTTTTATTCGTGTTGATAATGAAAAGATGTCTAAATCATTAGGAAATTTCTTCACGATTCGCGAAGTGTTGCAAAAATACGATGCTGAAGTGGTGCGTTTTTTCATTTTACGTGCTCATTATCGCAGTCCGTTGAATTATTCTGATGCACATTTGGATGATGCTAAGGGGGCGTTAACGCGTCTATACACGGCCTTGAAGAATACAGCGCCGGCAGAAGTGACGATCAAAGCTGAATTAAATGATTACACCCGTCGCTTCTATACAGTAATGAATGATGATTTTGGTACCGCAGAAGCTGTTGCGGTGTTATTCGAACTGGCGAATGAAGTGAATAAGACGCACGACAGTCAGTTAGCCGGCTGCCTGAAGGGATTGGCTGGATTAATGGGGTTGTTGCAGCGTGAACCGGCAGAATTTTTGCAGGCCGGGGCTGGCGAAAACGGCAGTTCGCTGACTAATGAGACGATTGAAGCGTTAATTGCAGCACGACAACAGGCACGCGCAGATAAAAATTGGGCAGAATCCGATCGCATTCGCGATGAGTTGGCTGCTGCTGGCGTTGTGCTTGAGGACAGTGCTAGTGGTACCAGTTGGCGACGTGGTTAATGCTGTTTAGCTTTAGTACCTAGTGCTTATTTTATCAATGCTTTACATTGTTATTGAATCTTTTGGCAGGTATCTGCATAATTAAGTAGATACGATTGACTCGGGGTGTCATTGGCTGGTTGCGTGGCGATGACTGAGATTTTACCCGTTGAACCTGATCTGGATCATACCAGCGTAGGGAAGTCTAAGTCTTTTCTGACCTATTCTTCTCTGCCTATTTTTATAAAGGAAAGAATATGTCATCTCCTCAAGAATTTCAGGCTGCTCAGGCCGAGCCGTTTATGGCAAATGTTCGGGTACAACAACCATTAATTCATTGTCTCACTAATCAGGTGGTACAAAACTTCACCGCCAATATTTTATTGGCTATTGGTGCCAGTCCGGCGATGGTGATCGCCGCGGAAGAAGTGCAATCGTTTGTGACGATATCTGATGGTTTGTTGATCAATATCGGCACGGTGACGCAGCAAAGTGCACACAGTATGGTGCTGGCGGCACAGCAGGCGATGCAGGCTCAGGTACCGTGGGTTTTGGATCCAGTGGCTGTCAGTCCAGCTTTGTCTTTTCGTACCCATCTAGCACATGAACTTCTCAACTTGCGCCCACAGGTGATTCGAGCCAATGCTGCAGAAGTGTTGATGCTGGCGGGCGAACAATCCAGAGCTAAGGGACCAGATAGTCAGGACCCTACTGAATCCGCACTGGGGGCAGCGAACAAATTAGCACAACAATATCAGACTATTGTGGCGGTAACCGGCGAGACTGACTACATTACGGATGGTGCAACCGTTTATGCTGTTAGTGGCGGTGACCATGCACTAACCAGAGTAACCGGTACTGGGTGTTCTTTATCGGCGATGGTGGCGGCATTGATTGCTGGGGCAGAGGATAAGTTGCTGGCAACGGCGACAGCTTGTTATATGATGAAAAAAGCCGGAGAGGGTGCAGAAAAAAATGCCGGGCTAGGTACCTTTGCCGTGTCGCTGCTGGATCAGCTTTCTTTGATGGGATCGACTGGTTCAAAGGGTGTTTAAAATGCAGAAGCAACTTGATTTGACTTTGTATCTGGTTTTGGATCCGGTTTTGTGTGGTGGTATTGCCGGAATGGTACAGACTACGCAACTCGCTGTGGCCAACGGAGTGACTGCGGTACAGTTACGTTCTGAACAGGCATATGACCGGCGAGACTGGTATCAGGCTGCCTTGGCGTTAAAGGAAGTTTTGGCTGAGACAACGGTGCCATTGTTGATTAATGATCAGGTTGATGTGGCCATGGCGGTACAAGCAGATGGTGTTCATGTTGGACAAAGTGATTTGCCGGTTGATGTGGTACGCAAATTGATTGGCACCGAAAAATTGATTGGTTTGTCGGTATCCAATGCCAGTCAGATGCAATCTGTACCCTGGGAACAGGTTGATTATCTGGGGATTGGCCCTATTTATCCTACCAATTCTAAAAGTGATGCTGCGCCAGTACTTGGAGTTGAACAGTTGCAAAAACTGGTGCAGTCTAAGCAGTGTCCCGCCGTGGCCATTGGCGGCATTAATCGCAGTAATATTACGCAAGTCATGCAGACTGGAGTTGACGGTGTCGCGGTAATTTCTGCCATTTGTGCTCAGCCTGATGTCGGGGCGGCCACTCAGCAACTTTTACAGCAGATCAGACAGGCTCAGAGTTAATAATCAGCGTACTAGGGTGATCAGAAACTGAGTTAGCTTTTAGCTGGCACGGCTGTACATTTATGCCAATTACACTTTTGCAGGCTTGAAAATTTATTCAGAACGTGTATAATTAATTGATTAAAAACATCCGTTTTAAGAGGTACAGGCACAACCCCTGTGCCCGCCAACCGAGGAAGATACTATGAATAACAGCATTCAACCAAACTACCACGATATTACTGTGACCTGCTCTTGCGGCAATACTTTCGTGACTAAATCCGCCATGGAAAAAGACACGTTCAATATTGAAGTATGCTCTGCATGTCACCCGTTCTACACTGGTAAACAGAAAATCGTTGACTCTACCGGTCGTGTGGACAAATTCAATCAAAAATACGGCAATATGTTCAAACGTTCTTAATAGTTTGCAACATGTTGTATCAAAAAAGACTGCCTTAATCAGGCAGTCTTTTTTTATCTGTGGCAAAGAGATTGTTTAGCTGGATAAGTTACCAAATGAAGATTGAGTAGAGAATAAACAGCCTATTTTATCTACAAAAAAGAGGTATTATTTTTATGTAGATAACATAGCAAATGTGTATTTCTATTCATTGAAAATATTTCTCCAGCCACCTTTGTCTTGATAAGAATAATTTAAAAAGTTAGTTATATGGGGTAACTCTAAATGGTTTTCTTTGCCGATTTATATAACTTTTAGCACAAGATCTACTGTTAAAGAACTGTATTCTCCAGTTCCTCCATATAAATTATTTAAACCCACATTCAAGGTGTAAGCGATCATTTCTGATCAACATCGAGGAATATGGGCATAAAATTTTTTAACTTTAAAACTATTTTATGCTCAAACGAAAAGTCGTTTATCTCAAATTTAGGATCTAATATATTGATAAGTTGTATATTATTGGCTAATTCCTCCCAATCGCTTAAGTTATCAGACTTTAAAAATTCTCTGAGAATATTAATGATTCACTTGGATTCAGCGTTATTGATGTTATGATGTTTGAAAGCATTGTCAATACCGATTAAAGCAAGATACAACCTGCCTCTTATCGATATGCTTTTTAATTTGTCTTCCATATCACCAATGTATTATTTTTAATTAAAAGGTACGTTTGCAGTGGAACGGTCTTTTTTTTGTCTATTCTGCTGAGCAGAGTAATTAGCGTTCACTGTCAATTTGATTTAAAACCTGGTTGGTTAAGAGCCACAACCAACTGACCAGCACGAAAGGCATGGTTAATACTGGAATAGCATAGGGTGTAAGCACAGCCATTAAAGCAGCTTGTGTTAACACGGTTAGAATAATACCCAGTAAAATATAAACCACAGTTTTCAAATTTTGTTTATCACAGAATGTGGCTAAAGTAATGGCGGTGAGAACCGCATTGAAAGAATACAGTCCTAAGTTAATCAGTTCCATCTGACCGCCATACAGTAATGCTATACCGACAGCCAGTGCAGAACCGATCACACTATAAATCGCTATTTTGCGTGAGTTGATGGCAAGACCGAGCAAAAATAATATCCCCGCCAGCGTACTATTAGCTAGAAACACTTCTGCAAGCCCCAACAGGCTGCCTGAGGTGATCGTGTGCAGATTGAACTGACTAGAATGTGTAAGAGCATTTACGGTATGGCTAGGATTTAACTGCGAAAATGCTGGGATACACAGTAAAAAAAGCCAGCTTAACAGGATAAAAGGTAAGGTCAGACAGGGAAGATACCAGTGTTGTAAGATGTTACTGCATGCTTGGGTCACGAAAACCGACAGACAAGCAGCCAGAACAATTTCGCTCCATAAATACAATGACTGTTCACAAAAAGTAGCCAGGGCGATGCCGATTAAACAGGCATTGAAGCCATAAATGCCTTGTTGCCATGCTTTATGATTTAGTTGATAAATATAAGCCATTAAATTGGCGCAAATAACAGCTATCAAGCTGGCACAGACAATTTCAGGTTTATTCATGCTTAAGCTCGCAACCAACACGCCAGTGAAAAAAATCAGTCCTGATAAAGCATTGTTCTGCAACATAACCTGACCATAACTGCGCAGCCATACATCTATAAACCGATACAAGAGCTTAGCATGGCACAACTGCTGCCAGCGTTGCTGAACAGAAACTTGAGTCATTGATTTTCTCCCATATTGATTGTTTGCATATGTAAAATGTTCAGTAACGTTTCCTCACGATTTTATATAATAATCGTGCCATTATTAACAATACAACTTCAATCAGGGATGGTTTTTATTTTTGATGGCTGTCAGTTTGCTGCAAATACGGTGCATTAGACGGCGACAATGCTTTAAATTTTAAGCAGAAATATGCTAATGTCGATAAACAAGCCAAACAATGTCCGGTATGGTAAAAATAAACTCTATAAAATCAAATGGATTTGTGTATGATCAATATTTTTAGTAGGAAGAGAACATGCAGTCACAGTTAAATTCGGTGGGTACACCGTTTTTTTACGGTGTGTTTAGCGCAATCGTCATGGTGATGATTGTCATTGATATGCTTACTTTAAAAAAAGAAGGCGTACATAAAGTGAGCAGTAAAGAAGCTTTATTGTGGACGACGGTATGGATTAGTGTTTCATTGGGATTTGCTGTCTGGCTATATTTCGAACTATTACATAATCCATCAATGGGGCATGACGTTGCTGCCGATTCGGTGATGGATTTTCTGACAGGTTATGTGCTGGAAAAGTCTTTATCAGTGGATAATATATTTGTATTCGTGCTGATTTTCAGTTATTTCAAGGTACCAGCGGCATTTCAGCATCGTGTCCTTCTTTTTGGGGTCTTAGGTGCCATAATACTGCGGGCGATCATGGTCGGCTTAGGTGCGGTATTGGTTAGCCGCTTCAGTTGGGTTTTATATTTGTTTGGGCTATTTCTGCTATATAGTGGTATTAAGTTGATGTTGCCTGAAAAAGAAGGCAATAAAGGTCTTGAAGCTAATCCATTGATAAAATGGTTGCATCAACATTTTCCAGTTAGTGATCATTTTAATCATGAAAAATTCTTTACGGTAGAAAATGGTAAACGTTTAGCCACGCCACTATTATTGGCTTTAATCGTCATTGAATTAAGCGATGTGGTTTTTGCTGTTGACAGTATTCCAGCCGTCTTTGCGGTAACTACAGATCCGTTTATTGTATTTACTTCCAATATTTTTGCCGTATTGGGATTACGGGCGATGTATTTTTTATTAGCCAATGTGGTGGAAAAATTTGTTTATTTGAAATATGGCTTGGCGGTGGTATTGAGTTTTATCGGCGGGAAAATGCTGGTGGTAAAATGGTGGCATATCCCTTCCTGGGCATCTTTGGCTGTTGTCTTCACCGCTTTATTGATGGCGATATTGGCATCTTGGTGGAAAAATTGCCAACAGCCGGTTACGCACAAATCTGTTGAGTAAACAACAATATGCGACAAAGTGGATATTTTTAAGAAATATCCACTTTGCTACGTCAATAGAAGTCTCAGCTCAGAATGGCATGATCAACTTAATTTGTTGATTAACTCACTTATCCTAGCCACATAGATTTTGACTGTTTCAATATCACCGCGAGGGATTTCATCCACACTGGCATCAGCTGGTGTTTGTACCATTGCACCTGCTGAACCACCCAAAACATTGACATCGTCGCGCTCGGCAGCTTTAGTGTTTGCGGGTAATACGCCCAAGCTAACCCATAATCCGCCATGCTGAGCAGCAAATGTTTGCATCCAGATCATGGTAATTTGTTTGTCACCATTGAAACTGGAACTGTTGGTAAAACCGCCAAAAATCTTGTCTTGCCAGGCGCGTTCAGCCCATAAACCCGAAGTGGCATCGGCAAATTTTTTAAATTGCCAAGGTACATTTCCCATATAAGTTGGTGCAGCAAGAATAATACCTTTGGCAGAATGTAATTGTTGCCACTGGTCATTATCCAGATCACCATTAGCATCAATTTCAACCAATACAGCATCCGTATCCGCCGCTACTGCCTCTGCAATTTTTAGGGTATGACCGTAGCCAGAAAAAACCACAATTGCCAGTTTACTCATCATCAATTTCCTTTTCGTCCTTCAAAACAGTTTATATAATTTCATTGTTCCTTATGTATCAATACGATAGTCGTTGTCGGTAAAAATAGCAAATCTTGTCACTGGATAAATAAGATGTCTACCAAGCATTCTATTTATCGTCAGTAGATTAATTGATAATCATAGTTTAATGGAGTTGGTGATTAAGCTGAGAAAAAAGTTTAAGCGGATTTATAGCTGACCATATCTTTAGAGGATTCACGATATTAACTATAGGGTCGCGCCACGAAGTTGCCGCAAGTTGACTCCATCCCCGTGGCCATGAATATTCATTGCAATTAAGATAAGATATGACGCGCTATTTGGTTTACCGATGACGTCAATAGCTGCATAAATGTACGATGACAGATTGGTTATTTCTCAGCAGAGGTTACTTTATTATCCCCGTTTTTCTGGGTAGTGAATGATAGGCGGCGACAATTAGGAAAATGTCAGAAAAAGAGTTTTTATGCCGTAAGTGTTGATTTGCTGATACAAAGTTGTCATTTGCTGGTGATAGAGTGTATTTAATGTAACCTTATAAGGACTCATTAGCGTTTAAATGTGATAATCGCCATGAAATAGGACTTTCAAGACATTATCAAGTTAAAAATTAACCAAAGCACTTTGCTATTCGACACAATTACAATACCAGTACCGGTAATATAAAGGCACACTAAAGTGTGCTAAAACAATGAACTAGACAACCAATAGCATAATGTTGTCGCAAAAAAAAAGCTTGGGGAACCCAATGAAAAAACAGTTATATCGATTAATAATGAGTTTTATCACTTTGTTAATACTTAGCAATTGCAGCACCATCACCAAGTTGGATAAAACTGAAGCAGCCGAATCGAAGATAAAAGTGATCAAAGATTTAGATCTATATTCTGTGAGTAGTGTCGAATATATCGACCCTGATCGGGAATTTTTTCACGTATCGTTATCAGAAACTTTACCGCCCGATGCAGACAAGAAGATATTGCCTGCCAATTTAACCCAAAAAAAATACACCATAATCGGTAACAAACGTAAATTGTTTATGAAATTGGCTGGGATTCCAGAAGCGGCGTATGTCAGGATTTATGATTATACCAACAATCAACTATTTTCTTATCCCATTTCATCTATGGAAGTCACGGCAATATTAGATATTTTTAAATACGATCTTACCCCACCATATGAAACGACAAATTATCGAATTGGATTTGAATTACCGCAAGCGTTATGGTCAATGCTTCGTTCAAATTCTGGTTTAATCGTTTATATAACAAAAGACAATCCTTTTGCACAAAAACAACTTACACCCCTTGACTGGCAAATCATTCCAAATGCAAATTATCCGCATACAGGAGCAGATCAATTATCCAATAGAGATGATGGAAATGCCTCGAAGGTGATAAAAAGTTACCTGGCTAAGGCGAATAATATGACTTTTTATGTTCAGGATTATGTAGATGAAAGCCAACCCGAAAGGTTAGGAATTGATAAAATTTTGGCAAGAGAACTTCTGGTTTTAGATGATGAAGGTAACACTCTTTTTAAAAGACGCATGTTTCAAGATGAAGGTACCTCATTGGTTGAGTTAAATAATTTCCATGAAGATGGAAATGATCAATTCCAATGGGCAGGACAATTATTCAAAGATTTACCGCCAGTTGTATTTGGCTTTGAATCGTTCGCATTTGGCTGTGGAGGAGTCGATTTTATTGTGCCTGATGCGGAAGGGATAGAATTTAAATGTGATAATCGTCACTAAATAGGTTTTTTTAAGACATTATCTAGTTTAAATTAACCAAAGTACTTTGGTGTTTGAGAACAGTACAATTCAAATATTTGTAATAAGTAGGCACACTAACTAATGTGTGCCAAAACAGTGAACTTGGCAACCAGTAGCATAAATTTGTCTTAATAAACCTGCATTGGCAGTGAAATGACAATATTAATCAGCAAAATTCATTGGCTATGGAATGACACATTATTAAACTGATTGAATACACTCAAATCATTTTCTGGGCATATCAATTTAAACATAATGGGTATATTATATTGTAATATTTAATTAAATCATCAATATATAATTTAAACTGAAAAGAAAAAAAAGAAAATAGTACGAATTTACTCTTTAGTATTTTTATTTTTTAAGTTGGCGTTATATATCTAAGAGTCTGATTGCCAAAAATAAATACAATTATTCTATGTTGGGAAAATGTAATATCAGTGTAGCAATATGCTAAATTCACACCTTTAGCCGTTTTCATGTTTGTTTCTCAGGTAAAGTAAATAAAAACATAAACTTGTATTTTATTATTATGATTAAACTTCAAGTTTGATCCGATAGACGAGTGATGTGAGATATTGATTACAGGAGAAAGTATGTTAACTGTTATTGCCGCCCCAACCACACAGGATTTTGCTAATCCCCGTTTAAGTTCTACTTATACTCAGCCTCAGTTTCTACAACAAAGTGCTCAACTGGTGCATCTGTGCCGTCAACTGAGTCTTTCCCAGTTGGAAGAAATCATGCATATCAGCCCACATTTGGCTGAACTGAATCAACAACGTTTCCGCGAATGGCATCAACCTTTTACTCCGGACAATGCTTTACAGGCTATATTTGCGTATGGTGGTGATATCTACAATAGTTTGCATGTTGATGATTTATCATTGCATAAACTGGATTATATGCAACAAGCAGTTCGGATTTTGTCTGGGCTTTATGGTTTGTTGCGACCCCTCGATCTAATCCAGCCCTATCGCCTCAGCATGAATGTCCGTTTGGAAAACCCGAAGGGTATCAATTTATATCATTTCTGGCATGAAACGCTGACCCATTACCTCAATGACACTGAAACTGATACCATTGTTGATCTGGCTTTTGATAACTATTTCAAAGCGATTGATCAGGATAAACTCCAAGCCAAAGTCATTAAACCGGTATTTCTGGATGAAAAAGCCGGTAGATATATGAATGTCAATGCCTATGCTAAAGAAGCAATGGGTTTGATGACTCGTTTTATTGTCGACAATAAACTGGAATCGCCAAAATTACTGCATGAATTCAACACCAATGGCTATCAATTTATTAAAAACGAATCGACTGAGCATGAGTTGGTGTTTAAACGCGCGGAAAAAGTCGCTAAACAATACCAGTAAATAAAAAAAAAGAATGGCTTAACACTATACTGTTAAGCCGATTCGACTACAATTTACATAAAAATGTCGTAGACAGAGAAAATTCGGTACAATCCCCGCTTTACCCTAGCAGAGGTCTAATATGTCAGAATCAACACAAATATGCCCACAATGTGCCAGTGAACAGAACTATTTCGATGGTACCTTTACCGTTTGTCTCGAGTGTGGGCATGAATGGGATGCTAACAATGCCAGCAATACTGATGAATTGGTTGTGAAAGACAGCAATGGCAATTTGCTTGCCAATGGAGATGATGTCATTTTAATTAAAGACCTCAAACTTAAAGGCAGCAGTCAGGTGCTAAAAAAAGGCGCTAAAGCCAAAGGGATCCGCTTGGTTGAAGGGGATCACGAAATCGACTGTAAGGTAGATGGGATGAAAATTATGTTGAAGGCGTGTTTTGTGAAAAAAGCCTAAAGCAAATTTTAACTTTATTGCTAAACGAAAATTGGTCCGTCTGTCAAAATTTGGTTGAGATACGGACCAATTTTAACTGGTGCATAAATTGATCTATTCACCAGTAAAGGGATTAAATTTTATCTTTCATTCATAGACAAACTTGGATCAACCACAGCATAAATTTTGTTTTCCAGTTTATCAGCTTTAATTTTCTCTAAGATCACCCGTGCCAGTTCTGCCCGATGAACACACCCATGAACCTCTTGCTGGCTAAAACATTCTGCTTTACCCGTGATCTCCCCAGTGATTAAACCACCAGGACGTAAAATAACGTAATTCAAAGAGCTGGTTTGCAACCATGCCTCAGCCAGAGATTTCTCACGTAGAGCATGCCCGAATGCTTGCTTGGCTCGTTCAGACATGGTTGACCATGAGTCACCACAACCGAGTGAAGTCACCAGAAGCATTTGATGGATACCACATTGTTCAGCCGTATCCATAATCAGACGCTGTGCCTCATAATGTGCACCAGACGATCCGCCCAGTGTGGACACAATAACGGTATCCGCACCGGCCAGCTGACAGATTTCTTGAACCTTGGTTGCATCCATGGCATCACCGACTACGGTGATCACACCTTGCTGATTTAACTGGTTGGCAAATTCAGCATCGCGGACTAAAGCCACACAGCGCCATGGTGTTGGTTGTTGCATAGCTTGCTGCAATACCTGATAGCCTGTGCCCATTTTCGGGCTTACCCCAAATAGCAATAAAGTTTTCATCGGATTCGCCTTATGCAGATTTGAAACGTTGCGCTAAATTTCTGAATTTTTCTAACTGATCTGCTTTCAACTGTCGCTGTTGATCACGGCCGACAAAAATCTTGAACATGGCTTCGCCATGGTGATTGAGAAAAAGAATTGAAGCGGTGGCCATACGCATAAAATTACGCTCTACAAAAGCAATATGCTGGCAATTTTCGGCACGAATATGCCCGCCAAAACCTTGTTTATGGTGTAAATTAAAATAACCTGCACCATGCTTGCCTTCTGGCAGCTCACCGGAGAATTCAGCAATGATATCCGCCGTGTGCACCAGGAAAGTAATTTCCCCCCAACCAGCAACTTCTTGCCACACTGTATCAAACTGGCTGCCGTCAGTGATAATTGCATCTGGAATAGCCGCAATCACCTCGGTCATGGTTGCCTGATATTGTTGGGCAATCTGCTCCAATGTGCCTTCTGGATTGGTTTGCATAAAAGCATGAAGATCATTATGTTGAGATTGTTTAGACATCATTATTCCCTTTATTAAATTGATTTCTTTAACCGCATGGTTTATGAAGCAGTGGCATGCGGGTGAACCGCTTGACCAGATTTGCGTATTTGCATCATTTTTTCCTGTAACTTTAGATGTTCAGGATTATTTAATTCTAGTAATAGTTGCTGTAAGGCTTGTAGCAGATTGCTTGACCAGAAGCGACCCGATGGCGTTAAGCGGAAACAATGGTCATCGCTGACCAATAAACCTGACTGTTGCCATTGTTCAATCAGCGGATTGAGTAGGGTGCTTTGGGTAGTCAGGGCTGGTAACTCTACCCGTCCTCGCTCAATTCCGGCTTGTAACTGATAAAGCCAATCCCCCAATAAGGATTGACCAGTAAGCATCATCAATGGTTTTTTGCCTTGTTGCAGTTGAGCATAATATTCTGCTAAATCTCGTTGCAGCATAAAGGACTGACCATCTAGGCGCCCACCGGCACCTGAACCAAAAGCAAAGAAATCAGCACCCTGTTTGATGAGTAGATTATATAAATTGCGCTCACGCGTGGTTTTACCCCAGTGGCTGTTACTTAATTGCGTCCAGCCCCGACGATATAAGTAATCTGCACCTTGTAGATAAAAATCTCGTCTTGCTGCCACGGAAGGCAGTTCAAGCTGCTTATTTTCAACACGTTTGGCCAATGGTGTACTTGAAAGCAGATTCAAGGCATACAAATCTACGCCATCCAATGGCAAATCTGCAGCGATTTCTAAATCTGTTTGCCAGCTTTGTGTGGTTTGACCGGGTAAACCAAACATGAGATCACAAACCAAGGCAACACTGTCTTTTAGCGCAATTCGTTCGAATGTTTCAATAATTTCTTCGCGGGCGGATAAGCGACCCAGTTTTTTGCGGATGGCTGTATCAAAAGTCTGAATGCCTATGGAAAATCGGTTTGCTCCAGCAGCAATATAACTGTCTGTTCTGGCTTCATCAAAATCAGTAATCCGTCCTTCAATGGTGATTTCACAGTCAGGAGCCAAGGGTAAAGATTGTTTCAATAGTTTGATGACTCGAGCCAGTTGACCTGCAGGCAATGCAGAAGGGGTTCCCCCGCCAAAATACACAGCATGAATTGGTGCTGACTGGATGGCCGGATTATTCATTTCCAAAGCAATTTCGTTCAGTAGAGCATCGATATAGGCTTCAGTATCAAATTTACGCAGCAAATTTTGATAAAACCCGCAGAATTGACAATGGGTATCACAAAAGGGAATATGAATATAAATCAGTCTTTTGTTGCCCGTTAAAGAGGTTTGCTGTAATAATTGCCAATTTGCTTCCATCTTTTCAGCGGGCACAGGCATACTGGCTCGCAATGGCATGACTGCCCATCTATTCTGAAAAGGTAAGTCGGCGTTTGCGGCATAAAAACGGCTTAGATCCAATGATTTCATAGCTTAGATATATTTTTGATGGCTGCAAGATTAAATAATAATTATTATCATATGGCAATGGTTTTACGGCAGTTACCAGCGTGATTCAGCAGTTTATTGATGCAGGTCAATAAGCTTTGAAGATATAAAACAGACCACTGACTCTGGATGTTATTGAAGTATTCAATCTAAAAAAATTCTTGAATCGATCACTATTTGATGACATAAAATTTTCCAGAAATGGTTTTTATTCTGGTGAAAATAGTTGATCAAATAATATGCACCATTGAATTTCAGCACATCCACTAACGAACTGTGTCTGGATTGGTATTATTGTATCACCTTTACATTAATGTAAATTTATAAATTTCTGCCCAAGCTCGTGTTGTGCTAGCTTAAACGTGTCCAAAATGACATTTGATAATAAATTGCTTTATGAAGATTTAACTGTATTATTTGAATTAATCTGCTTAATGTAATGCTGTTGCAGGCGAAGATGCTTTTATGCTTGTGTTATTTGGATTTGAAGTTATGTGTATGAGGAATAGATGTTTACTATTTTAGATATTGTGGCAGTAGTTTGATGGCTAAAAAAATTCCCTATTGTTTGGCATAGGGAATTTATTTTAGCTTTTAGCTGAAATTCAGAACTCATTTTACGCTTTTAGCTTGAATTTATTTTACTCAACCGTGACTGATTTGGCCAGATTGCGTGGTTTATCCACATCGGTGCCACGGGCTAGTGCGGTGTGGTAAGCCAATAGTTGTACGGGGATGGTGTGGACGATGGGGGAAAGTACGCCCATATGGCGCGGAGTGCGGATTACGTGCACACCTTCGCCGGCGGTAAATTCACTATCCAAATCGGTAAACACAAAGAGTTCTCCACCACGGGCAGCTACTTCTTGCATATTGGCTTTGACTTTTTCCAGCAAGCTGTCGTTTGGCGCGATCACAACAACGGGCATATTCTGGTCGACCAGTGCCAGCGGACCGTGTTTAAGTTCACCAGCAGGATAGGCTTCGGCATGAATATAGGTGATTTCTTTTAGTTTCAGTGCACCTTCTAGGGCGATAGGGTAGTGGATACCGCGGCCGAGAAAGAGGGCGTTGTTTTTGGCAGCAAACTGGTTTGCCCAGCTGGCGATCTGAGGTTCGAGATTAAGTACGTGCTGTATGCTGCCAGGCAGCAGGCGCAATTCGCTGGTGTATTGCTCCTCTGCGGCAGGGGTAACCAATCCGCGCATTTTACCTAGCGTTACAGCCAGCCCGAACAGTGCCACCAGTTGGGTAGTGAAGGCTTTGGTAGAGGCAACGCCAATTTCAGCACCAGCACGGGTATACAGTACCAGCTCGCTTTCGCGTGGTAAGGCAGATTCCATGACGTTGCAAATAGATAGGCTATGCTGCATGCCCAAAGACTGGGCATATTTGAGCGCTTCCATGGTGTCGAGGGTCTCACCAGACTGGGAGATGGTAATCACCAATTGTTCAGGATCGGCAATAACTTTGCGGTAGCGGTATTCGCTGGCAATTTCGACATCGGTAGGCATTTGGGCGATGGCTTCAAACCAGTAGCGCGCGGTCAAGGCAGCGTAGTATGAGGTGCCACAGGCAAGAATTTTGATGCTGCGGATGCGTTGGAAGATATCGGCTGCGTTGGTGCCGAAGTTTTCCGGTTCAAAGCCTCCAACTAAAAATACTTCGGCGGTATCGGTGATGGCTTTAGGCTGCTCGTGAATTTCTTTTTGCATAAAATGGCTGTACAGACCCAATTCCAGCGAAGCGAGAGACAGCTCGGACATTTTGATTTCGCGCTCTACCGGCTGCTGCTGTTTGTCGAGCAGGATATCAATACCTTGGGTGGAAAGTTGGACGATATCGCCGTCTTCTAAGAAGACAACACGACGGGTATAGGCGATAACGGCAGAGACGTCAGAAGCGATAAAGCTTTCATCATCACCCAGTGCAACTAATAATGGGCAACCCATACGCGCAGCCACGAGTTTATCGGGATTATCGCGGGCGATGACGCCGATGGCGTAAGCCCCCTGAAAATGCTGACAAGCGTTTTGTACGGCTTGGAATAGGTTACCGTCACTGCTATGCGTGTATTCGTAATGGATGCTGTGGGCGATGACTTCGGTATCGGTTTGTGAGGTAAATTGATATCCCAGTTCTTGCAGTCGGGTGCGTTCGCTTTCGAAATTTTCGATGATGCCGTTATGCACAATAGCGATCAGGTCATTTGAAATGTGCGGGTGGGCATTAGGCTCGGTGACGCCACCATGGGTAGCCCAACGGGTGTGTCCGATACCCAGACTACCCTTTAGTCCAGCTGCGTGGGCGGCTTGTTCCATAAGTTTGACGCGACCAACGCGACGTACGCGTTCGATGCCATTAGCTGTCCAAACGGCGATGCCGGATGAGTCATAACCGCGATATTCCAGCCGTTCCAGACCGCTGGTAAGAAATTCGACAACTTTGTCTTGGGCGCGAATAGCGCCGACTATACCACACATGTTTTATCCTTTGACTGTGCAAATGGTCACGATCCTGATTAAGGATGGTTTTGCTGAAAAATTCAGCTCTTGCTTTTATTTCGCTATGCAGACCACTGCTCTGGTATTGCTGGTTTCATTCTAAAAGGGTAATTGTAATGGAAAAGCACGTTTTGCACAGTAGCTCTACCTATTCTTAATGTTGATTTGCTTATTTCCTAGCTTGGCAGCAGTTGTATGGGAATGGTTTTAGGCATTTTTGCGGCAATTCGATAAATTTTTTTCACTCCAGGCGGGCAGGAGAAACAATCGCTGCAATTGGCTGTTGAACAACTTTCATCGTTTAGATTTATTTGCTCTATGGTGCCTTTTTGCAACCAGAATGTCAGCATCTGTTCCATGGCGCTTTCCTGCACCTGAAAGTGTCGAGCCAGATCTTGCAAATTGGCCTGTCCTTTGCTGACCAGATAGTCTCTAATGGCGGTGATGAGCATCGAAATTAAGTTCCTGTGCTGCAATGTTTTGGATAGTGGATTTATATTGGTTAGGGATCTTTCGTGGTGACCATACAGATGGTGGTTAATTTGCTAAGATCACTATCTGTATGGGTAAATGTTGAGTAAGTCACGGTAAATTATGGTTTTAATGGCAACAATTGTCAGGGTTGGGGTGTTGCGAAGGCCGCTGTAGGGTTGGCTGGCGCGGACCGATCATTTTCATCGCGGTAATCAATAAGATAAATAACAGGCTTATGGTGCCTAAGATATAGATGGCCGATTTCGATTCACTGATCCAATAAGATTGGTAATAAAAGGTTGCGCATGTCCAGCCAATGAAGAATGTCCAACCAGCAACAAACAGCATCCAGCGCCAGCCGGCTTCACGATAGATGGTACCTAATGCAGCTGCACAAGGTGTATAAAGCAGGATAAAGATGAGATAAGCCATGGCAGCATGATTATTGCTGAAGGATTTTTCCATTTTGGAAACAGTGCCCGTTGATATTTCAAGCTCTTCCTGCACACTGGCTAAATCTTCGTTTACTGCGCTTATGCCGAGCGGATCCAATACAGAATCTTTGAGTTTAGCTAAATTTTCTGGAATGGTTTTAAATGCTTTGCTTACACCTTCAATGAAGTTAAATGTCTCGTTAGAGCTGTCTTCAGTTTCCATCGAATAAAGGGAATTGAGTGTGGCTATAACGGCTTCTTTAGCAAATATGCCGGTAAATATGCCCACTGTGGCGGGCCAGTTGTGTTCATTGATTCCCATTGGTTGGAAAACGGGGGTGATTTTTTTGCTGGTGACGGCGAGGATAGAGCGGTCGCTGTTGTTGTGACCGAACGAGCCATCGGTACCTATTGAATTTAGCAGGCTTAAGATGGTGACCATGACAACGATGGCCTGACCAGCACGGAAGATAAACCCTTTGAGTCGTGACCAGGTCAGGTACAGCATGCCGCGCAGGGTAGGTAAGCGATAGGCAGGTAATTCCATGATGAATGGAGTGATAGCCCCCGGTAGCAGAGTGTGCTTGAGGATTAATCCGGTAATAATGGCGATGACGATGCCGAGCAGGTAAAGGCTGAATACAACTGTTGCGGCATTTTGGGGAAAGAAGATGGTGGCAAATAAGGTATAAACAGGTAGGCGTGCACCACAAGACATAAATGGAATCATGCAGATAGACATGAGACGATCGCGGGTAGACTCTAAGGTGCGGGTACCCATAATGGCAGGTACGCCACAACCAAAGCCAACGAGCATAGGTACAAATGCTTTGCCAGGTAAGCCGATGGCACGCATACCCCGATCAACAACCATGGCCGCGCGTGCCAAGTAACCTGAATCTTCTAACAAAGACAAGCATAGGAACATGGCCGCAATAACAGGAATAAAGGTGGCGACGGTTTGGATACCACTACCTATGCCATTGGCCAATATGGCGGTGAGCCAGGCGGGTGCATGTACGCTGTTGAGCAAATAGGAAAACCCATCGACAAAGATGGTAGCGAATAATACATCGAAGAAGTCTGTAAATACTGAACCGAATTTGACGGCCAACATAAACATGAGATACATCATCAGCAGAAAACAAGGAATCCCGGTAAATCGACCAAGGGTAAGATTGTCGATCTTATCTGACAGGGATATATTCGCCTCGCGCGGTTTTTCAATGACCTGACGACAAAGCTGATCGATAGCTTCATAACGCGCACTGGCTAGAGCCACATCTATCTCATTGTTACACCATGCTGATAAATCGTGCTGACATTGATGCAATGTTGATGTTTCCGCAGGGGTGAGCTGGGTAGTTGCGCCATTTAATAGCAACTCTATTAGTGACCATTGATTTAGCTGGTGGATAAAGCTATCCGCTGGCAGTTTGGCTAAATGTTGATGAATAATGCTGGTTTGTTTGTCACCTAAGGTAGCTATTTGGGTATTAGGCAGGATTGGGTTATGAATGACTTCACTCAAAACCTGCTCTAATTGATCCAAGCCGTTTTTTTTGGCGGCAGAAATGGGTACCACGGGACAACCCAATTGTTGGGTTAGTTTGGCGATATTGATTTGTTCGCCCAAGTTTTTTAAAGCGTCCATCATGTTGAGGACGATGATCATTGGTCTTTGCAAATCTAACAGTTGAAAAGTCAGGTAAAGGCTGCGTTGCAGGTTGGTAGCATCAATGATGTTGACGATCAGGCTGTCAGGTTCATTCAATACAAACTCGCGCGCGATCAGCTCATCTTCAGAGGTGGCGATTTGCAGATTTTCGATGGCATACGTGCCGGGTAAATCAACAATATCAATAGACTGGTTGTTGATGTGCATGCTACCGGTTTTGCGTTCGATGGTAACCCCTGGCCAGTTGCCAATGTGTTGGCGCGCGCCAGTTAGGGCATTAAATAGGGTGCTTTTGCCACAATTGGGGTTACCAATTAATGCTATTTTCATTATTTAACTTTCACCACGCTAATTGCTCGGGCTTCTTGACGACGCAAGCATAGATTGAATCCACGGGTTCTGATCTCAAGAGGATCTCCTAACGGAGCCGTTCGGATCACGGTGACTTCGCTACCAGGGGTGATGCCCATGGCCAGCAGACGACGTCTGAACTGCTGTGATTCTGGAAGTAAGGAGTTGATGACGGCCGTTTGTCCAAGTGGAAGTTGATCCAGAGTTAGTGCTGACACAGTGGTTCACTTTCTTTATCTGGGGATGTAGTTTGTTTTTATTGGGAATCATTCCTATTCGCAATGATATGCAATTTACTGGTTAAGGTGGATATGATGTTCTCTAAAAACGGGTTATTAACTGTTTTGTCATGTCAATGTTGTATCAAGTATTCATTTTTTCAATATCGCTAAATGGTTGTTTTAAGTTGTTTTATAAATAAATTTTGATTGCAAGATTTTGTTAAATGGCTGGCTTGCATGAATGTTGTTTTGACCAGGCTAAGGATACCGTTCCTGTGATATTTTTTAAAGTAGTCATTCAATAGATAGTCTGCGGTTTAATTAAGTGAGAATTGCTGTGCTGCTTAGAATTTAAATCAGATTTTGGTTATCTATTCTTTTTTTATTGTTTATTTTCCCTCACAATAATATTGAGCTATGCCTAAGTTAAGTTATCTAAAAGCTTAGGTTTTTTTAGGCTCTAAAATCTTGAGGCGCTATTACTGGGGTTGATTTGGCTAGTTTGGTGGATCATCACTTTACTGTTGTTCAGTTTTTCAGCAATCTGTTTTCTGTTTTCTGTTTTCTGTTTTCTGTTTTCTGTTTTCTGTTTTCTGTTTTCTGTTTTCTGTTTTCTGTTTTCTGTTTTCTGTTTTCTG
>NZ_JAFNPF010000001.1:312598-1245197 GCF_026535915.1 Snodgrassella sp. B3882
ACTCTGTTTTCTGTTTTCTGTTTTCTGTTTTCTGTTTTCTGTTTTCTGTTTTCTGTTTTCTGTTTTCTGTTTTCTGTTTTCTGTTTTGCTGTACAAAAAGCCAATCACCTTTTATGTTTTTATGAATTTGTATCTGGTTGAGGAAAATCAAAAAAATGGTCGGATAGGTTATTCTTGTACATTATTACTGAATAATAATCATAAATTGGTATATGACGAATTAATTTGATCAGTGCAATGGCTGCTTTAAGGATTTGAGCAATTGATTGAAATTTAAGTAGAAGACATCTTGCTCGGCTTATGCAGCGTTGATGGCTATGGTAAAGCTAATAACTGTAGCGGTTAAGGCTGATGTTTGCTGGCTGTCAATTTGGATTAAGCGGTATCGGGCAGAAGACAGATGCTATTTGATTTTATGTGGTTGTTTGTCACTTTGGCTGTTCAAAATAGAATTAGAGACCTCAGCCGCTTTTACTGCTTTTTTAAAGCGGCCGAGGCGGTTTATTACTCCGTTTTTTCGGCTTCTGGTCGCACCCATTCCGTGATGGTTTTCTGCCGACTGCGTGCCAAAGTTAATTGATCTGGCGGGCAGTTGTGCGTGATGGTGCTGCCGGCACCGGTGGTTGCTCGATCACCAATGATAAGCGGGGCCACCAGCATATTACCGGAACCTATGCGAACGCGGTTGCCGATTTGGGTGCGATGTTTCTTTACACCATCATAATTGCAGGTGATGGTGCCGGCACCAATATTGCTGTGTTCACCAATACTGGTGTCGCCCAGATAGGTTAGGTGATTGGCTTTGCTGCCGGTACCAATAGTGCTGTTTTTAACTTCTACGAAGTTACCAATATGCACGTTGTCGCCAAGCTGGGCTTGAGGACGCAGGCGGGCAAATGGACCAATTTGGGCATGATTACCTATGGAGCAGTTATCCAGATGAGAGTTAGGCAAGATGGTGGTACCGGTACCGATCACGCTATTTTTAATGACGCAGTTAGCACCGATCGTGACGTTGTCGCCCAATTTTACCTCTCCTTCCAACACAACGTTGATGTCAATGATTACGTCCTGACCATGGTTGATTGTACCGCGCAGATCAAATCGTGCTGGATCGCGTAGGGTCACGCCTGCTTGCATTAATTCAGTGGCCTGCTGTTGTTGAAGGATGCGCTCCAGTTGGGCAAGTTGAAGTTTGTTATTCACACCAGCGGCAAGATAGGAAGCGCGTACCTGTAAAGGGTGCACGGGAATGTGATCCTGCTGTGCCAAAGCAATGACGTCGGTAAGATAATACTCCTGTTGCGCATTATGGTTTTGCAGGGCATTGAGCCATGTTGGTAGTTTATGGTTGGGTAAGACGAAGATGCCGGTATTGGTTTCGGTAATGGCTTTTTCGGCAGCACTGGCATCTTTTTCTTCGATAATGGCCACGACATGCCCCTGTTGGCGAATAATGCGGCCGTAGCCGCTGGGGTTGTCCAGCACATCGGTTAATAAACCGATATCGTTTCCTGCCACGTTAAGTAAATCTTGCAGAGTTTGCTGATCAATCAGCGGAACATCACCATAGAGAACCAGTGTTTTACCTTGTGGCGCCAGGTGCGGTAGAGCCATTTTAAGGGCATGTCCAGTTCCCAGTTGCTGCGTTTGTTCAATCCAATTTACTGGGGCATGAATCCGTTGGCGAACGATATCTTTACCATGGCCAATGACGACGCTGATACTATCTGGATTGAGACTTTGTGCTGTGTGGATAACCCTTTCCAGCATGCTTATGCCACCAATTTCATGTAATACTTTTGGTAGGCTGGAATACATGCGGGTGCCTTTACCAGCAGCCAGGATGACGATGTTCAGTTGTGGTGTTGACATAAAATCAGCTTGAATAAGATAGTAAAACAGGCTGCCTGAATGATGGATCACTACGGCAACCTGAGAAAATAAGAAAAAAAGGGTTTTATTCGGCGTAACGATCTGAACGTTGCCAGTGGGTATTGGCCGGAAGTTTTTCGTTAACGTCACCAACTGTGGGTTTCATGGCATGTGGCTCAGGGCGCATGCTGTTGTAACGCATATTATTGGAATAAGTACCATCCTGATAAACTACTCTGGTTCCAGGTTCATATTTCTGACGCAGTTTGGTTTGCCCGCTGGCATCCTGATAGGTTTCCCATGTACAGCCGCTTAGAGCCAATAAGCCACAGATTAAGAAGATTCCTGCGCGCATAGTGTCACCCTTATGGTGTTGTTGTTTATTCTTTATTGTAGTCAATTTGCACGATGGCGTATAGCTGTTTGCAATATTATCGGGGCAATTTTTAACAGAGCCGGCATATCGGCAGCAATGGCGTCGGTATGTGCCTGCGGATAGGTTTGTTTACCGTACCAGATGGTACGCATGCCTAAAGTTCGAGCTGTGTGCAAATTATTTAAGCTATCGTCCACCATGATGCATTGTCTTGGATGGATATTCAGTTGCTGGCAGACATTTTGATAAGCCTGTGGATTGGGTTTGTACAGAAAATTGATCTGATCAATACCGATTAGCTGATGAAAATGGTGATGTATCTGCATGGCGTGGATCAAAGCGTCTACATAATGCTTAGGTCCATTGGAAAAGATGATTTTCTTGCCAGGTAATTGACTCAAAGTCTGCTGTAAGTGAGACATAGGCTGCAAATGTGACAAAATAATTTCCAACGGATGGCTGGCCAATAAAAAGTCTTGCAGGTTGATTTGTGGATGGTGCTGTTTCAGACCAGCCAATGTGGCACCATATTTTTGCCAGTAATGTTGCCTGAGTGCGGAAGCTTGGCTATGGGATAGGTTTAATTGGGCTGACAGATAAGCGGTCATGTGTTGATTGATGATGGTAAAAATACCCGCATCCGCGTCATGCAAGGTGTTATCCAAATCAAATAACCAGTAATGGGACGTCATGATAGTTAAGAGTGATGAAATCGATGGCAGCCATTTAAATGCTTGACTGAACTGAAGTTATAGATTTAAAACAGGAAGTCTGTTTTGAAAGCTGGAGCGGCGTGAATTATATCATCATGAAGCTGGATTCATAAGCGGTTTTTCAGACAGGTATTGAGTAGTCAGACAAGGGCTTACTGCTGTGACAGGGCGCTGAATTAAAAAACTGTATGGTGGTTATTTAAACCTCATAGGTACTGATGATTGTCGTAATGTAAGAAGTGATCATATTTGCAACATTGTCTGGTAAAACGGGTATGATGGATAACCGGTGTTATGTTTATCGAATAAAGGGAGGGTGGCATGAAAGCTGGAAAGTGGTTAAGCGGGTTGATGTGTTTATTGCTGTCGCTGGCTGTACAAGCGCAAACTGAAGTGCGTTTGGCTGTGCATAATGCGTTTTCTTTGCCGAAAGATTTAATTACTCGGTTTGAACGTCAGAATAATGCTAAGGTTGTGGTGGTTAAGGTTGGCAGTGGCAATGAAATGATGAATAAGCTGATTTTAACCCGCGCTAATCCGATTGCTGATGCGGTTTATGGTTTGGATAACGTAAATGTGACAAAGGGAGCAAAATTTAATCTTTTTGCCGCTAATCAGCCAGCTAGTCGTCCAGTCAATGTCACTTTACCGAATGCGGTTGCCATAAACTATGGCTACATCACGATTAATTATGATAAAGCTTGGTTCCAAAAACAGGGTAAAGCCTTACCCAAATCTCTGGATGATCTAGCCAGTCCGGCTTATCGAAATTTACTGGTTATGCCCAGTCCGGCCACTTCATCTGTCGGCTTGGGCTTTTTGCTGGCCAATATAGGCGGTATCGGTGAAAAAGCCACGTTTGAGTGGTGGAAAAAAATGCGTCAGAACGGGGTCAAGATTACCAAGGGATGGAGTGAGGCCTATTACACTGATTTCACGCTCAATGGCGGTAGCCGTCCGATGGTGGTGAGTTATTCGACCAGTCCGGCCGCCGAGGTTTATTACAGTAAGGGTAAATATAAAGTGCCACCTTCTGGTGATTTACGCTTTAAAGGCGCGGTGTTCCGTCAAGTTGAAGGCGCAGCGGTACTCAATAAGGCGAAACAGCCGGCACTGGCCGCAAAACTGGTGCAGTTTTTGCAAAGTAATGAGGTACAAGGTGTGATTCAGACATCTATGTGGGTTTATCCAGCAGTTAAGTCGCTGCCTGTATCGCAGCCCCTGCGTCTGGTTACTGTACCCGAATTCGCTAACCAGCCCAGTGGTGATATCGCTACCCAGCAGCAAAATTGGGTGAGTCAGTGGGTACGGGTGGTGCAACGATAACATTGAGTTAGTCAACGGGTATCCAAAGAATTTGGATTAGCGGATTATTCAGGGCATCAGTGCCCTGTTTTCCTGTTTGAATGTATTGATAGTCATGAACTGTAATCCATGGAATTGAAGTCTAATTGGTCGAAAACTGGTCGTATCAGTCAAAATTTATTGGCTTTGACATTGTTGTTGCTGCCTCTGGTTTTTTTGCTGCTGGTTGTGTTGTTGCCGCTCTGGACAATGTTGCAGCAAACGGATCCAGAAAGTTACCACATGGTGTGGCAGGATGATTTTATGCGCCGGCAACTGGGCTGGACAACAATTCAGGCTGGCATCAGTACTTTTATCACCTTGTTATTGGGTGTGCCGGTAGCCTGGTTCATTACCCGCATACAGTTTCGCGGGCGCGAATGGGTGTTGCGTCTTATTATGCTGCCTTTTGTGATGCCTACGCTGGTCGCTGCTATGGGCATATTGGCACTCTTCGGTGCGCAGGGAATGCTGTGGCGTGGATGGGATGACACCCCGTACCTGTTGTTGTATGGCAATGTATTTTTTAATTTGCCCGTCATGGTACGTGCTGCTTATCAGGGTTTATGTCAGGTACCGGCAAACCGATTGTATGCAGCACAAACATTGGGCGCCAATATTTGGCAACGGTTTGTTCGGGTGGAATGGCCACAAATGCGGCCTTGGCTCTCCGGTGCCATGTGTCTGGTTTTTATATACTGCTTTTCTGGATTTGGACTGGCGTTATTATTGGGCGGAGAAAGATACGGTACGCTGGAAGTGCAGATTTACCAGTTAATTGCTTATGAGCTGGATATGGCACAGGCGGGTGTACTGGTTGTGTGGGCTTTGTCCATCACCCTAATCGCCGGATTATTGTATGCCGTGATCAGTAAGCGCACGACGTTTAAAGCAACGGTACAAGTATTGCCACCTAAGACTCCGTCTGCTGGTCAGAAACTTGGTTTAGCGCTGGCTTTAGTGTTACTGCTGCTATGCTGTGCCATGCCAATTTTAGCATTGGGCTGGCGTGCTATCTCAGCCGGTAGTTCATGGCAGGTTTTGCTCGAAGAAGATACATGGCAGGCTTTATTTAATACAATTCGGTTTACTGTACTGGCAATGGCACTGGCATTATTGCTGGGTTTTTGTCATGCCGCTCTGGCACACCGTTGGGCATGGGTGCGGAGTATCACTTTTTTGCCTTTTATGGCCTCTCCAGTATGTGTTTCTTTTGGCTTGTTGTTATGTTATCCGGACTATACCGCATCTTTAAGTATGTTGATTGCAACGTATGCTTTGCTGGCTTATCCCTTTATTACTAAGGATGTATTGGCTGCGTGGGATAGTTTGCCGGTGCAATATGAACAAGCTGCCCGCACTTTGGGGGCTAAAAATTGGCAAGTTTTATTATTTGTAACCTTACCTTTATTGCGGCCGGCATTGCAACGAGGTTTAGCCTTAGCTGCGGCCACTTGTGTCGGAGAATTTGCGGCCACACTGTTTTTATCCCGACCAGAATGGCAGACCTTAACTACACTGATTTATCATTATCTTGGTATTGCCGGACAGGATAATTACGATCGGGCAATGGTCTTAACGCTGATCTTGATGTTGGTAGCGATACTGATTTTTAGTTTATTGGAGTGGTGTACTGCCAGAAAGGAAAAATCGCTATGCTGAGCTGGCGACACATTCATAAACACTTTGGCGACAAACTAATCGCAGACGACTTAAGTTTGGATGTTAATGATGGTGAACTGATTGCGATATTGGGAGAAAGTGGCAGCGGTAAATCGACTATGCTGAATATTGCTGCCGGTTTGGTGGCTCCAGATGACGGTTCAGTGTGGGTAAATGAGCAAAATATCACCAATTGGGCAGCGGAGAAACGCCGTTTGGGTTTGATGTTTCAGGATTATGCCTTATTACCTCATCTGAATGTTTGGCAAAACGTTGCTTTTGGCTTACGTATGCATGGTGTCAGCAAAAAAGAAGCTCGTCAGCAGGCTTATGAGCTGTTAGCGCAAATCGGACTGGCTGATTTGGCGCAACAACGTATTCAAGTTTTATCTGGCGGGGAACGGCAGCGAGTAGCCTTAGCACGCGCTTTGATTATGCAGCCGCAGGGATTATTGTTGGATGAGCCTTTTTCAGCACTGGATACGAGCTTACGTAGTAGTTTGCAGCAATTGACCTTGCGCTTAATACAACAACAGCATTGCCCAGCTGTATTGGTCACGCATAGTCCAAAGGAAGCTTTTGCTATGGCTAACTGGATTTGTCTGCTACACCATGGAAAATGGGTGCAACAGGGCACAGTAACCGAGCTTCTGGCTCGGCCGCTTAATGCTTGGGTAGCTCGGCTGTTAGGTTGTGATAATGTTACCGATAATTGGTATATTCCCCAAACTGCGATGCAATATGATGCCCAGCACGGCACACCATTACAGGTTTGTACAGTTAACCTGACCGCCACCAACTATGATGTGCAGTTAATGCATCCGCAGTATGGTTTGTTACATTGGTGGTTGCCATTGACGCAGCCGGTTAATGTGGGTGATTGGTTACCCCTGACTATCTGGTCGGAACAAATTGTGATTTTTCCCTGATGATCTGTAGCTGAGCCGGCATATTTTGCGTGGTTAGGCTAGCGTTATGGATAACATTAGTAGTTGAAGGTGATATAATTACACTTATTTTTGCTCAACTATTCATTTATTCACGGAGATTCTCATGGCTTTAGTTTCTATGCGCCAACTGCTTGATCATGCTGCTGAAAACAGCTATGGTTTGCCGGCATTTAACGTCAATAATCTGGAACAGATGCGCGCAATTATGGAAGCAGCTGATGAAGTCAATGCTCCAGTGATCGTGCAGGCCAGTGCTGGAGCGCGTAAATATGCTGGTGCGCCATTTTTGCGTCATCTTATTTTGGCCGCGATAGAAGAATTTCCTCATATTCCAGTCGTGATGCATCAGGATCATGGCGCATCACCTGAAGTTTGCCAGCGTTCCATTCAGCTTGGGTTTTCATCCGTGATGATGGATGGATCACTGCTCAGCGATGCGAAAACACCTTCTACTTATGAATATAATGTTGATGTGACTCGGAAAACCGTCTATATGGCACATGCTTGCGGTGTTTCAGTTGAAGGGGAAATCGGTTGTCTGGGGAATCTGGAAACCGGGGAAGCTGGGGAAGAAGACGGAGTTGGGGCTGCTGGTAAGTTAAGTCATGATCAAATGTTGACCAGTGTCGATGAAGCGGTACGCTTTGTACAAGACACCAGTGTCGATGCTTTGGCTATCGCCATAGGTACCAGTCATGGTGCTTATAAATTTACGCGCAAACCAACAGGTGATGTTTTGCGTATCGACCGTATTCGTGAAATTCATGAGCGTCTGCCCAATACCCATCTGGTGATGCACGGATCCAGCTCAGTGCCACAGGAATGGTTGCAGGTGATCAATGAATATGGTGGTGAAATTCCTGAAACTTATGGTGTGCCGGTTGAAGAAATTGTGCAGGGTATCAAATACGGTGTGCGTAAAGTGAACATTGATACCGACCTGCGACTGGCGAGTACTGGAGCTATTCGTCGTTTTCTGGCAACACATCCAGCCGAATTTGATCCACGTAAATATTTTACTGAAACCATTAAAGCCATGAAACAGATTTGTATTGATCGCTATGTGGCTTTTGGTGCTCAAGGTCAGGCAGATAAAATTAAGCCTATATCATTAGAAAAAATGGCTAATCGTTATGCTAAAGGCGAATTGGTGCAGATTATTAAATAATCCCATCAGAAACTGTATGCAACAAGGGCTATTCTTGAGGAATAGTCCTTTTTTGCGTGCCCCATAAGTTAAACAGCAAAATCATCAATCTTATATTCGACTAAAATTAATTAGACCACTGTTTCAGGAACCTTACTTAACAAGGCTGTCTGCATAAATTGCCGTTGGAAATACAATAATGCCTGTTGCTCGTGTGTGTCAGTAACATGAATATGGTCTATGGCAACATAAAAGATACTATGGGTACCGATGTCATGGCTATTAATGATATGTCCATGAAGATGTGCCAGTGCGCCAGGTAACTGTGGTTGGGCAGATTGCGGATGAGTTTCCCAGTTATTTTGTAAAAAGCGTTCTGCTGCACTAATTGGGGTTATACCAGCAAAGTGTTCCGCTACATCTTGTTGCGTGTGGGATAAGACATTAATACATAAATGTTTGTTGCGACGAAGAATAGGTTGAATTCGTGCATGTTGATTAATACACAGTAATACCGTCGGTGGTGTATCCGTGACTGAACTAATGGCTGTCAGAGTAATGCCGTATCGACCGGCTTCACCATCTGTGGTGATCACATGTACGCTGGCAGCCACTTTTGCCATCGCATCGCGATATAAAGAAGGGATATTGGTAGTGGTTTGATTCATGTGTTAATTAGATTCTTCGTTATTATCGATAGCAATATCCGTAAATTCTTTTAATAAATTACCCAGTTGTTGCAGTTTTTCCTGAGTAAAGCGTTCTTCAAGAGTCTTATAACGTGCATCTACAGCAATACAGAATTTTTCATATAGATGTTCACCCTCACTGGTCAATTTCAGAAAAACACGACGTTGATCATTAGACGGTTTTAATCTAACTACAAAGTTGAGTTTTTCAAGCCGGGTTAATATACCGGTCAAACTTGGACGCAGTATACAAGCCTGTTTGGCTAAATCCTGAAAATCCATAATACCGTGTTCAGCAAGTAAACGAATAATGCGCCATTGCTGATCAGTGATCCCCATATCGTTCAGCATGGGACGAAAGTGAGAAAGTAACGCTTCACGAGTCTGAATCAGGACGATGTTCAGGGATGAGTATCTAGATGTGTTAACCACCAGTATTCTCCATTCTATCAATGTATCCGGTTCAAATTGTGTTAATAAATATATAGAAAATTAATTAATTTATAAATATAAAAATATGAATTAACTTATTTTAATCATTTTATACAATTTATATTAGTTTAACTAATTGTTTTATATCTAATATTATTTATTTGATTAAATATTGCTTTGAAACAATAAAATAGGAAAAAGCCGCCTGCTGGCGGCTGATTTAAACATTATTGATATTTTTCCAATTGTTTGGAAATTTGAGTCATCTTTTCCTCAAGCTCAGCCAGTTCGAGACGATCTTTCTCTACCAGGTGTGCCGGAGCTTTTTCAGCATAACCGGGTTTGGATAGCTTGGCATCAATCTTATCAATTTTCTTTTGTAGTTTTTCCGCTTCCTTGTGTAAGCGCAAACGTTCCGCCGCTTTATCCACTTCCACTTTGAGCATCAATCTGGCACCCTGACAAACAGCAACCGGTGCGTCATCAGTTTCAGGTAAACGCTCAACTTGTTGCGCTTCGCTTAAACGAGCCATCATGGGTAAATAGGGTAGTAAATCGCCCAGATCATGACTACTTTGTATCAACAGCGGAACTTTAACGCTCATGGCTAAGCCCATCTCACCACGTAAATTGCGCACACTGTTGATCAAGTCTTGTAGATAGGTCATCTGCTCCATAGCCGGCGGTTGGATTAGACTTTCGTCAGCAACCGGCCACGCAGCCAGCATAATACTGTCTGTTTGTTTGGCATTGGCCAAGGGAGCTAAAGTTTGCCACAATTCTTCAGTGATAAAAGGCATGACTGGATGCAATAACCGTAACACCGTTTCCAATACTCTGACCAAAGTACGGCGGGTAGCACGTTGCTGTGCTGCATCACCTTTTTGTAACTGCGTTTTAGCCAATTCGACATACCAGTCACAATATTCATTCCAGATAAATTCGTACAACGTTTGCGCCAGCATATCAAACCGATAAGTATCCAGCGCTTCAGTCACAGCGCTAATGGTTTGTTGTAAGCGCGTCAGTAACCATTGATCAACAAAACTGTAGGTTAATGGCAACGTTTCGTCTTGCCCACAGTCTTGGTTTTCAACATTCATCAACACAAAGCGACTGGCATTCCACAACTTATTGCAGAAATTGCGGTAGCCTTCTGCACGTTTGAAATCGAAATTAATGGTACGACCAAGGCTGGCGTAGCTGGCCATAGTGAAGCGTAAGGCATCGGCACCAAATACCGGAATACCATTTGGAAACAGTTTTTCCGTATCTTTAACCACTTTGGGAGCTTTTTCTGGACGGCGCAGACCAGTAGTGCGTTTGATCAGCAGTTCTGGTAGATCAATGCCGTCAATCAGATCCACTGGATCAATCACATTCCCCTCAGATTTAGACATTTTTTTGCCTTCATGGTCGCGCACCATACCGTGAATATAAATATCATGGAAAGGAACCTTACCCGTGAAGTGCGTAGTCATCATAATCATTCGTGCAACCCAGAAGAAAATGATTTCATAACCGGTTACGAGTACCTGTGAAGGCAAAAATGCCTTAAGTTCTGGGGTGTTTTCAGGCCAGCCTAAAGTAGAAAAAGGCACCAATGCAGAAGAAAACCACGTGTCTAATACGTCTTCATCCCGAGTTAAAACCGCATCTGCCCCTGCTTGAGCCAGTGCTTCTGCTTCATTACGGGCCACATAGACCTGACCATGCTGATCATACCAAGCCGGAATCTGGTGACCCCACCATAGCTGACGGGAAATGCACCAGTCCTGAATATTATTCATCCATTGATTATAGGTATTGACCCAATTTTCTGGAATAAAGCGTACCTGACCACTTTCAACGGCATGAATACATTTCTCAGTTAGGGTTTTACCTTTGAATTCTGATTCGGGTTCGGCATACACACCATTATCCGGTGTGCGTGTCATGGCGACAAACCACTGATTGGTCAGCATCGGTTCAATCACACTGCCGGTACGGTCACCTTTCGGTGTCATCAACTTATGCTCTTCAACCTTAACCAGTAACCCTTGCTCTTGCAAATCGGCAACCATCTGTTTACGGGCTTTAAATCTATCCATACCGGCATACTGTGCCGGTAAACTGATGGCTGGCTGCACTTGACCTTGGAAATTGAATACTTCTGCTTGTGGCAAAATAGTCGCATCTAAAGCAAGAACATTAACTAAAGCTGTCTGATGACGTTTCCCAACTTCATAATCGTTGAAGTCATGAGCTGGTGTAATTTTGACGCAACCAGTGCCGAAATCTTTATCGACATATTCGTCCGCAATAACCGGAATAGTACGACCAGATAAAGGTAATAACAGTTGTTTGCCAATAAACGAAGCATAACGTTCATCTTCAGGATGCACCGCTACCGCTACATCTCCTAAAAGCGTTTCCGGACGGGTTGTAGCAACGATCAATGATTGCGTAGGGTCATCGGCTAGAGGATAACGAATATGCCACATATGGCCGTTTTCTTCGATATTTTCCACTTCCAGATCAGATACGGCCGTGCCCAATACCGGATCCCAGTTTACCAACCGTTTGCCGCGATAAATTAGTCCTTGCTGAAACAATCGTACAAATACTTCACTCACCACTTCAGCACGCGTTTCATCCATGGTGAAATATTCGCGGCTCCAGTCAACTGAACAACCAACTCGGCGCATCTGCTCAGTAATGGTGCCACCGGAAAATTTTTTCCAATCCCAAATTTTGGCTATAAAAGCATCTCGACCAAGATCATGACGGGTAATATTTTCAGCAGCCAGTTGCCGTTCAACCACAATTTGTGTAGCGATACCGGCATGATCAGAGCCCGGAATCCAGCATACATTTTCACCTTTCATACGGTGATAACGAGTCAAACCATCCATAATGGTCTGATTAAATGCATGCCCCATATGCAAAGTACCAGTCACGTTTGGTGGCGGTAACTGGATAGCAAATGATGGTTTATTTAAATCAAGTGAAGGTTCGAAGTAGCCGCGTTCTTCCCATTGCTGATACCAGCGGGCTTCAATTTCACTCGGAGAGTATTGGCTGTTTAACATGGTTACTGGTTTAGAAAATAACTAAAAATAAGACAGCGATTATAACGCATAGATTCGGTTAAGGTTCAGAACCTTAGATTTATATTCGGTATAATTGCGTTGCTAAAAGAAATTTTAGTCCAGCGTCAGCTTAAAAGAGAATAAATAATCCATTGATTTAATGTATTAATCTAAATGTTTCAGCTTGACGATAAAAACGATAAAAAAAAGTATCAAGACTTTTCAGAAAAATGTTGTTAAAAGACCGATTTTCTCAAGTCGTCACATCATTACCCTTAAATATATTTCCACAATGTTTAACTTCAATTATTTTGCTGACTTAATCCTGATAACTACCGCGCTAAAAAAACGCGACAATCCATACATCAGCTAATCGGCCAAAATGGCCATTCAGATTGGTTAATCAAAAATCATCTATGTTGAACTGATTGATGGTTGAACCGTCATACTAGAATATGGGTAAACCATCAAAAAAACTGCCTGAAATACTCAGGCAGTTTGCAGATATTATTGCGGGAACATCCCTTTCATTCCTTTGGCCATACGCAGCAGCTTGCCCATACCACCTTTTGTCAGCGATTTCATCATCTTTTGTGATTGTTCAAACTGCTTAAGCATTTTATTTACTTCCTGCACAGTTACACCTGCACCATTGGCAATCCGCCGTTTACGGCTGGCTTTAATCAGCAATGGATGACTACGTTCTTTCGGCGTCATCGAATTGATGATGGCTTCAACACGATTCATGGCTTTTGCGGCAGTTCCTTCCGGTACCTGTGTCGCCATTTTGCCCATTTCGCCCGGTAATTTGGACATGATCGATTCAATTCCACCCATCTTATGCATTTGTTGAATCTGCGCTTTAAAGTCATTTAGATCGAAACCCTTGCCCTTATGCAGCTTCTTCGCCATCTGCTGAGCAGTTTTTTCGTCGATACCTTTTTGCACATCTTCAATCAGCGATAAGACATCGCCCATACCCAGAATACGTGAGGCCATACGGTCTGGATAAAACGGTTCTAATCCAGTGATTTTTTCACCCACACCAATAAACTTGATGGGTTTACCCGTTACATGACGCACAGACAGAGCAGCACCACCACGGGCATCACCATCCATTTTAGTGAGCACCACGCCAGTCAACGGCAGAGTATCATTAAATGCTTTGGCCGTATTGACTGCATCCTGACCCTGCATGGCATCCACCACGAACAAGGTTTCAACTGGGTTGATTGCGGCGTGAACCTGCTGGATTTCATCCATCATTTTCTCATCAATCGCCAGTCGACCGGCCGTATCAACCATCAAAACATCATAAAAATGCTTTTTAGCATAATCTAAAGCATTGCTGGCAATAGTAACAGGCTGCTCATTTTCGTTGGAAGGGAAGAAATCCACTTCTACCTGTTGTGCCAATAGTTTTAACTGTTCAATAGCCGCTGGACGATAAACGTCAGCAGAAACAACCAATACTTTCTTCTTATGGTCATTTTTCAGCAATCTGGCCAGTTTGCCCACAGTCGTGGTTTTACCGGCACCTTGTAAACCAGCCATCAGAATAACTGCTGGCGGGACTGCTGCCAGATTTAAACTGCTGTTTTCTTTACCCATCAGCTCGGTTAGTGCATCATTGACCACACCAATAAAAGCCTGACCAGGCGTGAGGCTGCCGATGACCTCTTGACCGACTGCACGTTCTTTTACCGAACTCATAAAATCTTTTACAACCGGTAAAGCCACGTCTGCTTCCAGTAAAGCCATGCGAACTTCGCGCAAGGCTTCCTTGATATTATCTTCACTCAGGCGCGCTTGACCGCGCAGGGTTTTAGCGATTTTACTAAAGCGATCTGATAGATTATCTAACATCGAAACCGTCTCCAGCTACGTGTAAGTAGCCTGTTCATATCTGTTGAAAATCGCTACTTCCAATCAATTCCATAAAAATGGGGGATGAATAAAAGGCGATTTGGTTATAAAATAGCACACTGTCGCTTCCTCTAAATCTGTTTTTAATCGATGAAGCGACAAAATATTGCCTATTTTACACTACGCGCGCCTAAAAATGGCGCGCTATTGTTGCGGAAAAAAATGAGTTGTTTAATTTTGGTGCGGATATTTGCCTACACAGTACTCAACAATAGGTATTTGGTCTGCTTCACATAGCCAGAATTTTTCAGCTCAGTACACTGCGGAAATAGCCAACTATTTTTTGCCAGTATCGCGGTTAAATGCCTGCGTAGTATAGCAGCCTTTTTAATGCCAAAACGACTATTGGCGTGGATTGGACGGGTACATAATTTAACTTCAGGGTTAATGATTTTATTCAAAGGAATGGAAATATTCACTACAGTGTGCAAGGTTCGTAATTGATGTATTTTCCTGTGATTGTGGCGCTGATGTTGAGTGTTTCGATAATACCAATCTGGGCAATAGTCATAACCTGCAAAGTGGTGCATTTATGCTACAGGTATTTTCATTATTACAGGCGATTTTATGCTGATAAAATATTACAGCTGGCGTCGCCTTTGATCAAATACTTGTGATTTTATTTCTTACCCGTTGCTTGCCATTGAAACAGTGGTGTTTGAAAGATTGAGGGCGCAGTTTTTTTCAGCAGGCAATATTTTGGCAACCCAAAAATTTAATCACAAAACCATCTTTTGGTGTTGTCTTGGTTAATTTTTGATCATTCTGTTTATGACATCATACCCAAGCTTGGCGCGGAAAACAGCGGCTTTTTGGTTAATTAGTGTCTTATGTCAGTCTGGTGCTGGGTTATTTCAACAGCAAATTTGAGCATGAATTTTTGTTTTAACTTTTATTTTTAATAGTATCACCCTGATTTGTAACCATAGGATATTTGAATGAGTGACTTACAATCGTCAGTTGACAGCCATAAGCAAAGCGCAGCTGAACAACGTTTAGCCACACCTGAAGGACGACGGGAATTTATTAAGGCAACACTTTCCTGCTGGCTTGGTACCACCATGGAATATGTGGATTTTGCCCTGTACGGTCTGGCCGCAGGTCTGGTGTTCGGAGATGTGTTTTTTCCAGAAGTAACGCCGACACTTGCCTTATTATCAAGTTTTGCCACTTATTCAGTTGGCTTTGTTGCCCGCCCGATTGGTGCCATCTTTTTTGGCCGAATGGGCGATCGCAAAGGACGGAAATTTGTACTGGTGACGACCATCGCATTAATGGGGATTTCCACTACCCTAATTGGCTTTATTCCCAGCTATGCCACCATTGGTCTATGGGCACCATTGATGCTGGTCATATTACGCTTCGTTCAGGGCTTTGGTGCCGGTGCTGAGCTTTCTGGCGCTACTGTCATGCTGGGGGAATATGCTCCTCCAAAACACCGCGGTCTGATTGCCTCCATTATTGGCATTGGTTCCAACAGTGGTACATTGGTCGCGTCCGCCGTATGGCTGCTAGTCCTGATGCTGGATCCTGCAGATGTGAATACCTGGGGCTGGCGCATTCCATTTGTCCTCAGTGCCTTAATTGCTGTTGCTGCAACATTAATCCGTCGCCATGTGCGTGAAACACCGGTGTTTGAACAGGAGCAAAAAGAATCTGAACAAGCACCAACAGATAACGGCTTAGCGACCCCAGCCACCGCCAACCATTCTCACACTTCCCTATGGGCGCGCAATAAAGCGTTTTTTGTCATGCTAGGGTTGCGAATTGGTGAAAATGGACCATCTTATTTGGCACAAGGATTTGTCATTGGCTATGTAGTCAAAATTCTGCATGTCAATAAAACCGTTGCCACTACAGCGGTATTTGTGGCTTCCTTGCTGGGTTTCTTTGTGATTCCGTTTGCTGGTTGGCTGTCTGACCGGTTTGGTCGACGCATTGTTTACCGTTGGTTCTGCTTCCTGCTCATGCTGTATGCCGTGCCAGCTTATATGTTTCTGGAAACCCGTGATCCCTTCATCGTAGCCACGATTATTGTTATCGGTATGTGTTTGGCTTCACTGGGTATCTTCGGTGTACAGGCAGCATATGGCGTAGAGCTTTTCGGTGTACGCAACCGCTATTCCAAAATGGCTCTGGCCAAAGAACTCGGTGGTATCCTTTCTGGTGGTACAGCAGCTTTAGTTGCTTCAGCATTATTTGATCATTACAAGTCATGGTGGCCTATTGCCATTTACTTCGCAGTCATGGCCGGTATTGGTTTTGTCACTACTTTCTTTGCTCCGGAAACACGCGGACGTGATCTAAATGCAGTTGAAGATGCTATCTAAAGCGTTCTCAATTGATTGATACATAAAACGGAGTCAGTTTTGACTCCGTTGCAATATACGTATAGGTAAGATTTATGAAGCGCATCGTGATTGACTGTGATCCTGGTAATGGCATTCCAGGGGCCAATGTTGATGATGGACTGGCTCTGGCCTTAGCTTTAGCCTCTGATTCAATCAAACTGGAACTGATTACCATCGTTGCGGGTAATACGCCTCGCGATACCGGTTATCGGGTAGCCTGCCAGATGCTAAAAGAACTGAACGTCACTATTCCGGTAGTAAAAGGCGCGGCGCAGGCATTACTTGAACCGGCTGAACCATGGCGGGAGCAACTGGATAACAATGTGCGCAAACAGGGTTTATTATCTCTTTGGGATAATCTACCTGCATTACCTGCGGTTGCAGATATCAGCACACCACATGCCGCTCAAGCAATTGGAGAACTCGTGTGCAACAATCCAGGTGAAATAACCGTAGTTGCCATTGGACCCTTAACCAACATAGCCCATACCATCCAGCTTTACCCAGATTTTGCCCGCTCCGTGGCCGAAATCGTTATCATGGGTGGAGTATTTCAACTGGATAATTATCTTAAAGACACCAACTTTGCCGTTGATCCTGAAGCGGCGAAAATTGTTATCGAAAGCGGTGCCAATATTACCCTTGCGCCATTAGATGTCACCACGCAGACCATGCTTACCCATCAGGATTTAGATCAATTACAAAACTACAACAATCCGCTGAGTAATTTTATCGTTCGTACCACACGTCCTTGGATGGATTATTCAATACAGACACGTCATTTGCCTGGATGCTGGATCCATGATGTTCTATGTGTTGCGCAATTGATTGACAGAGAAATAGCCACCACATCTGCTTACATTGTCGATGTTTCCACCGCTCAAGATTGTACCCGAGCCAGTAGTCGGCGCTGGAAGGAAGGAGCGTTACGTTTGACCGTGGGCATGCAGCCAGTCACACACCAACCCATCAATGTCATGGATCAGGTTAATAATCAGCGCCTGTTAAAAGTCATATTCCATGCTTTGGAAAAATATCACTAACTAAATATAAGCAGTAGCTGATTAATTTTAAATCTTAAAAGCCTGTATATAGTGGTTTAATCAAAGTCATTGCTAATATTAAGTCTAATAATTTTTTACTTGCCCTGGAAAAAATATAATCTAATCGTAAACAAATTGTTGCTGGTATCTCTATACCTAAATTTTTATCAACTTGAAAATAGGGTTCAATTTGAAATAGGCACATTATTAATGCTTAGCCAGCCATACTCTGTAAATTACTGCTATAGTTATCAGCTAATATATTAAAAAACCAATTATCAGCAGGTGAATAGCTAAAATATATCTTCATCATTTAATTATTACGAAATAGCTTGAGAAAACATCAATTTGATTTGCTAAAATCATATTTACATATCTAAAATTAACGATTATTAATTTCAATTTCTTTTAATTTGATATAATCGGATAAGAAATGTCATTCTAAAAACTAAACTGAATTTACACATTACCTTATTTTGTTTATTTTAATATCGGAGAATTTATATGCGTTTTAGCAAAAATCGTTTGATTGGGTTGGCTTTAATTATTTTGAGTAGTTCTTTCATGGCAGCGTGTGGTGATTCCAGCGATCTGAAAACCCAAGGTAAAAATGTTATCAATCAATTATCTGGGAAAGATAAAAAGCAAGAAGAAAGCAACAAATACAATAAATATGTTGAATTCTATAATGATGGTTTGAATGACATTTACGAAGAAGTTAACACTTATATTCAAAATATGGGACAAGATCCAAATTTAAATAAAGAAGAAGCATATACGATTGGATCAAGTTATTCTAAATGGGATGAAATCAAAAAACTGCCGCAAGAGGCACCAGCGATGCAAGAATTTGATGACATTGCTAAAGAATTGATTCCTGTGGCTGAAAATTTAGATCAATTATTGACATCGGCACGAGAATATTACAAAGCAAAAGATTACAAAGATGATCAATATGCTAAGGGTCAAGAATTGCACACTAAAATACTGGCCGAAATAAACAAGTTCGAGTCGCTTTATTCTAAATTTAATCAGGCTTTAGAAAATAGACAAAGAGTTGTACGCGCTGAACAAATGGAACAAGCCAAAAAAGAGGGTGATGAAGTGAGATATAATCTGATTAATGTCGCCACTAAGATGGATAAAATCCTGGATGAGCTAAATGCAGAAAAGATTTCTGCTGCTAATGTGCTATCAACAGATTTAACCAAAATCAAACCATTATATGAAGAATATAATCAAGCGCAAAAAGCATTGAGAGACGCTGTTAATAATGCCAAAAACAAAGATGAATTGGAAAATGTAGAAAGATATGTTGAAAAAACAACCGAATTTAAATTAGAGGTAATTAATTTAATTGATCGGGTTGAAAATAAAAAAACATTAAGAAATTCTGAAGTTCGCTATCCTAGAAATGTCGATGGAACGCCAGAAAAACTAGCTGACATTCAACAATCAGCAACAAGTAGATATAATCGCATTAATTAAATAAAATTTAAATTTTTTATCCTCAAGAGGTAGTTTAGCTGAGCTGAATTACCTCTTATATTATTTTAATTTTCATATCGTATAGGGAATACCAATAATATAATGCAATATCTGCTGGGCAAGATTAAGTCAAGTTCCTCTTGAAAGACTTGTTCAGATAATGTGTATGCGCTTGTATGGGACACTTTTGCACGAAAGGATAGGAATAATATCTGATGCACGTCACCGGTTAAGTTGGCTGTTCATGCAATTATCGAAATAGCGCGGATTCATGATTGATAGAATATTAATGCCAAGGAGAAAAAATGATGATTACAGGAAAACTGTCTATTATTGGTAATAAAATTTTAACTAAACACCTTGTCGGAAGCTCAATACAGTTGCCAGTCTCTCCAGAATATGATTCATCCAACAATCAGGAAATACTCAATCTGTGGCAACAATTTATGACCAATAACTATCATAAATTGCTACCTTATTGTATTGATGAGAATATCATTGCGGTGGAAGAACCGATTACTCGTCATCATATTAGTAAATGGGCTACGATAGAGATAGCACATGATGCTATGTTCATTCCTCAGATAGATGGTTTAAATACAATCACCATCGATGGCGCGTATTTTGGTTTTATTCATACAGGGACAGCATTACAATTTAACCAAGTTTATCAACAAGCAATAGATTATCTGACCAACAATCATATTCGAATAGATCATCATCGACCAAGATTAGAAATGATGCATCGTGATTATTTGCCAGATAATCCATTGAGTAAAGAAGAATTTTGGATTCCCATTTTCAGCTAAATAATCAATAAATTGGATTGCATAAATCGTAAAATAACCTAGTTTCAAAAAAATATAAGATGCCTAAAATAGCCATGAAAAAATGGCGCTTATGTTTTCAATATACGAATCTCCGTGTAATTAATTAGTGTGATTAGATTCGTTCTTATTTAAAAACATGCCAATATCTATTCAGCGAAGCAAACGGAGGCTTTGGCACTAATATTAAGATGATCACTATCCGTTGCAGTTAAAACACTGATTTTTCAAATATGACGTATTGGAAAAATTTCCCTGTACGCTCAGGGGATGAAATATTAGTTAGAAAGTGAAGATAGCCAATTAACTTAGCTAACACGTTAATTTTAAAACTGGTTATAAAAAATACCCGTTTTTTTTAATTTTTTAGAAACTAATTTATCCAGATGCACTACGAGATTTATTGATGGTTACTTTTTCTTAAATGATAATATAATAAAAGAGCTATGTATCATTGTAGTGAAAATCGTATCGTGATTGATGAATTTGAATCCCTGCCAAATATCAACTTGCAATCGTTAAAATATGCATTTCTAGTTATTTTTACAGGATGAAAAACGGGTCATTGCCTGTGAGGTGATTGAATAAATCTGAGAAGGGAGGTAGCCAATATTGCTATAACTGACTTCACAGCGTATTGAGTAAAAGGGGAATATAAATGAACTTAAACGAAGAGTTGGAATCTCATAAAAAATGGTTAAAAGGAAGTCCTGATAGTGCTCAAATTGATATCAGTGATTGTGTTATAAAAGATCAGAATTTATGTAACGCTGATATAAACTCTGCTATATATAATCATGTTAAATTTGAAAACGTTTTATTTGATCAAGTTAATTTGGGGGGGAGCTGATTTTTTAATTGTAGATTTTATAACATTCAATTAAACGAAACTAATATAAGAAAATGTGAATTTTATGATTGTGAGTTTTATGATTGTAATATGTCTAAATCAGAATTTAATACTTCAAAGTTTCAAAATTCTGGAAAGTTAATCTAAACGGGGCATTTTTTAATAAGTGTAATATATTTAATGTCATTATGAATCAAATATTTTTAGAATCAATAATGTTTTTAGATACAATATTAAAAAAAATACACATTATTGATTTAGTTATAGACCAAGAAAGACCAATTTAATATTCTGTAAATGAAAATATAGTAAAAATAAAAAATATAGATGAATTAGTCAATATCATCATGTAAAAAATTATTCAAATCCGGATATAAAGATTAAATCGCATTATCTAAGGCTGAAACAACATCAAAGCCTTCTTATTATTTGAATTTTAGAGCCTAAAATTTATAGCCTAATAAAAAACACCAATCACACAAATTTTGTAATAAAAATATTAACGTACATGCTATAATATTTACCCATCTAACTAGAGATTTTTCATCATTTTATCAATATTAAAGGTTTATTATGCGGTGTACGAAAAAAGGTTTAGTTAAATTAGGGCTGTATTGTTTGAGTGCATTGTTAATCGTATCTTGTAGTGATAATAAACCTAAATCAGAGGTTAAATCGGACAAGGTCATTAAGGCGTCCACTGAAATACCACAAATAGCCGCATCACAAGAAGTATCTGTAAAGCCAAATGATAATGCAGATAAATTTAATCAGTATATTGATTTTTATAATGAAGGTTTAATCGGACTATCAAATGAGTTAAATAATTATTTCAAAAAAGAAGGCAAAGCCGAAACGCTCAAAAAGGATGGCGATTACACTTCTGGGGCAAAATACAAAGATTGGGAGCAGATTAAAACGCTGATCAAGGAACCCCCAGCTTTCCAACAACTGGATGAGGCAGCTGCTGAATTAATACCAGCAGCTGAGCAATTAGATGAATTATTGGCAACTGCTCGAGAATACTATAAAGCAAAAAAATATACCGCTGACAATTATGCCCAAGGACAAGAGCTACATACCAAAATCTTAGCAACCAGTCAAAAATATCAACAGGCATATAGTCAATTCGAAGTGGCAATAAAAGCCAAAGAAAGTGAAACCCGTTCACTTGAAATGGAGCAAGCTAAAAAAGAGGGTAATGAACTTGTTTATAATCGCATTTTGGTTTCGATTTTGATGGATAAAATTTTAACTGAGCTTGAAACTCAAAAGGTGTCTGCTCGCAATGTAACCACTACAGACCTGACCAAAATCAAACCGCTTTATGAAGATCTCAGCCAAGCGCAAAAGGCGCTCAGAGAAGCGAGTAAAGTTCGTAAGGCTCCCAAAAATAAGGATTTGATCAACGAACATTATTCGAAAGAATTTGTCGATACAACCGCAAAATTTAAAGCATGTGTGGTTGATTTAATAGAGCGAGTAGAAACTCAGAAACCTCTAAATGAAGCTGAATTGCGCGTTATTAATGCTACACCAGCTAAAGGAACCCCTGAGTTGTTGATTGAGTTAAGAAAAGAAACGATAAAAGAATATAATAACTCTATATAATTTCAATCAGCTTAAAAAAAGGTAATTTAAATCATTTAAATTACCTTTTTTGATTATTCTATCGCTTAGTCAATATTTGCTACTATGCTCAATAGTCATCAATATAACTATTTAAAAGATTGATCATTGTCTTTTCACTTAATCAGACTGAAGGCTTCTTTAACCAATTTATATATTCTGTGCCAGAAAATAGATCAGCATCGATTAAATAATAGTAAACTTTAAATATGTGACGAATTAGTTGATTAAAAGACAAAATAATACAGCTAGATAGCAGAGCGAATTCTAAATCGCTTTAAGTCTTAAGATTGTTATGGGTCATGGTGAGCATAATCATTGAACTATGAAAGTTATAAAGCAGTTTTTTCAAAAGTATTGTCGTGTTCAATGAGTTTTAAAGAATACTTTAGCCATTATATTAAATATAATACTTTTTCTATGTTTAGCCGTGCAAAATAAAAACTATTTTAACCTAATGGAAAAGATACAGTTAAGAATGAAATTAATTCAACCTTAATCTACCATAATCATATTTGTTTGTTTTATATCTACTTCTTGATTATAGTAATATGAAACTTTCTTAAATATTTCATTACTCGTTTTATTTTATTAGCTGTTGAAGCTTAATAAATTCTTTTATTATATTGGATCTGGATTAAAGGTTTATTGAGTCCACAGTTTTTATTTTGTTGCTTTTGTTAATATGATAATATTATTCTATGCGATTGAACCAATTTGTCTGATGAGTTTAAGAGAAAAGAATGCCTGTTAATAAGCACTTAAATAATGTTGAGATTGTAATAAGGCAAATGTTTTTATAAATATTAGAATATTTCATGTAGTAATTGCTCAAATAAATAAGGATCTGCTATGGTTGTTAACAAAGATTGTTTTGTTCGATTAGGTATTATCATTTTAAGCTTAACGATAATAACTTCCTGTTCTGAAAAGCCATCGAATATAGCATCTTCAGAAATTGAAGTATCATCAAAAATAACCGAAAAGAGTATGGTTGATAAATACAATCGATACGTTGATTTTGATAAAAAGGGCATAAAATATCTTCTTGAAAAATTGAATCTTTATTTTGAGATTATGGGACAAAATTCCGATCTTATACGAGGAAGAAAGTATAATTATGGTGTTAAATATCGATATTGGGATGAAATAAAAGCAGTCCCTAATGAACAACCAGCTATTAATGAATTAGATGCGGCGACGAAAGAATTAATACCTGTAGCAGAACAATTGGATGAATTGTTGTATTTAGCTAAGGAATATTATAAAGCTGAAACATTCTTAAAAGATGACTATGCAAAAGGTCAGGAACTTCATTCTAAAATTCTGGCTACAGCAAAAAAATTTAATTCTTCCAAAGAAAAATTTGCGTTGGCACTTTCACAATATCGTTAAATAAATTTCATGAGTTAATTTCTGACTTAAGTGTACATACCAGTAACTTGAGTTATAAGGTGTTTTTTATTGCTTACTAGAATCGTATCCTAAATTTACCCGCATCAAGAGAATTGTTTGACCTTCATTTTATGATCTAGATGTTGAATTCATCAAATTTATCATTTGCCCACTTAAGTTACTAAATAGATTAATAACCTTAATATGATTAAAAACTCGGCTTAGATTATGGGTATGACCAAATTGAAGAACGGATATTGACTATTAAAAATTACATCTTGGAATTATATGCTTATGTAAAGAGTGATGTAGTTATAACCCATTAAGAGGTGCTTCTCATTAAGTATTTTCTATACTTTAATGCATTTTTTTAAAAATTGGGCATTTTAAACAATTTATTTTATGATTTTTTTGAGTAATTCCAAGGTGCAATTTAATAATAATGAACAATTTCGATTAAGTTAGATCGCGACATATCACCGGGATTATTGCCAGGCTGACCTTCCGGAATGGGGAGTGCTAATTTTTTAAAATGTTCAACCCAATAAGGAGGAAATTCGCCTGTTTCTTTGGATTTAAAGGTCATGGCTTGTAAGGGAAAAACTTCTTGTCCATGGTTGGCCTCTTTAAATATTTGATAAATTAGTTCTGAGCAGTAGTACTGGTCGTTATTAATATCGAAAGCATCATCGTATTTTTTGCCCACTTTTAGTCTGGCCTGTATTAATGCTGGTTCAATTAGTGACAGGTATGGAGGTTTTAATCTACCGACAACTGAGCGGGGTGTGCATTTATTTTTCGGATGGAGATAAGTTTGCAAAGGGGTAATTCGGACTTTTGGATGGGTGGCTTCGATGACATAATATTTTCCGTTGTTCTTTTGCTCTACTATTCCCACATGCGTGAAGTTATAGCCTTCAATGCCTTGAGTAGCTGCTTTAATTGCACTATTCATTCCACCGTCACAGGCTTCCTGAAAGATGAGATCCCCTTTTTGTAAATGAAAAATGGTTTGCGCATTGACGCTTAGGCTGATTAACAACCAGATTGCAATAATGGGTAATAGAGTCTTATATTTTTTATACATTTATACTTTATAAGTAAGTTGAATATGCGTTGATTATACAGCATGATGATGTATAAAGCAGTTGTGCTAAAACGCGTTAAGATAAGCTTTGACTGCCTGAGGATGCCACCAATATAATGATCGTCAATTTCAATTTCGGATTTTCAATAAAGTGGTGCCGACCAAACAATTATCTCCCAAACAAGAAATGGAGCGCGGTTTGCGTGCAGCATTGCCGATTGTGCTCAGTTTCATTCCTTTTGCTATGGTTTTGGGGGCACAGGCTGTACAAAAAGGGATGAGTGCCGGACAAATTACGTTGATGGCTGGGGTCAATTTTGCCGGTGGCTCTGAGTTTGTAGCAGTCAATTTATGGACATCACCTCCACATTTATTTTTGATCGCTTTAATGACTTTATTGGTTAACAGTCGTCATTTTCTGATGGGTGCAGCCTTAACTCCTTATTTGCAAGGTCTGCCGGCTAGAAAGGTCTTACCAGCTTTGTTTCTGATGTGTGATGAAAGCTGGGCTTTGATGTTTGCCGAAATTAAACGTTCTGCAGATAAAAAGTTTAATTTTTATTTTTATATGGGTTCGGCTGTTGCTTTATATGGGATTTGGGTTCTTTTTACTGCCGTAGGTGCGCTGATTGGTCCGGTACTTGGAGATATTACGCAATACGGTTTTGATATGGCTTTTGTGGCCGTATTCCTGGTTTTGTTAAAAGGGATGTGGAAAGGGTGTAAAGCCGCTATACCTTGGTTAGTAAGTCTTTTGACGGCAATAGCTGGTTATTGTTTTATTCCCGGAGCGTGGTATGTGCTAATAGGATCTGTAGCCGGTCTGGGTACGACTTTTCTGATGACGCGTCATGATTGATTTATCCACGTTACTGACCATTCTGACCATGGCTTTGGTCACCTATGCAACTCGTGTGACGGGTTACCTGTTGTTGCGCAATCGGGTATTGAGTGCGCGCATGAGAAGAATGTTAGAGGCTATTCCAGGTTGTGTGTTGATTGCGGTGATTGCACCGGCATTTGCCACTCAGAATATTGCTAATCTGCTTGCGTTGGCGTTGACTTTATTACTCGCTAGCCGATGTTCGTTTGTGGTGACAGTGGTTGGCAGTATTGTCCTCACTGCTTTATTGCGCTATGTGTTTTCTTTGTGATGCTCAAAACGATTAAAGGTAGTCAATAGTAACTTAATACCTGGATTCAGACGCAATCCAGCCTAAGGTGTATTTCTGTGGGTGGCGGTTTTTTGGGTATGCCAGCGGATGTTGAGTATTGGTGTGCATTATTTATGCGCATATTTTATCTATATCGGTACTTCTATTTGCATCTGTGAAAAAAATTTCTCTTATTTTAAACTCTGAATTGATCAAATCTTTCAATAATTTTGGGCGCAAGACACTATTTGGGAATTGAAAGCGGTGAGCAAAGATTCTGGACATAGGCTTGAATAGGTTGTTCAAGATGATGAATATAAGTTGAAATAAAAAGAACCACCCAATTTATTTTTATTGATTACAGTTTAGTTTACTCTGTAAGGTAGTAAAACTTGGGTAATAGCGTAACTGTGATGTAGGCAGTCAGTTGTCGTTCTGGTGGGTAATGCATGGCAGCACCAGTGATGAATGAAATTAGCTGTTCTGCTGCGTGGCTAAAATAATCGTAACTTTAAGCAATGGGGTGGTTAAGGTGTTTTTAAACGCTGATTCATGATGGCTGATCGATGATGATGGTTAATGGCTGCTGCAAGTTAAGATGGGCTCTTTAATACTGCGGTGAGATCTAGTGCAGGGATCTTAAGATGCGGTTGTGGCCAGTTCTACATCTCTCTATTGACGGTTATCATGTTAATTTTTAAAAGAATAATGGGTAAATTTACTTTCTTTTCTAGCATGTGCAAGGTAAATTAAGCAAGGTGAATGAGCTGTCTGGATATGGCGGTTTGCTTGGTAATATGTAAAGGAAGAAAGATGAATAATGCTTTGATTGATGCTATTTCTAAACGTCGCAGTCAGTATGCTTTGGGTAAAAATGTGTCTTTGTCACAGCTGGAGTTGAGTGAGCTGATTAAACAGGCGGTTAAGCTGGCTCCTTCTGCGTTTAATTCGCAAAGTGCACGGGTGGTGATTCTCTTTGGTCAGCAAAGTGATCAGTTTTGGCAAATTGTCATGGATAAGCTGCGCGCTATTGTTCCGGCGGATAAATTTGCGCCTACTGAAGCTAAGGTGAATAGTTTTGCGGCGGGTGTTGGCACGATTTTGTTTTATGAAGATCAGGATACGATCGCTGCTTTACAGCAACAATATCCTAGTTATCATGATCAGTTTCCTATTTGGTCGGAACAGGGTAGTGGTATTGCCCAGTTTGCAGTCTGGTCGGCGTTGGCAAATGCAGGAATCGGCGCCAATCTACAACACTATAATCCACTACCAGACGCGGATGCTGCAAAGCTATGGGATATTCCCCCAAGCTGGAAGTTGCGCGCGATGATGCCGTTTGGTTCAAATGAAGCGACGATCGCGGATAAGACTTTTCTGGATGATCGGGTCAGATTTAAGGAATTCGGTTCATTTTAGTCATCTGATTTATCGTGTTGGTCATTTCCGGATTTTGACGCTGTCAGAATCCGTTTTTTTCGACTGTTTAGCGCCCATTTAATTTTTTAAGGACATGTTTTTCTTTATTAGCAACTTTGATCCGTTTTCTATTCAATGAGGATTTATGTAACTGAATCATTACCTTGTTATGTTGTTCAGCAATGGTGCTGGAAGTAGGCGTGGTAAGGGGATTATTCGATTATTTGGGTTAAACAGGATTGAGTAATGTATTTTAATGCCATGATGTGGAAAAGAGCATATTTACCCATGACGAAGTTGTTGCGGGCTATTTTGAGTTGAAGGGAACATTCAATATTAGGTATGTTTTGTTGTATAAACCGATTCCTTCGTCCACTTTTGTTTGCTCGCACAAGGGCAGGGCATTTTATCGGCAATCATGCGATTGCTAGTAACTACAATTATTTATTTTAATCGGTCTAATTATTTGATAGAACAATTCTACCTTGGATATGTCGGGTCTTTACTCAGGACTTTAACCGCTATATGATTATTGAATATAAGTTAATAATGGCATTTGATTAAAGTTATCTATGATTTTGGCAATTGATGTCTATTATATTGATGATAAAGCGAAGTCTGTCGGTATTTTATTTGAGCAATGGGATGATTCTATATCAGCGATTAAAGCTTTAATTATCGATTATCAGGATAATATTAATCCCTACCAATCTGGTCGATTTTTTCAACGCGAATTGCCATGCATTTTGTCTTTACTCTCCAAGATTGATTTGGATGCTATTGCGACGATAGTTATTGATGGCTACGTCTATTTAAATGATGGAAATCTAGGCTTAGGCGCTCATCTTTATCAAGCATTAAATCAAAAAATACCCATTGTGGGGGTGGCCAAAAAAATTTTTTCAGGTAATCGTGATTATGTCATGGCTGTAAGTCGTGGCAAAAGTAAACATCCTTTGTACGTGACTGCTATTGGAACGTCAGTGGAATTAGCAGCAGAAAACCTGCAATTGATGGCTGGAAAATATCGAATGCCTGATTTGCTAAGCTATTTAGATCAACAAACAAAATTATTTAAGCATGAGTGATGGATCGGGTTAACCATCATTTATTCCGTCTTACTCAATATACGATGATGGATAGATGGCATCTATTCTGTAGCCCAGCTGGGAATAACACAGTAGAGAGGTGGTTGTCATGATGATTAGCTGAGCATTTAGCTTGATTACAGGATCAATCACGTTTATGTCTGGTTTTTTCGCATGTTTGCATGTGGCTTATTCATATCTTCTAAAAAATAATAAAAGTTGAGTTTTGGCACAAGCTTGCTCAAGTAGGATTGATGACCAATTCAATGAAGTAGGTATGAGAAATGGGCAAAACTTCAACTAAAAAACCGAATACTATTTTTTTTTAAAGCTGTTTATGTATTTGTCTTGAGCGAAGGTGGTAGTGAACGCTGCCGGAGCAAAAATGCCTAAGCGGTGGGTATCTTAGCGGTGTATTGTTTAAATTTTTTTTCTTCGCTTCGATAATCAGTTTGCTTTAAAGGGAGCCTGCTTTTTTGGATAGCTAAAGTTGTTTTGCTACGTTGTAATCCGCTGATTTTTTCTCTTGCATCTGGCAAATACTTATCTGGTATTTTACTTATCGGATGGTATTAGCTAAGTTTGTGACTTTTAGGAAACAATTAGAAGTGATATGAAAAATGAGTATAAATATTTAATTTAAAAAGAGATTTACTCAATTTAGGATGCTAATTATTGCTGTTTTGTGTGTTTTTTTGTTGTTAATGTTAAAAAAGATTAAAAGTCTGATTTATCTGAGTTGTTATTGTGTTTGGTCAATAGTTTGGATTGAGGCTGGTGCTTTAATCCCCGCTGACTGTTAGTGCTAACGGTTACTAATAATGATGATTCGTCCTGCACTGTCTGAATGGCATTAGGTCACGGACGCTTAGGTTTTGTTGGAGTTGTTAGAGACATATGGTTAGAAAAGTACCTGAACTTGTTTGTCCGGCAGGCAATTTGCCAGCGTTAAAGATGGCTATTGATCATGGTGCAGATACGGTATACATGGGGCTAAAAGATGCCACTAATGCACGTAATTTTGCCGGTTTGAATTTTGATGCGAAATCTGCACGAGAGGGAATTGATTACGCTCATCAGCGCAATCGTAAGGTGCTGATGGCGATTAATACGTATGCACAGGCTGGGCAAGTGAATAAATGGCAACAAGCTGTGGATACGGCAGCACAGCTGGGTGTCGATGCGGTGATTTTGGCTGATTTGGGTATGTTGGCTTATGCCCGTAAGACCCATCCGCATCTAAATCTGCACTTGTCGGTACAGGGTTCGGCGACCAATTATGAAGCAATTAATTTGGCGCAGGAGCTATTTGGCATCAAACGGGTGGTGTTACCAAGGGTATTGACGCTGGCGCAAGTGGAACAGGTTATTAAGCATACGACGGTTGAAATTGAGGTATTTGGTTTTGGTAGTCTGTGTGTGATGGTGGAAGGTCGCTGTTTGCTTTCCAGCTATGTGACGGGCGAATCACCAAATACCTTTGGGGTGTGTTCTCCAGCTAAATTTGTACGCTGGGAACAGCATGCTCAGGGGATGGATGCGCGACTGAATCATATTTTGATTGATCAGTATCAGCAAGGTGAAGCAGCAGGTTACCCCACTTTATGTAAAGGGCGCTTTCAGGTTGATCGTGACGTCTATTATGCGCTGGAAGAACCGACCAGTTTGAATATTATTGAGATTTTGCCACAATTGTTGGCGATGAATGTGGCTGCTATTAAGGTAGAAGGCAGACAGCGTAGTCCTGCTTATACGGCACAAGTGACGAAGGTTTTGCGACAAGCCATTGATATGGCCAGTCAGCAACCAGAAAGTTTTGCGGTTAATCCACAATGGCAACAGGCACTGGCTAAGGTATCCGAGGGACAACAAGTCACTTTGGGTGCGTATAGCCGGCCGTGGAAGTAGTTGAGAATGTATATGCAACATAAAAAACTGGAACTGACGCTAGGGCCGATTTTATTTTTCTGGTCAAAAGAAATGATGCTGGATTTTTACCAGCAGATGATGCAACTGCCGCTAGATCGTATCTATTTGGGCGAAACGGTGTGTTCCCGCCGACAGGAATTTAAGCTGGCAGATTGGATAGATCTGGCTCATGATCTATCTTCTGGAGGTAAAAAAATTATTTTGTCCTCTCAGGTTTTGATGGAAAGTGAATCGGATTTACGCCGTTTACGCAAGTTGGTTGAGCAGGAAGAATTTACGATTGAGGCAAATGATCTGGGCGCAGTGAATATGCTGCATGCTAAAGGTCTGCCGTTTATCGCTGGTCAATCTTTGAATATTTATAATGAACAAACTTTAGCGCTGATGCAGTCATTGGGAGCCATAAGTTGGGTAGCATCTGTTGAACTGGCGGCAGAAAAATTGGCGCTGATTATTGCTGAAATGCCTGACATGGCATGTGAGGTGATGAGCTGGGGTAAATTGCCGTTGGCCTATTCATCACGCTGTTTTACCGCCCGACACTACAATTTAAAAAAGGACAGTTGTGAGTTTAAATGCTTACAGCATGTTGAAGGTTTAAAGTTATATACGCGCGAACATGAGTCATTTTTAACCATTAATGGGATTCAGACAATGTCTGCAGCCTGCTGCTGTTTGCTTGCCCATTATGCGCAAATGTGCCAACTTGGGGTTGCAGCGATGCGGTTGTCTCCGCAGCAACAGCATATGGCTGAGATTGTTCAGATTTATCGTCAGGTTATCGATGGAAAGTTGGCTGCGGCTGATGCAGTGGCAATCTTACAAGGCTTGACGTCAGATAAGCTGGTAGATGGGTACTGGCTAGGTAAGGAAGGTATTAAATGTAATGAGGAGGTCAGTTGTGCAGGTTCCTAATGTGGTAATCCCGGGCTTGGTCAAAAAAGTGGTGTCAGTTTTGCCTGCTAAACCTCCGGCTTGGGTGTTGGTGAATACGTTAAATCAGCTGTTAAAAAAAGAGATACTGTTGGCGGATATGTCTTTATTAGCTGGTCGTTATTTTCAAATTGGAATAGAAGATCTGGGGCTGAATCTGTTTTTTACGGCAGATGAGAAGCGTTTTATTCTGGCGGATCAGTCGATTCCAGTGGATCTGTATTTTGGTGCCAATATGGCCGATTTTCTAAAAATGCTATTGCGCCAAGAGGATCCGGATACTTTGTTTTTTAATCGCAAATTAAAAATTGAAGGTGATACGGAGCTGGGGTTGATTGTGAAAAATCTGCTGGATAGTATTGATTGGTCTACGATTCCACTGATGAAATCTTTAGTGGAGCAATGATGGTTGTTTTGCAGTAATAGTTTGAATAAAGTCGGCTTAATAGGGGAACATGTAAACTGATACGTGGTTTTTGAATTCAACTAAAATATCGCCACAGGAAGTGGATGCGGATTATAAAAATAACGCAAACTATACGTAAGCTAGGTAAGTTGGCTGAAGTCAACTACGATGGTGACGTTAATTTTCTAGAGAAAGTGCAAACGAAAAAATAATTTAGAATAACAGGCTAAATGATAAATTATGTTTGATGCTTACAGGGAATGAAGCCAATCTTTTTCTAGCCTGTTTTTTTTCATCCAAAAGTTGCTGAAATTGAAATATTCAGATCGATAAAGTTGGTGAATCTTTATTTAATTTTCCGTGGCATGTTCTTGCTATGATGAAGCATTCAGAGGTTTTTTCTCTTCCTCAAATGACAGGTAATTTAATTCAATATTAGTCAAAAATTCATTTATGCATTTTAGAGGAATATCACTAAGAAATGGTGAAGGAATTGACATGACTATTAAAATATAAAGCCAACTTAAAGGTTGGCTTTGGTCGTTTTAGATTGGCGGACGCTGACAAGCAATCATGTAGTTTACGTCGACACGGTCAGTTATATGGTATTGTTTGTTGAGCGGATTATAGGTAAAACCACTGCAGCCAAGCCATTCTAGTCCAGCCTGCCGGCACAGCCGTGCCAGTTCGGCAGGGGTGATGAATTTACGGAAATCGTGGGTTCCGCGTGGTGTTAGTTTGAGAATATATTCAGCAGCAACAATCGCTTGTAAATAGGATTTAGGATTGCGGTTGATGGTGGAAAAGCAAACAATGCCACCTGGTTTCACTAACTCGGCACAGGCACGCACAATACTGCTTGGATCAGGAACGTGTTCTAACATTTCCATGCACGTGACGACATCAAAGGCTGCCGGGCATTCGGCAGCCATTTCTTCTGCGCTGATCATACGGTAACTGATATGAGTTAATTGTTCCTGCATGGCGTGCAGCTGAGCAGTTTTCAATGATTTTTTGGCTAGATCAATGCCAGTAACTTGTTCTGCTCCGGATTTAGCCATCGCTTCGGCCAGAATGCCTCCGCCACAGCCAATATCTAAAATGTTTTTGTTGGACAGATGAGCATAGTCATCAATAAATTTCAGGCGCAGCGGATTGATGTCATGTAATGGCTTAAATTCGCTGTTTTTGTCCCACCATTTATGCGCCAGTTGGCTAAATTTGTCTATTTCACTGCTATCAACATTCTCCGTATACGACTGCTGGGCGGAGTGTTGTGATTGAGATGAGGTCATGGTTATGGTTCCGTAGGCTGTGGGGTTCTTTGCCACAAGGCGATAACGTTATTTTTTTCGCGAGGTCGTGCACCGGTCCAGATTTCAATCCAGTTATCCGGTACTTTTGCTTTTACATCATGTGTCACCAGTCGATACTGACAGTGTTGGTTGTCTGGCGATAATTTAATCCAGCTGTATTCTTGCCAGGCGATACGGGTACTGAATTGATCAGCTTTGATGCTGATGCATTCTTTTCCACTCTGTAAATCCTGTGTCAGTTGGCTACTTAAGCTGTTTTGCATTTGTATGACCACTGGTCGAGCCGATTTGGCTGCGTCCAACCACGGTAAAAATAAAGTCAGTAGGAGTGACCACACCAGCAAAACGCCTGCTGCCCAATTGGTCACGGCCTGACGTCCTCTAATATGCTGACGGGTGATTGCCCACAGCCAGAGTGGTGTCAGTACCCCAGCTACGATCAGTGGGAAGTAATCAACGTCATAATGATAATAGGGACTGAAATAGGTTGCTCTTTCAGCCAGTTTGGCCGGCCAGCCAAAATTCATCGCTGCAAATCCTAGCCATAAGAAAATGGCCAGAAAGCCAAAAGTCATGATGCCAAACCAGTTTAGGAAAGCAACTGCACCGGTACGTAAAGCATTTAATTGCGCAGCACCAATAACGGCCAATGCGGGCAGAAGAATAACCAGCAGGTTTTGTCCTTGAGCAGGCATAATAGCAAACATCAGTAGACACAATCCTAGCCAGATAATGGCCAGAATTCCCCAAGGTTGGCTTTTTAATGAGGTGCGGGTTGCAGTCCAGATTGCCAGAGGCCAAGCTGGGAAGGCAAACCAGATTAGATTTTTGACATAGTACGCTAAAGAGAAATGAACGCGGAAATGATTGAAACCGCCAAAAGGATATAAAGCGTGGTATTGCCACCATTGATGGAATAATGGCGCACTGCTTTGGTGCAGTGCTACTGGCCAAATTAACATCAGTGGCCAAGCCCATAGCATGGAGATAATCAGAACCAAATAATACCGACGATATCGCCACAGCGGAAACAGCAACAGACTGATCGCCAGCAACATGAACAGTAACGGCCAGAATAAGCTGCCGGATAATGACAAAACTACCCAGCCACCGCCTAGCATCAGGCTGGCCATCATGACGCGACGTGTCGATAGTGAAAAGCCATACCAGCACATGGCGGCACCGAGGCACAGGACAATGCTGTCGTTGATGAAATGCCCTGGCATCAATAATCCCGGACAACCCAGTAATATCAGCACCGCAATGCGGCCGTTACCGCGACCGAGAAACTGACGGGCAGAACCGCCAATGCAACTAAAAGTTAAAGTCATGAGGATAGCGTTGAGGAAACGAATCGCTTCATAACTATCCAACCAGCGCGGGCTTAGCAGGTGCTGAGATAAGACCCCCAGCCAGACATATAGGGGAGAGGAATCCCAGTTGGTGGTATGAAACAAGCTTGGGATAGCCCATTGTCTACTCTGCCATTGTTGAATGGTTTCATATAAATAAGGTTCACCTGGTGTCCATAAATCATGGTGAAATACACCCGGCCACAACCAGACAAAAACCAGCAGCATTAATAGCCACGAACGTTTGGCGCTGACGGGCTTAATATTGCTTTTCGGAGGGGTATAGGTGAGCATGTGTTTATATATCCGTTTAATGTGACTTATGTTAACGGAAAATACGTCAGGCAGCCATATCTGGCTGCCTGCTGTTGGGCGTGATTGGTTGTTAATCCAGCTGTTGGCTTAAATTAACCTGATCCAGTGGTACTTTGCGGGTACGATAACGGATTTTATGGTACAGGTAAAAAGCGGCAAAAACGGGTAATCCCATGTAGGTGATGGCAAAGCGTTGCCATTTGAAGTCGCCATGCAACAATAAATTGCTATCCTGTCCCATGATGACCAGAATACACAAGAATAAAGCCAGAATCGGACCGAAGGGAAACCATTTGGCTTTGTAAACCAAAGTATTCACGTCGCGACCTTGATGCACAAAGGCACGTCGGAAGCGATAATGACTGATGGCAATGCCCAGCCACGCGATGAATCCGGTAAGACCTGAAGCTGCGACGACATATTCATAAGCACCTTCATCGATACTTTCCAATAAGAAAATCGCCAGCACAATGATTGCTGTTGCCAGTAAGGCTAAAACTGGTACACCACGGCGATTTACCTGACCAAACGAGCGATGTGCCATCCCTGTTTTGCCCATGGCGTATAACATGCGGGTAGAGGCATACAGACCAGAATTTCCGGCAGAAAGTATTGAGGTCAGAATGACGGTATTCATTATTGCGGCGGCAAAAGCCAGTCCAGCTCGTTCAAACACTAAAGTAAACGGAGATTTGGCTATTTGATCAACATCTGCACCTAACAGGGCATTGCTGTTATAAGGGATCAGTAGTCCGATCACCAACATGGCCAAAATGTAAAATATCAATATGCGCCAGAACACCTGCTTGACTGCTTTAGGAATACTGGTCTGCGGATCTTCGGATTCGCCGGCGGTAATGCCGATGAGTTCAGTACCTTGAAAGGAGAAGCCAGCAATGAGGAATACGCCTAAAACGGTAAAGAATCTCCCCGACCAGCCGTTGCCCAAAATAGGGGCATCGCCAATGGTGAAATTGGTCAGTCCGACATATTGTCCGCCAAGTATCCCGAGTATCGTCAATACACCAATCACCAGAAAAACAATGACGGTGACGACTTTAATCAAGGCAAACCAGTATTCAGATTCACCATATACCCGCACGGACAGTATATTGAGCAGAAATATCAAGGTAAAAAATAACAGGCTCCAACACCATGGAGGCATGAAACGTAAGGGTTCCCAATAGGTGATAACCAATGCGGAAATCGATATATCAGCGGCTACAGTGATTACCCAGTTAAACCAATAATTCCAGCCTAAGGCAAATCCTAAGGAGGGATCCACAAAACGGGCTGCGTAGGTAGAAAATGAACCTGAAGTTGGCAGATAAGTGGCCATTTCGCCTAAAGAGGTCATTAAAAAATACACCATGACCCCGATAGCGATGTAAGCCAGTAAGGCACCGCCAGGTCCGGCATCGTGAATAGCACTGCCACTGGCCATAAACAGTCCCGTACCAATGCTGCCACCAATTGCAATCATCGACAGGTGACGGGTTTTCAAATGGCGTCTAACTTGATTAGAAGAAGATTGGGTGTCTGTCATTTTATTATTCAATTTAATCGATTCTGTTATGTCTCCCCACACAAGCCAATATACAACACATGCTGTTGGCGCCCAAATACCCTTAAATCAGAAGCTTTCTGCGCTTTAAATGGTAATAGTGGGCTGTAGAAATGGCGGTTAGGTTTGGTCTAACTGCTTGGTTATGCAGTATAAAACCATATGACATATCAAGTTTTAATGTCTAAAACAATTATTATAACAAACCCTAGGAATGACTGGCGTGATAATTCAATGTTTTTGTTCACTCAAATACTGCTGACCATTATCCAGTACAATCACTTTTTCCGGCCAACGCAAAGCCGCCAGATGCATCCGGCTGCGCGCAGGATCAATTGATTGTTGCCGTTCGCGCCAACGCGCGCCAACTGAATAATCTACACAGAAAACCTGTTGTTTAGCGCCCAGCCATTGTGTTGGTGGTTCCTGAAATAATTCTTTGCGGTGTTCTGCCACCCCATCACGATACCAGCTCCGCCAGTAATGACCGATGATGACGGCGACCGAATCAGTATAATGTTGCCACCATGGTTTGCGAATGGTAAACCGCCAACGTCCATTAATATAAAAGGGAGCTGTAGCTAAAGCCTGTATGCCACTGGTGAGAGCCCGTAATGGATTGTGGCAGCTTCGCATTAAGTCATAATGGGCGATACCTGGCTGAAATGACATGCTGACATTTTCGTCTTCCAGTTTGGCCCCCAAAAGCTGAATTTCCCTTTTGTATACTTCATACCACTCAGTTTGTTTGAAATCATCATGAAAACGATGTTCCCAATATTGATTGACATCGGTTAGGGAAGAGGACTGATATTCATTCAGTTTGTGAATACTCTCGGGTAACCATGCAGCGTGAACAATGCGTAGATCGTCCCGTTGCAATATTAATGGCCATTGTCCAAGCTGGTCTGTTAATTGTTGGCGTTTGTGTTTGGCATAATGTTGCCATGGTGCATAACGCGCCTCATCTTGAGTACGTTCAGTAAAAAACCAGCCTGAACCATCTTTAGGGTCATTAATCAACAAATTTAATTCATGATTGCCAATGACACTGAAGGCATTTCCTTTGGCTACTGCTTCGATAGTCCAATCTAATACGGCTGGACTATCTGTGCCTCGATCACACAAGTCGCCGACAAATACCAGTTTGCGCCCGTGAGGATGATGACCATATTCATCATAGCCAAGGAAATGTAATAAATGTTGTAACGGCAGCCATTCACCGTGCACATCGCCAATGATATCCAGCGGTACACCAGCAGGTAAGCTACGAATAAAGGGACTTTGATAAGCATCCATAATCAATACGATCTGAGCAGCTAGTACAGCGGTTGTGTGTGTATGTCTATGTATTGTAAGACAATGTTTAATCAATTTAAGCGATTAAACATAGCACAGTATATTGAAATATGCCAACTTAAGCATTGAAATAGGGTGCTATTTACATGGGAGTGAGTATGAATTGATTAATGAATGTTAATTTTTTCAAATGATTAGAAAACGCTATCTAAATGCTCTTGTGGTAAATGTTACTTTTATCAATCTTATCTTTGCCAAACTGCTTATTTTCGGCTAAACTCGCATACTATTTTTAAATTTGCATCCATAGCTCAGTTGGAAGAGTGTCGGTTTCCGAAGCCGGAGGTCACAGGTTCGATCCCTGTTGGGTGCACCAATTATATATATGCGGGACTTTCAACTCTACTGAAAGTCCTTTAGTTTTATCTTCTGACTAGCTCTTCACTATCCTAAATTACCATTTAAGCCCGTGTAATTAAGCCATCAAGAGTCATGTAGCACATAAATTGGTGTTGATATAGCCCAACTGATGCCTATCTGAACTGAATGTGCCTCAATAAAGATAACCTCGTGACATTCAAATAATCGATTTTGCAGTTCAAATCATTTAACAGCATGATCAATGCAGAGCACTATGAAGAAAAAATTCTTTGACAAAAACTAATTGATAACAGAGTGTGATATCAATGAGTAAATTAACACACCTGTAGAAACAACGCTTGCCGAAAAATTTAGGTAGGTCTTAGCAACGAAACACGATAAGGCGACAGATTAATCAATCATGAAAGAGGTGATGACACCGAAGTAAAAGCATGGGCAAAATATTAAATGCCACGACTTCGTCGCCAGACATTAAGTGAGGAAGAGAGAAAAGCGCCAGTTAACAGGCGAATGGCATGTCAAATTCATCACTGTGGGCGAGTAAATCCCCCATAGAAGACTACTCATCCACGCGTTTAAGAGAAAATTCTGATTTTCTTTTTAGGTTCCGCAACTAATCTATTTTTCGAGACATAACAATTAATTCAGTTAGACCATCGGTTTCATAATGTTGATATAGGAAAATAATTCCATATTTGTCATCCTGAATTTTAATAATTTTGAGAATCCTTAGTTTTCGCTGGCTTAATTGAAACGTTTCTTGTGTCAGCACATTGAGAAAATGGCCATCCTGATGTTGAATAAAACCTTCAATCACCTCATCATGGCGAATAGTTATCCAGTTGAGCGTATAATTGGTGTCTGAAAAATTAACTACATAAGTATGCTCAGAAATTTGTATTGAATCATGAATATATTGAATTATGTGTTCATGTTGAAACAAAACATCCTGCTTAATTTTGCCTTCTGGTGAAATAGTAATGAGATAAATTAGGTTCTCTCCATTCAGACTTAAAACCCGTGATGTTTCGCTAAAGCTTAAAACTAACGCTCTGTTTGGATAAAACCCTTTATCCACTTTGATTATTCTTGAGTTTATAATATTACCTTTTTCATCAATTTGGCGGTGCAACCAACCATCCTCACCTGGCGCAGGTGCGAGTAAATGAAATTCATTATTGCTTGGATGAATAAAAAAATGGTTGCTTTTAGGTAAGGGTATTTCGTTTTGGCGGAAAGTATAGACGCCATTGTGTTTCAACTTAAGAAGAGTTAGTTGGTCTGGCTGTCTGTATGTTTCATAACTGACAGAATCGACAATATGATAAAAAATACTCGATTGATTAACCACACCCTTAAAATCACCATTAGCAAGCCGTATAGACTTAGATAAAACCGTGTATGGTAAAACAGTGTATTGGCGGTTTAAAAGTGGGATGATGACATTAGATTTTTTTTTGAACTGATTGACTTCAAGCAGAGTATAAGGCTGATAATCTGGACCGATAAACATATTAGCGAGAAGTAGTGTTGGATCTTCACATTCAGGATCTTCACCTTCATTTTCAAGGTAATAATCAACTTTATTCGCATCCAGATCGATAACACAATAGAAGTAAAAATCCAAATCTTTTGCTACGTCTGGGTCAGACTGTATATAATATGCCATACAGATAATCAGCGTACGCGGATCAATCAAGATGATATCATGCACCCAAAACTGATCAATGATGACATCGTTCGGCCCCATAATATGTTGGGGAAATAAATGTATCACGTGTCCTAATCCAGTCAAATTAGAATTGAGTTCAGTCATGGGAATATCAATTTTTTCTAATGTTATCATGGTGTATCCTCTATTTTTAAATAAGATAGTTGGAATTTATTAAATCTGCAGCTGCATAATTGTTTGATATTATTTTTTTCTCCATTAATATTTATAATTTCAATTTTTATCCGTTTATTTTTTGTACGTATAAACATATCTAAAAAATTTTTATTTATATATTTCTCCACTAATGCAAGTTTATTATTGATATAAATCGCTCGTAAATAATGATTTTTCTTTTTACCCTTTCAACATCAATCATGTTGATTAATTTGATTATATGATGATATCCAGAAAAACTTCCATAATATTTTACTTCTTGCATATTTATTCTTTTTGCAGTGGCGAAAGCAAAAACAAAACAAGAATTAAAAGAACAGTTTTTTTCATTTTGGATTTAGTATCTTGTTGGGCAAAATAAGCATCTAATACCGTTGGATTATCCCCATAAGGCGATTTGTTTAATGTAACTGTTTGTCCCGTATTCGTTATTTGATTTCTTGCTCCGCTCGATTGCCCTTCATGGGTAGTTCCTTCAATAGAGCCGCTTATATTGCTTCTATTTGTAGTCCCGCTATTATGTAAATCATTGGAGCAGGAAGTAAAAGACAGACAGAAAAATAAGCTCAGTACCAAAACAGCATGGAATTTTCCTTTTCCGTATTTAAAATCTAGTTTTTGTTGAAAATCGTGTATGTGAAGAGTTTTTTTGTATTTCTTCATAAGATAGTGTATTAAATGTGTAGCGTATTTTTTTTATAGTTTTCTTCAAAAGAGAAACGAATTGATAGAGAGGCATTTTTAGACGGAATTATCGGGTTGCAAATGATAGATGCCTTCATATTCATCTAGCTTGGGATTATCTTCCTTTTTTATATTTATTTTTCTGAGCTCAGCTAACGCTTGTAAATCTGATAAATCGTATTGTTCTTGTATTTTTCCGGTTATTTTTATTTCAGTATCAGTTATTAGTTTACTTTTTTCATTTTTCAATTATTTATTATTTCGGTATGGTGAAAAGCTCTTTTAACTCAGTCTCATATAAATCATCAAAATTGTAAATTTTCTTTGAAACAACTTTTCCATTCTTATATTGAGTGACGATTTTATAGTCTTTGCCGAATTCATCGGGATGATAATAGGTGGTTTCGATTAAATCGCCTTTTTCATCGTATGTTTTCCATAATCCTACAGGTATTATGGTAGCATTATACATATCCATAAACCCTTCATATTGCTTAACGCCATTTTCAAAGTAAATAGTAGTGAGTTTGGGTAATTCTAAAGAGCCAGTAACTATTGTTTCTATATGATTTATTTGTCCATTAGGATAATATTTAACATATAATACATCTCCTTTTTTAACTTCATCTCTTACATAATGCGTGAATTTTAGTTTTCCATTTGGGTAAAATCCTTGAGCAGAAATGCTGTCTCGTTGATATGATGACATATAATACACAGATTCTAATTGACCGCCTTTAGTATAGTAAGTTTTTATATAATCCGCTGCTTTATTGCCATTGATATAATATTCATATCGTAAAAAACCTTCCGGAGTATTGGATTCTTTAATTCGTACTGAATGTGAAGGGGGAGCTTCGGAAATTTTTTTTGCTTCAATGCGTTGAACACATGCCAAAATGCCAACAAAAAAAATAGACACCATTAGTAATTTTTTCATTTTATTCTTAAAAATGTTTATTAATGTGGATTGTTAACCCTTGAGCAAATTGCTCTGCTATTAAGTCCATATTGTTGTAAATACTTTTTGCAGCTTTAGGGTGTGTAATATAACCAAGCTCGATTAAAACTTTATACTTCGTTTGATTTTCCCCCCAAGAACTCCTATATTATTTCTAGCATCTGGGTGTTTCTTTCCTATATTGACAACAGTATAACAACTAAAAATATTATTAACTAATTCTAGCCCTTTTTTATCTTCTTCATTATAGATAACATGCGCGCCGGAAGTAAAATTGGTTAAGCCATCCGCATGAATAAAAATAAAATAATCCGCTTTGTTGTTATTAGCTATATCACAGCGAAAATAGATAGCTTCTTTATTATTGGCAACATTAACAACGATTTTACTATTTCTGGTAATTAAAACATTTAGCCTTTTTGTAGCAATAGTTTATAAAGTTTTATTGAAACTTCATAAACCATACTAGATTCAGTTCTCTCATGATTTAATTTATTATTTTACTTTTTGAATAATCATTATTTCCAATAATCCATGTATTCGGAGCCTCTAGAACATATGAGGAAAGATCTATAACTGTTGCGGTTTTTGTTTGTACATTACCTTTTGCATCTTTTAAAATTTCCTCATTGTTCGCGTTTAATTTGTATTGGTATATTCTTGCTAGAGCTCCTTCATTTCCCAGTGTAACCCCATGTCCTAGATCAATCACAATAACAGGTCTAGTATTTTTTTAATTGAAATTAATTTAAATTTTCAGTTAAAAAGTCATAATAATTTAAATTATCCACGGCACTAAATTGCCCTGCAAAGAAGCTTTATATAATTTCCTTTATTTCTCAGATTTAACCCGATAGCTGATATAAGTTTTCAAATTAGACTCTAACACTTTTTAGCTTACCTTACTGCATTTTTTCTAATGTTAAATTTTCCTCTAAATTTATAGATGACCTATCCAAAGATTCTTTAGATACTTAAATTTTTTTTATCAATTTTATTCACAGAAGGCATTTGTTCAGAAGTGATTCTAATTTTTTTTGGTACGTCCATTTTCTTTTAATATCCATTCACTTTTTTCAAAAAATCCTTTTCTCCGATTAATGTTTCGACAAAATAAGTCTCTCCAAATGTCATACTAAATATTTTATCTAGTTTTAAAAACGTTCATCATTTACCTTCTCATTGGTTTTGTAAAACCCAGTAATCTCTTTTTTAAAGTGTTTCTCAAATTAAACATCTTCTGCATATAGAAAATATTCGGCATGTTGCCATGATAGACAATCAAATTTAGCTAGTAACTTAACTTCATTCAAAATAAGTATTGCAAGCTGTGACTATGTTGTCCTATAGAATTTGTGCGTAATATTGATGATTAATAAGAATAGTGCATGCTTATTAGCACCATTTAGATTATGTTGTTGATGAATCAAGAGGAATCTTGCTGAAGACTAAATACTTTGTTCATGGCTCTACACGCGAAATAAACGATGAGCTAGCTTAATCAATTTTTTATCAAAAGTGTTTGCAAGATATATTGAATTAAATGATTTAGCGAATGGGTGGGGTATATCGTGGCTAAACCGCTTCATTTTTAGTGGTTTATCAACATGGTTAGTTGAGCTCTTTAAACCGTTATTTATACTCAATCTTACTTTTAAGGCTTAAAAAATGTTTATTTATGGACTTATCAAGATGCTGTGGTGTGGGTTTTTTTTAATGAATCAAGTCCCAGGCTAATGTCTTTAGTGGGAAAGAAAAACAATACAAACACTCATTGTGGGTTTTATCCACGTCCAAATTGCAGTCTTTAGTCCCACCGGCAAATCAAGCGTAAAGCGTTAATCTAGGAACGCAATGGGATGTACATGCAATCAGATTAATTCTGAGTGCATACATGAAATGAATGAGAGCAAAGAGGATTAATATCGGGGAATACTTGGGTCAACCATCAGAGACCAGGCATCAATGCCTCCACTGAGATTATACACATCATCAAAACCATTTTCGGATAAGTATAAGGCAACTTGCAAACTGCGCATGCCGTGATGACAATAAATAACAATGGGTAAATCATCTGGAATCTCGTTTTGACGAATCGGAATAAGATTCATCGGAATGTGCATGTGATCAGGTAGTGCAGCAACAAGAACTTCATCTTGTTCACGAACATCAAGCAAGATAAATGGTTTTTTTTCTGATAACCATTGCTGTAATTGCTTGGGACTGATTTCTTCAACAGACATAAAAACTTTGATTTCTTAATGGGTAAATATTGCAGTATTCAAGCGGTGCTAAATACGCTGTTGCCGAAAAAAGCACTCAAGCAACGAAACATATCATACTGCTAAATTTTCCCCATTCCCATTACTTTTATACTTGATTTATTCTATGACTGAATAAGACGAATAGACTATCGCTTTCTCAATCCTAATGCTCATTCAAGTTTGATATCACCTATAACAGCTCTTGTCATGTATTTTTATCAATAAAATAAGTTGCTGGGGTAGGCAATTTTATCAGGATTAAATAGGTTAAATTCTTGCCCTTGTGCTTATAGATATGGCGAATATTCTCTTGTAAAGTGTAGACAAGCGCAAATTTCGTCGCAATTTGCTTATCTTTATAACAACGCCTTGTCAATTTAAGCTGGTTTTAGCGCGTGACTAGATGCTTAAAATGGCTAGTCTGAGAAAAAATGCGCAAACCGTTGCCTCATGACCCTGTGTATGATAGATAGCTGGTTAATGGGTTCATTCAGCCATACGCAACGGGCAGCAATTACCACGCTAACAACTTCATCTGACAGCATGTTATTGTTGAGTGAAATAGGTCAATCCTCGGCATCTGGCAAGGTACAATCTACAGCGATCTCACCCATTGTCAGCGCACAATTTCTACAGGGTGCTCAATCTGTTTGTGTGGTGATGGTCCAACCGTCTTTAATTGATCAGCAGGGACATTCTGCGTCAGCTTTTTTTGGGTATTAGCTGAAGTTTTTATTTAATTTTATGATTATTTTATTGTAAGAAATTAATTCTGCACTTGGCTTCTGACCTTTCGCTGTATCAACTCTGTTTCGCTTGCAAATAAACATCCTTAGCTAATTTAGCGTGAAAATTGTCCAACCCATGATGAAATTTTGACCGGATGCTTAAGTTTGTCATATGCCAATACCGGTGCGTAAAGATATACCTATGGTACGGATAAGCCGTTATTTGCGTTGCCATTTGCCATCAGCACCTTTATGGTAAACTTTTTCCACCGCTGCCCAGGCAACTCTAAACGCGATGGTTTCAGGGTCACTGTTGTCGCGCCGTTTGCTTGGATCTTGATATTCCTGAATGGCATGGTTAAACGCATCTTTAAAAATATCCTGTGCATGTTCTGGTAAAACATGGCGCACAGAAGCAGGCAGATCATTGCGTGTTTGATATGGCATATTATTTCTCCTTAATGCTGACAATGATGATGATTCATCGTGGTTTATCAATATAATTCGTTGTTTTAAAACTTAATCTTATTTTAATGATCAGGCAAGTTTATTTTCATAATATTTTCATTGGGCTCGCAGTTAAATAAAACTGACGGTGTGGAAAATGATTTGAAATATAAATCAGTTTCTTTGTTACAGGCTAACCCTAAGCTAAGTAACATAATCAAATTAAGGATCATTGCGCCTAAGTCAAACTGAACAGTTCTTCAGTCATGGGGGAAATGATCATAAAACGTTGTTGCCATATAGTGAGAGATGATATTCGGTGAGATAATTACACCTAATTTTAGAGTATCTCAGTGTGGGTCTTTGCTGACGCAATCCATGCAATGACAGTATAACTGTGTCTTGGATGATGACCAATACTGCCTTAATTCATTATCAGGATAGAACAATATGAAATACATCGGTGCGCATGTGAGTGCGTCTGGTGGTGTGGATAATGCGCCAATAAATGCTAATCAAATCGGAGCAACGGCATTTGCCCTGTTTACTAAAAATCAACGCCAATGGTGTGCCAAACCGCTTGAAGCAGCGGTAATTGATCGTTTTAAAAAACATTGTGAACAATATGGTTTCAGTAGTAAACAAATCCTACCGCATGATAGTTATCTGATTAATTTAGGTCATCCAGATCAGGAGCAATTAGAAAAATCTCGTATGGCTTTTTTAGATGAAATGCAACGATGTGAGCAATTAGGTTTAACTTTGCTTAATTTTCATCCAGGCAGCCATTTAAAACAAATATCGGTAGATGCATGCCTTAATCGTATTGCTGAATCCATTAATTTGACCTTAGATAAAACCAGCAATGTGGTGGCTGTGATTGAAAATACCGCAGGGCAAGGATCTAATCTGGGTTATCAATTCGAGCATCTGGCTGCGATTATTGATCAGGTTGAAGATAAAAGCCGTGTAGGTGTTTGTATCGACACTTGTCATGCCTTTGTGGCTGGATATGATCTACGTTCTGAACAAACATGTGAGGAAACGTTTTCTCAGTTTGAAAAGATCGTGGGTTTTCAATATTTACGCGCTATGCACTTGAATGATGCGAAAAGTGAATTTGCCAGTCATGTTGATCGTCATCATAGTTTAGGTAAAGGTAATATTGGCGAGGCTGCTTTTAAATACATTATGCGTGATGCCAGAATTGATGAAATCCCACTTATTCTCGAAACCATCGACCCAGAAATTTGGGGGCAAGAAATAGCTTGGTTAAAGGCGCAAGCTGATATTTGAGAAATGGACTATTTAGTTGATTATGCCAAGATTATTATCTTGGCTGAAGAGGTTTGATTTTAAGCTAAGGGTATTTTAATCATGACCATGTTCAACTTAATTTAGCCAAAAATGATCTGATTAGAAATGTTCATTAATTGGCATTAGTTCTTCAAATCAATCTCTCCTATTTTTGTGTTTACTTTAACCATGGCACATATCTATATAATGGATATGGGCCATGGTTGAATATCAAAATTTGAATTGGCTCGGTTGATTGATGGCTAAACTATGAAGGGTTGGCGCAAGGGTTTCGAACAATACCGTTTCTTGAATTTGGTTGTTTTGACGTTCAAATAACACTGCTTTCATCAAGGGTGCATCACCGATTATGGCTACCATACGACCATGTTCGGGGATCTGATCGAGCAGAAAGGTGGGCAATTGTGAAATGCCTCCTCCTACATAGATAGCAGAAAAAGGCGTCTGGATCAGTTTCTCGCTCAGTCCATCACCCACTTTATATTGAATATTGGTGTAACCAAGTTCGCTTAAAACGGTTTTCGCCGTTTGTTGTTGTGCAGCATCGATATCTATAGTTAAAACTTGGTTAGCTAATCTGGCCAGCACAGCAGTGGCATATCCGGAACCTGTGCCAATTTCCACAACCGTGTCTGCAAGGTTTAATTTTAAAGCTTGAATAAGCCGAGCCATCACTTTAGGTTCCAGCATACTACCGCCATTAGCCAGTGGTAATGATTGATCGCTGTAGGCGAGTTGTTGATGCTGCGGTAAAACAAAGCGCTCACGTGGTATGTCGCTGAGAACATCCAGTAAATCAAAATCTAATACGTCCCAGGGACGGATTTGCTGCTCGACCATATTGTAGCGGGCGGTATTGAAATCCATGTCGGCTCCAAATTGCTGTGATTGACCAGCTATTCTATTAATCAATCAGTTGGTGGATGTTAAGTCGTATTAAGCTTGTAAATAAATATCTGAATGTGAATTATAAAACGATTTAACTATTGACAATAGTGTAAATGTTAAGGAAAAAGGGTTTAAATAAAGGGTGAGGTGGTTAAATCACAGAGGCTTTGGGTTTGGTGTCTAAAAGATTTGCTCGATCCGGTCGCTTAATGGTGCAGTTGGCATAAAACGAATGCAGACCATGAATACCTTTTTTGTTTGCCATACTCTGTACAATAAAGTATTTTACTAAATTATTGAAGAAGAACGAAGTTTGGCTGTCATCAAATCTTAGAGAATCTGCTCGTAATCATGTCCAGCGGCAGTGGTGCAACAGGGGAGGAAATGCCATCACAAAAGGGTGTCTGCCTCATTGGAATCAGTGTTATTAAACTCAGTTGCAGTGGATGAAGCCGATGGATGTGGTCTCGACCAAATTTTTAAAGTTAGACGTCAATCCGTTGCGATCTATTTAGCCGGTAAATGATGCAATCTGCTAACAAGGTCTCCCTGGATAATAAAATAAAGCTGACAAATGGCGGTGTTTATTTTTGTAGTTCAGGGTTGATGTAGTTGGGCGAATACATTTCAGAAATTCAACTGTGCAGGAGGAAGGGGATTTATGGTTAATATTTTGCGGTTTATGGTGCTTTTTTGGGTGTTGATTTCTTCCGCCTCGGCCAGTGTTGGTTTTAAAGAAATAAATCTCACAACCCAGACTCTGCACCCACTTAATATTGCTGTATGGTATCCTGCTAAGGAACAGAAAAAAACGACAACTATTGCCGCTAATAAGCTCTTTATTGGTTCGCAAGTGTCCCTCAACGCTGAACCCATTTCATCAGGTCAACATGCCCATCCATTGATCGTGCTGTCGCATGGTTACAGTGGTAGCTGGCGTAATTTAAGTTGGTTAGCGTATGAATTAAGCAGCTTGGGCTACATTGTGGCTGCACCTACACATCATGACCCTCTTTCCTCAACCCAGCGAAATAATCAGCCAGCTCAGTTATGGTTGCGGCCGCAGGAATTAAGCATGACAATTGATGCAGTCTTAACAGATCGATCATTGAGTAAGCTGATTGATAAGGATAAAATTGCTGCCATCGGGCATTCGCTTGGTGGCTGGACGGTTCTTTCTTTAGCTGGGGCCAAATTTGATACCAGACAATTTCAACAAGATTGCCGGACTCACTCATATTTAAAAGCGTGTCAGCTGATGAATCAGTTAGGTCTGGATCAGCCAGAATTCATTCAACCAACACGTGACGAGCGAGTGAAAGCGGTGGTTACTTTGGATGCCGGATTGACTAGAGGGATGACAACTGAAAGTTTGCAACAGTTTCAATTACCGATATTAGTGATCGGCGCTGGCAATGTGGCTAGTAACAGGGAGGTCAAGCTTGAATCAGGGCATATGCAACCCTTTCTGCCTAAGCAGACCTCAACCTTTGTGTTTATCTTTGATGCAACACATTTTAGTTTTATTCAAACGTGTAAACCTCTTACAAAAGGTTTATGGTGTCAGAATGGGTATCAGCGTGATAGAGAGGAAATTCATCGCGAAGTGACTTATTTAACCTTGGGTTTTTTGACCAAATTATGGTCAAATAATCCGGTGCAGTTGCAGGACAAGTTTTAAGTTTAGTTGTGCAGTATGTTAATTATTTATTGATATCCGGCAACGATGTTTACTGAGCCAAAAAATGATTGATTTTGATCCGCATGGCTAAGTGAAAGATAGTTTAGGGATGGGATATTTAAGACAGAACCTATAGGAATGGACTGACTTCTGCCAGTAGTGCAAAAGAGTAGGCTAAGGTACAATATCACCTAAGTTGTCGTCAGATGACGTCGATTAATCATTAAATTGAATACAAGGCATGTGCGTGAATCAGGAAAAGAATACGATGTGGCAACAAAAATGGATCATGGGTAACTGGAAGATGAACGGCAGTTTGGCCAGCAATCAGCAGTTACTACTAGCATTGCAGAAGCCAGTTTCAGCAGCGTCTGCTCAGGTTTATTGCGCAGTTGCTGTTCCTGATGTATACCTGACAAGCGCTAAAGAGCAGGTGCGTGGTTTTCCTTTGGTAATAGGCGCACAAGACGTCAGCAGATTCGGAGATTTTGGTGCCTATACTGGTGAAATCAACGCGCAAATGCTTGCTGATGTAGGTGCTGGCTTTGCGTTGATAGGGCATTCGGAAAGACGTCAGTATTTTCAAGAAGATAATGCAATTTTGTTATCTAAATTGCAGCATTGTCTGTCTGCACACATTTTACCTATTTTGTGTGTTGGCGAAACCTTAGCACAACGAGAATCAGCTCAGGAAAAAGCCGTTGTGGGCGATCAGTTGGCGATATTGGCTGAATTGAGTGCAACAGAGGTAGTCGTGGCCTACGAGCCAGTATGGGCGATTGGAACTGGCAAAATACCCACTACGCGTCAGATTGCTGAGATGCATCAGTTTATTTATCATCAAATCTTGTCATTATGCGGTAAAGATGTTAAAATCCGCGTCCTTTATGGCGGTAGTGTCAACACAAAAAATGCAGCAGAAATTTTGGCTGTGCCGCATGTTGACGGTGCTCTGGTTGGCGGTGCCTCTCTGCAGGCTGATAGTTTTACCGCTATTATTCAGGCCGCTTGCGCGCCTGCTCTATAAAAGTTGACCTTATGGAAGCATTTAAAACCATTATTTTAATCGTAAATATATTTGCCGCACTGTTTGTGATCGTGCTGGTACTGATGCAGCAGGGCAAAGGTGCTGATGCTGGTGCTGCTTTTGGCTCAGGTAGTGCTCAAGGTGTATTTGGTGCTGCCGGTAATGCAAATTTTCTCAGTCGCAGTACTGCGATTGCGGCTACTATCTTTTTTGTGACGTGTTTGGCTCTGGGATATATTTCCACTCACGGTCGTACCGGTCTGGATTTCAGTAATGTGAATCAGAAACCAGTGGTGCAGCAGCCTGCTGCTAATCAACCAGTCAGTGCACCAGTCACACCTGCTGCTCCGGCTAATAAACCAGTTATACCGGAGTAATATTGTTTAAATTTAGCCGACATGGTGAAATTGGTAGACACGCCATCTTGAGGGGGTGGTGACCCTAGGTCGTACGAGTTCAAGTCTCGTTGTCGGCACCATAAATGAATAAGGGCAGCCTGTAAGGCTGCCCTTTGAATTTCTAGCAACGATCAATGATTCATAGATCAATTAATGAATTTTTGCATTTGGCTAAACACAATATTTTATTCGTAAAACTTATTCTAGTAATTCTTAATTAGAATAATCCTCTAGATAAGTCGTGACTGAAAGTATTGTTACGGTTCAAAGAGGAAATTTATTCATAGCCAGTAACGCTAACCGTACACGCTGACGGCTTTTAAACTGGCTACTTTTAGCCATGATGGGCATTGAATCTCAGCATAACACCTATTGATTGATGATCAGGATCAGATTCAATAAACTTTTTTATCGTTAATATCACGGCAAATTATATTGTTGATGGTAACCCTATTATAGACAAGCGGAATTCATTTTATGTTTAATGCTGATCCCTTTGATTATTTGGAAGATCTGACAAGCAAAAAGACGCAGGATTTTATCAAGCAGGCGAATGAATATACCCAATCCTGCTTTGCGGCAGACACATGCTATCAGACTATGCAGGCTGACATGGTATCGGTATTGCAGGATGATCAGCAGATCCCTTTTTGTCAGGAGCATCGTGCGCGAATGTACCATTTTTACCAGTCAGCAGAATGGCCTAAAGGGGTATACCGCGTATGTAGTGCTTCAAGCTATAGATCGGGTTTGCCGCAATGGGAAATACTATTTTCGGTGGCCGATTTTGATGCCATATTGCACGATGATGTCTATTTGCAAGGTGTGGCGCATTATGTAGAAAGCCCCGAGCATGTGCTTATTAGCCTGAGTGCCCGTGGTGCCGATGCGGCTTACACGATTGAATTTAATTTGGCCGAGCGGAAAATTGTTGAAGGTGGTTTTCATTTTCCTCTAAGCAAAAGTATCGTTAGCTGGCGCGATGTCGATAGTGTTTGGGTTTGTCCGGCATGGGATGAACGACAATTAACCCATGCCGGTTATCCACGCCAAATATGGCTGATGCAGCGAGGGCAAACTTTCGCAGAGGCCATGCCGGTATTGGAAACCGATACTGAGGCTATGATGGTGAATGCTTGGCGTTATTTAGACAGTCAAGGTTCGCCAATTGATTTACTGGAAGTTTCTGATGGTTTTTATCACAAGCAGTATTATCAGGTCATGCATGACATCAGTGTGTATTCATTGCCTTTGCCTGATGATTGTGAATTAATGGGTTACCTGTACGGGCAATTGCTGGTGCAACTGCGCAGTGACTGGCAGCGTGCCAATAAACAATATCCAGCTGGTTGCTTGGTGGCGGTGAAGCTGAATAAAGGTGAATTAGGTGCTGCGCAGATCATTTGTCAGCCTACCAGTGCTCAGGCAATAGAAAGTATTGAAACCACGCGTCGTTTCGTGGTGGTATCTCTTCTGGATCATGTTCAAAGTCGTCTGCTGGCATGGCGGTATACGGAAACTGGCTGGCAACAGGTGAATTTACCCGCTCTGCCACCTGGGGCGCTGGAAATAATTGATCAGCCATGGGGCGGTGACGTGCTTTATCTGGCCATCAGTCATTTTACGGTACCGCTAACGCTGTATACCTTGGATCTAAATCTGTTGGAGCTGTGTGTCATGCGGGTACAGCCTGCACAGTTTGATGCCACAGGAATTTCCATCAGACAGTTTTATGCTAAGGCACAAGATGGTACAGACATTCCCTATTTTCATGTGGGTAAAAACATCACCGTCGATACACCAACCATAGTATATGTATATGGTGGATTTGCCATGCCTCAACTGCCTTACTATTTAGGTAGTGTCGGACGCTACTGGTTGGCAAAGGGTTATGCTTTTGTGCTGGCTAATGTACGTGGAGGTGGAGAGTTTGGTCCTAAGTGGCATCAGGCCGCATGTGGGGTGAACAAGCAAATCAGTGTAGATGATTTACTGGCAGTATTACAGGATTTATATACCCATGGTTATGCCAGTAAGCAACACACCGCCATACAAGGTGGTAGTAACGGTGGCTTGCTGGTGGCGGCGGCATTTTGTCAGCAACCTGAACAGATTGGCGCCATGGTATGTGAAGTGCCATTGACAGATATGTTGCGCTATCCCTATTTGTCAGCCGGTGCATCCTGGCTGGATGAGTATGGGGATCCAACTATTGCTGAGCATCAACAGTCTCTACAAGCCATCTCACCCTATCATAATTTATCGAACAAACAATGTTATCCTCCGGCGCTGATTACCACCAATATTGCTGATGACCGGGTGCATCCGGCTCATGCCTTAAAATTTTATGCTCGCTTGCGTGGTCTTAATCAGCCTGTATGGCTAGCAGTACCGGATACAGGTGGTCATAGCGGAGGTGGTACACAGGACAGTACCGCAGCGGAATTAGCTCTGATCATGAATTTTCTCTATCAAACCATCGCCAAACAGGCGCAGGATGCGGGATGCTCTGCTTTAGCCACTGCAATTGATTAGAACAAAGATACAAGGAAAAAAATCTACGGGAAAAGTATTGTTGTTATAAATTAAAGATTACCCTGATATGTATTTTGCCTTTTTCATGTAGTACCAACAATCATCCATATTGATAGCTGGCAATCATCGTAAACAACGGTGGAAAGGGTTGAATGACAACAATCAGCTAGTGCAGAGATGTGCAATCATGGCATAAATGGTGGGCAAGGTTTCGGCACGATTTTAAACAGCCTGCTGTGAGTGATGGATGATGCATCTTGTCAAAGGTGTAACAGAATTTGGCTGATGTCTTGCTTGGCTGGTATTAGTCGCTTTATTTTGCTGGAAAATACTCTACAGCAGCCGGCATAACCGTGTAAGTACAGCCAGAAAAAATATGTGAATGGAATTTGGTATAATACTCATATAACTTGTGACAAAAAAACAGGCTGTGCTAATATGGCTGCCATTCGCCATACGGATGTTGCTGATATCAATAAATAGAAGTGTTGTGAACATCGCCGAAAACCGCATAAATGTTGATAAAACAAATTGTATGGAAAACTCTATTTTTATTAGGTACAATATCAGCTAATGAAAAGTTGATTAATTCAATTAACCCAGTCTGCACATCGCAGGCTAAGAAACGAAAGATCAGTCAATGGATAACACTATCGAACAACGCGTGAAAAATATTGTTGCTAAAAAATTGGAAGTGAATGAAGCCGATGTAAAAAATGAATCTTCATTTCAAGAAGATTTAGGTGCAGATTCACTGGACACCGTTGAATTGGTAATGGCGCTGGAAGATGAGTTTGGTTGCGAAATTCCAGACGAAGAAGCAGAAAAAATCACTACTGTTCAACAAGCAATTGACTTTGTTAGCGCTCATTTGAATTAATCTTTGAATGGTTAACTATATCCGGATTACCTCTGACGAAAATTCTGTGGCTCAGCTCACTTATTCGACAGGGGTTTTTCTCGCGAGCAATTTATGAGTAAAAAAAGAGTTGTCATTACTGGTCTGGGGCAGGTGTCTCCTGTAGGTAATGATGTTGGTACAGCTTGGCAGAATCTGCTTGCAGGTGTGAGTGGCATTGGTGCTATTACCCATTTTGATGCCTCATCTGTGGCTTGTCGCATAGCTGGCCAGGTTAAAGATTTCGATATAACACAGTATATTAGCTCTAAAGAAGCGCGCAGAATGGATACCTTTATTCATTTTGGTATTGCTGCTGCCTTACAAGCTATTGCTGATGCTGATCTGGATAATATAGCCGGACTGGATAAAACTCGGGTTGGGGTAAATATCGGCGCAGGTATTGGTGGTTTGCCTTCTATTGAAGAAACTGCCCGTACCATGATTGCCAACGGCGCCCGTAAAATTAACCCGTTCTTTATTCCCAGTTCCTTAATCAATATGATTTCCGGTCACGTCACCATTCTCAAAGGCTATCAGGGACCGAGCTATGGTATGGTTTCTGCCTGTACAACAGGGGCACATAGCATTGGTGATGCTGCTCGTCTGATTAAATATGGCGATGCTGATATCATGATCGCCGGCGGTGCCGAAGCAGCCATTTGTGAAATGGGTGTGGGCGGTTTTGCTGCCATGAAGGCCTTGTCAACCCGCAACGATGATCCGGCGACTGCATCCCGACCATGGGATAAAGGTCGTGATGGGTTTGTCATGGGAGAAGGTGCTGGCGTGATGGTGTTGGAAGAATATGAGCACGCCAAAAAACGTGGCGCCAGAATTTATGCTGAGCTAGTCGGCTTTGGTATGAGCTCTGATGCTTATCACATCACTGCTCCAAGCATGGAAGGACCCGCTTTAGGCGTGACCCGAGCTCTGAATGACGCCGGCTTGAATCCAGATGATATTGATTATGTGAATGCACATGGTACTTCAACACCTTTGGGTGACGTGAATGAAACCAATGCGATTAAACTCGCTTTGGGTGAGCATGCGCGCAAAGTGGTGGTGAATTCAACCAAATCCATGACCGGTCATTTACTGGGTGGTGCTGGTGGTGTCGAAGCTGTTTATACAGCCATGGCAATCTATACGCAAAAATCACCTCCAACCATTAATCTCTTTGAACAAGATATTGAAGCTGGTTGTGATCTGGATTATTGTGCCAACGAAGCCCGTGATATGCAAATTCGGGCAGCCATTTCCAATTCATTTGGTTTTGGTGGTACCAATGGATCATTGGTATTTAAACGCTTCGAAAACTAATGCGTTTTTATAATCCTAACAGGCTGCTTGTAGTCAAGCAGCCTGTTATTTTATATTCAGTCCCAACTGTTTCTAGCTGGCGCTGTTCGATGAAAGATAAAAAATTAATTAAACTTTTTATTTTTCAGAATATTAGCTAAATGTGATGCTGGTTGTGGGTATTGCAGTACACGCATTGGCGCGCTACTTTTATAGTTGTTATAAGCCTAGTGACAGCTTGTCATTTCGGTTGGATTGCGCCGGCATCTGGAAAAATTGATGGTTGTGCCAGATCTGTGCTGGGTTAAAATGACAAAATGCTAAGACGTAATCATGCTTAGCTTGCTGTTTTAATATGAATATATCGTTATAATAGCTCCCATTATCGTGAGTTAAAGGTGGATTTCAGCAGATTAAGCAGCAGGTCAATGCTCTGGTCTGTCTTGAATTTAAGCGGTTTGCACTTATTTTCGCATCAGTCATTCGTGTATTCAGCTTGAAATGGTTTGGCTGGAATACAGACAGAAATCAGATCACCGGCGGTAGAGAAGGAATTAAAGTCATGAAAATCGGAGTATTGGGTGCTGGTGCATGGGGAACAGCACTAGGCATTCATTTTGCGTTACATGGTCATCAGGTATGGTTATGGTCACATAATGATGCTCATGTCGCTCAATTGCAGCAGCAGCGTACGAATGCGCGCTATTTGCCTGATTTTCTGTTGCCGGATAATCTGACCCCAACCACTGAATTTATGCCCGCAGATTTGGTCATTATTGCTACTCCGGTGGCAGCCCTGCGCCAAACCGCATTAAAACTGGTTGCCGCCGGTTTAGATACCGTTCCGGTTATTGCAGCCTGTAAGGGTTTTGAGCAACAAACCGGTTTGTTGCCGCAACAGGTATTGGCTGAAGCCATGCCACAGAATCACTATATTGGTGTGTTATCCGGTCCCAGCTTTGCGCAGGAACTGGCACAACAATTACCTTGTGCAGTGACTTTAGCTTCGGCTAATTTTGTTTGGATTCAAAAATTGGCGGCAACGCTGAATAATACAGTTTTGCGCTTGTATGCCAATGAAGATGTCATTGGTGCTGCCGTTGGTGGTGCAGTCAAAAATGTCATGGCCATTGCCACCGGTATTGCTGACGGACTACATTATGGCATTAATGCTCGCGTTGCCTTGATGACCCGCGGTATGGCGGAAATCAGTCGTCTGAATCAGGCCCTTGGCGGACAAGCTGCTACGTTGATGGGATTGTCGGGAATGGGGGATTTGATCCTGACCTGTACCGGTGATTTATCGCGCAACCGCCGAGTTGGCTTGCTGCTGGCTGAAGGTAAAACCTTGCCCGAAGCATTAACGAAACTTGGACATGTTGCCGAAGGTGTTTATACTGTAGAGGAAGTGTGTCGCCAGGCAGTAAAATTAGGGGTAGATATGCCAATTGCTTCCATCTTGCAGCAATTGTTCCACGGAGAGATTAAAGTGGGGGCAATGGCAGAAATACTGATGGAACGGACACCAAAGACAGAATAGTGATGATTGACACAACCTTTTATAGGTTGGAAGAAAATCAAAAACCTAACTAGCGTGGTTAGATAACGGAAGCGGTCAGTAATGGAAAATCAATTAGAACAACTGGAAGACTGCCTTAAACGCTTGATCTTAAACTTCAATACTGTTTTGATGGAAAAAGAAAAGCTGGCTAAACAGGTCATGTTGTTAAAAGATCAGTTACACAAGCAAGTCACATCAGCCCAGATCGAGCATGATGAGTTGGTGAGGCAGTATGAGCAGGATAAATTCCACATGCAGGAAACAATGCAGGCCAGAATCGATGAACTGATGCAAGAAAATCAACGCTTTAAATCTGTACTGGAACACTCCAGAACCGATTTGCAGCATTTGTTGCACCGGATGCCCGCGTCTAAGGAGGCTAAATAATGGACGAAATTCAACAGGTAAGAGTGGAAATACTTGGACGTCCATTTAATATTGGTACGCCTAAAAGTGAGCAGGAAACATTGATGCAGGCAGTAAAAATGTTGAATGAAAAAATTGTGGCTATTCAAAGTTCTGGCAGAGTGATTGAAAATGATAAAATCGTCATTATGGCTGCTTTGAATCTGGCGCATGATTTACTCAAGCTAACCATGCAGGGTGATTTGGCAGTTGGCGATTTTGAGCGTAAAATACAGGGTATGATTCAATTATGCGAAGAGGCAATGGCATAATTGTTACCTAACAGTTTTCTTCCCCTGCGGTGTTTGTAAGGGCATATATTCCTTTGAACCAATAATTCGCTTTATTTAGCGGTTGGGTAATGGTGGGCGTGAGCATTCCTCCTGAGGAATGAACCCGAAGCCATTCGATACTGCTAGCCTTGTCTCAAAGGTTCAAGCGGATGGAGCCCAACGCGGCATACGTGGGGGAAACCCAATCTATGGCTGTCTGAATGGTGATTCAGACAGCCTTTTTGCTGATTTTTTAATGCAAAGATAAGTCTTGCATTTTTCTATCCGCAAACTGGATTCATTAAAGCTATAGCTAAATACAAGAATCATCTTGATTGAATAACATATGACTTTGAAAAAAATGTGGCGTAAAGTGAAATAAACTTACATGCACAGAGTCATGATCTAACGATTTGATGACTGCTTGATGGCATAGCATCGTAAAAAATAGCGTTGCAGATGTCGACAAAAAATATTTTATGCAATTTATATTCACGGTTTTCTGTTGGGATTTCAAAAATAATCAATATTAATCATTTTTCTTATCAGCTGATTAATCTGGTTATATCATTGTATGCGCATAGTCTTAGCTAATTTATAACGTGGATTATTTACGCATCCTATTTGCTTAAACCCTGTTAAAAATTTATCGGGTCAAATATCTGCTGCTCATAGGTTCTTTCATCGGTTTTTTACCTTCGCATCGTGGTGGTTAGCAAAATTAGCCAGAGAAGAGTCAACACGCCTAACTAATATGATGGCAACATGATGACCAAACTAATAAGAAAATTAAACCAAGATTTGATTGTGGTCATCGGGGCAAAAATCCGGTTTGCTATGTAAGAAATTCTGTAACGCTTTTCGCTGACAAATCAAAATATTTGTGGCTTTTACTTAAGTTTGTCGCAGTATTAACGTCTAAGTAAGGTAAAATTAACTTCTTGATCAAACCATCAGTAGCAATTTAGTCCCGCTTTATCGCTAATATATGGATAATAGGTGATATTTGCTATTGTCATTCTTGCTTTGAACATTTAACACTGGTTGCTAGTCTTATACGGCGTGAAAATTATATGTCTGAAAAATTGCCATACATTCCTCTACGTTTGCACACTGAATTTTCGATTGAAGATGGCATTGTGCGCATCAAAGAAGCAGTTAATTATGCTGTGAGTCAAGGTATTCCTGCGCTGGCAATCAGTGATTTAATGAATGTGTTTGCGCTCGTGAAGTTTTATAAAGCTTGTCGCAATGCCGGTATCAAACCCATCATCGGGGCGGATGTACGATTAGAGAATCCGGATAATCCAGACAAGCCTTTCAGATTAATGCTATTGGTTAAGAATCACGCTGGATACCTACGGCTAAATAATCTGCTGACAGATGCCTATGTGGGCGACAACAGAAATGCCAATCAACCCATGATTGAGCAACAAGCACTGGCTCAAGGCGATAACAGCGGTTTAATTTGTTTATCCGGTGCGCAATACGGAGAAATTGGTCAAGCTTTGCTGGCGCAAAAAAATGAACAGGCGTTACAGGCGTGTAAAAAATATCAGCAATGGTTTGGAGACCGTTTTTATCTGGAAATACAACGTTTACCAGAACGTCCGGAGTGGGAAGCGGTGGTGGCTGGAAGTGTAGACTTGGCCGCAAAACTTCATTTACCTGTAGTGGCAACCCATCCAACTCAGTTTATGCGCGCCGATGATTTTCAGGCGCATGAAGCACGGGTGTGTATTGCTAGTGGCTATGTTTTGGCTGATAACAGGCGTCCGCATGATTTTGTACCAAGCCAATATTTTGCCAGTCCGGAAGAAATGAATAACCGCTTTGCGGATATCCCTGAAGCGTTGCAAAATACCCTAGCCATAGCGCAGCGGTGTAATTTAACTCTAACCCTAGGGGAACATTATCTGCCTTTATTCCCAACGCCAGAGGGAATGACGCTAGACGATTTATTAACTCATTTAAGTAATGAAGGCTTGCAGGAACGCATGGCGGTTCTTTATCCGGATGAAGCTGAGCGAGCCAAAAAAATGCCCGAATATCAGCAACGTTTGGATTATGAACTGAGCATCATTATTCAAATGCAATTCCCTGGTTATTTTCTGATCGTACAGGATTTCATTAACTGGGCAAAACAGAATGGTTGTCCGGTAGGACCGGGACGCGGATCCGGTGCCGGTTCTCTGGTGGCGTATTCATTGAAAATTACCGATCTGGATCCACTACGGTATAACTTACTGTTCGAACGGTTTTTGAATCCTGAGCGGGTGTCCATGCCTGACTTTGATATCGATTTCTGTCAAGAAAATCGCTGGCGAGTGATTCAGTACGTGCGGCATAAATATGGTATTCCTGCTGTCAGCCAAATTGTCACCTTTGGTACCATGTCGTCAAAATCAGTGGTTCGTGATGTCGGTCGAGTATTGGATTTGCCATTTGGTTTGTGCGATCGATTATCTAAGCTGATACCGGTTGAGGCAAATAAACCACTCAGCCTGACTAAAGCAATGGAAGCAGAGCCACAAATTAACCAATTGTTACGTGAAGAGGAAGCTGAAGAGCTGATGACGCTGGCGCTAAAGCTAGAGGATCTGACGCGCGGGTTGGGTATGCATGCTGGTGGTGTGCTGATGGCACCGGGTAAGATTGCCGATTTCTGTCCGATATATCAAGCTAGTGGCGAAGATGCTTCGCCAGTGTCCATGCTTGATAAAGATGATGTGGAACAGATAGGTTTAGTGAAATTTGACTTTTTGGGCTTACGCAACCTGACTATTATTGAAATGGCACAGGACTTCATCTTCAAAACAACGGGTGAAAAGATAGATGTCAATCAGATTCCTTTAGATGATGCCGCGACTTATGCCAAAGTTTTTGCTCGGGGCAATACCACTGCGGTATTCCAGTTCGAGTCGGTGGGCATGAAAAAAATGTTGGTAACGGCCAAACCAACTAAATTTGAAGAGATTATCGCATTTGTGGCGTTGTATCGACCCGGACCGATGGATCTGATCCCAGATTTTATCCGGCGTATGCATGGTGAAGAAAAAGTAGAGTATCTCCATCCATTTCTGGAACCTGTGCTAGATTCTACTTACGGCATTATGGTGTATCAGGAGCAGGTGATGCAGGCGGCTCAGGTGTGTGGCGGATATACACTTGGCGGTGCGGATTTATTGCGCCGCGCCATGGGTAAGAAAAAAGTGGAAGAAATGGTGAAACATCGCGCCATTTTTGAAGCTGGTGCTGCTGAAAAAGGGATTGATAAAAACACGGCTAATGAAATTTTCAACTACATGGAAAAATTTGCCGGTTATGGTTTCAATAAATCCCATGCTGCAGCTTATGCTTTGGTTTCTTATCAAACAGCGTGGCTAAAATGTCATTATCTGGCCGAATATCTGGCCGCAACCATGTCCAGTGAATTGACCAATACCGATCAGTTGAAAATTTTTGTGGATGACGGTCTGGATAACGGCATAACCTTTTTACCACCCAGTGTTAATCACTCTGAATATCGCTTTATGCCTGATAATAACAAGCAGATCCGTTATGGTTTAGGTGCCATTAAGGGAACAGGTGAGGGGGCGGTAGAAGCGATTGTTCAGGCTCGCAAACTGGGCGGTGCTTTTACTGATCTGTTTGATTTTTGTCAGCGTGTTGATCGTCAACATTTGAACCGACGAACCATGGAAGCTTTGGTGCGTGCAGGTGCATTCGATGAACTCAACGACAATCGAGCGCAATTGCTCGCTAACATTAGTTTGGCCATCGAAAATGCTGAACAGCAGGCAGCAAATGCTAATCAGGGCGGGTTATTTGATATGGTCGAAGATGCCATTGAGCCCTTGCAGATGATTGAAGTAAAACCATGGACACTGGCACAAAAGCTGGCGGAAGAAAAACAGGCCATGGGTTTTTATTTTTCCGGACATCCGTTTGAGCCATATGCCGATAAAGTGCGCGCACTGGTCAGCAGTAAACTTTCCACCCTCAAACCTTCAAATAATAAACAAAAGCTAGCAGGGTTTGTCACATCAGTACGCTATATCATCGGTAAACGGGGTAAGTTTGCAGTGGTATTGCTCGAGGATGGCAGTGCCAAACAAGAGGTGGTTGTAGCCGGTCAAGCCTTAGAAGAGTATGGGCAATATCTCAAAGCAGATCAGGTGCTGGTGATGGAGTGTAAAGTGGCGGTGGATGAGTATAACGGGGGTGAAGGGCTTCGTATTACTGCCGATAATGCGTTTACCCTAACTGAAGCCAGCGCTCGAGCAGCACGCAGTTTGTATTTGCAAGTGGCTGCAGATACATCAGTAAGCCAATTGGCTTCTCTACTGCAACCCTACCGCGAAGAATCTAATAGACATATTCCCATTAAATTCTGCTGTCAAAATTCTCACGCCTATGGCGAATTAAGTACACCAACTAAGTGGTTGATTTATTTGGATGGTCAGTTGCTGGAAAATTTACATGAATTAATAGGCGAAGAGGCAGTGCAGGTACATTATTAAACGAGCTTATAAAACAACCTTAATCAGTTGGTAGCGGTTGCTAAATTTGCAGGCATTTATACTAAATACATAATATTGACTGATTTGGTTTATACCTTAAGTTTGTTTCATGCACATGAATGAGAGAGTAAAACAGATCATGAGCTAGTCTTAAAGATTACGAAAAAAAGGCGGATTTATATAGATACTGCTGCTTATGCGATTGGAGTTAATGCAGGGGCTAAATAGCGGCATCAATAGGATGAGATTTTGATTTAAAAGTGGCTATGAGTTTAAAATCTATCATCAATCCAGTATCTTCAACATATGTTTTGTTTCTTTCGGTGATAGCAGGAACTCTATTAACAGGATGACCTACAGTTGTAATTTGATCATTTATATAGTTTGATAATGAACATATTATTTTTTATATTATCAGTAGCCTTATTTTACTTTGTCTCTTTTAAACTACCTCCCAATTACCCTAAAAGAAAATTATGCATATATTTAGGAAGTTCCTTAATTTTAATTCCTTTAGCTTTTTTTCTAACATTGAAAATAATATATGCATTAGTAAATTATTCAGGAGTTACAGAACTGACTGCTTCATTTATCTGTGATTTTTTGATCAAACTAACGATGACATTAATTACCATATCATTGGTAAATTTAGCTAGTTTAATTGTTGCTGATTTAATGATTGATAATTCAATCATGTTTCATCAAAAATATAACACTGCTAACCTAAATAAAAATCCAGTAAAATTTGTCTTAGCAAATAAAGAAAAAATAAAAATCGCTTTTAAAATATTCTTTATGTTAGGAGCTTGTTTAGGATTTTATGGTATTTGGCTAGACTCAAACTAAATACTAAATAAAAATTTAACTTTTGCTCATATTATGATAATAATAAATCCTAAATTGATTAATCAATACAAATCCACGTATTGATGAAACTAAAAAAGGGTTGCCGTAGTCGAGCAAATACCTATAGAACTGCAAAATAGCTGATGATTAGCGAGAATTTTAAGGGTTAGTATAAACGTTGTTATCACAAGTCATTATTAATGCATTACCATGTTTACCACAGCAAAAAGGTGACTGGAGTGTTTACTTGTTGTTGTGTAAGAATGAGGCTTTTTATTGCGGAATTAGCAACAGAGTAAAAATACGCTGGCAGGCGCATTTAGCAGGAAAAGGTGCGCGTTATACGCGTATGCATCCACCTAAACAAATGAGACTCGTGTGTCAAAACTTGAGTAAAACAGTTGCTGCACGATGTGAATATCAGCTCAAACAACTTAATGCAGCTGAAAAAGCCAATTTATGGGCATTACTGGATGATTTTAAACCGGATCAGGTCATCGATAGTCAGTCGTTGCTTGCCTAAAGCTAGCCTGAGCCGGTGATAAAAATCATTACATCAGATTATCAAAACCTTGATTGCTATTATTGCGTTGAGCTTTAGCTTTAGGAATGATTGGTTTGATCGGTTTCTCCCATTGCTCAGGTTTGTTATCTGAATCTTCATTCACTTCAACGCTGTTGCCTTCTGGAGCAACCTGAGCAGGATTAACCCATACTGGGTTAGTCAGTTTGACAATCGCGCCAATTCCTTCGGTCCATTGCAAGGAATTAAGCGTGCCTTTTACCTTGGTTTTACCTGCTGAACAGCTAATACACGTCAACACCCCACTAGGTTTAGCTATTAATGCATTCAATCGGTTCTGATTAACATTTAGTTTATGCGACTGTGCCCATGAATTGATACTGCTATTGAGTTTGGATTTATTCAAAGAGCGTTTATTATAAGGATCACGATAAATGGCCACCCAGATATCGTTATCTCCATCTACATTGACTGAAGCTTGTTGATAGATTACCGCTGCATCTGAGCCACTTTTAACTGTGCCCGCAAAATCCAATGCATTTTTACTATGTAGGCGCACGCAACCATGGCTGCGAACCCCAGGAACACTACTGGGCGCATTGGTACCATGGATACCCAGACCAAGCTTTGGTTCACCCAAACGCACAAAAACAGGTCCTAACGGATTTTTAGGGCCTGGAGGAACTGATTTGACCACCGTCTTGCCGCCCGCTGCCATTTCTCTTTGAATGCTGACCGGTACACTCCATGTTGGATTGCGTATTTTTGCACCAATTTTATATTTACCCAATGGAGTTTGCGTACGTATTTTACCCACAGCAATTGGGTAAGTTTTAATCAATTTTCCGTCCTGAAAAAGAAAAAGGCGTAATTGCGGAACATTCAGAATCACTTGCTGACCCTGTGCAGGAACAGAAAAATCAGGTAATGGAACAGCAGCAAACGCACTTGAAGATATCATCAATGTAGACAATGCATAAAAAGTTGGTTTAATCATTATGAATAATATTCCATTATGGCTATATATACTGGGCGTAATCATAACTTAAATTAATGGCTAATGTGAGAAAATATAAAGTTTTTTTAGCAAAAAACCATAATATTCCGTCTTAAACTGATCTAATACCCATTAATTGATCCCTATGGCTTTAATAATCTTTACATTATCGCTTGGTTATTGCTAATTTATTATGGATAGATAGAGCTCAATTAATGCATGATTTTTGCTTTCAGTCATGAACAAATGATTGCATGAGTAAATTAAATAACCATAACAAGCAAAATGTCATCTATACGCGAAAACTTAATGGTAAAACATGATGATTGAGCCCATTTATCATGTCCTGCAGATTCTTTGACAAGTCATGACCAACTAATAGAGAATGCTTAAAACATTTAGTTTTCGTGACGATTTAATCAGCAAAAATTATATAATCCATTTTTTGGGAATAAGAAGTATTAAGGATTTTGTTTGGAACAAAAAAATATTGCTCTGATTGCAGACTGGAATCAGGAAGGTAAAGGCGTAGCCAGAGTTGACGGCAAAGTTGTGTTTATAGAGGGGGCATTGCCTGGAGAAATAGTTCAGTGGCAGCCGACTCGAATCAAGAAATCCTATGCCGAAGGTAAAATTAAGCATTTGCTGAAACCCAGTACTGCTCGAGTAAGCCCACCATGCCAATATTATGCTCATTGCGGCGGATGCAGTTGTCAACATATTGAATTTTCCACCCAAGTCGCACTTAAACAACGTGCATGGCTTAATCAAATGCAGCGGCTTGGTAAAGTTCAACCAGCAGAATTAATCGCCCCAATTTATGGTTGGCCGTGGCATTATCGTGAGCGGGTTACCTTATCCGTCGGATATAAGCACAAACAATTACAAATAGGATTTAGATCGCGTAATAGTCATGAAATTGTGGACATCAGTGGATGTTTGATCTTACCTAACATCGTCTCCAATGCTCTGCCTGTGATTAAAGCATATTTGCAGCGATGGCCTGAAGGTAGATTGCGCAGTATCGCTATCAATCAGGGAAATGAGGTTATCGCCCTGACATTGCACGCTGAGCACATCAATTCCACCATGCGGCAAATAGCCAACGAGCTAATCGAGCAACTTCAACATCAAACTAAAATGCCGTGGCAATGGTGGCATGGTGATGGGGGACAAACTCATTTACAACATGATTCTAAGTCTACACCCACCCTTTCTTATACTTTGCCTGAATATCAAATTCATATTTCGTTTACACCGAGTGATTTTACCCAAGTTAATCGGACTACCAATGCATTAATGGTGCACAGAGCAATGCAATGGCTTCAACCGCAGCGAGGCGAAAGCATTATTGACTGGTTTTGCGGTTTAGGAAATTTCAGTTTACCGATTGCGCGCTTAGGAGCAAAAGTTACAGGAGTAGAAGGGATGGCACTGATGTGCCAGCAAGCTCAGGAAAATGCGCATGCTAATGGTTTAGCCGACTACACCAAGTTCTATCAGGCTGATCTGTTTGATATTTCAGCTAAACAGATACAGCAATTGGGCTATGCGCACAAATGGTTACTCGATCCTCCTCGAGCAGGAGCCCAACAATTGATTAGTGCATTAGCTCAATTAGACATAAAACAACTCCCCAAAAGAATTGTCTATATTTCTTGTGATCCGGCTACTTTGGCGCGAGATGTCCATTTACTGGTGCAACGAGGCTACCACTATCGTGCTGGCGGAATCATGAATCTTTTTGCTCAGACTGCACATCTAGAATCACTGGCCATATTTGATTGGCATGATCATAAATGATGATTAAGGCTTATTACATTTCATGCTGTAGGTGAATTTTAATATCGTTGATAGAGCAAAATTGATTTACACAATTGGCAACATGATGAAAATTGAAATTAAATCGTTTATATTTTTTGGCTATTGATTGTTTTTTGGTCAATGTGCAGCAATGAATAGCCTGCGACAAGTTGCCAGTAAAGGAAGCTAATTAAAGGCTGACATATTTGAGGTGTAGATTATCCTTCCTATATTGATTTATCTCCCTTAGTGACATCAAGCCAGCTTATTCTAAAGCCATTTCTGCTGTAATAAATAGAATAATTCTATTTAGGAAAATGGTCGACAGCATGTTTAACCAACGATGTTATTTTACTGCTTTGTTGAGCATATATGGGTTTAATCAATTAAAAATCATCATATTCATGCTCAGACAATAAAACTTTATTTACTGTAAATTGAGGATAATCATCTGCAGCGGCAGACATAGCTCATAAATGGCAAATTGACGCTATCGGTGACCTCTAATTTTTCCAATCATCTTTCGTTCTGTCCTTCTTCGCAACTCAACTTACAATTAGCGCACAAGCTTAGTGTGCGTACCAAAAAAAGAATCCAACTCATTTATATATGATCTTGTTTAGCGCTCAATAAAATTATAGTTGATAATTCAATATTGTATAGTTACGATCTTGATTCAACTTGCTGATATTTCAACAAATATTCGAAGAAAATCAACCTGATTATTTTGGTATAATCCATGTAAAATGCTTGATGCTGAACCAACTAAAATGTTCATGGTAAATAGAAATTTAAAGGAAACTTAGCACCACATACATTCACATCACTAGTCAATGTGACCGTATCAATGCGGCATGATGGTATAAATTCATGCAATAAAAAAAGTGAAACTGATTCAATTATTTGATTAATCCTCAAGACCATGTGTGTTACCAGGCTGATTGTTCTGCAGCGGGTACCGCTCAGACAGCTGGAAATGAAATTGCTATTGGCAGGGTTAAGAATAACCATTAACTCTATTATTGATACGCTGATATCCACGGTGTGCTTATCAATAACAAAAGAGTGTTAAAATTCAAACTGGTGGACTGTAAATTGTTGAAATGGAATGAATGCAGATAGATTGTGGTCGTTTGTTAGGGCAAAGATGCGTCATTGCTTACTTGGTAAAATAAATAATTTGATTTAACAGCTTTATCGAAAAAATTTTATGCATTGATTTTTGACAGGAAGCTAAAACGGAGAATACGAAGATGAATATTTTGAAACCTTTATTGATGGTGCTTTTAGCCGGTGTTGCCGTGCCATCCATATCAGCAGAATATAAAATTGATCCCTTACATACCAATGCTCGATTCACATTGGATCACTTTGCTACTTCTAGTAATGTTGGCGGTTTTTATAATTTGAATGGCAGCGTGCACTATGATGCTGCAGCTAAAACTGGATCGGTAAATATTATGATTCCTTTAACCACTTTATCCACTGGACGCCCTAAGTTTGATGAGCATCTACAAAGTAAAGAATTTTTTAATATGACGCATTATCCAACCATTCGTTTTAGCTCTGATCATTGGATTTTTGATAGGAAGGGTAAAGTGAGAGCAGTGCGAGGGCAATTAACCATGCTAGTGCAAACTCATCCTGTCACCTTAAAAGCCAATAAATTTAATTGTTATCATAGTCCGCTAGCGGCGACAGAAGTTTGTGGCGGGGATTTTGAAGGAATAATCGATCGCTCACAGTGGGGAATCAATGCCTATCTTAACGAAATTCCGGCTAGCAGATATGTCAAATTAAATATTCAAGTTGAGGCAATGAAACAATAAATGGATGGTGCTTCAAGCTTTGGCGCTTTTTAATACCTACCTGCTCAAAGGTGGGTAAAAAGTGTGAAAAAGAGTAGGGGAATAAATCTACATTTATTTAATTATTCGGGCAAGAAAATGAATCATGAAGCTGAAACACGGCTTAAATAAGTTTTAATTTAATTCAATAAACAAATAAGATGTTTTTTGCCAATGAGACTAAATTTTTTATTAGGAAAACATATAAATCAAAATGAATAAAATTGAAAAAAATAGTGTCGATGACAACTTTGCATATTATGTACTAGAGCGTGATTCTGGTCATTCCTATCCTTTAATTATGTGTGATCCTGATTCGGAACATACGGAAGAATATCTATATGATTACGAAAATGAAAAAATTCTCAAACCAGAAGTAATGGAATTTACCTTTAGTGAACCCTATTTTGCTCGCCCAGTCATTGGAGATTATTTTTCCCAACCTGAATCAGTAATCTCAGATAAGTTAAAAAAAATATTGTCTTCACTCAATATATTTGGAATTCAACTAATTCCAGCTATGATTACAAGTAATAAAGGTGATATTTTTAAGGATTACTTTTATATACATATTTATAATATGATTAATGCAATGGATAAACTAAACTCTAAATTTGACGAAGGGGATGATTGCTATTTTATCGATAAATTTAAGCTTGATGAAAATATTCTAAAAAATATTCCATTAGAAGAAAGATTAATTTTTAAATTAGGAGAAGATCACACAATAATGCTTTATCACCGATCTATAGTTGAAGCATTAATGACTGTTAAACCAACTGGTTTAAAATTTATTAAAGTAGAAGATTGGCATATTTAAGCATTAACGAGCAAATAGTAGCCTAGTAGTGAACCCGGTTAAAACGTTATATGATCAATAACAGAGGTGATGTTGGTTGTATTCCAACTTTACTCAAAAAACCGTTTTTGAGCGACCAGCCATAGCGTATAGCCATAAGTCAAAGCATATGGATATTTTATCTTATCCATGTACTGCTAAAATTTTAAAGCACCTTAGAGAAATTTGAGCTTTTACGCATCCTTTCTCAGTGTGCTTATATCTTCATTGCCTTTGCTGAAGTGATAGGTTGAAGAGCTTTCGCGATATTTTCAATCCCTATTCTCTGCTGCTGTCTTTTTCGCTTATCTGGTTGTTAGCGGATAGATAATCACACTCCGGTAAACATAATAAAGCCTCTAGGTTTGCCCTAGAGGCTCGACGATCAATTTTATGCAGATTAGCATGATATGTTGCTGATTTACCTGCATCGCTTAGCCACAACTGTAAGAAATATTTGCTCTAACTTGTTTCACATTAACAGGCTAGATCATCAAAATAATTCTGTCTATCTGAATTTAAATTTATTACAGCATAACTTTTTTCGCTGTTTCTGAATCAATGCCAGATCAGTACAACAGCCAAAGCATTGGACAGGGCAATCTCACCAGTCAAAAAGAATATAGAATTTTATGTCCAAACTCTCTTTGACATGGTGTGGATTATTTAGACTCAATCGATCAATTTATTTTTGAATGTTAGCTTGATCAACTAACTGCTGAAGAAATGCGTTGACCTTAGTATTTTGCAAACGACGAGTTAATGCCGGAGCGATTTCAGCTTCACTTGGAATCTTCACGGCTCGGATGTCATTAACATAGAAAATGACATATATATTTTGATTAGGCTGAATTTGTACTGGTGTCGCCGTATACTGACCTTTTTTCAAGTTTTTGATGGCATTGTAAACAGGTCCTGCGCTGTCTTGTAGGTCTTTAAGGTTAATATAACTATTTGAAATACCGCCTTTTTGGCGACCAGCTTCATCAATAGTATATTGCTTAGCTACACTGCTGAAGTTTTTCTTGGCATTTAAATCAGCAATGGCTTTTTGAGCGCTATTTTTGTCTTGAAGAATGATTTCACCTAATTGAACTTCTTTAACGCCAGCGTAATTTTGTACCAAATCGTTATAAGCAGACTTAACTTCTTCAGGTTGAACCGGAATACTTTGAGCAACATTAACCAAATAAGCTTGTGTTAATAAATCATCTTTAAAAATAGCCCATTGAGTTTTGAAGTTAGGTTTTTTGTCATCGCCCAGTTGCTTAGCTTTATTTTCTGCTTGTTTTAACAGATCTAAGTATTGTGGATTTTTATCCAGCTTTTGTTTTTTGGCTTCCTGAATTAGCAGGGTGCGCATAACCAAACGATTAGTAATATCATCGCGTAACTGCTGTGAATCCTGAATCTGGTTATTACTTTCTTTGATGAGTAAAGCAACCTGACTATCGACTTCCTTACTGTCAATTTTGGTGCCATTTACGGTAACCAGAGTATGAGCTGAGGCTAGTCCAGTCAGACTCAACATAAGCGTAGCTGCAATAAGATGTTTTTTCATGGGACTCTTTCTTTTGTTAATTTGAAGCAAGTTATTATAATGCTAAATATTCTTTTGGGGTTAATGCTTTTATACTTAAAGCATGGATGGTGTGCTGTTGAAACAAATCTTCCAGCAATTGATATATCTTGCGCTGACGTGCTACACGCGATAAGTCAATAAAGGCATCACTGATAATGGTTAAGTGATAATGTCCACCGCCATTGTTGTGCGGATGCCCAGAGTGAAGGTGACTATGATCAATCAGATCAATCTGTTTGGGTTGCAACGACTGCAAACGTAAACAGATAGCCGACTGAATATCACTCATTTGGTAATACCTTCATAAAAGGGCGAATTAAAATTTCTTCGTAAACACCTGCCTGAACATAAGGATCTTGTTCCGCCCATGCCTGAGCTTCATCTAGGGAAGCAAATTCGGCAATGATCAAGCTGCCGGAGAATTGAGTATTATCTTCAGGCAAGGGGTTGGGGCCAGCAACCACTAAGCGATTTTCTGCCTGTAACTCTTTTAATCTAGCCAAATGCAGAGGACGCGCTTTTTGTCGCGCTTCCTGGCTATGTTCGGTGTCTGTGGCTAAAAACATATACATCATCTTTATTGCTCCCTTTTCAAGCTAGCATTGATATACAGAGACTGACCAATGGCAAATAGAAACAATAAAACCGGACTACCAAACAGTTTGTATTTAACCCATTGCCCCTCTGTAAAATTATAGGCTACGATCAGATTTAAACCACCTAATAAAACCAGAAAAATTATCCAAGCATAAGTCAGTTTACGCCACATGGTTTCTGAGAGCATTATTTCTTTACCGATGGTATTTTTCAAGATATTTTTGTTAAGTAATTGGGATAAAAGCAACCCCGCAGCCATAACCCAAAATAATACCGAGGGTTTCCACATAATAAAATGTGGATTTTTTAAAAATATGGTGGCACCACCAAACACGATCACCAATAATAAGCTGACCCATTGCATTGTTTGGAGGCGACGGTATTTGAATAAGCACCAGCCTGCTTGAACTACGCCAGCTGCAATAGCCACTTCAGTAGCAAGAATGATATTTTTAGTTAACTCATAGGTAGCAAAGAAAATGATCACTACCAAAAATTCAAAGACGGCTTTCATTAGATGGATACGTTTTCTGTAATAAGTTTATAAAGACATTACATTGATTAAAAGTACTATAATACCTTAAGTTTCCTAGCTTGGTTAAATTGAATTTTGATTGCATTGATCCGCTGTAGCAGATAAGTGTTTCCTACATTACCATGAAATCCAACATATTTATGATCTTGGTTATGCTTGGGATTGCTAACATAAATTATTATTAGATATTTTAGGGATTAAAGTTGAGTATTGCCTAGTTTTTTACTCATCAGTTGCTCAGTATTCAATTCATTCAGGGTGCATTAAATTAATTTACCTATGATTAGATAATTCCGTTAAATGGTGTTGGTGTTATATTCGGATTGCGTTAGCTGGGGTTGATGAGGAATAATTCATACAGTCGAGTTTCTAAATTAAAAATAATAAATGGTTTCCGGTTTCTATGTCGTTTTGCTGAATTTGTATGAAGTGGTTTATCTGATTGGCAGGCGTTTAGATTTCTTGGTGTATTCATGGTAAATTTATCGCAAAAATTTTGATTTGCTAAAAATTAGTCTGAACAGTTGCTTTTAATAATGATGTAACAGATTTGCCGTTGCTTAAATTTGATCCAGCACGCTCGGTAACGCTCATCCCCAAAGATTGTGCGGTCAACTAAAATTATTTCGCTGCAGGTAGATTGTGAATCTAATAAGTTTTTTTAAGCGCTAAAATATTGGCGATGACGTCTTTAGTTATAGCACTAAGATCTGGCTCAAACCTTGAGCTAGTTTGATTTTAACGATGCAACTTTAATATAAGATTGGATTTTTTAAGCTTTGGTTTTAATTTCATCATCATTTTTTAATTTGGTTAAATAATGATGTAATGGGATAGAACAATCAATTTACTGTGGATGGCTTGGGTTGAGTGGATAAATTGCATTTAATCCAACGGGTGTGGATGTAAGTAGGCGGCATGAAAAAAGTTGTTCAATGATAAAAAAACACCACGAGCAATGATTAAGTTATGTGCCCAAAGATGAACGCTACTTATTGCAACTGTCGCTTTTTGTATATTCAATACTTTATGGTGAAATTATTCAATTTGATTAAACCGGCAGTAATGAATTAACGAATTATTGGAGTCATAAAATCAAAGACTTTGGCCAACATTGTCTCTTTTTTTATTTCAGATTCAGCGATTGCTTTAATTTATTTTTCTAGGCATGAACCTAAAAATAGCCAGATTATAAATTGCTATTATCATTATTATGCTTGGATTTTTGCTTAAACATAAATATACTAGGTATGATAAGGTATAGTAACAATTAAAACTGAATTTGGAATGAGTTAAAACTTAATGTCAGGTATAAATGAACTTTTTCTAATTTGATTTTGTCAATAGTTGGTTTCTTTAGCGTCTTAAAAAATAGACAAATGAGATGTTTTATCCAGAAACCACGAAAAGTGGCTTGGCATAAAGCTATCCGAAAAGTTATTATAGCGTGAGATAGTATTAAAACAGGTTTATTAAATGTTAAACCTCAATGTGAATAATGTAACAGAAGTTTCATTTTGAATAGGTTTTCGTTGTATTTGGCGGGAACTTTACCGGTGAGGATACGGGTTTGAAAAAGGCTAACAATCAGAAAATCATTGCATTATCTTTGCTTATGCTTAGTAGTTTCCCTGCACTAGCAGGGTTGGGAAGTTTGCAGGTTAACTCGGCATTAGGAGAGCCATTTTCTGGCACTGTTTTTGTAACCGGTGATGAAGCAAAGGCTGCCTTGAGCGGAAAATCAAGTATTTCAGGTGCGAATCTACAGGTAGTTAAGGTCACCCCTCAAGGGCAAAATGCTGTTATTCATTTGCGCTCCTCTTCTGCGATACAAGATCCGATGATGTCTTTTTCTTTGATATCAGGCAATCAGGGGCGGCAATACACAGCGATGCTTGATCCGCGTGGATATGCAAAGCCATCAGTCGCAACCGTACATAATAAAGATAATAAGACACCAAAAGATAATAAAACGAAATCAGCCAACAATACATCAGCGAGACGCTCCGAAGCCCGCGCTACAGCTGCATTAAATAATGCTCATGCTTCAGATAAAGCTGTTGTTGAATATACCGTAGACGGTAATGAAACGCTTACAGATGTGGCACGTAAAGTGCGGCCGCAAGGTTTGACACTGGCGCAAACCATGCACGCGTTGGTTGTTGCTAATCCGCATGCATTCCGCAACGGTAATCCCGATTTTATTTACCGTAATGCCAAGCTAAAAATTCCTTCTACAGCTGAGTTATCGCGGTTAGCTAAACAGAAAATTAACGAAAATGATAAGAGGGTGGACGCAGCTGTTGAGCGGGCAGCCGAAACACCTAGATCCCAGCAGGCAGCTGCTGGCACGGATAGTTCAAACCATCCAGTGGCTGATAGAGATAATAAAGTTGATTCTGCGCCTGAAACGCCATCTGTTTCTCCGAATCCGGTAGTGGTGTCCGCTTCAGCGGAAAACGCTATTGTGGCTGAACATCTGGAACCAACACCGGCATCGCAAGAGATTGGAACAATCACATCCGATGCTTCTGCTGCTTCTGTAGAGACTGCGCAACCAGTAGAACCCAAAACTGAAGAGGAAAAACCTGCTCAGCCTGTCACCAACACTGAACCTGAGCCAGTTGATGAAGAAGGAACATGGTTACCTGATTGGTGGCCGTATGCCGCGGGTGGTGGTGTAGGAGGGTTATTAATCATTGCCATTTTATTGTTGATGCGTCGTAAAAAAGCCACTAGACATGATGATGAAGATTTTGACGACGATGATGACAGTGATGATGAGGATGATTTTGCAGCTGACGATGACGATTTTGAAGACGATGACGACATTGTTTTTGTCGAAACGCCAGAGACTCAACATAAAGCCACTAGCGATTCAGAAAATGAGCGCCCTTTAGCGAGTACATCACCGACAACTGCCGAAGCAGATATTGCTGAAACATCAGCATCATCTGCAGAAGATGATTGGTCTTGGCTCACTCAAAGTGAAATTCCAGCTCAAGAGATATCAGAGCCTAAAAGCTTAACGGTCACGAATACTGTAGAAGAAGTACCACCAGAGCCATTGCCTGAACAGCACCCAGCTGAAGCAACTGAAGTTGAATCTACACCCATGATGTCTGAAGAAGATTGGCTCAATTTAGATATCAATGATGACGCACCAACAGTGCAAGATGATCATCATGACCATGATTTTACGTCAGCTTCGCTGGATAACGTTGAGATGCAGACAACGGAAAGTCATGATCGAGACTTATCTTGGCTGGATCAAATTGATGAGCCAGTGCCAAACGAAGAAATGCAACCTCTTGAGTTTGAGCAACCGCTGGAAGTTGAAGAACCACCGTCGATATCTGCCTGGCAAGAAGAAACTGCTCAAACGTTTGCCATTCCTGAAGAAGAGCCTGAAAAAGAAATGGTGTCTGAACCTGCTGTTGCTGAAACCATGGAATGGCGAGTTACTGACGATACTCAACCTATATCAAGAGAAGAAAAGGCCGCACAAAGTATTTCCTTATCCAGTGGACTGAAAAAATCTACTGATAATTTAGAGTCTGAAAAGCAATCATTTATTACGATTGTTGACCCAGATGATGAAGAAATTGAACACATTGAACAAACTGAGGCTAAACCCTCTGGACAAAAATCTTATGCGCAATCATCCAGAAAATGGAATATCGCGTATAAGTTTGATGAAGGCCGTTCAGAATCAGAACATGTTGCACCTGAATCTGATCAACAAACCATCAGCCAAACGTTGGCTCCGCAAGAGCAGTCTGCATTTGCGGCTAAGGATGAAGTAGTCACGACCGATATTGACTGGAATGCTTTAAATTTAGAAGAAGATTCGCCAGTTCTGGTTACTGATGAGCCATCTCAGTCTCAAGCAAACGATGATGGAGTTGATTTGCCTGCAGACGGTTTCAGTTTGAGTGATGATTTGGATGGACCATCTCTTTCTGATGAAGACATGCATCAAGAAGAAAAGCCTGTTGTTGCCGATACCTCGGTTACACCACCTTCCTCATTTGCAACTGGAAAAGGCATTCAGGATTGGGAGAGAGATGAACCTAAAACGCAAATTGATCAACCTTTAACTCCTGAGCAACTGGCCGTCCCATTGCAAGCTAAGTTGGAATTGGCCAAAATGTATTTGGAAATGGACGATGCGGTTACAGCTCGACTGACTTTACGTGAATTAGTGGAAGAGGCAAATGGTACTATTCTGGCTGAAGCACAGAATCTGTTATACAAATTGGGCGGTTAAAATTTAGGATGCTCCATTTGCAGAAAGTAAATCAATAATCCTGATTGTTCTCTTTAAGGCTGAATACTAGGTCACCAGTGTTCAGCCTTAATCTATTGGAAACTAAAGAAAATAAAGATAATCAATGATTATATCGCTTAAATTTATCTGGATTTTGAATTGAGTGCTTGAATAATGAAAGCTATGACTGATGCACTGTAACCATGTAAATGATTTGAATTAACAAAATGGTTGATGAAACATCTAAGTTGTCGGTTATTAGATCATCGCTTGATGGGAAGACAAAATACGCTGTGATTAAAGAGTCTTGGTGAAATAGGGAGTGAATAAGGGTAATCCATAAGGATCAAATTACCATGCGATTTGATTGGAGCTGTACTAATATCTTCACATTACCTTATGCTATCTGGTTAAGGGCTAACACATAGAACAGTAGTTTTTATTCATTAAGTTTGAATAGCTGGATGTATTTGACCATCTGTTCAATTTGTCTATGCAGACTCATAATTGAAGGGTTAAATAGGTAGTCAGCTAAGCTAGTCAGCCAGAGCATGTACGCTGTCCAAGGTTAGGAAATGGTTTCTAGCTATGCGATAATTAACCCATAATTTAGCTGGTAGCAAAGAAAGATTAAGATGGTCGAGTTGGTAGGTGGGCAGCCGAGGGTGGATGAACAACAGTCGCAGCAACGCTGGGCATTAACGCTAGCTTATGAAGGTAGTGCCTTTCACGGTTGGCAAAAACAGCCAAACGGATTGTACACAGTTCAAATGGTATTGGAACAAGCGTTAAGTCAGATTGCTGATGAGCCGATTCAAGTTGTGGTGGCTGGACGTACTGATGCTGGTGTGCACGCTACAGGACAAGTTGTCCATTTTGATACTTTTGCCAAACGTAATGCTGAAGCATGGTTACGTGGTGTTAACACGGCTATGGATAAAAATGTACGTATCCTGCAAGCTCAGCCTGTTGCTGCTGATTTTCATGCCCGCTTTGATGCTTTCGGACGACGTTATCGTTATATGCTTGAGTCTAGCCGGGTGCGAATGCCTCAATTAAGAGGTAAAGTTGGTTGGACGCATTATCCACTGGAAATATCGTTAATGCGTACGGCGGCCAAGCTACTGGTTGGCGAGCATGATTTCTCCAGCTTTCGGTCCAGTGATTGTCAGGCCAAATCGCCGGTAAAAACATTATATGACTTACAGATCTTGGGTAATCCGCAATTAATGGCCATAGATTTTCATGGTAGTGCTTTTGTACATAATATGGTGCGAAATATTGTTGGCGCTTTAGTCTATGTTGGTGCTGGTAAAATGAGTATTGCCGATTTTGCTCAATTATTGGCAGTACGAAGTCGTCAGTATGCACCACCTACATTCATGCCAGACGGACTTTATTTAACCGGTGTGGATTATCCGGAGAAATGGCAAGTTGCTACTGCACCATTACCACAGTGGTTGTGGCCACATTTAAATTAAGAATTTGCGTTGATGACTATAATCGAATTTTAGGGGGGAGGGCATGAATATTCGTTGTAAGATCTGTGGAATGACGAGAGAAGAAGATGTTTTATTGGCTGCAGATTTAGGTGTGGATGCAATAGGTTTGATTTTTTTTGCCGGCAGTAAACGTTGCGTAGATATTAGACAGGCACAACGGATTTTGGCAAAAACGCCGCCGTTTGTCAGTGTAGTTGGCTTGTTTGTGAATCCAACTAAAGCAGAAGTTGAACAAGTTTTGTCGCAAATTCCTTTACATATATTACAATTTCATGGTGATGAAAGCCCTGAATTTTGTCAGCAGTTTAATCGCGCTTATATTAAAGCTGTCAGGGTGCAAAGTAGTAAAGATATTATTTCTGCAGCGCAAAATCATACCAATGCGCAAGCATTGTTGTTTGATGCCGCTGTTGCCGGAGAATATGGCGGAACAGGGCAGACTTTTGATTGGCAATTGTTGCCGCAACAGTTATCGATGCCGTGGATTTTATCCGGAGGTTTAACTCCTTCTAATCTTAAGATGGCACTAGCTCAGACGGGCGCGCAGGCAGTTGATGTGTCTAGTGGCGTTGAAATAAGTGCAGGTATAAAAGATCACGAAAAGATGAAACTATTTCTGGATAATCTAAAAAATATTTAATTTCTGCATTGGATCAATGGTGAATGATCGAAATATAGGCAATATTGTGTTTAAATATGCCAATTATTTATTTTAATGTTTCTATCGAGCACGTCTATATTTATCTGGTCATTTGATCAATGTTGTCGCGTAAAAAGAAAAAACAGTTTGAAATTATTCAAACTGTTTTTTTGTTAATCGAATAATAATTGAGTCTGTTGTATCTGTCATTTGCCACATGGATTAAAAATAGTTTGAAGTTTTATTTTTAAAACGGCGTGGCAGACTGATCTACGCAAAAATTACCAATTGATATTCAAGCCAATATTACCCCGGAAACTTTGGCGTTTGCTGCTGCCAAAATTATGTTCATAGCGTACATCGGCATAAATATTACTCTGTTTAGCAACAGGTATTTTGACCCCTACGCCCACTTCACCCCAAGTATTATTGGTTTTCTCGCGGATGCTATCACGACCAATAGTTACGCTGCTTGGATTGGTGAAGTCATGCCAGATGTTACCAACAGAATAAAATGAAGTGCTTTGCTCAGTTTTGTCGCCAGCTTGATAAGACACTGCCAGACCTACACGACCACGTAAAGCATCTTGATTATTCTGATCAATATTGCGAACACCATCATTCATGGTATCTAAATCCAGATATTGATACATCAGTTGTGCCTGAGGCTCAATAGACCAATTAGAGTTGCTCAACGGGATTGAACGACCCACCTCAGCCGACATGGCAAAACCCCAGCCATCCTGACTACCCGGATTTTGACCGGTACGAGCAGAGTATTTATTGCGTAAATAAGACAATTGACCAACTAAGTCTACATAAGTACCGTTACCGGAATAGTAGGTATTAGTCACACCAAAGCTGAAGTTGTCGGATTTACCTTCACCGGTTTTTTTATCGGCAATAATCAGACCGTTTCTGGCATGATATTTATCCGCAAAATCGGTATTAGCTCGGCTATAAGAGACGTAACTGCCAAGTACATTTGAGCCGTTATTGCCAGTCTGTTTATACCAGAAATCTTGTCCGATCTGTAAACCATAGATATCAGTATCCAGATTCAAACGGGTTTTACCATCTTGTTTCTGATGTTTACCAAAAGTCCGAGCCCAGCTGGTGTCACTGTTTTCATTAGCTAAGATAGCACCACGGCGTTCACGTAAAGAACCCATGCTGGCAAAACCTTGCTCCAGATTCACCCGAGGCATAAGGGTATAACCAGCTACAGCATCGGCGTATATTAGCTTGGTGTTCTCAGGCTTAACTGGCTTATCAGAACCAGTTGTGTCAGCAGTGATAGACCAGTAATACTCATCTTTACTTTCATCTGTGGTGCGTTTTTTTAATTGAACCTCAGTGGCTCCGGTGGTTTTTGCTGTACCAGTGAAAGCGACATCAGAACTGCTTTGTGCGACATTTACCACGGGGATGGTATTAATGACTTGATCGATTCGTTTGACATCGCCATCAATAATGTTCTCAGTACCATCGGCAGAAACGGGAATAATGGTTGTATTGCCTGTAGCAGTACCGGCAATATTCAGCTTATCAGAAAAAGAATGGCTGCCCTGTTCATCTCCAGGAGCATTCCAAACAGTATGCATTTTGACGATACCGTTATCGCCGTTGTAATCACCCTTAACGTTGATGGTGAAAAATTTATCCCCACTGCGAGTAGCAGAATTAGGATGTTTAAACTGAATGGTTCCAGCATTATGAATGCCAGTTAAGATTGAGTCACCCGTACTTTCCCACAGACCAGTATTATCCAGACTAATTTTGCCGTCACCTGAATCTATTTTTCCGGTCAATACACCGTGATTGTGGGCTTCAATAGTACCTGTAGCGGTATTAGTCAACACATGACCTGATTGTGAAGACAACTGACCATCCTGAGTATTATTGACTACCAGAGTACCCGTTCCATCATGATGAATAATGTCCACCATATCTGTTACTTTGCTGATATCAATACTACCATTGTTGTTAAATGTGGCTACTTTGCCAGCTGTGGCAGTGCCATGAATTGCTGCTACATCTTGGGCATTTAAGAAGTTTATCGTACCCGCATTTGAAAATTTCCCACCAGCCAACTCAATAGCCGAACCAGCATTATCTTTACTAATGTTGGTGTCTCGCAAAGTTAAAGAGCCATCATTGATTTGGATGGCTTTCCCTTCTTGTGCATTGACATTCAACACTGAATCAGCAGTAGTGTTAATCTTACCGCCGTCAACGTGAAGTCCGTCCCCAGATTTAACATTGATGGTGGTTGACTTGTTCAGTACAACTAAACCGCCAGACATATCAATGCCATGACCACTATCTTTGGCTGTAAGTTCGGTATTTTCAGCTGAATGAAATTCTCCACCATGCAAGTTGACAACATTACCTTTACCAGAAGTGGTAGCGGTTAAGTTTTTCGTGTCTTGCAAAGTTAAAAAGCCATTATTGATTTGGATGGCCTTACCTTCTTGTGCCTTGATATTCAACTCTGAATCACGAGTAGTGATAATCTCACCGCCGTCAACGTGAAGTCCGTTCCCAGATTTAACATTAATGTTGGTTGACTTGTTCAGTATAACTAAACCGCCAGACATATTAATGCCATGACCATTATCTCCGGCTGTAAGTTCGGTGTTTTCAGCAGAACGAAATTCGCCACCATGCAAGGTGACAACATTCCCTTTACCAGAAGTGGTAGCGGTTAAGTTTTTGGCGGTCACACCAAAGGCGGTCCCTCCAGAGATAATACCCTCGTCTATTAAAATGGCATCACCCTGCTCTGTATTAATGGTTGTCTGATTATTCAGGTTGATAATACCACCTGATAATTTCATACCATTACCAGTTTCTTTGGCTGTCAAAACGGTGTTTTCGGCTAAATTTATTTCACCGCCTTGCATATTGATAGCATGACCCCCTTTAGTAGAGGTGACTGTCAATTGATTAGCGAATCTACCTTCAAAGGTGCCTCCCTCAATGCTGATACCATCACCCTTTCCGGTATTGATAGTAGTTGTATCTCCACCCAACGAATATAGTTCAATATTACCTCCGTTCTGGGATATACCATTACCAGTACCTTCAGCTGTTAAAGTGGTTTTTTGGGCTAAATATAGACGACCTGAGCGCATTTTGATGACATCACCAGTTCCTTTTTTTGCACCGTTTTTGTCAGAACCATATGTTGTTGCGTTGAGTTCTCTAGAAAATGTAACATTACTGCTGTTGCCATTAATGTAAATGGAAGTACCTGAAGCATAATCGTTATCTCCATCACCATAAGAATGAATGGTGGTTTTGCCATGGAAATCGACATAACCACCATGAATGCTCATGGAGTTATCGACACCATTTTTTGAAGATGTTAAATTTACATCGCCATACACTCTAAGCTCTCCAGATATTTGGGAGATGGCGATGCCTTGGTTTGAGGTAATGTCTAGATTTTTGCTAAAACTGATATTGCCCGATTTATTTTTCAGGCCCACAAATTCCGATTGGACGGTCGTATTTCCTCTGAATTCTAGGTCACCACCATACTGGTTATCATTTTCATCAGAACCGTTACGAATCCCATCACCTGTGGAGGTGATTTTGGTTTTGCCGTGTACGGTGACTTTGGCTGAATTAGCTTGATGAAGCGATATGTCTAGAGGTGCTCCTGTTTCATAAATATTTGTAGCAGTTGTAGAATTTTTATCAGTCCAGTAATCTGTATGATCAATGGTTAAATCTCCATTAACTATCAGTTCACTGTTATCACCGATTAAAATGCTACTTGGTCGATAATTGGTTTTAGATGTGTCTACAGATGTTACTTTAGCATCGAGATTAACATCTAAATTACCGTTGAATGTTACTTTACCGCCACTACCTGGGTTGGAGATAGTGCCTGCACCAGGCTGACCTTTTACAGGATAAGGTTCAGGTGTACCTATTACTAGTCCATGGTTCTGACCTTTACTTTCGATAGTAACCTGGCCAGAACTCGGAGAAAATAAAACTTCTCCTCCGTTATTGACAGTAATTACTGTGTTATCAGATCCATGAACTTCCTTGCCTATATAGCTTGCGTCATTGAGTTCACACGCAGAGCCACCACTAATATTAATCTTAGAGGCGTCACTGACCTGACAAGGGGGACCAGCAAAAGCATGAGCTGAAATACTGATTAGTGCTAATGCAGCAAGTAGCTTCGTGCTTTTGGTTTTCCCTCGTCGTGCGAGCTCCGAGACAACAACCCATTGCCTCTTTAGAGCATGCCAGACAATTTTATAAACTTTGTTCATAATTGTACCAAAAATTAAATATTTAATAAGTATATAAATAGCATTTAAAAAATACTAAATAAAATTACCCTATTTGAATAGGGCTGCTCATTGTATTGAGGAAAAAATCTTTGGTCAATGATAATGTAATAATATATTTAAATAATTTAAATAGATAGTTACAGTGAAAATCACCTTATTTACTATCATTTAAGTATTAATTTATTTTTTATAGATATTCAAAGAAGAATAATCGTTATATTGATAAGTTATCTATTGGTCATATTTTACATGTATATCACTATACGTTAATTTACAGATTAAAATTAATGATAAACAAATGATACCGATGTCAAGACAATTGATGGACGAAAAGAATAGTTGCAGTAAATTGAATTGTTGAATTAAAGAATAATTTTGATGGCTAAAGAAACCATGAGAATAGCTATAAGCTGAAATATAGCTTAAATTTTAAATTACATTGTTATATTGTTATTATGCAATGATAAAGGTGTAGCTCAATAGTATGGTCTTATCGTTTTCTTTTCCAGTGTAGATAAGAAAGACCGTTTGCAATTTGCAAACGGTCTTGTAGGGTAATTAATTGAAGAGTATTTTTAAATACTATACATTGATGTATTTATTACCATTGAACTTTTAGGCCGATATTGCCACTGTAACTATGGCGTTTGTTGTGACCAAAATTATGTTCATAACGCACATCTCCATAGATCTGACTAGCGCGGCCAATTGGCAATTGCAATCCAATTCCAAATTCACCCCAAGTTTCATTGGTTTTTTCACTATAACTGGCATAACCAATATTAGTGTGACTAGGAGAGTTGAAATCATGCCATATATTTGCAAGCGTATAAATATTGGTGCTTTGTCCTGATTTGTTGGCAGCTTCATAGGACAATCTCATACCAACTCGACCACGCAGAGCATCCTGAGTGTTCTGATCAATATCGCGAATACCGTCATTAATGGTGTCCAGATTTTGATACTGATAGATCAGTTGCAGTTGCGGTTCTAGCGACCAGCTAGTATTGCCTAACGCAAATGAATGACCAGCTTCTGCTGACATAGCCATACTCCAGCCATTTTGACTATCAGGATTGTAGCCGGTTCGAGCTGTATATTTATTACGCAAATAAGATAGTTGTCCAACTAAATCTAAATAAGTTCCATTTCCGCTATAGTACGTGTTAGTCAAGCCAAGGCTTATACTATCAGATTTAGCCTTACCAGTTTTTTTGTCGCTGATAATAATACCATTTCTGGCATGATACTTATCAGAAAAGTCAGTGTCTGCTCTGCTGTAAGAAAGATAGCTTCCTAATACATTAATACCATTGGTATCAGTTTGTTTAACCCAGAAATCATGACCAAATTGAACACCATAAATTTTAGTATCTAAATTTAATCGTTCTTGTCCATCTAGTTTCTGATGTTTTCCAAAACTACGCACCCATGTTTTGAGATGACCATCGGTTCCGCAATTCTGGCAATTCGTGTTCCCACGACGTTCTCTAAGGTTGCCCAAGCTGGCGAAGCCTTGTTCAAGGTTAACCCTTGGAAGAAGGGTATAACCGGCAACTGCATCTGCATAAATCAATATTGGTTTACGTGAGCCCTTGCCATTGCCTGATCCGTTGCCATTGCCAGAACCATTGCCATCACCAGAGCCGTTACCGTTACCGTTGCCGGAACCATTGCCATCACCGGAACCGTTGCCGTCGCCAGATCCGTTGCCATCGCCAGATCCGTTGCCATCGCCGGAACCGTTACCATCACCGGAACCGTTACCATCACCGGAACCGTTGCCATCACCGGAACCGTTGCCATCACCGGAACCGTTGCCATCGCCAGATCCATTGCCATCGCCGGAACCGTTACCGTTACCGTTACTGTTGCCGGAACCATTGCCATCGCCGGAACCATTGCCATCGCCGGAACCATTGCCATCGCCGGAACCATTGCCATCGCCGGAACCGTTACCGTTTCCAGATCCGTTGCCATTACCGGAACCATTGCCATCGCCGGAGCCGTTACCGTTGCCAGATCCATTGCCATCGCCGGAACCGTTACCGTTGCCAGAACCGTTACCGTTGCCAGAACCGTTGCCATTACCGGAACCATTGCCGTTGCCGGAACCGTTACCATTGCCGGAACCGTTACCATTGCCGGAACCATTGCCATTACCGGAACCGTTGCCGTTGCCAGAACCGTTACCGTTGCCAGAACCGTTACCGTTGCCAGAACCGTTACCGTTTCCAGATCCGTTGCCATTACCGGAACCATTGCCATCGCCGGAGCCGTTGCCATTACCGGAACCATTGCCATCGCCGGAACCGTTACCGTTGCCAGAACCGTTGCCGTTGCCAGAACCGTTGCCGTTGCCAGAACCGTTGCCGTTGCCGGAACCGTTACCATCGCCGGAACCGTTACCATCGCCGGAACCGTTGCCGTTGCCGGAACCATTGCCATCGCCGGAACCGTTGCCATCGCCAGATCCGTTGCCATTGCCGGAACCGTTACCGTTTCCAGATCCGTTGCCATTACCGGAACCATTGCCATCGCCGGAACCGTTACCAGAACCGTTACCGTTGCCAGAACCGTTGCCAGATCCGTTGCCATCGCCGGAACCGTTGCCGGAACCGTTGCCGGAACCGTTGCCGGAACCGTTGCCGGAACCGTTGCCGGAACCGTTGCCGGAACCGTTGCCATTGCCAGATCCATTGCCATCGCCGGAACCATTGCCGTTGCCGGAACCATTGCCATCGCCGGAACCGTTACCGTTGCCAGAACCGTTGCCATCGCCGGAACCGTTGCCGGAACCGTTGCCGGAACCGTTGCCATCGCCGGAACCATTGCCATTGCCATCGCCGGAACCGTTACCATCGCCGGAACCGTTGCCGTTGCCGTTGCCGTTACCGGAACCATTACCATCGCCGGAACCATTACCATTGCCGGAACCATTGCCGTTGCCAGATCCATTGCCATCGCCGGAACCGTTGCCGTTTCCAGATCCGTTGCCATTACCGGAACCATTGCCATCGCCGGAACCGTTGCCATCACCGGAACCGTTGCCATTGCCGGAACCGTTACCGTTTCCAGATCCGTTGCCATTACCGGAACCATTGCCGTTACCAGAGCCCGGGAGAGCTTCCATCGTCCAGAAATACTCATCCGTATCATTAACAGTTCGTTTTGCTAACTGGACTTGGATTCCACTTGTTGTCTCTGCTGTCCCTGAGAATGCATCATTACCTGTTCGACCAACATATACCACTGGTTTGGAATTGATCACGGAAGCAATCTGCTGGATATTACCATCAATAATATTCTCTTTTCCGTTTCTGGATACGGGAATGATGGTGGTTGAACCCCAGGCCATTCCATCTATTTGTAATATGTCTGATTGGGAATTTATATCATCTTCATTGTCAGACTTATTCCATACAGTATGCATTTTTATAATGCCATTCTTACCTTGATAACTATTAGTAATACGAATGGTGTAAAATTCATCAGTATCTGATTTAGATAAATTTGGATGGATAAATTGAATAGTACCGGAGTTGACGATACGACTTAAATTTGAATCGCCTAGAGCATTCCATGTGCCACTATTGTCAAGTTCAAGTGAATTCCATTCATTTTTATTATAAATTTTTCCTGTTAATGTACCTTGATTATCAACGTGAATGTTGCCATAAGAGTAGTTAGCTATGACATTGCCTCTGTCAGTTTCTAAAGTTCCAGACTTATGATTAATGATATTTAGTTGATTTTGCCCTTCATGACGAATAATGTCCTTAATAGTTGAAACTTGGCTAATATCTATAGAACCTTTATTTTCGAAGGTAATTGGTCTTACAAAAGCAGAATACCCACTAGTACGAATTAAAGCTTCATCGTCACCTTCAAGAATAGATAATTTTCCTGCATTGGTAAAAGTGCCACCAGCTAATTCAATGATCCCACCGGATTGATGTTTTTTAATGTCTGTGTCATTTAATTCAATCTCACCGTCTTCTAAATATATGGCCTTACCGCTATCGGTTTCTATATTGAGTTTTGTCTTATCAAAAGCTTTAAACCAACCAGCTGACACAAGATTTGGGTCTAGTTCAGAATTAAGAAAATTGAGGGCATTTCCTGAAGTGGTTTTGATGGTAGCTGTACCCCTCAAATAGACATTTGCCCGGTAAGCGTCTGAATTTATACCGTGTCCTGTTCCATATGCTGTTAATTCTGCTGATGTTAAATTTACGTCTCCACTCATTTCTATATTGATGACATTGCCGCTGCCCCATGTTGAAGCGATAAGCTTAGAGTTTGGTCCGTTGGCTTGTAAAGTTCCGAAGTTATTGAACATTAATGCGTGCCCGTTACCTTTAGCAGTGACTGTGACTGTGGAAGATTCATCAATTTGGAATAGACCGCTGTTAATACTTATCCCATTACCACTACCTTCAGCAATCAGAGTTGTTTCTTTGGCTAAAGTTACATCTCCATTTCCACTGACATTCACTACATTACCGCGACCGGTTGTTTTAGCTGTTAATTTATTTGCGCCATTTGGATTAATTTTTCCACCAGATGATAATATTGCATCACCATCGACTGTAGAGATAAAAACATCATCCTCATTATTGATTTCTTGCGAAGTTTTTAGATCGTTGATTAGATTCAGGGTGCCGTTGTAAATGTTGATGCCGTGCCCTGATCCTGTTGCTTTGAGGATGGTTTTTGCAGCGAGAGTCATCTCTCCAGAAACATGGATTAAATTTCCTCTACCAGTTGAGGTTATTGTTAATATTTTGGCTTTTTCGGCGTTGATCTTTCCGCCATTAATATTTATTCCGTCACCATCAACAGTATTGATGGTGGTATTTTCATTGAGATTAATTACTCTATCTTTGGGCTCTTTATCGTCTAGTTCTTGTGTTAGGTAAATTCCATGACCATCACCCTTAGCATCTAGAAAGGTGTTTTGAGCTAGATTAATCGTTCCACCTGTGAGATAGATAACATGATTTTCTCCGTAAGGATAACTATCAGTTGTTTCGGCTGTTAAGGTTGTACCCTCTCCAGCATTGATAGTACCTGCCCGTACACGAATGGCACTGCCCTTTGAAGTTTTGATGGTGGTTGTTCCATTCAGATTTAAAATTCCTGAATTAGGGTTTGCTGGATCTTGCGACATGAAAATGCCATGTCCATCACCGGTAACTGTTAGATTATTATTTTTGGCTAAATTTAAAATACCACCATAGATACTAATTGCGTTATATTCCATTAGACTATCGGGGGTATTTTTGTCCTGAAATTTTCTGCCATTAGTAGTAATATCGAGTTTTTCAGCCTTATCAGCATAAATAGTTCCTCCATGCAACCCAATACCATTGCCAACATCTAAAGCAGTAATAGTATTGTTTTTGGCCAGATGTAATTCACCCCCTTCCATTCTGAGTACGGTTCCGGTTTTAGAGGTAGGTGGAGAAGATGTCTCTCCGTCAATAAATCTTCTGCCATTGTTGTTAGTCGAAGCTATTAATTCCTCTCCAAACACCACTTTAGTTGGCTCATTTTGATCGGCAGAATTGGCTACGTAAATTGCCGAAGATGTTTCCCAGTTACCGTTTCCATTACCCTTTGCAGAAATTTTGGCAGTACCTTTAACTTCAAAATATCCTGCATCTATATTTAAGGTATTGTGTAAGCTTGAAAATTGGCTTTCCAGCTCTAGATTGCCTTCAGCAATAATTTTACTGCCATTTGCAGTCTGATAAATGGCCATTTCTTCAGTTGATGAAATTTTGGCATCTTTATTAAAGATAATTTCACCACCGTTATTAAACAGTCCGCCCCATCTTGTATTGATATTTACCAGATCATTAAAAGTAAGTTTGCCTCCCTGAATATTATTGTCTTTTTCACCATTGCGTATACCGTAGCCATTTTTTTCTGCATTGATCGTTGTTTTACCATTAACAGTGATCGTACTACTTTGTGCTTCTTTGCTTCTAACTCTTATCGCACTGCCGAGATAATATTTTTCATTTTCGTTGGTCTCGCCGGCTGGATTCCAAAAATCAATTTGATTTATGGTTAAATCACCATTCACGGTCAAATGGCTATTATCTCCCATTAGAATTCCGCTAGGGCGATATTTTTTCTTAGATGGATCTGCTGCATCTGGGGAAGTTTCACTGTTCACATTGATGGTCATATTGCCACTTGTGGTGACTGTTCCACCGATATCAGTCGCTGCATTGCTATCATCCGTGTCTACCGGTGAGCCAATGACCAATGCGTGATTTTGCTTTTCACTTGTTATGGTTACATCATCAGCTGTGAATTTTACTTTTCCCCCTTTATTCACCGTGATAACGGTTTGATCTTGTCCGGCAATTTCTACGCCTTGATAAGTAGAATCTTGTAATTCGCAGTTGATATCTCCACTGACTTGTATTTTGGATGGATCAGTTACCTGACATGGCGAAGCTAATGAATAAGTAGCGATGCTAGATAATGCTAACATCATAGTTAATTTGCAACTCTTAGTTTTTCCCCGTTTTGCCAATTCCGAGACAACAACCCACTGTCTTTTCGAAGAGTTCCACATTATCTTATAAAATTTATTCATTTGGCTTCCTGATTAAAAAAAATAAACAAAAAATAAGCATTGTATACAATTTATTAATAATCTAGCAATATTGTTTTATTACAACTTATATTTGTAATATTTTATTATGTTATAACGGTTTTAAATGCTATTAAATTTCATATATTTAATATGGTGATGTTTTATTTTTATATTGATTGAGTAGTCCAAGATGACTTGTGCAATATTTAATCTGCGATCAGTTTAATGATTAAAATTTTATGCTGACTGTTCCAGCGACAATTCTAAGCGTTAATTTGAAAATTAATATTCTGAATATCATTATTATTTTGTGATAAATTAAATGTAATTTATATTTTTGTTGGTTGCGGTTTAATCTTTTGTTTTAGGCACCAAATAAGAACAATTTTTAATCAAATTGGTTCCCTCAGCCAATAAAAAAAACAGTTTGAAATGATTCAAACTGTTTGTTGATGATTTAATCTGATAATAATAGAGAGTTATTGAATTAATCTTTTGATACTTGAATTAGAGATTAATGAATATTTCGTCTCTATTTTCCTAGCAAAATTGCTCAAATTTACCAGTTCACTTTCAAGCCAATATTGCCACGGAAGCTTTGGTGTTTGCTGCTGCCAAAGTTATGTTCGTAGCGAACATCAGCATAAATATTACTTTGCTTGGCAACAGGGATCTGAACCCCTACACCCAATTCACCCCATGTGCTGTTGGATTTCTCACGCACGCTGTCCCGACCAATGCTCACATGATTTGGATTGATGAAGTCATGCCAGATATTACCAATGGTGTAAATGGATGTGCTTTGCTCAGCCTGACCGTTAGCTTGGTAAGATAAAGCCAGTCCAACGCGGCCACGTAAAGCATCGGGATTATTCTGATCGATGTGGCGAATACCATCATTGAAACTATCTAAGTTCAAGTATTGATACACCAATTGTGCCTGAGGCTCAATAGACCAGTTAGAATTGCGTATTGGAATAGAACGACCGACTTCAGCAGACAAAGCCATACCCCATCCATCCTGACTGTCAGGGTTGTAACCGGTATTGGCAGTGTATTTATTGTGCAGATAAGATAGCTGACCAACTAAGTCAATATAGGTACCGTTAGCGGCATAGAAGGTATTGGTCAGACCTAAGCTGATGTTGTCGGATTTGCCTTTGCCGGTTTTTTTATCAGCAATAATCAACCCGTTTTTGGCATGGTATTGATCAGAGAAATCGGTATTGGCTCTGCTGTAGGAGAGATAACCGCCAAGAAGGTTAATGCCGTTGTTGGCGGTTTGACTGTTCCAGAAGTCATGTCCAATTTGCAGACCGTAGATATCGGTATCCAGATTGAGGCGAGTTTTACCGTCTTGTTTCTGATGTTTGCCAAAGGTACGAGCCCAAGTACGACCTTTACCGTCTTCAACAAAAGTATTACCGCGGCGTTCACGCAAAGTGGCTAAGCTGGCAAATCCCTGTTCCAGATTAACGCGAGGCATAAGGGTATAGCCGGCTACAGCATCGGCATAAATAAGCGTGCCTTTATTGTTGCCAGAATTTTCGCCACCAGTGCCGTTACCTGTGCCAGTGCCGTTACCTGTGCCAGTGCCGTTACCTGTGCCAGTGCCGTTACCTGTGCCAGTGCCGTTACCTGTGCCAGTGCCATTACCACCGCCAGTGCCGTTACCTGTGCCAGTGCCATTACCACCGCCAGTGCCATTACCACCACCAGTGCCATTACCACCACCAGTGCCATTACCACCACCAGTGCCGTTACCACCGCCAGTGCCATTACCACCACCAGTGCCATTACCACCGCCAGTGCCATTACCACCACCAGTGCCGTTACCACCACCAGTGCCATTACCACCACCAGTGCCATTACCACCGCCAGTGCCGTTCCCATTACCGCCACCATTGTTTGATGCGGTCATTGACCAATAATACTCATCTACTCCTGTTGCGGTCGTTCGTTTTGCTAATTGAACCGCGGCGACTCCAGTGGTTTGAGCTGTTCCAGTAAAGGCATTAACGCCTCCTCCTTGAGCTACGGTTACAACGGGAATAGTGTTAATCACTTTGTTCACCCGTTGTATATTGCCATCAATGATATTTTCAGCGCCATTAGCTGAAACGGGAATGATGGTGGTAGAGCCTGTTGCCGTACCGGCAATCTTCAATACATCAGAATTGGAATGGGTGCCGGTTTCATCACCAGGAGCATTCCATACAGTATGCATTTTTATCGAGCCATTACCAGCGTAATCACCGGTAATATTTAGCTCAAAAAATGGGTCATTACTGCGAGTAGTGGCTAATGGGTGTTTGAATACAATGGTGCCAGCATTGGTTACGTTGGTGAGCTTTGATTCTGCAGTGATTTCCCAGGTACCTGTATTATTCAGATCAATGACACCTCCACCAGAATCAATCATGCCAGACAGTACAGCACCGGTATTGTTGGAAACGTTGATCTTGCCGGTAGTGGTGTTTTGAAATAGGTACTGACGAGCGATGAGTTGGCCATTATTCTCAACATTTAGAGTACCTGTACCATCATGCTTAATAATGTTTTCAATCTCGCCACTAGGATTGTTGCTACTCAGATCTATGTTACCTGAACTTGTCGTTGAAAAATCTGCAGTTTGGCCTGAAACCACTGTGCTGTGTATTAACGTTGAGTCTTGAGATTTTGATACCTTAATACTATCGGAAACAACGAGTTTACCGCCTGCTAATTCAATCGTGTTGCGAGTGCTATTATCATTGGCATCAAATGAATTTTTGGTAATTTCAGTTTTATTCAAATGCAGTAAGCCACCTGTCATGTATATGGCTTTGCCTTCATCGGTGGTGATGTTTAATATTTTGGATGAGTTATCTGCTGCAGTAATGGTGCCATCTGATAGCGTTATACCATTACCTGAACCTCTGGCTGTTAAATAATTATTCTTAGCCAAAGCAATATAACCACCACGCATTTTAATTACATCACCTATACCGTATTTGTTCAATCCGGTAGAGCTATAAGTTGATGCATTTAAATTTGAACCTTTAAATTGAATTTTAGATTCAGCCGATGGATTTGATTGATCAACAAAAATGGCAGAGGATGAGGCATTTGATTCATCAAAGCCTGGTTGACCTGCATCTTTGCCGCTTCCGGAAGTGATGATGTTAGCATCGCCGTTAACAGTCAGCTCTCCGCCTTTAATAATCATATTATTATGCCAACCGTCAGCAATTGATGTTAGATTCCCATTAGAAGTGATGGAGCCACCATTCTGTGTTTGAATAAGACCAATGCCATCTCGGGAATTGATTTCAATTCCTTTATCAAAAAGAATGGTGCCTGCATTATTTTTCAGACCTACATACTGGGAATCTATTCTGACTAAATCTTTAAAAATCAGATTACCGCCTTTATGAGTTGAAAGGCTTTGAGTTTCCTCGCCATTGCGAATACCATCGCCATTAGATGTAATGGTGGTGATGCCTTCAACAATCATAGTACTGTTATTGGCTTCAGCATTCCAAACTCTAATTGGGGCGCCTTTTCCCCAATTTGCATCATGATTGTCAGTTTGAGTAATGTCAAGATTGCCTTTAATAATCAGTTTGCTGTTATCTCCGAGTAGTATCCCACTAGGAAATACATCTGGTCTGGTTGCATTTAAATCCGCATCAGTATTAATAGTCAGGTTGCCATCAATGTTTACAGTTGCTAGTGCTTTTGTCGGATCATCAGGTGAGCCAACAATCATGGCGGTGTGTGAACCGGTGTTGGTAATTTTTAGATCCCCAGAATGGTTAACTGTGGCTCCGGTATTAACCACAATTACGTCATCATCAAACAGTTGATTGTTATTTGGATCGGTATTGGTAGCATGGTCTGGAAAAAAATTGTCGCATGTGCTGTCTACGTTTGCCACAATTCCTCGACCTGGAGAATTGACGCAATATGCCATGGCAAGAGAAGGGATACTCGATAACGCAGCAACAACTGCCAGTTTTACACTTTTGGCTTTCCCTTTTTTAACTAGTTCTGATACTACAACCCATTGTCGTTTGACTGAGCTCCACATGATTTTGTGAATTCGATTCATTGGTTATCCGATATTAAGTAAAATATAAAAAAATATACAACAGACCGCAAATTGTATACATTATCTAATAAATATTACAATTATGTTTTCCTATGGTTAACTTTGTAATAATTAATTATCTTGTGTTTAAATGAAATTATTTAAAAAAATCATTTATCTACAATTGAACGACATACGAAAAGCTGAGAAAAGGTTTTATTGCCATTTATATTCTGAAAAGTGTTTTTAAACTTTAGAATATAAATGGCAGTGTTATTTGAATAATCACCAGTTCACTTTGAAGCCAATGTTGCCACGGAAACTTTGGTGTTTACTGCTGCCAAAGTTATGTTCGTAGCGTACATCACCATACAGCTGACTATGGCGTGCCAACGGCAGTTGTAGTCCAACGCCGATTTCACCCCATGTGGTATTGAATTTTTCACGGATGCTGTCCCGACCAATGCTCACATGGCTTGGGTTGATAAAGTCATGCCAGATGTTGCCGACTGTATAGAATGAGGCAGTCTTTCCAGCTTGACCGGCGGCGTTATATTCCAGCCTTAAACCAATTCGTCCACGTAATGCATCCTGATTGTTTTGATCAACATGGCGAACACCATCGTGAAAAGAATCTAAATCCACCAATTGGTAAACCAATTGTGCCTGAGGCGTTACAGACCAGTTAGATTGGCGTAAGGGCAGGGTACGACCGACTTCGGCAGATACAGCCGCACCCCAGCCGTCCTGACTGTCAGGATTTTTACCGGTATTGGCGGTGTATTTATTGTGCAGATAAGATAACTGACCAACCAGATCCAGATAAGAGCCATTGTAACCATAGTAAGTATTGGTTAGCCCCAAACTAATGCTGTCGGATTTGCCTTTACCGGTTTTTTTATCCGAGATAATCAAACCATTTCTGGCATGGTATTGATCGGAAAAATCGGTAGCAGCATGGCTGTAAGCAAGGTAGACCCCGAGCATATTTAAGCCGTTGTTGGCCGTTTGCTTAACCCAGAAGTCATGTCCGATTTGCAGACCGTAGATATCGGTATCCAGATTAAGGCGTAGCTTACCATTTTGTTTCTGATGTTTGCCGAAAGCGCGAGCCCAAGTGTGGCGATTGTCAGAAGTAAAGCATTCAAAGCAGGTCACGTTGCCCCGACGTTCGCGCAGCGTGCCCAAACTGGCGAAGCCTTGTTCGAGGTTAACGCGAGGCATAACGGTATAGCCAGCTACAGCATCAGCATAAATGAGTGTGCCTTTATTTTTACCAGATTTTCCTTCATCTGTACTGCCACCATCACCATCATCATCATTAGAAGCCGTTATAGACCAAAAATACTCGTCTGCGCCTGCGATAGTGCGTTTTGCTAACTGAATATCGGCGACGCCGGTGGTATATGCTGTACCGATAAAGGCTCTATCAGCACCAGAGTGCCCAACTTTAACCACAGGAATAGTATTTATTTGTGTCTTAAGCTGTTGAACATTGCCATCAATTTTGTTCTCTGTGCCGTCTGCAGCAACTGGAATAACCGTGGTTTGTCCTGTGGCAGTACCTTGAATGATGAATTGATCAGAATATGAATGGGCACCATTAATATCACCAGGATGATTCCATACAGTGTGCATTTTTAAAGTGGCATTATTCCTGCCAATATAATCTCCTTTAACTTCAATTTTATTAAAATCATTGCTTCCGCGGGTAACGGCTGGATTATGCTTGAATACAATGCTGCCTTTATTGGTTAGGTTGTTCAGCTTTGAATCACCCATATTTTCCCAGATGGCACTATTGGTCAAATTAATGGTGCCGTTTGCAGCATTGATAAGACCAGTCAGACTGCCAGAATTGTTCACTTCAATCGTACCGTCAGCCGTATTGGTCAATAAAGCACCACCGACAGAAGAAAGGGTACCTGTATTGTTAATGTTGAAGGTACCATTTCCACCATGGCTAAACATGCCAGCGGGCGCAGTATGTGTCTTTAATTCGCCGTGGTTATTAAAGGTTGAGATTTGTCCGTTTGAGGTACTGCTATACACTTGCGCCCGATCGCTAGGACTATTGATCGTTATTTTGCCATTATTGGTTATTGTTCCACCTTTGAATTCAATAGCATGATTAGCTTGTGTGGTGATGTTGGTCTGGGTATTCAAAGTAAGTAGACCATCGTGTATGGTGATACCGGTGCCATTACCTTGAGCTTGGAGTTGGGTGTTTGTAGCTGTGGTGAATTGACCCCCAAGCATATTGATGACATTACCGCTACCTTCGGTGGAGGCATTAAGCGTTGTCAGTGTATTTATTTGTCCACCACGGAAATTAATGCCATGGCCATCTTTGGTCTTAATGGTGGTTTGGTTACTGAGATTGATCGTACCGTTATAGATATCAATACCATGACCAGTACCTGTAGCGTTTAGAGCGGTATTTTTAGCAACAGTGAGTGTACCATTGTGCATAGTGATCACGTTACCGGTGCCAGTTGTCGTCGCAGTCAAAGTGTCTGCACTGTTATTTTGATTGATGCTACCCCCATTCATCTGGATCGCATCTCCCTGAATGCTATTGATCTCAGTAAGGTTTTTGAGGTTAAGCTGACCGCCACTGATCAGGATGCCATGACCACGACCGGTAGCATTTAATGTGGTTGATTGAGCTAAGGTAGCGGTGCCCCCATCCATTTGAATCACATGGCCACTGTCGGTTGTGGTGGCAGTTAACACATTGCTATTCGAATTGGCTTTTATTTCACCATCTTTAATGAAAATAGCATTACCTTGTTTTGTTGTAATCGTTGTATTCTCATTAAGATTGAGCTCACCGTTATTCATCAGGATGCCATTGCCAGCCCCGTTAGCCGTCAGCTCTGTCTGTTTAGTCAAATTAATTAGACCATTATCCATTCTGATAACGTTGCCGAGACCGTCGGTTGTGGCAATTAAAGTTTCGCTATTGGGAGTAGCGTTCAGCTGACCATCAATAAGTAAAATCGCATTTCCCTGTGCTGTGTTTATCTTCGTATTCTTATTGAGGTTGATAATCCCATTACGATCATTTATTTTAATGCCATTTCCGACGCCAGTAGCAGTTAGCTCTGTATTGGTAGCCAGATTGATGGTCCCTTTTTTTACTCTGATAACTGTACCATAGTGTCCAGGGTCGCCTTGACGAGAATCTGGATGAGCAGGATCAGTAATAATGGTACCACTTGGGGTCTGCGGGTTTGAGGAATCAGTATAGTTATTACTAGTTGTGGCCGTTAACTCTCTTCCAAAGGTGATTTCACCACCATATATATAAATGGCTGTCGATGATTCCCAATCATTGTGGCCCTTGCCTGTGGTGGTAATGGTGGCTTTACCATCAATTTTAACGGTGCCGGCATCAATATTCAGTGCATTATTTAGATCATGGGTGATCAGAGTCAGATCTTCCCGTGCATGGATTGTTCCGCCGTTGGTTGATTGAAATATACCCATTCCTTTTTCAGATTCAATGTGAGCTGTTTTGTGGAACGTTATTTCTCCTGCATTGTTTTGTATGCCGTCATGAGTGGTGTTAATGTTAACAAAATCATCAAAAGTTAAGATTCCACCTTTATGTATAAGAAGGTTATACTCTCTATGACCATTGCTGATACCATGTCCATTAGATTTAATGGTTGTTTCGCCTTTTACATGTATTGAACTGGTATTGGGATCGCGGTTCCAAATACGGATCGCCGCTCCAGGTAAAAATTGAGTATTTGCAGGTTGAGCGCCGTCATAGTAATGGTCTATATGGTTAACATTTAGATTATTTTCCACTGTTAATTGACCATAATCACTCATTAATATACCACTTGGTCGCACCCCCATTCTGGATGTATCACTGTTGGCTTGAGCATCAGTATCGATGTTCAGCGTACCATCAACTTTGACTGTGCCGCCGAGAGTAGGAGAACTTGGAAAATCTACAGGTGTACTTATTTGCAAGGCATGATTTTGCCCTTTACTTTTTAAAGTAATATCTCCATTAATTATGGCGTTTCCTTGATTGTCAACAGTGGCCACATTATGGCTGGCATTATTCACTTCTTCATAAGTGTCTGATGGGATGTAACAAGCTGACCCATTTCCACTGACTATGATTTGGTCAGAATTTATTTGACAAGTAGTTGCTGCCATTGAATAGCTTGATATCGTGGTTAGCGTAGCAAGTGTGATTAATTTTATGCTTTTGTTTTTTCCTCTGCTGGCAAGTTCGGAAGTGACAATCCATTGTCTTTTGACAGCATTCCAGATTATTTTATATATTTTATTCATGCCCGTTTCCCCAAGTTATATACGCGAGATAGCAAAATATTTTTCTGTATTTAACTAATTTTAATAAAAAAACTTAACCATTATTTTCGATAAAACGCTTAAGTTTAAATTTAATTTATATATAAATCAATTGGGGTAATATGTTTATAGATTAATTTGCAATTATATGCTTAAAGTGAAATTGATAATGAATTTTTAAGTTACGTTTATTTATTTTGAATTACTTTTTATAATTATTTATTTTAAATATGTAGGCATTTTAATTACATTTTAATTATCTTTTATGCTTTTATAAAATATTGTAATTATTGTATTTACACTGTGATAAATTAGATATTTTAATTTAAATTCAATAAATTGGAGTAAATTCACATAGGTTCGTTTGTCCAAACAATCTAGCGTAACCATGGCTATAAATCAGAAATTTATAACCGTGGTTACGGCAGTAAGCAAAATCCTACCAGTTCACTTTTAAGCCAATGTTGCCGCGGAAACTTTGGTGTTTACTGCTGCCAAAGTTATGTTCGTAGCGTACATCACCATATAGCTGACTATTACGTGCCAACGGTAGTTGTAGTCCAACGCCGATTTCACCCCATGTGGTGTTGAATTTTTCACGGATGCTGTCCCGACCAATGCTCACATGGCTTGGGTTGATAAAGTCATGCCAGATGTTGCCGACTGTATAGAATGAGGCAGCCTGCCCAGCTTGACCGGCCGCGTTATATTCCAGCCTTAAACCAACTCGCCCACGTAATGCATCCTGATTGTTTTGATCAACATGGCGAATGCCATCGTTAAAAGAATCTAAATCCACCAACTGGTAAACCAATTGTGCTTGAGGCGTTACAGACCAGTTAGATTGGCGCAAGGGCAGGGTACGACCCACTTCGGCGGATACAGCCACACCCCAGCCGTCCTGACTGTCAGGATTTTTACCGCTACGAGCAGAGTATTTATTGTGCAGATAAGATAACTGACCAACCAGATCCAGATAAGAGCCATTAGCACCATAGTAGGTATTGGTTAGCCCCAAACTAATGCTGTCGGATTTGCCTTCACCGGTTTTTTTATCAGCGATAATCAGACCATTTCTGGCGCGGTATTGATCGGAAAAATCGGTAGCAGCATGGCTGTAGGCAAGGTAGGCCCCGAGCATATTTAAGCCGTTGTTGGCCGTTTGTTTAGCCCAAAAGTCATGTCCGATTTGCAGACCGTAGATATCGGTGTCCAGATTAAGGCGTAGCTTACCATCTTGTTTCTGATGTTTGCCGAAGGCGCGAGCCCAGGTGTGGCGATTGCCGGAAATAGAGCAATCAGCGCAGGTCATGTTGCCCCGACGTTCGCGCAGCGTGCCCAAGCTGGCAAAGCCCTGTTCGAGATTAACGCGAGGCATCAGGGTATAGCCGGCTACAGCATCGGCATAAATAAGCGTGCCTTTATTTTTACCAGAATTTCCTCCGCCGGTGCCACCACCAGAACCACCACCATCAGTGCCGCCATCCGTGCCACCACCAGAACCACCACCATCATCATTAGAAGCCGTTATAGACCAAAAATACTCGTCTGCGCCTGCGGTAGTGCGTTTTGCTAACTGAACCTCGGCGACGCCGGTGGTATGTGCTGTACCGATAAAGGCCCTATCAGTGCCACTGTGCCCAACTTTAACCACAGGAATAGTATTTATTTGTGTCTTAAGCTGTTGAACATCGCCATCAATTTTGTTCTCTGTGCCGTCTGCAGCAACTGGAATAACCGTGGTTTGTCCTGAGGCAGTACCTTGAATGATGAATTGATCAGAATATGAATTAGTACCATCGATATCGCCGGGATGATTCCATACAGTGTGCATTTTTAAAGTGGCATTATTCCTGCCAATATAATCTCCTTTAACTTCGATGGTATCGAAATTATTGCTAGCGCGGGTAACGGCTGGATGATGCTTGAATTCGATGATTCCTTCATTGGTGAGGTTGTTCAGAATTGACTTACCAGTATTTTCCCATCTACCTATATAACTCCCATAATTTAGGTTCTCCAGATTGATAATGCCGTTACCTGCATCAATCTGACCGGATATTACCCCACCTTCATTTAAAGCTATGATCGATCCGTTGCTGGTATTGGCTAATGCTTTACCTTTGGTTGTTATCAGATTACCAGAGTTATACACATCCAGTGTACCGCTGCCTTCATGATTAATAATATCAGTCATATCAGATAGATTACTGATATTTAAACTACCGGTATTGATAAACTCTGCGGTTTGATTACTGACAACTGTGCTGTGGATGGCGGCGGTATCTGCAGAAGATTGCTCGAATTGTAGATAACCATGCGTGGAAAAGCGCCCACCTGCCAGTTCGATAGCCTGTCCAGAATCCACTTTAGAAATGGTCGTATTTTTGATACTTAGATCGCCACCTTTAACAAATATCGCCTTGCCTTTGTTTACCTTAATATCCAAACTATTCACATTGTTACTGGTCACTTCTCCATCGGTCATAAAAATGCCATGTCCATTGTTTTCAGCGGTTAAGGTATTTTTTTGGGCGAGGTGAATAGTACCCCCTTCTAATTGAAACACATCACCATTTCCAAATAGATTAATAGCAGTTGATGTACCGTTTGTAGTCGCTATCAACTCCTCTCCAAATGTAATTTCTCCATCAGTGATAAACACGGCTGAAGAAGTTACACCATGAGTAGTTCCAGATCCTTCAGTGGAAATGGTGGTCTTTTTTTGGGCGTCTATTTTCCCTCCATATATATCGATGGCATTATGTACTCCGCGTGAGGTAAGGGTAAGATCCTTTTCTGCAAGAATTTTTCCATTTGCATGTGTCTGAACAATTGATATGCCATCTGCTGCAAAAATATTTGTATCATCTTTGAACGTTACTTTACCGGCATTATTTTTTAACCCTACAAACACTACATCAATATCTACTTTTTTATTAAATGTCAGATTTCCACCTTTCATTTGCGAAAGAGTGTTATGTTCCTCGCCATTGCGAATGCCATCGCCATTGGATTTCAGGCGGGTTTCACCTTCTACTATTAAAGAACTGTTACCAGCAATTTTATTCCAGACGCGAATCGGTGCACCAGAAGCATATTTTTTTCCTACCCCACCTCCTTCTTCATTTTCCATATGAACAATGTTTACATTTCCCTTAATGGTAACTTGACTGAGATCGCCAATTAAAAGACCCGAGGGACGTGCATTTGTCCTGTTGTCATCAACATTTATTCTGGCATCAGAATCAATATTTAAATCCCCGTTGATGGTCAGCTGCCCTCCATCACGGTTTGAGTATGGGGTGCCAACGACAATGGCGTGATATTGACCAGTGTTTTTGACTTGGAGATTACCATTGACTACGGCGATACCTTTATCTTTGACGGTGATGACATCATTGGTTGCAGAGCCTCTCTCATAAGTACCAGATTGGATGGAACAAGCTGTGTTGCCAGAATTATCCACACTCACTTGTGAATTGCTTATATTGCATGTTGCCATCGAATAAGCCGATAGACTGGTTAAGGTGGCGACAGCAATTAATTTTAAGCTTTTGGTTTTTCCTCTGTTAGCGAGTTCGGAAGTGACGATCCATTGTCTTTTAACTGAATTCCATATTATTTTATATATTTTATTCATATCTATTTCCCAAGTTTTGTCTACGAATTGTTATTGAATTCTGAATCGTGTTACTACAATTTTAATAAATAAAATTAACAAGTTATTACATTAAAGCTACTTAGTTTAGATTTTATTTTTATATAAATCAATTAAGTTAAGATATATAATGCTTAATTTAGAATTAAATGCTTAAAGTTATATATTTCGTAACTTTTTAAGTTATATTTATTAATTTTTATATCAATTTGTTTTATTGTAACTATATGATTTTAATGATTATAAAATGAAATTGGAATATTGTGCTTTGCGATTAAATACGCGAATGAGAAGGTTGATTTATTTTTGAATGAAAAAAATTTGATGGATTGAATTTAAGTAATATGAAATTAATTTAAATAGATTCATTAGAAATTGCCGTAACCATTCGAAAGTACAAAGCTATTATGGTTACGGCAGTAAGCAAACTCCTACCAGTTCACTTTTAAGCCAATGTTACCGCGGAAACTTTGGCGTTTGCTGCTACCAAAGTTATGTTCGTAGCGTACATCACCATACAGCTGACTATTACGTGCCAACGGTAGTTGTAGTCCAACGCCGATTTCACCCCATGTGGTATTGAATTTTTCACGGATGCTGTCCCGACCAATGCTCACATGGCTTGGGTTGATAAAGTCATGCCAGATGTTGCCGACTGTATAGAATGAGGCAGCCTGCCCAGCTTGACCGGCCGCGTTATATTCCAGCCTTAAACCAATTCGTCCACGTAATGCATCCTGATTGTTTTGATCAACATGGCGAATGCCATCGTTAAAAGAATCTAAATCCACCATCTGGTAAACCAATTGTGCCTGAGGCGTTACAGACCAGTTAGATTGGCGCAAGGGCAGGGTACGACCCACTTCGGCGGACACAGCCGCACCCCAGCCGTCCTGACTGTCAGGATTTTTACCGCTACGAGCAGAGTATTTATTGTGCAGATAAGATAACTGACCAACCAGATCCAGATAAGAGCCATTAGCACCATAATAGGTATTGGTTAGCCCCAAACTAATACTGTCGGATTTGCCTTCACCGGTTTTTTTATCAGAAATAATCAGACCATTTCTGGCGCGGTATTGATCGGAAAAATCGGTAGCAGCATGGCTGTAAGCAAGGTAGGCCCCAAGCATATTTAAGCCGTTGTTGGCCGTTTGTTTAGCCCAAAAGTCATGCCCGATTTGCACACCGTAGATATCGGTGTCCAGATTAAGGCGTAGCTTACCATCTTGTTTCTGATGTTTGCCGAAGGCGCGAGCCCAGGTGTGGCGATTGTCAGAAGTAAAGCATTCAAAGCAGGTCACATTGCCCCGACGTTCGCGCAGCGTGCCCAAGCTAGCAAAGCCCTGTTCCAGATTAACGCGAGGCATAACGCTATAGCCAGCTACAGCATCGGCATATATGTTTTTGCCACTGCCGTCATCAAGTGCCTCCATCGACCAATAATACTCATCTATTCCTTTATCGGTAGTGCGTTTTGCTAATTGAACTTCGCTGGCACCGGTGGTTTTGGCTGTACCTGTAAAGACATTGTCACCACTAGTATGCACATAGATTACCGGATTAGAATCTATAGCTGAAGCTACCTGCTGAATATTTCCATCAATGATATTTTCTTCCTTGTCTTTTACTGGGACGAGAGTAGTCGTTCCATCAGCTTGACCATAAATAATCAGCTTATCTGATTGAGAGCTGTGCTCATTGCCGACCTCAGACTTATTCCAAATGGTGTGCATTTCGATAATACCATTTTGTCCATGATAATTTTCACGAATGGTCAAGGTATGGAATGCATCCGCGCTGCGGGTAATAGATGCAGGTTGAGAGAGTTGTATTCTACCTGCATTGGTTAAATTGTTGATTGCAGAATCAGCGGTCAACTTCCAGATGCCGGAAGAGTGATTATTCAGATTGATTATACCGTTGCCAGGATGAAGCTGACCAACCATTGTACCTGCATTATCTACTTCAATGGTTCCGGTAGAGGAATTGGTGAAGATTAAGCCATTTGTTTTAGTGATGTTGCCGGTGGCTGTATTGGTAATGTTAAGGGTACCGGCACCATTATGGTTGATCATATCCTCATTTAAATGTTCATTGGAGTCTATGACCAGCTTGTCGCTGTTTATAATTCGTGCGGTTTCACCATTAGGCACATTACTACTGATCCAAACGGGAGTAGGGGCAGAAAAGCTCTTTAATTCACCGGCGGTATGTAATGTGCCACCAGACATGACAATAAAAGGGTTACCAGCCGTATCGAATTGGGTTGTACCTGCCAGAGTTAATTTACCCCCACGTAGGCTAATTGCTTCATCAGTGTGACTGTTGGCATGAATAGTGGTGTTTTGAGATAGCGTAAGCTCACCATTTTCAATTTGTACTGGCACAAAATGTTCAGATTTAATATCGGTTATCCCATTAAATCTGGCTTTGCCGCCACTGATAAAGATACTGTTATCACGGCTGCTAATCGTAGCCTGCCCGTTGAAATCAAATTCACCACCAGAAATATTGATCGGCTTGCCAGAAGAGGAATTGTTGATGATTAAAGTAGGGTTCGAACCGGTGGATAAAATCTTACCGCCAGACATATTGATACCATTACCTTCCTGGCTACTAATATCAGTCAGTTCATTGAAAACCAAAGTGCCACCATTGACAATAATATTGTCAAACTCATAATTCATATTCAAGGTGGATTTTTTAGCAAGTGTAAATAGACCACCATTCATGGTAATTAAATTCGTCTTCCCCATGATGTTAAGTTCTGTATCCCTATCTTCTAAAGGTCTGATTTCTCCCCCGCTCATTAAAATTACCTGCGTGCCTTGCACTTTTGTCAATTTGTTTAAGTTGATTAAACCGCCAGTCATGGTAATTCCGGTTTCTAAGGGACTTATCAAAGTTGTATCTTCAGCTAAAGTAAATTTGCCCCCTGACATATTTAGATTAGGGTTATTCCCATGTGTGGCAGAGATTAAAACAGTATTTGTATTTTTCGAGGTATTTATTTCGCCGCCTGTTATATAAATAGATGTTCCTAAGGAAGTAATATGTGTCGTCCCGTTTAATGTTAATTTCCCTCCAGATAAAGTGATTCCCATATTGCCACTACCCTTAGAGTTTAGGTCATTAAATTTTGTGAAAGTAAATTCTCCACCCGACATGTTGATAATGGTCTTCGCGTTAACAGTATTTAGTCTCATCATGTCACTGTCATTAGTTACTGATATTTTTCCATTAGTTATATTGAATAAGGGTGCGTAATCGTTTCCAGCTACCGTATTTCTACCTAAAACGATTTCACCGCCAGAAATATCGAGTCCATAAGCTGTGTCGCTGTGACTGGCCGTACCAAAAGATAAATATTCTTTGATGACAACTTTTCCACCTTTGATTTTTATAGCCGTGGCATTTCCATGGTTAAAAGGACCCATAATATTAGAATAGGATGTTACTGCGCCTACTGCATTGAATTGAACTGAACCATCTTTAACAAGTAGGGCTGTTGAAGAAGCTTCTTCTGTATCTCCATTGCCAGAAGCTTTTAAACTAGTAACACCATTAAATATGCTATTACCGCCATAGATATTTAAGGTATTTTCATTGCCATTGGACTCTAAGGTGACATCTTTCTCGGCAACAATACCACTTGTGATAGAGTTGGATAAATGGTCTGGAGCTTGCTTGATGGCAGAACCATTTGTGCTCTTTATCGAAACATTTTCTTTAAAAATAATGGTACCAGCATGGTTAATAATGCCATTATTTTCAGTTTTAAGGTTGACTTCACCATCAAACTGAAGTTTGCCTCCTCGTTTGGTGGGATCAGATTCATCACCATTTAATATTCCATCGCCATTTGCCGTAATTTGGGTGGTTCCTTTGACGGTTAACGAACTTGGATTCAAAAGATTTTTCGAGGCCAAACGAATGGCACTTCCCGGTTTAAATGTTGTGGTATTGGTATGATCGTGATGATCGATTTGCAGATTACCATTAATGGTTAGGTGACTAAGGTTACCAAGGACGATAGCACTGGCCCGAGCATCTTTTTTAGTATTATTGGGATTGATATTGGCATCTGAATTGATGGTTAAATTACCCTGAAAATCGACAAAGCCACCTTTATCAGTGGCAGATTCTGGGTTACCAACAAGCAAAGCGTGATTTTGACCAGTGCTGGTCAGCTTAACTTTATTGGCGTTAAATTTTGCCATCCCCTCATTGTCAACAATAACAACATTGTTATCACTACCGATGTACTCAGTGCCGCTAATCTGGCAATATGTACCTGCACTTTGGTTAACGATAATTTGGTTAGAATTGATCTGACAATCTGCCATTGCATAAGCACTTAAACCACTTAAAGCCAGCAATGAGATCGGTTTGATGCTGTGTGTTTTGCCACGTTTTGCCAGTTCAGAAGCTACGATCCATTGATTCAATAGTGAGTTCCAAATTATTCTATAAATTCTGTTCATAGCTATTTTCCACTGCTTTATTGATATTGATGTACATACTGATTTGATCACTTTATGTTTCGAAATTTGCAATCGATAACATAAAATCAACTTCAAATACTAAATTAGTGTAAGATTTGTCAAATAAAAATACAATAAATACAAATGCTTAATATTCATTATGGATGTTGTTTTATTAATTTTTAATATGTGAATGATTATTAAATTCAGAACTAATTGGAAATTATTTTGTGCTCAGAGCTATACCCAGAATACAAACTTGATCACTCAATCTATATATTTATTAAATTTAAAGTTTCGATAAAATCAGACAACATTTTATAAACTTTACTTAAATTAATTTATCTATTATTTAGTTTATGTAGTATATGGATAACTACTATGACATTTGGGTGAAATTGACCAAAGAGCATACGGATATTCATGGTATTCTCTTTGGCGCAGTATCGAGGAGTGTTACATTACCAGTTCACTTTAAAGCCAATATTGCCACGGAAGCTTTGGTGTTTGCTGCTGCCAAAATTATGTTCGTAGCGAACATCAGCATAAATATTACTTTGCTTGGCAACAGGGATCTGAACCCCTACACCCAATTCACCCCATGTGCTGTTGAATTTCTCACGCACGCTGTCCCGACCAATGCTCACATGATTTGGATTGATGAAGTCATGCCAGATATTACCAATGGTGTAGATGGATGTGCTCTGACCAGATTTGCCAGCAGTTTGGTAAGATAAAGCCAGTCCAACGCGGCCACGTAAAGCATCGGGATTATTCTGATCGATGTGGCGAATACCATCATTGAAGCTATCTAAGTTCAAGTATTGATACACCAATTGTGCCTGAGGCTCAATAGACCAGTTAGAATTGCGTATTGGAATAGAACGACCGACCTCAGCAGACAAAGCCATACCCCAACCATCCTGACTGTCAGGGTTGTAACCGGTATTGGCGGTGTATTTATTGTGCAGATAAGATAGCTGACCAACTAAGTCAATATAGGTACCGTTAGCGGCATAGAAGGTATTGGTCAGACCTAAGCTGATGTTGTCGGATTTGCCTTTGCCGGTTTTTTTATCAGCAATAATCAACCCGTTTTTGGCATGGTATTGATCAGAGAAATCGGTATTGGCTCTGCTGTAGGAGAGATAACCGCCAAGAAGGTTAAGGCCATTGTTGACGGTTTGACTGTTCCAGAAGTCATGTCCAATTTGCAGACCGTAGATATCGGTATCCAGATTGAGACGAAGGTTACCGTCTTGTTTCTGATGTTTGCCAAAGGTACGAGCCCAAGTACGACTTTTACCGTCTTCAACAAAAGTATTACCGCGGCGTTCACGCAAAGTAGCTAAGCTGGCAAAGCCCTGTTCCAGATTGACACGAGGCATAAGGGTATAGCCGGCTACAGCATCGGCGTATATTAGTTTGGGTTTTTCAGGCTTAACAGGCTCAACAGGACCAGTCGTGTCAGCGGTGATAGACCAATAATACTCATCTTTATTTGCATTTGTGGTACGTTTTTTTAATTGACCTTCGCTGGCACCGGTGGTTTTGGCTATACCTGTAAAGACATTGTCACCACTAGTATGCACATAGATTACCGGATTAGAATCTATAGCTGAAGCTACCTGCTGAATATTTCCATCAATGATATTCTCTTCCTTGTCTTTTACTGGGACGAGAGTAGTCGTTCCATCAGCTTGACCATAAATAATCAGCTTATCTGATTGAGAGCTGTGCTCATTGCCGACCTCAGACTTATTCCAAATGGTGTGCATTTCGATAATACCATTTTGTCCATGATAATTTTCACGAATGGTCAAGGTATGGAATGCATCCGCGCTGCGGGTAATAGATGCAGGCTGAGAGAGTTGTATTTTACCCGCATTAGTTAAATTGTTGATTGCAGAATCAGCGGTCAACTTCCAGATGCCGGAAGAGTGATTATTCAGATTGATTATACCGTTGCCAGGATGAAGCTGACCAACCATTGTACCTGCATTATCTACTTCAATGGTTCCGGTAGAGGAATTGGTGAAGATTAAGCCATTTGTTTTAGTGATGTTGCCGGTGGCTGTATTGGTAATGTTAAGGGTACCGGCACCATTATGGTTGATCATATCCTCATTTAAATGTTCATCGGAGTCTATGACCAGCTTGTCGCTGTTTATAATTCGTGCGGTTTCACCATTAGGCACATTACTACTGATCCAAACGGGAGTAGGGGCAGAAAAGCTCTTTAATTCACCAGCGGTATGTAATGTGCCACCAGACATGACGATAAAAGGGTTACCAGCCGTATCGAATTGGGTTGTACCTGCCAGAGTTAATTTACCCCCACGCAGGCTAATTGCTTCATCAGTGTGACTGTTGGCATGAATAGTGGTGTTTTGAGATAGCGTAAGCTCACCATTTTCAATTTGTACTGGCACAAAATGTTCAGATTTAATATCGGTTATCCCATTAAATCTGGCTTTGCCGCCACTGATAAAGATACTGTTATCACGGCTGCTAATCGTAGCCTGCCCGTTGAAATCAAACTCACCACCAGAAATATTGATCGGCTTGCCAGAAGAGGAATTGTTGATGATTAGAGTAGGGTTCGAACCGGTGGATAAAATCTTACCGCCAGACATATTGATACCATTACCTTCCTGGCTACTAATATCAGTCAGTTCATTGAAAACCAAAGTGCCACCATTGACAATAATATTGTCAAACTCATAATTCATATTCAAGGTGGATTTTTTAGCAAGTGTAAATAGACCACCATTCATGGTAATTGAATTCATAATCCCCGTGATGTTAAGTTCTGTATCCCTATCTTCTAAAGGTCTGATTTCGCCACCGCTCATTAAAATTCCATATAGCGCGCCTTGTACGGATGTAGATGTGTTTAAGTTGATTAAACCGCCAGTCATGGTAATTCCATTCTCTCTGGAACTTATCAATGTTGTATTATCTGCCAAAGTAAATTTACCGCCTGACATAACCAGACTTGATCCATTTTCTACAGAGTATGCCTCTAATTTAGTGCTCGAATTTTCTAATAAATTTATTTCTCCACCAGAAACAGATAGACAATCGCTTTTAACACGAATAAATGTGTTTCCGTTTAATGTTAATTTCCCTCCAGATAAAGTGATACCCTTAGTGTCTATACCCGGAGAGATTAGGTCATTAAATTTTGTTAAAGTAAACTCTCCACCAGATATGTTGATGACGGTTTGAGCAGAAATGGTATTCAGTCTCATCGACAGACTGTCTTCAGTTACCGATATCTTCCCATTTGTCATATTAATTACAGGTGCTTGATTGGTTACTCCCCAGTTATCTGTTCCCAAAATTAATTCACCGCCAGAGATATCAAGTCCATAAGCTGTGTCATACATACTATTACTCGTGAAACTTATGGAATTGTTAATAATGGTTTTTCCACCTCTGATTTTTATAGCCGTGGCATTTCTATGGTTAAAAGGACCCGGAGTAGTAGGAAAATATGTTGTTGCGCTTACATTATTATCAAATTGAACTAAACCATCTTTAACAAATAGGGCTGTTGAAGAAGCTTCTTCTGTATCTCCATTGCCAGACGCTTTTAAAATAGTAATACCTTTAAATATGCTATTACCGCCATAGATATTCAAGGTATTTTCATTGCCATTGGACTCTAAGGTGACATCTTTCTCGGCAACAATACCACTTGTGATAGAGTTGGATAAATGGTCTGGAGCTTGCTTGATGGCAGAGCCATTTGTGCTCTTTATCGAAACATTTTCTTTAAAAATAATGGTACCAGCATGGTTAATAATGCCATTATTTTCAGTTTTAAGCTTGACTTCACCATCAAACTGAAGTTTGCCTCCTCGTTTAGTAGGATCAGATTCATCACCATTTAATATTCCATCGCCATTTGACGTAATTTGGGTGGTTCCTTTGACGGTTAACGAACTTGGATTCAAAAGATTTTTCGAGGCCAAACGAATGGCACTTCCCGGTTTAAATGTTGTGGTATTGGTATGATCGTGATGATCGATTTGCAGATTACCATTAATGGTTAGGTGACTAAGGTTACCAAGGACGATAGCACTGGCCCGAGCATCTTTTTTAGTATTATTGGGATTGATATTGGCATCTGAATTAATGGTTAAATTACCCTGAAAATCGACAAAGCCACCTTTATCAGTGGCAGATTCTGGGTTACCAACAAGCAAAGCGTGATTTTGACCAGTGCTGGTCAGCTTAACCTTATTGGCGTTAAATTTTGCCATCCCCTCATTATCAACAACCACAACGTTATCATCACCCCCTACATATTCTTCCCCGCTAATCTGGCAATATGTACCTGCACTTTGGTTAACGATAATTTGGTTAGGATTGATCTGACAATCTGCCATTGCATAAGCACTTAAACCACTTAAAGCCAGCAGAGAAATTGGTTTGATGCTGTGTGTTTTGCCACGTTTTGCCAGTTCAGAAGCTACGATCCATTGATTCAATAGTGAGTTCCAAATTATTCTATAAATTCTGTTCATAGCTATTCCCCACTGCTTGATTGATATTGATGTACAAAGTGTTTTTGGAAATTATTTATTTAAGGATAGGCAATTGGTAACCCATAATTTAATTCTCAAACTAAATTAGTGTAGGTTTTATTAATTAAAAATGCAAGAAATACAGGGACTTAATATACGTTTAGAATATATTTTTTATAATTTTTAATATGTGAATAATAGTAGGATAGGAATTCATGTATGAAGATTTTGAGCTGCAAGCCATGCCCAGAATGAAGCTGATTTATTTTAAGTAGGAATTTAAGAAAAAAAATTTTGGCTTAAGAAAAAAATATTATTTTTTTTATTTACTAAAATTAATTTAAATTATAATATTTTGATTTTCCCAGTTTTTGAAGTATCTTATTGTTTTTGAAATGATAAAAAATGCCACTGAGTATACGGTTAATTCTTTGTATACCCAGTGGCAAAGCTGCACTGATTACTGTGTTACCAGTTCACTTTAAAACCCATGCTGCCACGGAAGCTTTGGTGTTTGCTGCTGCCAAAATTATGTTCGTAGCGAACATCAGCATAAATATTACTTTGCTTGGCAACAGGGATCTGAACACCTACACCCAATTCACCCCATGTGCTGTTGGATTTCTCACGCACGCTGTCCCGACCAATGCTTACATGATTTGGATTGATGAAGTCATGCCAGATATTACCAATGGTGTAAATGGATGTGCTTTGCTCAGCCTGACCGTTAGCTTGGTAAGATAAAGCCAGTCCAACGCGGCCACGTAAAGCATCGGGATTATTCTGATCGATGTGGCGAATACCATCATTGAAGCTATCTAAGTTCAAGTATTGATACACCAATTGTGCCTGAGGCTCAATAGACCAGTTAGAATTGCGTATTGGAATAGAACGACCGACCTCAGCAGACAAAGCCATACCCCAACCATCCTGACTGTCAGGGTTGTAACCGGTATTGGCGGTGTATTTATTGTGCAGATAAGATAGCTGACCAACTAAGTCAATATAGGTACCGTTAGCGGCATAGAAGGTATTGGTCAAACCTAAGCTGATGTTGTCAGATTTGCCCTTGCCAGTTTTTTTATCAGCAATAATCAACCCGTTTTTGGCATGGTATTGATCAGAGAAATCGGTATTGGCTCTGCTGTAGGAGAGATAACCACCAAGAAGGTTAAGGCCGTTGTTGGCGGTTTGACTGTTCCAGAAGTCATGTCCAATTTGCAGACCGTAGATATCAGATTCCAAATTGAGACGAAGGTTGCCGTCTTGTTGCTGATGTTTGCCAAAGGTACGAGCCCAAGTATTGCCTTTGCCGTTGTCCACAAAAGTATTATCGCGGCGTTCACGCAAAGTGGCCAAGCTGGCAAATCCCTGTTCCAGATTGACACGAGGCATAAGGGTATAGCCGGCTACAGCATCGGCATAAATAAGTGTGCCTTTATTGTTGCCAGAATTTCCGCCACCAGTGCCGTTACCTGTGCCAGTGCCATTGCCACCGCCAGTGCCATTGCCACCGCCAGTGCCGTTACCACCGCCAGAGCCATTACCACCGCCAGTGCCATTACCACCGCCAGTGCCATTACCACCGCCAGTGCCGTTACCATCACCAGTGCCGTTACCATTACCGCCACCATTGTTTGATGCGGTCATTGACCAATAATACTCATCTACTCCTGTTGCGGTCGTTCGCTTTGCTAATTGAACCGCGGTCATACCGGTGGTTTCAGCAGCACCAGTAAAGGCATTAACACCTCCTCCTTGAGTTACTTTCACAACGGGAATGGTATTAATCACTTTATTTACCTGTTTTACATCGCCATCAATGATATTCTCCTGTCCATCGGCAGAAACGGGAATGATGGTTGTAGAGCCTGTTGCCGTACCGGCAATATTCAGTACATCAGACTGGGAATTGTCACCATTTTCATCGCCAGGTGCGTTCCATATGGTATGCATTTTTACAATACCATTATTGCCGACGTAATTGCCGGTGATATCGATGGTATAAAAATCATGCTTAGTGGAGTAATTAGTAGGGCGAAAAAATTCAATTGTCCCAGAATTGTCGACATTAGTTAATTTGGAGGAGCCTGTTGTTTGCCAAGTTCCGGTATTGGTCAGATTAATCACTCCAGCTTCAGCCGCAATTTTTCCATGTAATAGACCTGCATTGTTGCTATCAATGGTTCCGCCAGATATATTTTTTAAGATAGGATTTGATTCAGCCTCAATTCCACTGATCATCTCAGCTCCAGAATGATTCACTATTTTTAATGTACCGGCACCAGTATGGGTGAAACCGTCCGAATTAAAAATTTCTACAGTGCCCTTTTCATTAACAAACTCAGTCTCTTTTCCTGCTTCTGCCGTGCTAAGAATTGCAGAATTCGGATTATTAATGTCATGACTCATTAACATAAGGTGTTGAAGGTTTGTTATTTTTCCTTCTCGCATGCGTATGCCATTATTTTTGTTATAAACTATAGCTGCTAATCCAGCTAAGGTTAGATTTCCTCCTCTTAAGTCAATACCCCAACCAGCTTTTTCAATTTTAATAGAGAGCCTTTGAAATTCTACCGTACCCATGCTACGTATACCATCTGTGCCGTAGCCATTATCACCACTATCTGTCCGTATCATGGCTTGACCATTGATTTTCATCATATTGGAATTACTTTCCAACTCTATAGCGGCACCGCCGTTGTAGGATTTTCTAACTAACAGACCATTGTTTACAGTTAGCTTAGCATTTTCTCCTAAAATAATTCCTCGAGAGTTTGTATAACTACTGGCTTCAACTTCTAAGCGATTAAAGCTTGCTTCGCCACCTGATGTTCTTCGACCTATCTCAATACCATAACCATTACCTGTAGAAGTTGCTATGATTAAATCAAAATTGGTAAAGTCCACACTTGAATTATTGTTGATCACAATTGGCGTGATCCCTTTAAATTCAAATTTGTTAATGTTAGCATTATTATCTAATTTACAATTTTTTCCGTCGGAAGCCGTGATTAATTTTTCACTACCTGAAGTTCGGCTACCACAATTTGCCAAAGAATAAGCGGACGAGGTCAGTATAACAGTGGCAACCAAAACTTTCCGTAAGGTGGATTTGCTGCGTTTGCCTAATTCCGATGTCACAATCCATTGTTTGAAAGTTTCATTCCAGATAATTTTATAAATGGTATTCATGTTTTAATTCTAGTAAATATAAATTAATAACTAAGAGCTATGAATGTAAACTTTAATTTCATAATGTATAAAAAATACAAATTTAATTAAGTTATAGTTTAGTCATTTTATTATTCTTAATTAATTTAATCTATATTTAATAATGTAAATATTCAATTATATTGAACAATATAACATATTATTTAAAACAATATTCAAATGTCTTGAATAATTATCTTTTTTATCAGTTATATACAAAGTTATGCATAAGTTGTAGTATAAATGAGATAATTGTAGGCCAATTAAAATGAGATGAATTAGCTGATTTGAGTATAGTTTATAAATTACAATATAATAATCAATTATGTATAAGATATAATGGTGTAATTGTATTAATGATGCAATGTGTTTGGTTTGGTTATGTATTTGTTTTAATAAGTCTCATAGACAAACGTTTTTGGTGAAAGTAATCAAATATTGTTTTTATTATTCATCCGATATTCTGACTAAATTTTAAAAATGACAGTTTGAGAAATGGAAAAAAAAAGACCACTAGGTAAATAAATTATTAAATAAATACCTAGTGGCAAAAGTTGCTCTAATTAGTGTGTTACCAGTTTACTTTAAAACCTATGCTGCCACGGAAGCTTTGGTGTTTGCTGTTGCCAAAGTTATGTTCGTAGCGAACATCAGCATAAATATTGCTTTGCTTGGCAACAGGAATCTGAACCCCCACACCCAATTCACCCCATGTGTTGTTGAATTTCTCACGCACGCTGTCCCGTCCAATGCTCACATGATTTGGATTGATGAAGTCATGCCAGATATTACCAATGGTGTAGATGGATGTGCTTTGCTCAGCCTGACCGTTAGCTTGGTAAGATACAGCCAGTCCAACGCGGCCACGTAAAGCATCGGGATTATTCTGATCGATGTAGCGAATACCATCATTGAAACTATCTAAGTTCAAGTATTGATACACCAATTGTGCCTGAGGCTCAATAGACCAGTTAGAATTGCGTATTGGAATAGAACGACCGACTTCAGCGGACAAAGCCATACCCCAACCATCCTGACTGTCAGGGTTGTAACCGGTATTGGCGGTGTATTTATTGTGCAGATAAGATAGCTGACCAACTAAGTCAATATAGGTACCGTTAGCGGCATAGAAGGTATTGGTCAAACCTAAGCTGATGTTGTCGGATTTGCCTTTGCCGGTTTTTTTATCAGCAATAATCAACCCGTTTTTGGCATGGTATTGATCAGAGAAATCGGTATTGGCTCTGCTGTAGGAGAGATAACCGCCAAGAAGGTTAAGGCCGTTGTTGGCGGTTTGACTGTTCCAGAAGTCATGTCCAATTTGCAGACCGTAGATATCAGATTCCAGATTGAGACGAAGGTTGCCGTCTTGTTGCTGATGTTTGCCAAAGGTACGAGCCCAAGTATTGCCTTTGCCGTTGTCCACAAAAGTATTATCGCGGCGTTCACGCAAAGTGGCCAAGCTGGCAAATCCCTGTTCCAGATTGACACGAGGCATAAGGGTATAGCCGGCTACAGCATCGGCATAAATAAGTGTGCCTTTATTGTTGCTAGAATTTCCGCCACCAGTGCCGTTACCTGTGCCAGTGCCATTACCACCGCCAGTGCCATTACCACCGCCAGTGCCGTTACCATCACCAGTGCCGTTACCACCGCCAGTGCCGTTACCACCACCAGTGCCGTTACCATTACCGCCACCATTGTTTGATGCGGTCATTGACCAATAATACTCATCTACTCCTGTTGCGGTCGTTCGCTTTGCTAATTGAACCGCGGTCATACCGGTGGTTTCAGCAGCACCAGTAAAGGCATTAACACCTCCTCCTTGAGCTACTGTCACAACGGGAATGGTATTAATCACTTTATTTACCTGTTTTACATCGCCATCAATGATATTCTCATGTCCATCGGCAGAAACGGGAATGATGGTTGTAGAGCCTGTTGCCGTACCGGCAATATTCAGTACATCAGACTGGGAATTGTCACCATTTTCATCGCCGGGTGCGTTCCATATGGTATGCATTTTTACAATACCATTATAGCCGACGTAATTGCCGGTGATATCGATGGTATAAAAATCATGCTTCGTGGAATAAAGAAGAGGGCGAATAAATTCAATCGTCCCAGAATTGTCGACATTAGTTAATTTGGAGGAGCCTGTTGTTTGCCAAGTTCCGGTATTGGTCAGATTAATCACTCCAGCTTCAGCCGCAATTTTTCCATGTAATAGACCCGCATTGTTGCTATCAATGGTTCCGCCAGATGTATTTTTTAAGATAGGATTTGATTCAGCCTCAATTCCACTGATAATCTCAGCCCCAGAATGATTCACTATTTTTAATGTGCCGGCGCCAGTATGGGTGAAACCGTCCGAATTATAAATTTCTACAGTGCCCTTTTCATTAACAAACTCAGTCTCTTTTCCTGCTTCTGCTGTGCTAAGAATTGCAGAATTCGTGTTATTTTTATCATGAGTATTTAATGCAAAATATTGACTGTTAATTATTTTTCCTTCTCGCATGCGTATGCCATTAGTTTGGCCATAACTTATATATGTATCTTCAGCTAAAGTTAGATTTCCTCCTCTTAGGTCAATACCCCAACCAGCTTTTTCAATTTTAATAGAGAGCCTTTGAAATTCTACCGTACCCATGCTACGTATACCATCTGTGCCGTAGCCATTATCACCACTATTGGTATGGATGTAGGCTTGGTCTTTAACTTTCATCGTATTGGAATTACTTTCCAATTCTATAGCGGCACCGCCGTTATGATCTTTACCAACTTGCAAAACACCGTTTACAGTTAGTTTAGCGTTTTCTCCTAAAATAATCCCACGAGAGTTTTGATAACTACTGGCTTCAACTTCTAAGTGATTAAAGCTTGCTTCGCCTCCAGGAGATTTTCGACCTATCTCAATACCATAACCATTACCTGTAGAGGTTGCTATGATTGAATCAAAATTGGTAAAGTCCACATTTGAATTGTTGTTAATCACAATTGGCGTAATACCTTTAAATTCATATATGGTAACGTTAGCATTATTATCTAATTTACAACTTTTTCCGTCGGAAGCCGTGATTAATTTTTCACTACCTGAAGTTCGGCTACCACAATTTGCCAAAGAATAAGCGGACGAGGTTAGTATGATACTGGCAACCAAAACTTTCTGTAAGGTGGATTTACTGCGTTTGCCTAATTCCGATGTCACAATCCATTGTTTAATAGTTTCATTCCAGATAATTTTATAAATGGTATTCATGTTTTAATTCTAGTAAATATAAATTAATAACTAAAAGATGTGAATGTAAACTTTAATTTGATAATGTATAAAAAAATACAAATTTAATTAAGTTATAGTTTAGTTATTTTATTAGTCTTAATTAATTTAATCTATATTTAATAATGTAAATATTCAATTATATTGAACAATATAACATATTATTTAAAACAATATTCAAATGTCTTGAATAATTATCTTTTTTATCAGTTATATACAAAGTTATGCATAGGTTGTAGTATAAATGAGATAATTGTAGGCCAATTTAAATGAGATGAATTAGCTGATTTGAGTATAGTTTATAAATTACAATATAATAATCAATTATGTATAAGATATAATGGTGTAATTGTATTAATGATGCAATGTGTTTGGTTTGGTAATGTATTTGTTTTAATAAGTCTCATAGTCAAACGTTTTTGGTGAAAGTAATCAAATATTGTTTTTATTATTCATCCGATATTCTGACTAAATTTTAAAAATGACAGTTTGAGTAATGTGTAAAAAAAGACCACTAGGTAAATAAATTATTAAATAAATACCTAGTGGCAAGATTGCTCTGATTAATGTATTACCAGTTTACTTTCAACCCGAGATGACCTTGAAAGCTTTGGTGTTTGCTGCTGCCAAAGTTATGTTCGTAACGAACATCAGCATAAATATTGCTTTGCTTGGCAACAGGAATCTGAACCCCCACACCCAATTCACCCCATGTGTTGTTGAATTTCTCACGCACGCTGTCCCGTCCAATGCTCACATGATTTGGATTGATGAAGTCATGCCAGATATTACCAATGGTGTAAATGGATGTGCTCTGACCAGATTTGCCAGCAGTTTGGTAAGATAAAGCCAGTCCAACGCGGCCACGTAAAGCATCGGGATTATTCTGATCGATGTAGCGAATACCATCATTGAAACTATCTAAGTTCAAGTATTGATACACCAATTGTGCCTGAGGCTCAATAGACCAGTTAGAATTGCGTATTGGAATAGAACGACCGACTTCAGCAGACAAAGCCATACCCCAACCATCCTGACTGTCAGGGTTGTAACCGGTATTGGCGGTGTATTTATTGTGCAGATAAGATAGCTGACCAACTAAGTCAATATAGGTACCGTTAGCGGCATAGAAGGTATTGGTCAGACCTAAGCTGATGTTGTCGGATTTGCCTTTGCCGGTTTTTTTATCAGCAATAATCAACCCGTTTTTGGCATGGTATTGATCAGAGAAATCGGTATTGGCTCTGCTGTATGAGAGATAACCGCCAAGAAGGTTAAGGCCATTGTTGGCGGTTTGACTGTTCCAGAAGTCATGTCCAATTTGCAGACCGTAGATATCGGTATCCAGATTGAGGCGAGTTTTACCGTCTTGTTTCTGATGTTTGCCAAAGGTACGAGCCCAAGTACGACCTTTACCGTCTTCAACAAATGTATCACCGCGACGTTGGCGTAAAGTAGCTAAGCTAACAAATCCCTGTTCCAGATTAACGCGAGGCATAAGGATATAACCGGCTACAGCATCGGCGTATATTAGCTTGGGTTTTTCAGGCTTAACAGGCTTAACCGGCTTATCAGGACCAGTTGTGTCAGCAGTGATAGACCAGTAATATTCATCCTTCCCTTCATCTGTGGTACGTTTTTTTAATTGAGCCTCGGTGGCTCCAGTGGTTTTTGCTGTGCCAGTGAAAGCGACATCAGCACTACTTTGAGCGACATTTACCACTGGGATGGTATTTATAATTTTTTTTACCTGTTTTACATTGCCATCAATGATATTCTCAGTGCCATTGGCAGAAACGGGAATAATGGTTGTATTGCCTGTAGCTGTACCAGCAATATTCAGCACATCCGACTGAGAATTGCCGCCCAGTTCATCGCCAGGTGCATTCCATACGGTATGCATTTTTACAAAACCATTATTGCCGACGTAATTACCGGTGATATCCAGATTGAATAATGTAGCAGTAGAGCGAGTGATGGCAGGTGGATGTTTGAATAGAATGGTGCCAGCATTGGTCACGTTAGTGAGCGTTGAATGTTCAGTGCTTTCCCAGATACCGGTATTATTCAGATCGATGATGCCGTCACCAGAATCAATTTTACCAGTTATTTGACCATGATTAGTTAAATTAATGGTGCCTTGATTGGCATCAATGTGACCCAGTAATGAGCCATCTTTATTGTTATTTAAATTAATGACGCCTTTGTCGGCGTGAATGTGACCAAGTAATGATCCATTATTAGTCGCTACGATGGTGCCATTGGCAGTATTGTTCAGTATATTGGCATCAATCGATTCTATGGTGCTGCCTGCTTTGTTATGAATAATTAATGACCCATCTCCGGCATTAACAAATGCATCACGACGTCCGGCATAGAAGTTGGCATTATCTTCATTGATAAATGTTGATTTTGTACCGGTAGGAACGTTATTGAAAACTGCCGCATTAGTTGAAGGGCTATCTAGGGTTATTGTGCCATAGTTAGAAATCAGTCTTTCTGAATCTGGAACAAATGTACTATCATATTTAAAAGATATTGGATTGTCGAAAGCATATTTAATGTGGGTATCTTTTTTTAAAGTGATGTTGCCGCCATATGTAGCAATAGCTATGCCCTTATTTTGAATATCAATATTTAGGTTACCTCCAAATACGATATTGCCCCAATTACGCAGACCATCAGTACCATCGCCGGTGTTGCCATTATTGGTTATTAGCGTGGTGTTTCCTTTGACCTCCATAGTATCAGAAGAGTGTCCTAACTCTACAGTGGCCGATCCGTTAGCCATTTTAGTAGATCTATAATCACCATTTATAATTAATGTGGCTTCTTTCCCTAGATAAATTCCTCGAGAGTTTAGAAATCTGCTGGCTGTGGTTGTCAGATTCTGGAAGGTTGCTTTCCCACCTTCAACGCCGTCAGGACCGCGTAGGGAATGACCCATTTCTAATCCATAGCCATTAGCAGTTGAAATAAGCTCAACATGGTCAATGTCGGTAAAATCTAACTCTGATTTTTTTATAATCCTTACCGCTGTGACACCCTCAAAGCTGCTACCCATACTTGGATCTACTTTGCAATAGGCACCATTATCGGCAACAATGGCGTTAGCTGGTGTTTCTTGTCCGCAACGAGCAGCCATGCAATAGGTTGAGGAAGCAATTAAGGTGGTTGCCAGCAAAACTTTTTTTAAAGTTGATTTAGTGCGTTGACCTAATTCTGAGGTAACGATCCATTGTTTGAGTTTCTCACTCCAGATAATCTTATAAATTGTATTCATTTTTTGTCTTTACAAATATCATCTAATACTTTAACAGTATTAGCGTAAAATTTATTATGAAGTGTATGCTATGTATAAATTTTGTTAAATATAAGTTTATGTATATGTTTTTTATAATATTTGAATGTTCTATTAATATTTGCATTGTGTAATTAATGAAAATAGATTTTTGCCTATACATGACAAATAGTTTGAATATAATTATAAATAACAATAATAATCAATATGTTGTAATTTATCTGGTTATGGGACAGTAAATGAATTTTGTAACGATGTAATAAATATTACAAGTAGTTAGTCCAATGTTGTTGTTTTAAATAAACAAATCTTATCTTAATTAAACTAATGCAAGTTCATATTATTTAGTTAAGGTAAACATTTAATGCTTATAAAGGTTGAAAAAAATTTTTAGGATGATTGGGGTGATTAGGCAACAGACTGTTTCCGCCAAATTTTCAGCGCTATTGTGTCAGTAAATGGTTGATAAAGGGTTATTTTATTGTTTATAAGAGGGTGGATGGATTTTATGTCACATGATGTAGATTAATTATGCTGATACGTACAGTTCAATTTGTAGGGGGTAGGTTGGTTTATATATCCCTAAATAAAACCATGCGGTTTTACTGTGGCCAACCTTATTGTGATGTTAAGAAGACTGTGGTAAGAAGGATGTCACAGGTTGGTGAGAACGGGATAATGAATTTAAAAAGTGTTAATATGCCCCGATGGTTTAATTTTGTGTGTGCATGGTCGTTCAATGGAAAGAAATATGGAAAATTATCACTATCCTGATGATCAGGGATTTTTTGGTCAGCATGGTGGGTTGTTTGTATCTGAAACTTTAATGGCGGCTTTAGCTGAATTAAAAAAAGTGTACTATGAAGCTAAAGCCGATCCGGCATTTTGGGCGCAATTTCAGTATGATTTGAAACATTATGTGGGTCGCCCCAGCCCGGTTTATCATGCTAAACGTTTGTCTGATCATTTGGGTGGTGCGCAGATTTATCTTAAACGTGAAGATCTGAATCATACTGGAGCACATAAGGTTAATAATACTATCGGGCAAGCATTGCTGGCACAGCGGATGGGCAAAAAACGCGTTATTGCCGAAACAGGAGCCGGACAGCATGGGGTGGCTTCTGCGACTGTGGCCGCCAGATTTGGGATGGCGTGTACCGTATTTATGGGAACGGAAGACATCAAACGTCAAGCGCCAAATGTCTACCGGATGAAATTGCTTGGCGCGGAAGTTGTCGGGGTTGAATCAGGTTCTAAAACGTTAAAAGATGCCATGAATGAAGCGCTACGCGAGTGGGTAGCTCGGGTGGATGATACTTATTATATTATCGGAACGGTAGCCGGTCCGATGCCCTATCCTGAAATGGTACGCGATTTTCAATGCGTTATCGGTGAAGAGGCACGGATGCAGATGCAAGAAGCAATCGGTCGCCAACCTGACGTGGCTGTGGCCTGTGTTGGGGGCGGATCGAATGCGATCGGTTTATTCCATCCTTATATTGATGTTCCGGAAACCCGTTTGGTGGGTGTGGAAGCTGGCGGGTTAGGATTAAATGGTCAGCAGCATGCAGCACCGATTAGCTCTGGTAGTCAACTTGGTGTGTTGCATGGCTTTCGGGGTTATCTAATGCAGGATGATCATGGACAGGTTTTGGCAACTCATTCAGTTTCTGCTGGGCTGGATTATCCCGGTGTCGGGCCGGAGCATGGTTTGCTACATGATCTGGGGCGCGTTCAATATGAAGCTATTGGAGATGAAGCTGCCTTGGAAGCCTTTCATTTGCTCTGTCTTCAGGAAGGTATTATTCCAGCTTTGGAATCCAGTCATGCTGTAGCTTGGGCTGTAGCCAATGCACCAAAAATGGCTAAGAATGAGACTATTTTGGTTAATTTATCTGGGCGCGGTGACAAAGATATCAATACTGTGGCCAGATTAGATGGTGTCTCCTTGTAAAAATCACCTAATGCTATTATTAATAGATGGTGTTTATTTGGTGATTTTAGCTTTATGAATGATCATGCAGGATTGTCTCCAGTACAGACTTTTTTGATGGCTCTAGCCATTGGTCTGGCTGTGGCAAGCAATTATTTTATTTTTCCACTTATTGAGGTGACCGCCAGTCAATTTGGTTTAAATGTGGTGCACAGTGGGATGTTCATCACGCTGACACAGCTTGCTTATGCTTTAGGGTTAATCTTTTTGGTTCCCCTTGGTGATGTGTTAGATAACAAAAAACTGATTGTTTCTTTGTACGCTGTGGTGGCTTTAAGTGCCTTGTTGATTGCTTTGGCGCAGAGTCTTTGGCTTTTCGTTAGCGGACTTTTGCTTGTCGGTACATTTTGCACCGTGGCGCAAATTTTGATGCCTTTGGCCGCCAGTCTGACGACGCCTGAGGCTCGTGGACGAGTTATCGGTACGTTGATGAGTGGTCTGTTGCTGGGTATTTTACTGTCGCGGACTTTTTCTGGTTTGGTAGCACAGTGTTTTGGCTGGCGCATGGTTTATGTGTTGGGTGCGGTGATGTTGCTGGCAATGACGGTGGTGTTGCAATGTAAACTTCCTAAAGTGCAACATGTTGCCAGTACGCTTAATTATCGGCAAACGTTGGTTTCAGTGTGGCAATTGTTATGGCATACACCACTATTGCGACAACGTGCTGTTTTGGGCGCGTTGGATTTCGGTTTGTTTTCAATATTGTGGACCCCACTGACTTTATTGCTCAGCCATGAACCCTATCATTTTAGTTTGAGCACGATTGGCTTGTTTGGTTTGTTTGGTGCTCTGGGCGTATTTGGCTCAAATGTAGGTGGGTGGGCAGCAGATAAGGGATACAGTTATATTATGACGTTAATATGCGGACTAATGTTTTTGTGTAGCTGGGGGTTGTTGTATATCGGTGGCATGCATCTGTGGGCTTTGATAGCCGGTGTGGTTCTTTTGGATTTTGCCATTCAAGCATTACATATTACTAATCAGACGCTGATCTATCGGTCTGATCCAGCTTTGAAGGGCAGAATTGCTTCCGGATACATGAGCATGTACTTTATCGGAGGGGTATTAGGTTCATCAACTTCTGCAATGGCTTATGCCTATTTTGGCTGGACAGGCGTGTCTGTGCTGGGATTGGCTGTTGCTGGCTTTATTTTACTACTTGCTTTGATATTTAAAAGTAGTCAAATGAGTTTAGTCAACAATAGCGTTTAAAAGCGGCCAAATGGAATACGAATATCCATAATTATGTTATGGTAATGATAAATAATTAAAAACAGGATAAATTATGTCTAGTCGCGCGGTGATGACGGTTATTGGAAAAGATCGGATTGGTATAGTTGCTGAAGTGGCCACGATGTTGGCTGAACACAAGGTGAGTATTGTCAATATCAGTCAGCAGTTAATGGATGATTATTTTACGATGATTATTTTGCTGAACGCCGAATTATGTACTTTACCACGAATGCAATTTTGTGAATTTCTGTCCGTTGAGGGCGAAAAAAGGGGACTGCATATTCGCGTGCAGGATGAAGAATTGTTTAATGCCATGCACCGGATTTAGGAGTGATCAATGTCGTTTTCTATTCAGAACAACGAGATTTTAGAAACTGTTCGAATGGTTTCTGACCAGCATTTTGATGTGCGAACCATTACAATTGGTATTGATTTACATGATTGTATTGATACGGATATTGACCGTTTGAACGACAAAATCTATGCCAAAATCACTCGTGTTGGTAAGGATCTGGTGCGCACTGCTACGGAATTATCAACCAAGTTTGGCGTGCCAATTGTCAATCAGCGGATAGCTGTCACGCCAATTGCGCAGATTGGTGCTGCAACCGGAGCTGATTCCTACGTATCAATAGCACAGACGCTAGACAGGGCGGCCAAAGCGATAGGTATTTCGTTCATTGGTGGTTTTTCTGCTTTGGTGCATAAAGGTATGAGTCCGGCCGATGAAGTGTTGATCCGGTCTATTCCTGAGGCTCTGGCTTGTACTGATGTGGTGTGCAGTTCGGTGAATATTGGCTCCACTCGAGCTGGTATTAATATGGATGCGGTCAAATTGATGGGCGAAACCATTAAGCGTACAGCAGACATCACACCGGAAGGTTTTGGTTGTGCCAAACTGGTGGTATTCTGTAATGCGGTTGAAGATAACCCTTTTATGGCAGGCGCATTCCATGGTGCAGGTGAATCTGACTGTGTGATCAATGTTGGTGTATCTGGTCCGGGTGTCGTGTGTGCTGCCTTGCAAAATACTTCAGGACTCAATCTGACTGAAGTAGCCGAACTGGTGAAAAAAACAGCATTCAAAATCACCCGCGTTGGCGAATTGATTGGTCATGAAGCCAGTAAAAAGTTAGGTATACCATTTGGTATTCTGGATCTTTCTTTGGCACCTACGCCAGCTGTTGGGGATAGCGTGGCTCGGATTCTTGAAGCAATGGGGTTAAGTGTTTGTGGTACGCATGGTACGACTGCTGCTTTGGCCTTGCTCAATGACGCTGTCAAAAAAGGCGGTATGATGGCCTCAAGTGCTGTTGGTGGATTGAGTGGGGCATTTATTCCTGTATCTGAAGATGAAGGAATGATTGCTGCGGTAGAAGCTGGTGTCTTGACTTTAGATAAATTAGAGGCGATGACAGCGGTTTGTTCAGTTGGCTTGGATATGATTGCTGTTCCGGGTGACACGCCGGCCAGTACGCTGTCTGGTATCATTGCTGATGAAGCGGCTATCGGTCTGATTAACAGTAAGACCACAGCGGTACGGATTATTCCGGTAACAGGCAAGGATGTGGGTGAATATGTTGAGTTTGGCGGTTTACTTGGCCATGCACCGATTATGCCAGTTAAGGATGGATCTTGTGAGGTATTTATCAACCGCGGTGGGCGAGTCCCTGCGCCGGTGCAATCGATGAAAAATTGATTCTAAATAAGCTATATTGCAGGGTTGCTTGTGTCAGGCAATAAAGACACTGATCAATGTGGCTCGGGAATAAATCGAGAAAAATATGAGTAGAATTCAACAAACTTTCCAACAGCTTAATGGTCAAACAGCACTGGTTTCTTATGTCACCTGTGGCGATCCGGATTTGTCAACCACAGCCAAGCTGCTGGAGGTTCTGGTAGAACAGGGCACAGATATCATTGAATTAGGCGTACCATTTTCTGATCCGATGGCTGATGGTCCGGTTATTCAGGCCGCTAGTGAGCGAGCGTTACGAAATAACGTTTCTTTGACTGATGTTTTGCAGGTGGTGTCTTTGTTTCGCCAGCACAATCAACATACTCCTATTGTACTGATGGGTTATTTAAATCCTGTATATCATATGGGATATGAACAATTTGTGCAGGCGGCAGCAAACGCTGGTGTGGATGGTTTGCTGACAGTTGATTGTCCAGCAGAATCGATTGATGACTTACACGCCAATATGCAAGCACATGGTTTAGATTGTATCTTTCTGATCGCGCCGACAACAAGCGATGAACGGATAAAATTGATTGCCAGTAAGGCCAGTGGCTTTGTTTATTATGTGTCGCTCAAAGGAGTCACTGGGTCTTCACAGTTGGATGTAGACGAAGTTTCGCGTAGAATTGAACATTTACGTCAATTTATTCAGATTCCTATTGGTGTTGGTTTTGGTATTAAAGATGCTGAATCAGCTAGAAAAATCGGAGCTGTGGCGGATGCCGTGATAGTTGGAAGCCGCTTCGTCAATACCATAGATCAGAATCAAGGGCATGAAGCAGAAGCTCTTGCACCGGTAGTGGCTGAAATAAAACAGGCACTGGTTTGAAATTGCACGTGAGTTTATTTGTTAGGTATTCTGAATTGTTCGGACTGCCAGGCAATTTTCAGGAATAAGATAATGAGCTGGTTAGACAAAATTTTGCCTCCGAAGATTAATAAAGATGCTGCGACGAAATCCACCGGTATCCCTGAAGGATTGTGGCAGAAATGTCCATCTTGTGCTGCAACTTTGTATGCCACAGATTTGAAAAAAAATATGGAAGTCTGCCCGAATTGTGGCTACCACAATCCTGTATCAGCGCGAGAGCGTATTCAGATGATGCTGGACGAGGGGAAACAGTATGAAATCGGTGCAAATGTGAAACCGGTGGATATGCTGAAATTCCGTGACAGTAAAAAATACACTGATCGTCTGAGTGCCGCACGCAAGCTGACACAGGAAAATGAAGCGATGGTGGTGATGCGCGGCACCATGAATGGAACGCCAGTGGTGGTGGCTGCTTTTGAGTTTCGATTTATTGGTGGCTCCATGGGTGCTGCTGTGGGGGAAAAATTTGTTCGTGGTGTGCGCGAAGCGGTAAAACATGATTGTGCCTTTATCTGTGTGGCTGCATCTGGTGGCGCCCGTATGCAAGAAGGTTTAAATTCACTGATGCAAATGGCAAAAACCTGTGCGTCTTTACATTTGCTGAGTGATAAATCGTTGCCTTTTATCTCTGTTCTGACTGATCCAACTATGGGTGGTGTATCAGCCAGTTTTGCTTTTCTTGGCGATGTGGTGCTGGCTGAACCGAATGCTTTAATTGGTTTTGCTGGTCCTCGGGTTATTGAACAGACTGTACGTGAAACTTTACCAGAAGGTTTTCAACGAGCTGAGTTTTTACTGGAAAAAGGTGCTATTGATCAGATTGTCGATCGGCGCGAACTAAAAGATCGTGTTGTTAGGTTGATCAATTTGTTGCGTTCAGAAGTGCAAACAGATGCCGCCTAATCCACCACAAAATTAAAAAAACAGCCTGAGTTTACTCTGGCTGTTTTTTATTTTTAGCAAGAATCCTCGAAGTTTAAGATTCAGGCGGTGTGATGTATTGGTGACGGGAGTAATTAGGGCTTATTGGATCTATTCATTAAAAATTTAAAATGTGCCAGATGTTCTGTAGTGGTTCGTTGCTAACATGGTTGCATAATTTTTGTGATTCTAAAATTAATATTGTTATGAGAAATCAATATCTGTCGTGATAGGTTTTTTATCCAATCTGATGTTGTTTAATCGGAAAAAACAGCCATGCTTGAGCATCATGCTGGGAGAGTATTACTCAGACAATGTATTAATTCATTGATCCCCGAGTTGGTACAGATGAAGGTGTCCAAATATCAATGTTGAAGTAGTTCATTCACTAAAACGGGCAAGTGACTGAGTGCAATATTTTTGCTGGCAGTGAGTAACAGCAAATTTGGGTGGTGTTGATGTAGTTGACGGATGGTTTCCAATAGCTGCATTTGCTCCGGTTGCTGCAGTTCTTGTTTATATCGCTGACAAAATTCTTCAAAGTGTTTTGCTCTATCCTGATGGAACCACTGTCGTAGTGGTGTGGATGGTGAGATGTTTTTGAACCATTGTACTGAGTGTAGTTTCTCTTTACTGATCCCACGTGGCCATAATCGGTCTACCAGAATGGCTGGTTGTTGAGCATGATAATCGTAGACTCTTTGAACTTCATACATAGATTGTTATTCAGGAATGTGTAAGTCGATAGTCAGTATAAATGGTTATTCCTCTAAGTGGTACATTTTGGGGTTGGCGGTTAGTTAAATCGTTTAGGCTCATCGGTAGAGAGTGAGAACTGATCTAAGAAGGCCATTTTATAACCACCAAGCAAGAAAATAAATTTGAGCAAACAAGACATAGTTTGTCTGAGTTTTAATTTGTGGATGCAGGCTTCGCTATCACGGGCAGCCATGACGGAGGAAAAAATAAAGTGCTTAAAAAAGCAGCCTTTAAGGCTGCTTTTTTGTAAAATTATTTCTGGTTTTTATCCAGTTCTATATCTAGTGCTTCTTTAGGAAGAACTCCAGGAACAGTTTTTCCATTTGGGAAAACCAAAGTTGGGGTGCCATCAAAGCCCAGTGAATTACCTAACGCAATAACGTCAGTAATGGGGTTAGGACATTCTTTTACAGTTGGCGGCATTTTGCCTTTACGCATCCAATTATCCCATGCCTCTGCTGGTTTTGGCTGACACCAAATTTGCACGGCTTTTTTCTGAGCTTCTGGATGTAGAGATAAAATAGGCATGATGAAGGTGTAAATAGTGACATTATCCAGTTTCGCCAGTTCTTCTTCCAGTTTTTTGCAATATGGGCAGTCTGGATCAGAGAATACGGTTAGAACCCGCTCGCCTTTACCACGCACTACTTTAATGGCCTTATCTAAAGGCAGTTTGCTGAAATCGATGGTGGATAGCTCATCCATACGTTTCTCAGTTAGACTCACTTTATTTTCAATATCAACCAGATTACCTATAAGCATGTATTGACCATTTTCATCGGTATAGATGATTTTGTTCCCAATAGCAGCTTCATAAAGACCTTTGATAGGGGTATGGCTGACTTTAGTGATGTTAATATCATTTTGATTAAATGCCTTACGCATTCTTTCACCCAAATTTTGAGTGATTTTTTTACTGATTTCTGCGTCTACCGGTTGGTTCACTAGGTTGTTTTCAGGTTGTTTGCTAACAGCAGAAGCGGCAGAAGCGGCTGTTGTTGTTGAGGCCACAGAGGCGGAGCCATTATTTTTTTCGTTAGTATTATTACAGGCAGTCAGGCTCAAAAGCAGCATTAACGAAGCGAGACAATGATGTAAATATGATTTTTTCATTTTAGAAGACTTTTTATGGTTAATAATAGAATAATTTTGTTTATACCACGCTATTATGCCTTAAGATTTTGCAATCAGGGAAGTATTAATAGCGAAAAAAATCACATTTTTGACTCAATTTTGTGGATCAGTTGCGCTTAAAAATAAATCTGGTTTTGGATATTTATGTGGCCTATTGTTTATACCATCATCATGATTCAAGCTGGGCTAAAAGGTAAAATTAAATGTAGATGTTTTAGCGAATAAGCTCAGATGATTTACGGCAAGGGTTTATTGTCATTTTTTGCCACATAGATGTGAATATCTGAAGGTAAACTATTTAATATGGTTGGCGCATTCTGTGCTTCATGCCACAATAGTTGCTATAGTTTTTCTGGTGAAAAGATACCATGGTTCCGATTTTGGCATTTGATATTGAAACTGTACCAGATGTGGCCGGTATACGTGTCCTAAATCATCTACCTGATGAAGTCAGTGACTGGGAAGTTGTGGAATTTGCTCAGCAACAACGGCGTGCAAAAACAGGTGGCAGTGACTTTATGCAATTACATTTGCAACAAGTGGTGGCGATCTCATGTTGTATGCGCTGGGGTAGTGAAAAGATTCATGTCGCCAGTATTGGAGATCTTGAAGACACTGAGGAAACGCTGATAGCTAAGTTTTTTGAATTAATAGAAACGCATACTCCGCAGCTGGTCAGTTGGAACGGCGGTGGGTTTGATTTACCTGTTTTACATTATCGTGGCTTAGTTCATGGTATTAGTGCCCCCCGTTATTGGGATATGGGTGAGGGTGACTTTGGTGATAGCCGGGATTTTAAATGGAATAACTATATCAGTCGTTATCATAGCCGTCATTGCGATTTAATGGATTTGCTGGCTTTGTATCAGCCCCGTGCCAATGTGCCATTGGATGACATGGCTAAATTATGTGGCTTTCCCGGTAAACTAGGCATGGATGGGAGTAAAGTTTGGGCTGCTTATCATGATGGCGAGTTAGCAGAAATCCGTCATTATTGTGAAACTGATGCCACCAATACTTTTCTGATGTATTTACGCTTTAATCTGATGCGTGGTTTTCTTGATGCTGATGAGTATGAACAGGAAATCAGACGTCTAAAAACTTATTTGCAAAATCAAAATGCGGCGCATTGGCAAGCGTTTTTGTCGGCATGGGGACGATGATATGAATGGTTTTAGTTGCTGATGATGGATAAAGAAAACAACTTGGTTAACCAGCAAACTGCGTTCAATTTGCGTCGATTACTTTTGGTTGGTGTGGGTTTGATTGGCGGTTCACTGGCGTTAGATTTAAAACGCGCCGGAAAAGTTGCCGAGGTGGTCGGTATCGATGTGGATGCTGAAAATTTAACCCGAGCGATTGAAAGACGGGTGATTGACAGAGGCGCTATTGAGATCAACGCTGATAGTGTTGGTGATGCCGATATGGTTATCATCGCTACACCTGTCAATACTTTACCGCATATCTGTAGTCAGCTTGCACCTTATGTGAATGAAAAGACGATCATCAGTGATGTAGGCAGTACTAAACAGTTGGCATTACAGGCATTTGCCCAGCAATTGCCACAGTTTTATAGTCGATGTGTCGCCGCACATCCGATTGCAGGTTCTGATCGCCATGGGGCACTGTCGGCGCAGTTTGGTTTATTTGCGCACAAAAAATGCATTATTTGTGAACACGAACAACAGGATGCAGATGCGTTAAATCAAGTCGTGCAAATGTGGCAGACGGTGCAAGCGACAGTCTACTGCTTAGATGCTGTCAGACATGATGAGATTTTTGCTGCAGTGAGTCATTTACCACATATGTTGGCTTATGCCTATGTGCATCAGCTCGCCACGTGTGCTGATGCCAAAGAATTGCTGAGTTTTGCCGGAAGTGGTTTCCGCGATTTTTCGCGCATTGCAGCCAGCTACCCACAAATCTGGACAGATATTTGTCTGGCTAATCGTGCGGATCTGATCAAGTTACTGTCTCAGCAGCAAAATGAACTGGCCATTTTGCAAGGTTATTTGCAAGAAGGTGATGCTGTAGCCTTAAACGAATTTTTTGAAACCGCGCATAGATTGCGGGTTAATTGGTCATAATCATCGCTCATTCGGCTAAAACGTTGTGTAAATGATATAGTTACTGTATATAGTAGCTAAATACTTTTTAAATATGGTTTTTTTATTCAATTGTCATCAAAAAAATGATGAAAATTAGGCGAATTTACCCGCTATTTGGAAAAAATAACTTAATTTTGTAGAAATAATACAAATTAATACTTGCCATGCTTAGTCAATTCGGGCATAATTCGCTTCGTTAAATCAGCTACAGGCTGGTTTAACAGTTTCTCCTCTATTTCTCCTTTGTAGACTTGGCGCACACTTAACCGTGTGCGCATTTTTTTAGTTTTTTCTTTTTATGCTTTTGGCATTTTGGTAGGTTTTCTTTGAGTCCATCAGCTTGGTCAATTTTAGAATCATGCTAGGTTGCACATCGTTGAATATGAAAGCCAGTGAAGCTATTTGTGGATAATGTAGCTCGGTTAGCTATCTGGTTCAAGATCAACTCTGCAACAAAAGTTAGCTCAGCAGGTATAAGTGGAATTCTTCTCGGCATAAATATTGTGATTGCTATGAATAAAGATTAATATAGTTTTTTTTGAATCTGCATTTCGCAAGGGGAAAATGATGTCTGGAGAGCGTAATCTGCAAATTTTATTGAGTTCGGCTGCACCGCAGCATAACCCAGGACGGTTTGTTTTCTGTACGGTAGCGGATGTGCATCCGACGTTATGGCAACAGGCTGTTGCAACTATCCGTGAGCAAGAGGGTGTCACGCTGGTTCTGGCTCAGGATGTGGCAGAAGCACATGGATTGAAATATGAGTATATCGCCGGCTGGATTACGTTGAAGGTGCATTCATCACTGGCTGCAGTGGGATTGACCGCTGCATTTTCGCAGGCATTGGCCAGTCAGCAAATCAGTTGTAATGTGGTTGCCGGTTATTATCATGACCATATTTTTGTGGCTGAAGACGATGTGACCCAAGCAATGGAAATTTTGCAAAGTTTAGGAAATAAGTAGGGTACAGCGGTAAGAAAGTTGTCTCAGGACAATGTTTAACAGGTAATAGCTTGAATTAAATTTGAGTTGATCTGATTGATGGATGCACGACAAGTCTGTACGGTCATTAGGGCAAAATACATTGATAATGGATTTTGCTGCAAAATCAGTTTCGCACCGTGAAATAATAAGATCCGATATCCTGGCTATAGCGTAAATTAATAAATAGGTTAGTTGGAAAACCTGAGCTTGCTTGCGCAGGAAAGGTTTTTTTATCTAAGCATGATCAGTCGTTTATATGATCGATCTAAATCAAGGGCTATTTGATATGCCTCTACATTTTGCTTTAATTGCCAAAGCGGTTATTTCAATCCGATTGATTTTATTAACATTGTTTTATATTTTTATTAATAATAAAACCTCGGATGATGGTGTGTGGGCGTGGATGTTTTGGGGTATTGTCGATTTTCCTTCAACGTTATTGATCAATTCAGACCAGATCATTGATCAAACCATGAAGTTATTTAATACATCTTCCTCTAATCTGGTTTTGCTGATTCTACATGCAACCATTGGCAGTATTTATTGGGTCATTTTGGTTTCGGTTGTATTTTGGTTGTGGCGGGTATTCATTAAGAAATTAGAATAGACAGGTATTTGTTATCACTATACCAAGATGATGTGTAGCATGTTGGTGGCTAAATATTTGATATAATTAAATATAAATGTGTTTTTTCTTGCGTTTTATACTAACCATGTTATTGTTTTCGATTACCGGCTGAAAAAAGCACTGGTGATGATGGCAAACTGGTCTTGACCAAATCAAGTAGACGATTTGGCTGTGTTTATTGCATGTGTGCTTAAATCAGTCAAGGTAGAGCGACGAAAAATGGTTGTCTAATATTCTTAGACTATCTACGCCAATTTGTATGGAACAAGATCGATAGGTTAAGGGGAAAGAAATGAATCACTTTCAGGGTTTTAGCCAAGCTGGGCTCAATTTTTTACAAGATGTGTGGATTAATAATAGTAAATCTTGGTTTGAGCAGCATAGGGCAATCTATGATAATGAATTGATTAAACCATTTCGGTTGTTGGTGACCCAGCTAGCTGATGAGATGCTGAAAATAGATTCACAGTTTGAAATACGTCCGGCAATCGGTAAAACTATTTCACGAATTCATCGCGATACGCGCTTTTCAAAAGATAAATCTTTATATCGCAATCGTTTATGGTTAACTTTTAAACGCCCTAATCGCGACTGGAAAGAAGCACCAGCTTATTTTTTTGAACTTAGTTCTGATGGCTATCGTTATGGGCTGGGTTATTATTGTGCATCCAAACCGATGATGGATTTATTCCGAGAACAGATATTGAATGATTCAGGGCAATTTTTGCAGACGATACGCTGTGTGAAAAAACCTTTTGAACTTGTTGGGGAAAGTTATAAAAGACCCTTAATTAAGGAAAAAGACGCAAAAATCGCTACCTGGTATAACCGAAAAAATTTAGCTGTGATGGCGACAGAAAATAATGTCCAGGATGTGTTCAATGCAGATCTGGCCAAAAAATTGTCACGAGGTTTCAAAAGTTTGTTGCCTCTATATGATTATTTGATGTTTTTAGAAGAGTTCCGAAAAATAGGCATCTAGTCAGTTAATAGAATAGCCGATGACAAATCGAATGTACGGTGCAGGGTTTTGATTGCTAGAAAAATTGGACAACAGAATTTTAGGCATTTGTTTGTTTTCAACCGCATGCGGTTAAGCACTTTTTAAGCTTAGTCTGGAAAAATTCAGCTATTGTTTTTATTGGATAAATGTGTCGAAAAGGTTTTTCATCCAAAATTTCAGATGGTAAGTTTTTACTATTCCATCAGTTTTTTTCTGAGATTTTTTTATAGCCCTTATTTTACCTTGAATACATCACACCGAGCGGTCTTATTTGTGCCCATCTTTTTCTCTTCAGTGTTGATATAGGTGTTGCATTCTACATCATCTTCTATTGTTACGGTTCCCTTACCGCCGTCTATAAAAAGGATCGATTTTTAACTCAAGTCCCGTCCCGTTTCAGTAAATTTTTTATTGCTGGATGATACAAAGATTATGGGGTTTTGGTTAAATGATCTTATCAATTGTTCTTAGCATTATATTTTAATAACCCATTGATTAGGAGTAAGCTAGGTTGATCTTGATCACTTCGCCATATACATTCTGTTCTTTCGATATTGGATTATTTGGTGTCACTCTAGTTTGTCTATAAGATGGTTTGATCTGCATGGAAAGGCTTGAAATTGTGCTAGTCCCATCTGTTTTGGCGCAAGCACAATTGAATAAATACGTTTTACTCATGCCACCAGCAAGATAGTCCGAATCTAGGCGCTATGGAAAGAACAGACGCTGCTGAAGGCTAGGATTAATTGTCAAAAGTGTTCAGTTGGAAAAATGGCTGATATTTGTATGACAGGACAAAAAAACAGAGTTGAACGCTCGATGTTCAACTCTGTTCGCTGTTTAGTTTGCTGACAGGTTTTGTGGAAAGTCGGCGGGCAGTTCGCTGGCTGGACAATTGATAATGTCTTCTCGGTTTTCACCACAATCACGAATAAAGGTGATGGTTGCAAATTCGTCGATGACTTCAGTTGGATAAGCTGGTCCGGCATCGCGATACGCTTGCATTTGCGCAATATGGTCGTTTTGAAAGCAAACGGTTTTTTCTGGATTGTTGATGACCCAACGCGGGAAGAATATGGTGCCATGGAAGATTTTATCTTCAAGGTTGATGATCAGGCTGACATCGGTGCCAGTTGGCTCAGTCCAGGATATTTTAAATACTGCTTTGGCTACCTGCACGATATACACCTGTTGATCTTTAACCCAACGATTTCCCACGATACCGCTGTGAATGCGATAGTCCATGGTGGTGCTGTTTTTCACGTATATTTCGTAGTTCCAGCCATTGTCATAAGTGTAAACTAAATGTTTACCTACAAGCTCACTAAGATTATGTTTATCGAAATTTTGCATGCTGGTGTTCCTTAATTAAATAACCATTGAAGTTTAATCATTTATTTCTTGAATTAAAAACGTTATTTTTAGGCTAAAATGATCGAAAATTTCGATAGGTTTGGCAATGAAAACGACTTTGGAACAATGGTTACTACTTCAGGCCGTGGTTGAATATGGTAGTTTTGCCCGCGCCGCAGCGGTTTTTCATCGCAGTCAATCTTCTGTAAGTTACCAGATGACGTTGATGCAGGAACGTTTGGGTGTTTCTTTGCTGAAGGTTGTCGGGCGAAAAGCGGAATTAACACCGGTAGGGCAACAATTGCTGGCGCAGGCTTTGCCTTTATTACGTGGTTTCCAAGCTCTGGAAAATCGTGCTGTGGCTTTGCGTGGGGGCGAACGAGCTCGGCTGGATCTGGTGGTTGATAGTATTTTTCCTAAACTTCGGCTGTTTACGGTTTTGCGTCAATTTCAACAGATTTATCCTTCTACGCAAATTCATTTAACTGAGGTTTTGCGCAGTGAACGCTGTGCCGATTTACAGCAGCGTCAAGCTGATGTTTATATTATTACTCCTACTGACGAAAGGGGAGTGACGGGGAAGTTGTTGTTAAACGTGAATTTTGTAGCGGTAGTTCATCATGATCATCCGTTATTAAAATTGCCTGCTCCGTTATGTTCAAGCGATTTGGCGCGTTATCCGCTGATTGAAATAGTAAGTCGTGATCAACAGCAACTAACTGATCGGCAAGTTGCGACGGCAGAAAATTGGACGTTTACTACGATTGAAGCGGCGATCGAAGCGGTCATTAATGGGGTTGGTTATGGTTGGTTGCCGGAAGAACGCATTCAGGCGCAGTTAATCAGTGGTGAGTTACGGTTGTTGCCATTATTACAGGGTGTGCAGCGTGCTACACCGATTTATTTATATGTCAATGAGGCTGTTGGAGAGTTGGATGAACAAACGACTCTGTTGGTTAATTTATTGCAGGAATAAGCATGCCATGGGTGAATTGACGGTTGGGATATTTGCGCAATGACCATGTTGTCATTATGAATTGATAAATTGTTGGGTTTTGCGGTTTACTGTCTATTAGCTTGATTATTCTACTCGGGTAATGAATAGGGAGTTGCGGGTGTAAATGATAATTTTAAATTGTGCTGTTTTAGTGTGGTTGGCATAGTTTGAATAATTTTTGAAGATTAATCGTAGTATGGCGTATCATTTATTTTTATGTTAGCCAATAAAGTCAGAAATTTTGGTAAAACTCTAAATTGGTGCTTCATTGCTGTGGCATAGGAATATTCAAGTGTTTCATTAGCATTGAAATTTCTTTAAAAACAAAATTTGGTCAATTTTATTTACCAGCAGTAGATGGGGCAACTTTTTATGCTAGAGGACAGGAGTGAGATCAATTTGGTTGGTTTTGTATCAATTCTTACTCTGACTTAGCGATCAAACGAATTCATAAGATAGTTAAAATGCTCAAGAAGTCTTTTCCGCTTAGAGCTATGAAGGTGAAGATTAAAAATAGCAAATAATAAGCTTTAAACTGGGAAAAGAATTTATTTGTTTGCAAGCACAATGGCCTAATTTGAATCAATTTTTAGCGTGGTATGGTGAATTAAATTTAAAAAAAACAAGCCAACTTAATCGGTTGGCTTATTTTTTTAGCTAGAGCTTCTGTAAGCGTTCGGGTTTATTTTCGGGGATGAAAACGCATATGAACCCTGAAAGGACCCATGGTTTAGAATTGGTAGTTCATGCCTGCAAATATGCTGGGAATAACGCTGTGTTCTGTCATGGGGCTATGTTTCACATCTCCAGTCAATTTATCGACTCGAACGCCGGCGAAACCATTGATGTGTTTGGTCATTTTGTAGTTACCAGTGATCGCAACATAGGGGGTGAATGAGGATTTAGCATGATAGGCTGGTAGATCTGAGCGTTTTGCTTCCTGATGGGAAATGCCATAGTAGTAGTCGTTATGATTGCTGTTTGCCCATCCTAAGCCAATGGTTTGTAATACTGTCCATTTATCGCCACTAAAGGCAAAGTTGTAACTGGCATCCATTAATAAACTATTGCTGTTATCGAGCACATCTGCGCCCATGGATGCGGAAAAGTTGCCAATGGATGTGGTTAGGGAATAGCCTAATTCAGCGACGGCAGTAGGATGTCTTTTATCCAGTTTTTTTAGTTTGGCATTATCGCTATCTTTGGGTTTGAATTGCTGCGGCAGATAACTTAAATCTACGGTGATTTCCTGTTTATCTGTTTTATACAAGTAGGCACCGATACTGAGGTCATCAATAAAAAATCTTCCATTATCAATATCTATTTGTGGTAATGGCTCGGTTTGTCCACCGTACCCTTTATACGGTGATTTGCTCCAGCTAATACCTATGCCCAAAGAGTCAGCAAAAGCAGTAACCGTGGTAGAGCAAAGAAATAATAGCAGCATCAATTGCTGGAAATTTTTTTTGTACACAATAGATCCAAATGAATTGATATTGAATAATTAAGGTAAAAAATTCAGATGATTAGTTAATGATTTTGATCAAAGGTTGTTTGCATTAATTTATATTATATTCTCTCTTCTGGCTAGCATTCAGGTTTATTTTATGTTTATTAGCGTTTTTAAGCATGGTTTAACTTAAGGGGGTGGACTGTATTGATGTATGCATTTTATTCAAGGTGCAGGATATGTTCTTCTTTAACTTCCTCCATCACTACGTAGCTGCGGCTTTCTGCTGCTGCCGGTAGTTGCAACAGGATATTACCCAGCATATTGCGATAGGCATGCATGTTAGGGATGCGGATTTTGATCAGATAATCGTATTCTCCTGAAATCAGGTGGCACTCTAGTACCTGTGGAATGGTCAGTACTTCTCGGCGAAAATCTTCAAATATATTGCCCGATTTGGAGCGTAATTTGATTTCAACAAACACCAGTAAGTTTTGGTTGAGGGCGCGCGGATTGAGGCGTGCGTGATAGCCAGTAATGATGTGTTCACGTTCCAGCCGGCGTACCCGTTCGGTAACCGGCGTAGTGGAAAGCCCCACGGTATCAGCCAGTTCGGTCATGGTTATACGGGCATTTTTTTGCAGGATAGACAATATTTTCATGTCGATTTTGTCTATGTTATTCACGATGATTTGATCCTTTTTTACTGAGGTTCATTAAAATACTATTTTTTTTGCTCTGTTTAAAGTGAAATTCACTAGGTTTGGCTGTTTGATCTGGTTTGACGGTTAAATTAGGTTTATATTAAGCGATTGATGTAAGTTGATTGATGATTAGGGGATGAAGCCTATGAAGGTGTTGGTAATGGGTGCAGGTGTGGTAGGGGTCACGACAGCATGGTATTTGGCCAAAGCTGGGCATGAGGTGACAGTATTGGAACGCGGTGATCAAGCTGCTTTAGAAACCAGTTTTGCCAATGCTGGTCAACTCTCTTATGGTTATTCGGCTCCTTGGGCTGCTCCAGGTATCCCTCTTAAGGCGTTTAAATGGTTGTTTCAACAACACGCTCCATTGTTATTTCGTCCAGACGGCAGTTTATTTCAACTGCAATGGTTGTGGAAAATGCTCGCTAATTGCAATGCGCTCAGTTTTGCAGCCAATAAGGAACGGATGGTACGTATTTCCGAATATAGTCGGGAAATGCTTAAGCAACTACAAGCTGAGGAAAATATAGACTTTGAAGGACGACAGAAGGGGATTTTGCAAATTTTCCGCACTGATAAGGAAATGGCCAATGCTCAAGCAGATTTGCATATTTTCCAACAGTGGAATACGCCGGTTGAATGGTTGACTTCGGCAGAAGAATGTCTTCGCTATGAACCGGCTCTGGCACACATGGCATCTAAGCTAGCGGGTGCTTTGTACTTACCGCAAGATGCTACAGGTGATTGTTATTTATTTACGACTAAATTGGCCGAGAAATGCGCGGATTTAGGGGTTAAGTTTCTGTATAAACATGCTATTACTACAATACAAGATGAAAAATGTCAGATAAAAGGTGTTGTGGCGAATGGTGAGTGGTTTACTGCTGATCATTATGTTTGTGCTTTAGGCAGTTTTAGCCGTCCGATGCTGAAAAAGCTGGGGATGAATATTCCTGTTTATCCGGTTAAGGGCTATTCGCTGACTATTCCGATTGCTGATGAAAATCTTGCTCCTCAATCGACGGTGATTGATGAGGCACATAAGGTAGCGGTTACTCGTTTTGATCAACGTATTCGTGTCGGCGGGATGGCGGAGTTATCCGGTTATCGCATTAAGCTGAATCCAAAACGACAGGCCACGTTGAGTATGGTGGTGAATGAATTATTTCCGCATTGTTGTCATCAGGATGATGCTGTGTTCTGGAGTGGACTGCGGCCGATGACGCCTGATGGTACGCCGATTATTGGAGCTAGCCGATTCACTAATTTATCTTTGAATACTGGTCATGGAACGTTAGGGTGGACCATGGCTTTAGGATCCGGTCGAATTCTGGCAGATCTGATTAGTGGGGTTAAACCTGAAGTGGATAGTCAAGATTTATCTTTGACACGCTATATCTAGGCGGTTCAGACGGCAGAATAAGTTTATTCTATTCGGCTGGTTTTTTTATTGCTAGGCTTGAATGTGGGTAGCAGTATAATATTTTATGTTCTATTCCATTTAAGTATATTTGCGGCAGAGTTTTGATTTGAGACTGTGATTCAATCTTGATGAAGATTATCTGATTCGCACACAAGGAGATCGATTATGCGCCCTTTGGTTGCGCACATTCGTTTAAATCATTTACGTGATAATTTTCGAACTTTAAAACGGATGCATGGTTCAGGCAAGATGCTGGCTGTGGTCAAAGCCAACGCCTATGGTCATGGCGCGGTACATTGTGCCCGGGCTTTAACTGATCTGGCAGATGGTTTTGCTGTTTCTTCTATTGATGAAGCCATTGAGTTGCGTTCAGCAGGAATAGAAAATCCGATTGTTATGCTGGAGGGGGTTTTTTCTGCCGAAGAATATGCACTGGTTGATCAATATGATTTATGGCCAGTGGTGGGTAATCAGTGGCAATTGGAGGCTTTATTGGCGTATAACTGGCAATTGCCGGTTAAGGTGTGGTTGAAAATGGATTCAGGGATGCATCGCACTGGTTTTTTTCCGCACGATTATGCTCCAGTATATCAGGCTTTGATGCAGAGTAATTACGTCACAGACGTGGTGAAAATGACCCATTTTGCCTGTGCGGATGAGCCAATGAAGTCGATGACAGCCGATCAAATTGACACGTTTGATCTGGTCTGCACAGATTTAGCTGGTGAGATCAGTTTAGCCAATTCTGCCGCCATGATGACCTGTCCACAAGCTCAGCGCGGCTGGGGCAGAGCAGGGCTGGCGTTGTATGGTGTGTCGCCACTGGGTGGTACTGATAGCCGGTTTAAGCCGGTTATGCGTCTGGTTAGCCAGGTCTTTGGAGAACGGGTGTTGCAAAAGGGGGAAAGTATTGGCTATGGTGCCACTTTTGTGACGACACAGTCTACACGGGTAGGTTTGGTTGCTTGTGGTTATGCCGATGGTTACCCTCGCCGTGCACCAACTGGAACGCCAGTCGCCATTGAAGGTGTACGCAGTCGCATAGTCGGCAGGGTGTCGATGGATATGCTCACGGTTCAGTTGGCAGATCATCAGCACGCTTTGGGCAGTGAGGTGGAGCTTTGGGGTGATGTGGTCAATGTGAATGAAGTGGCGGCCGCTGCCGGAACCATCGCTTATGAATTGTTATGTAATGTCAAACGAGCTGTCAGAAGCTATGAATGATCGATGGTAGCAAAAAATGAGCTTGATGTTTGCATAAGCAGAGAAGGAAATATGATTGAGATTGCTGGGTGCATGGTTTTGTGACCAGACGAAGAAATGATTTACCTTAATTTGTTGTGAACATAAAGGGATTGAATTTTGATCACCTAAGGATGATGTGGTTTTTAATTTACATAAAACTTGCAGATATTGGTGTTCAGGTGGGGAAATTCAGGTTGTTGTCTTTTAAGTAAATTGTTCTTGAGTTGTAAGCGGCAAAAATTAGGGGCTTTAAGCCTATGCCTATGGATGTGCTTGCATGTGCAACGTTATAGCGGCAATTAGGAGGTTGTTTTATTGCTTGATTAGAAGAATTATGGGTGCAAATGGCTGATCTTCATCAATGAACGTGTTGCTAGTGTTAAAAATATAAATAGGAAGTTTTGCACTTATACACATCATATCTCGTCAATCGTGCGCAGAGTTGAATTGGGTTTGATTTCTATGCTTGAAATAATGCGTCTATACTGCAAACATTCTCTAAAGCGATCAAATTTCAATACAACAGTGTTTACCTCAATGCTGAGAAGTTGTTTTGTTTCTCGATTTTGGGGGTAAATTTCACATGCTGATAATCTGTACTATTTTGTTCTAAATGAATTAAGGTTTGTCGGTGTTTAATCGATTGCTGAGTAAATATTTGGCAAGCAGTGTTTTTTGGTTTATAAAGTTAATCTATGCTAACAGGCAGCCGTGCAAGCTGCCTGAAGTTATTTAAGGGGTGAAGGATGATGGAAACGGAAACTTTAAAACTGGCCAAGGCGTTAATCGCCCGCCCTTCGATCACGCCTGATGATCATGGCTGTCAGCCATTGCTGATGAGCCGCTTAACCGCTATGGGCTTTCAAATTGAAACGATGCGCTTTGGTGAGACGGATAATTTTTACGCTGTCTATGGTCAAAAAGGGCCATTACTGTGTTTCGCTGGGCATACAGATGTGGTGCCGGTAGGTGAAGAAAGTAGTTGGACTTCTGCGCCATTTGTGCCGACACAACGTGATGGATATTTGTATGGGCGAGGTGCTGCTGATATGAAAAGCAGTATTGCCGCGTTTATCACGGCATGTGAGCGTTTGTTGCGCAATGAAGCGGAAATACCGATTAGGCTGGCGTTGCTGATTACTTCGGATGAGGAAGGTGACGGTTTGGACGGAACCAAACGAGTGGTAGAAGCTTTGCAGCAGCGTGGTGAACATTTTGATTATTGTATTGTTGGTGAACCGACTGCGGTTAACACTGTAGGCGATACGATTAAAAATGGTCGACGCGGTTCATTGTCTGGTACGTTGGTGGTTCATGGTAAGCAGGGACATGTGGCTTATCCCCATCTGGCGGCCAATCCTGTGCATTTGGCCGCTGCTGCTTTGGCAGAGCTGGTCAATACGCATTGGGATGACGGTAATGTTTATTTTCCACCAACCGGTTTTCAGATCTCAAATATTCATGCAGGTACGGGTGCTGGAAATGTGATTCCGGCTGAGATGACTGTGCAATTTAATTTCCGTTTTTCGACAGAATCTACTGCCTCTGCTTTGCAGCAACGGGTACAAGCTATATTAAATCGACATGGTTTGAAATATGATTTAGTCTGGACACTATCAGGTGAACCGTTTCTGACTAATGCCGGACGCTTAACCCAAGCGGCGCAACATGCAATTAAGGTGGTTTGTGGGGTCAATGCTGAATTGTCTACCACAGGTGGTACTTCGGATGGACGCTTTATTAAAGCTATATCCAGTGAGTTGATTGAACTGGGTCCGGTCAATGCCACGATTCATCAGGTTGATGAGTGTGTTAATGTGGCGCAATTAGATCAGTTGTCGGATATTTATGAAAATATGATGTTGATTTTGGCTCAGCCACCACGATAACTTGCCAGAATAATGAGGATGAGTACTGTGACTAATAAACATTTTCTAAAACTGCTGGATTATACTCCGGCAGAAATTATGTCGTTACTGCAACTGGCTGCACAGTTGAAAAGTGAGAAAAGAAATGGCGTCGAACAGCAACGGCTAACGGGTAAAAATATTGCGCTGATTTTTGAAAAAACTTCTACCCGTACGCGTTGCGCCTTTGAAGTGGCGGCGTATGATCAGGGGGCAAATGTCACTTATTTAGACAGTCAAGGTAGTCAAATAGGACATAAAGAAAGTATTAAGGATACGGCACGGGTTTTAGGTCGGTTATATGATGCGATTGAGTATCGTGGTTACGGGCAGGAAGTGGTTGAAGAGCTGGCACAGTATGCCAATGTGCCGGTAATCAACGGCTTAACCAATGAGTTTCATCCCACACAAATGCTGGCCGATCTGTTGACTATGCAGGAAAACTGTACAAAACCGTTAGCACAAATTGCTTATGCTTATGTGGGTGATGCGCGCTATAACATGGGTAATTCATTACTGGTTGCTGGTGCTAAAGCAGGTATGGATGTGCGCATTGGTGCTCCGTCAATCTATTGGCCAAATGAAAAACTGGTAGCACAATGTCGTGATATTGCCAGCCAGACCGGTGCTAAAATTACCCTGACTGAAGATGTTTATTGTGCTGTAAAAGATGTTGATTTTATCCATACTGATGTGTGGGTTTCAATGGGGGAACCTAAAGATGTTTGGACTGAGCGTGTCAATCTGTTAAAACCTTATCGCGTTGATTCTGATTTGCTCAAGGCTACGGCCAATCCTGCTGTCAAATTTATGCATTGTTTGCCAGCCATTCATAATGGCGAAACTCAGGTGGGACAATGGTTATTTGATGAATTTGGCTTGATCGGGGCAGAAGTGAGTGAAGAGGTTTTTGAAAGTTCAGCATCTATCGTATTCGAGCAGGCAGAAAACCGTCTGCATACCATTAAAGCCGTTCTGGTTGCTTTATTGGCTTCCTGAATAGATTGGATAAATGTAGGTGTGAACCATGACTGAGCAAACCCAGCAATCTTTACCCATTAATCCGCGCAAACTGGCCTTACTATTATCAATAATGGTCGCCATTATGCCTTTTTCGACCGATATTTATCTATCATCGGTACCGCAAATGGCTGTGTCTTTGCACGCTGATATTCATTTGATTGAGCAAAGTCTCTCTAGTTTTATGTTTGGGGTGGCCTTGGGTCAGTTAATGGGTGGCGCATTATCGGACATTAAAGGTCGTAAAATTATTGCCTTAATTGGGCTAAGCGTTTATTTAATGTCGACAATAGCCATTATCTTTGTGGATTCGTCACGAGAACTACTATTTTGGCGCTGGATACAGGCAATGGGGGGTGGAATGGCTACGGTAACTGTCGGTGCCACCGTCCGCGATTTTTTTCATGGTAATGCGGCAGCAAGAATGTTTGCCACCATCGGGATCATCACTTTAGTCGCCCCCTTAGGGGCACCAATGCTGGGAACGGGTTTAGCAGTATTAGGCGGTTGGCGCAGTATTTTTATTTTTTTGGTGGTTTATGCCTTGGTGGTGATGATGTGCATCTGGCGCTTTATGCCACGCTCTAATAGGGTTTCTCAGCCGTTAGATAGCCGGATTTTTCGTAAAATCAAGCAGAATTTTGAAGTGGTATTTCGCGAACGCGAGTCATTAGGCTTTATGTTTTTCCAAACAGCCGGTTTTGCTGCCATGTTTGTGTTTCTGACTGAATCTTCATTCGTCTATATGAACTTGTATGGGTTAAGCTCGCATCAATATTCGTGGGCTTTTGGTGCGAATGTGATTACGATGATGATGTTTAACCGCATTACGGCATATCGCCTACGCACCACTCCAGCAAAAAATATTTTGCTCAGCGGGGTTATTTTGCAATTGGTCTGCAATTTATTAATGACAATCGTGGTATGGGGAATGGATAAACCTCCGTTTTTTCTGTTGCTGATCTTGATTATGTTTTCAGTTGGTTCACAAGGTTTGGTTGGCTCTAATACTCAAGCTTGTTTTATGAGCTACTTCCGTGAAGTGGCGGGTAGTGCCAATGCAGTACTCGGCACGATGCAGTTTTTGATTGCTGCCACGGTAGGATGGCTAACGACGCTATTACATAATGGCACCATGCATGTTATGCCTACCATGATGCTGATTTCGACTTGTCTGGGTGCCATATTGTTATGGGCATTTTCTGGCAGTGCTTGGCGTAAAAATAGATAGTAGATGCAGTCAGTCTGCGACTGACTGCTTTTTTTATAAAAATAGGATAACTATTCACAGAATTTTTTATTATGTCTGATAACGAAAAACTTAAACCTCACCGCATGGCGATAGATCAGATTGATGCAGAAATTTTACAATTATTGAATCAACGGGCGAGTCATGCTCAGGCGATTGGTCACATTAAAGGAGACCAGCTTATTTATCGACCTGAACGTGAAGCGGCGGTGTTGCGAAGAGTTCAGCAACTTAATCCCGGTCCATTATCTGATCATGCCGTCGCGCGCTTGCAGCGAGCCATCATGAGTGAATGTCTGGCACTGGAACGTCCATTGACCATTGCCTATCTGGGACCACAAGGAACTTTTACCGAACAAGCAGCTTTGAAGCATTTTGGACAGGCAGCACATACCCAGCCTTGTGCAACCATTGATGAAGCTTTTCGACTGGTTGAAGCAAATCAGGCTGATTATGTGGTGACTCCAGTGGAAAACTCCACCGAAGGATCAATCGGACGTAGTCTTGATCTGTTAGTAAAAACACCGTTAAAAGCCTGCGGTGAAGTCATTTTACGCATTCATCATCATTTATTGCGCGCCAGTAGTGAACAGCAAGAGTTTGATAAAGTGTATGCACATGCGCAGGCACTGGCACAATGTCGCCAATGGTTGGATAAAAATCTGCCGAAAGAGGTTGCGCGTATAGCTGTAGCCAGCAATGCTGAAGCAGCCCGTATGGCTGCAGCTGACAACAGTGCCGTGGCGATAGCCTCATTGATGGCGGCCGAACATTATCAATTATGTGTTCTGGCGAGTCATATTGAAGATGAGCCAAATAATACGACCCGCTTTTTGGTCCTGGGTCACAATGAAACGGCTGCCAGTGGTCAAGATAAGACCTCTTTAATTGTTGCTGTTCCTAATAGAGCAGGAGCGGTACATGAATTGTTGTTGCCGTTTGCCCAACATGGGGTCTCCATGACCAAGTTAGAAAGTCGTCCGAGTCGCGGTGGTTTATGGGAGTATGTGTTTTTTATAGATGTCGAAGGCCATCAGCTAGACCATGCTTTATCCGCAGCCTTGAAAGACTTGCATCAGCGTTCAGCATTTTTAAAGCTAATCGGATCCTATCCTCAGGCAGTCATGTAGAAGTTGATTAATTGGCTAACTGCTAGTAGCTGGGGTAGTATTTAATGGTTTGCACTGATGGCTAATATTTTGGCTAAAATCAGTATTTAAAAGACAAATGGAAATAATAATGAAAAATATAGTTGTTTATTGTGGGTCTAATCTAGGGGCAAATAAAGCATTCTTTGATGCAGCTCGTCATTTGGGAAAAGTTATTGCACAGCAGGGAAGTAGGCTGGTTTATGGTGGTGGCAATATTGGTTTAATGGGAACCATCGCCACAGCGGTACTGGAAAATGGTGGGGAAGTCATCGGAGTCATTCCAACTTTTTTAAAAAATCAGGAAGGTGCTCATCTTGGATTAACTAAACTCTATGAAACAGCCAATATGACTGAGCGCAAAAATAAAATGATTGAATTGGCCAATGCTTTTATTGCCATGCCCGGTGGTTTAGGAACGTACGAAGAACTATTTGAAGTACTGTCTCAAGCTCAGCTTAAATTACATCCGCATCCTATTGGAATTTTGAATGTGGCTGGTTTCTTTGATCCACTGTTGCAAATGTTACAGAATACCGCCGATGCCGGTTTTATGCCGCAACAAAATATGGAATTAGTTTGTGTTGACAATGATGCAGAAAATTTACTGAATCAAATGCGTCATTGGCAGCCACAGCATGCGCAAAAATGGATTACGCCGGAATGGGCACAGCAGGAAAAAGAAGCCTTAGACTAATGTTTTAGAGGTAAAGGGCTGCCTAAAGTACAACCAGTCTCATATTTAGCCACAATTTCATCGATGAGTGATCTTTGGATTGTCGCCATATCTTTTTCCGATATTAACTTAGAAACTCATGCAGTATTTTGGCTGAGTGGAAAATTGGGTAGCGGTGTTTTTTACTGCCATGGAAGTTTCATTTATGATTGGCTGGAGTAAGTTGAGGCGAATTTGTACCCATACTCATGCTTAATGACGAAACAATTGCATGGTTGCACAACGCTTGGAATGGCCGCTGCTGTCCAATCTGATAAACATGTTGTTTAAGACACAATTAATTTTAGTGCAAATTAGGTATTTCCCCTCTTAGTGGTCGTCACTGTTTAGGCTGATACAGCTCTGTTATAATTTTATTATTTTTTAGCGATAACGACATTTTAATCATGACACAACAACGTAAAATTTTAGTGACTTCTGCCTTGCCTTATGCTAATGGCAATATTCATTTAGGGCATATGGTAGAACACATTCAAACAGATATTTGGGTACGCTTCCAAAAATCTCGCGGTCATGAATGTTACTATGTTTGTGCCGATGACACGCATGGTACACCAGTGATGCTGGCTGCACAGAAGCAAGGGGTGACGCCAGAAGAAATGATAGCTAAAGTACGCGAAAGTCATCTGGCTGATTTCACCGGTTTTGGTATAGGTTATGATAACTATTACAGCACTCATTCACCAGAAAATGAAGCGTTGTCACGTAGCATTTATTTGGCTTTAAAAGCCAATGGCAAAATTGAAAGCCGTACCATCGAGCAACTGTTTGATCCGGAAAAGAAACTGTTTTTACCTGATCGGTTTGTGAAAGGTGAATGCCCTAAGTGTCACGCCCAGGATCAATATGGCGATAATTGTGAAGTTTGTGGAACCACCTACAGCCCAACTGAACTGATTAATCCCTATTCAGCTATATCTGGTGCAACACCAGTATTAAAAGAATCAGAACATTTTTTCTTTAAGCTCGGCGAGTGTGCTGATTATCTGAAACAATGGACTTCAGGTAGTACAACCTTAGCTGACGGACGGCAGCAACCACATTTACAGCCCGAAGCATTAAATAAGATGAATGAGTGGTTACAAGGGGATCAACTTAGTGACTGGGATATCAGCCGTGATGCGCCGTATTTTGGCTTTGAGATCCCGGATGCGCCAGGCAAGTATTTCTATGTTTGGTTAGACGCCCCTATAGGTTATATGGCTTCTTTTAAAAACTTATGTGAGCGTATTAATATAGATTTTGATAGCTGGTTTAAGCCAGATAGTCAAACCGAGATGTATCATTTTATCGGCAAAGACATCCTTTACTTTCATGCATTATTTTGGCCAGCGACATTGAAATACGCTAACTTGCGTGCACCTACCAGCGTATTTGCTCATGGTTTTCTGACGGTAGATGGACAAAAGATGTCTAAATCGCGTGGTACATTCATTACCGCCAGCTCTTATTTACAGCAAGGCATGAATCCAGAATGGCTACGTTATTATTTTGCCGCGAAGCTCAATAGCAAAATTGAAGATCTGGATTTAAATTTGACCGATTTTATTGCCCGCGTAAACAGCGATTTAGTCGGCAAATATGTGAATATAGCAGCTCGTGCTGCTGGATTTATCAGCAAACGCTTTGATGGCAAGCTCACAGACGTCACCGCTAGCCAATTATTACCGCAACTGCAGGCCAAAAGTGAATCGATTGCAACAAGCTATGAAGAACGAGAATATGCCCGAGCATTGCGAGATATTATGGCTCTCGCTGATATCGTTAATGAATACGTAGATGCCAATAAACCTTGGGAACTGGCCAAACAGGAAGGGCAGGAAGCCTATTTACAGCAGGTATGTAGTGAGCTAATTAATGCGTTTCGCATATTAACCATTTACTTAGCACCTGTATTGCCTGAACTGGCTAAAGCGGCAGCAGCTTTCTTAAACGTGCCTACCTTAAACTGGGATGAAAGCACCAAATTATTGCCAGCTGGACATGGTATTAACCCATACAAACACCTGATGCAGCGGGTAGAACAAAAACAAGTGGATGAATTAGTGATGGCAAATAAAGAAAATATTCAGGCAGCTACAACTGCGGATGATGCGGCAAAATATGAGCCGGTGGCAGCCACGGCTTCCTTTGATGACTTTATGAAAATCGACATGCGTGTTGCTGAAGTTCTCAGTTGCGAAAAAGTAGAAGGCAGTAGCAAATTGTTGAAATTTCAAGTGGATCTAGGATTTGAGCAACGTACGATCTTTTCAGGAATAGCTGCTAGTTATCCCGAACCAGAAAAACTGGTTGGTCGTATGGTGATTGTCGTAGCCAACTTTGCCCCACGTAAAATGGCCAAATTCGGCGTATCAGAAGGGATGATTACTTCTGCTGCGGGAGAAGGTAAGCTGTTTTTACTCGATGTTGATAGTGGTGCACAACCTGGTATGAAAGTTGGTTAAGCTTAGAGAGTGATCTAAGATTTAACTGATTGATTTATCTGCATTAATAAAAAAAGCGATGAGATAGAAACTCATCGCTTTTTTAATCTTGCTATAACTAACTCGTGCTGAACTTACTTCAGTACTTCGTCTAATTTCTTCTTATCCAGCCCTTTTTCCCATCGTGCAATCACAATGGTGGCACAAGCATTACCCACCAAATTGGTTAAGGCACGGCATTCAGACATAAAACGATCAATCCCTAAAATCAAAGCCATACCAGCCACGGGAATAGAGGGAACAACCGAAATGGTGGCTGCTAAGGTAATAAAGCCAGCTCCCGTTACCCCTGCAGCCCCTTTGGAACTAAGCATAGCAACCAGTAACAGCAGTATCTGCTGTTGTAATGTCAGTTCTATATTACACGCCTGAGCGATAAATAGCGCAGCCATCGTCATATAGATATTGGTACCATCCAAATTAAATGAGTAACCTGTAGGCACCACAATCCCGACAATCGATTTTTGACAACCTGCCTTTTCCATTTTCTGCATTAACGTAGGTAAAGCCGCTTCAGATGAACTCGTGCCTAAAACCAATAGCATTTCTTCTTTAATATATTTGATTAATTTAATAATTGAAAAACCATTGTATCTGGCTACAGCACCTAAAATAATTAAAATAAACAAAATAGAAGAAACATAGAACGTCAGTATTAAATAGAGAAGATTGCCGATTGAGCCAATACCATACTTACCAATCGTAAAAGCCATGGCACCAAAGGCACCTATTGGGGCGGCACGCATCAATATCGATACCATTTTAAAAACTAATGCGGATAAATTCTCAAAAATATGCAATAAGGGACGAGCCTTTTCACCCACCAAAACCATTGAAATACCAAACAGAACAGCCACAAATAACGTCTGCAAAATATTGCCATTAGTCAGTGGGCTGACAACAGTTGTTGGAATGATATTCATTAAAAAACCAGTTAAGCTAGCATCATGTGATTTCTGTACATATTCTTCAACCTTAGAGCTGTCAAGAGAAACAGGATCAATGTTCAAACCTGAACCTGGATGCGCTATATTAGCAACCAGCAGACCCACCGCCAAAGCTAATGTTGAAAAAAAGATGAAATAAACCAATGATTTGCCGATAACCCGACCCATAACCTTCATATTGGTCATTTCAGCAATGCCCAATACAATAGTTAAAAAAATGACCGGAGAGATAATCATCTTGACCAGCTTGATGAAAGCATCGCCGAAAGGCTTCATACTCTCGCCTACAGACGGAAAAAAATGACCAAGTAAAACCCCGATAATAATGGCTATAATGACCTGTATATAAAGTACTTTATACCAACGAGTTTTCCGAGATGGGGAAGGCTGATGTTCTTTCTCAACTGGTAACATGGTTTACCTCAAGCGGTTAGTATCTTTAATTTACAAATATCATAATATATCTGTGGCATGAGAATTGAGTATGTATTGCAGAATGCATAGTGTCAACAAATTTTAACGCCTTATTTTCATCAATTGATTAATAAAATGACTAGGTAAATTTATATTTAATATAATAAATATTGATTTTAAAAAAATATTGGTAATAAAATTGCTTGATAATAATTGTTCAAACATAAATATTTTTTTTTAATTGTTGACAGATATTCTTTAACTGAAAGGCAGAATAGATACTTAATATGAAAATAGAATACAAAATATACATCTAAACATAGAATTTAGATGGCTTAATTTATAGTTGGATTATGTTTTGAAAAAATCAATAGCTTCTTGCTACCTTCTTTGAGTAATTAATTTAGCTAAGCCTGTATGCGCATCGTTATTTTTTCCGAGAGCGCAGATTTGCTCTGAGCTTCTTAGCATAATCAATATTCTTATTTACCCCTCTCTATACTCTATCCGCTGAATTTTTTCCCACTCTCTGTTGTTGCCCTTGCTTTCTGAGCTACTTATCCTTTTTCTGCACCTTACCCATTTCTTCCTCCGATTCCTCCATTACTAAGAAGTAAAGCGATACTTTGCGCATCTCTTTCGGTTGCTGCCTGATAATTTATCTTTAGAAAGAAAGAAAAAAATAAAATAGAAGATTTAAATTCCAATAGTGATACTTGAATAAGTTATAGGTACAGTTTTGTTGTTTAATACTCTACCACCAATCAGGTATTGCTAATTCCTGAAATTCTCTCCATCCCTTACTAAATAAATTATTTAATGCATTATCTGGATCTTCACCGATAACCAGAACACTGCCATCATATAAAGAATATATTTTTTTATTTTCATCTATAACTAAATAAGATGTTGCATCAATATTTCCTATAGGAATTAAACTTTGAGAACCGATTATTTTAGGGTAATCATTTATAATAACTTCATCATAATCATAACTTACTGCAGTATATATATTAAAATCAATGACTCTATCATTTCCTTTTACCTTAATATCAATATACAATTCCCCATATTCTTTATAAAAAGAAACAAAAGAATCTGAAATGCTATAGCCTTTAATTTCTAAAAAATCTATTTCTTTTTTTATTTTTCTCTCTCTCCCTAATTCCCATCCTGCTTTTTTTAATATTTCTATAGTTTCCTTTGTTTTCATCGTATTATATTTCTAATCTTCATCTTTCTGATAATTAGGATATTCCCTAGATGATTCTTCACTTCTACGCATCTGAAAATCTGTATGAATACGGGTAAAGTCTTGCTTCTTTCATATTAACATCACCAATTCTACAGGTATGTTTATCTTGTATTTCCCCTATTACAAGATCTCTTTCTACAGCATGGAATTCATCATCTTCTACATTTTGACCATGGCTGTGGATCTGTTCTGTAAATATGGTCGGAGTGAAAGGATTCGAACCTTCGACCCCCTCGTCCCGAACGAGGTGCGCTACCGGGCTGCGCTACACTCCGATTGAAGTTGAGCATTATAGGCAGCCAGAATTTTCTTGACAAGAGTACCTGAATTAAATCAGCTGTTAAAAGTCTAAAAATTTCTTTCTAACCAGCATAAATCACAAACATTGACGGTCTTTTTTTCAAAGAGGGTAAGACATGCATTTGCCGCCAGACCGCTACAGGCTGACTGATAATTGACTGAGTGGGTAAAGTTAAATCAGTAGCGACGCACAAACGAGTTTGCGGATGCAATACAGCCACAGCGTCTGCCAGCAAAGCATCATTACGGTAAGGAGTTTCAATAAAAAGCTGAGTTTCATTAGCTTGACGAGATCGCACTTCTAATTGCTTCAGTTGGCTAATACGCAAGTTTTTCTCTGCTGGTAAATAGCCTTTAAAGGCAAAACATTGACCATTTGCACCTGAGGACATCAAGGCCAGCATAATACTGGATGGACCCACTAATGGAACCACAGTAAAACCAGCCTGATGTGCTTGAGCAACCAATTGTGCGCCTGGATCGGCAACGGCAGGGCAGCCAGCTTCGCTCAATAAACCCATACTTCTTCCAGAGCGTAAAGGCTGCAATAACGCAGCGACATCTTTAGTGGGAGTGTGTTCATTCAAAGTTTGTAGATTAAGCTCACGGATAGGGGTATTGATATTGAAGGCTTTCAAATGCGCACGAGCAGTTTTTTCTGCTTCCACAACGAAATCAGTCAAAGTCACAATCAGTGCTTGCTCATGAGGCAGTAAACTAGGTGTCTGTGCTGAGCCCAAAGGTGTGGGGATCAAATATAAAGTTGGAGTAGTCATAGAATATCTATACCTTCAGCAAGTAAAAAATCAATTAAGTGAAAAATAGGCAATCCTATTAGTGCATTCGGATCAGTACTGTGAATTCGTTTGATTAAAAGAGCACCTAAGCCCTCACTTTTCGCCGCACCAGCACAGTAAATCGCATCAGGTTCCAATCTCAGATAATGATCAATCTGTGTCAAAGTTAACTTCCGCATTAAGACGCGAGTTTCATCAACATGTTGGTGCAGACGGTTTTCTGCTGGATTAAACAAAACTATTGCACTGTAAAATATCAGCTCCTGACCGCTTACACTTGCCAGCATTTGTTGTGCTTTTGCTACGCTTAGAGGTTTACCTAACTGACGATTGTTGCACCATGCCACCTGATCACAGCCTATGATCAATGCTTCAGGAAATTGTTCTGCCACCGAGTGGGCTTTTCCTGCCGCTAACCGCAAAGCCGTTTGAGCAGCAGTTTCATTGAATAAAGGATATTCTTCAAACTCGGGTTTAATCGCTTCAAACGGCAATTGCAAATGTTTTAATTGCTGCTGTCTAAAGCGCGAACTGGAAGCCAGAATTAACCTTTTCTTTATCTTCATTAAGTGCAAACTCATTGACATTAGAAAGCTTAAATTATATCATCGACCGTTTATGTTAGACCCTATTTTGATTGATACAATCACGTTTACGCGCGAACAGCAGCAATGCAGCGGGGAAGTGCGCTTACAAGCGTTAGACCGGAGGGTTTGGTCGCATGAACTTCTGGCTCAGCGTGACGGTATTATCCAGTTTCAGGCTCGCGGTGGAATCGATCGCTGGCAACGTCCTTTTATCAATATCAGCATAAAAGGCGAATTAAAACTGGTATGCCAGCGCTGTTTACAAGCTGTATCGTGGATGTTGGATGACCAGTCCCATGTAGTGCTGTTTGCTGATGAACAATCACTTGATGACGCGATGGTCGCTGATGAAGCGCTTGAAGGTGCCTTGTGGCAGGAGGAGCTCAATCTGACCTCAATGATTGAAGATCAGATTTTGATGGCTATTCCCGTTGCGCCAAGGCATAACGATTGTGATCACGTATTGGCAACATCAACCAATCAGGCCTCAGATAATCCCTTTGCCAGCCTGGCGGGACTGAAAAGTGGCCACTAACGAATTAACTTACTTACCAGGAGCTTTAACATGGCAGTTCAACAAAACAAAAAATCACCATCTAAACGCGGTATGCATCGCTCACATGACGGTCTGACCGCAGTGCAAGTATCTACCGACGTTAATACCGGCGAAGTACATTTGCGTCACCACATCTCTCCAAACGGTATGTACCGTGGTCGCAAAGTAGTTAAAGCCAAAGGCGAATAATTACTCAGTGATTATTTCACATGTTAGGAAGCCAGGCGTTGCTCAAGCAATCACTGGCTTTTTTGTATTGACTACTAACAGGTACAGTTTGCATACATTTTATGCAATACTATGATTCTATTGCCAGTTATGGCCTAATTTATACTGATCCGAGCTCTAAATGAAAAAAATCTGGTATAACTACGAAGACATACATCGTGCTATCAAACAACTGGCAGAAAAAATCCAGGCATCAGAACACTCATTTGATGCTATGATCGCCATTGGTGGTGGCGGATTTATTCCGGCACGGATATTGCGCAGTTTTTTAAACATTCCGGTATATACCGTTACATTATCATATTATGATGTCAACGATCAGCCTACTGATCTTCCTCAAAAAATACAGTGGACAGATGGATTTGATAAAAAACTGAAAGAAAAAAAACTGCTTATCATTGATGAAGTGGATGACAGTCGGGCTACCCTGGAATTCTGTGTGCGTGAATTGCAGCATGAAGGGTTTAACCAGCTAGGGGTGGCTGTTTTGCATGAAAAACGTAAAACCAAAAAAGGCGTATTACCGGCTGATATGCCATTTTACAGTGCTATTCAGGTTGATGACTGGTGGATTAATTATCCATGGGATGCGCTGGATATAGATGAACATTATCAAAATGTTGTTAGTCAATCTTTACCCGAGAACTAATCTATGACCTTAAAAACTATCGCCGTTGATGTCATGGGCGGCGACTACGGACTGGATGTGACCATTCAGGGTGCATTGGATTTTTTACAGAAGCAAAGCGATGCGGCACTCATTCTCGTCGGAGATGAAATGCAGATTAAATCCGCTCTGGCCAAAAGCAATGCTTCTGTCGGCAGAATTACCATTCAAGCAGCAAGTGAAGTGGTTGGTATGGATGAAGAACCTTCGTCTGCCTTAAAAAATAAACGAGATTCTTCCATGCGTGTTGCCATTAATCAGATTACAGAGGGCAAGGCGCAAGCTGCCGTTTCTGCTGGTAATACCGGTGCATTGATGGCAACGGCGAGATTTGTTTTAAGAACCATTCCTGGTATCAGCCGTCCGGCCATCGCCAAATTTTTGCCTGCCCGCAATAATCACGTGACACTGGTTCTTGATTTGGGCGCAAATGTCGATTGCAGTGGTGAGCAGTTATTACAGTTTGCTGTGGCAGGTAGTCAGCTAGTTGCTTCCCTGCAACCAGACAACAAACAGCCACGGGTAGGACTGCTGAATGTGGGTACAGAAGATATCAAAGGTAATGCCGCTGTTAAAGACGCTCATCAGCTTTTACGTGAAAGTAAGCTCAACTTCGTCGGTAATGTTGAAGGCAATGCCATATTTAGCGCCGAAGTTGATGTACTGGTGGTGGATGGATTTACCGGTAACGCTATGCTCAAGAGCATCGAAGGAGCGGTCAAATTTTCCGGTGAAGTCATCAAAGAAGAATTTACCCGTAGTTGGTATAACAAATTGTCAGCATTAATCGCCTTACCCGTGTTTAAAGGTTTCAAACGGCGTTTAGATCCCCGTCGCTTTAATGGCGCCATTTTTCTGGGATTACGCGGTGTCGTTGTGAAAAGTCACGGTGGTACAGATGCTACAGGATTCTGTTTTGCTTTACAGGAAGCATATAAAGCCATTAAGGCAGACTCAATTACCCAAATTCAGGCTGGCGTGGCTGAACAGCTATCCACTCCTGAGGAATAACCCAACTGAAGACAAAGGCAGACAATACCATTGACTTTGTCTACAATAGCTCCTTTGTCCCGATCTGAAGAATAAACCATGTTACATGCCCATATTCTTGGTACTGGCGGTTACTTGCCGGTTCGCCGTGTCAGCAATGAAGATTTAAGTAAAATAGTTGACACATCGGATGAGTGGATTACCTCCCGCACTGGTATTAAAGCTCGTCACATCGCTGCACAGGATGAGCAAACCAGTGATCTGGCAGTTAAAGCAGCGCAGGCTGCGTTAGCAGATGCTGGTATTGATGCTGCTGACATAGATCTGATCATCGTCGCTACATCTACACCAGACATGACTTTTCCTGCTACAGCTTGTATCGTGCAGAATAAACTTGGTATAGCTGGCTGTCCTGCATTTGATGTGCAAGCAGTCTGTGCAGGGTTTATGTACGCATTAGCCACAGCGAATGCCTATATAAAAAGCAAAATGGCGACTAAAGCCTTAGTGATTGGTGCTGAGACATTTAGCCGATTATTGGATTGGAGCGATCGTCGCACTTGCGTTTTGTTCGGTGATGGAGCGGGCGCGGTCATACTGAGTGCTTCAGAACAAGAAGGTGGAATCTTACACACAGAATTACGCGCGGATGGCGCATATAGCCACATTTTGCAAACGCCTGGGAAAATAGTCTCAGGTGATATTCAAGATTCACCTTATCTGCATATGGACGGTCAGGCGGTATATAAATTTGCTGTTAAAGCTTTGGCTCGTATTGCTCAGGAAGTCATGGATAAATCTGGGTTACTTCCAACCGACATAGATTGGATAATTCCACATCAGGCTAATTTGCGCATAATCGAATCCACAGCGCGGCATCTCAACGTACCAATGGACAAAGTCATCGTAACTTTAGCAGAGCAGGGGAATACCTCTGCAGCTTCCATACCTTTAGCCTTGGATCAGGGGATCAAGTCCGGACGTATTCAGCGTGGACAAACTTTATTGCTAGAGGGTATTGGTGGCGGATTCGCTTGGGGCGCTGTAACCATTAAATATTAATTTTATAAAGAAAAAAAGAGTCCAGAATATGTTACCCAGATCTGCATTAGCTGATATGCATCCCGTCATCATGTCGCCCAGTCATGATGGACGCTATTACGGCAACTATGTTAAATCTATCCTGGCTTTGGCCGCCGCCCATACCGGCGCAAAATATCCATTGCAAATGTATTTACATCAGGGTGAAAGCCTCATCACACGTGCTCGTAATGATAGCGTAGCGGAATTTCTGGCACATCCGGAATGGACTCATTTATGCTGGGTTGATACCGATATCGGTTTCTCAGTTGAAGCTTTTCATCGATTATTGTTAGCTGATCGTGATGTGGTGGCAGGTGTTTATCCTTTAAAGAAAGATTATTGGCCGCAAAATGGAATTGATGCACACATGACCCAGCAACAGTTCAACGCCAAATACACCAGCTACACCATCAATGTACTTCCAGATCAGAATAATGAAGTGCATATTAATATTGATGATGATGGATTTTTTGAGCTCTCTGAGGCGCCCACAGGATTCATGGCGATCAAACGAGAGGTTTTTCAGAAATTAATGCAGGCATATCCAGATTTACAATATAAAACCGATTCTGTTGATGTTGTTGATAAAGGTTTTCACTATCGTTTTTACGATTGTATGGTTGATCCAGTTACCAAACGCTATATGTCCGAAGATTATAGTTTCTGTTATCTATGGTCTAAAATTGGTGGCAAAATTTATGCAGATTCTCGTTCTAATCTAACCCATATGGGTAATAAAGTTTATCAGGGACCGTTTACTGAAACTTTGGTGGCCAACCTTTCCAACGCAATAGGTGCGCCAAAAGGGACTAAAATGCATGTTTATTCCGATAAGCCATTGAAAATCAATAAGCCCCCGATAAAATAATAACCAAGTGAATTGAATTGCTGCTTAGAAATGGTTAACCTATCTCATCATCGATACCCTAATTCATTTGTTTTAAATTGATGGAACTGATATTTAATCATAATTTGTCTTTAAACCATGTTTAAAATCATATAAATTATATCGTTAACTAATTTAGACGCTCTGCTAATCAAGTCCATCTTTTTGATCAGTATGGTTTTTTATAAAATTGGCTAACTTAAATATGATGATTTATTCATATATAGATAGATACTCTATCAGACCTGATTTTATTCATTAACCGATGTTAGGTACCCATGACTGCCGATTACAAACATTTGAAGTACAGATTATTTTAAAGAGCAAATTGTAGAACTTACTACTTGGCAACATACATACGATATAATACACATTACCAGTATTAAAATAACTATTTTGGATATTGTATATAACTAAATCCAAGGAAAAGCATGAGTATAGCCTTCTTTTTCCCCGGTCAGGGATCACAAAGCCTCAACATGATGTCAGGATTTAATGACATAGAGGTGGTACGACAGACATTCGATCAGGCATCCACAGCCCTAAATCAGGATTTTTGGGCATTAATGAATGGCGATGATGCCGCAGCTTTGAATGAAACCATCAATACCCAGCCCCTGATGCTGGCTGCTGGTGTAGCAGTGTGGCGCGTTTATCAACAATTGCATGGATTAATGCCCGCATTTGTAGCCGGTCACAGTTTGGGAGAATATACCGCCTTGGTTGCAGCCGGCAGTCTGGATTTTATCGATGCAATTAAATTGGTGCGTCTGCGTGCTGAATTAATGCAAAATGCTGTGCCACAAGGCGAAGGCGCTATGGCGGCTATTTTGGGCTTGGATGATCAAAGCGTGCGTCAAGTTTGTGCTCAATCAGAACAAGAACTTTCTGGTAGCGTGGCAGAGGCTGTAAACTTTAATTCGCCAGGTCAAATCGTCATCGCTGGCAATACCGAAGCGATCAATCGTGCCTGCGAATTGGCAAAAGCTGCTGGTGCAAAACGCGCTTTGCCTCTTCCCGTGTCCGTGCCTTCGCATTGCCGTTTGATGAAACCGGCAGCCGAACAATTAGCCCATGCGCTGACCCAGGTAACCATCAAAACACCGCAAATTAAAGTCATTCACAACGTCGATGTTTTAGCACATTCTGATGCCCAAAGTATCAAGACAGCATTGGTGCAACAACTGTATTCACCAGTACGTTGGACAGAAACAGTAGAAAAACTCATTGCAGAAGGGATCTCCGAATTTGCTGAATGTGGTCCAGGTAAAGTGTTAACCGGTCTGTGTAAACGCATCGATAAAAGTACAGATTGTACCGCACTAACTAGTCTAGATAGCGTGGAAAACTTTGTTGCCACGCATCCAGCAAAATAAAGGACAAACAATGAATCAGGACTTAACCGGTAAAATAGCCCTAGTGACAGGTGCAACACGTGGCATTGGGGCGGCTATTGCTCAGTTATTGGCGGCACAAGGAGCTAAAGTTATTGGCACCGCGACATCAAGCAATGGTGTCAATTCAATTAATGAAGCGCTGGCACAGTTTGGCGGTGAAGGGCGAGAATTACGTATTGCTGAAGAAAACAGTATTGAAAATCTGATCAGCAACATTGAAAGTGAAATCGGCAAAATTGATATTTTGGTCAACAATGCAGGTATTACTCGCGATAATTTACTGATGCGTATGAAAGAAGCAGAGTGGGATGAAATTATGGAAATTAATCTCAAATCTGCATTTCGTGCCAGTAAAGCCGTAGTTCGAAGTATGATGAAAGCTCGCACAGGCAGAATTATCAACATTACTTCCGTAGTGGGCTCTATCGGCAACCCTGGACAGACCAATTATGCAGCGGCCAAAGCGGGTTTAATCGGATTTACCAAATCACTGGCGCGCGAAGTGGGCAGTCGGGGTATTACTGTCAACTGCGTTGCACCCGGTTTTATTGAAACCGACATGACACTCGCTTTGCCTCAAGAGCAACGGGATTATTTCTCAGCGCAAACCGCATTGAATCAATTTGGTACACCCGAAGACATTGCTGCTGCCGTGTTGTTTTTAGCCAGTGATGAAGCCAAGTACATTACCGGTCAGACCTTGCATGTAAATGGTGGCATGTTTATGCCATAGACTATAAAAAGCCAGCACTATGGAGCAGTAATAGATGTCATAGAACTGAAAAAAGTTTTTTGGCGCACGAAGTTGTTGTAAAAAGAAGATCTCCAGTTGGTAAAAGAAATGGTTTTTCATGAGAAGGGGATTGGAATAAGCGAATAGATTATTCCCCCTTTTCAAAATTACTTTTGGTTATTAGGCATCAGAATTATAAAAAATATAAAAAGTAAAATTAAATGATCAAGAGTATATTATATTTAATTAGTCTTTATATTTTATGCATGTCATTCACTTTAAAAGCTGAAGAGATCACACTTGAATCCTTACACTTGACCCAAGGTGCAAAGTTGAATTGTAAAAAAGATCAACTTGAATTAGGGATCTATGGTGAAACCTACCGTACAGCAATTAAAGTCACAAAATGAAAAGATCGACTTGAAGTAAAGTCATATACCCAATACTACAATATACCAATAGGTTTTCATGACAAAAATGTGAAATCTGAAACCGTTTTCATTGCTGAAAATAAATACTTCATTAAAAATAAAAAAATCATTTCTGCTATTTCACTTGATCCTATGTATTTAAAAAATGCACGGGAAGATTTGTCTACTTTAGCTGATGCAATAAATGAAGCCCATAAAAAGAATAAATGCTTATTATGGAGTTTTGATTAAATGAAGAATCAGTAACATTTTTAATAAATAATTATAGAAAAGATGCCATTTAACAACCAAGCGTTTAGAAGAATATCAAAATAAGCATTGTTAAAAACAGCATGTGGGCGCTGGCTAGTCAATAAGATTGGCGGAAAAACTTACTAAATTCATAAAACAGTGATAGGTAAACCGCATAAAAAAACATTAGAAAGTTTAATTAAGGAAAATATATCATCTTGTTTGAGACAGAAAAAATTGAGAACATTTTAAATCTAAATGAGAGGATTGTTAAATTTACAATATAAGCTGAAGGATCAAACTTATACAATTCATGTGCAGAGCGTTAATTTTTATTTGCCCTTAATCAACTTGGTTTAAAAGTGTGCGAGTGCTCAAGCTAATAAATTTATTTTGGAAAATATTTCAATAGATAAAAAATAGGGTTTGGAGATTAGAAAAATATCTAATAAAAGCAAAAAAATATCCCAAAAATATGAAAAGATTCCATTAATATCTCAAAATATTTGGATGAAATGAACCAGTAATTTTTATCTGCATTGAAATCAAGGTAATTTAACACTTAATTAATAATAAACAATTTAACTTTTATAAGATTAGTACTCTTTTTTTCAACCATCCTGCTCATCGAGAAATGTTAGAACTACTTTGTGGATTAGAAAGCAGAATAGTTTAAGGATATTAAAAGTATACATTCTAGTATTTTTAATCCCTGAGAATTTAAAATTTTTCCGTAAAGCTATTCTCGAAATACTAAAAAGATTGAGTATAAATCCAAAACAACTAGGTCAAATGATAAAAAAATAGTTTGAAGATCCTAATAAAAAATCTATTATCAAATAAATATATTGTCTAGCCATGATAAAAAAATCATGATGTTGAATACCATTTTACTAATCATGATCCCTTTCTTATATTAATCAACTCATGCAATATTAAGCATATGTGCTTAAACCTTATAACTAAAACAACCAGCAAAATAAATCGGCATGTTTGTTTTAATCATAAAATGACATATTCAATTCATATACACGGCATTAGATTGAAAAATCTTCGTCAAAGTTCCCATACAAGACAGATTCAATCCTGCTTCTAGTCAACATTGGTGCAAATAAAGCCATAAATTCATAGGCAAACCCGCATAAATAGGCATCTTTTCTGAGAATAATCTGGGAGAATGCTGGTTCGAACAAATGTTCTGCACTAATCTGTTGTAGTCCTTGATCACGTTGTAGATCAAAGGCCATTGTAGCGGTAAGACCAATGCCTAAACCGTTTAAAACATTGGCTTTGATCACCTCTGCATCGGGTGAAGTTAGAACAATTTGCGGTGGTTCTCCTTCACCCTGAGCAAAAGCGCGTGCAACATCAGAATACTCTTCCAAAGCATAATCGTAAGTGATTACTGGGTAAGCAGAGATATCAGTCAGTTGTAGCGGGCGATTCAAAGACAATAAAGGATGAGCATCTGGAACAATAATACTGCGATTCCACGCAAAACAGCTTAGTTTATGTAGTTCAGGATGTTCTGCAATCATTTCTGCACCAATCGCGAAATCCACTTCACCATTGAGAACAAGTTGAATGATGGCTTTGGAAGATGCAGGCAAGATATTAAGCTGTACCGAAGGATATTGAGCTGCAAAAGATTTGATCACCCTAGGTAATACATACCTTGCTTGCGTGTGTGTTGTGGCAATCGTCAGAGAACCGATTTCCTGATCTGCAAATTCAGTACCGATGCGCTTTATCTTTTGAACTTCGCGTAAAATACGCTCTGCAGTGTCCAAAACGATTCTACCAGGTGCGGTAACCGCTACAATCCGCTTACCATGACGGGTAAACAAAGGTACGCCTAATTCATCTTCCAGCATACGGATTTGTTTCGAAATACCCGGCTGAGAGGTAAATAAAGCTTCTGCAGCATCGGATATATTCAGGTTTTGGCGATATACTTCAACCGCATATCTTAGCTGTTGTAATTTCATATAGATTCAGTCTCTTTCAATGACGGGAGAAGTTAAATTTTGTCGCTCAAATACAACAAAATGTTCAGCTATTCAGCATCAAAACTTAACTTTTTTACCATGCCAGATAACATATCGGCAAGAAATAAAACTAAACAAATTCATCATTCAAGAAAGATAAATAGCCAGTTTAATCAAGCTTTTCTTGTTGTTTTTGTACAACTAATTAAAGCTAAACTTAAGGTTTTAGTTGTAAATAAGTGACATAGCTTTATTTTTTAGGCATGATTCAATATTAGGAAGCGGGTCGTCTAGCAGCTTCGCCTTGGTGGTTTAGATATTGACAGTTTATACTGTGGTTTCTTATAGTATAGACCTGATTTACCAAGCTACCCGCCCGGTTTGAGCGGCCTGTAAATGGTATTTGTGTTTTGATGCAGTGTATTAATGAACTAATTCAACACATAACAAATTTTTTGATGAGGGAATAACATGACCAAACAGCTAAAATTGAGCGCATTGATCGTTGCTATGGCTGCTTCAACTGCCGCTTTTGCCAATGGTGTTGTACCGGGAGCCGACTGGACCGGTGAGCCAAGTGGTAAATACAATGGTTATACCACAAGTTCTAGCCCAAGAACTGGTACTGGTGAGATTGTCGTAACTGGTGCTAAAGCAGCAGATGGTACACCTGAATGTTGGAAAAATGGTTTTAACCAAGATGTTGAACCAACATTGGGCAATAATTGTGCTCACCCAGATGCTCCAGCACAAGTTGTAGAAATTGAAAAAGTTGAAAAAGTTTCTTTATCTGCAAACTTCTTATTTGGATTTGATAAGTTCACCTTGCGTAACGAAGCAGTTGATACTTTAAATCAGTTGGCTGCGCGTCTATCTAACAGTAAAGTAATTAGTGCACGTATTGAAGGTCACACAGACTTTAAAGGTTCAGATGCCTACAACAAAACTTTATCTGAACGCCGTGCTCAAGCTGTGGCTAATTACTTAGTATCAAAAGGTGTACCTGCAGAAAAAATTTCAGCAGTTGGTATGGGTAAATCTGAAGCTCGCATGACCCACACTTGTCAGTCCGAAGTTGCACGTTTAGGTAAAAAAGTTTCTGCAGCTAAGAAACGTGCTGCTCTGATCGAATGTATCGCACCTGATCGTCGCGTTGATGTGAAAATCCGTAGTTTGGTACGAGTAAATTAATCACTTAAATTATCTAAAAACCCTGCGTAAGCAGGGTTTTTTATTGTTCGATATGCCTTGCTGGTATTGATAATATGGATCTAATGTGATTAAGATTGGTTGTTAGCATCCGATTAAGTTATCTATACCTATTTTGATTGTAAGAAAGAGATTAATTAAAGAAACTATTACAGATTAGGCAATAAGTATCATTAGAAAAGATTCAAATTATATATTGTAAACAACTAACAACAAATCAGGTATTTTAAAAATCTTAGTTGAGTTCAATTAAAAATTATTTATTGTAACAGTGTAATTAGGGTTATTTGATATAAAAACTAGACTTACTATTAATCATCAAAGATAAAATCAATAGCGCTAAACTTTCGATAAAGTTATTAAGCAAAAGATATTGATTTGCAATAGCTTCCGCTAATTCGAAACGATATAGTCTACTCTAAATAATCTGGCAAATTCCTAATATTGATCTCTTAATAGCCGTTAATCAATCTTTCAAAATATCTACATGGTAACAAAAAATGCTTAGTTTAAAAAACTAAGCATTTAGCCGATATGAACATGGTATCTTATCAATGAGTTATATTTTCAAGTTAACCACTTTCATTTCTAGAGCATTTCGAACATGTCATGTTCAATTTTTATCATTAAGTTGTGGCAGAAAATTATCCTGTCCTACTGATAATAACCCAGTTCGAGTATAAATCCTGAGCTTATTGCGTGTATCGACAATATCCAAATTTCGCATTGTCAGCTGACCAATGCGATCAGTTGGAGAAAAGGCGGCGTGCTCAACTTTTTCCATACTGAGTCGTTCAGGTTGATAAGTCAGATTAGGAGATTCAGTATTAAGAATAGAGTAATCATTACCCCGTCGTAGCTCTAATGTTACTTCGCCGCTAATGGCTTTAGCTACCCAGCGCTGAGCCGTTTCCCGCAACATTAATGCCTGTGAATCAAACCATCGCCCCTGATACAACAATCGTCCTAAGCGTAAACCATTAATGCGATACTGTTCAATCGTATCTTCATTATGAATACCTGTTAGCAAGCGTTCATAGGCAATGTGTAGTAAAGCCATGCCGGGTGCTTCATAAATACCACGCGATTTGGCTTCAATAATCCGATTTTCAATCTGATCAGTCATACCCAGACCATGTCGTCCGCCGATCCGATTGGCTTCAAGAATCAATTCTACTGGATCATCATATTCTGTGTCGTTTAAAGCAACTGGAATTCCTTCTGCGAAGCGCACGCTGACTTGTTCTGGTTTGATTGCAATCTGCTCATCCCAGAAAGCCACCCCCATAATTGGTTGAACTATCTTCATGCTGCTATTGAGCATTTCCAGATCTTTGGCTTCATGGGTAGCGCCTAGCATATTTGAATCAGTTGAATAAGCTTTTTCCACTGACATTTTATAGTCAAATCCCTGTGCAATCAGGAATTCAGACATTTCGTGTCTTCCGCCTAGCTCATCTATGAATTGCTGATCCAGCCATGGCTTATAAATCCGCAATGCAGGATTGGTCAACAGACCATAGCGATAGAATCGCTCAATATCATTGCCTTTATAAGTTGATCCGTCTCCCCAAATATGCACATCATCATCTTTCATGGCTGCAACCAGCATCGTGCCAGTCACTGCTCTGCCTAATGGAGTAGTATTAAAATAAGGCATGCCACCAGTATGGATATGAAAAGCACCACTTTGGATGGCTGCAATCCCTTCGTGTGCCAATTGCTGGCGACAGTCAATCAATCGTGCCTTTTCAGCGCCATATTCCAACGCTTTTTGTGGAATAGCCTCATAGTCTTCTTCATCTGGCTGCCCTAGATTGGCTGTGTACGCATATGGCAAAGCACCCTTGAGCTTCATCCACAGCAATGCAGTTGATGTGTCCAACCCCCCTGAAAAAGCAATGCCGACTTTTTCGCCAACAGGTAAGTGTTGGAGGATAGTGGCTTCATTACTCATGTCGACTCCCTTATTTATTTTTAAAATTTTATGATCTGAATTTGTTCATTGCCATATTAACAAGGCATGGTTGCGTTTACCTCGACGCAAAATAGTGAATTGTCCGAATCGTTTGTCTTTGTCATCGAAAACATAATCTGCACTATCAATTTTCTGACCATTGACCATCACTGCACCCTGACTGATAAATCCGCGTGCCTCATTATTGGATTTAGCCAATTGAGCTGTAGTGAGCGCTTGCACAATATTGGTTGATCCAGTCACTTTGAATGTTGGCAGACCATCGAGCGATAATTGCTGAAAGTCACTGTCAGTCAACGCGCTTTGATCTTCCGAGAAAAGACAGGCAGAAATACGCTGTGCAGCGGCCAATGCTTCTTCACCATGAATCAATCGAGTCATCTCTTCAGCTAAAATGCGTTGTGCTTCTGGTTTGCTACCACTGTTCAGATCATGTTGTTCAATCGCATCAATCTCGGCAATACTGAGGAAAGTGAAATATCGAAGGAACTTATAGACGTCAGCATCCGCTACTTTGAGCCAAAACTGATAGAACTGATAGGGAGAAGTTTTTTGCGCACTGAGCCATACTGCACCACCTTCAGTTTTTCCGAATTTAGTACCATCAGCTTTAGTCACTAATGGCAAGGTTAAGCCATAGACCGAAGCCTGATGCAAACGTCGGGTTAAATCTATACCACCGGTGATGTTGCCCCATTGATCAGAACCTCCGATCTGTAATACAGCACCATGACGCTGGTGCAACTGAGCAAAATCATAACCTTGTAACAATGCATAAGCGAATTCAGTAAAAGAAATGCCAACATCATCGCGGCTTAATCTTTGTTTTACTGATTCTTTATTCAACATGCTGTTTACAGAAAAATGTTTGCCAATATCGCGAAGAAAGTCCAAACAATTCATGCTGCCAAACCAATCATAATTATTCGCCATGATGGCAGCATTTTCACCACTAAAACTTAAAAATGGCTCAAGTTGGGCACGTATTTTGCTTACCCAATCCTGTACTGTTTCCAAAGTATTGAGTGAGCGTTCTTGAGCTTTAAAACTTGGATCGCCAATTAAACCAGTTGCGCCGCCCACCAGAGCAATTGGAGTGTGGCCTTTTAGCTGAAAGCGACGTAACACCAGAATAGGTAATAAATGGCCAATATGTAAACTATCGGCTGTAGGATCAAATCCGCAATACAGTGTGATTTTCTGTTCATTCAATAGATTATCAAGTGCATTGGCATCAGTCGTTTGGGCGATTAAACCACGCTGCTGTAAATCGTGGATAACACTAATCATGATTAAACTTTGTATTCTCTATATAAATTAATAGGGACTAGGAAGCTATCCTAATCATCGTGCTAACAGATATTAATACTGCCTTGATATGCAGCTGCTGATCTCATTAAACTTAATCAGCACAATTTCTGAAATTAAAACAACACTCGCGCATTATTTTACACGAATTGTGCGCTAATGCAGCCGGTGGCTGCATCATAACTTGATGGCACACGGCCATTCTGATATTAGCTATGGCTAATAACCTAAAATATATTTTTTCCTAAGCCAAAAGTTAAGATATTGAGGTTGCAAATCAAGGCAATAACAAGAAGATGGCTTGAAACAAAATCCTTAGAAACTAGCCAAGTAAAAAAGCAACAGCGATATCTGTACTGTTGCCTTAAACGAAAATGCTTATTTAGACATTAAACAAGAAATGAATAACATCACCATCTTGCACGACATAATCTTTGCCCTCTGCGCGCATTTTACCAGCTTCTTTGGCTTTAGCTTCGCCACCTAGGGCAATAAAATCATCATATGAGATGACTTGGGCGCGGATAAATCCCCGTTCAAAATCTGTATGTATCACACCAGCGGCCTGTGGGGCAGTATCCCCTTTATGAATGGTCCACGCTCTGACTTCCTGTACCCCGGCGGTAAAATAAGTTTGCAGACCCAGTAGATCATATCCAGCACGAATTAACCGGTTTAAACCAGGTTCTTCTAAGCCCATTTCTTGTAAAAATTCAGCTTTGTCGGCCTCATCCAAATCAGCTATTTCACTTTCCATTGCCGCACATAAAGCCACAACCGGTGCATTTTCTCGAGCCGCTAATTCTTGTAGGCGTTGTAAATGTGGATTATTGTCAAAACCATTTTCAGCAACATTAGCCACATACATGGCGGGTTTAACAGTAAGTAGACAGAGTGGCTTGATTAGATTGATTTCATCCTGATCGAGATTAGCTGCACGTACTGGTTGACCTTCTAATAAATGTTGCTGCAAACGTTCGAGTATGGCAACCAGCTTCTGCGCTTCCTTATCACCAGATTTTGCACGTTTTCCTTCACGGATGATGGCTTTTTCTACACTGGCTAAGTCGGCTAAAGCCAGCTCCGTGCCAATCACTTCAATATCTGCAATCGGATCAACTTTTCCAGATACGTGCACAATGTTTTCATCATCAAAACAGCGCACCACATTCACAATTGCATCTGTTTCACGAATATTGGCCAGAAACTGATTACCCAAACCTTCTCCTTTGCTGGCTCCAGCTACTAAACCAGCAATATCAACAAACTCAACAATTGCAGGCTGGGTTCTTTTTGGATTAACAATCTTGGACAAGGCTTCCATTCGTACATCTGGTACTTCAACGATGCCTACATTTGGCTCGATAGTACAAAACGGATAATTAGCTGCCTCAATACCTGACTGTGTGAGGGCGTTAAAGAGGGTAGATTTGCCCACATTGGGTAAACCAACGATACCACATTTCAAACTCATGATATTCCTTAGAATTTGGCTTAATACAAAATGGCGCAATTGTACCACAAAGCGCATGAATACCCATGGCGAATAATAAAGGTATTTATAAGAAGCTTGTGAAACGATAAAAAACAAATCTGACCTATTTGTAAATAAAATATGATTAAAAATCATATAATTAAATATTAATCACAAAATAAGCTTGCAGGAATATCAAAATATTGTATAATGCCCTCTCTCTTAAAGACGAGACATGGCGAATTAGCTCAGTCGGTTAGAGCAGAGGAATCATAATCCTTGTGTCCGGGGTTCGAATCCCTGATTCGCCACCATATTTTCGCAAATTCTTTTTCAGAATTTGCGATTTTTAATTTTCTCCGTTTGATATCTTAAAATAAATTCTCTTCATTTGGTTCTATTGATTGCCGAATATTTTAAGTTTTTTTATACATTACCTTTACGATTCAAACCCCTTTTCAATTAATACCATATTTTAAAGCAGTCTCATTGATACATGAATTATGCTCAATCTATGGTTTAAGGGAAAAAAAATAGTTTTAGCTTATTTTACCATCTCAGACACGTAAACTAAGTATTGGCATATCATAGAATGTGCATATATGATTTGTTCCATCAATTTATCGAATTTATATAATAAATTTAAAAAATTAGTTAAATGATGGTTTAGTGTGGTTGTGTGCATTGTTTATTATTATCTTAGGCATCCACACCATTGAAAATGTGATTGATGGTACTGGTAGTCAGTTTTTGGCAGATGTTTTGCCTGTCTTCTCAAATTATTTTGAATTTTTTTTGCACAAATTCCCCTGAGTTCTTTTCTGCTGAGATTTTAGTGGATAATTATTTATTTTAAACTATTGAAATAATAAGTTTAAATGTTATTTTTACCCTAAATTTTATTAAATTTGATTTTAAAGTAAACAGTGTACAAGTGTTGGATTTGGTCTCATTAAAAAAACCAAAAATATTTAAAATCATGATTTTATTAAATTAGGATCAGTGATAAATAATGATTGAATGCCTTCAATAATTGGTTGATTTTAATTAAATCCGTTGATCCATTTCTTGAGCAGGAGTTTCACATTTCACATCTTTACTAATGACTTTTGCTGGTACCCCAACTACGGTTGAATATTCTGGAACATCTTCAACTACGACACTGCCTGCGCCGATTTTGGCACAAGTATGAACACGAATATTTCCTAATACAGAAGCATTAGCACCAATCATGACGCCATCGCTGATTTTCGGGTGACGATCGCCACTTTGTTTGCCAGATCCACCCAAGGTGACCCCATGAAGCAACGAAATATTATTGCCGAGGATGGCTGTTTCACCAATTACCACGCCTGTACCATGGTCAATCATGATCCCATAACCTAAAGAAGCAGCCGGATGAATATCCACTCCCAATACCTCGGAGGCACGGTTTTGTAGAAAATAGGCTAAAGTGTGGCGTTGCTGTTGCCATAACCAATGGTTGATGCGGTGAGTTTGAATGGCATGAAAGCCTTTGTAATAGAGCAAGGGGAGGGAATAAGTTTCGCAGGCTGGGTCACGTTGGTAGTAGGCTACGATATCAGCCAGTGCAGCATTTAAAATGGATGTATCCTGTTGTAGTGCTTCCAGATAAATCTCAAATAATGCTCGTGCATCCATGACTGCACTGGACATCTTGGATGATAAATGAAATGCCAGCATGTGCGCAAAACTCTTATGCCGTAAAACGGTAAGATGCAGAAAACTGGCCAAAATGGGTTCATTACTGACTGCTGCTTCCGTTTCACTGCGAATGGTCTGCCAAAGGCTATCTGCTTGCAAAGTATTAAGTAGATTCATGCGGCTATTTTTAATTGATCAGTTACATTTGCAGAACTATATCATATTGTTCTTGGTTGTACGTTGTTTCAACGGCAAGAGATATGGGTTTGCCGATAAATTTGCTTAGCATAGATAAAGATACCGCCTCTTCATCAATAAACAGATCAATGACACTAGGCGCTGCTAAAATACGGAATTCTGGTGCATCAATCCGTCGTGCTTCACGAATAATTTCACGTTGAATTTCATAGCAAACTGTTTGGGCGGTTTTTAGTCTACCTCGCCCCTGACAAACTGGACAAGGTTCACACAGAATCTGTGTCAGGTTCTCTCGAGTGCGTTTGCGCGTTAGCTCAATCAATCCCAGGCTGGTAAACCCATTTAAGGTAACCCGTGTTCTGTCATAGGCCAAAGCCTGTGCCAACTCAGCCAAAATTTGTTGCTGATGAGTTTCATTGAGCATGTCAATAAAATCAATAATGATAATACCGCCTAAATTGCGTAATCGAAGTTCTCGAGCGATGACATGGCAAGCTTCTAGGTTAGTTTTGAAGATAGTATCTTCAAAATTCCGTGCGCCAACAAATCCTCCAGTATTCACATCTATGGTTGTCATGGCCTCGGTGGATTCAATCAGAATGTAACCACCAAAGTTAAGATTTACGCGAGGCTGTAGAGCTTGATTGATTTTTGACTCAATATCATGTTTTTCAAACAATGGGCAATCTTGCTGAAATAAAACGAGCTTGTCTGCTGCACCTTGTGCATATTGATTAGCAAAATCCAGCATCCGCTCATAGTTCATGGTTGAATCCACATAAATATGATCGATGTTATCGCTGTACATATCACGTAATACCCGTAAACTAAGAGGTAAATCCTGATATAACAATGTCTCTGGAGGGCTGGTACGAGAAAGGTAAAGTATATTTTGCCATCGTTTTGTCAGATAGCTAATGTCAGCCTCTAGTTCACAGTCTGTGGCTGTTTCAGCACTGGTACGGATAATGAAGCCTTGGTGGTTATCTGCTGGGAGTAGATTTTCTAATCGCTCACGAAGCTGATTTCTTTCATCTTCATCTTCAATGCGTTGTGAAATACCTATGTGTTGATCTTGGGGTAGGTAAACCAGAAAACGGCCAGCCAGTGAAATTTGGGTGGATAATCGGGCTCCTTTGGTATTTATCGGATCTTTAATGACCTGCACTAAAATAGATTGCCCTTCGAACAGCATGCGTTCAATCCGTTGTGGCTGATCGGGGTTTTGACGCTGTTCAAGAACATCTACTATATGAAGAAATGCTGCACGCTCAAGTCCAATATCGATAAATGCACTTTGCATTCCGGGAAGGACGCGACGTACGATACCAAGATAGATATTACCTACTAATCCGTGCCCTTCATTGCGTTCAATATGGATTTCACATAAGGTATTCTCTTCTAATACAGCTACTCTGGTTTCCTGAGGGGTGATGTTGACTAAAACAGTTTCTGTCGGGCGCTCAATATCCTTTGGCAACGGTATATCGTTGTTATTCATGTTTTTTGCTTTCGATTTATTAAATTACTTTGTTAAATTCTTTCATATAGGGGTAAGAATTGAGCAAAGTAATCTGATAACGACACAATTCAAAGCATGACTATCATAGCGCAGGAAAGAAGTCCCCGCTAGCTATGTTGAAATTGATTATAGCCAATCTAATTATTTATACTGTAGCAGAAGATATTTTTTAGATTCAATTTGATAATATCTTTGATGTGCACAATTCGGAATAAAGCATACTTTTTAATATCTGCATTAAAGAAGATAAAAAATAAAATATGAAAGATTTTGAATATTATTTCATGATGCCTAAAGGAGATCAGGCTTTTCCAATGATTGATCTCTTAGATCAAAGAAAAGAAATAATCAAGGCTCAATTGGGAGATCCTTTACCCAAATGTCCTATATTGGCCGATTATTTAACAGGCTCTAAAGATTTTGTTAGTAAAAAAATAGCCAACATAATGTTAGCTATGGATATGGAAGGCGTGCGTATTCTTCCGATAGAGCTTTCAGACAGAAAAGGAGGCTACATTAATAATTATTACTGTATTTACGTTGATAGTAATACGTTTGAAGCTTTGGATAAAGAGAAATCAGATTATGAATACGATGAAGAATGTAATATGTACTTTATTAACAAATATGTCTTAGATAAAGAAGTTCTAAAAAAAATACCATTAAAGAGACGTTTGGGCTGGAGATTATTAGAAGAACCAGGAATCTATTTATATCATAAATCAGTAATTGATAAGATCAAAAAACTAAATCCCACAGGTGTTGAATTCATAAATATAGAGGAATATGAGGGAATGTTTAATTAAGGTTTAATAAATCTAGAATAATTTACGAATAAGGTATAGATGGTAATCACGCAACCTAATTAGAATTTCATTGACAAAAGGGGCAGGATAAATTCTTACTATTTATAGAGAAAAAATTCCAAATTACTTATTAATAAAAGAGAAGCGGGATGAATTTATGGCAAAGAGGAACGCCTGTAAATTTATCATCAAGTTAGATAAGGATCAGTTGGTTTAGCTAAGATCAATTGAGTGGTTATGGCGTTCATTTATATAGGCTGAGCAACACAGCATTCAGCATGTATTTAGGGCATGTATACAAACTTGACACTGATGGTTGTCTTAAACTTATTTATGGCGTTTTAAATCTGTTTATTTACTGGTTAATTTATCTATTTAAAACAGTATACGGTGCATAAATTTGTTATTTAATTGACAATTTATATTGATATTGATGACATTTATTATGCAATTACATGTTTTGCCAAAAAGACTAAACAGGAAAGTTAATTAGACATTAATTAAATCATGTTTTCGCTTCAATCGGCTAAATTGTTATGGATTAATTGATGATGGCTTGATAAAAAAAACTAACATTAAATAGCACAGGTCGTGCTGTAATTGGTAGCCTTCCAGGTGATATGCTCGCAATGAAGTCTTTTATATCTTCAGTCATCTAGGCTGTTTTGCTGGAGATTTAGAGTGATTCATGCAGTTTTGCTGCAAAGAACCTATAGAATAAAAATCGTCTCTTATTTACTTTTAGTAAAAAAAGCTGTCCGTGGAGGACAGCTTTTATATTACCAGGGTCTCTGCATCATTCCCTGAATATTATGTTGTAATTCACTACTTAAGTGTCGACCGAGTAATTTACTCCATTTATTATCCGGTGTGTAATTGACCAACACTGGTGCCTTGATGACATCGCGTGAAATAGTATAAATATTGCCATAATCATCTATTAGTCCTACTGCTTTACCTTCTTCTCCGGTATAGGCTCGACCGCTGAAAACGTCAGGATTTTCAGTATACTTCAAACGGTTTCCTCGGCCTTGCTTAACAGCATTGATAAATTGGTTGTGAATGCTACTCAACATTTGTTTCCAAATTTGCTGTTGTTCAGGGGTTTCGGGAACAAACGGATCACCCATATCTTTATTATTGCCAGCAATTTTTACACGACGTTTAATACCTAGTTTTTCGATCAGGCCGGTAAAATCAAAGCTGCTGCCAATGACCCCGATACTGCCAACTAAACTTGATTGATCAGCATAAATTTTGTCAGCAGCACTGGCGATATAGTAACAACCAGATGCACACATGTCCTCAATAACGACATATACTGGTATATTGGGGTTCTTCGCCTTCATATTGCGAATTTCTTGGTAGGCAATACTGGATATAACTGGCGAACCACCAGGACTATTGGCGCGGATAATAATTCCTTTTACATTTTTGGCTTTATAGGCATTCTCCAAACCCTCATGTAACACATCCGCCTGGTTGGTTTCGCTATCAATGACGCCACTTAAATCTATTACGGCAGTATGGTTTTCTCTTATTTTTACCTCACTTTTCGTACCAAAAATTCCACTGATTATTATTAAAAGCAAAAATATCCAAAATATGCGCCATACCCAACGCCACATACGGGTGCGTTGTTGGACTTTATAAACTTCGAGTAAGAGTTTTTCCAGTATGCCACGTTCCCAATTATTGATATTATTATTGTGATCGTGATTGGTAAAATCCATTTTGTCATTTTTCATTTAGGTGAGCTTTCAAGTTTTTTTTAAGATATCAATAGTCACTAAGTTACACAAAAATGGTTTCATTATGCACTATATAACCGAGATTACAATGATGGCTAATAATAATGAAATTAGGACAAGAAATTATATATGGGTTTGATGATGTTGACAAAATATTTGAAAAATATGTTATATTTTGCTAGATCATTATTCATAAAGATTAAACGCATAAATTTTTATAAATAATTATTTATTTTTTTAAGATGAGACACTTTTGATAATGTAATTTGGGTGAGGTTTGCTTGTAAGATTTTTGCTAAAGATTTTGCATTATTAATCAGTTGAAGCTATAAAATTTTATATATAAGTATAATGATGATATATTATTGCTTAGAATTTGACATATGATCGATTAAGCGTAACTGTTGCAATTTGATTGTTATAATACAAATTAATTTGATATTTTTGCCATATTGTTTCCGAAATAATCAATTATGTTCTGCTAGGTAGTATGCCTATGTGATTAGTATACAGTTGTAACCATAAAAAATTTATTTTCGAGTTAAATATTATTGGTCACGTAAATTATTTTTGGGGTTATCAAATCATATGTCCAAATTTTTCTATGATGATCGTCAACACTTAGTGAATGATGCGATCGAAGGTTTAATTATTTCTGCTCCACGCGCTAATCTTGTCAAACTGGATATTGATCCAGCGATCCGTGTAGTTGTAAGACAAGATTGGGATAAAAGTCGTGTTGCGATTATTTCTGGCGGAGGGTCTGGACATGAGCCAGCACATGCTGGATTTGTGGGCAAAGGGATGTTGACTGCAGCAGTATGCGGTGACTTGTTTGCCTCCCCAAGTGTTGATGCGGTTTTGAATGCTATCGTCGCTGTAACAGGTGAGCATGGTTGTTTATTAATCGTAAAAAATTATACTGGAGATAGATTGAATTTTGGCTTGGCTGCTGAAAAAGCCAAAGCAATGGGTTTAAATGTTGAAATGGTCATCGTTGCAGATGATGTGGCCTTACCAGATAATCATCAGCCACGAGGTATTGCCGGTACCGTATTGGTTCATAAAATTGCAGGCTTTGCGGCGGAAGCTGGAAAATGCTTGGCTGAAATCCGCGATTTAGCTCAACAAACTTGTGATCAATTATGGAGCCTCGGCGTGGCTATGCAGAGTTGCCATTTACCTGGTCATGAGGAAAAAAGAGTAATTGAGACAAATGGTTGTGAATTGGGGCTTGGTATACATGGAGAGCCTGGTGGATCAGTAATAACTACTCAAAACAGTAAAGTTGTTATTGCTACCATGGTCGAACAGTTACAAAAATATGCCGGTACTGGTCGATTTGCTGTCATGATCAATAATCTGGGTGGTGTTTCGGCATTGGAAATGGCTGTTCTAACGCGAGAATTGGCACATTCAAATTTACACGATCAGATTGATTATCTTATCGGGCCTGCACCCTTGGTCACTTCTTTGGACATGAAGGGTTTTTCCCTGTCATTATTAAAACTAAATGATTTTTTTGAACAGGCCATAAAAGCACCTGTGGAGACCCTAGGCTGGCAAAATCCTGTTGCTTTTGCCCCTTTACCCACCCTGACTCAAACGGCTGTGGCTAAAAACATCAATTATTCATATTCTGAAAATACTCAAATAGCTACTGTTCTTAAAACCATAACATCCACACTCATCAATCTGGAAAATCAGCTTAATGCTCTGGATGCTAAGGTAGGAGACGGAGATACTGGAACCACTTTTGCTCATGGTGCTCAGGATATTGCCTTACTCTTGGAAAAACAACAATTACCTCTTAATGATGTACCACAATTGCTTTTGTTGATAGGAGATCGATTAGCGACTGTTATGGGCGGATCCAGTGGCGTGTTAATGTCGATTTTCTTTACCGCAGCAGGGCAACATATGCTCAAAGGTGAATCACTAGTAGATGCATTTTGGTTTGGACTGGAACAGATGAAGCTTTATGGCGGTGCCGATGTGGGTGACCGAACCTTGATCGATGCTTTACAACCTGCATTGCAGGCATGGCAAAAAGACGGATTTGAGCAGGCTGCAGATGCGGCACAATATGGTGCTGAAAAAACAGCATCGATGAGTAAAGCTGGAGCAGGGCGATCATCTTATGTTAATCAAGATAATTTGAAAGGTGTTATCGATCCAGGAGCTTTGGTGATAGCTGAAGTATTCCAATCCTTGTCAAAACTAGCCTAAAAAAATATTGGTGCATGATTTTGTATACATAAAAATTTAATTATGTTGCCATGATCGAACAACAGATAACCAATTTTAAAAGCCATCATGTGTCTTTGCATGATGGCTCAAAATAGACTTACCAGCTATTTTTCAATTCAGATTTTTTATATACTTTAAATTAAATCCAATCAAAATTAAGGAAATAAATGAAAGCAGTGATTCCTGTGGCAGGATTTGGAACGCGGATGTTACCAGCTACAAAAGCCATTCCCAAAGAAATGCTGACGTTAGTAGATAAACCATTGATTCAATATATTGTCAAAGAATGTGTTGCGGCTGGTATCAAAGATATTGTTTTGGTTAATCATAGTCTTAAAACGGCTATAATTAATCATTTTAATCCCGCATTCGAACTGGAAAGTTTGTTACAGGATAAAGGCAAAAATGATGTACTAGAGAATTTACGTCAAATCTGCCCGCCCGATGTCAATCTGATTCAGGTTCATCAACCAAAGGCCAATGGACTTGGTCAGGCGATCTTGTGTGCCCGACCCGTGATTGGTAATGAGTCATTTGCCGTGCTTTTACCAGATGTATTGATAGATGATTTTTCCTGTAATCTGAACACTGATAATTTGGCTAAAATGGTAAAATGTTTTGAGCAAACTAATCATAGCCAGATTATGGTAGAGCGTGTACCTGCCAGTGAAGTCAACAAATATGGTATCGCTGATTGTAATGGTATGAAAACTGAAGCTGGGTGTAGTATACCAATTAAGAATATTGTAGAGAAACCGTTAATTGAGGAAGCACCTTCGGATCTTGCTGTAGTTGGTCGTTATGTTTTATCTGCAAACATTTGGTCATTATTAGAAAAAACGACTCCTGGAGTAGGAGGGGAAATTCAATTGACCGATGCTATTGCTGCATTGATTAAGCAGGAAGACGTTGATGCTTTTGTTATCAATGGTTATTCACATGATTGTGGTGATAAATTGGGTTATATGAAAACTTTTGTCGAATATAGTTTGCGTCATGATCAGTATGGAGAAGAATTTAAAAAGTGGTTACAGAATATGATCAAATAAAATGACAAAATCAATCCCTTATTTAATCTGAATGCTTAGATAGAGCTGGCAATTTTTGTAAAAAATTTTTAAGTTCATCTGGTAGTGGTGCACAAAGTTGTAAGATCTCTCCAGTTATTGGGTGATGAATAGTCAATTCCGATGCATGCAAAAACATCCTTTTTAACCCTATTTTTTGTAATCGTTTATTGATTTGATAATCCCCGTATCGCTCATCACCCGCTATAGGACATTGTTGAGATTGCATATGTACGCGAATCTGATGAGTGCGCCCAGTTTTTAATGTCACTTCTAATAATGTTAAAGCCGAGATGCCGCTTTGATGTAATAAAGTTCCAGCATAAGATTGTTGTACTTTAAACAAAGTATGTGCTTTTTGTCCTTGTTGATCTTTAGCGGCAACGCGGACCATTTTTTCTCCTTGAGCACCGGTGTATTTAATTAAGGGTAATTTGATCTGACGAACCTTTTCATTCCAATTACCGAGAGCCAAAGCCAAATAAACCTTATGTGGGTGGTTCATACGGATGGACTCATGTAGCTTAACCAAAGCACTGCGTTTTTTGGCAATCATTAATAAACCGCTGGTATCTTTATCCAATCGATGTACCAGTTCCAGATAACGCGCCTGTGGACGAGAACGGCGAAGCTGCTCAATCACGCCATAACTCACGCCACTGCCGCCATGTACAGCAATACCAGTAGGTTTATTAATCACTAAGAGCACATCATCTTCGTAAACTACCTCAAATTCTTTATTGGAAATATCTTGGTTGGAAAAAGAGGGGTTTTTAGTAGAAACCCGAATAGGTGGTAAGCGAATCTCATCATCAGCTGCTATGCGATCAGTACCTTTGCAGCGCTTTTTATTTAGACGTACCTCACCACTGCGGATAATCCGCTGGATATGACTTTTAGGTACACCTTTTAATTCTCGTATCAAAAAATTATCCAAACGCTGGCCAGCATTTTCTGAGCTGACACATAAAAATTGCACTGAATCTTTGCTTAAAACTGTCATCTTGCTTATAATCCGTAAGCTTTTATAAATTAATAGAAGTCATCAGTTATTATAGCCGAACTCATAGTGGCAATTGGTACTGAACAGAAAAAGGCGCATTTTGCCTATTGTCGTGAAATGCTAGTATTTTGCGACAAAAAAATGAAATGTTAACGAATTTACTGGAAAAACGCACTGTTGCAGGCGTATTTCCCCAAGTTGTTGACCAGCCGTCAACAATAAGGGTTAGTAATTAAGTTTGACTCCATCGGGTGGCAAGCCTCGGTTTAAGACGTGAGAAGGAATGACAAAACCTGATTGCGCAGCTGCAAAAGTGCCCAAGCACCTGACAAAATAACAGAAGAATGGCTATCTTATATAAGCGCTGCAGTGTAGATGCTGCTCAGTTGCGCCGTTCGTGCTGAATATGTATTAAGCACGTCGACATGTTCTTTATTACCTTCTTTATGATGAAAGCCTGTTTGTTTTGCCATCAGTAATAAATGAAGGCAAGGCTTAGGGTGTCAAATACTAATTACAACGCCTCGTCAGTGTAGATAACGAGGTTTTCATGAAACGAATGTTATTTAATGCCACGCAGGCAGAAGAGTTGCGGGTGGCAATAGTCGATGGACAGAATCTAATAGATCTGGATATCGAAACGCTGGGTAAGGAACAGCGTAAGGGTAATATTTATAAGGGTATTATTACCAGGATCGAACCTTCACTGGAAGCGTGTTTTGTCGATTATGGTACTGATCGCCATGGATTTTTACCTTTTAAAGAAATATCACGTAGCTATTTTCAAAATTATGAGGGCGGAAGAGTCCGCATACAGGATGTTTTAACAGAAGGCATTGAAGTTATCGTTCAGGTTGAAAAAGATGAGCGCGGTAACAAAGGTGCAGCCTTAACTACCTTTATTAGTCTGGCTGGACGATATCTGGTTTTGATGCCTAACAATCCCCGTGGAGGAGGTGTTTCGCGCCGGATTGAAGGTGAAGATCGGCAAGAACTTAAACAAGCTATGAGTGAGCTCAATGTTCCAAATGGCATGAGTTTAATTGCGCGGACAGCGGGGATAGGTCGTAGTTGTGAAGAATTGCAGTGGGATTTAAATTATTTGGTGCAATTGTGGCGTGCTATTGAACAGGCCGCTGCACATCATAATGAACCCTATTTGCTGTTCATGGAAAGCTCTTTGTTGATTCGTGCAATAAGAGATTATTTTCAGCCTGATATTGGTGAAATTTTAATTGATTCACAAGATGTGTATGATCAGATTAGTGAATTCATGTCCTATGTTATGCCGGCATATACTAGCCGATTGAGACATTATACTGATCACACACCGCTATTTTCTCGTTTTCAAATTGAACAACAGATAGAGTCAGCCTTTTCGCGTGAAGTTTCATTGCCTTCTGGTGGAGCTATTGTTATTGATCATACTGAAGCTTTAGTTTCTATTGATGTCAATTCAGCCAGAGCAACGCGTGGTGCGGATATTGAAGATACTGCTTTCAAAACCAATATGGAGGCGGCAGAAGAAGTAGCTCGACAAATGCGTGTGCGGGATCTTGGCGGTTTGGTGGTGATTGACTTCATCGACATGGAGAACAGCAAGAATCAGCGCGACGTAGAGAATACTTTACGTGATGCCCTGAGAAAAGACCGGGCGAGGGTACAAATGGCCAAATTATCACGCTTTGGTTTAATGGAACTCTCTCGCCAACGTCTTAAGCCATCATTAGGTGAAAGTAGTCACACCATTTGTCCACGCTGTGCCGGTACTGGGTTTATACGCAGTATTGAATCAACTGCTCTACATGTATTGCGTATTATCCAAGAAGAGGCGATGAAGGATAATACCGCTGAAGTGCGGGTTCAGGTACCAGTAGATGTGGCAACATTTCTGTTGAATGAAAAACGGGCAGAATTGTTTGGACTCGAAGAGCGTTTAGATCTGTGTGTATTACTTATTCCAAATATTCATCTGGAAAATCCTCATTATAGTGTTACGCGCGTACGTACCGATAATGTTGAAGAAAACACCATCCCCAGTTATCACCAAGTAAAAGTGCCGGAGGATACGGGTGAATTGCCTTTTTCCATTGGTCAAAATAAACCAGTGAAACCTGAAGCAGCAGTGAAAGGTATTCAACATAGTCAACCTGCTCCGGTCATAGCCAAAACATCGGTTAGCAGGAAAGTAACCTCAGATAGCTGGTGGAAAAAATTATCCAGTTGGTGGCAAAATTTGATTGGGACAGAAAAGTCTTCAGATAATTCAACTGATGTCGACAAAAAATCAGATAAATCTGCAAAATCAATTGCTGGAAATAAAAGAACGCGTAAACCACAAACTGCTGATAGACGTCAGGGTCAAGTTAATAAACAAGCTAAAAAAACGTCGGCAACTAAGAAAAATGATGCGGTGGAAACGGCTAGTAAAACTTCAGCGGATAAATATTCGGACAATCGATCCAATGATCGACGTAAACGCAACGAAGAACAAAATAATATTGAGTCAGCGGATTTAATTATCCCATTCGACTGTGGTAATCAAACGCAAGGATCTAATGATGTTAAAGATGATGGTCAGAACAAGCGTCGCCGTCGTCAACGTTCAACACGTAAATCCGATACTGAACATTTAAATTTGGTTGCCGAAGAAGCATTTGCTGATGTTCAGCATGAAAAACCATTACTGGTTAATTTAGCCGTGGATGATAACCATGGTAAACGCAATCGAACACGTCATCAAAAAGACAATCGTCGCCAAAATGGTAAAAAAAATCGTCGTTATATTCCTTCGGCTAACAAAATTACCCGATATTTGGATATTCATGCCATCGTTAATCAGGTGCAACAGGTTACTGAACAAGTTCTAGCGCCACAAGAAACCTTCGGCAAGATGAAAAATGATGGCCATTTACCTGCCTCTTCAGCAACCAATGACGAAAAAGAGATCGTACAGCAGGCTGTACTGCAGGTTCAACATATTGTTTCCATGGTGATCAATCAGCAGGATGATGCACGAATACAGCAGGATAACGCAAGTAATCAAGATAATTCTGTCGAATTGGAAACTGAAGAGCTGAATTCGAATTCATATAGCATATTAAACACGATTAATGAGTCCCCGATCGATTTGCAACACATCATTGATCTTGGCCCGTTGCAATTGATTGAAACACATACTGTACAGTCAGAAATTCCTAATACAGATACCCTGGAAGAGCATGTTGCGAATGCAACAGCAAAACGCCGTCGTAATGATGTTCAAATTGAATCATCCACAGAAATTTTGGCGACTTCATTCGTTATGGAGCAGATAGAAACAAAAATAAATGGCTAGTGGATTACTGATTTTCTGATTGTAAAATATTTTGCCTGAATACAGTCGTACTCTGAGTGTCGAGTCTGTGTATTCAGGCTTTTAATTTTATTGGTATATGTGATTGAAGAGTGTTTTATCTAATTGAGACGGATTGAATCATCATTAGTGAGATCTTGCCGTTGTCAAAATTACCCCGAACATTTGATTTAGCGAGATTTGATCTAAAAAATAATTCAACTCTCAGAAGTGAAAACATCTTTGAGTGATTTTTATGTTTTCACAACTGAAATAGTCGTCTTACATCTTGCTCATTTTATCTTTAAAAAGCGACCTTAAAAAAGTTATGACCTAAATAACTGGTTAATGTTCTACCCCTAAATTTAAATTAGATTTTGATGTGATAAATATTTGAACTAACACTGCATAGTTGTATCCGATAGTTAGAATATCAACACTTAGTCTTAAAGATATTAATTAAATTAAAAAGTAAGTGGATGGATGCTCTTTAATAAATATGCATACGCTAAAATAACCATTATCATTTTAGTTGTGTTGAAAATTTGCAACACAATAAAAGGTCAATTAAAGCGCAATATGGTTATTTATAATCAATTCAAATTATTGATTTATAAGTAATTAATGTGGTAAATTGTACTTTGGATATATTTTCAGCCCCAACAAAGTGTTGTGTGTTTGCAAATGAAATTGTTTTTTTGCAACTAAAGCATTATATTAATAGCCATGAAATCGCTAATGCGGCGATTAATGCAAAACTTTAAAAGCTCATTAGGTTTTTGAAGTTTGTTTTTTCGACATAGAAAAGGAATACAGCAATGAAAAAAACCCTGATTGCTTTGGCTTTGACCACTTTGCCGGTTGCCGCTATGGCTGAGGTTGTTTTGTACGGCCAGATGAAAGCAGGCTATGAAGTAAATTCTTCTAAAGTTACTGGAGCAGACAGAGATCCATACTTGAACGGAATCGCAGATTACGGTTCTCGTATTGGTGTAAAAGGTTCTGAAGATCTGGGTAATGGTCTGAAAGCTATCTGGCAAGTTGAATCTCGTATTCATTTAGGTAACGGTAATGGTAGCAGCGACACTTTAGCTAACCGTGACTCTTTCATTGGTTTACAACATGATAGATTTGGTACTGTTCGTGCCGGTCGTATCAGCAATGCGATCAATGCCAATATGGATGATGTAGATGCATGGGAATACAATAGCGATGCATTAGGTCTGGGTAAATTTACTCGTACTGATGCACGTTACGTAGGTATTGCCTATAATTCTCCAAACTGGGCTGGTTTTGATTTCTCTTTATTGTATTCTCCTCGCGATAACGCAAATGGTGGCGATCGTAAAACTGAATATCTTAGAGGAATTGGTTCTGGCGATAAATACAGCTTGGGCTTAAACTACAAAAACAGTGGTTTCTATGTTAAATATGGCATGGACTATCTGAAAAACTCTGGTTTGAGAGTTTATACCGATCACGATGATCTAAAAGATGGCCAAGTACATCGTTTAGAAGGTGGTTATGATGCTAACAACTGGTTTGTTGGTTTAGGCTACCAATTCACTAAAAACACCACTTCTCATTTCTCTGCATTGAATAATGGTAAACTTTCAGTTGGTGATCACGATGTAGTGTTGGACAACTCTGGTCAAGAAGCTGCTTTGACTGTAGGTTATCATTTCGGTAATATTTTCCCGAAATTGTCTTATGCTCACGGCTTTAACGTTAAAATCAACGGTACTAAAGAAAGAAACACCAAATACGATCAAGTTGTGTTAGGTGCTGATTACAGCTTCTCTAAACGTACTACTGCTAACGTTCAGGCTGGTTGGTTGCGTGAAGGCTTAGGCGAAAACCAAGGCAAAGAGAAAACCACTGCATTTGGTGTTGGTCTGAAACACGTATTCTAATTAGTTGTTAATACATACTGATTAGTACTTAAAATTGATCCCCGACTATAGAACAATTAAAACTGTTCTTAGTTGGGGATTAGTTTATTAAAAATTCATTTAGTTTTTAGCTAGAGTATCTTCGCAATCGTATAGAAATTAAAAGGTGTTGCTCAACTTGTTAGTGGTTGTTTCATTTTAAAATAATACAAGAATAAAATATTTAGTATTATTTAATAAAATAAAAAGGTATTTCTCCGTATGGGGACATTGCTCTGAAATCAATACTAACCTCTTTAGGTATTAAGCTTTCTGGGTATATTTATTCCATTTCTGGCAAATTTTAAATCTGATAAATCATTTCTATGATCCAGAAATTTAAATTTTAAATTTGTATGATCCAAATACATGCTCGATTTAAGCGAATCATGCTAAATCAATTTTATGGATTATTTATCCACTGATGATCATTGGTATTCTGAAAAAGGTTTATGTGAAAAAACAAAATTGGGAGATCTTAAGCCTAACTTTAATACCGCAGCATTGACTTCACATATTGATAAAACTTTAAAATGTCCTTGAAAATGGAAAATACGATTGTAAAAATCAATATTTTATTAAAAATCACCATTGGTGTGATTTTGAAATTGTCAATCTAAAAGGAAATTTAATAATAGAAGATAAATCAGGTTTTTCGCATAATTATGCTATTCAGATAATATTTGTAGATGTGTTCTTTATTCAATGTCTTTATAAGTGGAAAACAGATACTACAAAAGATGTATTCTATGTTCCCAATATAGATGAGACAAAAAAAATATTGGTTATGGGGTAGAAGAGGGTTATTTTTTTGTGTGGAATTTTAGCAGAAGATATAGAAAGCCCTATATATTAAGTGCTAAAGATAATAGATTTGAAGTGTCGAAATAAATAAACCCTTTAAAAAAAGACCGGGTAAAAGTTGGCTTTTTAATCTATTTATCGTTTAACCAGTTCAATAATTCCCATGCGTTAGTAGGGAGAACTGTAACAGCAGTTTGAAAAGTCTGGCTGAAGAATAACAGAGCGTAATCTATTTACATTGCGTTTCCGCTAACAGAACTGTTTGGGGTGATATTGCAGAGTGAGTTAAGCGTAAAACCCAGCCGATGAAAACTTTCAAAAAAAGGGAGTGTTTTCAAAATAGTGTCATGGGGAATAAATAAACCAGCTTATAGATACTGAATAATAATTCATCATGACGGATTCTTATCTTCCATCGCTAAACGCAAACACTTCTAATTCATTGCATGCGTAGCCATTTTAGCGAGTAGCTCAATGTTACTTGCCAATATGGATGATTAAAGTGTTGTATTTGAATTTTCTAAATAATATTTTTCAAACATATAAGAATATATTGCAGATGGTGATTAGTGTGAACTTAATGCATGAATGAGTGCATTAAAACGCTAATTTAATGGTTATATCGATTGTTTAAAAAACATTTCTGATATCGATTTATATTTATTTTACTTAATCAGCTATCGGTAGAATTTTCACATGCTTGAAATCACCGCCACTGGTTTGCTTTTTTAATATCCGCTCTATATATTCCGCTCACTCGTCATTTTGACGATAGATGTAAAACTTCAAAAGTGCTTCATTTGGTTTTTGAAGTTTGTGTTTTTGACATTGAAATTAGGAATACAGTAATGAAAAAAACCCTGATTGCTTTAGCTTTAACTACATTACCGGTTGCTGCTATGGCAGAGGTTGTTTTATATGGCCAAATGAAAGCAGGCTATGAAACTTCTTCAACTAAAACTAGTGGGGAAAGTCGTGGTCCATACCAGAATGGTATTGCGGACTACGGTTCAAGAATCGGTTTTAAAGGCTCTGAAGATTTAGGCAACGGTCTGAAAGCTATCTGGCAGGTGGAATCAGCTATTCATTTAGGCAACAATAATGATAAAGCTGATAACTTGGCTAACCGCGACTCTTTTATTGGTTTGCAAAGTGATTTTGGTACGGTACGAGCCGGTCGCATTAGCAATGCCATGAAAGCTAATATGGATGTTGTTGATCCATGGGAATACAATAATCAGGTTTTAGGTTTGGGTAAATTTACTCGTACTGGTGAGCGCTATGTTGGTATTGCCTACAATTCTCCTGATTTTGCGGGCTTTAACTTCGATGTTTTATATTCACCACGCGATAACGTCAATGACGGTGATCGCAATGCAGAATACGAGCGTGGTATTGGCGCCGGGGATAAGTACAGTGTTGGTCTGAATTACCAAAATGCCGGATACTTTGCCAAATATGGTTTTGATTATCTGAAAAACTCTGCTGTTAAGTTAGATCGTTTGAATAAGGATATGAAAGACGGGCAGGTGCACCGGATTGAAGGTGGTTACGATGCTGACAATTTATTTGTAGCAGTGGGCTATCAATTCACTAAGAATACCAGCTCTTACTTCCGTGGTCTGAACAATTTGAGTATCGTTGATCCGGCTTCTAAAGAAAAAATTGATGTTGGTGACCATGACTTGACCGTGGACAATCAGGGACAGGAAGCTGCTTTGACTGTAGGTTATCATTTCGGTAACATTTTCCCGAAATTGTCTTATGCTCACGGCTTTAACGTTAAAATTAATGGTATTAAAGAGAAAAACACCAAATACGATCAGGTTGTGTTAGGTGCTGATTACAGTTTCTCTAAAAGTACTACTGCTAACGTTCAGGCTGGATGGTTACGTGAAGGCTTAGGTGAAAACCAAGGCAAAGAGAAAACCACTGCATTTGGTGTTGGTCTGAAACACGTATTCTAATTTGAGTTTATCTCAGTATTGAAATTAAACCCGCTTCGGCGGGTTTTTTGTTTTGCTTTTGTGTCATCTGACTTAATATTTGGCTAATGATAAGGGGTTAAGTTATTCGGAATTTGCACTAGACATTGAGAATTATTTTGTCTAGGTTAAGTGGTTGTTCATCAATGAAATTTAGCTAAAAGCATTTAGAAAATGGTCTGCATTTCGAGCAGATTTTTTGGGTTTTTGCTGAAAATCCATATAGGGTTAGCGTTATATTTTGAATTTTTTTAGAGTACTCATTCATTGATTAGAAAATAAGCAGTTTGAAAAATTTTGTGATAGTATCATGCTACATTTCCTAAATGTTTATTTTTTGTTTATTACGATACTGAGTCGCTGGCAATTATTGTATTAAAGTTATTTTGCTCAGATGTTTCAATCTTCTTTTTATAATTGGTTATCTGCATTCAAAAAAGTCAAATTCGTCTTGGATAGTTATGATGAATGAATTTTATAAAGTTTTAAGTGAATGAAAACACAACATTTGTGTTAGAGCAGTTTGAGTATCTACTGATTTGATTAGGGGTAAATGATTTTAGTTAGAGGATTTTTTTTTGTGACGCTGTTTTAGGCATAGTGCTGCCATGATAATGAGTAGTATTAAGATAATCGCAATGATGACGATTAATCTTGCATAATGTTGATATTTAGCTAATATCCAATGTGTAGATTCACCAAATATAAAACCAAAACTCAGTATCAATAAAGCCCAGAGTAGGGCTCCAATCATATTAAATAAAGCAAAACGAAGGAAAGGAACTTTACTCATTCCGATAGCTATGGGGCCGGCAATACGAACACCATACATGAAGCGCACTAAAATGATAATAAGTGAACTATGTTTATACAGCATTTTGTCGGTTTTCTCCACCATGGGGGTCAGTTTGGGAAAATGTTTCAACAAACGGCTACCATAGTAACGCCCTAGAAAAAAGCACAGCTGGTCACCTAACATTCCACCACAGGCCGCACTTAACATAGCAGGAAAAAAATGTAGATAGCCTTTGTGGATAAAGAATCCGGCTAAGGTTAAAATGGTTTCACCTTCAAAAATACTACATAAAAAAATGGCCAAATAACCATACTGAGTCAAGAGGTAGTCAAAATTCATGTATGTTCGCTCTAATGCTTTAGCAGTAGGATAATATGCTTGAGAGTCATCCAGCCATTTTTTACATTTCTTTCAGGTTTTTCTATACACCATATTGCTGACGATAGGCTGAAACCGGCTGACGGTATTCCGCCAGTTTGGCATCACTTTCTAATAGCTGGAGTAAATCTTTTAATGTAGCAATCGGGATAACTGGGATTTGAAATTGCTGTTCCACTTCTTGCACTGCAGAATGATCACTATTGCCTTTTTCCATTCGATCAAGCGCAATGGCAACACCTGCGGCCGTTGCGCCATGTTGTTGGATAATTTCTACTGACTCGCGCACAGAAGTACCGGCAGAAATGACGTCATCAATGATTAGTACTTTACCTTGCAAAGGCGCGCCCACGAGAACGCCGCCTTCTCCATGATCTTTGACTTCTTTACGATTATAAGCATAGGGTACATTTCGACCTTGTTCGGCAAGCATCATTGCCGTAGCTGCTGCCAAAATGATGCCTTTATAGGCTGGACCAAACAACATATCAAATTGAACGCCGCTGGATAAGATTGAGCGCGCGTAAAAGCGTGCCAGTTGTAATATGCTGGAGCCATCATTGAATAATCCGGCATTGAAAAAATACGGTGATTGTCGTCCAGCTTTGGTGGTAAATTGCCCAAATTTTAAGACGTTTTGTTGTAATGCAAAATGCAGAAAGTCCTGTCGGAAATCAGACATGGTGATCCTTAATGATAAAATAGATGATTTAATCAGTGATTGTTTAAATTTTATCATTATTTGAAAGGGCATGCCGAATGCGGATTATATCAGTCAATGTCAACGGAATCCGATCTGCCGTCAGTAAAGGATTGATTAATTATCTGGCTCAAGCTCAGGCAGATATTGTGTGCGTTCAGGAATTAAAAGCTCAGGAAAAAGATATGTCAGCAGAGATGAAAAATCCTCTGGGGATGTACGGCATATGGCATACCGCGGAAAAAAGGGGTTATAGTGGCGTGGCTATTTATAGCAAAGTGAAACCAGATTTTACTCAAATCGGTTTGGGTTGGGATGATTTTGATCATGAGGGACGATACGTACGAGCGGATTTTGGACGATTAACGGTGATATCGGTTTATTTGCCTTCGGGTAGTAGTTCTGAACAAAGACAACAAGCTAAATTTCGCTTTATGAATAAATTTTTGCCCTTACTGCGTGAATTACGAGCTTTGCAACGAGATATTGTGATTTGTGGAGACTGGAATATTGCCCACCAAAATATTGATTTGAAAAACTGGAAAGGGAATATCAAAAACTCTGGGTTTTTACCAGAAGAGCGACAATGGCTAACGCAAATCATTGATGATTTAGGCTGGGTTGATATCTGGCGTACACTATACCCAGAGGTACCCGGTTATACGTGGTGGAGTAATCGCGGACGGGCATATGCTAAGGATGTAGGCTGGCGCATTGATTATCAATTGACTACACCAGAGTTGGCCGCTTGTGCACAGCAAGCAATGGTTTATAAAGATGAAAAATTTTCTGATCATGCTCCGTTAGTTGTTGATTATATATATAATTAGGGTGTTTATGATAATTGAATACTAGTCGAATTAGGGTTTGGATGAATCATGCTAGGTATATGATCGAAATTGAATAATTTTTTTGGTTGATGTGATTAGTGGTTTATTCCTTCCATAATGATAAAGATAAATTTGTTGGTATTTCACTTGGTATGGATGAGAATTGTTTAAATTTTTGCCGATAACTTTTGTTCATTCTGGTGAAAATGAAAATTCTAGACGATGGTTTCTACAATTTCGTATTCTTGTATTTTATACAATAACGTTCTTTTACTGATTCCAAGTGATTTGGCGGTATTTTCTCTGTGACCATGATTGCGCTTTAGTTCGTTGATGATGAGTTCTTTTTCGTAATTTTTGACTTTGTCTTTTAATGTTACGCCATGTTGTTCAGTTTCTGCAAAATCGGGGTTGAATGCTGGTGTTTTATGATGAGTGAGGATGTGCTCGGGCAGATCCTGTGGATAAATAAATAGACCGTTTGACATGATTACTGCATGCTCGATGGCATTGGATAGTTCACGTACATTGCCCGGCCAATGGTATTGGTTGAGGACTTCTACGGCACTAATGGAGAAGTCCAGTAATTCTTTGTTGTTCTCATGACAAAACTGATTGGCAAAATAACGTGCTAACAGCATGACATCGTTGGTGCGATCACGTAAGGGCGGTAAACTTAATCCCATCACATTTAAGCGATAAAATAAATCTTGCCTGAATTCTCCGCTTGAAATCATGTCTTGTAAGCTTCGGTTGGTGGCTGCAATCAGTCTGAAATCGGTTTTAATCGGTTTGTTACCGCCGATGGGTTCAAACTCTTTCTCTTGAATAACCCGCAGTAGTTTTACTTGTAGATTGGTGGACATTTCGGCAACTTCGTCGAGAAAAAGTGTGCCTAGATGTGCGCGTTCAAACAAGCCTTTTTGACGTTGGTATGCACCTGTAAATGAGCCTTTTTCATGTCCAAAGAGGGTACTCTCTAATAAGGTTTCGGGAAGTGCACCACAGTTTACTTTGATAAATGGTCCGGTTGATCGGGTGCTGTAGTAGTGAATGGTTTTGGCCACCAATTCTTTTCCGGTACCACTTTCACCGGTAATCAGTACGGTGGTTTTGGTTTGAGAAACTTTAGCTATATTGCGGCACAGTTCCATCATGTTGGGGCTATTGGTGAGTATATGACCTTTATTATCTGAGGTTGATAATTCAATTTTAGGGGATAAGTTGATTCCCTGTTTTTTGGCTTTACCTAATTCTAATGTTCGTTTTACCAGTGCTTTCAAATCATTAAGATCGAAAGGTTTAACGATGTAATCAATGGCACCGTGTTTAAGCGCCTCGACCGCGGTATCCACTCCCGCATAGGCAGTCATCAAGATGATAAATATATCTGGATCAGCTTCTTTAATTTGTTTCAATGCTTCTAATCCAGACATTCCGGGTAACCGATTATCCATAAGGATGAGATCAATGGGTTGCTGCTGAATGATGGACATGGCTTCCTCAGCATTATCAACGGTGATAACTTGATCATGTTCCTGCGATAATATGATCGATAGCAGTTTACGTAGGTTTAATTCATCTTCAACAATGAGGATTTTTTCTGTCATAGGTGGTTTTTCAGTTAACGGGCAGTGCAACTTCGACAGTGACACCGCAACCATGTTGATTGTTTTTGATACTTATGTGCCCTTTATGTGAGGCAATAATTTTTTGAACCATGGGTAAACCTAAGCCGGTACCTGAGATTTTGGTGGTAAAAAATGGGGTAAAGATTTTTTCCATGAGTTCGGGCTTAATTCCTGCACCATTATCTTTTATGCGGATCAAAAGATATTTTTCATTGCTGGATAAGGAGGTGTGTATTTCGATGATTCCTTTATCTTTAATGGCCTGAATAGCATTGATTATTAAATTGAGTAGAGCCTGTTTTGTTAGCTCTTTGTCTAAATACAACGCAGGTAGGTGTGGATCTAAAGCAAGGTTGATGCTGATGTTGTTGGAACGATGGGATGAATTCACCAATACGAGTACTTCTTCGATTAGGGTATTGATGTGTGCTGAAACATAATAATTCTTGGAGGGAACAGAAAAATCTAATAATTGTTGAATGACATGGTTAATGGAATCAACTTCTTTTAATATGATTTCGATATATTCATTTTGTTCGTTCCGCGGTAGATCCATTTGGAGATATTGGACAAACCCTCGTACTGCTGCGAGTGGATTACGGATTTCATGCGCGATACCAGCCATTAATTCACCTAAAGCCACCAGCCGCTCTGTTTGCTGTATCAGTTTTTCAACTTCTTCTCGTTCGGTGATATCTTTGAATATCACGACGGCACCGATTATATTGCCCTGATAATCTTTTAGATGGTTGGTACTGGCTGAGATACGGATTATTTTTTTTGCTACTGGAAAATCAATTTCAACGCCAATGTGGTCAACACCATTAAATAGGGTATCCAATAACGGACTATCAAAATTTTTATCGTCAACTAAGGTTGAATGTGGCTGGCCTAATACTTGCTCCAGCTTGTAGCCAGTCATTTTTTCTGCTGCTGGATTTAACATGGTGATGGCGCCATTATTATCTACGGTAATCACGCCATCTAATGTGTTTTCCAGTATAAGCTCATTCATGGTTTTGGTTTTGCGTAGTTTTTCTGCCAGACTATTGATCCCGTTAACGATTTCATTGAGTTCGCCACGAATAACCGGCAGGCGCGAATCTAAAGCAAACGGAAGTTTTTCTAATCCGTTTTTGATGACATTGATATCATTGTTAAGTTTTCTGGATAATAAGGAAGCAATGCTGATACAGATCAACATGCAAATCAAACTGATTGTGAGTACATTTTTATCAAATACCAGGGCTTGTTTTTCTATGTCATCTAATGATTCATTTGCCCAAATGTATCCGAGAATATGTTTATCACGTACGATCGGGATCATGGCATTCATGATGTTGCCACGAATTTGATTTCCACTGTCGACCATAGGTAGGCCACTGAGCATCACTTCTCGACCTTTATGGGTGAGGGGAATGGATTTGCCTACGTTGACCCCATAAGCGGCCTGAGGGGCATAGACGATAATCGCATCCAGTTTTTTGTGATAATAGCCGGCGGCGATTTTCGGCATATTTTTAAGTAATGGCTCGATCTTTGGCGATAATATTTGATTAAGTTGTTGGATTTGTTGATTTTTAGGCAGTTTTGTATCTATTTGCTGATAACTATCAGCCAATAATAAATCTAAGGTTTTGGTGACGGCGTAAAGCTTTTGAATTTTTTCCTGCCTGAGCAGGTCGCGTCCTTCTTTGTCGATAAATAAAGCACAAACAATAATGGAGAAACAGGATAAAAGAGTCACTTGAAGAAATATGCGTGCACTGATTTTGTCAGGATATAAACGCGAAAAAAAACGGGCAGTCATCATGGCTCTGATATCCATCATTGGCTAAATTAAACGCCCATTTATTGACTTGCGGTATACATGGGAAATAGTGCTGGGCGAGTTGATAGATTTGATTGGCTGGTTTGCCTTATGGTGATATTAAACTGAGTCAATATCACCATAGGGTTACAAAGATGTCAATTTTTTCGCTGGCCTGATCAGCTGGTGATGAGGCAAGTGCTCGAAAAATTTAACAACGTTCAATGATTACTGCTGCTCCTTGTCCTCCACCAATACATAATGTAGCCAAACCAAGTTGTTTATTATGATGGATCATTGAATACAGCAAAGTGACCAAAATTCGTGCGCCACTGGCACCAATTGGATGGCCCAGCGCAATGGCACCACCATGAATATTGGTTTTATCCATATCGAAGTTCAGCTCGCGACCCACGCCCAGAAACTGTGCGGCAAATGCTTCATTGGCTTCAATCAGATCAATATCTGATAGTTGCAATGATGCCTTTTGTAGCGCCAGTTTGGTTGCTGGAACCGGACCCAAACCCATGACACTTGGATCTACTCCGCCAGAAGCATAACTGCGGATAGTGGCCAATGGTTTTAAGCCTAATTCTTTGGCTTTTGTTTCTGACATCACTACCAGTGCTGCAGCACCATCATTGATGCCGGATGCGTTACCAGCAGTTACGGTACCCTCTTTTTTGAAGGCGGGGCGTAGTTTGGCTAAGCCTTCAATGGAGCTATCCGCTTTAGGATACTCGTCTTGTTTAAAGATGATCTCTCCTTTACGGGAGCTGATGGTAACGGGCACTATTTCATCAACAAACTCGCCATTATTGATTGCCTGTGTGGCTAGTTGTTGCGAGCGTAAAGCCAGTTCATCCTGTTCTTGTCGGCTGATTCCATATTGTTCAGCAATATTTTCTGCCGTAATACCCATATGATAATGATTGGTGGCACAGGTTAAACCGTCGTTGACCATGGTATCGTAAAGTTCGGCATTACCCATTTTTAAGCCCCAACGAACTTTACTATTCAGTAAGTAGGGTGCTTGAGACATATTTTCCATACCACCGGCAACGACGATATCGTTATCGCCTGCCAAGATACTTTGTGCCGCCAACGCTACGGATTTGAGACCACTTCCACATACTTTGTTGACGGTAAAAGCAGGGACAGATCCAGGAATATTGGCTCTTAACGCTGCCTGACGGGCTGGGTTCTGACCCAAGCCTGCTTGTAGGACATTTCCCATAATGACTTCATTGACCACGCCTGTTTCTAATGAGGCCCGTTTTAATGCCTCTTCAATCACTATTTTCCCCAGATCAATGGCGCCTACGGAGGTTAGTGCACCATTGAAACTACCAATTGCTGTGCGTGTTGCACTGACGATTACAGCTTTAGTCATCATAAACTCCCTTGTTTTATTAGAAAAAGTACAAACCAATCAGGAATATTGGGGTGGTGAATATCAATGCTGTCATGCAATAACCCATAATATCCCTTACCCCTAAGCCGGCAATGGCTAGTGCAGGCAATGCCCAAAATGGTTGCAGCATATTCATCCATTGTTCACCATAGGCAATGGCCATGGTTGATTTCCCTAAATCGGCTCCGAGCGCTTGAGCAGCTGGAATGACAAACGGTCCCTGAATTACCCAGTGCCCACCTCCAGATGGAACGGCAAAGTTGATGATGCCGGAGCTGAAAAACGTCCAGATCGGGAAGGTATCTTTGCTGGCAATGTTGATAAAGAATTCAGTAATCAATCCACCTAATCCAGAGTGTTCCATCATCAATTGAATACCGGCGTAAAATGGGAATTGAATGATGATACCGGCAGTACTTTTAGCAGCATTGGATACTGCACGCATATACGCCATAGGTGTACGATGCAATAAAATACCGGCAGTTAAGAACATGAGGTTAACAGTGTTAATGGTGATATTGAACCCTTTTTGGGAGAAGTAAATAATCAAATAGCCGATGCCTAGGGCACCCACTAATAAGGACAAGAATTTACTTTCCTCCATTTTTTCAGCGATGGTGGCAGTTTTGCGATCCAGTTGGCGTTGAAAGTCAGGTTCCGGAGCCAGTAATTCGGGATTAACCACATTCACGTTGCCATCTGTTCTGACCATGAACCGCACTAAAATCGGCAAGCAGATGATCAGCATCACCGTAATAAATATATTACTGGCGGAAAACATGGTTTGTGAAATGGGTACAATGCCCTGAGGGTTGGCTTCAGTTACCATAAAGTGCGCAACTGGATTGCCTGGCGTTGCAGCCATCAATGGCATGGAACCGGATAATCCACCACCCCAAGTCATAAAGGCAATGTAGGCGCAAGCAATGAGCAAACCGTAATCTACATTTTTGACTTGTCTGGCGACTTCTTTAGCCAGCATGGCTCCCACCACCAGACCAAAGCCCCAGTTCAGGATACAAGCAATGCAGCCAACAAAAGTTACCAACATCGCTGCCTGTGTTGGGGTTTTGGCGATAGAAGCAATGGAAACCAAAATTGACTTAACGGGTGGTGAACTCGCTAAGGCATGACCGGTTACCACGATCAAAGCCATCTGCATACCAAACGCCAAAAGATTCCAAAAACCGTCTCCCCACATTTGTACTAAGTCCAGTGGCTGAGAATTGGTTAATCCCCAAGCCATGAGAAAGATGATAAAGGTGAGAATTAAGGCAAAGATCAGTGGGTCTGGTAAATATTTACTCACTAAGTTGGTAGTAAATCGAGATAAACGCGAAATCATGATGCTGCAGCTCCCGCGATAGACATGGTTTTCAGGTTGTCTGCTACCACAAATTGAGCTGTAGTGTGCGCTTTGACTGTGTCAACATCTACACCTTCTGCGGTTTCAAGCAAATACATCTGATTATTTCTGAATTCAAAAACCGCCAATTCAGTGATGATCATGCTGACTTTGCCTTTGGCCGTCAGTGGTAATGTGCATTCGGGAATAATTTTCGGTTCACCGGTTTTAGTACAGTGTTCCATGGCAATAATCACTTTTTTAGCACCAGTGACCAGATCCATTGCACCACCCATACCCGGCACCATTTTGCCTGGTACCATCCAGTTAGCGAGATTACCGTGTTGATCAACTTCTAAACCACCAAGAACACAAGCATCTACATGCCCACCACGAATCAACATAAAAGAGAAGGCACTATCAAATGTGGCTCCACCCGGTACGATGCCACAAGGTTGTCCACCAGCATTGACGATATTGGGTTCATCTACTGTTTTCGGACCTAAGCCTAAGAACCCGTTTTCAGATTGCAACGTAATATTGATACCTTCTGGCAAGTAATTAACCACCATGGTGGGTAAACCAATGCCCAGATTAACTACATCACCATCACGCAATTCCTGAGCCACACGTCGTGCAATTAATTCTTTTTTATCCATGACTATTTCCTTTAATCGTTGCTGCTAACAATAAAATCTACTAATGCTGCGGGGGTCATGACTGCGTCAGGGTTAATCTGACCTACATCAACCAGCTCATCTACTTGTGCAATAACGGTATCTGCAGCGGTTGCAATTAAAGGGTTAAAATTACGTGCGGCGTATTGATAGATAAGATTGCCACTGTAATCCGCTTTTTGCGCATGAATAATGGCTAAATCAGCCCGTAATGGCAGTTCAAGCAAATATTCACGATCATTGATGGTTAAAACTTGTTTGCCATCAGCTACGATGGTACCCACCCCAGTTGGTGTTAACACCCCACCTAAGCCGGCTCCGCCAGAACGAATGCGTTCAGCAAGGGTGCCTTGTGGTACCAGCTCAACTTCCATTTCACCGGCAATCATTCTTCTGCCGGTTTCGCGGTTAGTACCGATATGAGAAGTAATGACTTTTTTGACCTGATTGTTGTTAATCAGGGGTCCTACGCCTGTATCAACAAAGGCGGTATCGTTACCAATTAAGGTGATGTCTTTAATGCCTGATTGCACGATTGCGTTCACTATCTTAGCTGGCGTTCCGCATCCCATAAAACCACCAAACATAATGGTTATGCCATCGTGGAGAAAATCCCGAATTTTTTCGGTGGTGATTAGCTTATTTTGCATAGAACACTCCTGATTACACGTTGAAAGATTGTTTATTTTTGTTAATAAACATCTTTACTATTGCAATTTATGTACCAGAATGCTGGGTGCTAAATAAAAAGAGTAAATATATGAATTGTAAAGATTAATTAATTTTTCGTATCTAGGAAAAATCGCTAAGGTGCGCAATTGTTTGCACTTTGATGCAAAAAAATGTGCATGAATACATTGAATTTAGAAGAATTTATTCGTGTGCAATAAAGTATAAAACACTAATGTGATAAAGACTGATTGTGCGTCAATTTTAGATGAGGACAATCCCAATATTGAGCAAAATAAATTTTATTTCACCGATATTACCAGTTGTTTTTCAGAATATGATTTAAAAGTCTTGATTGTAATGCTGTCTGAGCAAGCCAAAACACTTTAAAGCAGATTCAATGTGTGTCAGTAGACTTAACTATGGGGCATTTAGTGCTAATTCATTTGAGCGTGATATAAATGTAAAAAAACGGATTGGTTATGTCAATACCATTTTAGTCTGAGTAGATCATCACCAATTGTTTAACAGGACAGAATGTACATGATCCATGGTGTTTTTGTAATAGGGCTCTTGATACGGTTAAAGCACCAATGATAAAACTGGATGGTTTAGGCGAATATGCGGTTGCAGCTTAAGTCGACAGATGAGTTGCTGTTCTCTATATTTATCGTATCCGCTTAAACGGAATTTTTGACTACTCAGGTATAGATTTGAATTTGAGGCAGACCATAAACTGCCCAAAGGGAGTAAACACCCACATTTAGAAAAGATCGGTTAAAAGAGATGATTGATGTAATTTAAAATTATTTTTCAACCAATGATTTGCATGATTTACGCTTCTTTTTTGTGAAAAATGTCCTACAAAAGGATTGACGGGCAGTAATACTGCTTCTATAATGCGCTCTTCCTTTCCCTGATAGCTCAGTCGGTAGAGCGACGGACTGTTAATCCGCAGGTCCCAGGTTCGAGCCCTGGTCGGGGAGCCAAAGGGTCGTTAGCTCAGTCGGTAGAGCAGCGGACTTTTAATCCGTTGGTCGAGCGTTCGAATCGCTCACGACCCACCAAATCTCCTTTGTAGTGTTCAGTTATTTTCTTATCTTTTTTTCTTTTTGATTTATTCCATCAATTCTCTTTTTTACTTCATTTGAGTTGCAGCAACTGACTAAAACGTGGTTTTGTGGTGCCATTGAGTTTAATTTTGAAATAAATTTTGAATTTGAATTTCAGCTATAATATTTTTTGAAATGGCATTATTAAAGCAAACAATGTATTTGGTTGCTTTTGATAGGTGATAGTGCAACTGATAAGATTGTTTTTTCCATACTATTGAAAAACGGCTTTCTGAAAAAGTCTTAGTTAATTTTAAGTTTGATCATGATATGACGAGCAAGATTTTTAAATTGTTTTTTCGATTCTAGCAAATATGTCTTTGTAATATTTGGTTTGAGTGAATATGAGCAAATTTGAGCTTAAGATAAGACAATTATTGCTGATAAAAATATGTTAAATAACTTTTTTTTCAAATACTATTCTATCATTGGGACTTGATAGCTTGTTGATTAAATTTGATTTCATAACTGATGCTTAATAAATGTAATTGGATAGTCTGCCAATTAAGCCCCTCTATAAACCACAGAATAGCATAGATTTTGTTTCATTATGTTTTCTCTGACATAAGAAATACAATACGTTAGTTCTATTATGTTAATATATGCAAATATTTAATTAATTATGATGCATTGGTTGAAACATGAATATTAGAAACGGATTGTGGGCTTTATTGCTTGTTTCGGTTGTTGCCCTGGGCAATGACAGTACCGGTTATGTCGGTATAGGTGGAATCAGTTATATAAAAAATCCTCATATTTCTATGCAGTCAGAGGATCTGTATATCAGTCAAGAGAAAATTCAGGTTGCTTATCAGTTTAAAAATCTAACCAATCGCGATATTACCGAAACGATTTTATTTCCCTTACCTGCCATCCCTACCGGAGTTGATGGGGATTTTGCAGATGTGGAAGGCATGCTTAATAGTTTTCAGATCAAGGTAAATGGAAAGGCGATTAAGCCGAAACGGCATCTGTCTGTTTTTTTTAGTCCATACCAGCAAACGGGTAATAAATCCATTGATGTTACCGCTGAACTGGCGGCATGTGGTGTTTCTGAAAAGAAACTGTTAAATATATGGTTATTACACGAAAATCAGATTGATGATCAGATCGCGGCTTGTTCCAATCCCACAATTCAAAGATTAATAAAAAAATATGAAGATTCGGAATTTGCCTGGGAGATTAAGGTTACTTATAGCTGGGTGCAAACCTTTAAAGCCAACGCGATTACTCACGTCGAGCATCGTTATCAACCACTCGTGGGTGGGGGAATTCCGAATAAACCTAGCATGGCTAGTGTGGCTCGTGGCGAATTGAAAAGATTTTGTCTCGACCGGAATTTTGTTCAGAAGTTAAATGATAGGACAAAGGGGAGTGATAGTCCTTTAATACTGACCCGTGAACTCAGTTATATTTTGACCACGGGAGCGAACTGGGCAAAACCAATCGGTAGATTTACTTTAACCATAGAGCGTAAACCTCATGAACTGGTATCGCTATGCTGGGATAAATCTCTAAAGAAAATTAATGCGACTCAATTTAGAGCAGTGAAAACCCATTTTGTTCCCAAACGTGATCTCGATATTTTGTTTGTTCCTTTATCAGAGTAGTGCAGTGGTCTGTTTTTAGGCGATTGCTTCGCTGAGTTTAACTGGTTTTTGATGGAAAAATTTAGCTATCAAAAACCAGTTTTTATTTTATTTTTGCTGGTCATCGGTATGAAAAACGATTTATACCGACTATGTTGTTAAAAATGTTATTGATCTGCTGTATCAGTGGCTGAGGATGGTGAAGGATTTTTTTCTGCTATTTATACTATGGTTGCACCTAAGGTATGCTGAAAATGATTTAATGCCCATTGATGTCCTACAGGATCAAAACTGGCCACTGCATTTTGATGGACGACGATTTTATAGTTCAGATTATAGGCATCTACTGCTGTATGGAGTATGCAGATATCGGTACAAACGCCGGTTAAATGCAGTTCAGTGATGTTTCTTTCACGCAAACGTATATCCAGATCAGTGCCACTGAAAGCAGAATAGTGTCGCTTGTTAAGCCAGTATATTTGTGGATTGGTTTGATTTTGGATATATAGCTGTTTCAATGCTCCATATAATTCCTGCCCCTTAGTACCGATCAGGTTGTGTGGCGGAAAAAGTTTGTTTTCCGGGTGATAGTGATCTTCTACCTGATGGGCATCAATGGCAAAGACGACAAAATCCCCTTGCTCAATAAATGCTTTGGTCAACTGCACCATTTGCTCTTCAATTGATTGACCAGCCGATGCGGTTGTTAATGCGCCATCTGTGGCGATAAAGTCATGGGTGTAGTCAATGGAAAGAAGGGCTTTCATGTGCTATCTCTAATCAGCTGTTAGATGTCAATATTGCCGTACATTATAAATGAACCGTTAAGAATTATGTGGGTGTTTCCTGCATATGCATTTTATTTGTTTGGTTTATTTATATTTAACTTGCTGCATAACAATATTGAATGTAATGCCATCCGTCAATTTGTGCTCAATATTTAATTTATATGGTTAATAAATCAGGCCATTGAGTGGTATAGCAGGGACTCAGTTCGGTGCGGGTCATGTGCCAGTGATTGGATTGCAGTTCACTGCCCAGTTTGATGCAGCTGCGACCGTAACGGGTGGTGATATTGTCCCAAGCGTTCATCAATTCGGGACGGTGGTTATTTTGGCTTGGGCAGAGGAGATCGAGTTGTTGGAAATGCTGTGCTGGTTCGATACCACCCAGTTCGATACCACATTTTTTGTATTCATAGCCGGGGCGGTAGATGTGCTGTAGTAAATGCTGGGCGATGTGGTTCAGGGTGATGGTGTCGGCACTGGCCTGTGGTAGTTTGATGAATTGATAGCCTCGGTATTGAGATAGATCCTGGCGGAAGCGGTTGGTATTGATAAATACCCCAATGATATGTGCTTGGCTGTGTTGTTCGCGCAGTTTGGCTGCACCGGCAGTAATGTGGTGGCTGATGGCCGCTTGCAGACCTTCGAGGGTGGTGACCATTTTGCCGAAGCTGCGGCTGCGTACGATATTTTGCCGGTTGGCTTCTTCAATGACAAGTTCGCTGCAGGGAATGCCTTGCATTTCACGCTGGGTACGTTCGAGTACCACGCCAAATTGTTTGCGTAGGGTGGGGGTGTGAGCATTGATGAAATCGAGGGCTGTGTGAATGCCTTGTGCCGCTAATTTTTGTCCGATTCGGCGACCGATACCCCAAATTTCGGTAACGGGTTCGCTGGCAAGGGCTCGCTGCTGGATGTTGTGATTCCAATCTGTCCAAACGACAACGCCATTGAAATGGTTGCGATGGCGTTTGGCCAGATGGTTGCAGAATTTGGCCAGTGTGCGGGTAGGCGCGATGCCGACGCAGGTAGGGATGCCGACCCATTGTTGGATGCGGTTACGGATGTCATGACCAAGTTGGTGCAGTTTATGCAGGCTGTGTAGGTCGGCAAAGCATTCGTCAATAGAGTAGATTTCAATGGCTGGTACCAGGGAGGCGATGGTGCTCATCATGCGCCGTGACAGGTCGGCATACAGTTCGTAATTGGATGAAAAGACGGTGAGTTTGCCCTGCTGCACCAGATGCTGAATCTGAAAATAGGGTACGCCCATCTTGATGCCCATGTCTTTGGCTTCATTGGAGCGTGAGATGACGCAGCCATCGTTGTTACTGAGCACGATGATGGGCTGTTGTTTGAGCTCTGGACGGTAGGCTCTTTCGCAGGAGCAATAGAAGTTATTGCCATCAATCAGGGCAAACATAAGTGTGATCCAATGCCTGTAGACGGTGCTTGTGCTGCTTGATGATTTGGTAAACATCGCGATCAAGCTGTCCTTGTGGCTGATTCAGGATGGTATGTAATTCGTCGGCATTACTGGCGCTACCCAGATACACCCAATGATGGAAGATGTGGTATTTTTGCCGTTCTTGGACGTAAGCGTAGTGATTAAAAGGCCACGCAGTTAATTTGATGTTTTGTAATGCCAGCGCCAGTTTGAGGTTATGCATATCGGCGGTGATTTTGTTAACGCAGGCACCACTGCATTGATGTAATTGGTGACGGAAACAGGGGCGATTGCTACTGCCTTTTTCGATGCCAAGGGTTTGCAGGCACAAATCAGTTTTATGAATGGTGCTTTTGATGGCTTTATGGGCATCGCTTTTGGTATGAAACAACCCGTAGTAATGCTGTTGCTGGCTGAACTGAACATGGCGCATGGTGACGATTTTCAGGGTATGGTAGCCGTGTGCGTTGGTGCTGAGTTGGAAGCTGAACAAATCTTTCTTACGACGCAAACGGCGGTTAAGAATAGGCTGTTGTTGTTTGATCTGTGCTGATTCGGTAAGCAGAGCATCTAGCTCACCGCTGCAAGGGATAACATCGATTTTTTTCGCCTGTTGAGACAGGCTCATTTCTTTGCTGTTATGCACATCCTGACTGAAATGGCTCAGCAGCCGGGTTTTAACGCGCTTACTTTTGCCAATATACAGGGGCAAGTCGTTGTCACCATATATAAGGTACACGCCGTAATCGTCGCGAATATTTTTCAGGATATCGCTGTTCAAATGAGCGGGTAGGCTGGGACGCTGCATGATGGTTTTACATACCTGATGCAGGGTGTCGGCGGGAAAGTTGTGTTTGAGCTGTTGCCAGAAGTCGTAGATGGCGCGTGCGTCGGCAAATGCGCGGTGGCGATTGTGCATGTCGATGTTGTGACGAGCAATAATTTTGTCCAGACCGTGGTGTTTGTGTTCGGGGTAGAGCTGGCGTGATAGTTTGACGGTGCACAGTTGCTGTGGGTTGAAGGTTTTGCCCAGACGTTTGAAAGCAGCTTTGATGAAGCCGTAATCAAAGCGTACATTATGGGCAACAAAGATGCGATCTTTGAAGATGGCGGCAAGCTGGTCAGCGATTTCGTCGTTGAAGCAGGGTGCCTGCTGTACCATTTGATTGCTGATACCGGTGAGTGCCTGAATAAAGGGGGAAATGTTGATGCCAGGGTTAAGCAGGGTATGGAAAAGCTGTGGCTGTTGTTGGCCCGCTTCGGTGTATACGACGGCTATTTCGGTGATGCGGTCACGAGTGGCACGTCCACCAGTGGTTTCGATGTCCACAAAGGCAAGTTGCTGATCTGAAAACATGATTTTTATGAGTGAATGTGTTTGATAACGTAGGTTACGACGCCAACAATGGCAAGAGTGTCGCCTTCCTGAAAGCTGAAGTTGGGGTAAGATTGGTTGCTGTTTTCGGAATGCAGTTCAATGCAACCGTTATCAAGTTGGTGCAAACGTTTAATTGTGAATTCGTTGCCCAGATCGGCCATGACGATATCGCGGTGTTTGGGGGTGATGGAGCGATCGATTATTAGCAAGTCGTCGCGACTGATGCCTGCGTCGTGCATAGAATCTCCGCCACAGCGTACGGCAATGGTGGCGGCCTGGTTTTTGATTAGGTACTGGTTGAAATCCAGATAGTCACTGATATAAGGTTCTGCTGGACTAGGAAAACCGGCAGGAATGGTTTCTGTGGCTAATGGAATGGTTAGTTGGCTGAGGTGTTCGGCTACGTGCCAGCAGTCAAGTGGCAGGTGTTGTGCCGGACACAAGCGCGTGCTAGCCAGTTGGCTGATCATGTGTTCGACTGCTGGGATCAGACTAACGGGAATGCGTTTGACTATTTTGGGTTCGGCTATTTTGGCTTTGCGCCCAGCGCCGGCTCTGGCGCCACCGTGTTGATTGGATTTTGCTGCTATATCAACCACAAATCTACTCATCTTGATTAAGTTATTTAATCAAGAATGGTAGGATTTTGATTTTTTAGCGTCAAATATACTGCTGGGGTTTAGATGCTAATAGTCTGTTTTTTCTTGCTTTATGCGGGTGGGTATTACCTATACTAATGCAAGCTTACTTATTTTGATGATGTTTGATTATTTTGAAAATAGGTCATTAATTGGTGGCATTTGGGTAAGTTTGGTTAAGCTATGCCGGCAAGGTTTATCTGTTCCCAGTTCGATTGATGGATGAATATAAATGAGCATTGGGTTGCTTATTGGGTGGGTAGGGAGGCAGTAGAAGCAGAATGGCTGTTGGTTCGAGAATTGTTGATACTGGAAGCCATGTCTCCAGCAATTTTGTCTAAGGTGGTGTTGGCTTCCTGATGCACTTTTTGAATATCTGAAGCAGTAATGGCCGCCGCTTCGCTCACACTGCGATAGCTGTCGTGATGAGAACAGGCACACAGGGGGATAAGGGTAAATATAGGCAGCAAAATGAAGGTTTTGATGGTGTTCATGTGAATATTGGGTTGGTGTAGATGGTTATTTAATCAGGGGTGAGTAGTGACATTGGCTGAGTAGTTGGCAGGTTTCATAAACAGGTAAGCCCATAATGCCAGTAAAGCTGCCACTGATGTTTTCGACAAATAGACCACCCAAACCCTGTATGCCATAGGCACCTGCTTTATCCAGTGGTTCGCCGCTAGCGATATAGGCTGAGATTTGTTCCGGTTGTAAGCGAGCAAAGCTGACGGTACTGGTTTGTAAAACTTGGTAGGTTTGATTTTGCCAGTATAGGCAAATTGCGGTAAGCACCTGATGCTGGCGGCCAGAAAGTAGTCTGAGCATACGGGCGGCATCATCAGCATCGATTGGTTTACCTAAAATGAAATTATCCAGACTAACCGTGGTGTCGGCACTAAGAAGGGGAAATTGCAGCGGCTGGTCATGATGATGCATCCATGCATCCATGGCGGCGCGGTTTTTGGTTTGTGCCATGCGTTGGACATAATCACTGGCACTTTCTGCTGTATCAGGCGTTTCATCTATCTCCGCTGGTACACGGACAACCTTATAGCCGAGGTTAGTCAAAATTTCATGCCGGCGCGGACTACCTGAAGCAAGATAAACGGTGAGCTGGTTCATAAACAGGATGGTATTAATGCATATCGGATAAATTTGATCTAACTATTTTACCATTATCTGATGAAGTGTTAAGCATCGGCAAGAGTCTGGAACACAGACAGGACAAGGGATGGGGTTATATTCTGGCTGAACCACCGAGTATGATTTAGATGATGATTAATTTCTAGCTGGTATCAATATGGATAATATGTAATAAATTCTTTGCACACTGACAGAATTGAAATAGATTCAGAAAACATTAAATTGATGTTTATTAGTAAAATAAAGGAATTCAGTTGTACCGGGCTGGAATTAATGGTGGTATGAAACGATTGGCTGATCGATTTACAGCTAGGCAATGTTTAAAACAACCGTCGATGTTAAGTGACATGGACGGTTGTTGTTTTTTTACTGGTTGAGGTCGACAATAAATCTGCCTTTGATATTGCCGTTAATGATTTGCTTGGCGATGTCAGGGCATTGATCTAATGAGATGGTTTGAGCTATGTGTTCCAATTGCTCAGGATTAAGCAGTTTGGCCAGGAATTCCCATGCTGCAATACGTTTGGCTCGTGAAGCCATAACACTATCAATGCCGGCTAAGGTGATACCCCTGAGGATAAAAGGTGCCACAGTTGCAGGAAAATCCATACCATGAGCCAGCCCACAGGTGGTAACAATACCACCATATTGGGTTTGTGCACAGATATTGGCCAGAGGATGTGAGCCAAGAACGTCTATGGCCGCAGCCCACTGTTCTTTTTGTAAAGGCTTGCCGGCGGAAAATAGGGTTTGACTATCAATAAAATGGTGTACGCCTAATTGTTGCAGATAATCGGTATGATTGATTTTACTGGTAGCGGCAGTGATTGAATAGCCCAGTTGATTCAATAACATGATGGCTACGGAACCTACACCACCTGTAGCGCCGGTAACAAGAATTTCGCCATGCTCAGGGGTAATGCCATATTCGATAATTGGTTGTACACATAAAGCGGCGGTATAGCCAGCAGTACCAATAATCATTGCCTGTTTAGGGCTCAGTTCTTTAGGCAGGGGAATTAACCATTCGCCTTTGAGGTGAGCTTGTTGACTCAAACATCCCCAATGGGTTTCACCACACCCCCAACCGTTTAGAATGACGCTATCACCTATTTGAACATGGTTGCTATTGGTTTGAATGACCGTACCTACACCATCAATACCGGGTACCATCGGCCATTGACGGACTACTGGTCCGCTATTAGTGATGGCCAAGGCATCCTTATAGTTTAGACTGGAATATTGCACTTGAATTAAGGTGTCACCTGGTTGTTGCCGCAAGGTTGCTTCACTTATATTGCGGATATGACAAGAAAAGGCGTCCGAATTTTTTTCTAACACTATCGCTTTGCATAACATGTTGAATTCCCTATTGGAGTTAACTAGACGATCGGTCTAATTTATTATAGACCGATTGCTAGCTTGCTTCAAAGCAGAAATAAAGGAATACTTAACAGAAATACTTAAATTTGAGTAGGTAAAGGAACTGAGAATATTCAGGATAAGTTCAACCCTTTAGTAGTCATAGCTTAAGGTCAAGTGAGTAAGCTAAAAAACTGTTGAGTAAAGGTATCCAAAGGTGTGGCATTTTTGAGAAGTTTGGCTCGGCTCACCGCACCTTCCCAACCAAGCCAGAAAAAGTAGGCTAATTGAGCGCAGTCTGCTGCTGAATTGATTTCATGCTGTTGCTGAGCCAACTGCAGACAATTTGCAATAAGGGTTTGCCAGTTATTCAATATCTGATCAATTAAGGCTGGAAAATCTGGCGGGAGGAGCGATTCGTCCTGCATTAATTCGCCCACTAGACAGCCACGGTTAAACTGGAATTTAGCCATATTGTCTCTGGCATCGTGACAAAATGCTTTAATTCTGTCCAGTGCGATGGGAATATGTTCATTACATAAATGTCGTTGCAATTTTTTGATAAAATAATGGTTGTAATTGTCGAGTATTGCGAGACCAAAGTCTTGTTTACTTTTGAAATAATAGTAAAACGAACCCTTAGGTACGCCAACTTTGTTCAAAATACTCTCAATATTGGCGCTGATGTAGCCGTGAGTGGTCATGGCCTCGACACCACTGTGAATAAGCGCAATGCGCGTATGTTGACCTTTGCGGCTCAATGATTGAGTAGGGTGGAGTTCTATCATTGTGTTTATATTGTTGATTTTCCCAACTAAAGAAAAATGAAAGAAAAAATGAATAAATTAATGATACTTATTTATATTTTATTATTATTTGGATGTAAAAGTCATTCCGTTTGCAACGAAATGCCCCTAGCAGATAAGGTTACGCAAAAATCTAGAAAAACAACCAAAATTGATTTCAATCATTTCAAAGTGATAAATTCTGACGAATACCGAAATTCATATAGTGATAAAAAATATAAGTTTACCTACAATGATACAAGTGAAACCTTTAATCTATTTGCAAATAATAAAAAGATAGGAGTAATCAGTCTTAAAAGCAAAAAATATGACGGACCTAGTTTCAATATTTATCAATATTCATCTTCACAACCATGTCCTTATATCATTTTTATCATTGAAGCAACAGCAGATATTGGTACTGAATGGTATAAAGTGATTATTATCAAAAATGAGAAAATCATATCAGATTTTTTTATCCATGAACCAAGAAGTGACTCAGATCGATATTTATTAAACCACTTTATGTCTATCAGTTTTGAAAAGAATACGTTTACCTTTAAATTAAAGAAATCATTAATGGCCAGCTATTCATTGATACCTAAAGAATTTAAGCAGGATAAGGATTATATTTATCTAGAAAAAAGGATCAAAGAGACTAAATAACGAGGAGAAATGTCTTTAATGATCAAATCATTGTAGATAAAAATGTCATCTTTGCAGAAGAAATGCAAAGAGAATCCGTTTTATCCAAGACAAAATTGGTGGAATGAATGGATTCTTTTAGCAAGATTGCTCATTATGATCAACATCCACAAGATGCTAATGATAATTAGGTAAGTAGATGTTCTGCTTATAAAATAAAGTGGTGTAGAACTAAGGGATAACGTCGGTAATTTTCCACTGGAAAAGGGAGAAATGAATTAACTCCAAATATCGATTTGACGATTCATAAATCAGTGGTTTCTACCAACAATCATGAAAAAGTAAAAAAAACAAGAATATTAACAACATCAAAAAATCATAAAATGGATTCGCTGATTATTGATAAATTTGATGCTTTTGGCTCCACAATTCCTTTATCCATGCCCATAGTTAAAAGTACCTGTATTGTATCGATATCAATTTAAATATATATCAATTAAAGCTCATAGATGAAACCGAAGGAGGAATACATGTTCAATCCTGCAAAAGAGATAGAATAAATATTAAAACAGGGAAAGCACCATAAATAGATGAAGTGTAAGGATTTTATTTTCCCTGTTTACTGACAGCTAGACGGCATAACTGGTCCAACCAGCTGATGGGTAAGAATTTTTTTAAATACCAAAACAGGTGGGCTGGAACAGTTACCGGATAGCGAGCTTTGGGTTTGCGTGCATTCAGGGCACGAGCGCAAACGCTGGCACATTGTTCTGCAGTTAGGGTGAACGGTGCAACATGATTATTGGCTTGCAGTCGGTTGAGCTGAGCCAAATAAGCTTCACGATGAGCACTGTGTTCAACATCAATATATTCTTTAAATTTTACCAGTGCATTCGGACGAAAACGCGTGGCAATGGGACCAGGTTCAAGTAGGCTGATATATATACCGCTGGAATGGGTCTCCAGTCGTAACGTATCACATAAACCCTCTAAGGCAAATTTACTGCTGTTGTAGGCACTGCGCCATGGCATGGCGGCATACCCCAGAATGCTGGAGTTAACCAATATGCGCCCATGTTGCTGACGGCGAAAAATTTTCATAGCGGCATTGATACATTGCCAGGTGCCAAATACATTGGTATTGAATTGCTCCAGCAAAGCTGCCCGATTTAAATCTTCCGCTGCACCAGTTTGACCATAGCCAGCATTGCAAAATAAGGCGTCCAGATGACCGAATTCGGTTACAACGGTTTCGATGGCGCTTTGGATTTGTGTGTCATCGGTGATATCTAGCTGCACACAATGAAAACCTTCAGCACGCAAACGCGCAACGTCTTCTTGACGGCGACAACTGCTGTAGACTCGCCAACCATCTTGACGCAAAAGATGTGCGGTAGCATAGCCAATGCCACTGGAACAGCCAGTAATCAGGATGGTTTTTTGCATATCAAATTCCGGTTATATTCAACGAATCATACGAGTTTAACATGTTGCATAAATCGAATCTGAACTAAATCGATTTATAGCCAAAAATAGTAAAAATATGATTATCTTCGGTATAGGGAATGGATAAATTATTGAGAATAGCCTCAAAAGCACGGGTTTCGTCCATAATGGCGTCAGCAATCAACCTACCTTGATGCTTTCTTAGCTGTGGTCTGACTTTAATCCATTCAATGCTAAAAAGAGGAGGCATACCTTCATGATAATAGTTACTCCAGTCACATTCGTGATTTGGAATGGTTTTTAAGTACAGAAACTCCGTTTGTTCAGTATCGGTAATGCAACGAAATTGATATGCGGGCGCAAAAGACAAGCTGTTTACAGCATGCTGCAATTGAAGCCATTTAAGGTCATTCATCATGGGAACAAATGATTTTTCTCTAATGATTGTCGCTACTTTCTGTTTTAATTTTACTATGTCTCTATCATGATGAATGTAATATTTATATTCATTATATAAAGTAGTGACCTCAATAGCTTTTCTATATTGCATCGTAAACAGACCTAATATTGCCAAACCTATTGAATAGCCAATTTAAATGTCCTTGTTTGGAAATCAGCCATTCATGGTCAAATAGAATGGGATCCTTTAATCAATCTGAGGATTATTCTTCCTCATCCGCACGATCATAGGCATCGACGATTTGCTGTACTAAGGGATGGCGTACGACATCTTCACTGGTAAACACGTGAAAATAAATCCCGTCAATGTTGCTGAGTTTTTCGCGCGCATCTTTTAGCCCGCTTTTGATGTGACGTGGTAAATCGATTTGGCTGGTGTCACCCGTGATCACTGCTTTGGCTCCGAATCCAATGCGGGTTAAAAACATTTTCATTTGTTCTGGGGTGGTATTTTGTGCCTCATCAAGGATAATAAAGGCGCTGTTTAGTGTCCGCCCGCGCATATAGGCTAATGGAGCAATTTCAATTAAGCCTTTTTCCAATAGCTTGGTTACGCGATCAAAACCCATCAAATCATACAAAGCATCATATAACGGACGCAAATAAGGATCGACTTTCTGCGCTAAATCGCCGGGTAGAAATCCCAGTTTTTCGCCGGCTTCTACAGCTGGGCGCACCAAAACGATGCGTTCAACCTGGTGTTTTTCAATGGCATCTACGGCCGCTGCCACAGCCAAATAGGTCTTGCCGGTTCCAGCTGGTCCTAATCCAAAAACCACATCATGTTTAAGCAAAGCCTGAATGTAGCTACTTTGGCGCGGAGTGCGTCCACCAATATTGCCCCGACGTGTACGCAAAGTCCAAGTTTGACGATCTGAGCGCTGATCTTGGGTGTTGGTTTTGGCTTCAACTGCCGCCAGTTGAATATCACTGTCTTCTAAATCACGTTTTTGGGCAATTTTCGCCAAATTTTCTAATGCGCAAATCCCTTGATTAACCAATTCTCCAGTGAGGGTAAACTGGTCAAAATGACGGGTAATAGTTAGGTTAAGTGCTTTGCCCAAATTAATAATGTGTTGGTCTAGTACGCCACAAAGGCGTTGTAAAGCGGTATTATCGATTTCTTTTAATTGATAATGACTGGTTTGACTCATAGTATTAATATGTATAAATATATAGATAGATTCTAATATTATGTAGTCAATATGTCTGAAAGCAAGAGGATACAAACTAGGTATTACTCAGTTTAGATGTTCATGTCAGCGTATCATACTGTAAAATATATGCCATATAGTTAGAATAGCCTTATCTGAGCAAAATTTTTCGATTACAGTTAGTGATACCGTCAAATTGATACTTATGAATGGAAAATGAAATGCGAACGGCCACGGTGACCCGAAATACCAATGAAACGCAAATAAAAATTTCTATAAATCTGGATGGGACTGGCATTGGGCATTTTGATACAGGTGTGCCCTTTCTGGAGCATATGCTGGATCAGATTGCACGTCATGGTTTAATTGATCTGGATATCAATTGTCGTGGTGATGTGCATATTGATGACCATCATACGGTAGAAGATATTGGAATTACATTAGGTCAGGCAATCAAAACAGCTTTAGGAGAAAAAAGAGGGATTTGTCGCTATGGTCACAGTTATGTGCCACTAGATGAGTCTTTAAGTAGAGTGGTACTCGATTTATCTGGCCGTCCAGGACTTATATATCAGGTAGATTTTAGCCGGGCGATGATTGGTCGGTTTGAAGTGGATTTATTCCATGAATTTTTTCAAGGTTTGGTTAATCATGCGATGATGACGGCACATATTGATAATATCCGCGGAGCCAACGCCCATCATCAGGCAGAAACTTTATTCAAAGCATTTGGACGTGCGTTACGCATGGCTGTGGCTTTTGATGAACGAATGCTAGGAATATTGCCGTCTACTAAAGGAACATTAACAGATTAATTATCCCAAATGATGATTAAAATTAATCTGGTTGTAGATCGATGTTCTTGATTTAGTTAATTTAAGTTAAATAACTTTATTTGACTAGAATGCTCTGTGATGACTCTTGTATAGTAAATTTTTCTTAATATGATGAAATACTTATCTCAACGCTAACAGTTAAGCATCATATATTCTTGTGTTTTGAATTTAGCATTAACTGAGCTAGGATATGCCATTGAAAGCCGATATATAGTCAAAAAATGACAATTTATATAATATTTGTACTATAATAGTTAAATATTGATTAAATGTGTATTATCCCATTATGATGTGCATATTATTTACATACTCTAAGGAATGATACTCATTTATTTCAATTAGACTGGGTTATATATAATTAGTCATTGAAAATACATTGCAATGGTTTGAAAAAATATATTTATTTGATGAAAGAGCCCAGGTGAAAGTAGCGATTGTTAATTATGGTATGGGAAATTTGCATTCGGTATTGCAATCGTTGCAAAGTGCGAACGAAATGCAGCAAACTCATGCCACAATAGTACTAAGCGATGAACCTGAAGAAATTTTATCGGCGGATAAAGTTGTTTTCCCTGGTCAGGGAGCAATGCCTGATTGCATGGCTGCGTTGCATGGTAGGGGTTTGATAAAGGTTTTACAGGAAAGTTTGCTTAATAAACCCTTTTTGGGTATTTGTGTTGGGGCACAATTATTGTTTGAATCCAGTGCAGAAGGCAATACCACTGGATTGGGCTGGTTTAAAGGTACGGTGCAACGTTTTGCATCAGACCAAGTAGATAAGTCAGGCCAGCGTTTAAAAATTCCACATATGGGGTGGAATAGTGTGCATCAGACACGAGCGCACCCACTGTTTGCTGGAATTGAACAGGATGAGTGGTTTTATTTCGTCCACAGTTATTACTTGCTACCCGAAATGCAGGAAATTGTATTAGCGACGGCGCAGTATCCCAATCCATTTGCCTGTATAGTTGGTAAAGATAATGTGTTTGCTACGCAGTTTCACACCGAAAAAAGCCACACAGCTGGTTTGAAGTTGTTAGGTAATTTTCTGTTATGGGATGGATCGGTTTGAAATATTAAATTTTTTACCCGTGGTGAGGTTAGGATGTTATTGATTCCTGCAATCGACTTGAAAGATGGAAAATGTGTCCGTTTGCAACAAGGTTTGATGGAGAAAGCCACAGTATTTTCCAATGATCCGGCACGCATGGCTGAGCACTGGTACCAGCAAGGAGCACGTCGGCTACATTTAGTTGATCTCAATGGTGCATTTTCCGGCAAGCCTGAAAATATGATGGCGATCCAGTCGATTATTGCTGCGGTGGATCAGCGTATACCTATTCAGTTAGGTGGCGGGATACGAGATTTACAGACGATTGAAAACTTTTTGAAATTAGGCTTGGATTACGTCATTATTGGTACAGCTGCGGTAACCAATCCTCAATTTGTGCAGGCGGCATGCACCGAATTTCCAGGAAAAATTATTGTTGGTCTGGATGCTAAAGATGGACAGGTAGCGATAGATGGTTGGGCCAAGGTAACCGATTATCAGGTGGGAGAGTTAGCGCGAACTTATGAGGATTTTGGCATTGACAGCATCATTTATACTGATATAGGTCGGGATGGCATGATGCAAGGGGTGAATATTCCCGCCACTGCCAAACTGGCACAGGCTGTAACTATTCCGGTGATTGCTTCTGGTGGGGTCACCAATTTAATGGATATCAAAGCTTTATGTGCCGTTAGGCAAAGTGGTATTGCTGGAGTGATTATCGGACGGGCAATATATGAAAAAACACTTGATTTGATGGAAGCGCAGCAAATGGTTGATCGCATAAACGTGCAATAAATTTTCTAGGTATATTTGTATAACAAATTGATAATATTTAAATATTTTTGAAATTAAACTCGAACAAGTTATCTATTTTAACTAAATATTAATAAATTAACTTTAACAATACGAATTATTATTTTTTTATTAAGGAAACGGTATCAATGCTGAAGATAGTTTTAGCAATATTATTATGCATATGGCTATTGTTGATTTATGGTCGTAAAAGAAGTGCTTTAGCCGATTCATTTTTATTCATGATTTTACAATTTGTCTTGATGATTGGGATTAATCGATCTTTGCCAGATATAGGTGCGGAGCCATCGTTAAATTACTTATTCATGTGGATATATGTGTTTATAATGATGTGGTTGTTTGATGTTATTTGTCTAAATTTTATCAATGCCGTCGTTTATGCTGTCATTGTTTCAATTGGCTTTTATCACTTGCAACTACATACATTAGATTGGGCCGCATTTATTCTAGGAACTTCAATTGAGTAATCATTTTTAGAAAGAGCAGATGATGACTTTAGCCAAGCGAATTATTCCCTGTCTGGATGTGGATAATGGTCGTGTGGTCAAAGGAATTAATTTTGTTTCTTTGCGCGATGCAGGTAATCCTGTTGAAGTGGCTCAACGATATAATGATGAAGGCGCGGATGAATTAACTTTTCTAGACATTACCGCCAGTTCTGATCATCGCGAGACCATTTTGCATACGATCGAAGCGGTTGCCAGCAAAGTGTTTATTCCCTTAACGGTAGGCGGCGGAATTCGCAGTGTTGAAGATGTGCGTCGTCTGCTTAATGCTGGCGCGGATAAAGTCTCCATTAATACAGCTGCGGTAAATCATCCGCAGCTGGTTAATGAAATCAGTCATACTTTTGGTAATCAAATTTTGGTAGTCGCCATAGATGCTAAAGCAGTAGATGACAGCAATTCACGCTGGGAAGTATTCACTCACGGCGGCAGGCATAATACTGGTTTAGATGCGATTGAGTGGGCACAAAATATGGTTGAGCGTGGTGCTGGCGAGATCTTGCTCACCAGTATGGATCGTGACGGAACTAAAGTGGGATTTAATTTACCCTTAACTCGTGCAATTAGTGATGGAGTTTCCATACCGGTGATCGCTTCAGGTGGCGTAGGGAATATCAATCATTTGATCGAAGGTGTACAATTAGGTCGAGCTGATGCCGTATTGGCCGCCAGTATTTTTCATTTTGGTGAAGTCAGTATTCATGAAGCTAAAATAGCGATGCACAATGCCGGAATTACCGTTCGGCTATAGTGCAGTTTTTATTTTCATTTTTCACCTGCAAGGATTCAGTTTGTGGCAAATAAGCTACTGGATGAAATCAAGTGGAATGATCAGGGTTTGATCTGTGCTGTGGTTCAGGATAAATTCAGTTTACGCATCCTAATGGTTGCATGGATGAATGCTGAAGCTTTGGCATGTACAGTTCAAAGTGGGTTTGCGCATTATTACAGTCGATCTCGCCGAAAACTCTGGATGAAAGGTGAACAATCTGGTCACCGGCAAAAAGTTTTTGAAATACGCTTAGATTGCGATGGTGATGCCATCGTTTTGCTGGTTGAACAACAAGGCGGTATTGCCTGTCATACCGGTCGTCAATCTTGTTTTTACAGAGTTTTTCAGCATCAACAATGGCAAATAACAGACTCGGTTTTAAAGAGTGAGCGGGAGATATACTCACGCCATTCTGATGAATAATAATCCATAGTGATCTACTAGTGAGAATAGGGATGGCTGAAACATCTAAACAGCAGAATACAACGACAATTTTAACGGAATTAACAGATGTAATGATGTCTAGACGACATGCATCACCTGATAGCTCTTATGTGGCGCAACTGTTGCATGCTGGTGAAGATAAAATTTTAAAAAAAATCATTGAAGAAGCAGGGGAGGTGTTGATGGCAGCCAAAGATGGTGATCAAACTCATTTGGTTAAAGAAATAGCAGATCTTTGGTTTCACACAATGGTGCTGTTGACTTCACATGAGCTTAGGGTGGATGATGTACTCAATGAATTGCAACGGCGACAACATGTGTCTGGGTTGACTGAAAAAGCCAGCCGACAATCACGGTAATTTTTTTTTGCGCATGCGCTGTTGCTAGTGGCAATAGGCGCATTTTTGTTGTAGTAGTAAAAGGAATAAATAATGGGTAGTTTATCAATTTGGCATTGGATAATGGTCTTGCTGATCGTGGTATTGGTGTTCGGAACTAAGAAGTTGCGGAATGTCGGTAAAGATCTTGGTAGCGCTGTCCATGATTTTAAAAAAGGGCTAAATGAAGGTAATATTGAAAGCAATCAAAAAGAGGAAGTAATCGAACATCAACAAGACGATTATAAAGCGTAAAGACGATGTTTGGTCTGGGTTTTGGCGAAATTTTGCTCATTGCAGTTGTTGCATTGGTGGTGCTGGGTCCCGAACGGTTGCCTAAGGTGGCACACAGTGCAGGATTGTGGATAGGTCGCATTCAAAATTATATAAATAATGTTAAATCTGAAATAAATCAGCAGGCGGGCATGGCTGAATTTAAGCAAGCCCGTGATAGTTTTGAATTAGCAGCTCGTTCAATCGAATCTGATCTTAGAACCAATTTGGGCAAAGTGAATGAAGAATTAGACTCTCTTGATCGAGCTATGGTTACCAATAATCAGAGTCATAGTTCTTCAGGGCCATTTCTATCGTATCAATCAAAATATGAGAGCTGCCTTTCAGAAATTTCGCCTATCCACCGTGTTTCCTTACGGCGGCAAGCTTTACAGCGTAAACGGGATATGAGACCAAAACACCGGTTAATGCCAAAGTTGCGTGTACGCCGTCATTGATGGGTGTTGATGGGTAATGTTGTTATGTCGCTAGATCAAAATGCTGAAGTTTCTTTTATTGAACATTTGTTGGAATTACGCCGTCGTTTGCTTTGGTTATTAGGAGTTTGGCTGCTTTGCTTCGTGTTCATGGTTCCTTTTGCGCAAAAAATTTATACTTTTATTGCTGAGCCTTTACTGGTTAATTTGCCAGCTGGTAATAAAATGATTGCTACCGAGGTGATTGCGCCTTTTTTTGTGCCAATTAAAGTGACTTTGATGGCTTCTTTTATCCTAACTTTGCCTCATAGTTTATTTCAGATCTGGGCATTTGTTGCCCCAGGGTTATACCGACATGAAAAACGGTTGATTTTGCCGTTGCTGACTGCCAGTGTTATTTTGTTTGCATTGGGAATGACCTTTGCCTACTTTATTGTATTTCCAATAATTTTTAAATTTTTAACAGGCATCACGCCGGCCGGTGTTGTCATGGCTACAGATATTGATAAATATTTGTCATTCGTGATGGGGATGTTTGTGGCTTTTGGGGTAACGTTTGAGGTGCCTGTGGTGGTTATTTTATTAAATCGCATGGGTGTCGTTTCAGTGGCGCAACTGCAGCGAGTTCGCTCTTATGTCATTGTGGGTGCTTTTGTGGTTGCAGCAGTGGTAACACCACCCGATGTTTTATCGCAAACGTTAATGGCACTGCCTCTGATTTTTCTGTATGAAATCGGGATTATTGCATGCCGTTGTCTGGGTAAGAATAATAAACAGCGCTCTTCTCTTGCTGTAAAATCGGAATAAAAATCAATTGTTATATTGACTTAACACTTTCTCAGGCTGTCTGAATGCATTCGGGCAGCCTGTTTGTGATGGTTTAGTCTTATTTTAGAACCATGTCTGTTGGAGAATATATGCATCAGCATAAGTTGGATTCGCACTTGAATTCGCCCCGATTATCAGCGCAGCTGATTTGGTGGGTAGGGATGTTGGCTATCTGTATTGTGCCTTTCATGTCCAGTTGGCGTACTGGTACTTTGTCCAGTTTTTATCTGGATGCCGGAAGCTTATTTTTTGCGGTTGCCTTGTTTGGTTTAACCGTCTTAACGCAAAAAACGAAAGTGCGTATACCCGTTGCTTCGGTCGGATTGTTGCTATTGGCTCTATTGCTGATGCTGCAAGCCAGAATAATGCGGTTGCCTTATACGAGTCAGTCTGATTTGGCTGCATTGGTTTTTATCATTTTTGCCTCTTTAGCTTGGTGTGCCAGAGCTTGGGTCATTCGAATTGGACAGACTCAGGCAGTAACGATTATGGCTTTTGCCATACTCATTGGCGTGCTGTTACAGACAATAGTTTGCGCTTTACAATTTGCTGGTATAGCCGGTTCCATCCCCGGTGTGTTGCCGGGTCCGGGTAATCATTATATTTATGGACAGTTGGCACAGCGCAATCATCTGGGGCATTATTTGATGTGGGGTGTATTGGCTCTGTGCTATTTGTGGCATCAACGTCGGCTATCTGTTTGGCTGGTGATACCTTTGCTATTGTGGTTTACCGGAATTATGGGATTGATAGGATCCCGGACTATTATTGCCTACGTGGTCTTGATTGCTATTTCGCTACTGTTTTGGCGCTGGCGAAATGGCAAGACTGCTAATCGGTTTTTAACTATGCTAGCCATAGGTATTGCCTTGGTTTTGTTGTTTCAGTTTATTCTCAGTCCTTTATTTCAATGGTTATGGCAGATTCATTTTGAATCGGGAACTTCTCGGCTGGAACAAGGTGGATTTGCCATGTCAGGTCGACGGATGGAATGGCACAAAGCTTGGTTGATCTTTAAAAGTGCACCTTGGTTTGGCTATGGCTGGGGAAGCTACTCCTATCAAGGTTTTGCTATCGAGCATGTCTATCCCTTGGGTTTTCGTGAGTATGAAACTTCGGTTCTATTTACCCATTGTCACAATTTGATTCTGCAGCTTTTGGCTGAAACAGGTTTGGTTGGCTTGCTAATCGTGATTGGCTGTTTTTTTTACGCCATCTGGCCTTTTTTTAGTAAAGATTTTAACCCTTCATCAATTTTGCTGGTTAGTCTAATTTTGGTTTCACTTTGCCACAGTATGTTGGAATACCCCTTATGGTATGCCTATTTTCTCGCCGTGTTTGTTTTATGCACTGCGTTAACACCTGTGTCAGAGAAACAACAGCAAACTCATTTTCAGCCTTTCTCTCAAAAAAAGCAGCTATTTTGGGGTATGTTGGCATTAATAACGATGTTACTCATATTTCACCAAATGATTTTGTACCAGCAATTTATCATGCTTCGAGCGAGTCATTCTTCCGCACGCACAGAACAGATGATACGTATGCAGCATTTTCGTAAACGTATGTATTTTATGCGCTATTACATAGACATGGCCATTATAGAACAGGTCAATGCGGTTTATCCAAAATTGCCTGCAGAAGGGAAACAAGCGGCTCTATTAACTGGTCGGTATCGACCGTATTCTAATACGCTGGTACGAGGATTTTATCTGGCGGAAGAAGAAAAGATTGGAGAGGCGAAGGAATGGTTTGATCATGTAAGCCAGTACTATCCTTATACGCTGCCCGATCTAATTAGAAAAGTGAAAGAACAGCCTAAAACTGTGGTGCTCAAACCACATTTTCAGCAGGTATGTGACAGTTTTAACAGCCAAAAACCATATTCATTCAAATGTATGTGATTGGCAATATTATTGTTTAACATTGTGGTTTTAAATGAAAAAATTAGCAAAAGCGGCTCTAATGTAAAGATAAATTTTGTCTACATGTTAAGATATAAACCGTAAATTGAGTTAAAAAGCTTGTAGTGAATACAGACCTTATACTTCCATTGAGGAGGATGATATGAATCGTGTACTTTTGATTGATGACGATAATTTATTGACAGAATTGTTAACTGAGTATTTAACAGCCGAAGGGCTGGAAGTGAGTAGTGTAGCTGATGGCGAAACTGGAGTTAAGGACATTCTGTCCGGGCAGTATGATGTAGTAGTACTGGATTCTATGATGCCGAAGATGAATGGTCTGGATGTACTGAAAACAGTACGTGTACAAAGCAAAATCCCGATTATTATGTTAACTGCTAAAGGTGACGATATAGATCGGATTATTGGTCTGGAAATGGGTGCTGATGATTATGTACCTAAACCATGTCAGCCACGCGAGTTATTGGCTCGTATTAATGCTATTTTACGTCGCACTCACCAAAGTCATGACAATGACCAAAATGGTATACCGAATAGCATCGCGGCCAGCGGCGTGGTTCTTTATCCAGCTAAACGTCAGGTGACCATCGATGACGAACCTTTAGAATTGACCAGTACAGAATTCAATCTTCTTGAAGTGTTGATGCGCCATGCCGGTCAGGTAGTTAGCAAAGAAACCTTATCTCTAGAGGCTTTGGATCGTAAATTAGCAAAATTTGACCGCAGTATTGACGTGCATATTTCTAGTATCCGGCACAAATTAGGTAATGCTAGCCTGATTCAAACGGTACGCGGACTAGGTTATTTATTTGTTAAAAATTAAACGGATACACAGGCTGTTTTTTAACAGCCTGTTTTAATTATGAAACTGTTCCCACGTATTTTTGCCACTTTTTGTGCTGTGATTGTCTGTGCCATCTTTGTGGCCAGTTCTTCTTTTTGGTTGGTGCAAAACACCTTAGCCGAAACCAGATTTAAACAACAGCGTAATTTTGAAGAAAACCTGTTGAGTAGTACCATGCAGGCTTTCAATCGACATGGTGATACTGGGGTACGTGAACAATTAATGCAATGGGGAAATAATCCCGGTGGTGAAAACTTATATGTCATTGCATTAGATAATAAAAACGATGTATTAGGTCGGCCAATTGATCCAGATGAAATTGAGAAAGCGCGCAAATTTGCCCAGTCAAATCCCAATTCAAAATTAGTCAGGATCGCTTACAGTACTTTAGGCGAAGAATATCTGTTTATGATTCGTGGTTGGAATTATGAACGCACACCCAGACCGCCAAGCCCGTTTTTTATTCCTGGACTACCCATAGCGCCAGTTTGGCATGAATTCATTATTTTGAGTTTTATTATCGTAGTAGGATTACTGACCGCCTATATATTGGCGAACAACATCACACAGCCTATCAGAGTATTATGGCGTGGTATGGATCGTTTGGCACACGGTAACCTGCAAACACGAGTTTCGCATCAATTATCTGAACGACGTGATGAACTTTATTCGCTTGCTGTCCAGTTTGACAATATGGCGGATAAATTGCAGAAATTGGTAGAGAAAGAACGTCATTTACTTCACCATGTATCGCATGAAATGCGCTCTCCTTTGGCCCGAATGCAAGCAATTATTGGCTTAATTCATGTGCAACCGCAAAAGCAAGAACAACATCTGCAACGTCTGGAAAGCGAGTTGGGACGTATGGATTTATTGGTCGGAGAGCTGCTGACTTTATCTCGATTAGAAACTTCTGATTTGCCCATTACGTTGGAACCTTTGGCTTTAGTGCCATTGATTAAACAGATAGTCGAGGATAATCAGGCCGTAGCGATGCAACATCAGCAAACCTTATTTTGGGATTGCGAAATTCCAGAAGATGCCTTGGTTGAAGCCAATGAAAGCTATTTATATCGTGCATTTGATAATGTCATTCGAAATGCCATCAATTACAGTCCAAATGGTAGCCGAATCAGAGTGCATATGTATGATGCCGGCAAGTCTTATTGGCAAATAGATGTTTCAGATAATGGTCCTGGTGTGGCAGAGAATCAGCTTCCGCATATATTTACCGCTTTTTATCGAGCTGATAGCAGTGCCAATAAACCAGGAACTGGCTTAGGTCTGGCTTTGGCTAAGCATATTATGGATCGGCATCATGGTCGAATATTAGCGGAAAATTTGCAACCTAACGGATTGATCATGCATTTTCTGTTGCCTAAATTTACGCCAAGTAAAAATAAGATTCGCCAGAAAATTTAATCCTTTAATGGTTCTATGCTTAACCGGATAAATGGATAGTCATATTCATCCGGTTAAGTATTTTATTTTACAAAATCAATAAATTTATTGGTCTTTTTCAACTTATCTTCAGTGAAGAGCAGTGAAATGAACAATAATTATGAACAAGAACTGTTTAGTTTATTAGCGATAATCAGCAAACTGAGGATAAGAATATTTATGGAATCCAAAAAGGTAGTTGTAATTGAGCGAAAAAAAGAATAGTTTAAATATTTTGAAATTAAACTATTCTCCATTTAGTTATTGATAACAATTCAATAAACCTATCGATGATCCTTATAAAATAAGGATTACCCTCATTCAATTCATATCCCGTTAACTAATTTTATTCAATTTCTGCGAATTAACAGCTAATCTTTTTTGTCTGCCCATGTGTTAATGAGTTAAGCCAGTTGTGAAAACACCATTAAACAAGGCGAGAAGCGGATAGATTAATTCAGTGAAGTTTCATCGTTATCTTTAATCTGAATGGCGCGCTGATTAAACCATTCAGAAACAATTTGGTTCACTTCATCTATCCCTTGTTTTTTCAGGCTTGAAAACAATTGCACCGTCACTTGCTGACGGGCAACATAAGGTTGAAGCAATTTTTTGACCTGAGCCAGCGTTTTAATCTGCTCGTTTTTGGACAGTTTATCCGCCTTAGACAATAGAATATGCACTGGCTGTTTCGTTACAGCAAAAAAATCCAACATTCTTTTATCCAACTCTTTGAGTGGATGGCGGATATCCATAATCAGAATCAAACCGATCAGTTGCGAACGGGTTTGCAAATAGTTACCTAATAATGTAACCCAATGTTGACGGACCGCTTCGGGGACCTGAGCATAACCGTAACCGGGTAAATCCACCATAAATTGCCCATTTGCCAGTTCAAAAAAATTGATGTGCTGAGTGCGTCCAGGTGTTTTTGAGACATAAGCTAAGCGGGTATGATTGGTTAAGGTATTGATTGCGCTGGATTTACCGGCGTTACTGCGACCAACAAAAGCGATTTCAGCTGAAGTAGCAGGCAGATCTTTCAGGTGATTAACGGTGGTATAAAACCGAGCATGATGAAACAGATTCATGAATAACGACATATCAGACTAATTAATAGCAATAGAATACCATGATTTGCAGTTTACATGAGTTTTTGCCATGACCAATTTACTGCGAGATGGGTAATCGTGCTTGATTTTTTAGAACAGAATGTTAAACTTAAACCATAAAAGTAATTAACTTTGAGGATTTTTTCAGATGGAAGACGGTGTCTCGAGTAGTCAATTATATGTAGACGTGTTTTTTTTCTGAATTTAAGGCAGCCTGTTTATAGAGCAGGCTGCCTGTTCTCGTTTTGTAGATAGGAAATTAAAATGGATTTTAGTTGGTTGGGGGAACCGACCACTTGGATAGGACTGACCACGCTGGTTATTCTGGAAATAGTCCTTGGTGTCGATAATCTGGTATTTGTTGCCATTCTTGCCAATAAAGCTAGCCCAAAAAAACGAGCGCAGGCGCGCATAACTGGGTTATGTTTGGCTGTGATTATACGCATCATCATGTTGGCAACGATGTCACTGATTGTGACGCTCACCAAACCTTTTGCACACATCAGTGGCTATGGTATTTCGGTTAAAGATCTGATCATGTTGTTCGGTGGTATGTTTCTGCTATATAAAGCCACTACTGAGTTGCACGAACGACTCGAAGGTCATACCGCTATGGCCTCTGTGACCAATGTAACGGTATACACCAGTTTCTGGAGCGTCGTCTTACAGATTATTGTACTTGATGCCGTATTTTCCCTTGATTCGGTTATTACAGCTGTTGCTATGGTTCAACATATTACCGTGGCGATGATTGCTGTCATCATTGCTATGGCGATGATGATCTGGGCCAGCGGACCTCTCACTGAATTTATCAATCGTCATCCGACAGTGGTCATGTTGTGTCTGGGCTTTTTGCTCATGATCGGTTTTAGCTTGATTGCCGAAGGTTTACACTTTGAAATACCCAAAGGGTATTTGTATGCCGCCATCGCCTTCTCTATCTTGATAGAAATATTCAATCAAATCTCCACCCGTAATACGCGGCGCAACGACATGATTGGTCGTTCGTGGCGCTATAGAACAGCCGATAGCGTGCTCGGGATGATGGGTTTACGAGAAAAGGAATTGGCTAAAGGCGGATTACAAAGCGATGATGATGAACATTTTGAAGAAAATGAAAAATCCATGATTCGCAGCGTGTTAACGCTGGCTGAACGACCGATTCCAGGAGTCATGACCCCACGCAGTGATATTGAAAGATTGGACATTTCTCAGTCACGTGAACAACAGCATGAACAACTACAAGCCACACCTTATTCACGCTTAATCGTAGTGGGGAAGGCCGGTATTGACGAACCACTTGGTTTTATCAACAAAAAAGATTTATTAAACCAGCTATTACATCAACAGCAATTAAATATTTTACAGGCTCTGCGTCAACCTTTGGTTTTGCCGGACAGCAGTACCGTCTTAGATGCGATGGAACTGTTTCGCTCCAGCAGTGCTGATATAGCATTGGTGGTAGATGAGTTTGGTGCGGTTTTAGGTTTGGTCACCATGAAAGATCTTCTGGAAACCATAGCCGGCGATTTCCCTGAAGAATATGAACGTACTGAAGCGCCCAGTATCCAGCGCAATGCTGACAACAGCGTGACAGTGGATGGCAGTTTAGAATATGCTGTGTTGGCTCAACAGCTACATTTACCACCTTTACCGGAAAATGCCGAATATCACACCGTGGCTGGGTTGATTATGGAAGAGATGGAAGACATACCGAACGAGGGTGATAGCATTGATTTTGCTGGTTATCACTTTGAAGTGTTACTTAAAGACGGGCGACGACTGGAACGAGTACGTATAAGCAAAATCATTCCACCAGAAACAGAGTAAATCGATTCATTCTAAAAAAGCCTGCTGATATCAGCAGGCTTTTATTGAAGCTGTAGAATGCAAATTATTTAATTTGACTACCAATCACACCACCTAAAGCAGCACCACCTAAGGTAGCACCAGTGTCACCACCAATCAGATTGCCAGTTACACCACCAAGTACTGCACCTGTCGCGGTATGACGTTGTGCAGGTGTCATATCAGCGCAGGCAGATAATGCAGAAGCCAAGGCAAACAAAAATACCATTTTTTTAATGCTCGCTTTCATGATAAACCTTTCTAAGCGCAATAAATATATCGTGTTAATCACCTAAATGGCTGTACCAACTAAAACTGGTGACAGACAAGATGTAATAACCATAATAAATGATATTACTGTTAAATCTCTTTAGCAGAAAAAGCGTATATTGGTGGATTAATTAACATTATTTGCTATTTAACAATTTACCTAAATGAATTTTCTCCATCCCTCAACTGATGTTTTCAGGCTGCAGAGTGGGTACTTCACGAGTATGCTGCTTTTTTTCTTTATGTTTGATGACCGCTCGATCTAACTTTGCCATCAATCCATCAATGGCTGCATACATATCGTTATCGCTACACAATATATGGATATCCTTACCTGCCAGATGCAAATTGATCTCTACTTTTTTGTGTATTTTTTCCACAGAGAATGTGACGGATGCATTAATCATCTGATCAGTGTGGCGAATAATTCGCTCAAGTTTACTGGTGGTATAGTCTTTTAATGCTGTTGTAACATCAAGATTTAATCCTATAAATTTCAAGTTCATACCACATCTCCTTGTTGATAGTCTTTACCAGACCAGAAAAAATTTTATTATATCTAACGACTTTCATGTTGTAATTTACGTTGGTGCGCCGGGGCAATTTTCAAGGACTCACGATATTTTGCAACCGTACGTCTGGCAAGGTTAATGCCTTGTTTAGCTAATTGCTCAACCAAATGCGCATCAGAGTAAGGACGTTGCGGATCTTCCTGATTGATTAAACTTTGTAATAATGACTTCACTGCAGTTTGGCTGTTACCGCTAGAATTTTGATCACTGCTGGCTATCGCGAGACTGAAAAAATAACGCAATGGGAAAATACCTTGTGGGCAGGTCAAATATTTCTGATTAATTGCACGAGAAATCGTGCTCTCAGCTAAACCCAATTCCTGTGCGGTGGCTTTAATGGTTAGTGGATTAAGAGCCAGCGCGCCGAAGGAAAAAAAATCCTGCTGCTGTTGTAAAATCCATTCACCAAGCCGTTGTAAAGTATTTTTGCGCATCTCCAGACTATTAATATAAGTATGTGCTTCCTGCAACTTGTTTTTACACAACGGGTCAATTTCATTATCCTGTTGCTGTAACCATTGTGCAAATGTATTTTCGATACGTATCTGAGGAAAAGCTTTTTTTAGAATACGCATTTGCCATTGACCACTGCGGTCAAGGTAAACTTCCATATCCGGTTGTATCGCCAAACTGGTATTGCCATCGTTCATACCATAACATGGATAGGGATTAAGACGACAGATGAGCTGGCAGGCATTATCGATAGTTGCCGCAGAAAATTGAGGTAACTGCCGGTACAGTTGATTAAGTTGATGCGTACTTAGCCATTGCCCAAAGTGTTGATCAATTAAGCAACGGGAGCAGGCGAGAACTTGCTCATCAGTATCATGATTGAGGTGATCTAATTGCAATAACAAAGATTCTTTCAAATCACGAGCACCAACGCCGCTAGGTTCGAATTGCTGCAAAATACTCAAAGCATGAGCTAATTCAGCTTCATCCAGTTGCCACTCAAGTGGGGTATTTTCAACCAAATCGATCAGGCTACAACTAAGATAGCCTTGTTCAGTTAAATTATCGATCAGAAAATGAACCAATGTTGCTGTAGATTCGTCTAAATTGTAATGGCACACTTGCTGATGCAATTGGGCGTACATGTCAGGATCATCTGGCAGCGTTTCCCATGCCTCGATATTGTCATGATTCCTACCCGTTTGCGGTGGCTGAACGTATTGTGCCAACACTGGTTCATCATCACTAAAACTGTCTATTTCCTCTAAAAAAGGATTATCGGCTAGCCAGCCAGAAACCAGCTCCTGCAATTCTAGTGTAGATAACTGCAAAACATGCAAAGATTGTTGAAGTTTCTGACTTAATTGCTGATTGAGTTTTAATTTTAGTTGCGATACTGGCTTTTGCATAGGCAATTAATATTCAAAATGTTCTCCCAAATAAACCGCGCGGACTTCTTCATTATTCACCAATTCTGCTGGAACGCCGGCAGCCAGTACACTGCCTTGATTAATAATGTAAGCGCGATCGCAAATTCTTAATGTTTCACGTACATTGTGGTCTGTGATAAGTGTACCGATGCCACGTTGCTTTAAAAATGCAATCAGATTTTGAATATCGATTAGAGCTATCGGATCGACACCGGCGAAAGGCTCATCTAACAAAATAAAACGTGGATTTCTGGCTAATACTCGAGCAATTTCTACCCGACGACGCTCACCACCAGAAAGAGAAAGGGCTTTATTATTACGTAAATGTTCAATATGCAGGTCAGCCAACAACATTTCCAGTTGTTCTGCTCGTTTTTGCCGGGGATAACTGATTTCTAAAATAGCATTGATATTCTGTGCCACCGTCATCTTGCGGAAAATTGAGGCTTCCTGAGGCAAATAGCCTAAACCCAGTCGGGCGCGCTCATAAATCGGACGATGACTAATTTCCTGTCCGTCAAGCGTAATACTGCCTCCATCGGCAGCAATCAGACCAACAATCATATAAAAACTGGTGGTTTTACCAGCACCATTTGGTCCTAATAAACCAATCACTTCGCCACTGTTGACCTCTAAGGCAACATTATTGACTACCTGACGTTGTTTGAAACTTTTTTTTAAGCCACTAACGCATAGTCGGCTGCTGGTTGATTCAGTAGTAGAAGTTGCATTCATAGTCAGGTTTATTTCTTTTTCGATTGCGGTTGAATAATGACTTGTACTCGGCCTTGTTTGGCTGCATTGACGGTATAAACCTCAGTATTGGTGTTATAGACAATGACCGCGCCACGAGCCATGTCGCCACCTCGATTTACCTGTGCATTACCCGTTATGGTCACAATTCCGGTCTGGCTTTCATAATGTACATTGTTACCTTTGCCAAATACTTTGCCTTCTTTTTCCAACTGTTGACCGAAAGTGGCTGGATTTCCAATAGCAATAATCGTTTGATTACCCGCATTATCCTTATGCGCTGTAATCTTAGAGGCATTCATATACATCGTTCCTTGGCGCATTTTAACATTACCAGTAAAAACGGTAGTCTGATTCTGTTTATCCAGCGACCCTTGATCAGCTTCAATTTCTATAGGTTGATGCCGATCACTTTCTAATGCCCATACTTGTAGACTGCTCATCAACAAACAAAGTGTAGCTAAGATTTTCTTATGGTTTTTGCGGATCATAAATAATTGCCTTTACGCGAGCGGGTAAATTCAAGAAACCGCGCTGTTTATCGTATTCAAAACCTACTGAAGTGCCTTGTGATAAGCCATACTGATATTTTACTGGTGCATCCGTTACGGCAGATTGAGTTTGCGTATCAATATGTAAAATACTGGTATTCAACTGACCCTCTGGTTCCTGACCAACCGCATTCTTATGCCAGGATACATCATCGATCAAATCAATTTTACGACTATCCGTAAAATATTGCGCCTTATTTGCAGTGATGTGATAAAGATCTTGACCATTTTTATAAAGATGCATATCAAGTTTATCAATAAAAATAATCGATTGTTGCGGATATTGGCGTGCTGCTTGTGCCTTAATGGTTTCACTTAGCTGTCCATCTTGGTTGAAGCGCTCACCTGAAATAACATCTATTTGATACTTTGGTTCCTTCGGGTTCAATGGGATTTCTACCGTTTTCACCTCAGTGATACGATCCAGCCAAAAACTGATCCCACCCAGTCCAATGGCCAGTACCAGAGGAAACAGCCAATTACTGCGGGCATGAATCACACTCATACCAAATACTCCGCCAGATAAGCTCTCAAATAGCCCTGTGCATCTAGCAACATATCGCATACCTCGCGTACAGCACCATTGCCCCCTGACGCCTGAGTAATATAGTCAGCATGCTTTAGCACCAGTGGATGAGCGTTAGCCACCGCCACCGCCAGCGCACAATGCTTCATGACGGGTAAATCCACCACGTCATCACCAATATAAGCACAGTGTTGCTCTTCTAAACCCAGTTTTGCCAACAATTGCTGGTAACAGCTGCGTTTATCGGCAATCCCCTTAAAATAGTGGTGAATACCTAATTGCTGAACGCGGATACCCACCGATGGCGCATCACGCCCAGTGATAATCGCAGTTTGTATCCCATGTTTATGCAACATCTTCAGCCCATGTCCGTCCAGAGTGTGGAATGACTTAATTTCTTCACCATTATCGCGGATGAAAATCCGACCGTCTGTGAGAACGCCGTCTACATCCATAATAAACAATTTGACTTGTTGTGCAGCTTTCAAAACAGTAGAAGAGGCAATTAAAGTCATCATTAATCCTTAAATTGGGGTAGATTAGGTTTAAACAATACGTGCTTGCAATAAATCATGCATATTGATTGCACCAATCGGATGCTGGTGCTGATCAATTACCGCCAAACCATTGACTTTATTGGCTTGCATCAACTTTAACGCTTCTGTAGCCATTTTTTCTGCCGTGATGGTTTTCGGGTTAGGGTGCATCACGTCCGCCATCACCACATCATCCAATTGATGATTATTTTGGAATAATCGGCGTAAATCACCATCCGTGAACAATCCACATAAGCGGTTATCTTCATCAGCCACAAGCAACATGCCCAATCCCTTTTCACTCATGATCACAATGGCCTGCTTCAGCAGCGTCTGAGTTTGCACCAATGGCATATTCTCTCCGCTATGCATCACATCAGCAACCGTCAATAATAAACGTTTGCCCAAACTTCCAGCGGGATGACTCAGCGCAAAATCCTCAGGAGTAAACTGACGCGCACGCAATAAAGCCACAGTTAGAGCATCTCCCAGCACCATCACCGCAGTTGTGCTCGATGTTGGTGCTAGTCCCAGCGGGCAAGCTTCTTGCGATACATGCGCACACAGATGAACATCAGCATGTTTCGCCATCGTGGATTCAGAATTACCAGTGATGCAAATCAATTGCACATTTTTGCGTTTAATCGCAGGCATAATCGCCAGAATTTCATCACTTTCGCCGGAATTGGATAATGCAATCACCACATCACCGTCCACTATCATGCCTAAATCACCATGACCAGCTTCAGCAGGATGAACAAAATAGGCCGGTGTACCAGTTGAGGCCATCGAAGCTGCAATTTTGCGTCCGATATGGCCACTTTTACCCATCCCTGTAATGATCACTCGCCCGCGACAATCCAAAATCGTGGCAACAGCATCCGTAAAATGCTTATCCAGACTGGCGCCTACCTGACGTATCGCCTGTTCCTCAATAGCAAATACTTCCTTGCCCCAAAGCAAATAATTTTCGCGTGCATTCATAAAAACATCAGTATCAAAAGATTCAGATAAAAATTCAACTTAATGCTGCTAATTATACCCTGTAAAAGTTATACCCTGTAAAAGCGTTTTGTTCACTTGAAAAACTTGTCAAATGCAGACAGTTTCGTTAGAGTAAACAACCAACACTCCATTGATCACACAGAATGCTGAATTGACAGGATACCCGTCTGAATCAGCACCCATAAAAGGAAATAAAATGGCTGTCATATCCGCAGTTAACCAACTAGGGCAACAAATCTGGCTCGATAACCTATCCAGATCATTAATACAATCAGGGGAGCTGGCTCGAATGCTGGAAGAGGGCATCAGTGGCGTGACCTCCAATCCGGCTATTTTCCAGAAAGCTTTTGCCGGTGACAGCCTGTATGCAGAAGATGTAGCCCAATTAAAACAACAGCCGCTTTCTCCCAAACAACGCTATGAACAACTTGCCGTTGCAGATGTGCAGGCAGCCTGTGATGTTTGTTTACCCTTATATCAACAGACTAACGGTACCGCAGGCTTAGTGAGTCTGGAAGTGGCACCTGATCTGGCTGATGATACCGCCGCAACCATTACCGAAGCATTACGCTTATGGCAGACCTTAAATCGCCCTAATGCCATGATTAAAGTGCCAGCGACCGATAGCGGCTTAGCCGCACTGACAACACTGGTTGCGCAGGGTGTCAATGTGAACCTAACCTTATTATTTTCCAAAAAACAGGTTCAAAAAGCCTATCAGGCGCACGCTGCTGGTATCAGACAACGATTGGCTCAAAATCTACCGGTTGATCGGATCCAAGTTGTAGCCAGCTTTTTTCTGTCACGTATCGATAACGCACTAGACAAGCTACTGCCTGCTGCATTGCAAGGTAAAACCGCCCTCGCTTTAGCCAAAACCGCTTATGCAGAATGGCAAGAATTTACCCAAAGTCGCGAATTCAAAAACCTGAGCGTGCAACAGGCAGCACCCGTGCGTTTATTGTGGGCTTCAACTGCGACCAAAAATCCACAATACTCCGACGTCCTTTATATTGAAAACGTCATCGGATCACATACCATCAACACCGTGCCAACCCATACCTTGAATGCATTTATGCAACATGGTCAAGTTGCTGCCACCATCAGCGAAAATCTGGCGCAGGCAAAAAGTAACCTAATAGAAATCGAACAACTCGGCATCAATCTCGAATCGTTAGCCGAGCGTTTGCAGCAAGAAGGCATTCAACAATTTATCGATGCATTTGATGCCTTATTGCAACCATTAAATTAACTGCTGCAATACAAACAGGTGCGTCTACAAGCAAACACAGCTTGATTCGCACCTGCTCAAATAAATCTAGTCATAGTGATAAAGCTTTGACACGCACAATAGAGATACAAAATATGCAATACCACTATAATTATAATGCATATTCTCTTTTCTGCCTATATAAGCCTCCAACACGCCAGCATCAACGCACCAGTCATCACATCGAACATCATCTGCTGCACATAACCAGCAAAAACGCCATAACAGCAAATCCTGTTATGGCGTTGAGCATCCTATTTAACTTCTAATCGAGAAAATTAATGCAGCCCATGAATCGTACCGTCAGCATCAATATCAATTTCACGATATGCTGGCAAAGTGCCCAGACCCGGCATCGTCATCACATTGCCGGTATAAACCCGAATAAAACCAGCACCAGCAGAGACCTGAATCCGTGATACCTCAACATCAAAATTAGTTGGTACATTTTTTAAATTAGGATCAGCACTAATCGACATGGGTGTTTTCACCATACATAGCGGTAAATGATCCAGATGCAATTGCTTAATTTCTTCAATATTGTGCAGGGCCAGTTCCGATAAATTAGCCTGACGGGCTCCGTATTTTTTGGCCATCGTCTGAATCTTATCCGCTAATGACATCTGGTCATCATAGGGCAGTACCACTTCATGTTGCTCTGCGCATGCTTTAACAACATGTTGCGCCAGTAATTGCGTTCCCGCTCCACCTTGAGTGAATGCATCACTGACTTCACAGGCGAAAGCGCCATGCTGCAACGCGTATTGCTGTACAAAATCCAGCTCCTCTTGATGATCATAAGGGAAACGATTAATCGCCACAATCACCGGCAAGCCATAACTTTTCGCATTCTGAATATGCCAGCCCAGATTAGCACTACCTTCTGCCAGCAATTCAACATTACATTCTGTTACTTCCTGTGGTAAAGCCTGCCCAGGCTTAATATTGAAACGTCCACTGTTGGACTTCAAACTGCGTACCGTTGCCACCAGAACCACACAAGATGGCGCAACGCCAGTTTGACGATACTTAATATTAAAAAATTTCTCCATGCCCATATCCGAGCCGAATCCAGCCTCTGTCACCACATAATCAGCCAGCTGTAAGCCAACCTTATCAGCTAAAACAGACGAATTACCATGAGCAATATTGGCAAAAGGACCGGCATGAATTAGCACCGGCGTTTGTTCTGCCGTCTGCATCAGATTAGGATTGATTGCCTCTTTTAACAGCACCGTCATCGCGCCAGCTACTTCTAATTTTTCAGCCGTAATCGGCTCACCAGCCATATCATAAGCCAGAATAATTCGACCAATGCGTGCACGCATATCTTCTAGACTAGTGGCCAAAGCCAAAATGGCCATCAATTCAGAAGCGGCAGAAATCTCAAAACCGTCTTCGCGTTCCACCCCATTGACCCCGCCACCTACACCAACATTAATCCGGCGCAGAGCACGGTCATTATGGTCAATCACCCGTTTCCAGACAATGCGGTTTTTATCAATATTTAGCCGTGGCAAATTAGTCTGTTGCGTAAATTTTTCCCCCAAGTGTTCCTCATGATACAGGCGCGCATCTAGTGCAGCCGAAGCCAGATCATGTGCTGCCGTAATCGCGTGAATATCGCCGGTTAAATGCAAATTTAACTTTTCCATCGGTAAAACCTGTGCCTGACCACCTCCCGCAGCACCCCCTTTTACCCCAAATACCGGCCCTAAACTGGGCTGACGAATACAAGCAATTGCCTTCTGACCGATATGATTTAATCCTTGACTTAAACCAATCGTAGTCACCGTTTTGCCTTCACCTAAAGGAGTGGGCGTAATGGCGGATACTAGCACCAACTTACCTTGCTGGCTATGAGGCTGAATCACGCGCAAATCAACCTTTGCCACGTCCTTCCCATAAGGAATTAAAAACTCTTCAGGAATACCGCAACGTTCAGCAATACTGGTAATGGGCAACAAGGTAGGCATAACAATCCTTATAACGAAAAAATAAACAACATTATAAATGACGAATAATGACTTGAATTAACACAAACAGAGTGTGAATAAACTTAGACCGCAGTATAACCAATAATTTTAGAGTTTGATTAACATAAATCATCTTAATCAAATATTAGCGAACATTCCCAAGCCTAAAAACCAAAACAATCATGTTTAGCTACAGCATTTATAATAAAACCTTCTAGGCTGCATAAAATGTAAAAGTATGTAATAATTATTACCAGGATAATTCTTCCGGAACTTCAAGTGGAAGTGGGAAAATATCTGGAAGTTCAAAAAAAGGCAGTAGTTCTTCTAACGGTAGTTCTTCCAACGGTAGCTCTTCTGAGAGTGATTCTTCAAACAGTGATTCTTCTAATTCCCCGGGTTCAAGAGGTTACCCACATACATCTGAGGGAAAAGCTACAGTATATAATTACCTTATCCGTGAAAATGGGGTAACACATGGAAATATTCAGGATATAGTAAAAGAACGTGTTGAGTTGGTTATGAAAAGTTTTATTATGCTAAAAAGATTGTCTTCTCATAATCGAAACTAACAAATATATTAAAATGATAATATGAAAATTATGATGAAATGGTTATTGGTACTTTTGGCTGTGGGAGTTGTTGCAGTCATCATATATCTGGTTATATATTTCCGGAGTCAGACAGATGTTAAAGATGTTCATTTACAGGGGTATGTTCATGATAAAAACAGTAATACAGCATTACAAGATGTAACAATAAAGATCACTAATTGGAGATACACTTCAAATAGTGGTAAAAAAAATTATGATGAATATTTAGGCAAAGACACAATTACTCTAACAACTGATAACAATGGTTTTTTTTCAACAGAATTTCCATTAAGTGCACAGATTGATATGGAAGTTGGGAAATCCGGGTATAGAGAAGAGGTAAGAATAATCCAAAAAATAAGTAAAGATGTTTCTTTGGATATTGTATTGGAAAAAAATGATAAAAATTAAAATTTAATTTTAAAATGTCTACAACTACAGCAACAGAAACAAAACCTTTACCACCGGAAGAAAATAAATTGCCGGATAAATCACTATCTGACTCATATACGGTAAATCCTAACCAAATAGTATATGATATACCCCATCAATCAAACTATTCGGTTGATGTAGTTGATGCTTATTTTGCCCGTAAAGCGAAAAGTCCTGAAAAAGGTTATAATGGATATATCAGGATAAATAAGGCTGGATTAGGAGATAAAGTTTACTTAATTATAAAATGTTATGGTAAACCCAGAAAGGGAAAATTGAGTATATCAATTTGGGAAAAATCTGATGTTTTGACTTACAATGGTAAAGCTGTTCCCTTTTTAGTAAATGGAAATGAAGAAACAGAAATAGAATTTTCTATTGATGGTTCTATAACTTATGTACAGGAAATAGAGCTAAGTCCCAAAAGTGATACAGATTTTGAAGAGTTACAGACAAAATATTCTAAAATTAAAACTAAAGCAACTTATTTAACAATTAGGGCAAAAGTAAAAGAAACATCTGCTTTAGCAGTTACTTTTAGATATTCTCTCTCAGGTAGATATGATGCCATTGATAAAGCACTATATGATGATTATTTAACAGGTGATAAAGAAAAATTTGAAGTTAAATTTAATATAATAGTAGCTCCTTGGATGGAAATTGTTCATAAAGAAGAAGGTGTGAATGAGAGAGATATGTCATATGGATATAACAGAGTAAAAGAATACTATTCAGATGGGGCTGGTCAAAAATTGGATCCTATTAAAACAGCTTGGTGCTCCAGTTTTGCTAATTGGGCTCTTGTAGAGACGAATAAGGTGAAAAATACAAATTATTCTTTTATTCCTAAAAATTCAAATATTAATAATCCGGCATTAGCAATTAATTTTGTTAACCGTCAAAGATATCCAGGATCTACTATAATACCTTCTAGTGAAAAGCCTCCTTATGGAGCTATTCTCATCATAAAAAAACAAAATTCTCATGAAGGACACGCTACTTTTGTTGTTAATTATACCGTTGAATCTGATGGGTTTACTATTATAGGCCTAGGTGGGAATCAGGATAATAAAGTTCAAAAAAATAGTTATAAGTTTAAAAAAGTTGGTAAAAAATATGTCCATACTACAAAAGCAGGGACTCGTTTAGATCATTTAGGTTACGTTGTACCTAAAGAATATATATTTAATAAAGGCATACAAGATTATTATGAGTATGAAAATGCAACAGCTACTGAAGGTGATTCTATTAGGTAGTATTATCTTATCATGTACTTCAAATACAGTTTTAGAAAATGATAAACAAAAAAGACCTCAACAATCTATTAAGAATCCGTTTCAGCTTATTGATTCAACTGTATTAGTTCATCAATTAAAACGAGATATTAAAGATTTATTAGTTACAAAAAAAACTAAATATATTGATAAAGAGATATTTGGGGATTGTATACATTTTTATCTCAATAAAAGTGAAGATAAAATAATAAATCAAACAGATATTATAAAGGGGTTTAATAAAATATTTGATAAAGATTTTGAGGATTTAATAGAGAACTTAAAAATAGATGACAATTTATATCTGTATTTAGAACAATCCGAATTAAAGCCTTTGGGAGATAATGAAAAGTATAAAAACGTTATTTCTATTGCTGTCCCAATAAATAGTAGTGAGTTGGATTCGAGTAGATTGTATTGGTTTTTTTATGATCAAGGTACATGGGTATTTGCTGGTATGACTTGTGTTGGGTAAAATTATTATTTATGGATTACCCCCTACTAAATTTTAAAATAATAAAAAAAATCAAATGATTTCTCCATTAGTTTCCACTCATAATAGTTCTCAGAGGACTCAGCAATTTTATTCTTTTTTGCAAGAAGAATATACACAGGTAAATGGAAAAGAGGAACGTGAGGATAGATCTTCCATTATGCTTTATTCTCTGGAACCAGTTCAAGAGTTTAATAAAGTTCATTGGGAAACCTTCAGAAACCAATATTGGAGTACTTGTATGTCTGATAGTGAGAAAGTATTGCGAAAACAATTAAGTCTTATTATTAGTGATTTACAACTTATTTTAACACCAGAAGGGAAAATACATGATTTAGTTAATCTTTCTGAAATTCAGAAAAATGAAGATCAAAAATCAGCTAACTTGAATTGATCTTATACAAAAGAATTAGGCAAAATAGACAAATTTGAGCCCACACCAAAGAACATCGAAGATTATGCAAAAAATTGAATTAGGTACACTTGATCGATTAATTATTCATCATATTGGCAACAAAAGCAATGAAGATGGCGTTCATCTAGGTAATGAGCTGTGTAACCACGATAACATCAGCGAAATACTCACTAAACTGATGGTCACAAATTTTAAATTCGATCAGCTGTATCAGTTTCATTATTTTCCGAGTCTCGAACTCAATCCCATTTATACCCTCCTCACTACCATGTTTGACCATCAAGACCTGGAAAGCTTTGTCACCCAGTCGCAAAACATTGCCCAATATTTATATGAAAAAAGTAACCATCCACAAATAAAAACTGGAGAACTTGGCGTGTTTTCTCTCAAACATTGCCATATTGGAGAAGAGGCCGTAGATGGTATCGGTTTTTTTAAATCTGAAAACAAACAAAAAATACTTAAAGTTGAAGATACCCAGTCCGGTTATAAACTGGCCGATATCGAAGGACTAAGTATTCAAAAGCTGGATAAAGGTTGTCTTATTTTTAACCTAAACCGAGAACAAGGCTACCTTGTAGCCATTGTTGATAATACCAATAAAAATAATGAAGCTAAATATTGGACAGATGAGTTTTTAAGTATCAAACCCATCAATAATGACTATCATCAAACCACCCAAATTATGGAAACTACCAAGCAATTCATTGCCCAAACTTTGGATGCAAAGGATGAAGCCACTAAATCTGAGAAGGTCGCATTACTCAACCGGTCAGTTGATTATTTTAGAAACCATCAACAATTTAATGCGAACGATTTCGAGCAGCAAGTCTTTGCCGAAGAGGATTTAATTCAACAATATCAGGATTTCAGCCAAAATTATATGCAGGAAAATCAACTTGAGCCGTTAAATCAATTTGATATCTCAGCAAAAGCAGTGAAAAAACAGCAGAAATACTTTAAAAGCATCATTAAACTGGACAAAAATTTCCATATTTATATCCATGGCGGAAAAGATATGATTGAGAAAGGTCTGGATGAAAAAGGGCGAAAATATTATAAGATTTATTATCAGCAAGAAAAATAAAATTCCATTACAAGAATTCTTGAGTAATATAATATTTTTTATGGAAGTGGATTATTTATTTTCATCAAAATGATGTATTCATCTTGGTCAAAATATTTTGGCTATTTTCGTTATTAACTGTATGGCAAGGTACTTAATATAAATCTAATCTTAAAAAGTTTCCTCTTTGACAAAATAATGTTTGACTAAATGAATTGAGCGAATTACAATTTGTTTCATTGATTAACACCACTAAGGAGGTATTTAAAAAATGCTTAAAAAAATTAATTTAATTATAGAATTAATTTTTGTTCAAAGCAGATTTAAAAATGTTATTCAACTATTGTTTGGAGTAAGTTTAATGAAAAAGATTCATTTTTGTATATTGTTGTTTGTTTTGGCAGGGTTTATAATCCCATTTAGCATAAATATAAACGCTATCGATATTCAGCTAGTGAAAACACTTGTAGTATTTATTCAATGATAAAAGTTTGAATAATCTTACTTCAAAGAGCTTTTAATGAATTTAGCAACAAATATATTTTTAAATTATCTATATGTTGTCACATTGAGGTCAATTTTCAAGATATATTTATTCAAAAAAACAATTAAAATTCTTTGAAAATAGATACGATTAGATGAGTCAAAATGATAGTTAATAGAAGAGTAAATAGAACAAACCCCTGTTCAGGGGTTTGTTGGGTACGTTATTTAAACTTATTGTAGTAACGGCTCTCACCCCGGCTAGCTACAAATTGCAAAAATTATAGCATAACTTATATTATTCTTGCACTATTTACAAAAGATTTACATCTGTTTATTCTGTCATGCAAATGCAATCCCTTAGCAAAAGTGATGTTTTACATCATTCGTTGTTAACCTTATATACAGAGGAATTATAAAAATGACAAAAATGATTTTTGGTTTGGATATCGGTATTGCTTCCGTAGGCTGGGCGGTGATTCAAAAAGGGGAAGATAAGCAAAAAAATGAACTGGAGCAGGGTAAAATTATTGATTTAGGTGTGCGCTGTTTTGATAAGGCGGAGCATCCCAAAACGGGAGAACCGTTAAATTTGGCCAGAAGATTACATCGTAATGCGCGCAGAAGATTGTCTCATCGGGCACAAAGACTGCAACAACTCAGATTTTTTTTGCAGCAACAAGGTTTAATTGACAACTGTGAAGCGCATGCATTAGCCACGCCGGCACATAGCCCAGATCCCTGGGCATTGCGCGTTAAAGGTTTAGATCAAAAACTGACTAATCCCGAGTTGGCCAGAGTGATCTATCATCTGGTCAAACATCGAGGTTATTATGTGGCGCGTAAAATTGAAGAAGATGCAACTGATAAAAGCGAACAAGGGCGCATGAATCTGGCGTTGAAAGAAACGGCGAAATTTATTGAGGAGCAACATTATCGCTCAGTGGCGGAAATGATCACCATAGAAAACGCTAAAAAGCAAGAGCAAGAAAATATGATCGTGGCCAAAAGAAACAAAGCTGGCAATTATAAAAATACATTTTACCGTAAAAAACTGAAAGAAGAACTGACGGCAATCTTACAAAAACAGCAGAGTTTGGGCAATAGTCTGATCACTGATGCCTTTATCCACAAGGTTGTTGAAGAGCTCTTCTGGTTTCAGCGTCCGGCCATCAGTGGTGAAGCAATATTAAAAATGCTAGGGTTTTGTACCCATGAGCCAAGTGAATATCGGGCGGCAAAGCATAGCTATACCGCTGAACGATTTGTGTGGTTATCCAGCTTGAATAATTTACGTATTAATAAATTGGGTGGCAGCAGAAGTTTAACTGAGGAAGAAAGAACGGCATTAATCAATTTACCTTATGAACAAGAAAAAATCACCTATAAAACCATTCGAAAAATCCTTAAAAAACTCAATAAATTTTCGGCTGAAGACCAATTTGTCGGCTTAAGCGGTAGAACCGAAGAAGAGTTAGCTAAAGCGGAAAACAAAACCTTTTTTCATAGCAAAGGCTATCATGAGCTGCGCAAAGCCTTCAGCGAAACCCGTTGGCAACAGATCGGCACCAATACAGCCTTGCTCGATCAGCTCGCTACCATCCTCACTTTATATAAAACAGATGCAGACATTGAACAACATCTGCGCCAGCATGAATTGGATGAACAGGAAATACACAATTTGCTTAAAGTGAGCTTTAGTGCCTTTAATCATCTGTCACTCAAAGCCTTAACCAAACTTCTGCCTTATTTAGAAAAAGGGGACAACTACTACGAAGCCTGTCAGCAATGTCATTACCATCATCAAAAAAATCTGCCCAAACAGAAATATTTGCCATCGCTGTATCAATATGAATTTGATCAGCTGAGCAAAAAAGTTAAGCGAATACCGCAAATTAAAAATCCAGTGGTTATGAGAGCGCTCAATCAGGCGCGCAAAGTGCTGAATGCCATTATCCGCCAGTATGGTTCACCCCATGAAATCCACATTGAACTAGCGCGAGATATGTCTAAAACCGCCGAAGAGCGCAATAAAATTGAGAGGCAGCAGTATCTTAACCGTGAACTCAAACAAGAGCTTAGTGTAGAAATTGAACAGAAAATCAAGCGCGAAGTTAAAGGTGTAGATATATTAAAATATCGGCTATACAAAGAACAGGATGGTAAATGTGCTTATAGTCTCAATCCAATTGATATTGATAGACTATTTGAAGATGGCTATGTAGAAATTGACCATATTTTGCCATATTCCCGTTCTTTTGATGACAGCTTAAGTAATAAAGTATTGGTGCTACCAAATGTAAACCAAAATAAAAAGAATCAAACACCCTATGAATATTTGGATGGTGCTTCTGAAAGTAAAAAATGGCAGCTGTTTGCAGCAATGGTGCAGAGTAATCCTAAAATCTCCCGAGCTAAAAAAGAACGCTTGCTTAGAAAAAATTTTGGTGAGAACGCTGCATCTGAATTTGCACAACGCAATCTGAATGATACCCGCTATATTGCCCGCTTTTTTGCCCAGTTTATCCGTGATTATTTACAATTTTCAGTTGATGGCGAAAATAAGCAAGAGTCCAGGCAGAATGTGGTCACCCTCTCTGGTGGAATTACTGGCTTTTTACGCGCAAGATGGGGATTAATGAAAGACAGAGAGAAAAGTGATTTACATCATGCACTGGATGCATGTGTGATCGCAACGATCACGCATGCTCTGATTCATCGCGTGTCTAATTATACTAAGGTAAACCAGTATTATACACAAAGGAATAGACGAGATTTCCCACAGCCTTGGCCGGAATTTAGAGATGAAGTGTTGGCGCGACTGGATAGTGAGCCTAGCAAAAACATCTGTCATCTATTCGGCAAGACAACCGAACCGACGCAGCCTAGACCCGTATTTGTGTCGCGTATGCCAAAGCGGCGTAACGGTGGTGCTTTGCATCAGGAGACCATCCGTTCGGCCAAATTTATGCATAACGAGCAAAGTGCGGTGCGTAAGCCACTGACCAGCCTGAAGCTGACAGATTTGGAAAAAATAGTTGGCTATTATTTGCCTGATGGGGAAACGCCAGATCCGCGCAATCAGCCCTTAATCGAAGGTTTAAGAGCCCGATTACAAGCACATCAGGGTAATGCCAAAAAAGCATTTGCCGAGCCATTTTATAAACCAACCAAAGAGGGAAAAATATCTCCATTAGTTCGAACAGTCAAGGTATTAGATGTTCAAAAAGGTGGAGTATTGGTCAGAGGCGGTATTGCTGATCAAGACAGCATGTATCGGGTTGATGTATTTGAAAAAAATGGCAAGTATTATCTGGTGCCGATTTATCAGATTGATCGCCAGCCTCATCGCCCTCTGCCTAACACAGCTGCTGTAGCCAATAAAAGCAGAAAAGATTGGTTGATTATGGATGAAACTTATCAATTTAAATTTTCTTTAAGTGCGAATGATGTGGTCTATTTAAAGAGAAAAAATGATGAATATTTTGGTTATTTTGCTGGCTTAAATATTGCTTCGGCCACGATAACCATTCGCAGTCATGACCGAAATATTCAGGCAGGTAAGAATGGTGATTGGGAAGGATTAGGCGTCATCAGAAACATCGAGAAATTTGAAAAATGGCATGTCGATATGCTCGGTCATTGTTATCCTGCTAAAGCGGAGACACGTCGTGGCGTGGCGTAGTATTATGATCTCACAGCCAGCTAAACTTAGCTGTGAGCATCATACTCTAGCCATTAAGCAGCAACAGACGGTGCACATTCCTTTTGAAGATATTGCTGTGATTATTCTCGATCACCGCGAAATTGTTTTGACGCACCCAGTTCTCACTACTTGTGCTCAGCTGGGTATTGCTCTATTTAGTACGGGGCAGGATCATCTCCCCAATGGCGTTTTCCTGTCTTTTCTACAACATAGCCGCCAAAGCAAGTCTATCCATTTGCAACAAAACCTAAAAAAGCATCTGGTTAAGCAAGCTTGGACAAGCATTATTCAGGCCAAAATCTCCAATCAGGCACAATGTCTGCTTTTGACCGCCAATCCATCCCAGCAAACAGCAAATTTACTCATTGCTCTGGTTAAAAAAGTTCGCTCGGGGGATGTTGACAATGTAGAGGCACAGGCAGCGGCGCGTTATTTTTCCGCACTCTTTGGTCTTCAGTTTAAGCGCCAACAGCAAAATGTGATTAATAGCGCCTTAAATTACGGCTATGCCATATTGCGCGGCGCCATTGCCAGAAGTCTTATCGCGCATGGTTTATTGCCAGTTTTTGGCTTATTTCATCACAACCAGCAAAATGCATTCAATCTGGCCGATGACCTGATCGAACCCTATCGTCCGCTGGTGGATTTATGGGTGGCAACCCAGTTAGCGCCCTTAAGCTTAACCCAACTGACCACCCAGCATAAAGCCGGATTGGCTCGACTATTGCACACAGATATGCTGTTGCCAGAGGGAAACATGACTGTATTGGCCGCCATTGATCAAACAGTCATCAGCTTAATTCACTATCTGGAAACAGCCGGAGCAACCGCATTGGCACTGCCACGCCTGATAAAACTCAATCAACACCACCATGAGTAAGGAGACCCGCCGCTATATGCGAATGTTGCTATTTTTTGATTTACCTATGGTCACGACCGCCGAAAAAAAAGCCTACACACGCTTTCGGCGCTTTTTACTTAACGACGGTTATGATATGTTGCAATATTCCGTATACGGGCGCATCGTTTATGGTCGCGACGCTGAGCAAAAACATTTGCAACGATTAAGTAACAATTTGCCTTCTCAAGGTTCAGTGCGCTTGTTAACCGTGACGGAAAAACAGTATGCCAGCATGCAACTATTACTGGGTAAGCCAGCGCTACAGGAACAAAAGGTCAATGCGCAGCAGTTCTTACTTTTTTAAAAAAAATCTAAGTTTATTTTTATTTTATTGGCATAAATACATTGCTTGGTGAGCTTTGAATCAGTCAATTCGTTGATCTGGGCATATAATGCAACGCATTGGTAGCGTTGCCAAAAAATTTAACGAAATATTCACATTTAACTTGAGCTAACACCACATATGACTTCAGATATTTATACAATATATATCATATTTTGTTCAGCTTTGATCGCCTAGGCGGCAAGCATAAAGAAGTCATCAATCACATCGGCGGAGCCTAGAGAAAAATTGCTCAAGTTTTCACCGAATAAACTTTCTGTGCAATCAACAACCAACAATACTCAATCCGATTATGATTGAGAAACAATAACGTTGCTATTTGCCAAAAATTTCTCCTACCAGTTTATTTCCGCCTGAAACAAATAACCATCTGCTTAAAAATTTTATATAAACAATAGGCAACTGCATAAACCACCCAAATTGCAAACTAGAGATGCATCAAACAGTCATGTGGTTGCATAACCTGTGCTAAGTATCTTCATTTAGGCTAAAAACCTATTCAATTTTCGTTTTTTCCCGACGAAACAAAAACCATTTTTCCCAGGAATATTCAAAACATATATGTCAAAAAAACATAAATTTAGCAGTGGTTGATACTTTGGTATAAACAATGAATAATCATCGTTTAAAATATATTCAGGTAAAGATTATGATCATTAAGTTTGTCAAGAAAATGATTTCTAAGTCACACTCAATTAACTATCCAATTTCAGTATAACTAGGTTATAATCATCTAGACTTTATAATATTTATTTTGTCAAGTTGTAGTTCCCTCTCTCACCCCGGGTAGCTATAAAATAGACCTCGCTGTAAGCCTTGTGCTACGGGGCTTACAGCGCAATTTATGCGCAAAAAAATGGATTTTTTCAGAGAAAATTGGGCTATTTTTTTCAAAAATACCTCAAAATGGCAGTAGCGTGTCAGTAGGGTGAATATGGCAAAATACTGTTCAATTATAACAGTTTATGCGGATATTTACTGTTTTTATATTCTGCTGCTTAAGTGGGGTAGATAAGATCGGTTTTGCTTGATCGAGCTTTTTTGGGATCAAGCGGTTTGCTCTGTGTGGCTATTTTGCCTATTTCGCCCGATAAAAACTGAAAAGACACATAAAAAAACTGCGCTAAATCCATTTGTGCTTATGTGCAATCAGCTGGTTGATTAATTATGACTAGTTAGGGTTAGACGCGAGAAATCAAAGATCATTCGGTTCAAACATCATTTGTCTAAATCGTTGTCATTTCCACTCTCACCCCGGGTAGCTATAATTTAATTCAAATCGGGAGCATGCTAGCCGGAGTTGTAGTTCCCTCTCTCACCCCGGGTAGCTATAATAGACCCCGCTGTAAGCCTTGTGGTACGGGGCTTACAGCGTAATTTACGCGCAAAAAAATGGATTTTTTCAGTGAAAATTGGGCTATTTTTTCATTTTTTTCAAAAAATGCCTCGAAATGGCAGTAGCGTGTTAGTAGGGTGAATATGGCAAAATACTGTTCAATTATAACAGTTTATGCGGATATTTACTGTTTTTATATTCTGCTGCTTAAGTGGGGTAGATAAGATCGGTTTTGCTTGATTGGGCTTTTTTGTGATCAGGCGGTTTGCTGTGTGTGGCTATTTTGCCTATTTCGCCCGATAAAACTGAAAAGTCACAAAAAAAACTGCGCTAAATCCATTTGTGCTTAGCTGCAATCAGCTGGTTGATAAACAGTTTTGTAATGATGACTAGCTGGGATTTTGCGCGAGAAATCAAAGATCATTCGGCTCAAACAGCATTTATCTAAATCGTTGTCATTTCCACTCTCACCCCGGGTAGCTATAATAATGGCACAACCGAGCGTTGCTACGATGGCGTTGTAGTTCCCTCTCTCACCCCGGGTAGCTATAATCAGCTTTCTGATTAGGGTTGACCCCACTGAGTTGTAGTTCCCTCTCTCACCCCGGGTAGCTATAATAATCTTACTTAGCGCCAACGAGGCACCTAGGTTGTAGTTCCCTCTCTCACCCCGGGTAGCTATAATCCGACACGGCAAAACCTAGTATTTGTTGAAGTTGTAGTTCCCTCTCTCACCCCGGGTAGCTATAATAGACCTCGCTGTAAGCCTTGTGGTACGGGGCTTACAGCGCAATTCACTTGCAAAAAAATGGATTTTTTGCGGAAAAATTTGGCTATTTTTTTCATTTTTTTCAAAAAATGCCTCAAAATGGCAGTAGCGTGTCAGTAGTAAAGGAAATGGAAAAATATATTGATATTATAACAGTTTAAAAGATAATTTTGACTAAAATTCAATTCTATTATTCCAAATTGATTATTTGAATCTGGCTAAGTACATTAGGTTGTTTGAGCCTATAACCATTCGCTAATGGGTTAAAAAATACCCGCAAAGAATGTCTTTTACATACTGCAAAACATTTAAGCTCAATAATGTGTATTGCCTCAGTAGCAATTATTATGTTGCAAACCATGTGGGTATGATGAATCTTTTGATTCTGGTTTAGCGGGATTAACCACAATAAAGCTGATTACTTAATTTGCTGAGGGCAGATTTTGCATAAACTATAATATTCTATGCAAGGGGTATTAACTGAAAGACTGATTTTGTCCTTAAATTTGGTCATATGCCACAACGGGCGAAAATTGGTTGATTAAGCACAGATATTTCCTGCTTCGAGATTAATTTTTAAGAAGATAGGTTGTAAACCTGTATCGCGGTCACGATTGCAACAGTTTAACTGCATCTTAATCTTATAGATTGAATCCATCGCTTTGATATTTTCCGGATTGACGCATCAGTTCTGCCCAAAAGCAATGAACTCTCATCATGCATTAGCCATTAGCACCGCCCACAGATTTAAAATTTTCCTTATTTGCTCAGTCATTTTTTAAGAGTTACCTGAACAATTAGGCGCCAGACTACAGGTGCAGGCATGCACAGATGGTTACTTTCTGAGTCTATGATCAATAAGTCAGGTAGTCGTTAGGGTGATTGTGCAGTTTTTTCACGGGTTATCGACTGATAATAATGATGGTTGAGCCATGATCATGATCTGAATGGCATGGGCACGCTTTTAAATCTTGATTGGCACTCTTGATTAATCGTTGCAGTATTCGCTGGTTGTTGAACAGTGGTGTGATTTGGGTGGAAACGGAAGTTAATTAACCATAGATATTAAAAAGTTAATCAATTGAGTCATATTGATAGCGTGGTATGGCTGATTTTTGCTGCTGTCATGTGATCGCTTTATTGTCATACAAGCAAATTAGTCTGAGGTTTTTTGCCCAAATTTGAGTGCTAAAACGTGATGGCAATGATGAAGATATTGATTTGTTAGATATTTTGGTCTCGCCGACAGGAATCGAACCTGTATCACACGCTTAGGAGGCATGTGTTCTATCCGTTGAACTACGGCGAGCGCGAAGACGGTTATTATAAAGGTTATTTGGCTTAAGCTGACTATTTTATGAAATTCTGCTTAAGGAAGCCATGGCTAAATCGCGCATGGCCTGGGTGCATTCGTTATCTGGTAAACCCTGCAGGCTGTTCACCGCAGCATTCACCGCTTTTTTTGCCTGTGCAGTACAATAGGCCAGAGCATCGGATTGGAGCACATGCTGATGAATTTTGTCAAAATAACTGCGATCGGCCTGTTCTAGCGCATGACGCACATCTGCCTTGGCGGAGTCGCTGCCTTGATTGAGTAGATAAATCAAAGGCAGGGTGGGTTTGCCTTCAGCCAAGTCGTCGCCCACGTTTTTACCAATGGAAGCAACATCGCCGGCATAATCCAGTACATCATCAATAATTTGAAAAGCGGTGCCGACATGGGTGCCGTAGTTTTTTAAGGCCAATTCTTGTTGTTCAGTGGCTTGCGCCATGATTGCGCCGACTTGTGCTGCGGCCTGAAACAGCTTAGCGGTTTTATATTCGATAACATGCAGATACTCTGCTTCGGTTACTTCGATGTTGCCGATATTCATCAGCTGCAATACTTCACCTTCAGCAATGATGTTGGTGGCTTCTGCCATAACTTCAAGAATGCGCAGCTTACCTGTGGCCACCATTAGCTGAAAGGCTCGGGTATAGAGAAAGTCGCCTACCAGCACGGCAGCGGCATTGCCAAACATATTATTGGCGGTTTTCCGCCCGCGCCGCAGATCACTTTCGTCGACTACATCATCATGCAGTAGCGTAGAGGTGTGGATAAATTCGACCATGGCGGCGAGAGAAAAGAGGGGATCATCCTCATAGCCCAGTGCTTTGCCAGCCAGTATGGTGAGGATCGGACGCAAACGTTTACCACCGGCGCTGATGATATATTGTCCAATCTGGGAAATCAGCACAACGTCTGAGTCAACGGCCTGATTAATCACGCGGTTAACGCGTTGCAGGTCGTCAGGCAAATGTTTCTGAAAATAGGGCAGATGTTCAAGCATGTGTTTTAGTTTTGACTTGGCAATGATGTGTCGGGTGAGATGATTTAAAGGTTTAATTGCTTGGGTAGGGATTATACTTGAATTCGTGAAGACTGCGAAAAGTTATCTAGCTGATGGGGTAAGTCAACCGGCAAGCATCACTGCTGCTTGATTGCTGCGGTCGAGATTGTAGTGGATTGAAATCTAAGCGAATTAATCCATCTATGCTCAGTGGCGGGATGATTACTGTGCAGGCAGGGTGTAAAGGATGGAGTTATAGCTGATGTACAGTGTTGTAGTCGTGCAAATAGTGTTGCTGGGTCATGACATGTTTCGCAGCATGCTTTATCTCTATCTAAGCAATGCCAACGGTAAAGCTGGAATAATCCAGGTATCACAGCGGCACTATATCACTGAGAGTAATGCCTGTTCGTAGGTGAAAGTTAAGATTTTGCAGGTTGACGATAAATGTTTTGATGCTGTTCAAGGAATGTCGGGTAGAGCAGATTTGGCTGCGAACGGGTGATGCCATGGCTGATGTGCTGATTGAAGAATGGGAGATGCTTGGATTCCATCGGGCTATATTGTTGGTGAAATTTTATTCGATTCAGCGATGTTGAAAGATGTAAGCATGATGCAGATAAAAACATGATCATGGAGCCAGATTTTGCCTTGATAGCGGAAGCTATCAGTGTGGATTTTTCCACGGCGCGAACCGTTATCCAAACCCAATTGTTTTTTAGCGGTTTTGTGCTTTTTCATTTTAGCGCGGAAGTAACTTTCCAATAACGAAAAATGTCCGGCGAAAAAAAGTAGTGGAGTTTCACCTTTCTTAAGCCCGGTGTTAGCTGAATTTGACTATAGATACTGTTTGGGTTCAGCCACATTGACATCAAGAGTATGCTTGATTTCCGGCATTACAATCGGTTGGAATAAGCTAAGCCTATGAATGATGGATAGGCTTGCGGGTGGATAAATGGCTGAGTCAACGGTCAGTAATGGTGGTTATGGCAACAGGCTTGTTTTTTTGATGTTGCTGGCTGCTTCAGTTTAAAGTTATCCAGATTTAGGGTTGACATTAATGAGTGGGTTTAACTTTTAATCCAATATATTAGGTAATTATTTTTCATGATATAGGTAAAAGATCATTGAGTTAATTATTGATTAAAATAGGTGGTAACAATATTGGTTAAATTTGGCTTTTGCCATTTTGCCGTGATCACAAAATTAGGTACTATAAATGGATACCTTTTGTTTCCAGCCATAGTAAATTCAAGTTTGCTGGTAATCCAGCCTTTTTTGAACTTTAAATTTGAAATTGACGTCATGGGGATTCGAATAACATTATTCGTTAAATCTGCAGTGAGAGTTAAGCCAATTAAAATAATTTCATCGGAATTAAAATAAATAAGATAATGTTTAATATCATCAACGGCTGCGCCCTGAAAAAGTGCAAATTTCCAAAGTTTTGGGTGGATAGAACCATAAATTACTGATGAGCTATTAAAATCGGGTAATTCAAGTTTTTCAAATAAGACTTTTATTTTTTCTAGCTTTAATCCATCATTCATGTTAATACTCCCTTGCGCTAAAAATTTACGCTTTGTCTTAATTAAGACATTGTTTTATTGATAATTTAAGATTGCGAGAACGAGAAGTTGAGCGGATTGATTATAAAACTATCAAAAACGAATTGAAATTGACATGTAGAAATGCAGTATAACTATCATATAGGAAAAATTCAGACTGACTTTGTTGAATTGATGAAAAATGATCAGATAAGTGGTTGTAACAAATCCTTTCATAAAAGAAGAGGATTTGTATATAAGAATTAAATAATCGGAGAAATTTTAATAAGCGATGATGTGGCTTAGCGACGCTCGAATTACCCGCCTAGGCGGGTTTATTTTTGAGGTATTGAGTAGCAAAAAAATTGAGGAACGGAGGTTTTGATCTACTAAGTTCCACTTCAAAATTATTTAATGAACAACATCATTAATTTTAAACCATAAGATAACATTTTTTAGGATCAATAATTATAATTATTAAAGTTTTATAAATATTATATTTCTAATTAAAACAAAGGTTCATTATTATTTCAATCATGTTTTTTTATGACTGTCTTTACTGAAGGGAACAATCTAAAGTAAAAAAGTATTGCTCAGGTTTTTTCAGTCACTATACTTTTTACATAATTTTAGCGGGACAGCTAAAACAATAAATAGAAAATAGTCAATAAATCATAAATATACTTGACAGGATTGTCGCAGATGTTCTTCTGTTTTCAACAGGCCAATTTAGCCAACCTCTAATTTAAATTCGCTAAAGTTAAGCACTCAACCTTCATTTTTCACAAAAGTTTATTTTTCCCCAAGTTACACTGAGCTTGGCGCAGATAAAACGTACTTGTTTTGACAGGAACAATTGCTGTTGGGTATAATGCCGAATTCCGCTTTTGAGAGCGGGATATGGTTTTATTTTTTTAACAGAATTCCTATTGGAGTTGAGTATGTACGCGGTCGTAAAAACCGGCGGTAAACAGTATAAAGTTGCCGTTGGCGAAAAATTGAAAGTAGAACAGATACCAGCAGAACTCGACAGCCAAATCGAACTGAATGAAGTTTTGATGATTGCTGACGGTGAAGCGGTTAAAGTGGGTACCCCATTTATTGAAGGTGCTAAGGTAACTGCTAAAGTGATTGCGCATGGCCGTCATGATAAAGTACGCATTTTCAAAATGCGTCGTCGTAAACACTATCAGAAACGTCAAGGTCACCGTCAGAATTTTACCCAGATTGAAATCGTGGCGATTGCCTAATTGAGTGAAGGAATAAACAATGGCACACAAAAAAGCAGGCGGTAGTTCCCGCAACGGTCGTGATTCTGAAGCTAAACGCTTGGGCGTGAAAGCCTTCGGTAATGAGTTGATTCCGGCTGGTTCAATTATTGTTCGTCAACGCGGTACCCGTTTTCACGCTGGTGAAAATGTAGGTATGGGTAAAGACCACACTTTATTTGCTAAAGTAGATGGTTATGTTGAATTTGCCACTAAAGGTGCGTTGAATCGTAAAACGGTTAGCGTGCGTCCTTATACCGGCGCAGACGAATAAGTTTTTACTGATCAGAAGCCCTGCCAGCCGGCAGGGCTTTTTTGTTAAGCATGTTGCTGCTGTAGAATATTCAACGCTGGGTTGCTGTGCATCCGCTATAATGAAGGCTGGATAGGGTGGCACAGGCAAGCAAATAAACTGCCCGCGTACACTAATTGCAGACTGAGAATGATATGAAGTTTATTGATGAAGCGAAGATTGAAGTGGTAGCCGGCCGTGGTGGTAATGGTGCAGCCAGCTTCCGGCGTGAAAAGTTTGTGCCTAAAGGCGGCCCTGATGGTGGTGACGGCGGTAAAGGTGGCAGTGTTTGGGCAGTAGCGGATGAAAACATCAACACCTTGGTGGAATACCGCTTTGTGAAACGTTATCAGGCTAAAAATGGTGAAAAAGGACATGGCTCCGATCGCTATGGTCGCGGCGCCGACGATATTGAGCTAAAAATGCCAGTTGGTACCCTGATCCGCGATGTTGATACCGATCAGGTGCTGGCTGATTTAACTCATCATGGACAGCGCATTTGTCTGGCGCGAGGTGGTAAAGGTGGGCTGGGGAATATTCACTTTAAGTCTTCAATCAATCGGGCGCCGAAACAAGCCACGCCGGGAGAAGAGGGCGAGGCACGATCATTGCAGCTGGAATTAAAAGTGCTGGCAGATGTGGGATTGCTGGGGATGCCGAATGCGGGTAAATCCACGCTGATCAGTGCCGTATCAGCAGCGCGCCCTAAGGTTGCCGACTATCCGTTTACCACTTTGCATCCGAATCTTGGCGTGGTACGCAGTGATGATAACCACAGCTTTGTGATGGCGGATATTCCCGGGCTGATCGAAGGCGCGGCGGATGGTGCTGGATTGGGTCATCGTTTTCTGAAACATTTATCGCGTACCGGACTATTATTACATGTGGTGGACATTGCCCCATTTGATGAAGGGGTAAACCCAGCGCAAGAAGCCTTGGCCTTAATTGAAGAATTACGCCGTTATGATGATGCTTTATTTGATAAACCTCGCTGGCTGGTGTTAAATAAAGTTGATATGCTGGCTGCCGATGAGCGTGAGCAGAAAATAGCTCAGTTTCTCGCTGATATTGGTTGGACTTATCCGGCGCCCAATGATGAATTTACATTTGATCTGGATACCCCACGTGTCTTTACCATTAGTGCTTTGGCTCATCAGGGAACACAAGAACTGATGCAGACCATCCAAATGTATCTGGATGCACGCCACAAGCTTATGGCAGAGCAGCAAACCGATAGCATAGCAGAAGTGAGTGAAACCATTTCGCACAGTTTGATTCAGCCAGAATAAACAGGTGAATAAAATTAAAACCAGCTTAAATAAGCTGGTTTTTTTTGATTGAACGCGGGGTAATTAAAAAAATATTCAATTGATTAACTGTGTATTGCTGCTAGGTTAAAACTTGAGTGATTGCAGCTGTATTTTAGCTGGGCACACCGTGGCTGCAAATTAGCACAACATAAATTAAGTTTAAGCCAAAGCAAACCAGTTTTAATCCCCTTATTGCTCAAATTGAACAGTGAACACCATAACCAGCCAGTCACACCAATCAAGTAGGCATTAAGTAATCAGGGCAGGCAAACAGCGAGCAGCCAATGCAACCAGAGCAAATCTTATTCACCCAGTGTTGCAGGCACATACTCAGTGAATGTTATATACCAAATAGCACCGAACAGTTGATATACCAAAACCGTGATTTAAAAACGCTGTTTACGCTTAGAATTCACTGGTCCAACACGCTAAATGGCTTAAATATATGTTAATAACATAAAAACCAGAGCGCACCAATAAGCACATTGGTTTCATTAACAGCGATACAGTATCAATTGGTAACAAGATGATTAATGAAATGCAGGCAAAAGCAAGTGAAAACCTCAATCTATGCTGGGTAAAAATGATGATGGTTACAATTTTAAGCTGAGCAAAATGACCAATATGCTCGGTGGGCTGAGGAAACATCGCTACAGTAACGCCATCTATATGGTCAAGCAGGGCAGGAATGATTGGATTAAGCAGAATAGTGATAGTTTTTGGGTTAAATCATCGAATCGATCATATATTTATAAATATTCATGCTAACAGCAATATAGTGGGCAAGATATCTAGGGGGAAGACGTGAGTCAGCTGTGATGTAGGGTGGTTGCTATTATGTTTTAATGGTTTAGGCGATAAACAATGCAACCAATCTAGCTGATCCAAAAATAGCAGGTGGAATAAGAATAAATCGGAATTCAGCGATTTTAGAGTAGAGGATTCATAAGAGTGATGTTTAGCAAGCCTATAGCAGCTTTTCAATTATGGTTAACTCAAGCTGGTTTTATATTTATTTGAAAAAAATGATTAATCTTAAGTTTGAAAATACGGGCAGACATTTTTTAAGCGCTATTGAACCTTTTGATAATTGCTCACAATGCTTGCTAAAGCCTATGCAGCATGATCAATCTATGCCATTGCCCAAAGTTCAAGGTTTAAATGATTCAGACATGAATTCGGTTCACTAGATCATAATCAACCAAACACGTATTGAAACCAGAACACAATATCAACCATGATTTTACATGCTATTCAGATTCAGACTATTGCGGTATTGGACAAGCTGCCAGTGCACAGGTGTTTGATAATTGTTTAAAAATAATTCACATTATGATAATGTAATTTTATCCTTTAGAAGCGGCATATTATTGTTCTCTCTCACCCCGGGTAGCTATAATTACCAGATTGTAGACCATACCCATAGCCTTGTTGTAGTTCCCTCTCTCACCCCGGGTAGCTATAATATCCCTGTAAAACCACTACTTCGCTACCCTGTTGTAGTTCCCTCTCTCACCCCGGGTAGCTATAATAGACCTCGCTGTAAGCCTTGTGGTACGGGGATTACAGCGAAATTTACGCGAAAAAAAATGGAATTTTTCAGAGAAAATTGGGCTATTTTTGTCATTTTTTCAAAAAATGCCTCAAAATGGCAGTAGCGTGTCAGTAGGGTGAATATGGCAAAATGCTGTTCAATTATAACAGTTTATGCGGATATTTTCTGTTTTTATGTTCTGCTGCTTAAGTGGGGTAGATAAGATCGGTTTTGCTTGATCGGGCTTTTTTGTGATCAGGCAATTTGCTCTGTGTGGCCATTTTGCCTCTTTCGCCGGATAAAAATGAAAAGACACAGCAAAAAAATGACGCTCAATCCATTTGCGCTTATTTACAATCAGCTGGTTAATAAGCTGCTTTTGCAATAATAACTAGCTGGGATTTTGCCCGAGAAATCAAAGATCATTCGGCTCAAACAGCATTAGTCTAAATCGTCGTCATTTCCACTCTCACCCCGGGTAGCTATAATATTAAAAGACGCAGCTGCCGAGCTGAATGCGTTGTAGTTCCCTCTCTCACCCCGGGTAGCTATAATAGACCTCGCTGTAAGCCTTGTACTACGGGGCTTACAGCGTTATTTACGTGCAAAAAAATGGATTTTTTCAGTGAAAATTGAGCTATTTTTTTCATTTTTCTCAAAAAATGCCTCAAAATGGCAGTAGCGTGTCAGTAGGGTGAATATGGCAAAATGCTGTTCAATTATAACAGTTTATGCGGATATTTACTGTTTTTTATGTTCTGCTGCTTAAGTGGGGTAGATAAGATCGGTTTTGCTTGATCGGGCTTTTTTGTGATCAGGCAATTTGCTCTGTGTGGCCATTTTGCCTATTTCGACCAATAAAAATGAAAAGACACAGAAAAAATGACGCTAAATCCTTTTGTGCTTATATACAATCAGCTAGTTGATAAACTTTTTTTTAATTGTTACTAGCTGGGATTTTGCCCGAGAAATCAAAGATCATTCGGCTCAAACAGCATTTATCTAAATTGTTGTCATTTCCACTCTAACCCCGAATAGCTATAATTTATACCCTGTTCCAGTTTTAACTCTTTTGAAAGGAGAATCCGCCTTATTTAATTTGAAAATAGAAATAGAAGAAGAGCCAAAAAACTTACCTTTGAATTTAAAGATAAAAAAGGATCAGATTATTTCACTCTTAATCTGAAAGAAATTGGAGATATGAGAAAAGGAAAATATGAAATAGCAAATTATTTTGAAATTACTTGTAAAAAAGAAAGTGATACAAAACAAATCCTGTATGTAAAAGCAGACGGAGAAATATGCGGGGCATTAAGTATACACCCGAATATTCCTGCATATCAAAAGAAAATTAAGGTAGTATTTGTGAAAGTAACTACTGATATAAATGGAGTGCCAGTAGAAGGAAGTAGTATAGATGGAGAAAAAGAGTTTTTATACAAAATTTTAAACAGGCTTTGGTTATTTCTGATATTGTAGAAGATAAATTAGACTGTAGAGGAGATGAATTAAAAAATAAGTTTTGTACTTATGAAAAATTATAAAATGGTACTAAAGGATATATAATAACCAAAGGCACGGATAATATGGGATTTGAATTAAAAACGTATTTAGAAAATAAATTAATAGAACAGTTTAATAATAAATACGATTCTTACTATCGTTTGTATTTTATAAGTGAAGAATCAATCTGGAACGGATTTTCTAATTTTAATTCCCAATTTGGAGTTTATTTTAAAGGCCATGAGCAAGGCACGCTTCCCCATGAAGCCATGCATGCCCTGAATCTTCCTCATACCTTTGATGGTATACATTTTTCAGATAAATATACTTATGAAGCCTGTTAAAACAAACAATTTGTTAGATTACAGTCACAAGGTAGGCATTAAAAGACATTGTACGTATTTATGGCAATGGAATATACTTAATCCTAAAATACAAATACGCTAAAAAAATGAAGAAAATATTATTTTTATTTGCTCTAGGGATGTTTATCACTTGCCAAGGGCAGGAACAACAGAAAACGACTTTTAACCAATTAGTAACCCCAAAAAAAGACACCACCCTGATAGAAAAATTTGATTTTGATATTTATGAAAAAACCCATAAAGGATCTGATAAATATATTTTATCCAATGGTAATACAATATTCTCTATGGTTTTTTTTAAAGATAAAATAGGCTTTCAAAGAGAAAGGCTTCCAGCTCCATCTTTTCTAACCATATACAAAGAATTTTATCCTAATGGCTTTTTAAAAAAGAAAGAAACTTATATAGGGGGGAATGTGAAAGTAGGAATTTCCCGCTATTACGATGAACAAGGGAATCTTATTAAAGAAACAGATGAAGACCAAAAATTTGGAAAAATCAAACCCCAACAAGTATTGGAATTTTTACAGGAAAAAGGGTATATTAATCTGAAAACCGGAAAAGGACGTTTAGATAAAGATGGTCAACCTGTTTTTGAGTTAGGTTTTTATGAAGAAAACGGAAAAAAAATATGGACAATAGGTATAATAAAAGGAAAATTGAACGATGAAACAAAAAACTTTCCAAAGTTTGGAGAACCTCCGGCTTATTTACCTAAAATTTATGTAATAGATGGAGATACGGGAGAGGTAACAATAGAGGGAGAAGAGAGTAAAGACACCATCTCGGTGTATAAAACATATAAAGGCAAAGAATATTCCCAAAAAGAATGGGAAGAATTAGAAGAAAAATTATATGAAGAATATGCACGTAAGAATAATATTTCATCAGCTAAAAATGATAAAAAAGACCCAAACGATCCAAATGGATTTACTTCCCGATTTTTATTAGATGATTAAATTGAAACAAAATGCCACAAAAAGTAAATGAGAAAGCAGTATTACAATGCGATAAGGGAACTATTGAAACACAATTAACGGTAACAAGTCAAAATTTTTTCTATATTGAAAATAAGGCGATAGCCACAGATCGAGATAAAGAACCCAATATCAATATACATCCCTTAGGTTTGTGCAAATTAAAACCTTTTTCCGGAGGATATCGTCCTTGCATGCCGGCACCACTTTTATGGAAGCAAACTGCGGAAAAAGATGAACTAAACGGCCATAAAATTTTATTGGATACTTCTTTTTGTCCTTGCGCAACAGGAAGCACTATTAAAGTTGTTGATAAAGGGCAGTTGTAGTTCCCTCTCTCACCCCGGGTTGCTATAATAGACCTCGCTGTAAGCCTTGTACTACGGGGCTTACAGCGTTATTTGCGCGAAAAAAAATGGATTTTTTCAGTGAAAATTGGGCTATTTTTTTCATTTTTTTCAAAAAATGCCTCAAAATGGCAGTAGCGTGTCAGTAGGGTAAATATAGCAAAATGCTGTTCAATTATAACAGTTTATGCGAATATTTACTGTTTTTATGGTCTGCTGCTTAAGTGGGGTAGATAAGATCGGTTTTGCTTGATCGGGCTTTTTTGTGATCAGGCGGTTTGCTCTGTGTGGCCATTTTGCCTCTCGACCAATAAAAATGAATAAACACAGCAAAAAAACGGCGCTAACTCCATTTATGATTATGTGCAATCAGCTGGTAGATAAGTTCCTTTGTATCATCAATGCTAGGTAGACAGTAAAGCCATTATGATGGCAGTAAGCTAAAGTTGCAGAAAATTACGACCTAGCCAAAATATCGATAACAAAAATAGTAATGTTATTAATGAAAATGGTAAAAGGCAAACCGCTTTGCATTGTATTCCTTAATCTAAAAATATAACAATAGCTAGATTGCTTTAGAAAATGGGGGGGATGTTAATACACAAGATGCAAAGGGAAATACGCCATTATGGACAACAATATAGAGTTCATCGGGGAATTATGATAATGTTATATTATAATATTGAGAATTTCACGCCAATAAGAATAAATTATGCAAAATTAATATACTAGAATCTGGCCAATATTTAGCAATAATAAAATAACTGCAGCGGATGGATTGGTTAAATTCCTATTAAAGAAAAACTTTGCAGAATATGTTAATTTATTAATTACGCTTTAGTGGTGTGAATCTACCGAAAAGGTTCAAATAGATGATGGAGAAATATGAGTGTTACCCCGATGCAGTCCGCGCTGTAGGTTTTGTTGATGCTATCGATTAGGTTGTTGATTGAGTATCACAAAATGTTGACGCTATGCATTTATACACTATGAGTCATAGCGATTGAGTCAGAAAAATTAGTGCAGCGTATTAATGTTACTGGCTGTACCGACATTTGAATCGTTATTATACAGTATGATTGAGAATAGTTTTTTGCAAAATTGGGTGTGGCAGCGGGATTTGAACCAACCACCGTCATGCTATAAGCCGACTAGCCACTAAGCTGCTCCATCCCGCATCAAAGAGCTGGCTAAATAATAGAAATAAGTCCATAAAGCAAACCTTTTAGGTTTAACTAAGCTATATATAAATATGATTAAGTAACTAGAGGCTATCTCTTTGCATAAATAACCATGTAATCTAAATTTTTTTCACTCCAGCAGTTATATTTTTAATTTATCGGCTTTTTTTTTTGTTAAAATATTTAAATAATTCATTCATTAATAGGTTTACTTATGTCTAGGCAATATCATGGATCATGTTTATGTGGAAAGGTTAAATTAACGGTACCTTTTACAGATACCCAATTTAGTGCTTGTCATTGTCATACTTGTCGTCAATGGGGTGCGGGACCATTTATGTCATTAATGTATGATGGGCAAATCGTGGTTGAAGGACAAGAAAACGTCGGCGTTTATCATTCATCTCAATGGGCAGAAAGAGCATTTTGTCAGGCATGTGGTACTCACCTTTATTATCATCTGAAGGGAACACAACACTATTATCTTTCTACTTGGATTTTTGAAGATATTAACGATCTACAATTTACTTCAGAAGTATTTATTGACAAAAAACCGACTTGTTATGCCTTTGCTAATCCTACGCATAAATTGACCGAGGCGGATATATTAGCCATGGCTGCGGCTAATAAATAGTACAAAAAGTAAATTTTTAACTTAATTATCGATCAGCAATAATTAGCCAATAACACGCATTTTTATGGTGTGGTTTTATTGGTTAATTTGACGATAAACTTATTTTTAAAAAGTGATGTTAATACATGAAACAGTTGTAGTTCCTTCTCTCACCCCGGGTAGCTATAATAGATAGGCATAAGACTCCAAAAATAATTGTGTTGTAGTTCCCTCTCTTACCCCGGGTAGCTATAATTTTGACAGAATAACAACCATGCCATCACACGTTGTAGTTCCCTCTCTCACTGGGTAGCTATAATAAACGTATTTTGTGAGGTCTACGATCCCGGGTTGTAGTTCCCTCTCTCACCCCGGGTAGCTATAATGGCGGCTGAGGAGAGCGCGGCGACGGCGGTGTTGTAGTTCCCTCTCTCACCCCGGGTAGCTATAATAGACTCCGCTGTAAGCCTTGTGGTACGGGGCTTACAGCGTAATTTATGCGCAAAAAAATGGATTTTTTCAGAGAAAATTGAGCTATTTTTGTCATTTTTTTCAAAAAATGCCTCAAAATGGCAGTAGCGTGTCAGTAGGGTGGATATGGCAAAATGCTTTTCAATTATAACAGTTTATGCGGATATTTTCTGTTTTTATGTTCTGCTGCTTAAGTGGGGCAGGTGAGATCGGTTTTGCTTGATCGGGCTTTTTTTGTGATCAGGCGGTTTTCTGTGTGTGGCTATTTTGTCTATTTTGCCCGATAAAAATGAACAGACACAAAAAAACGGTGCTCAATCCATTGGCGCTTATTTACAATCAGCTGGTTGATAAGCTGTTTTTGCAATAATGACTAGCTGGGATTTTGCGCGAGAAATCAAAGATCATTCGGCTCAAAGAGCATTAGTCTAAATCGTTGTCATTTTCACTCTATGCACAGGCAACGATAATAGACTTCTCTGTCTGCGTTGAAGTAGGGGGACAGTTAGAGTAAATCCGTACTGTGGCCTCTAGCCGTTCGATTACCCGTTCTGCCAGCCTCGCCAATAGGGAATGTTTTAAGATCGGACTAGAATGCATTACGCTATAGACAGGCCATATGTCCCAACGCTGAGGGCACAGAAGCGGCGTACAATCAGCCCAAATCGGGGATAGCGGTACTATAGCATCAGTTTGACCGCTATTGGCACTATCGATAATTGGCTGTCTGACCACAGCATCGCCAGCGCGCTTGCTATTCTGAGCGTATAAGGAGGTCAAATTCAGACGATGGTATTTAGCTGACCAAAGCGATAACATAAGCTATCGCTACGCAGTGCTTTCAGCATAAAAGTATCCACAGCGATTACGAGTTTGATTATCTGGTTCACAAAAACTATACCGCTGTTTGTTGCGCTGGTAGCAAGGGCTGGATTTTTATTCAGTATGCTGAAATGGCCCAGCAGGGCGTTGGGTTGCTGGATTTGGGTGTGGGTGTTTCGGCAATGGGGATGATGGTCAACGGTTGCTAGACTGAAAGCATGTTCTGCATCGCGACTATTTAGCTTTTTTAGAGCTCTGCTTTTTGGCAATGAAATGCCTAAGTCAAAAAAAATCGCTTTTGAGCGATTTTTTTGGTAGCGGGCAGTAAATCAGAAGTCGTAGGAGCCGGATAGATAGAATGTGCGCGGAGCCCCCAGCGACAGATTAGACAAGCGCGGCATGCCCCAATAAGCTTTATTGGTGAGATTCTTCACTTCAGCGCGCAGTGTAAACGGATGACCGGATACTTTGGCGTTATAGCGGGCTCCCAGATTAAATAGGGTATGACCGCCCACTGATAAGGTGTTTTCCTGATTCAGATATTGCTTGGAGACTGCGGTGGCATTGGCTGACAGGGTCACGATGCCGGCAGCGGCGTGGATATCCCATTCGGCACCCAGCTTGCCCTGAAATTTAGCCACACCGGTGGCGATGTTGCCTTCGTTGTCATGTTTGGCCAGTTTGGTCAGCTCCGGCTTGATGTAGCTGGCGCCACCCATCAAACGGACATTTTCAATCGGCGAGGCAATGAAGCTCCACTCAATCCCGCGGTTACGCTGCTGGCCGCCAGAAGTAAACATATTGGTGACCACATCGGTATAGCTGCTGGGTTTTTTGATGCTGAACAGGCTGATTGTTTGTGACAGCTTGTCGTAATCAAATTTAATCCCCAGCTCAGCCTGCTTGGTTTTATATGGCGCAAATACTTTTGGGTAGTTGTCCGCGGTAATCGGCGCCGAATCACCTTTTGTCAGCCCCTGAATATAATTACCATACAGTGATATATGCTCAGTGGCTTTAAACAGCAGTGCCGTACCCGGTGTTAACGAATGTTTTTTATAATGGGTCATCCGTGTTTTATAGCCGGGCGTGAACATATCGCTTTTTACTTCCTGATAACGCAGACCCAGTGTCAGTTGCAGTCTTTCATCTAAAAACGACATGATATCCGCTGCACCATAGCTGGCGAGCTGTAAGGTACTGACAGAAATCGGTGTTTTGTTAAACGGCACGGTTTTGCCCCATGTGGGATGATACATATTGGTTATCCAGTCCGCACCGGCTACTCTTCGCACCCCATAATCATGTTCATCATGTTTGTAATACGTGGTATTTATTACCCACTGATGCGCCACTGGGCCGGTATTGAATTGACCCTTTAACCCCACGTCGGCAGACTTTTTATCCACATCGAAAGCCAGCTGACCGATCATTGTATTGATGGTGCCTTGGTTATCCAGTAGTACGGACGAGGTGGCGCCATTGTATTCATAGTTGGTTTTACTGCGCCCAACCGCTGCATAAGCGGTGAGGTTATCATTAAAGTCATATTCAGCCCGTATCATTGCACCGCGGTCTTTATTGCTGACATAAGACCAGTCGGGGTTGACCAGGGTTTTCGGGTTTGGTGGTGCAGGGATCTCTTTCATCTTGCCTAGATTTATCCCTCTGACTACGCCATCTACACGGTCATTTGCCATATACACATCAGCTGAAATTCTGGCTCGGTGACCACGCCAATCCATGCCCAGTGAACCCAGCTGCGTTTTCAGATCCTGTTTTCTCACCGGTCCGGAGCCATCCTGATACACCCCGTTGACACGGATACCAAACTGTTTGTTTTGCCCGAAACGACGGCTGGCATCAATAGTGCCACCCCATTGCGAATTAGACATATAGGTTGGCGATAGTCGCAGTAGTGGTTCATCTCCGGCGCGTTTGGATACCAGATTAACCGTACCCGCCACCGAACCGGCCGGCGGCATCCCATTGAGCAGCGCGGAAGGTCCTTTCAACACCTCAATTCGTGAAAACATGGCCGGCGCTGTGCGATAGTAAGGGGCAATACCGAATAATCCGTTCATGGACATATCATTGGTATCTGACTGAAAACCGCGGATGTAGTAATTCTCACTCCAACCGCCAATCGCCCCATTGGTAAACACCGAGGGGTCGGTAGCTGCGATCACGTCGGTAATATTGTGTGCCTGACTATCTTGCACGAATTTATCGGTATAGCTCACGGTATTAAACGGTGTTTCCAACGCTGTTTTATTGCCGAGAAAACCGACACGACTGTTTTTAGACATATGTCCGCCGGGGTAAGTGGAGCTCTGTTCTGCCTCAACCACCACATCGGCCAGATTGGCAACGCCAGCTGGCTGTGCACTGGTGGCAGCGGTTTTTTTGACCGCTGCTTCAGCCTTATCTGCCACCGGTTGGGCATACAAAGCTGGCGTATAAATTAGCATGGCACTGGCGACACTCAGCAGCAGTGCTTTTGGCGCGAAGGCAGCAGCGTGTAAGCTACAGCTAGCGTATTTTTGTGGCGCAGACAAACTATTTTGCCCGCTGTGATGCGTGTGTTTACCCATCAGTTTCTCCTGAAAAGTTCAGTCTACAAAGTTGTTTAAAATTATTGGTAGTAGTAGATTCCTGTAGCCTGATTCGGGGTAGGCTGTGTAAAGAGTATCGATATTATTGATAAGCCTTGATCACATCCTGCATCAGCAGACGCATCGATGTAGGGCTAGCGCCAGTGGTATACCAGGCATCGGCATCCACAAAAATCACCCGCTTATTCTTCCAGGCTTTGGTGGCGCGCAATAACGGATTGGTTACCTGAGCTTCCGTAATCACTGGCTGATGTTCCATCACTGAAGTGCGATCGATGATATACAGAATGTCTGGGTCAGCCCGTTTGATAAACTCACTGGAAATCGGCTGTCCATGCAGGGTGGTGCTGGTGTCATTGCTGGCCGGTTTTACCCCCAGATCACTGAAGATAAAGCCGTAGCGAGAGTCCACCCCGTAATGACTGAACGAGCCGTTGTTATACATGACCACCAGTGCTTTTTCCGGCCGCCCCTTGGTTACGGCGCGTACTTGGTTCACCTCCGCATCCAACTCAGCCACTTTAGTGCGCGCCAGCTCTTCACGGTTAAAAATCTTTCCCAGTGTCAGCAAATGGTTTTTAATCGTGTCCAGATGACCGTGTACACTGTTCTTGAAATTAATTTCATAGTACAGCGTTGGTGCAATCTCACTTAGTTCCTGATAATGGTCTTGCTGGATCGGTGTCATCAGTATTAGGTCTGGTTTCAGCGTATGGATGCGCTCCATATTCGGCTGCACAATACCGCCCAAATCCGCAATGTTGTCAGAATTATTTTGGTATTTCTGCAGAAAATGCGGAATAAAATCCTTCGGCATGCCGGCAATCGGCACATTGAGTTGATCCAAAAAATCTACTTCATTCATATCCAGTGCCGCTACCCGCTGCGGCACATAATTAATTGTGGTGGTACCAAGCTGGTGTTTGATAACCAGTGGCTGGGCACGCTTCTGCTCAGGATTAGCCGGTGCCGGTGCTGCCTGCTTATCGCAACCACCTAGCGCCAGCAAAGACGTCACCGCCATTAGCCCCAGCACATTAAGCACACCTTTTCTGAGTTTTCCGTTCATATTTCTCCCCTTGACGAATGAAAATACTGACACACGTAACCATGCTGACTCTGACTGATTGCAAATTCCAGCTCATACAACCCGCTTAAACGCTCTTCTGTCATCACCTCGTGTGTTGTGCCGCTGAAATAAACCTGTCCCTGCTTTAAAGCCACCATATAATCAGAATAATTGGCGGTAAAATTAATATCATGCACCACCATAATCACCGTTTTTTGCTGCTCCTCACACAGGCGCCGCACCGCTGCCATAATCTGCACCGCATGCTTCATATCCAGATTGTTTAGTGGCTCATCCAGCAGCAGAATCGGCGTTTCCTGCGCAATCGTCATCGCCAGAAAAGCCATTTGGCGCTGCCCGCCACTTAATTCATCGATATACACATCGCGCAGCGCATTCAACCCTAAAAAATCAATCGCCTCATCCATCACCTTATGGTCGCGGTTAGACAGCACCCCATGCCCGTATGGAAAACGGCCAAAAGACACCAGCTCCTTTACTGTTAAGCGCAAACCGAAATAGGTCGACTGGCGCAGCGTCGCCACCAGACGGGCATAATCCGCAATCCGCATGGTGGCGATATCCTGTTTGTCCAGCAGAATCGAGCCCGAAGTAGGGGAAAGTAATCGGGCTAGAATCATCAACAGTGTGGATTTACCCGCACCATTCGGCCCGATCAGCGCCGTCACCTGATGTAGCGGTAGTTGCAGATTTATATCTGTTAGCACCGGCTGATGACCATAAGTTTTACCAATATGCCGTATATCAATCATGCCATTCCCCGATGACGCACAATCAGCAGCAGGAAATACACCCCGCAAATCAGATTGATCAAAATACTGACTGTCGTTTTATAATTAAATACATGCTCCACCAGAATCTGCGCCACCAGAAACACCGCCACCGCCACCGCACTGGCAAACCATAAAATACGCTTATGCTGAAAATGGCCGGCAAAGGCATACGCCATATTGGCAATAAATACCCCCATAAATGCTGTGGGTCCCACCAAACTCGTGGATATCGCCACCAGCACGGCAATCAGACCAAAGCCCCAGCGTACTAACCGTGCATAATCTACACCCAGCGACACAGCCTGCTCCTCACCCAGTGCCATCACATCCAGCGTGGACAGATACGGATAACCCAACCAGATTACAGCCACCATTGCCACTGCGGCATAAGCCAGCGTCTGCATTTGCGCATGATTGAACGACGCGTAATTAATACCCTGAAACACCGAAAATTCTCCTGGGCTGATTTTCAGCTGAATAAACTGCGTTAGCGTGGTCATCACCATTGTCAGCACCAACCCAAACAACAGTAATAGCCATAGATTCTGCCGTGCGCGTGGCAATAGAAAATGGTGAATCAGCCAGGAATACAACAGCATCAACCCCATTGAAGCAAAGAAATTGCCATTGAGTCCCAGCAGCCCCAATCCACTTTGTCCGAAAAAAAACACCAGCAGCACCTGCCAAAACAGATACACCGATTCATAGCCCATCACTGCTGGGGTGAGAACGCGGTTGGTCACCAACGTCTGAAACACCACCGATGACACCGCTATACACACACCTGCCAGCAGAATTGTCCCCAATCGCAACAGGCGTTTGCGCAGGACATAATCAACATCAAAGCCAGAGTCATACAGCATAAAAAAAACTGCCAGCGCAACGATGCAGCCACACAGTACCCAAAAGCGACGGTTCATCAGCGTAGCCCCCGCACAATCAACAGCAAAAACACAATGCCGCCTACGGCGCCGCCGGTCAGCCCAATTGGTACCTCAAACGGATAAATCAACAGGCGGCCGCAGATATCGCACAGTAGCAGCAGGCAGGCACTGCCGAGTGCCACCAATGGCAGCGTTTTGCCCAAATGTTCACCATATTTCAGTGCCACCAGATTCGGAATCACCAGTCCAATAAACGGAATCGACCCCACCGTAATCACCGTGGCCGCCACCGTTATCGACACCAGCAGCAACCCCAGCGCCACTGTACGCCGGTAGCCCACACCCAGACTGGCGGCCATTTCCGGCCCCATGCCCACCACCGTAAAGCGGTGCGCACACACATAGCTCAGTACTAGCACCGGAATCAACACATACAACAGCTCATAATGCCCCTGTACCACGCGGGCAAAATCACCCAGTAACCAACCTTGCACATTTTGGAGAAGATTATATTGATAAGCATAGAATTCAGCGGCCGCACTGAGCACACAGCCATACATCAGCCCGATCACCGGAACCAGCACAATCTGCTGAACACGGATTCTGCTAAGCATGAAAATATAAATCGCACCGGCCACAAAGCAGAACAGCAACGCTACCAGCATTTTGCTCAACACACCGGCCGAGGGCAGCAGCACCAGCGATAGCAAAATCCCCAGCTTGGCTGCATCCAGCCCACCAGCCGTTTCCGGCTCCACGAATTTATTGCGCACTATCTGTTGCAGAATCACCCCGGCAACAGACAGCCCCATACCCGTCAAAATAATGGCGATCAGCCGTGGTAAACGGCTGGCGCGTAGCGTTAGCCAGTCATCCTCGGCACCGGCCACTAAGCCCGACCACGACACAGCATCCGCGCCCACCAGCAAACACACAATGCTCAAACCGATCAACACCGCTGTCAGCGCACGATACATCAGCCCAAAGCCTTATCCGCGCGATAACTGCACCTTGCCATCGACATGGCATTGAAACTAATAAACAACACAAGCCAGCAGAATAACTTCTGTGCCTGCTGCAGCTGATACCGCCCGCGCATTGATTCTCCTCCTTAGGTGTACTGAACCCTATCTCATCACCGCACACTGCTCATCACTGGTGGCGCAAAGAGATAAGTAATATTGAATATTGTTAATATAAATGAGAATCAATTGTATTATATTATTAGATCATATGTAAATCATTATTAATATAAAAGAAAAAAATAGTTGAAACAGTAAACCCTAGAAATTAAAAACTTATATAAGTTAATAATAGTTAATTAAACTGTGTTTTATTTTGCACATCCATCAGCAATAACATTCACCTACTCAGCATAATCCAGGCTTGATAACTTCAACAATATGACTAATCCTCACACAGGCCCAGCAACCGCATCCTCAGCTAAAAATACATCAGGATCAGCATCATCAGAAATTAACGTTACCCGAGGTGAGAAACAAGCTATTTTTAAGCATGACAACCTGTTTGCATTTGTCTTCATGAAAGAAACATGATGTGCCAATATCATCGCCCTCAAAGCCAATCGGCAAAATCATCTCTTAACAGGCAGTTGTCATCGTTGCAACATGATAAATGAGCGCAATGCAGCCAGTTTTATCAAACCCAGAATAAAATAGCGTTGCGTTTTAATGCAAAATGAGCCAGATAATCCTTTATTGCACCAACATCACCGCTACAGCAAGCAGAATTCGGGCAACAAATCGCCAGTAAAAAATCTATTTCACATATCTTCAAGATGTCACTAAAGTAAATGATGTTATTTGCATAGTTATATTTATTTGGAGCTGTGCAAAAAAACCACTTAGACCTAAATATTTCCCCTGCAAAAAAGTTACAACCAGCACAACGGATCGGAGCAAAATAGCTAAACCTGCAGGCGACAGAAAAGCAGAAATGATCAGCGTAACAGGTTATAATATAAGCTACATATTCAATATTCTGACTACTGACACGCTACTGCCATTTTGAGGCATTTTTTGAAAAAAATGAAAAAAATAGCCCAATTTTCTCAGAAAAAATCCATTTTTTTACGCGTAAATTTCGCTGTAAGCCCCGTACCACAAGGCTTACAGCGAGGTCTATTATAGCTACCCGGGGTGAGAGAGGGAACTACAACAGGTATAGAATTGCGGGTGATGGCGTTGCTATTATAGCTACCCGGGGTGAGAGAGGGAACTACAACCGAACAATCATGGCTTACCGTTGACCTATGAAATGCTGATTATAGCTACCCGGGGTGGAAGAAAATTGCTTAAATTCTACTTAGTAAATTTTCTGATAGTATTAAGTAAGATACTGTTCTTATAGAGTTAACTCAGTTTCTTTTATATTTTTATGGTTTTTTTTATAAGCACATTGGCGTTGTTAAAACTGGTTTGATCTAGAAATGTATTTTCTACTTCCAGTCATTTAACGCTTTTTTTATCATAGAAAGGATCAGTATTTTCTAAAATGCGGTTTTCTCTATTATCTAGATGAAAAAATATTGTCATGATATTCATGTTTTTGAAATTTGAATTGGTCAATTTATATCCATAATTAATCATTCATGATCTTTATCTATTCGAATATGGGTAAATGTTTTTATTTCATCCGCAGCAGATTGTAAGTAAGTTAATCTTGCCGTATTACCTATAGTGAGATCTATATGCTTAGTCTCTGCTATTTTGCTGAGATTGTTTAATCTATTATCTATTTAAACAATAAGTTGTATCTTAGCTATAGTGCCTTGTTTTCAGATAAAATATGATAAATTATATCATTGTCATCAAAATAATTTGTTTAAAAGGAATCGTATTAACTGGACTATTGAATTGTTGAGATTTTAAACCACACGAAAATACAAATAGAAATAATAAAAATATCATTTTTAATTTTTGCATTGTGCGTTTTTTATTAGTTTTAATATATCAATCTATTTTTCAATTTCTGATGGATTTTTGTCTTTAGTAGATTGATAAAATTTCCCCTTTTCTCTAATTTTTGATTAATTAAACGTCCCTCAACATAATTGCCTAGCTTTGATTCTTTTTTGTATCTGAATATAAAAACCCTTTTTCTTCAAATTCAAAATCTTTTTTTATTCATTATCAAAAGAAACTATGGGAGAAAAGTGTCCATTCCCAAGTGAATCAATGGATTTCTTGGCTGATTTTTTAGTAGATGCTGTTAGTATAATAGAGTTATGTCATGGCATATTATTAATTTTTTATTTTATTAATTACTTAAAAATCTAGAGAGCGACTAGGAGGTATTTTTTTATCCTCTTCTTTTATTTTTAGGGTAATGTTATTATTTATAGCATAATGTTCCTATTGTTTTGTTCGAAATTTTCCAACTTTTCAAGTGTGTCATATTTGACTGGATATGTTTATAAAGAATTTTATAAAATGTTTTAACTTTATTTTTGTGTTTTGGGATTTTCACTTACTATTTTATAAAATGATCTATCAGGATTATGAAAATCAAAGAAATAACTCTTATATTTTTCTTGCTCTTCCTTATCGGTAATATTTTCTTTTTTAAAAAACTGATGGAGCGGAATTACCGAAGGAGTTTGTAATCCCCATCCATTTTTGATATGAGTTTCTGTTCCTACATAAAAGAGATAAATTTGACCCTGCTCATCCTTTTTAACATACAAATGATTGATATAATCGTTTGCATGTTGCATAAGATTTTCAGTCTCAAACATTGTTACTAAAGAGTCCTTGTAGGATAAATAAAAAATATATGAATCTGCATATCGTTCTTGTACTTTGTACCTTTTACCTTCATACAAAGCAGTAACTAGCTTAGCTTCATCATCTCTATCATACTGTTTTCTAATAAATTTTATATTAATTTTAATATCTTTTAACAGAGCTTCATCTCCATATATTTTAAATTCGGGATCCATTATTTTTAAGCTAATTACAGTGAATACGAAGACTAATAAGCTTAATACGATAGCTAATAAAATAACAAATTTTTGAAAGGTTTTTTTCTCGTTGATCATTGAAAAAACCTTGATGCATGGTCTTAATCTATTTGCCATTTTCATAAAAATTCATTGGATTTTCTGGAGAAGATTTTGATTTTAATACTATTGGTATTAATTAATCAACGATTTATAAATACTTACTCCAGTCACCATAGTACACTCGAGTCTATTGATTTAATACCTAAGCCCTCATTAGAAGCCACCATTTAGCTTTGACTGCGGCTAATAAGACTCGATGTTTATTATCATCAAGAATAGAACGTTCAATAGTGTTCACTCTATAATCAGCATAAAATGATGGGACAGCAAAAGTTTTAGAATAAAAAGGACTAAAATTCTATGTTGGGTATGCCGATTTACATGGTCTAATCGTTTTGGTAGTGCAGATGATTTAACTTACATGAGTAGGCAATCAGCCTTAGAGATTGAACTACAACAGGCTTAATTATTCCGCCCATTGTGGCCAGATTATCACTACCCGGAATGAGAGAGAAAACGACAATCACCCAATAAGCTCTGTGATTAGAGCAGTTTTTCGCAAAAATGCAGATAAACGATCGGGTTTAAGCAGATTAAAAATAACTGTATCTAACCATTTGACATCAATAACCGAACCTGAATCGCCGCAAATGAGGTCCAATTTCGGTAAAAACACAATATAAATCTTAATATACCAAATGAATATTTTTAAAATATAAATATTAAATTAACCCATATTATTAAAATATAATCAATAAATTTTAAAAAATTTTAAAATTTCATTTCACTAATAAAAATTATTGCTCTATATTTCCTCAATAGGTTGATCTTAACGATAAATAAATTAGTTGGAATTTCTTAATTAAAAAGACAAGGTTTTATTAGATGAAAAGTATAAAAATAACAGGAGCTCGGATTCACAATCTTAAAGATGTTGATATTACTATTCCCAAAAACAAATTAACCGTTGCCACCGGTATAAGTGGATCAGGAAAGTCTAGTCTGATGTTTGATATTGTGTTTGAAGAAGGACGTAAAGGGTATCTTCAATCATTAGGAATCTTTCCGGGACTTGAAAATGAGAGAAAATTTGCAAGCATAAAGGGTATTGGCCCGACAATTGCAGTTAAACAAAGCGTTGTACGTCAGAATAACCCAAGATCAACAGTCGGTTCAAAAACAAACATATTCAACCTTCTCGCCCTACTGTATTCAAGTGAAGGGCAGGTTAAATGTTCAGAGTGCAACAAAACTATTGGACAAGATAGGATCTGCGCTAAGTGTGGACATGAGGAAGAGCGACTTGAATTAGGCTATTTTTCCTATAATAACCCTAACGGAATGTGTATGAAATGCGCTGGCAGAGGTGCATATTATCACGTTAATATGGAAAAGCTTATTGCAAATAAAAATCCCACCGTTCGAGAGTTATTTAATTTTATCGGGGTAACCCCTGGTATACTTCGCGTCTTGGAAAGGAATTTCAAAGGCTATATGGATCAGCCTTATTTAGAAATACCGGATGAAATAAAAGAAGACGTGGTAAACGGGCATTATGTCAGCAATAACAGTGCAAATCAAAGCTTCTGCTTATCAAGAATTTTGCAAGCTAAACACAAAAGAGGCGAATATTTAAATGGTCTATACGAAATAACCCTTTGCTCAGAATGTCATGGATATCGCATAGGTGAAGAAGCTCGCAACATATTAATTAATGATAAACATATTGGTCAAGTCGGCAAAATGACTTTAGACGAGGCTAAAACGTTTTTTGAATCGGCATTGGAACTAAACGAAATAACGCAATTTGGGAAAAATCTTCTTAACGATATTTTGGGTAAAACAAACTCATTAATTGCTTCTCGTTTAGGTCATTTGTCACTTTATAGAGAAATGTCCTCACTAAGTGGCGGGGAAATACAACGACTCTTCCTTAACTCGCATTTGGAGTCGAAACTTGAATCACTTATCTATATTCTTGATGAACCCACAGTCGGACTACATGAATCAGAAAAACTTGAACTTTTACAATCCATAAAAGCGCTTAAAGATTTGGGCAACACGGTTATTGTTGTGGAACATGACCGAAGTACGATAGAAATAGCTGAACATATCATTGATATTGGCCCAAAAGCGGGGATTGAAGGCGGAGAAGTTATTTATCAAGGTGATTATGCTGGCCTGTTAAAATGCGATAAATCATTGACAGGACAATATCTTTCCGGCAAGGCAAAAATGCCGGTAAGGATGTTAAAACAAAATATCGATGACTCTGATATTCCTCGTTTAGTCATTCGACATGCCAAAACCAACAATTTAAAAGATATTTCAGTCGCATTTCCATTAGGCGTTCTTATTGGGGTTTCGGGCATTTCCGGAAGTGGTAAAAGCTCCTTGATATCGAACACGCTTACGCCCCTGTTAAAAAGTTATTTTCGCTTAGACGCCAATAAGAACAATACCAATGGAGAAGAAAACGAAGTAGATTTTGAAGATGAATCACTATTAATCGAAACAATAGCCGAAAGGCTTGATGGCGCAGAAAATATTTCTGGCTTTGCTGAAGTATCGCAGGCACCAATAGGAAGAAATATAAATTCGAATCCTGTTACTTTTACCAAAATATGGGACAAGATACGCAGATTATTTGCAGAACAACCCGAAGCAAAACGGTTAAATTTAACGGCTGGACACTTTTCCTTCAATTCCGAGGGCGCTTGCCGAGAGTGTCATGGTAGTGGACGTAAAGCTATTTTTCCTGAAGGTAGCTTAAAGATGTACGCAACATGCGAAAAATGTAAAGGTAAAAGATATAACAACGAAGCTTTAACTGTCATGTATAAAGGGAAAAATATTTCAGAAATTCTTGATATGCAGATTTCGGAAGCGATAGCCCTATTTAGTGATAATGATTTCATCGTTCGTCCGTTACAGATAATGGAACGGATTGGTATGGGATATATAAAGCTTGGGCAACCCACTTCAACAATGAGCGGAGGGGAAACCCAAAGACTTAAACTCGCGAAGGAATTAGGACAGCAACGAAAAGGTAATATCTTGTATATCATGGATGAACCCACTACCGGTTTAAGCCTTTATGATACAGCTCAGCTGATAAAACTGTTGGATGAATTAATCAAAAGCGGAAACTCTGTGATTGTTGTTGAGCATAATCATGAAGTTCTTGAATCGTGTGATTGGATTGTGGAACTTGGTCCTGAAGGAGGATTAAAAGGTGGTGAAATTATTGCCGAAGGAACGCCTAAAGACTTGGTGAAAAATCCAAAATCACTAATCGGAAAATATTTAACTCCTACGACTTAAAAAGTGGATACTTGATTATGGCTAATATAAAAGAATTAGAAACCATTGATGCAGAATCGGTGGATATGAATCCAGATAAATTGAGAGAGCTGGATGTCGCCTTGAATTTTCAACTAGGCATTATTAAAGGAATCGCAATTTTGCGAAAAGGCGGCATTGTGTTTGAAAAATATTTCAAAGGTTACCATGCTGAAAATACTCATCATCTCACTTCAGTAACACAAAGCGTTACTTCCGCTTTAGTGGGAATAGCCATTGATAAAGGATATATAAAAAGCGTCGATCAACCAATACTGGATTTCTTTCCAGAAACAGAATCCAAAGCCAGTGATATGTTAAAGCGAAATCTAACAATCAAACATTTACTAACCATGACTGCACCCTATTCTTGGAAAAAGAGTGAGCCATTAGATAGGTTGAGAAGGCAAAAGAATTGGACGATGTTTATGCTTGAAATGTTGGGACAAAAAGGCCAGCTTGGGGAGTTTCAATTCAATATGTCTAATGCCCACCTTCTTTCAGCGATTATTACGCGGAGTACGGGACTATCAACCCGAGAATTTGCCAATAAATCATTATTCAGCCATTTAGGGGTGAAAGAGATCGTTGACCAGCAGATGAAATCCTTTTCTAAAGAAGAGGTCTATGGTGAAAATATTACTGGTTGGATAAAAGATCCTCAAAATATCAATACTGGAGGCTGGGGACTGTCTTTAACTCTGCGTGATATGCTTCGTTTGGGATATTTGTATTTGAATAAAGGCCATTGCAATGACAAGCCGATCATTTCAGAAAACTGGATAACTGAATCGCTAAAACAGCATACGGAAGATTGTGGCTATATGTGGTGGCTTAGAGAAGATAAGGGGATTAACACTTTTCTAGCGGCAGGTGTAGGCGGAACTTATCTCTATTGTGTTCCCGAAAAGGATCTGATAGTGGCAATCGTATCGAAAGTCGACAAGATGATAATCGACAGGTGGGAACTCATGGCGGATTATATTATTCCATCAATTATAGACAGTTAATTTTTTCGTCGTAAATAAAATATCCCTTCTGCGATTCATTCCATCAAAAGGCAAGAAGGTTTTACCGCCATGAACTGTCTAACAAAACATTTTAGGTTGGGATAGGTGCTGTTCGGGCAGGTACTATAAGGTGAAAAATATAATGGATATTTTGCTCTCGATAACATGCCGATTAGAAGCTTTTTTGCGCTAGAGAAAAAATAACATCACTATTTAAAAAATAAACTTAAAGAGAAATCTATGTCAAATTTTCAAGAAAAATTGCAAAAAGGCATGTTTGAAGGTCCAATCATGCCAATAATTATAAAAATAGGGATTCCCATTCTCATTGGTCACTTATTAAATTATGCTTACTTAATCATAAATACCTATTTTATTTCATTGATCAATCCTACTTCTTCAGCCCCGTTGACGGGAACCGGTCTTTTATTTCCATTATTTTTTGTCTTTGAAGCTATCGCCTCAGGTTTAGCCGTTGGACTCAGTATCACAACGGGGCGATTAATCGGCGAAAAACGATTTAATCATTATCAAAATCTAGGTGTTACAGGTGTCGTCATAGCTTTACTGCTAACCGTGCCATTTATGATTATGTGTTATGCTTTTGGCCCACAAATTATTAATTTATTATCAGGTGATAAATTAAGCCTAGAAGCAACAGTCTATAGTCTACAGTTTTTATATTCATTAGCCCCTGGTTTACTGTTCATAATATTATTACAGGTTTATGGCGGTATTCTTATTGGCGAAGGCCTGACATATGTTACTGCAATATCATTTATGATTATGGTAACGCTCAATATCATACTTGATCCGATATTGATATTTGTACTCGATATGGGGGTGGCTGGTGCAGGTTTAGCCACAACAATATCGTTATTTATGGCTTTTATCTATTTAATCCGCTTTATACACAAGGGAAAATCAAGAATTCCGTTAACATTTAACTTTACTCACTTTAACGGAAAAATTGCCAGAGAAATCATACGGATTGGATTGCCTCAGTTTTTAATGACAGCCTCAACTTATATCATTATCGTTGCATATAACAAAATGATCACCAATACCTTTGATGAAAATGCAATGAATGCATGGACATTGGTTGGGAGAATTGATCAGATTTTAGTTATTCCGATGATTGCTATTGCTGGTGCAATGACGGTCTTTATTTCGCAAAATTATGGACGTAATCAACTTGATCGGATTAAAGAAGCTTTTAATCTAAGCTTAAGGGCAATAATGATATTATGTAGCATCATTGCAGCACTTTATGTGTTACTTTCTCCTTGGTTATTTTCAATATTTACTTCAATACCAGAAGTGATTGATCTTGCCAGAAAACAAGTGCTAATCGTATCATTTACCTTTTGTTTTATGGCAATAACGTGGATAATCGCATCATTCTTTCAAGCGACAGGAAAACCCCTACCTGCGGTAATTATCCTTTATATTAGAATGATCATTATTTTTTCTATAGGACTATATTTAGTCTATGTTCAAAAAATGGGAATGAATGGCATTTTTATCTCTATGGCAATCGGAAACCTAATTTCATGTTTATTGTCATTTTTGTGGGTGAAGAAAAGGCTGAAATCATTAAAATTCAAATCAATTTTGGAATAAGTTATTTTCGTCTATTGCTACGCTATTATCTCAAACAATATTAAGCAAATAAGCTAAGTACAAAAGTTAATCAAGTAGAAAAAAGACACATTGTAAAAAATAATTGGGTAGATATTGAATATCATTATATTATTGGAAGAAAAGAATAGGGAAAAAGTAATATTTATGAAGGATATCCCCGAATTAAAGTCGAAATTCAATCAGTTCAATAAGATTATAAATGGATGACAATATGAAATTATTAAAGATCTTAATAATACTATTACTATTAATTAAAGGTTTTACCCAAATTCTTATTTGCAACGATGATCCTACTGTCTTTTTGGCGCTAAAATTGAATCCTCTTTCTGAAAATTATAATTATATTAATTATTTAAGTCACAATAGTTATTATGTTTTGTTTTCTGATGAAAATGAAATGATAGGACAAAATATCATTGATATGATTTATAAGATTCCTTTAATTCTTTATATTTCAGTTTTACTGATATTATTTTTTTTAAAACATAAAAATACAAAAGAGAAAACCCTATGAAGCAATTTTTACCACCTATTGATGCTACGGTTTATCAACTTATTGACTTTTTTAATAAAAAAATTAAAAGGAATTGATATTAAAGAAACAGATGGTATAAATAGAACAGAAGTGAATGTTGGAACTCCATTAGGTTTTGCAGGAGTATCTGGTTCGATAGCTAATAAAGGACATGCCCCCCATTTGCATTTAGAAGTAGCAAAAGTATTAAATGCGAAAGATTTGGGAGAAAGCGTAATAACTAATCCTGCAAAATTTGTTAGACTAAATTCATATAATACCAAAGATGAAGATGATGAAAATGAAAATAAACCGCACTACCATAAAAATTAAACACTATTTGATTAGTTTATTATTAGCAATTTTTTTACCATTCAGTGGTAATGCCTACGAAAATCAATATATAGATACAAAATTTGTCTATGAAGAACAATATGAACAAAATAATTATTATTTTAAATCAAAAGAGTTAGACAAGCTTTTTCACCTTCATAATGAAGTTTATTTTCAACCAGATACTTTTGGTCTTGATACAGAGTTTTATTATGTTCGACCGATAGGTATTAAAGGTAATCTTAAAGATAGTTATATTCTTTTATATGATAAAAATGACATTTTAAGAGATGTGCTCCCCGTTGCTAATAAATATGTATATTCTATTGATGTTCGATTAGAAAATAATAAAAAAGGAATTTGCTTGGGGACATTTGATGAAGAAAATGTTTTTTTTGAGATTGAAAAAATTTATGAAGTCACTAAGGAAATAAAATTAAAACCTTTATCAATTGAAACCAAAATATTGGACTGCCCTATACCTGCTGATTATAATACTGAGGATAATATAGGAATGGAAGATTACTTCAAATATGGCGTATTACGCAATAGAAAATAATAGTTTTAAAAAAAGAATTATTTTTAAATAGTTTTATAGAAAATCAACAAATAGTTAAAAATCCTGAATAATTATATACTAATTTATTGCTACTAAATGATATATAATCATTCAGGACTTTTTTACTATGGATTGCCGTGCATAATATGCGTGATAATAAAAAAATATATTGGCAAAAATTGTTATTATTCAAAGTAATTGATTAATTAAAAATCCTCCTAAAATAAAGAGGAAATAAATTCACAATTATCTGAAATCAGGTATATACTCTCCATAAATTCTTAAAACCGCACTCATATACTGCACCCGTCATTCTATACAAGCGTTTTTTAAAGTACGTTGGGAAACGTTTAAGAATCAATATTGGAGCAATCGTATATCTGAAAGTGATAAAATATTATATAAGAATTTAGATTTGATTACTTCCGATTTGCTAATCACAATCTCACCACAAGGCACTTTGCACTACCTGACCAATATAATTGAAATACAAAAAAAGCAGATAGGATTCTCAACGACCTTTCCCATAAATATACAGTAGATAACCCTCAAAAAGTATTTAAGGCTTATCAAAATTATTATTGTCATAAAAAAATATAATGTCATCCCTATGCTCATACAGTGCAATTGGTTTGTTACTTCCTCCTTACATAGCAGTGCCTAGTGAAGTAAAAAATGAAAAATTAATGGAAAGCATACTCTTTACTTTACAAGAAAAAGTGAACCAATAACAGAAATAATAATAACCGGAAAACTACAAGAACAACATTTATTATCAAATTTACAAGCGTTAGCTGAGTTCAGAAAAATAAAAAAGGAAGATATTCCCAAGCTAGAAGAATATGAAGGCATCTATCATTTGCAACCCGATAAATCCGTCAAAAATGCCTCTCTATCTATTCTTTTCTCTTTTGGAGAAAACTATAAAAACATAATAGGCTACACACTTAATACGCTATCATATGAAGAAATATAAAAAAACTCTTCACATACACGATTTTCAACAAAAACTAGATATTAAATACGGAAAAGGAAAATTCCATGCTGTTTTGGGACTTAGCTTATTTTTCTGTCTGTCTTTTACTTCCTGCTCCAATGATTTTCATAATAGCGGGGCTACAAACAGAAGCAATATAGGCGGCTCTATTGAAGGAACTACCCATGAAGGGCAATCGAGCGGAGCAAGAATTCAAATAACGAATACGGGACAAACTGTTACATTAAACAAACCGCCTTATGGGGATAATCCAACGGTATTAGATGCTTATTTTGCCCGACAAGATACTAAATCCAATGAGTATAAAAAATAAATTCAGCAACTATAGAGGATGTGATATATATTGTAGTAGATAGTGCAAATTTATTTGCAAAAAAATCACTGTTACCATTAAAGACAAAAAAACATCATATCCGGTAATATCCCTTTTCAACAATATAAATCAAATGGTAATGAACTTGCTGATAAATGTGTAGATGTAAAAGGAATATTTGAAGCAAAAGTAAGAAACGAAATAAATGACCAACGTTTTGCACTTTATAAAATTGCTCTGAAAGGGAAAGATGAAGTGACGACAAAAAATGGAAAGATGATATTGAAAAACACTTATAGAAGAAATGACAACTTAGCCTTACCGTGCAGGCAGACAAAAAAATATTATTTATTGCGACTCTAATCATGCCAATGATACTGAAAAAAACTGTCTGGCTGAACCAAGAAGGTAAATGGTTTAATGCTATTGGAATAAATTATTCTCGTCAATTGCTACGCTATTAGATACAATATAAGAAATTGATGAACAGGGATGCAGATTGGTAATAAAAAACCAGCACTATCCACAAAAATCTCAAGAACTCCCCTACAAATGATGCAAAAGAAAATGAACAAAATGTATTTTAAAGTGTTATCCAAGATTAATAAAAATATTAAAGTTTTAGTGCAAATAATAGCATGTTTGTCGCTATTATTTTGTTTTTCCTGTCAAAATCAGGCGATAGATATAGATAAGGTCATTTCGGCATTACCAATGAGTATAGATAATGGGATTAATTTTGGGCTTGAAGATGATGAATCAGGCTATTTTGAGCTTGAACCAGATGATTCAGACTTCTATCCTTATTATCATTATTATAATAAAAAACTGGCGGCCTATATTTTTATTCTTTTTGTAGGTAAAACAGAGCAAGAAAAAATGTATTGGAATGTTGATAACCCTTCAGGATATTTTGCTCAGCGTAAAGGAGCCAATCAACCAGATTTATTAAGTAATGAAATAAAAAAACATTTACAAGAAAGAGGGCTGGATAATTATGATATAACAGCTATAGTCATTTACGAAAAAGACCTCGAAAAAATTTCTTCTATTGATGAATCAGAGGTTAAATCAGTTGCTTCTGCTTATTCATACCATTTCAAAAATAATCACTGGATCTTTGATAAAGCGGAAAAAATTGATACTGATTTCATTAAAGAAGTATTCAAATAAATTCATATAATACTAAAAATCAAGATAAAAAAATAAACCGCACTAAAGGATGCAAAGGCAAAATGAATAAAGTATATTTTAAAACATTATCAAAAACTAATATAAAAATTAAAGTTCTAGTTCACATAGTAGGATGTTGGTTGCTATTTTTTTGCTTTTCCTGTCAAAGTCAACCGATAGATAAGGTCCTGTCAGAATTACCAATGAATATAGATAATGTGACTAATTTTAGGCTTGAAGACGATCCAGCCGCCAATCCTTCTTATGATTATTATGATAAAAAAACTGGCAGCCTATATTACTGTTAATTTTACAGGTAAAACAGAGCAGGAAAAAATGTATTGGAATATCGATAACCCTTCAGGATATTTTTCTTATTATAAAGGCGTAACTGAACCATATTTCTTAAGTAATGAAATAAAAAAACATTTACTCGAAAGAGGATTAGATAATTATGATATAACAGCTATGGTCATTTACAAAAAAGACATTCAAATTTATTCTGATGATGATTTAGAGTTTTTACCAGATGATTTAGACTTTAAACCAGATGCTTATACTTATTTATACCATTTCAAACATAATCACTGGGTATTTGATAAAGCGGAAAAAATTAAAAAGGATTAAAGATTTACTCGACTACATTCCTATGATACGCACAATCAAAATGATAACAATCAACCGCACTAACATGAAAGTTAAAAAACAGTCTGATGGATTAGTTTATTTCTAGCAACTGTTTCACGATTTGCTTGCCTTGCCCATAAAACTAAATACATCAATACTCAATTGTTGTTCTTTCCTCTCTCACCCCGGGTAGCTATAATATAGCCAACAAACACCCTTTCAGTTGGTCTGTTGTTCTTTCCTCTCTCACCCCGGGTAGCTATAATAGACCCCGCTGTAAGCCTTGTGGTACGGGGCTTACAGCGTAATTTATGTGAAAAAAAAATGGATTTTTTCAGAGAAAATTGGGCTATTTTTTTCATTTTTTTCAAAAAATGCCTCAAAATGGCAGTAGCGTGTCAGTAGGATGAATATTGCAAAATGCTGTTCAATTATAACAGTTTATGCTGTTCTCTGCTGTTTTTTATTGTCTGCTGCTTAAGTGGGGTAGGTGAGATCGGTTTTACTTGATCGGGCTTTTATGTGATCAGGCAGTTTGCTTTGAGTGGCAATTCGCCTATTTTTCCCAACAAAAATGACTAGACAAACTGAAAAACTGCGCTAAATCCATTTGTGATTATAGAAAATCAGCTGGTTGATAAACTCTTATTTATTGTTATTAGCTGTGGTTAGGCGCGAGAAATCAAAGATCATTAGGCTGAAAGAACATTTGTCTAGATCGTTTTTATACCCACTCTCATCCGAGGTAGCTATAATGCCTGCAAACTTAGTTCATTTGACTTGTTTGTTGTAGTTCCCTCTCTCACCCCGGGTAGCTATAATGGTCTGTGAAGTCTCAATTGACTCGCCAAGGTTGTAGTTCCCTCTCTCACCCCGGGTAGCTATAATCACCCTTGCGACAGGCACCACGTTTGCCAAGTTGTAGTTCCCTCTCTCACCCCGGGTAGCTATAATTCTATGTGTATAATTTGTCGTATTCGTTGTGTTGTAGTTCCCTCTCTCACCCCGGGTAGCTATAATAGACCCCGCTGTAAGCCTTGTGGTACGGGGCTTACAGCGTAATTTATGTGAAAAAAAATGGATTTTTTCAGAGAAAATTTGGCTATTTTTGTCATTTTTTTCAAAAAATTCCTCAAAATGGCAGTAGCGTGTCAGTAGGATGGATATTGCAAAATGCTGTTCAATTATAACAGCTTATGCTGTTCTCTGCTGTTTTTTAGTGTCTGTGGATTTTACGCGATTGATCAGCTCGGTTTTGCTGGATTGGGTCTTTGTTGAGTTCAAGTGTGTTGGTCTATGTGGTTATTGTACCTATTTTGCCAGGCTAAAATTAATATGCTGATAGAATAAATTGTGTTGGTTTAATTTTGCAGAAATGTGGAATTAATGTTTGCTTTGCCTCTTTTTAAGAAATTCTATCTGTTGCAGAGGATTTATAGAACAAATCCTGCTTTGTCTGGCTATTTTGACCTTAAAATTAAACGGTATTGTCATTTAGGCTGGATTAAATCATTGGGCTTGCTCTTTTTAAGGTGTTATTCAAGCGATTTGGCGCGTTTGTTTAAAGATGTGTTTTTAGCTACGCTGATAGGGCGCCATTGTTAGCCAATAATGTTTGATTTGATGATGGCAGATAGGCTGGGCTGTGTGGTTTGAAAATAGCTGTTTGCGGTTGCTTTTCAAGCGCTAGATTGAGTTGCCATTGTATGATTGTGGCATATTATCAAAGCAATACCATGCTTGGCGTGGTGATCAGGGTCTTGAGAGGTATTAGGGAGATATAGTGATCGGCAAAGATCTTTTAATCTTTGCCGTAGAACTTTGGTTGCATGCAGCAATATTTTTTTAGGCCTTTTAATGCTAATTGCATATTAAGTTGGTTTTATTTGCTGCATGTGTGGTCTAGCTTCGAGTGTGCGTATTGGTGGCGCGGTTGTTTATGTTCATTGCTTTTCGGCAGCCAGACGACGGCGATGCTGCCATTTCAACCATATTTGCAGCAACAGTAGGATGATCAGGGCGGAGAGGGTGGACATGATCAGGGTTTGAACATTGTACACCGTGGATTCAATCGGGGTGATGGTTGAATTGCTGGCGGTGTAACGCGCTATGGTTATTTGGTTTGGGGCGCGGAGGATTGTTTGCATGGTCTGCTGTTGGTTTTGTTGCGCGATGACTTTATAGGTGATGGTTTCGTTGCCATTTTTTTCTTTTTCGCCACTTGGCGCTTTGGCTAAGAAGCTGCTGTTGCTGATGGGATGTTGTTGCAGGTAGTGATAGGGTAAGGCCAGAAATGAGCCGTCTGGCTGAAATGTTGCAATCACCATGCTGTCGTGAAAGGGTTTGTGGTTGGTTGCTGTTCTGCGGTCTAAGCTGGCATACAGATACATGAAGAGGATGAAAAGAAGGCAGAATAAGGCTAGTTTAAACAAACGTTTGGTGGTGATTGATGTTTTGGTTGGTTGCGCTGTGGTGTTCATATTCGGATTTCTATATTTGCTAATCTGGGTGTGTGACTTATGTGCTTAATCTTGCTGTATCGATTGATCGATAGGGTATTTTTGCGTGGTTGCTGCAAGAAAAATTAATAATGCGCAGATGTTATCATAATATGCATTCTATTTTGGTGAGCGCGTAATGCTTTTTTTGGGCTGGGTTATTTATTTTTAATCTTGATTCAGTGTTTTGGGGTAGGAAATAAGGTTGTTGGTTAATTAGCTTGTTTGGGTGTTGATGGGTGGGTTTAAATGATGGCGACAGGGTATGATAAATGGTGCTATTTAAAATAGGTTTCAGCAGCTAAATTGGTGATTTATCTTGGCATTAAGTTTGCTCATTTTTTGGGATGATGGGGTTGAACAGACTTGAGCAGTCTGGGCCATGGTGGGCTGGTTGTGTGCTGATTGGAATAGGGGAGTTTAAGGCTGGTTTTTATGTATTCTGTGTTTTGATCATTGGCTGGTTGCCAATTTATGCTGCAGAGATTTTGGTTATAAACAGATAAATTTAGTTCAATCGCTTTTTTCTTTAATATAAGTTGTGAATAACTGCAATCTTGTATTTGAATCATCGCTATCTGGCATTATTGCGCCAGAAAATCATATCTGATGTTTCTAAATTATTGCGCATATAGGATTTCGATAGGCTCTAAAGGCTTTGCTAATCGATTTTACTAACATGATGGTATGCCGGTTTAGTAATCAATCAGCGGAATTCAGAAAAATATTTAGCTGACTGAAAACTTTTCTCGATGACTTTATCGAAAAAGAGAGAAGCCGCTATCGTGCTCGAAAGCTGGGGAGGCAAAGCCAACTGTGCCTGCCGCGTGCCAATCAGGGAAAGCTATATTTCAAGGAGAAAAGGTGCATTCTAGCTGAATGGCAGCCACCTCAGCGCATTAACTATGATACTCGGGATCAGTTAGGTAATCGAAACAATAGGTTGTGGTTCCCTCTTTCACCTCGGTTAGCTATAATTTATTTTATAGGCGAAGTAGCGCAGGCTTTTAAGGTTAATACTTCACTTATCAGGTTTTGGGAAAAGGAATTTGATCGTCTTTCACCCAAAAAGTATAAAAAAAGAGACCGTTTTTTTACCCCAAAAGATATTGAAAATTTTAAATGATTTTTCATTTAGTAAAAGAAAAAGGATACACCTTATGGAATTACCTAAGTTTTTAATGGCAGACAATTCGGATTTTCCTTTAGATTTATTTGTTGTGCACACAGAGAATCCTAGATTTATATTAAATGTAAAAGAAGATGAGGTTAAATGTTTTGATAAATTGGAAGGAGATGAGGAAGAAGCTCTTAATGAATTAGACTCATTGATTATACAAGCATTCGTTTTTTGCGAATCTGAAATCAGAAAATACTAAGATGATGAAGAGGAGTAATACTTCTTAGATTAATTTATGATATTAAAAAAGTAAGTTGTCGTTCTCTCTCTTACGCCGGGTAGCTATAATTTATTTTATAGGCGAAGTAGCGCAGGCTTTTAAGGTTAATACCTCACTTATCAGGTTTTGGGAAAAGGAATTTGATCGTCTTTCACCCAAAAAGTATAAAAAAAGAGACCGTTTTTTTTCCCAAAAAGATATTGAAAATTTTAAAATGATTTTTCATTTAGTAAAAGAAAAAGGATATATTTTATGAAATTACCTAAGTTTTTAATGGCAGACAATTCGGATTTTCCTTTAGATGCATTTGTTGTGCACACAGAGAATCCTAGATTTATATTAATTCTAAAAGAACTAAAAGAAGAGGTGGTTAAATGTTTTGATGAATTGGAAGGAGATGAGGAAGAAGCTCTTAATGAATTAAATTTATTGGTTAGACAAGCATTCGATTTTTTCGAATCTGAAATCAGAAAATCCGAAGATGAAGATGATGAAGAGGAGTAATACTTCTTGGATTAATTTATGATATTAAAAAAGTAAGTTGTCGTTCTCTCTCTTACCCCGGGTAGCTATAATAACCTTAAAGTGATTACAATAAACTCTACCAATACCTACTTGTATACTTAATGCCTATTCAACAAGTCTGACACCAAGTTAATGGCATCTTGTTCAATCTGATCACGAAGACTCTTATCATTTTGATACTCTACACCTACATTAATAAGGCCTTCAAGTATCACCATCAGTTTATTTGTCAAAGACTCTTTATCGGAATAATCTTCAATTTTTGAATAAATTAGGCTTCTAACAAATTCTTTATGCTCCATAAGTATATCTGATACACAAGGCAAGGTTTCACGCATTTCCTCAACTGCTCGCATGAATAAACAGCCATTATAATCCACTTCGGAAAACCATTTTTTATGCCATTTAAATATTCCCAAAATAGCATTTTTTCCATTAAGTCCTGTTAGAGAATCCTCGAGCTTTGTACGAAATATTGAGTCTCGATGTTTTAATACTTCTACTATAAGTTTATCTTTACTTCCAAAGTGATTGTATAAAGTGGTTTTAGAGCAGCCTGACACATCTCTAATATCATCAACACCTACACTAAAAAAACCAGTCCGATAAAACAGTTTTTCAGCAGTCTTAATAATTAATTCATCTGTTTTTTTCAAAATAAATCACCCAAATAAATTGCAGAGTGAACAGATCTGTACTATTATCAATTTAGTGTACAGATCTGTTCATATTATCTATTCATACATTATAACTTATAAGGAAAACAATTAATGACATTCTTTTTTGGCGGTAGTGAAAAACTACCTGGTAGACCTAAATTACTTGATTTATTTCAAGGGTTGTTAGGCGGGACTTTGGCAATTTTAACGCTGGAGTATCTGACTCTCTATTCTGGTAGCTATTTTATTATGGCGCCGTTTGGGGCTTCATGTGTCATTTTATTTGCCGTTTCTCAGTCTCCTCTTGCACAACCAAGGAATGTAATTTTGGGGCATTTGATATCAGCATTTATTGGTCTTATATTTTTGAGATTATTCGGTGATTCTGCTTTTGTTACTGCTTTAGCGGTGGGTTGTGCTATTGTAGCAATGCAATTCTTAAGATGTATACATCCCCCAGCAGGTGCGAATCCGTTGGTTATATTGTTAACAGCAAGTCAGGTTAATTACGATTTCAGCTTTTTATTGTTTCCCGTGCTTTCGGGCTCCATCTCTCTGGTAATCATAGCCTATGCGGTTAACAATCTACTATCAAAAAACAAGTGGCCAATCTATTGGTTAGCATTTTTTAATGATAAAAAGGAGAAGTGATTAAATTGGATGCAAATTAATAATTTTATGAGAACATTCATAATGTGTTGCTATGTGAAAGTTGTAGTTCCCTCTCTCACCCCGGGTAGCTATAATTCTGCCCCTGCGGGGTTCGATCGCATGAATGTTGTAGTTCCCTCTCTCACCCCGGGTAGCTATAATAACTCCCACCACTGGCGTAATGCCTCCGTTGTTGTAGTTCCCTCTCTCACCCCGGGTAGCTATAATCTTGAACAGGCGGTGTGCATCTGTGCTGAAGTTGTAGTTCCCTCTCTCACCCCGGGTAGCTATAATAGACCCCGCTGTAAGCCTTGTGGTACGGGGCTTACAGCGTAATTTATGTGAAAAAAAATGGATTTTTTCAGAGAAAATTTGGCTATTTTTGTCATTTTTTTCAAAAAATGCCTCAAAATGGCAGTAGCGTGTCAGTAGGGTAAATATTGCAAAATATTCTTCAATTATAACAGTTTATGCTGTTCTCTGCTGTTTTTTAGTGTCTGTGGGTTTTACGCGATTGATCAGCTCGGTATTGTTGATTCTGGTTTTTTTGTGGTTAGGCATGTAAGTCTGTGTGGCAATGTTGCACATTTCGCCCGATAAAAACGAATAGACACACTACCTATACTGCGCTAAGTCAATTTGTGCTTATGTGTGTGATAAGCTGGCTTTTGTCTATTTGTTGATTATTGCCGTTGTGGTTATGAACATCATCAATTTGGTTGCCGTTCCTTCTCTCACTTCGGGTAGCTGTTATAAAATAGTGGGTCTAAACAAAGGTAATCTAAAAGATCAGCAATTTTATTCTGCTAATAATGGTGGATTAAGAAGAAATTAATTAAGATCTAAATAAATTTCTTACATTAGTATTCAATCACGTTAGACTCGATCCAGTGCGGCATCGCCACTACTGTTGAAACCATCAGAAAGCAGTACATTGATTGGTAAAGTAGATCGCTGCGGCGACACCCTGATAGGCGTAAACATGCTTGACAGCCATGGCCAGGTCATAATTGACATCGGCTATCTAAAGGTAAACAACAGCATAACACACGCCACAGCGGCTAAGAAAAAGACTGGAATGGCGAAAAACTCCGGATTTTGCCAATGGCATAATGACTGCTGTGCACAATAAATTTTGTTTCAGGGAAATTGAATCTAACCCCCCTTTGGCTTTTTTATAAAATCGTCATATCAATGTGGAAAAAAGCGATCATTGATTTACTTGGGTTTTATTTTTACATGCTCAGGTAAACTGATTTATAAAGAACCCAAATTGCATAAAATACTTCATTTCATTCAAAATAATTAACTATTGCAAGCTAAGCAAGCTCCATCCGATAGATCAACAAGATAGCAAAAAAGATAATCCTACGCGCTGCTGTGTCGCTTTATTTGATTTTCTTAAGACATCAGTTGATGATCAGTAAACATATGGCGTAGTACTATTGGTTTATTTCTGCTAGTTAAAAACTTAAATGTGTTTGCATTCGAACGGTTAAACCTGCTTATTTTGGTTTTTATAACCAATTTCCTGTTTATAAGATCGGAATTCATGATAAAGGGTTTTTTGCTACATAATTTTATCAATATCAAAGCCTACTGCTAGATGGCCAAAGCAGATATTTTACTCAGGAAGATCATTGATAAATTAGCTTACTTTACCCATCAATTGTGCTAGCATTTCTCTCTATACGTGTAAAAAATTCTCCTTATAGCGAGTACTATATAAAAACGAACCAGAGGCATCGAAACAATTTACGCTCTTAGAAAAATTTCCGCATTTTTTGCCATTTAACCCTACTTTTCACCCTATAAACCACAGCAGGATCAAGTATGTACGATCAGGCTGAAATTTTAACAATAATGCAGGAATGGCGCTGTAGCTCTAAAGCTTACGCCAAATTTCATCTGTTTTTCTGCTGCATATGTGCCTTAGCATCGCTTTTGTGCGGGCTAGCTGTATTAACCAGACAAGGTGATGGTGAAAGTTTGGTGGCTTGTATATTTGCACTCATTGGTAGCTTTATTTTCTTCACACTATATAAAAACAAACGGCACAATATTAAACAAGTTCGCTTCACCCCAGAGGCAGTCTACATAGAAGGACTAAAACTTGATATGAGCTACCTTAAATCTGTTGACTACATCACAACACTTAGAAATATCAACAAAGATGTCATCGCTATCGAATTGAGCATGACTTTTTTTCCTAATAGGCTATGTCATGATCACGTCCATTTTTATATGGAGTTCGGAAAATATATTCTATTTAGCAACACGGATAATTACGACTACCAAACACGCTTCATCAATGTGTTGCAGTTACTAGCAAAAGACAGAAGAGAACAACTGAAAAAACAGCCTAATAAAGATGCAATCAGCAAAACATTGGTATCTGGGCAGCAGGCTTAAAATAAATACATCAATCAATCTTATCAGCAAATAGGGCATATTTTCAGCATATGCATCCTCACTATTTCAGGCAGTAGCAAAAATAAAAACTGAAAAGTGTTAAAACATGGCGCTTCATACGCAAAAATCTGGCAAAAGCTGTGCATCAATCAGGATAAAATCTTAATTTTCGATATTGGCTCAGCTGTAACTCAGCTTATCGCCCAATGTGGCTGCGCGGCTTATGTGATTTATTTAATCAATCCATCGAAATGGGTGCGTATTTTTTATTCTGTGCGCATTTTGCCGCTGCACAAGCATTAGGCTTGTTTCTGGGGTTTGGCTGAGTCTTATTATTTGTCATTTTAGCTTTGTATAAAGTTCTGATTCTCAAGTTATCTCAATAAGGTGATTGATCTTTGAGATGGTGTTGATTTGGGAGCAATAATTTGATGACCGAATTTTCCTGCGGTCGGTATTGATTTGGCGAGAGTTGGGTTTTGCAGGGAGGCGGTTTGATGGGCTGGGGTGTGAGTGCAATGAGGTGTTTGGATTGAATGGTGGCAGGGATTGTGTGGAAGGAAATCAGTTGATATTGGCCTGACGGTTTGTGTTTTGTGATCAAGCTGATTATTATTTATGTTTAATTATTTGTGAGCAGGTGATGCGATGAGTGAAAAACAGGATGTGCAGGAGTTGCAAGCAGCGATAACCCGTTTGCAAGGGGTGAAGTCGTTGATTTTGTCTACGGTGAATGAGGAGGGTGTCCCGCAGGCGAGTTATGCCCCGTTTGTTGAGCATGATAGCAGCTTGTATGTGTTGTTGTCTGGGTTGGCTTTGCATACGCAAAATTTGCTGAAGCAGGAACAGGCCAATGTGATGCTGATTGAAGATGAGGCAGTGGCGCGAAATATTTTTGCCCGCGCGCGCTTGAATTATTCTGTATCGGTGTCGGTGGTGGAAAAGGATACATCACCAGGTGTTGAGGTATTACAAGCGATGAAGGATAAGCTAGGTAATACGGTAGATGTGCTGGCAGATTTGCCTGATTTTATGCTGTTTCGACTGCAACTGGAGAAGGCGCGCTTGGTAATTGGTTTCGGTCGCGCATATGTGTTTGTTCCGGGTGAGGTTGACGGGGCAATACAGTTAACGGAAAAAAATAGTTTGAAGGCTTAGGTTGATGCTTAGTGGTGCGGGATCTGTGCATTCTTGAAAAATCCCGTACAATACTTTTTTTGGGGAATAACCGGAGCAGTACTGATGTGGAGCTGGTCTAAACGCTTTTGGGTGATTGTGTATACGGTCTATGTATATGATCTGTTGGAGGTGGCACGCACTCATGTACCTCACGTATGGCTACGCAGAATTTTGCGTTTGTTGCCAAGGGGACGTAAATATCGTGCGTTAGCACCGGCTGTTCGTTTACGTTTGGCTCTGGAGAGTCTGGGTCCGATTTTTGTCAAGTTTGGGCAGGTGCTATCAACGCGGCCGGATATTCTGCCGGCGGATTATGCTCGTGAGCTGGCTTTGCTACAGGATCATGTGCCGCCGTTTGACAGTGATATTGCGATTAATGTGATTGAAAGTGAGCTGGGCAAGCCTTTGGATGCTTTGTATGCCTGCTTTAATCCGCAACCCATGGCGAGTGCTTCTATTGCTCAGGTGCATGAGGCGCATTTGTATAATGCGCAGGGCGGAATTGGTCAGAAGGTTGCGGTTAAGGTTTTGCGTCCGAATATTGCGCCGGTGATCAATCAGGATCTGGCGTTGATGAATATTGCTGCGCGCTGGGTGGAACGGTTGTTTGCTGATGCCAAGCGTTTGAAACCGCGTGAGGTGGTGGCAGAATTTAAAAATTATCTGCATGATGAACTTGATCTGATGAAGGAAGCGGCTAATGCCAGTTTGCTCGGTCGTCAGTTTAAAGACAGTGAAATGCTGATTATTCCGGAAGTTTATTACGATTATTGTGCCCGTAAGGTGTTGACGATTGAATGGATGGACGGAATACCGATTTCGAATTTGGCTCAATTGCACGCTCGCCATATTGATGTGAAGCAGCTGGCACGTTACGGGGTGGAGATTTTCTTCACGCAGGTATTTGATAATGGTTTTTTCCATGCTGATATGCATCCCGGTAATATTATGGTCGCGGACGATGGGCGGTATATCGCCTTGGATTTTGGCATTGTTGGCACGCTAACAGATTATGATAAGCGCTATTTGGCAATTAATTTTCTGGCGTTTTTTAATCGGGATTATCACCGTGTCGCTACGGCGCATGTGGAATCTGGCTGGGTGCCAGCTGATACGCGGGTGGAGGAATTGGAAGCGGCAGTGCGGGCGGTGTGTGAACCGATTTTCAATAAACCGCTGGCAGAAATATCCTTTGGTTTGGTGCTGATGCGCTTGTTTGAAACCAGCCGGCGCTTTAATGTGGAAATTCAACCCCAATTGGTACTGCTTCAGAAAACGTTGTTGAATATTGAAGGTCTGGGCAGGCAGTTGGATCCTAATTTGGATTTATGGGCAACTGCCAAACCTTTTTTACATCGGTGGATGCACAATCAAATTGGTGTGAAAGCGTTATGGCGAGTGCTTAAACAAGAAGCGCCAGATTGGGTGCAGATGCTACCAGCCATGCCACGTAAGCTAAATGCGTTGGTGGATGAGAAACGACAGTTGGAATGGCGAGATGCGTATGTGCATCTGGTGCAAACGCAGCGGCGACAGAATTTTTGGCTGGCAATGATTGTGCTGGTGATGCTGGCGATGTTTATTTTCAAATAGTGTCTTGATTTTTATGCCCGTCTGCGCGCCAGATTGACACAATGGTTTGGTGTTGCAAGGGCATCATTGGCATAACTAGGATATTGTCTTAAGCAAATTGCTCAGAAAGAAAAGGTATTTTTAGATGGGGATAGAGAAGGGCGCTAAGAATGCTTAAGCTTGAGGGAAACTGAGCTGGTTTTGATTCAAGCAGAAGCTATAATTGGATATTTGAGTGTAATGAATAAGGCAAAATTCGATTGATTACACATTACTGGATGCACAGACAGTTTTAAGTCATTATTTTGCTAAGGTAAACATTAAAACCTAAAGAATGATTTTGGTGCTGGAAGGGGTGGCGGAAGAAGAAAGCAAATAGCACCCGATACATATGCTGGGCAATCAAAATAATAAACGCAAACACTTCTAATGGGAAAGATTTAACACTTACTGCTGGTTATAGCAAAGCATTAAATCTTGCTGTGGCAGCAGCAGGAGAGGCTGCTACTAGCGATCTTTAAGCTTATGGGGAAGAGATTACGACAGAAATAAATAAGAATATCAATATTTTGGGTGAAGAAGGTTAAAGTAATATAACGAGATGGAATTTTCTAAAGACAATGCACTATTAGATGGCGATAAAAGATGAAGGATCCGAGTATTAATTGTTACGGATAATCTTAAAATTAAAAATCGCGACGGTGTTTTTGCGACGTAAAAAGGTCATTCAGCAGGTATTAATATCGATCATTAGGGTATGTGTATATTCAAACTAGTTGGTAAAGCCAATTTTGGATTGGGTCGGTCTTGCATTTAAATCGCGAGATTTATTTTAAATCGTTCACTATTATCATTAATGAAATGAGCATAGCGACCACGAGAAAAATTAAAAATAGGTCGTTATTAAAAGACCAATTAAAATTAAAAAATAATATTGGAAGATAGAAAACGTGCCGAACAATCTTTTTTAGTTGTTTAGTGACTTGTTTTCATGAGTAGACAAGTAAGAAGAATCAATACCGACCTTGGATGTGAGTAAATCGAGAATAATTCTGACTATAATTGAAATCATACAAACATCATGGATTTAATCAAAGCAAGCAAAGGGAAACCATTTACCAGAAGGTTGCAAATTATAATAATGAAAATAAGCGTGTCTCAGTAGTTCTCACTGCAGCTTAATCAATTTCATCTATATCATGCTATCTATATCACTTTATCTTAAGACTAGCCACTATTGAGATACATCTCTGAGACCAATAAATCACTGCTGTGGTTGGGATAGCAGGATGTTCTGATAATCGGTTTTTTATAAAATAGGATAGCTAAGTTTGCACCTAAAAAAATATGATTTACCCATTAATATGTAATTTAGATCATTTTTTAAAATTTAACCAGGAGCATTCATGCCCTAAAAGCGATTAGAAGAAGGAGATATTTTTGACGATAATTAAAGTGAAAAAAATTCTTTTAGAAAATGCTGCTGGATTTTTCGCATAGAGTTTTAAACTAAGAATCGGTTAAGGAGCTAACTTGTTAGTAGTTGTTATTTAGTCGGAGTTTTTCAAGAATTTATGACAAAACTTTTTTAACTTAAGCAGAATGTGTTATTCCTAGAGTTTAAATTGATACATATTTATTCTATGATAATATCATAAAATAGATTGGCAATTTTTAACAACATCAACCTTTTAATATACTGAAAGAAATTAATTTTGCCACAGGTTTAATTAGTGTTTATAGAGTAGGTGTATGCTTTGGAGTGGGGAAGTATTATTGCCGAAAAAAAATCACTTTCTATGATTATGACAATGAATTTGAAATTAAAGCAAACATGAGTTCTAGATTTTATTCTGTTTTACGGTATGCTTGTCGTTATGGTGGCAGAGATGATTTAATGGATTTTCGTCTTTATGCATTTTAGAAGCTCAGGTTTGACATTTTGTTCCTGAAAAAAAAGGTTGGCAATAAATGTGCAGATTGGGGAACATGCCCTTTCTTCATTTTATGAATGAGCTTTACAACATCATGCGGATGTTAAGCGATTTTATGAGCTAATAGTTCAGACTAGGATAACTATAAATATCTATATATTCACATAAATAGAATGCTTTTTTAACAAACATAGTCACTGGAATAATACGCTACCCGAATCACTAGTTGGGTTTAAAACCGTTACCGCATGAATCCAAGAGGGGTATCATAACCGGTACAAACTTAGGGTAATTTGAGCATGATGTAGGCAATATTCGGATCAGCCGCCGTTGGTTGTGGTTGTTCTGGCGTTGCCAATTTTTGAGACTCGGCAGGAGGGGGAGTCATGGCTGTCATAGGTTGTGTAGGGGAGCTGATATCGAAGAATTGGGATGCCATTTGTGATTTCTTTCATCGTTGAGTAATGGGATAACTCAAGTCGCTATAGTAGTTTAGGAGTAGACGAGTATTTTTAAAGATTACACTATAGCTTTAGCAGTTAGAATGATTAAACTAATTTAATCATTAACCTTTGAAGGTGATGTTTAGATGTTTAAGATATTTTATAGCGCTTTATTAAGGTAGGCATCATTGAATGTTACTTAGAAAAAAAGTATTAATTATTTTATTTCTTGTATTGTCATTATGTGTTATTGCATGTTCAAGCCAAAATAGGTTGATAAATTTAGAAAAAATAGTCAGGTATGATCCTTATAATTGGATGGAAACTGAGCAAGAAAAAACGCATAATTGGTTATTATCTGAATCTGATCGTTCAATCAAAATTCTTGAAAAACAGGATTGGTTTGCATCGATTGAAAAACGATATAAGCAATTAACTGAATATGGAACTGAGCCAATAATTTTTTATATTCGAATACAAGGTAACAATACTTTTTATTTTAAACAAACAGCTCAGCATCCTTATAATCGTCTCTTTGTGAAAGATCGTTTTGGTAAAGAAACGCTATTGATTGATCCCCCTGCCGGTTACGGTATTTATGATTTCTATCCTTCTTATGATGGGCAATATATTGCTTATAGTATTGCTGAAAATGGTTCGAATGTTTCTACAATAAAAGTGTTTAATTTAAAAACTCGAACACATCTTGCAGATCACATATCGGGCATTACTGATTCAAATTTATTGTGGGGAGAGGATAATTTATCTTTTTTCTACCATAGAAATAATTTATATCATGCCAATAATATAAAAGCCGGAATCGAAGAAATTTATTTTCATCGCTTAGGTTCAGATAGCAAGAAAGACATTAAAATTTTTGGTAAAGATCAGCTAGTGAACTATAACGCCAGAACCGATCAAAATACATTTTTATCACTTGCTTCGAATTGGGCGGTAGCTTGCTCTTCATCTTCAATATCTGGCTATAATATTGATTTATATAGGTTACCTCGTGAAAACTTTAAGCAAAACAATGTCAGTTGGGAAAAAATCATTGATAGAAAACAGAATGTTACGGATTTTTTGCTAAAAGATGATTGGTTATTTTTAGCTAAATATAATGATTATTCAGGCTATAGTATTTTTCGGGTAAATCTTAATCATATCCATCAATCAGCAGAAAAAATTATTGAATGGCAAAATGGAGATTTAACCAATTTTGTCGCCAATCAAGAGGCGATTTATGTGACATATCACGATTCAGGGCAATTAAAATTTGTATCTATTCCTTTTGCTGATATTCATCATATCAAAACCATTCCTATTTCAAATAATAATGAAGTAACGGCTATATTTACGAATTCAGAGCAAAATGACATTCTATTTACGCAGCAAAGTTGGACTAGCCCACCAAAAATATTTCGTTATCATCCAAATAATCAGTTAATTGAAGATTCAAAGATTTTAAGACCAGATCATACTTTATTTTCAGAATATGATTCTGAACAAAAATGGGTTAAATCAAATGATGGAACGCTTATTCCATTAACACTCATTTATAAAAAAGGAATGAAATTTGATCGTAGTGCACCAACTTGGTTAACAGCGTATGGTGCCTATGGTGAAAGTGAATTTCCCAATTATGATGCTTCGCGATTAATATGGCTTGAAAAAGGGGGAATCATTGCCATCGCTCATGTGAGAGGCGGTGGAGAATTAGGGCCGAAATGGCATGATGATGGTACAGGTTATAAAAAACAAAATTCAATTAATGATTTCATCAAATGCGCCGAATATTTAATTCATAATCAATATACTCAACCCTCTAAATTGGTGATCAGTGGAAATAGTGCGGGCGGTATTGTGATAGGTATGGCATTAATAAAGCGTCCGGATCTTTTTGCTGCTGCATCAATTAAAGTTGGCATGTTGAATATGAGTCGATTAGATAAAATTCCAATTGGAATGGCTAATTTTGAGGAATTTGGTTCTCCTTTTAAAAAACATGAGTTAGAAAATTTGGTTAATATTGATACTTATTTAAATTTAAAAGAAGGTGTTAAATATCCTAATGTCATGGTGTCGGTAGGATTAAAGGATGATCGCGTTCCTCCCTGGCAAAGTGCTAAATTTGCAGCAAAACTTAATGATATAAAACGTCAACAGGATGAAAGAGTTTTGATTATTACCGATCAGTATGGCGGACATTTTATGGATAACTTTTTATATATGATGACATTTTTTCTGTGGAAAACTCATAGTGAACATTAATTTTATACAAATGTTTCTGATCAAAAGATCACTAAAATTATATGGATAACTTCATTAGTTTTTGCTTATTAGCAATAAAAAATACGCTTGCTTTATCTATATATTGAGTTCTAAAAACGAATGATATTTAACGTCAGGATAAGAGTTTATCAGCTACAAGATTCATGCTTTTATTGCTTATTTACGATGAAATTTTTTTTAATAGTATAAATTTCTCTTGCTATAACTTCTACTTTTGGAAATAAAATATGAAGAATGTTGGTTTATAGGCAAGTGTGGAAAGGTGGGATCGGTTCTGATGCAACGTTTGGTGGAAGAACACGATTATGATTATATTGCTCCTATTTTTTTATCGACGACACAAGCAGGGTAAGCTCAAGCTGCACCAAGTCTTGGCGGTAAAACAGGTGTACTCCAATAAGCCAATAGTTTTGCAGCATGAAAAGCATTAGATATCATCGTGACTTGTCGAGGTGAAGATGAAACTTCCGAGATTTATTCAAAACGTCATACAATAGAAGGGATTGAGAAAAATATTCAATATTATAATAAACTCTTGAATGGAGAATGATATAAATAAAAAAGAGTATTTATAAAAGATACATTATTTCTCAAAATATCCAAATTATCGACATAAAAGCGTTTAAAGAAATATCTTTAGAGAATACAGTGATGACAGAACAAGAAGCAGATAAATTATTAGAAGAAGTTAATTATGAACGGTTGTTTGGAGATACAGCTAAAGCTATAGCTATTCTATATCAGTTAAATTCAGAATTTCCCCAAGAAAAAATGTATTTAGGATTATTGGCAAGTTGCTATTATAGTAATGGAGAGCTTGATTTAGCATTAGAATATGCTGAAAAAGCATTAGCACTGGATCCCCATTATCCAGCCATTTTTGAACTAAAAGGGTTAATAGCCTATGCAAAAGGTGATCAAGAAGAGGCTGAAATAGCCTATCAGCAAGCCTTAAAAATAGATCCACAATTTGCCTTAGGCAGAGTAAGGTTAATGCAACTGTATTTTGAAAAGAAAGAATATAACAAAGTAACAGATGAATGTTGGTTTATCTTGAATAAGATAGTTCCTGACAGATTGAGTTATGATAAAGAGAAAAAAAGAAAACTGAATAATGAGTATCTGTTCATTGTCTACATCAATCTATGGAAGGCGCTTATTGCACAACGTAAATATGAAGAGGCGGCGAACGTGATTATAGATTACAAAGATTTTGCCTCTTCTTTTATAAGAGACCCTTATTTCTTTGATAAGGAAGATGAAATGCTATTTAAACTATTTTATTTACTAGATGATAAAGAGAAAACAAATTATTACCAAAATAGATGGTTAAATTTTTATCAAGTTGTTCCCAGTCGAATAGATGGTATGAAAAAAGATGCAAAACAAGGGTATATAACCAATATGAACCCTGATAATTACAATATAGATGAATATGGACATTTCTATTGATATAGAGGTTGATACTGGATAGCTTTGAAAAAAATGTTTAGATAATAGCTAAGGTAGCTAGAGGCAAAAGGTATTTTTGCTAAGTTTTCAAAAAAAATATTTATTATTTATGATTGAATGTGCCGCAGCCAGATATTTTTTCGCTGGCATCTATTAATGATAAGAGTGGATCAGCAAAACGCGCACAGGAAGAGGCAATTTGGGCATTGGAGCTAGAACTCTAATATAAAGAAACCTGAAAATTAACAGGAATTATTTTTACAGAAGCAGGAAATCTTAAAAGGGAGAACAGTTATAACTGAAATCTGTGGAAATAGACTTTGATGATGACGAAGCCCGCAACGAATTGATACAGGTTTATTTTTTATACTGAGAAGCGTTATGAATATGCCATTAAGCAATATGCGTTGGTCTTTCCTATAAAAAATTTATCTGTCGATTAAAACTCATTCTAAGAATAATTTGCCGTGGTTTGATGCTGCATGTTTTCTTTGTATGGTTGCTGAATTTTTTGGATCAATATGGTGATGCTATTTAAATTATAGGTCTGCTACTGCTTAATGAATCGGGCAGATATTTTTGCAGCAATAGTATCTTAAATTTGAAATCCTCCATAATGCTTGATATCAAGCAATCTAACTATGACATTCCTGTTTGTAGAAAGGTTTTGTTAGCAAATTAAGTTTAATGATGTTTGATTTTTCGCGCATCACCACAGCGAGCAATCATTAAAAAGAGCTTATCAACCAACTTATTGCCCATCAGCACAAGTTGATTTGGCGCAGTTATGTAGGGTGTCTAATCATTTTATGGGCGAAATGTGCAACATTGCCACACAGACTTACATGCCTGAGCACAAAAAAGACCAGAAGCAGCAATACCGAGCTGATCAATCGCGTAAAACCCCCAGACACGAAAAACAGCAGAGAACAGTATAAGCTGTTATAATTGAAGAGTATTTTGCACTATTCACCCTACTGACACGCTACTGCCAATTTGAGGCATTTTTTAAAAAAAATGACAAAAATAGCCCAATTTTCTCTGAAAAAAACCATTTTTTTGCGCATAAATTACGCTGTAAGCCCCGTACCACAAGGCTTACAGCGGGGTCTATTATAGCTACCCGGGGTGAGAGAGGGAACTACAACTAGTTTATATGGCGGGCAGCAAGCCATACCATTATAGCTACCCGGGGTGAGAGAGGGAACTACAACATGGGTCGGATTCTCCTTTCAACCATCGAGATTATAGCTACCCGGGGTGAGAGAGGGAACTACAACGCGATTCATGGTCTTGACCACTTTACGCCCATTATAGCTACCCGGGGTGAGAGAGGGAACTACAACATGTAACCAGCACATTTACGCTCCCCTTCAATTATAGCTACCCGGGCTGAGAGTGTTAAGCTGTTGTATTTCAGATATGGCATTTTCCTGTTATTGGCGCACAAATTATAGGGATTACGTTATGGCTTTTCGGTTATTGATTCCTTGAGTCAATACGGGTGCAGCAATCTTATAAAAACGACGATTCACCACCCTAAATTGCTGCTGTGCTGTTGATAAAAAAGGAAGTTCCGTTGCTTGTTTCTGTGATGCTGTTGCTAGGCACTATTTTACGCGGGTTTGTTGTACAGCTGTTTGTACGGTGCTAGTGGCGATGTCTAAGCGGGTTGCCTATTTATTGAAGATTACCAGGATGCTGGGGCGCAGTTGTCGTTTGATTATGGCACAGAGGGCATCGCAGGCTAAGTTGCTATAGGGGCAGGCATTTGTGTTATTGCTTGGGGCATCAAAATTGTCTACTACAGCGATCAGGGTTTGTGCCGAGGGGTAATGGTGGGATGCGTTAAGGTACACGACTTCTGATGCATTGGTGTTACCGGTGGGTGATTCGCTCTGTATTTCTACTTTGATTTGTTGGTTGGGGGGTAGATTTTGGGGTGCGAGGACTCAATAAACTGTCTTCCCTAAAATGAAATCGCCAGTAATCAAGTTTGGTTGTTCGTCTCTTGGTGGATGTGCATCTTTATCGCATCAAAAGAAATCTTTAAGCCTACTTTTTTTGTAGGCATGTACACGTTGTGTATTGGGGTAAATGGTCGTTGGGTGGGTTGATCTGGTTTACGCTTGCGCTTTGCCCGAAGTTGCTAATGCTAACGATGGCATTTTGATTGGTGCTTGGGGATAAGTTGGTGCTGTAACTTGGCTCGAGTTGTTGTGTTGGGGCTGGTTGAACTGTTGGCTGGTGAAGTGGCACACGCGGTAAAACAAGCTGAAAAATGGTGCCATTATCAATGCGGCATGAGAGTGGTGAGCGCTGAATTGGGGGTCTAGTTGTTTTGGTTATTGGGCAGGGTGTTTGAGTTTTTTATTTTTTCATGCTTGATGGTTGGCTGAAGCTGGTTGGTAATGAATTTGGGTTGTGTGGTATGGTGATGTAAGTGGTTAATATAAATGGATCATTCTGTTTGCTGGGTGTTGATGGGGATATAGTTTGTTGTTGAGGCTGATTGCTGCTTTTTGGGGGCATCTGAATTTTTATGGGTTTCGGGTTATAATTTGTGCAATTGTTTACTGGCGAGTTAATCTCGGCTCAATATATGTAAAGGAGTAAGCTCATGTCGCGTGTATATCCCTATCCTTTGATTGCCAAGGAAGGCTGGCCATTTATTCTCGGCAGTCTGATTGTCAGTATTTTAATGACGATTTGGTGTTTCTGGTGGTCTGTGCCGTTTTGGATTATTACGGTATTTGTGGTGCAGTTTTTCCGTGATCCTGCTCGCGATATTCCAACTGGAGCGGAGGATGTGTTGAGTCCGGCAGACGGGCGCATTGTGGTGGTGGAAAAAACGGTTGATCCTTATCGCGGGGTGAATGCGTTGAAGATCAGTGTGTTTATGAATGTGTTCAATGTGCATTCTAATCGCAGTCCGATTGATGGTAAGGTGGAACGGGTGGAGTATTTTAAGGGAAGTTTCATTAATGCGGATGCGGATAAGGCCAGTGAACAGAATGAGCGTAATGCGGTGTTGGCGGTGACTACATCTGGGCGTCCGGTGACTTTTGTGCAGATTGCTGGTTTGGTAGCACGGCGTATTTTGTGTTATGTGGCGGAAAATGATCAGCTTCATCGCGGTGATCGTTATGGTTTTATCCGTTTTGGTTCGCGCGTGGATGTGTATCTGCCTGAGGACGCGATATCGAAGGTGGTTATCGGGGATAAGGTTAGAGCGAGCAGTACGGTATTGGCAACTTTGCCGCTAGAGGCTTCTGATGCTGATGTTTCGGATGCTGTTTCTACTGAACAAGTGGCCGATGTGGTGGCTGAAGCTACGGATAAGGCGATTGAGACGACTAAACATGTTTTGTCTCAGGATTGATAGATGAAGTTTTGTAACAGGCTGTTTGACTGTGGATAGGGTCAAACGGCCTGTTTTATTCTGGTTGTGGTTGTTACGATCAGATTTTGATTTAGAATGGGTTTAAGTAGGCGGGTTGATGGTGGTGAATAATTGAGTGCGGCTAAGTTGAGGATGCGGTAGGTGCATGTTGCCGGTGGCGCTATTTGAGGATTATTTGACACAATGCCAGAGTAAGATGGGTTGGTTCGTTTTTTATGGTATGGATGAAGTTGGAGTTGAAGGGGGAAGATATTGTTTCAACGGCAAAGTAGGGTAAATGAATTCGGTTAAGTTTTCTCAGGCAAATGGTGGAGCAGCTCAATTACCAAATGAACGGGTAATGCTGGTTGGCGTGCGACTGGATCAGGATTTGAAGGGTGGTGCAGAACGGCGCGCACGCTTATTTGATTCAGCCATGGCTGAAGCGGAGGAGTTGGTGCGTGCCAGTGGTGGTGAGCTGGTTGAGGTGGTGCAATGTAAGCGGCAGCAGATACACAGCGCTTTGTTTGTGGGCTGTGGCAAGGCGGATGAGTTGGCGCAGCAGGTGGCGCAATTGGGGATTGATCTGGTGGTTTTTAATCATGCTCTGACCCCGACTCAGGAACGTAATCTGGAAAAGGTGTTGCAATGCCGTGTGCTGGATCGGGTTGGTCTTATTCTGGCGATTTTTGCCAGAAGGGCACAAAGTCAGGAAGGTCGATTGCAAGTTGAGCTGGCTCAGCTGGTGCATTTATCCAGTCGTCTGGTGCGTGGGTATGGTCACTTACAAAGTCAGAAGGGTGGCATAGGTTTGAAGGGACCAGGTGAAACGCAGCTTGAGACGGATCGACGTTTGATTAAAGCGAAAATTACTCGTCTGCGTCAGCAGTTGCAACAGGTTCATAAGCAGCGAGCTACTCAGCGTAAAAGCCGGCAACAAGGGGCTTTGAAAACGTTTGCTTTGGTTGGATATACTAATGTTGGCAAGTCCAGTTTATTTAATCGTTTAACTAAGGCTCAGGTGTTGGCTAAGGATCAGTTATTTGCCACGCTGGATAATACAGTAAGACGCTTGTATCTGAATGATCAGTGCAGTATTTTGCTGTCAGATACGGTGGGTTTTATCGGGGATCTGCCGCATAGTTTGGTTGCGGCTTTTGCCGCTACGTTGGAAGAAACTGCTCTGGCTGATGTGTTGTTGCATGTGGTGGATATCACTCATCCGGAATATGAACAGCAAATGGATGATGTTAATAAGGTATTGCAGGAAATTCATGCTGACAACATACCACAGTTGATTATTTATAATAAAGTTGATAAGTTACCAGCACCTTTATGTCCGCAGGGTGTGGTGCGTGCTGCCGATGGTCGGGCACATGCTGTTTATATTTCTGTGCAGGATGGTCGTGGTCTGGATGAATTGCGAGCGGTGTTGGTTGAATTGGCGCAAGAGTCTGCACGGGGTAATCTTTTAAATGAGCAGTAGTTTTTTTACTGTTAAAGGTATAAATATATGACACAAGAACAATCTGAATTAAATTTGCCTAAGCCATTATCTCGTGGGCGGCGGTTACGCGATAACAGTATTTATTTGTTGCCCAATTCGTTTACGCTGGCCGCTTTGTTTGCTGCTTTTTATGCTATTACGCAATCTATGCATGGTCATTATGAAACGGCTGCTGTGGCGGTGTTTATCGCTATGCTGCTGGATGGGATGGATGGACGTGTGGCGCGGTTAACCAATAGTCAGAGTGCTTTTGGGGAACAGTTGGATAGTTTGGCTGATATGGTGAGTTTTGGGGTGGCACCAGCATTAATTGCTTATAAATGGCAGTTATTTCATTTTGGTAAGATCGGCTATTCGGTGGCTTTTATTTATTGTGCTTGTGCTGCGTTGCGTTTGGCGCTTTTTAATACGCTGATTGGGAAGGTGAGCAAGAAGTGGTTTATTGGTATTCCCAGTCCGACAGCGGCAGCGCTGGTGATTGGTTTAATCTGGGTTAGTCATACTTTCCAGGGTTTACCTTATGTTAACTGGCTCTGTTTGGTGATTACTTTATTTGGCGGCTTATCTATGGTTGTTCAGATTCCGTTCTGGTCTTTCAAGGAAATTAATTTTTATCGCCGAGTACCGTTTTTTGTGATGATTTTGGCGGTCATTGCTTTGCTGGTGGTGACGATGGAACCATCGGTGGTGTTGTTCGGATTCTTTTTGCTTTATAGTTTATCCGGTTATGTATTGTATGTTTGTCGTCTATTGAGAAAGCGTAAGTTGCATGCAAGGGAATAATTTGCAGATGATGGAATTCTGCTATCTATACTCATGATTGAGTCTACAAAGAAATAAAAGGGGAAAATATGTCAGTTAATTTATCTTTGCCGGATGCTGGAGAAATTCAGCAGATCGATGGGGTTGAGGTATTTGTTGGTCAGGCTGGAATTAAAACAGCCAATCATGATGATTTGACGCTGGTGGTCATCAATCCAACCAATAGTGTTGCTGCGGTGATGACGCAAAATCGTTTTTGTGCTGCGCCAGTGCAAATTTCTAAACAGCATTTGGCGGCTAATCAGGGCATACGCGCGTTGGTGATCAATACTGGTAATGCTAATGCCGGAACAGGACAGCAGGGTAGGTTGGATGCGCTGTTTATCTGTGAGAAGGTGGCTCAGCAGATAGGTTGTCATGCGGAACAGGTTTTGCCTTTCTCGACAGGGGTCATTTTGGAGCCATTGCCGGCAGATAAGATTGCCGCAGCCTTACCTGCTGTGAAACGGGCGTCATGGCTGGAAGCTGCCAGAGCGATTATGACTACGGATACGATGCCCAAGGTGTCAAGTCGCACAGTATGCTTAGATGGGCAGGAAATTCATTTTACTGGTATCGCTAAAGGTGCCGGGATGATTCATCCAAATATGGCGACGATGCTGGGTTTTATTTTTACAGATGCGGATATCGCGCAACCGGTATTACAGCAAATGGTGGATGAGGTGGTGCAAACTTCGTTCAATGCTATTACGGTGGATGGTGATACGTCAACTAATGACAGTTTTGTGGTGGTGGCTACCGGTAAAACGTTATTACGGCAGGTTGATGATGTAAATGGCGCTCACTATTCGGCGATTAAAACAGTCTTAGCGGATCTGGCTTTGGAATTGGCTCAGGCCATTGTGCGAGATGGCGAAGGTGCCACTAAGTTTATTACGATTGTGGTTAAGAACGCGAAAACGGTAGATGAAGCGCGTCAGGTAGGGTATGCGGTGGCTCATTCGCCATTAGTTAAAACGGCGTTTTATGCCAGTGATCCGAATTTAGGGCGGATTTTGTGTGCCATTGGCTATGCGGGTATTGCCGATCTTGATGTTGATGGCATTGAAGTTTATCTAGGTGATGTTTTGGTGGCGGAAAAGGGTGGGCGTGCCAAGAGCTATGTTGAAGAAGCGGGGCAACAGGTGATGGTGCAAGATGAAATCACGATCACTATCGATTTGCATCGTGGTGAAGCTGAAGCGAAAATTTATACCTGTGATTTATCTAAGGAATATGTTTCTATTAATGCTGATTATCGAAGTTAATTGTTTTTCATGGTTAGAAGGTTAACTTGAACGTTGGCGATTGTGGCTACTGGCTGTATGGATTGGAAAACGTCAATTCGGCTTTTCAGCCACTGGTTGTTTTTTCAAGCAGGCTAGATGATCATCTACTTGTTTGAGCCGGGCTTGGCTGTAGTTAGGTTGGGTATCAGATTATTTTTTCTGCTGGTTTATTATTCGAGTAAAAAAAGATCAATGCAGTGATCAAGATTATATTTGCAATGGATAAGGTCTAATTTGCCTGCATTATCACTATATTGAAAGTCGATATGTCTTTGGATCGCCACGCTGATGACTTCAACCGGTAAATTTTTTTAATCGACAAAATTCGGTGTATATATCTGGATGTCGTGTAGTTTAGACCCAAAACCTACATAATCTTGCTGGAATATATCTTTGTCATATATTTTAAACAATTCGTATCCTTGCTGACCATTCATGCTAAAGAGCTTTTGCTCTTGTTAGATGAGTTCTATAGATGAGGTGAATAAAGCATAAATTAATTATTCAACGAAAGGTTAGTGTAGGCGAATGCTCTATAAATATTTTCGATGAATTATTTGTTGGATGATGTTTGTTCTATGCTCGCTTGGATTAACTCTAAAGTTATATAGGATAAAATTTTATCATGAGGTTGATTCAATATGAATACTCCTACTTCAAAAAAGAAGTAATGATATATTTTTCATGCTATTAAAAGTACATTGTTAATGAGTTATAGAGATTTAACCTATTTTTTGTTCTTTTCTTGTCTGTAGACAAAATAAAAAAATTATATTTTTTGGAAATTAAGGGAAATTGATGAAACAAATACTATTCGTTGTATTAACAGCATTATTATCGACGACGGCTTACGCTAATGATTGCGCTACCTATTTTGAACAGAAAGATTTTGAAAAAGCTTTTATTGCTTGTAACACTGAGGCTGATCAAGGAGATAGGGAAGCTCAGTATAATTTAGCACGACTATATGACAAACGTATAGGTGCCGACAATAAAGAAAAAGCACTCTATTGGTACACAAAAGCAGGGGAACAAGGGCTTATTGAGGCGCAATATGATTTAGCACAAACGTATAACAATGGGTATGGTGTCGGCATTGATAAAGAAAAAGCACTCTATTGGTTCACAAAAGCAGCGGAACAAGGATTTCTTGAGGCGCAATATCAGTTAGCACTTATGTATGTTGACGATAACGGTATTGAAGTCAATAAAGAAAAATCGCTATATTGGCTCACTCAAGCAGCAGAACATGGGTTTGATAAGGCGGAAAATGATTTAGCCCTTCTTTATTACAGAGGTGACAGTGTCGAAAAAAATAAAGAAAAAGCGCTCTATTGGTTTACTAAAGCAATGGAACATGGGCTTAGTGAGGCGCAATATCATTTAGCACGTATGTATGAAATAGGAGATGGTGTCGAAGTCGATAAAGAAAAAGCCCTATATTTGTACACTCAAGCAGCGGAACTGGGGTATGAATTTGCGCAATTTGAGTTAGCATATATGTATGACCAAGGTAAGGGTGTCGAAGTCAATAAAGAAAAAGCAGCATATTGGTACGCTCAAGTTGAAGCAGTGGAAGAAGGACTTGCTGCTGGAGAATATGAGTTAGCTCTTATGTATGACCAAGGTATAGATGGCGTAATCAATAAAGAAAAAGCGCTATATTGGTATACCAAAGTAGCGGAAGAAGGGATTATTTCTGCGCAATTAGAGTTAGCATATAGGTATAACCAAGGTGAGGGTATCGAAGTCAATAAAGAAAAAGCACGATATTGGTACTCTCGAGCTAAAGCTCAAGGAAAAAGACAAGAATATGGGGTTGTTGAAGCGCAATCTGATTTGGCACATATGTATGCCGAAGGCAATAGGGTCAAACCTGATAAAAGAAAAGCATTATATTGGTACGCAAAAGCCGCTGAACAAGGGCTTGGTAATGCACAATATGAATTAGCACTTATGTATGACAAAGGGGATGGTGTCGCAGTCGATAAAGAAAAAGCGTTGTATTGGTATAAAAAAGCAGCCGATCAGGGTGTTACTGAAGCAACGCATAATTAAGGTGTTATGTATTGTAAAGATGACAGTGTAGAAAAAAGCGAGTTCACTAAAAAGTGTTTTGAACAAACTTAGGATGCAAAGTAAGTTGTGATGAGAGGAATAAACATTATTCTTAAATCACGCAAATCAGAAATCTGTTAAAAGAACTGTCTTACATATTAAGGCAGTTCTTTTTTATACAGCCTAAAAATGTTATTTATTCTGTTAACACAATTACTTTTTTGATATAAATTAGCTTAACAGTGACATTTTAATACGGCTCAAGATATTTTGTTGGCGTGTTAGTCATTTTATCAACTCCATATTCCGATAAGCCATTTAAAAGAACATTGTTAACGAGTAATAGATAGTAAGCGTATTTTTTGTTCGATTTTTGCCAGCAGGAAAAATAAAAAAATTATTATATTTTAGGAATTTAACGAAAACTAATGAAAAAAGTACTGTTTGTTGTATTAACTGCATTATTATCGACGACGGCTTACGCTAATCATTGCGCTACCTATTTTGAACAAAAAGATTTTGAAAAAGCTTTTATTGCTTGTAACACTGAAGCTGAGCAGGGAGATAAAGATGCTCAGTTTAATTTAGCATTTATGTATTACAACGGCGACGGCGTCGAAAAAAATACTGAAAAAGCGCTATATTGGCTTACTCAGGCAGCGGAACAAGGGGTTTCTGTTGCGCAATATGGTTTATCACGTATGTATGAAGAAGGTGAGGGAGTCGAAGTCGATAAAGAACAAGCGCTCTATTGGCTCACTCAAGCAGCGGAAGCCGGATCTGTTCAAGCGCAATATGATTTATCCAGAAGGTTTGAACGTGAAAAATGGCGCACTAAAGCAGCAGAGCAAGGATTTGTTCTTGCGCAATATGAATTAGGGCGGTCGTTCAATTTCGATAAAAATAGAGAAAAAGCGCTCTATTGGTACACTAAAGCTGCTGAACAAGGGTTTGTTTATGCGCAGCAATATGGTTTAGCCAGTATGTATGATCATGAAGGAAATAAAGAAAAAGCGCTCTATTGGTATACAAAAGCAGCGGAACAAGATGAGGGTTCGGCGCAATTAGAGTTAGCAGAGAAATATGACAAAGGTGACGGTGTTGAAGTCAATAAAGAGAAAGCAGTGTATTGGTATACGAAAGCAGCAAAAAAAGGATTTGTTCACGCCCAATATTATTTAGCAGTTTTAAATAATGAAAGTGACGATGTTATAGCAGAACTACGTAAAAGGCTACATAGAAAAATCACTGGACCAGAATATGAAATTGCTCAAGCGCAATCTCGTTTAGCACAACTGTATGACAAAGGAGAAGGTCTCGAAGTTAATAAAGATAAAACGGTATATTGGCTCAGTAACGCAATGAAAAAAGAGCTTGGAGAAACACAATATTATTTAGCAAAAGCGTATAACGAAGGTGACGGTGGTTTCGAAGTCGATAAAGAAAAAGCACTATTTTGGTATAAAAAATCAATAAATAATGGTAACACTGAAGCAATGCATAATTTAGGCGTTATGTATTATAAAGGTGATGGTGTTGAAAAAAATAACGAGTTAGCTAGAAAGTATTTTGCACATGCTTGTGAGCAAAAATTTAAAGATAGTTGTAAGTTCCTTGATCAAGGAGTGAAATAAACATTATTCCTATATAAAAAAATATATGGGATTGGTATCTCGCCAAGGCAAATTTCAAATTTCTTTTGAATCATTTTTTAATTGCCTATTAAAATTTTGTGGCAATTTTTTGGTTTTGGTGTGCTTATTCTTAATTTATGGCTTTGACGCTGTCTAAATTTTCTAACTATATATACTCTTTTTTTTCAAATTAAAATTTCTGCCATTGACAGGTAAATTGGTTGGTTTAAGGTTGGACTAAGTTAGTTTGTGTTTCTGCAACCCGCTGTGTGCGGGTGTTTGTTATGTGGCGGTTTTTTGTACGGCGGTGATTTTGATTTCTACTTTCCATTGTGCATTCGCCAGTGCGGCTTGTACACAGGCTCGCGCCGGAGCACGACCTGGAATAATCCAATCATCCCATGCTTGATTCATGCCGTCATAATCTCGCATATCGGCTAGGTAGATGACCGCTTCACATATATGTTGTTTGTCACTATTGCATGCTGTGAGTATTTGATCGATTTGTGCCAATACGTTGGCTGTTTGGGCAGTGATATCTGCTTGGAGATTGGTGGGGACTTGACCGGATAGAAAGATCAATTCATTACATAGGGTGGCTTCTGCAAAGCGGTTTGCGCTCTGGTAAAATTGAATACTCATGGTGTAGTTTCTCCCTTTTTGTACATTTGTTGATGGTAACACAGCTGATGATGGCTTGATGGGTATAGATGATGAGTAAAGTGAAATATCCGGTTACGGCAGCTATTCGTTTTTTGCGCGAACATAATGTGGTATTTGAACCGAAGGAATATGCTTATGTTGAACATGGTGGTACAGCACAGTCGGCTCTCACACTGGGTGTACCTGAACATGCGGTGATCAAGACAATTGTGCTGCAAAATGAGCACAAACAAGGTTTGATTGTGCTGATGCATGGTGATAAGCATATTTCTACACGTAAACTGGCACGAGATCTGGGAATGAAACACATTGAGCCGGCCAGTCCACAACAGGCAAATAAATGGACGGGTTATCTGGTGGGAGGGACGAGCCCGTTTGGGAATAAGTCTGGACTGCCGGTCTATGTGGAAGAAAGTATTTATGCTTTGCCGATGATTTATATTAATGGTGGAAAGCGCGGATTTCTGGTGGCCATGCATCCTGCTGATTTAGCCTGTTTGCAGCCGCAATCTGTACAGGTAGCCACGGATGTAAATTAGTTATTGTCTAATAAAAATTTGAGCGGTGAATAAGGCTGAGTGGATAATTGGTTTTCCGGCAGATTGGGCTTTGGGCGATATAGTAGAAATAAGTTGGCTGTTTATCTGTTATAAGCGGTTTAAACTGTCTTGCCATGACTAATCATTTGGTGCAGTAAAGTGGTACTGTAGTGTAGGTTGATGATAGCTTGTGAATTGGCTTACAGTTTATGGCATTGATCTCCCTGACTAAACCCGCGCCAGTCTGGATCTATTTTTTTGCCAAAAGCAATGACTTTAAATAGTTCACCCATTTCTTGCGGTGCCAATAAGGTTTGGCAGGCTGTTGCAGCCGCAATATAGGCAGGTTCATCTGGTTTACCTGTTTGTTCCAGTAGTTGGATAATGTCCAGATTAAGTAAAAATGTGGACTGGCTGGTATAGCCAATCAGGTCCAGATGATGATCAATGCCTGCATCAGCAATACGGGTGAAGTTGATATGTGCGGTCAGGTCGGTCAGTCCCGGATTGAAGAAGACATCATGGATAACATGATGGCGATAATGTCCGATTAAGGTACCCTGTTGTCTTTGTGGGTGGTAATACTGGCTGGCGTCAAAACCATAGTCAATCCAGATCATGGCACCCCGCTCAAGTTTTTCAGCCAGTGTGGCTATAAAGGCATATTGCCGTGGATGCAATTCGGATTGATAGGGCGTAGCTGTCTGTGGAAAGGTATGCAATATTTGTTGGCAAACATTTGCATCATGACAGATTTTTTTTTGCCAGACTAATTTATCTTCCTGCCAGCTCACCCCCATTTCGGCAATCTCTGATCCATTGCGTTGATAGACCGGTACTGGCATGGCATCTAATACTTCGTTACCAAGCAGGATGCCATCTAATGTGGCTGGAAGCTGGGATAAATGCTTTACTTTATGTGCCAGATGGGGTGCATGGGTATTGATGGTATGCTGTTGACGGCTGATAAGGTCGGCAGATAATTCTATTATGTAATAGTGATTGAACTGATTTTCTGACAGGGTGTTGAGTAGGGTGGAGGCCAATTGGCCGCTACCGGCACCAAATTCATAAATATTACCGGCTGTTTGCGGTAATAAATCTTGTATCTGCTTTGCCAGAGCTTGTCCGAATAGTGGGGTTAGTTCTGGTGCGGTAATGAAATCTCCCTTAACTCCGAATTTTTTTAAACCACCAGCATAATAGCCGTATTGCGGCTTATATAATGCCATTTGCATGTAATCAGCAAATGATATCCAGTTATGATTCTGATTTATTTGTTGTTTTATGTGTTTGGTGAGGATTTGGCTGTGGTTCAGAGCTACTTTATCCGGCTGGGGCAGGTGATTCATATTGAGGTGAGCAGGAAATGTAAAGAGTTTGGAATTATAAACTTGTCTATATGGTGTTGCCTAAGATAATAAATTATATGACGGATATAAATGTTGGCGATTTGATAAATCTACGAATAATACTTTGAAAAAATTAAAATTTTTTTATTTTTATTTAACAGTCATTAGGATAAAAAATACTTAAATCGCGTTGACCCAATATGCAAATTTGCTTTATAGTGTGAATAAGTGTGTAAAAGTGTGGCAAAGTGGGGGATAATCCCTGTTTTTGGAAATGGAGCTGACTGGTGTTTGGTGGCGCGTACGAATTAAGCATTGATAGCAAAGGAAGATTGGCTATTCCAGCCAAGTTCCGCGATCTGCTTGCGCGTCATTTCAGTCCGGTATTGGTGGCGACGCTTGAGAGGCGTACGCATTTATTGCTTTATCCAGAGTCATACTGGCGCACGGTGGAAGAACAGTTATTGCAGTTGCCTGTGGCAGGAAATAAGGTTTTGCAGGCTTATCAAAATTTGCTTTTGCATAATGCCGATACGATGGAGCTAGATAGTGCCGGACGTGTGCTTTTACCCGGTCATCTGCGGCGGCTGGTGAATTTTGAACGAGAAGTATATGTGGTAGGTCGTGCCAATCGCATTGAGGTGTGGGGCAGGGCACTGTGGGAAGAACAAAATAATGCAGCTTTGGATATGGATGAAGATATGCTGGCTGCAGAGTTAGGTAAAACTCAACTTCAATTATGAGTGAACATAAAAGTGATCATGGTCATGTTACTGTTTTGCTACATGAAGCAGTAAATGGTCTGAATATTCAGCCGGCCGGAATTTATGTAGATGGAACGTTTGGGCGTGGCGGTCATTCACGGTTGATTTTGTCCAAGTTGGGTGCTGAGGGTCGATTGATTGTCTTTGATAAGGACCCTCAGGCAATAGCGGTAGCCACTGAGCTGGCAAAGCAGGATAAGCGGGTAGTGGTGGTGCATAATGGATTTTCCAGTTTGCAGGCAGAACTGGAGAAACTGGGTATCGCTGGCATTGATGGTGCTTTGTTTGATCTGGGTGTGTCATCTCCTCAGATTGATGAAGTGGAGCGAGGGTTCAGTTTCCGTTTTGATGCTCCGTTGGATATGCGGATGGATCCTACCCGTGGAAACTCGGCGGCACAATGGCTAGAAGTGGCTGATGAGCAGGACATACACGAGGTAATTAGGAATTATGGTGAAGAGCGGTTTAGTCGTCAGATTGCACGCGCAATTGTTCAACAACGACAGGAAGTACCGATTACCACAACCCGCCAGCTGGCGCGTCTCGTGGCACAAGTCGTCCATACTCGCGAGCGGAACCAGGATCCGGCCACACGCACCTTCCAGGCCATTCGCATCTTTATTAACCGTGAATTGGAAGAGATAGATGAGGTTTTACCGCAGGTGATGAATCATCTGCATATCGGTGGGCGTTTGGCGGTTATTTCGTTTCATTCGCTTGAAGACCGGATTGTGAAACGTTTTATGCAAAAGTACAGTAAACCGGCGCCATTGCCTCGCTGGGCAGTGGTGAAGGAAGCAGAACGGGAACAACCGCCTTTGAAATTGATTGGCAAGGCGCAGAAACCTACTGCTGAAGAAGTTGCTAACAATCCGCGCTCCCGTTCAGCGGTGCTTCGGGTAGCTGAGCGCAGTCACTGATTTATAGTGTTTGACGAAGATGAATAAGATCAACGTTATTTTGCTTTTGGTGGTTTTGGCTTCGGCTTTTGCCGTGGTCACGGTGCAGGATCGATCACGTCAGTTTTTCATTGCGTTGGATAAAGCGCAAAAAGGGGAAAAGTTGTTGAATGAGGATTTCAGCCGTTTGAAGCTGGTGCAGGCTAAGTTATCGAATCATCAGATGATTCAGGATGCTGCAGGGCATCAAAATATGCATCTGCCAGTTTTAGCTGAGACGAAAATGCTGGAGTCGATGCAACCGCAAAAGTAATAGGTTGAGTATGCTGAATATATTGGAATGCTGTTTTAAACAGTTACTTCCTTAGTGGAATTACTATGTTGATTAAGAATGATTACAAACCACGCATGGTACCGAACAAAGTCAAACAGGTTAAGCCTGTGACGACTAATGGTCGGATTATTCTGGTGCTCAGCAGTATTGCAGTGGCTTTTGCAATGCTGGTGGGACGAGGCGTATATTTGCAGACGGAAAAACATGATTTTCTGAAGGAGCAGGGCGACCAGCGCTTTGTGCGTACTGTTTCGCTTACTGCTTCGCGTGGCACGATTACTGATCGTACCGGTGCGGCTTTAGCCATCAGTGCACCAGCAGATTCTTTGTATGCAGTTCCATCTGCTATGTCATCTATGCCTACTCAAGAGCAGTTGACTCAGTTATCAGAATTGATTGATGTTCCGGTAGGGGTGATTCAGGAACGCTTAAGTCGAAATAAGGATTTTGTGTATTTAAAACGTCAGCTGCCGGTGGAAACGGCAGAAAAGGTAGCAGCGCTAAATATTAAGGGGCTAGCATTTCAGCAGGAGAGTAAGCGTCATTATCCGATGGGGTTAATTTTTTCGCACATTATCGGTTTCACCAATATTGATGGCAAAGGACAGGAAGGTCTGGAGTTGTCCAGTGAACAGATTTTGCACGGTGTTGATGGTGCGAAGGTAGTGCTGCGCGATAATAAGGGTAATATTGTTGATAGTTTGGATTCTCCACGCAATCATCCACCATTGAATGGCGCGGATATGGTGCTGTCTTTGGATCAGCGGATTCAGTCCATTGCTTATGATTCTTTGCAAAAAGCCATGCATCATCATCAGGCAGCAGCTGGGTCAGTGGTGGTTTTGGATGGAAAGACTGGAGAAGTTTTGGCTCTGGTGAATTCACCAGGTTATGATTCAAATAATCCAGGCGCAACCACTAGTGATGCTCGTCGTAATCGGGCGGTGACTGATATGATCGAACCGGGTAGTGCAATGAAGCCATTTGCGATTGCCAAAGGGTTGGATAGTGGGAAAATCCGCATTAACAGTGGTTTTAATACCATGCCTTATAATATTGGTCCGGCTACGGTGCGCGATACCCATAATTATCCTTATTTGGATGTACGCGGTATTATTCAGAAATCATCTAATGTTGGAACAAGTAAAATTTCTGCGATGTTTACGCCAGAAGAAATGTATAACCTGTATACTTCTCTGGGCTTTGGACGACGTATGAATTCCGGTTTTCCAGGGGAAACATCGGGAGTGGTTCGTGACTGGCGTAAATGGCGGCCGATTGAACAGGCTACGATGTCTTTCGGTTATGGAATTCAAATGAGTCTGTTGCAGTTGGCTCGTGCTTATACGATCTTTACGAATGATGGTCAGCTGTTGCCGGTAAGTTTTCAAAAGCTCAATGACAAACCGCAGGGCGAACAGATTATTAAACCTGAAACAGCACGAGCAGTACGGCATATGATGATTGCGGTGACTCAGCCTGGCGGTACTGGTGTACAAGGTGCGATAAATGGTTATGATGTTGCTGCGAAAACCGGTACGGCTCGGATGTTGGTCAATGGACAGTATTCAGCCACCAAACATATGGCCACTTTTATCGGTTTTGCTCCGGCAGATAATCCACGGGTAATTGTGGCAGTCAATATTCAGAATCCGACAGCTAATGGCTATTATGGTGGTACGGTATCGGGTCCAGTATTTCATGATGTGATGGCTGGTACGTTAAATGTGCTGGGTATTGCTCCTACTAAACCCATGAATGATAAGCCAAGATTGGCCGCCAATTAATCCAACAGCAACCTGTATTTTATGCAGGTTGTCTGTTTTATATTGCGCCACACAATTTGTTGAAATGATCAAACTATGTTTTCGCTGAAAAAATCTCTGTCTGAATATTCAATTAGTGCGCAAGAGCATGCTTTAATTAAAGGTAGAACATTACGGATTGACAGCCGGCAAATCTTGCCCGGTGATGTTTTTGTGGCTTGTCAGGGCGAGTATGTAGATGGTCGCGATTATATTCAGGCTGCCATTGATAATGGAGCCACTTTTGTCTTCTGGGATGATGACGGTCAGTTTTGTTGGCGGGATGAGTGGAAGGTGCCCAACGCCGGTGTTTCAGACTTAAAAGAGCGTGCTGGTTTGGTGGCTGCAGCCTGTTATGATTATCCGGGTAAGCATTTGGCTATCTGGGGTATAACTGGTACCAACGGTAAAACTTCTATATCGCAATGGCTGGCTCAGGCGGCTGATAAGTTGGGGAAAAAATGTGCCATTATGGGAACGGTGGGTAATGGATACTGGCAACAGTTACAGAGTACCGGCAATACCACTATGGATGCGGTTTCAAATCAAACCTGGCTGAAGCATTTTGTAAATGAGGGTGCAAAGGCGGTGGCGATGGAAGTTTCCAGCCACGGTTTGGATCAAAGTCGGGTTGTGGGTGTTCCCTTTACCTCTGCTGTGTTTACTAATCTTACCCGCGATCATCTTGACTATCATCACGATATGGATGCCTATGGAGCCTGTAAGGCTTCGCTGTTTTATTGGCATGGTTTGCAGCATGCAATAGTTAATATTGATGATGATTTTGGCTGGCGTTTAAATCAGGATTTGCGTCAGCAATGTCCACACTTAGCCGTTTATTCTTATGGATTTCATTCTGCGGCTGATATTCGTATTCTTGATTTTGCTGTCAATGCCAGTCAGATGCAGTTACATTTGATGACGCCATGGGGTGAAGCGCAGGTGTTTACGCATCTACTTGGTCGCTTTAATGCCTTAAATCTAGCCGCTTGTGTAGGAGTGCTGTGTGCCAATGGTTTTGCTTTGGCGGATGTGGTCTCGGTTTGGTCGGAGATTAAGCCGGCTACAGGGCGAATGGATTGTCTTCGGGGGCATAATCAACCGCTGGTGGTGGTGGACTATGCCCATACGCCAGATGCTTTAGAAAAAGCATTGGCTACTTTGCAGGAAATCAAACCAGATCATGCAAAATTATGGTGTATTTTTGGTTGTGGCGGAGATCGGGATGCAGGCAAACGCCCCTTGATGGGTGCCGCTGCTGCTGCGGGCGCTGATTGTGTGGTGGTGACCAGTGATAATCCGCGCACTGAAGACCCGCTGAAAATTATTAATGATATTTTGCCTGCGGTTGCTGATCCGGTACTGGTAGAGGCTGACCGACGTGCTGCCATTGGCTTTGCTGTTAGTCATGCTGCGGTGGATGACATTATTTTGATTGCGGGTAAAGGTCATGAAACTTATCAGGATATCAACGGTGTTAAGCAGCATTTTTCTGATTTTGAAGTAGCGCAAAGCGCTTTGGCGTTGCGTGATTAATGTCGGTTGAGAATGGAAAAAAGATGCCGATACTTGATGTGAATTTTATCTTTAAAACTTTTGCTCAGTTACCCACTGTTGCTAATACAGCTATTAACCGCGTGGTGATTGATAGTCGTGCGGTTGAAGCTGGGGATGTGTTCGTCGCTATTAAGGGGGAACATTTCGACGGGCATGACTTTGTCAATGATGTGTTGGCGCAAGGTGCTGTGTTATGTATTGTTAGTCGTGCAGATTTTGCACAGCAGGATCGTTGTGTGTTGGTTGAAGATACGCAACAGGCTTTGGGACAATTGGCCCATGCCTGGCGAATGGCTGTTAATCCTGAATTGCAAGTATTTGGTATCACGGGATCTGCTGGCAAGACTACGGTTAAGGAGATGCTGGCAACCATTCTGCGTCGCTATGCAGGAGATGAAAAAGTACTGGCTACAGCGGGCAATTTGAATAATCACCTTGGTTTGCCCCTAACTTTATTGCAGCTAACCGCTCATCACCGCTACGCTGTGATTGAAATGGGTATGAATCATGTGGGTGAATTGAGCTATTTAACTGATCTCACTCGCCCCGATTTTGCTCTGGTTAATAATGCTTTGCGTGCACACATCGGCTGTGGTTTTGAGGATGTGGCCGATATTGCTCGTGCGAAAAGTGAAATCTATCAAGGTTTGGATGAGCAAGGTACGGGATTGATTCCGCTAGATGATGGCCAGTCTAGTATTTATGCCGCGGCGCTGAAAGGCAAGCATGTGGTGACGTTTGGCACCAACCATGGTGACGTACATGCAGAAAATATTGTTTTAGAACCGCTAAGCATGAGTTTTGATTTGCATAGCCCGCAAGACATGATTGCTTTGCAGCTTCCGGTACCGGGGTTGCATATGGTGCATAATGCGGTTGCCGCCTGTGCCATGGCTTTAAGTGCCAACATTCCATTAACTGCGCTCACTGCTTTGGCTGATTTTGTTAATGCTAAAGGACGTTTACAGCAAAAACGCAGTGTTCATGGTGCATTGATCATTGATGATACTTATAATGCCAATCCGGACGCGTTCAAAGCAGCGATTGATGTTCTGGCTTCTTTCCCCGCACCACGTGTGCTGGTGATGGGTGCCATTGGTGAGCTGGGGATTAATGCGCCCGCATTGCATGCTGAAGTTGGGGCTTATATGCGCGAGCGTGGAATAGAGGCTGCTTTTTTTATAGGTGATGACGCCAAATATGCAGCTGAAGCTTATGGCGCGTTAGATGCTTTTTTTGAGCATAAAGCCGAATTGATTGCCGCTTTGCGCCATTGGGATCAGCCAATGGCAACGATTTTGGTGAAAGGTTCTCGTTTTATGCACATGGAAGATGTGGTTGCTGCTTTAATTGAGAATTAACTCATCTTTGCATGTAACGTTGTTGGTGACTACGGTCAGGTCGTTATACTATTTTCATTTTCTCTGTAATATTAAGCTTGATCTCAGAGAAATATTTTTTATGTTAATTAACCGTTGCGGCATGTGCTGTGACAAGGAAAACAGCCATGTTGTTATGGTTAGCAGAACTTTTTCATAATTGGGTTAATGGATTTCATTTATTTCAATATACGACTTTCCGTGCGGTGATGGCGGCACTCACTTCGCTATGCTTGAGTCTGATGTTTGGTCCATGGATGATCAGAAAGCTGACTGAGCTGAAAGTAGGGCAGGCTGTTCGGGATGATGGTCCACAAACTCATTTGATTAAAACCGGTACCCCAACCATGGGCGGGACGCTGATTTTGCTGACCATTACGTTAACCACCTTGTTATGGAGCAATTTGGCTAATCCTTATATTTGGGTTTTGCTATTTGTGATGTTAAGTACCGGTGCACTTGGTTTTTATGATGACTGGAAAAAGGTTGTCTTCAAGGATCCTAACGGAGTTTCTGCTCGTTTCAAAATGGTGTGGCAGTCTGTAGTGGCTTTGGTAGCAGGCATTGTGTTGTATTACGCTGCTCATTTAAGCTCAACCACAGCGTTTATCGTACCTTTCTTTAAAGCGATTGCTTATCCGCTCGGTGGAATTGGATTCGTTATTCTCACTTATTTTGTTATTGTAGGTACTTCCAATGCTGTCAATTTGACCGATGGTCTGGATGGTTTGGCGGCATTCCCGGTGGTACTGGTCTCTGCAGGTTTGGCTATTTTCGCTTATGTGAGTGGTCATGCAGAATTTGCGCATTACTTACAATTGCCACATGTACCTGGAGCTAATGAAGTGGTGATTTTTTGTGCGGCAATTTGCGGTTCATGTCTGGGTTTTCTGTGGTTTAATGCCTATCCTGCACAGGTTTTTATGGGTGACGTCGGTGCTTTAGCACTTGGGGCTGCTCTAGGCACAGTTGCGGTGATTGTGCGTCAAGAAATAGTTTTGGTGATCATGGGCGGCTTGTTTGTGGTGGAAGCCTTGTCGGTGATGTTGCAGGTCGGTTCGTATAAATTAAGAAAAAAACGGATTTTTCTAATGGCACCAATTCATCACCATTTTGAGCAAAAAGGTTGGAAGGAAACCCAAGTTGTGGTGCGCTTCTGGATCATTACCATGATTCTGGTGTTGGTGGGTTTGTCTTCACTCAAAATTCGCTGATACGCAACTTTGGGTGATTGAGGTTAGACATTTTGTAGGACTGAGCCATGATTGACTGGCAGAGTAAAAAAGTTTTGGTACTAGGTTTGGGACGAACTGGCATATCTATGCTGGAATTTCTGCAACAGGCCGGAGCCGACGTGGCAGGATATGATGCCAAGTTAATAAATGATACCAAACAAGAGCTGTCTGAACGGTTTCGGATTCCTTTTTTCACCGATGAATTAAATTCAATACCTGATTTTTACAATTATGACATCTTAGCTTTAAGCCCCGGTGTTAGCCAGCATCAGCCTGAAATCAGGGCTTTTAAAGCGGCTGGCGGTATGGTTTTGGGTGATATCGCTATTTTGGCTGATTTACTCAGCGATACCAACAGTAAAATTCTTGCCATTACTGGTTCAAACGGTAAAACAACGACAACTAGTTTGGTGGCGTATTTATGTCAACGCAGTGGTTTGGATACCGTTTGTGCCGGAAATATTGGCACACCGGTACTAGAGGCATTTTTGGCACGTCGGGGCAAGAGTGCAGATGTGTGGGTGTTGGAGCTATCCAGTTTTCAACTTGAAACCACGCCTTATTTGAATGCTACCGCCGCAACTGTGTTAAATATTTCTGAAGATCATCTGGATCGGTATGATGATTTATTGGATTATGCGCATGCAAAAGATCGAATTTTCCGCGGCGACACTATTCAAGTACTGAATCATGATGACGTATTTTGTCGTGCTATGGTACGCCATCATCGAACAGTTAAATGGTTTTCTCTCCATGAGCCGGTTGATTGGTGGCTTAATGCTGGCAGCTTGTGCAAAAATGAGGTAGCAGTTATTGCTCAACAAGATTTATCTCTTCAAGGTAGCCATAATGCAGCCAATGTTCTGGCTGCGTTTGCTTTATGTGAAGCTATAGGTCTAGCCACCGACAATCTTATCCAATATGTGCAAGAATTTAAAGGCTTACCACATCGGGTGGAAAAAGTCGCCGAAATCAATGGTGTGACATTTATCGATGACTCCAAAGGCACCAATGTAGGCGCCACATGTGCTGCATTGACTGGTTTTAATCATCCAATTGTATTGATTGCTGGCGGACAAGGAAAAGGGCAGGATTTCACGCCATTGCGCACTGCCCTGAAAAATAAAGCCCGTGCTGTGTTACTGATTGGTATAGATGCAAAGCAATTGGGTGATGTGCTGGAAAATGTAGATTATCCAGTAGAATACTGTGCTGATTTGCCAGAGGCGACTCATCGGGCTTTTGCATTGGCACAAAGTGGCGATATTGTTTTACTCAGTCCTGCCTGTGCCAGCTTCGATATGTTCAAAGGGTATGCACATCGAAGTGAAGTATTTATTCAAAGCGTGCATCAGCTGCAGGAGTCCTCATGATCAAAGAGTCACGCTTATTAGACCGTAATTTGCTCCGTCGTGGCGCCACCTATGATAAGTCTTTGCTGTGGATGGTGGTGTTGATGGCCAGCTTTAGTTTGATTATGGTTTATTCCGCCTCTATTGCATACGCTTCCCATGATGGAGGGAGCAAATATTATTATTTGATCCGTCAAACAGCCTTTCTTGGCTGTGGTGTCTTTTTAGGATTGATTGTAGTCCGTATTCCTTTGCGCACGTGGAAAATGCTAACACCATTGATATTGTTGTTTAGTCTGGTGATGCTGGTGGTGGTGTTGGCCATGGGGCGGGAAATCAATGGTGCTAAACGTTGGATTAATCTGGGCATCATTAATGTACAGCCGACGGAAATATTCAAGTTGGCGATCATTTTGTATTTATCTAGTTTTTTTACCCGTCGTGCGGAAATTTTAAAAGAGTTTAAAAAAGTCTGGTTTGCTGGTATTCCGGTCGGTTTAGGGCTAGGGCTAATTATGTTGGAGCCCGATTTTGGTTCATTCGTGGTTGTGTCGATTATTTCTATCGGACTGTTATTTTTAGCTGGCTTACCATTTCGTTGGTTTATGGCGGTGGTTGGGTGTGGCTTAGCGGCAATGATTTTGTTGGTGTTATTTGAACCTTATCGACTAGCGCGTGTAACCGGTTTTCTGGATCCATGGGCTGATCCGCTGGGTAAGGGCTATCAGTTGACCCATTCTTTGATGGCGATCGGGCGCGGTGGCTGGTTTGGAGTTGGACTAGGCGCGAGTCTGGAAAAACGTTTTTATCTGCCTGAGGCGCACACGGATTTTATTTTGGCTGTGATTGGTGAAGAATTTGGCTTTATTGGTATTCTGGTGTTGATGTTCTGCTATATCTGGTTGATGGTTCGCGCTTTTTCAATTGGTAAGCAGGCCCGAGATCTCGAATTGTTTTACAGTTCTTTTGTCGCCAAAGGCATCGGTATCTGGATTGGGATTCAAAGTTTTTTTAATATCGGTGTCAATATTGGACTATTGCCGACGAAGGGATTAACTCTACCCCTGTTATCCTATGGGGGATCGGCGATCATCATTATATTAATCTGTATCGCATTATTATTACGAGTAGATTACGAAAATCGTCGTGTCATGCGTGGTTTTAAAGTGTGATCAAATTATGTGCAGATAATTAGCGGAAAAGAAAATGAGTTCAAAAACCTTTATGATCATGGCTGGGGGCACAGGCGGACATATTTTTCCAGCACTGGCGGTTGTGCAAACCTTGCAGCAGCACGGTCACCGTATCGTTTGGTTAGGTAGTGAAGGCGCAATGGAAACCCGGCTGGTGCCCCAGTATGATATTCCGCTGGAAACGCTGGCAATCAAAGGTATTCGGGGTAATGGCTGGAAACGCAAACTTCTGCTGCCGTTTACGCTGATTAAAACCATTATGGCGGCTCGGCAAATTATCAAGAAACATCAAGTTGATGCTGCCATTGGTTTTGGTGGATTTGTCACCTTTCCGGGTGGAGTGGCCGCTAAAATGAGCGCTCTGCCATTGATCGTGCATGAGCAAAATGCTATTGCCGGACTTTCTAATAAAGTATTGGCAAAATTTGCTGATCGGGTCTTGTATGCTTTTCCAGATGTATTTGCCAATAAAGACGGATTAGTTGGTAATCCAGTTCGTTCGGATATTGCAGATTTACCCATCCCGCAACAACGGTTTAGTGGTCGAGAAGGGGTATTAAATATTCTGGTGGTTGGCGGTAGTTTGGGTGCAGATGCTTTAAATCGGATTGTTCCGCAAGCTGTGGCTCTCTTGCCAGATGGACATCGACCTAAAATTTTACATCAATCTGGTCGCAATAAATTGACCGATTTACAACAAAACTATGCCCGACTAGGTATAGAAGCGGATTGTACAGAATTTATAACCGACATGCTTTCTGCTTATCGGCAAGCTGATTTGGTTATTTGTCGTGCTGGCGCGTTGACGATTGCGGAATTGACCGCAGCTGGTGTAGGTGCTTTCTTGGTTCCTTATCCACACGCTGTAGATGATCATCAGACAGCCAATGCCAGCTTTATGGTCAATGCAGGTGCCGCGGTGTTATTGCCACAGTCAACCATGACGGCACAGTCTTTGCACGACTTACTCGCAGATTTAACCCGTGAACACTGCTTGCAAATGGCGATACGAGCTCGGGCACTGGCACAGCCAGACAGTGCCGCCAAAGTGGCAAAAGAAGCAGAGAATTGTGTTCTCAATCAAAGTTAAATTGGTTTCACTCATTTGAAATTCTGCCTTGCACAAAATTGAAGGCATCAAGAAAAGTTATTAAGCATGAAAGAAAACATGAAAGATCGCATCCGCCATATCCATTTTGTTGGTATTGGGGGAACTGGTATGTGTGGTATCGCTGAGGTGTTGCATAATGAGGGCTATTGCATCAGCGGGTCAGATCTGGCCGATAATGCGGCAACTGAGCATTTGCGATCAATTGGTGTCAGTATTTTTACTGGGCACCAAGCTGAAAATATTGCCGGTGCAGATGTGGTGGTTACTTCTACTGCTGTTAGAAAAAACAATCCCGAAGTTGTGGCTGCGGCAGCGCATAAAATTCCGGTGATACCACGCGCTATGATGTTAGCTGAAATCATGCGTTTTGGTCGTGGTATTGCGATTGGTGGTACGCATGGTAAAACCACCACCACCAGTCTGACGGCGTCGGTTCTGGCGGCAGCCGGACTGGATCCAACTTTTGTTATTGGTGGTCGCTTAACAGCTGCTGGCAGTAATGCCAAATTGGGTAAGGGTGAATATATTGTTGCCGAGGCGGATGAATCTGATGCTTCCTTTTTGTATCTGACGCCGCTGTTTACGGTGGTCACCAATATCGATACAGATCATATGGATACCTATGATCATGATATTGAAAAATTGCATCAGGCTTTTATTGATTTTGTGCACCGTATGCCTTTTTATGGTAAAGCCTTTTTGTGTATTGATAGCGAACATGTGCGGCAGATTCTGCCAAACATACAGAAACCTTTCGTCACTTATGGGCTAGATGATAGCGCGGATTTATATGCCACCAATATTACTACCAATGGTGCCACCATGTGTTTTGATGTCCATACGCGCAAAAAAGGGATTAAACCTTTTAGTGTGACTGTAAATATGCCAGGGCGCCATAATGTGCTCAATGCCTTAGCGGTGATTGGTGTGGCATTGGAAATTGATGTACCTGTTTGGGCCATTCAACAGGGGCTGGAAAGTTTTGCCGGGGTTGGACGGCGTTTCCAAAATTATGGAGATATCGCTTTACCGCAGGGTGGAACGGCATTGATTATTGATGATTATGGTCATCATCCAGTTGAAATGACGGCTACCATTGAAGCAGCACGGGGTGCCTATCCGGAAAAACGTTTGGTGGTGGCTTTTCAGCCGCATCGCTATACCCGAACACGTGATTTGTTTGAGGATTTTGTTCAGGTGCTGACCAAAGCGGATAGTGTGGTTTTAACTGATGTGTACACCGCTGGCGAAGACCCAATTGTTGCCGCAGACAGTAAAGCGTTGATGCGAGCCATCAGAGTGCTTGGTAAAGTTGAGCCAATTTACGTTGCTAATGTTGATGAATTGGCTGGAACTTTATTAAATATACTGCAAGATGGTGATGTACTGCTCAATATGGGCGCAGGCAGTATCAATAAGGTACCGTCCATGTTGCTTGCAGCGGCCACAAATAACTAAGCCTGTATGGTTTTAAAGCGTGCTATAAATGTAGAAAAATATTAGAAAGAATGATAACCATGAATGATTTTGGTAAAGTTGCTGTCCTGATGGGTGGCTTTTCAACTGAACGCGATGTTTCACTAGACAGTGGTGCAGCTATCTTGGCTGCCTTAAAAAACAAAGGTGTTGATGCTCATGCGTTTGATCCGAAACATCAGCCACTATCGGATTTGGTCAGTCAAAAGTTTTCTCGCGCTTTTAATATCTTACATGGTTCATTTGGCGAAGATGGCGTTGTGCAGGGTGCTTTGGAAGCACTGGGCATTCCCTATACTGGTTGTGGGGTGGCCGCCAGTGCTTTAGGTATGGATAAATTCCGCAGTCGGCTGGTATGGCAAGGCGTTGGATTGCCTTGTGTGCCCTTTGTGGTATTGAATGATGACAGTGATTTTACGGCCATTGAAGCTGAATTAGGTTTGCCATTATTTGTGAAACCAGCTGCTGAAGGTAGTAGTGTTGGTGTGATGAAAATTAGGCAAGCAGGTGAATTGGCACAAGCGTATCAACAATTGCAGCAATATCATGGTGAAATATTGGCGGAACGAGCTATTACCGGTGGTGAATATACCTGTGCCATTATCAACAACCAAGCTTTACCCAGTATAAAAATTGTTCCTGCCACTGATTTTTACGATTATGAAGCCAAATATCAGCGCGATGATACCGTTTATCTCTGTCCGTCTGATCTTAGCGAAGCAGATGAGCAGCATATGCGTAACTTAACCCTACAGGCTTTCGAAGCTTTAGGTGGGCGAGGCTGGGGCAGAGTCGATTTTTTACGAGATGAAGATGGGAAAATTTACATTCTAGAAGTCAATACAGTACCTGGAATGACTAACCATAGTCTGGTACCCAAAGCGGCCAATCAAATTGGCTTGAGTTTTGAAGATTTGTGTGTTGAAATTTTAAGTCATGCGACTCTGGGATAATGCCTTAGCCTTGAAGCGACTGTGTCGCTGGCTGTATCTGTGCGTCGCATTATGCTTATTGACTGCTGGAGGCGTATGGTTGGTTCATTCGCCTTATTTCCCTGTACGTCAGATTAAGGTTGCACAAGCTTTAAAACACGTGCAGACTGCGGAAATCGCAAACATCAGTAAACAGTACCTTTATGGCAATATATTTACCGTTAATCTAAATGCTGCTCGAGCAGATTTGGTCAAATTACCGTGGGTTTCTAAAGTACAGGTAAAAAGAATATGGCCTGATACGATCTTATTGGATATTGAAGAACGCGAGCCGATAGCGCAGTGGGAAAATGGGCAATTGGTTGATAAGAATGGTGAATTATTTACAGCGCAAGTGAAAAACGATCTGCCATTGCTGGTTGGGGCAGAAAGTTCCGTTCGCATTATGGCGGTTAATTTGTTAATATTCGAAAATTTGCTTCGTCCAACAAATTTGCATATTCGTCAGCTGCACTTAAGTAATCGATCAGCTTGGGATATAGTATTGGATAATGGTATTAGCCTCCGTTTAGGACGCGAAAATGTTGAAACGCGTTTGTCCCATTTTGTTTGGGCATGGCCAAAAGTATTGCAAACTCAAGCCAAAGATATTGATTACGTGGATCTGCGCTATTCAGATGGGTTTGCATTGCGTTACAAGAGTAATCCGCACGTACAAAATCGTGGCAGTGAACCAGAGGTTGTGTATACAGATAATGATCGATCTGCATTATGACCAGTTGAGATGAGCAAATATTGATTATATGTTTTTAAAGTGATGACCATGGTTAAAGGTAAAAAATACATCAGTGCATTGGATATCGGTACGTCTAAGGTAATTGCCCTGATTGGTGAAGTACAGGATGACAATGAAATTCATATTATTGGGTTAGGACAAGCACCTTCTCGCGGTTTGAAAGCCGGTATGGTGACCAATATTGAGACCACAGCACAAGCGATCAAGCAAGCTATGGAAGAAGCTCAGATGATGGCTGATGTTCCGTTAGACCGAGTAACAACGGGTATTGCCGGCAATCATATTCGCAGTTTCAACTCTCAGGGTGTCGTAAAAATCAAAGATGGTGAAGTCAGTCAGGCAGATATTGATCGTGCCATTGATACTGCTAAAGCCATTAACATTCCCCCTGATCACGATATTCTTCACACCGTGGTACAAGAGTTCATTATTGACAATCAGCCAGGTGTGCGCGAGCCAATCGGTATGAGTGGGGTGCGATTGGATACACGTATTCATATCATCACTGGTGCCGTGACAGCGATGCAAAATATTCAAAAATGTGTCAACCGCTGCGGTTTGCATATCGATAAAATGATCTTGCAGCCTTTAGCCAGCGGTCAGTCCGTGTTGACAGAGGATGAAAAAGATTTAGGAGTTTGTGTCATTGATATTGGTGGAGGTACCACCGATATTGCCGTTTACACTAATGGCGCAATTCGGCATACCGCTGTTATTCCCGTGGCAGGGGATTTAATTACTAAAGATTTGGCGCAAGCTTTGCGTACGCCACACAGCGCTGCCGAATATATCAAGATCAACCATGGTGTGGCATTGGCAACCATGGGCGGATTGGATGATATGGTAGAAGTACCCAGCGTGGGCGATCGTAATCCACGACAAATTTCCCGCCGAACTTTGGCCAGTGTGATTGGTCCCAGAGTAGAGGAAATTCTGGAACTAACCCTGAATGAACTGCGACGTTCTGGTTTCCCAGAAGATGTGCTGACTTCTGGCATAGTTTTGACCGGTGGAGCGTCCCTATTACCCGGTATGGTTGAGTTAGCTGAAGATGTGTTCAATCTGCCAGCAAGAATTGGTGTACCGAAAGAAATGGGCGGAGTTTCCGAACGCATTCGCAATCCCCGTTATGCAACTGCAATAGGTTTATTGCAGGCAGCTAGTGAAGACGACAGTAAAAATGAGGGGCCGGTACAAATACATAATGAGCCGAAAGAGTCCTGGTTAAGTAAATTTCAGGCATGGTTTAAAAACAATTTTTAACCCAAAATATATTTTATATGACATAATTTTTGCGCAAAGTATAGAAGTGTCTATATAATGAAAGCTATTTATAAAATGATTCAGATCATAGCGTGGGTTTTGTCAGGAGACATAAATGCAACTGGTATATGATGTAGTAGAAGCAGCTGTCGGTGCCGCAGTCATTAAAGTTATCGGTATTGGTGGTGGTGGCTGTAATGCTATAAATAACATGGTAGAAAATGCAGTAGGTGGAATTGAATTCATCAGCGCTAATACTGACGCGCAAAGCTTGCAGAACAGTAAGGCCTCCAAACGTATACAGCTGGGGAATAATCTAACCCGCGGTCTTGGAGCAGGAGCAGATCCAGAAATTGGTCGTAATGCTGCTATGGAAGATCGCGAATCACTAGCCGATGCCATTCGTGGTGCCAACATGCTGTTTATTACCACTGGTATGGGTGGGGGAACCGGTACTGGTGCAGCTCCAGTCGTGGCTGAATTGGCGAAAGAAATGGGTATCCTTACCGTAGCCGTGGTGACCCGTCCTTTCGAATATGAAGGTAAACGCATTGAAGTGGCAAACCATGGTATTGAAACACTCAAAAATACCGTTGATTCTTTAATCGTCATTCCAAACGATAAATTAATGTCTGCCTTGGGTGAAGATGTCAGTATGCGCGACGCTTTCCGCGCAGCAGACAGCGTGTTGCGCGATGCAGTAGCTGGTATTGCTGAAGTGATTACCAATCCAGGTATCATTAATCTTGACTTTGCCGACGTGAAAAACGTGATGAGTATCATGGGAATGGCCATGATGGGTTCTGGTAATGCAGTAGGCGTTGATCGCGCCCGCATCGCTACCGAACAAGCAATTGCTAGTCCTCTATTGGATGATGTGACATTGGATGGTGCTCAGGGCGTGTTGGTGAACATCACTACAGCTCCAGGCTGCTTGAGAATGTCTGAATATAAAGAAATCATGAGCATGATTGATGAATACGCTCATCCAGAAGCTGCCTTGAAATACGGTACATCTGAAGATGAAAGCATGGAAGAAGGTGAAATTCGTGTGACCATCATTGCTACCGGCTTACAAGAGCAGAAGAATCTACAGCAACAATCAAGCAATTTACGTGTAGTACACTCTGCACAAGCGACAGGTACCGATGATGCTTATCCTGATATTGGTAGCGTAGTGCGCTCTGGTCGCAGTGCCCGCAGCATGAATCTGGCGGCAGCCGATTTTTCTAATCAATCTGTATTGGATGATTTTGAAATTCCAGCTGTTATTCGTCGACAGGCAGATTAATCGTATATGATCGATGGAGCTGTCCAGAGTTGTTCTGGACAGCTTTTTTAATTGTTAGCGAATAACTTATTTTGCTGTAAGGCAAAATGCAGATAAAAACTGCCGGTAAATGGGGTAAAAAACGACAGATTTGTCGATTAATTTAATATAAAATTAATCAATATTTGTCATTGATTGTTAATAAAAATCATTGATTTAATCCAGATAAGCAGCATACAGTTTTGGTAACAAAACAGTAATCCCTTACAATAAAAGTCTGTGACTTTTTTCTGCACTCAAGTTAAGTTTATTGAATATGAATGATGTTACTTCCCAACCCAATCGTTCCGATGATTATTTATTACTCGGTCAATACGCTGAACAGGCTTACCTATCCTATGCAATGAGCGTAGTGAAGGGACGGGCTTTACCGGATGTTGCTGATGGTCAAAAGCCAGTGCAGCGACGCATCTTGTATGCGATGAAAGACATGGGATTGGTACATGGTGCTAAACCGGTGAAATCAGCGCGTGTAGTCGGCGAAATCCTCGGTAAATATCATCCGCATGGTGATGCGTCTGCCTATGATGCGATGGTGCGTATGGCACAGGATTTTGTGTTGCGCTATCCATTAATTGATGGCATCGGAAATTTTGGCTCGCGCGATGGCGATAGTGCGGCAGCTATGCGCTATACCGAAGCCAGATTGACACCCATGGCGGAATTACTGTTGTCCGAAATCGACATGGGCACAGTCGATTTTATTCCAAACTATGATGGGGCTTTTGTTGAACCAATGGTACTACCAGCGCGATTGCCTATGGTGCTACTCAACGGTGCTTCTGGCATTGCTGTGGGATTGGCAACTGAAATTCCTTCGCATAATTTGAGAGAAGTCAGTGCCGCGGCAGTAGCATTATTAAAGCAGCCGGATTTGGATACTGCCGGGCTGATGGAATATATACCCGGGCCAGATTTTGCCGGTGGTGCGCAGATTATCAGTAAAAAAGAAGATATACAGACTATCTATACTCAGGGTAAGGGCAGCATCCGTGTGCGTGCACGCTATGAAATCGAAAAAATGGCCCGTGGTCACTGGCGTGCCATTGTCACCGAATTACCCCCCGGTACCTCTGCACAAAAAATTCTGGCAGAAATAGAAGAACAGACCAATCCCAAGCCTAAAACCGGTAAAAAAAATCTGTCTCAAGAGCAACAAAATACCCGCACATTAATGCTCTCTCTGTTAGATAGAGTCAGGGATGAATCAGACGGTCAAGCGCCGGTGCGTCTGGTATTCGAGCCTAAATCTAGCCGTCAGAATCCCGATGATTTTATGAATACCCTGATGGCTCAGACCAGTTTAGAAGGCAACGTACCAGTCAATCTGGTTATGATGGGCCAAGATAATCGGCCGGCACAAAAAAATCTAAGTCAAATTTTACAGGAATGGTTGAGCTTCCGTTTAAAGACCATTACCCGTCGCTTACAATATCGTTTGGAACAAGTAGAAAAACGCATTCATATTCTCGAAGGTCGACAAATAGCGTTTCTCCACATTGATGAAGTCATTCGGGTAATACGCGAATCTGATGAACCGAAAGAAGAATTAATAGCTGCATTCGGTTTGAGCACCATTCAAGCAGAAGATATTCTGGAAATACGTTTACGCCAACTGGCACGTTTAGAATGGATTAAACTTGAAACAGAATTAAATAAACTGCAACAGGAACGCAGTGAATTGACCACTTTGTTGCAAGATGAAAAAGCCAAAAAGAAATTGCTTATTAAAGAAATTGAATCTGATACCAAAACGTATGGAGATGATCGACGAACTTTAATTGAGGCTGCAGATCGGGCCACCTTAACCCAAACTACTGCGGATGAGCCGATTACCTTAATCTTATCTAAACAAGGTTGGCTCAAGACCCGTGTTGGTCACCATCTGGATTTGAGTCAAACCACCTTTAAAGAAGGTGATTATCTGTTACAGACTATTGAAAGTCGAACAATCTGGCCAGTCGTGCTGTTAGATTCACAAGGTCGGACATATACCGTTGATGCAGCCAGTATCCCTGGTGGTCGGGGCGATGGGGTTCCGGTTGGCTCTTTAGTAGAGCTGGCAAAAGGGGTTGAAATTGTTGCCATCATCAGCGCCTTACCTGATCAATATTATTTATTGGCCAACAGCAGTGGCTATGGTTTCATCGTCCAGATGAAAGATCTGGTTAGTCGCACCAAAAATGGCAAGGTGGTGATGACACTGAATGAAAATGAAACCATGTTAGCTCCTGTCAAGGTATCAGCCACAGGGGTAAGTTCACCTGAAAGTATCAACGTAGTTTCCCTATCCAGTGCCAATCGCTTGCTGGCTTTTCCTTTAAGCGAACTTAAAATCATGAGTAAAGGGCGTGGATTACAAATAATGAGCTTGCCCAAAGGTGAGACACTGCAGTTTATTAGTCTAATAGAAGGTGGAGAATTTGTATTGGAAACACGTGGCAAGCGCGGTGCCAATCATCGCGAGGTTTTACGCATTCAGGATATCGTTAATAAGCGCGGTCATAAAGGCAAAGAGCTTTCCGTTAATGGCAGTATTATCGCTGTCTGTGGTGATGTGACCAATAAAAGTTGACGGTTATGAAAAAAGCGGTAACTGGCTGGCAGCCTTATCTGGACAGACTTTCAGCTTTGCTGAATATTGCCCGGGTCAGTTTGTTGTTTTCGATTATGACCTTTTATATTCTCACCCGAGATGTAGATGGATTAGGATTGTCGGAAGCAACCTTTAATAAGATCGAACTGTATAGCTGGATAAGTCTGTACGGTTTTCTCATCGTCTTTTCTATGGTGATGCCTCGCTGGCAGAATCAGACAGATTCATTACCCAATGTTTACTCTGTTGTAGACATCACCATGATCGCTTGGTTGATGACGATGGCCGGAGGAGTGGATAGTGGCTTTGGCATTTTAATCTTACCTTTTGTTGCTTCAGCCTGTATGTATAGCCGTGGTCGTTATCCGATGATCTATGCGAGCTATGTTTCCTTACTGATCAGTTTTATTACCGTTTTACAAGTTACCCGTAATGGCTTAGATTATTTCAGTATACGCATAGGTACTATCGCCATTATGCTGATGGTTGCCGCTTATTTGGTGGCTGGTCTGACTGCATTCGCAGCCAAAACTTTGGCGCGCTCGCAAAATCAGCAGCTTATCCAATCACAAATGTTGAGCAATTATAAAAATTTATTGGTGCGTGCTTTTAACTTTGTGCAGGAAGCGGTAGTTGTTCTGGATGAGGCTGGTGTGATCTGGTTGATGAATCGACGAGCACAGAATTTTTTTCCTCATTTACTGGTGGACAAAAAAACCAGCTTATTTCGGGAGATACAGATTGAGTGGTTGCGGCGTAAAAGACATCTTTTTGAATGTAGTTGTACACTGGGAAAATGGCCGATGCGAGTACGGGTGCGGATGTTGCATGAAGCAAATAAGCCGTTATTAATTCTGTCGATGCGTTCCGAAACGGAAATTGATCAAGAGGCCATGGCTATCAAGCTGGCTTCATTGGGACAACTAACAGCTAATTTGGCGCATGAAATACGCAATCCATTGTCTGCTATTCGTCAAGCAAACGGGTTGCTACAGGAAGATGAACAAAATACTGCCCAATTACGCTTATTTCATATCATCGAAAAAAATATCGGACGCATTGATAAAATGCTGGAAGACATCAGTACATTAAATAAGCGAGACAAAATTGATAAACATTCAGTTGATTTCAAAGCATTCTGGTTAGCATTTCTGCAAGAATTTATGATGATAAAGCCAGAGGCTGAAAATTGCATTCAGCTGTCGATGGGTCATCATCCACTGTATTTGTGGTGTGATCCTGTACATTTGCAGCAAATAATGTGGAATCTGATGAACAATGCTTGGCGCCATAGCAAGCAGGATAATAATGCCATACAAGTTTTATTACGTGAACGAGGTCGCGATAAAATAGCCATTATGGTGGTTGATAATGGGGCAGGCGTCAGTGTAGAAAATCAATTACGCCTTTTTGAACCATTTTTCACCACTGAATCCGGGGGGACAGGGCTAGGATTGTATGTGGCGCGTGAACTAGCTCAAGCTAACCATGGACAACTGAGTTATCGCCCTAAATTAAATGGATTCGAACTGATTTTACCAAGGATGCTAGATGAGTAACCAAATAGAATTAAAAAAACCGGTACTGGTCATAGATGATGAGGCTGATATACGTGATCTGATGGAAATAACCTTAATTAAAATGGGTTTATCAGTGCACACAGCGGTAGGCGTTGAGGCGGCAAAAAAAGCGTTAGATAAACAGGCTTTTTCGCTGGTATTAACAGATATGCGTATGCCAGATGGTTCCGGGCTGGAAGTAGTGGATTATATTCTTAGCAAAAATCTGGATACACCCGTTGCCGTCATTACAGCTTATGGTAGTGCAGAGCAGGCAGTAGAAGCTTTAAAAAACGGAGCTTTTGACTATTTGCAAAAACCCATTACTTTGGCTCAATTACGCACATTGGTTAAATCAGTTTTTAAAATTAACAGTGATCAGATTGAAGAGGAAGTATCTAATCAACCCAATATCAAAAATAAAGTAACCAGCAAAAATCAGTTAGATGATAAAAAAGGCAGCAATGCAGTTAAGAATCGACCCAATGAGCGATTACTTGGGAATTCACCACTTATCGCTGAAGTACGCCAACTGGTCGCTAAACTGTCCAATACAAATGTTCCAGTCTATATTGCCGGAGAGTCTGGCAGCGGTAAAGAACAGGCTGCACGTAGTATCCATGAACAATCTGCCCGTTGTCATAAACCATTTGTGGCAGTCAATTGTGGTGCTATTCCTGAAGCTTTGATGGAAAGTGAATTTTTCGGGTATAAAAAAGGCAGTTTTACCGGTGCAGATAAAGACAAAGATGGTTTTTTTCAGTATGCAGATGGTGGTACCTTATTTTTAGATGAAGTTGCGGATCTGCCTTTATCAATGCAGGTCAAATTACTGCGGGTAATTCAAGAACGAGCAGTACGCCGAATTGGTGAAATGGAAGAAAAACAGATAGATGTTCGTTTAATCTGCGCCACGCACAAAGATCTGAATGCCCTAGTTGAGTCAGGTCAATTTCGACAGGACTTATTTTATCGATTAAATGTTGTATCGATGACCATGCCACCATTGCGTGAATTACGCGATGATCTTCCCGAGTTGATTAAAATTTTGTTGCGCAGATTACCTCAGGCTAATCAGCTTACCCTGACGCAAGCTGCTAAGAAAGCTTTATGGCAATATAATTATCCAGGCAATTTCCGTGAACTGGAAAATATTCTTGAGCGGGCCGTGGCATTGTCAAAAAATAATCAGATTGACATCGATGATCTACAAATTCAAAGCCATCAATTTGCAGCGAACAATACCGCAATCGCTAAAATCAATTCTGATCCGAAAAAGGTGGCTGTTGCAGATAGCATTGACAATTTTCATCTAGGTCAAACACAGATTCAGGATTATCTGGATGATGTTGAGCGCCGCATTCTAGAGCAGGCACTTGCTCAAACACGATTTAATCGTACGCAGGCAGCTAAATTACTCGGCATCAGTTTTCGTTCGATGCGCTACCGCATGGAACGATTAGGTATTAGCTAATGGTAGAGTCGTTAACAACCTTAATCTGCATCACGCCATTGCCCGAATGGTTGCAGCTCCAACTACTGCCATTATTGGATAATAGTGACATGGTTATGCAATCCCAGCCTCCACTTCAAGGTCTGTATCTCATCTACGATGAACAAGGGCTTGGTTTGGCTCGGGCAGGAGAAAAAGGCATTGTGCGTGTTGATTTTGTAGCCGGTAAGTCGCGTCACCGTAGGTTATTTGGTGGCGGAGAGTTACTCTCGCGTGCAGTTCAGGCAAAAAATCAGCCCGTTGTGTGGGATGCTACTGGTGGATTAGGTCGTGACGCATTTGTTCTGGCTTCTTTAGGCTTGAAAACAATTATATTTGAACGTAATTTTATTATTTATTTGTTGCTGTCAGATGGTTTGTATCGTGGAGCAAATGATCCAGATACCGCCGAAGTGATGCAGCGGATACAACTGCATTATGGCAGCATCAGTAGTTTACCAACAGATTGGCAGATCGACGCAAAACCGGATGTGGTCTATCTGGATCCCATGTATCCGCAAAAACAGAAATCTGCAGCAGTAAAAAAAGAAATGGCCTATTTTCATCTACTATTGGGTAATGCAGAGCTGGAAAACGATAAGGCTTTACTGCAAGCAGCTCAGAGGCTAGCTCAAAAACGGGTGATCGTGAAGCGTCCGGCAAATGGGGTGTTTTTAGCGGATGTACAGCCAGCCTTCCAATATCAAGGTAAAACCACACGATTTGATGGATATCTACCTCAAGTATAAATTCTTTTTATTTTAAAACCGTGTTTCTTTATCTAATTGAAAATAAACACTATTGTTCAGATTTAGCTATTAATCAAAGATAAGCAGAAGTTACTTCAAATAAATTCAAAATCAAATGCCTAAATGGAAATATATTAATAGAAAATACACGTTCAATTAAGTACTAAATCACTGATTAAAAAAATGAATTAATAGATTTAGACGTACTCGTGTTTCCTTATGAAAAAGTATTCAATGTAGAAATAACGGGTATTGCTAATTCCGAATATAAATTTGTTTATGGTAAAAATACAGTTTATCTGAATTTAAGAAAAATAATCTAAATGATATTCTCCATGAGGATCAGGATATTGGTTTGGTCATTCAAGTCAATAATAAATTGCCAATAGATGAAAATAATATAATTCTAGGTGGAGAAGGGAAAATGGGAATGAGGGTTTTATAGTATGTACAGATATTCTGAAGCAAGAAAAAGGGTTTTCCTTTCTTCAGAATCTAATCCATTTGCCAAAATAGAGAAAAAAAATAATTTAGATTATGTTTGCTCTACTTTTAAATTTTGGATAAAAATTGATCCAGATATTGTGCAGATTGAAAAAATAGTAAAATAAATAAAAACGCCAACCTTAAAGTTGGCTTTTTATTTAAGAATTATTATGCAGTTTATTTAACAGTTCTCATTTTACTAGTAGGGAGAAGCGCCTTAACAAGCGAAAGGAGGTGGCCTAGTTCTAAGGGAGAATGGCAGAGTGTAAGCCGTGTGCACCCCTTTCCCGCCCAAAGGGTTGTTTGCCCGATATTAGCTAAAGATCTAAATAAATTGATGGCTTAAAGTAAAAAATGTAGAAGGGAATGATACTTTATTTTTTGAGAATTTCACGACCAATAAAATAAACTATTTAATTAAAACCCATGACTTATCTCAGATCTCAAAAAGATATTATTTAAAAAAAATTTATAAAAAAATTTCTAATCAGAACTAAAAGTATATTTTACATAGAATAAAGGAAAATTATCCATGTCACTTTTAATTAATGCATATGCAACGGTAACAAATCCACCAATGCCAGATTTTCCTTGTCAAAACCTCCTGCATCGTAACCTTGATGATGCGGAGTTAACGGCGCATTTAAATGGCTTTCTAGGCTATATATTCAATGCTGGCGATGGGAAAATGAATGCTCGGCGTTATGCTTTGTATCGTCATATTCAAAGAGTGAAACACCATTTTAGTTTTGCAATAGATGATGATCAATTTGATCAGTTTAATGCTTGGGCAAAACAAGCAAATGTTATTATCTATCTTCCTGACGGGACTGTACGTAATGCAGAAATGGCAATATTACAAAATCCGGATGGAAGTTTTGATCCTGATGCCACCATGCCTTATCCCTCAGAAGCGTTACAACGTAAAGCGAAAACTGAACATTATCTAAACACGCTCGGATTAACTTCTCCTACTAGCTTACCCCCTGTTGTGGCCGAGTCTGAAGTTATCGTCAGATCAGCTGAAGAGATTGCGCATCGTGCGTTAGCATTAATGATCACCGGTATTCAAGCACAAAGCTTTCTGGAAAATGCGCCACTCGACCCTAATGTACTTCAACAACGATGCCCGATCGGTTATGCCACGCTTTCAGATCATGAACGAGCATTTATTCATAGCATGCAACCAACAGAACAAGATCTCAACAATATGTCTTGGCGATATGAAGCTTTATCAACGCTTGAATGGGCGATAAATTGGCAAGCACAGCTCCCTTTTGCCAATCAAATTTGTCCTGTTGCTGATTTAATTGATCAAGGGATGAAATATAACCAACAACAAGATCAGTCTTTAAGTTTAAAACCTGTAAGTGAACTATTGGATGCTTTAGATTTACATTTTCGGTTACACTGGATAATAAGAGATTGTGAGATCAATGATAAAGAAATACCTGCATCGATTAATAGTGGCGTGGTTCATGAACGACATTATGCTCTTAATTGGTTAACAAATTTTGAAAATGCGGCTTGGGATGATGTAGACACGCCAACTTAATGCATAACCATTGAGTCACATCGAAACATAAACATGATGAACAAATAAACGATAGCAGAAAATGAAAGCCGGTTGATTAAACCGGCTTCGATCCATATGACTGTAAACGCATCATTTATAAAAAATAATGAGATGAACAGATAACCTTAGAAAGAATAGCTGACCTGAACCTCCTCAACGCCAGTTAATTCTGTTATCAGACGGTATAGCGGGTGCAACTGTTGATAACGACGGCTGGTCTTACGCAAATAGTTGAGGAAACGGTGAATTTCTCCACGGTATTTATCTTTACCGTCTCGGTAATACAAACGCGCAAAGATACCGGCTACTTTTAAATGACGTTGCACCCCCATCATTTCAAATTCGCGATAAAACTGGTCAAAATCACTGCGAACGGGTAGACCGGCAGCACGGGCTTTTTCCCAATAGCGAATAACCAGATCAAGAACAAATTCTTCATCCCATTCTATAAAAGCATCGCGTAATAAGGAAACTAAATCATAAGTGATGGGACCATACAAGGCGTCCTGAAAGTCTAAAATACCAGGACGATCATGTGTCAGCATAATATTGCGAACAATAAAGTCGCGGTGCACATATACTAAGGGCTGATTCAGTATTTCTGGCAAGATAGCCTCAACAGTTTGTTGCCACATTTTTTGCTGGGCATCAGTCAAGGTGAGATTCAACTCTTTTTGGACAAACCATTCAGGAAATAATTGCATCTCACGATTTAAAATTTCCAGATCATAAAGTGGTAATTGCTCAGCTTGGCTACTCAGTTGTAATTTAATCAGCTCATCTATGGCCTCGAGCAACAATAGTTTGTGTACTTCTGGTCGTTGATCTTGTTGCAAAGCGGCAAGGTAGGGCGTATGGCCAAAATCTTCTAAAGCCATAAATCCCAGTGTGGCGTCAGCATGATAGATAGCAGGTACTTTTACCGCCTGAAAAAGGCTCTGTACTTTAATATACGGTGCGATGCTCATCTTATCTGGAGGGGCATCCATGCAGATAACACTGTTCCCATGGTTAAAGGTTGCGCGGAAGTAGCGCCGAAAATCAGCATCAGCCGCAGCAAAGCTCAGATCGAAAGATTGTTGCGGATAACATAAATTCAGCCATTTTTTTAATGCAGTTTCACGTTGCATGATCATTTTCAGGTTAAAATAAACGCTATTTTAACTGGCAAAGCCGTTTAGGTGATACATTGTCCCAATTATTTCCTCCTAAAATATTAGTTCAGGCACTCACATCAGTGTTTTGTGCCTTACCTATCATGACGTTTGCGGCATCTCCTCTATCTATGGGAGATGGATCTGTCTGCACCGCACCACAACGCCCGAAAAATTTCGTCAAACCGGTTCAGCATAGTGGTGAAAGCAATCCCGGCAATGACGTCACGCGAGTTATTGCAGATAAAGTCAATGGTCAGTCACAAACCCGTGTACGGGCTACTGGCAGTGTCATCATTGAGCGAAATGATGTCACGTTGAACTCTGATTGGGCGGATTATGATCAGCATACTGATATCGTCAAAGCGGGCGACCATTTCACTTTAGATAATGGTCAAGGGCGAATTAGTGGACAGCGTGTTACCTATGATATGAAACAAAGCACCGGTGTTGGTGATGCCGGACGTTTTGAAATGGAAAAGGATAACCGGCGTTTGCAAGGGGTGGGCGGTGAAGTACAAATGGGTGGCAAAAACCGTTACCGCCTGGATAGTGCTAAGTTCAACACCTGTAATCCGGGAGATGACAGCTGGTATATTCGTTCCAGCAGTATCGATCTGGATTATGATAAAAACGTCGGTGTTGCCCGTAATGCAACATTATTATTTGGTGGCGTACCGTTATTCTATACCCCTTGGATAGATTTTCCGTTAAACGGTAATCGCAAAAGTGGTTTCTTGGCGCCAACAATTAAGGGTGGATCAGACGGTATTGAACTGATGACCCCTTATTATCTCAATCTCGGACCAAATTATGATGCTACCATACGTCCGCATTTGATCAGCAGCCGCGGTATCCAATTAGGTGGAGATTTCCGCTATCTGCAACCAACATATTCAGGGGAAATCAATGCGGAATGGGTGCCCAGTGATCAGAAGAGTGATCATAAGAATCGCGCCAAAATAGATTTTTCTCATAATCAGTATTTTGCAAAAGGTTTAACGGGCGGAATAGATTATCATCAGGTGTCAGATGATGATTACCAGCGGGATTTCTGGAAAGGGGACAATGGCAGCGAAAATCTCAATCGTCAGGCTTGGCTGAATTATCATCGTGATCTATGGGGAGGCACGTTTGACGGTAGCTTGATGGTACAGAAATACCAGACACTGGCATCGGAAAATGGTTATAAAGATCAACCCTATTCAAGAATGCCAAAATTATCTGCCACTTGGAACCGTTATTATGGTAATCATTATTCTTTCAACGTCTATGCAGAAGCAACGCGTTTTGAAGAAAGAAAGATTGGTCATAAAGATGCAGAGTTAAAGTTCCCAGATGGCACGCGTTTAGTGATCAACCCGACGTTTAATGCGGATTATTCCACTCAATGGGGTTATATTCGCCCGAAACTGAGTTTTCATGCTACGCATTACGACATGGATAAAAACAATAATTTTAGCCAACAACGTAGTTTGGATCGTGCTGTACCGATTGTCAGTATCGATTCAGGTTTGACGTTTGAGCGCTTGTGGCAAAGTAAAAAAACAACAAAAGGATTTATTCAAACTCTTGAACCGCGTTTATTCTATACCTATATACCGCGACGAAATCAGGATAATTTTCCCTTATTTGATACAGCTGAAAACAGTTTCACCTACGATCAATTGTTTCGTGAAAACCGCTATTCTGGACATGATCGCATCAATGCGGCTAATTTTCTGACTACGGCTTTGCAAACGCGTTTATACGACAAAATTAATGGTCAGGAGCGTTTAGCGGCGGGTATTGGACAACGTTTTTACTTTCGCAATGATAATGTTAGATTGGATGAATTTACACCGAGAAATAAAGAACGTAAACGTTCGGATATAGTGGCATTTGGTCGCGCGTCTTTGAGTCATAATATTAGTGCTGAAAGTAATTGGCATTATAATCAGGACTTAAAAACCTCTGAAAGTTATAATTTCGGCATACGTTATACCCCTCAGGCGGGCAAAACCATTAGCATGCGCTACAAATACGGTCGCTATGAAAATCTGTATGACGATGTCTACGGTAAAATACGCTCAATTGATTTCGGTATGCAATGGCCACTTTCACGCAATTATTATTTAGTTGCGCGGGAAAATTATGATTTCAAACACAGCGTCGCCTTAAATCAAACCATTGGTATCCAATATCAAAGTCCGTGTAATTGCTGGAGTGCTGGTCTGGTTGGTACTCGATACACAGATGGATACCAAAAACGTAAAACCGCAGTATTATTTCAATTACAATTACGTGACCTGACTAGTGTCGGCAATGGTCCGCTGGGACAATTAAGTACACAAATTCCGGGTTACAGCAATAGATATGAGGTAAAACATTAATGAAATCCATACAAGGCTGGCTGGTGGCTTCAGCATTGGCACTGACTCTGCAATCCGCTTTTGCAGCAGATATTAAACCCATTGATAACATCGTGGCTGTGGTCAATGATGATGTAATTACCCGGCAGGAACTGGATGTCATGGTTAAACAGTTACGCACGCAGATTCCTAAAGGCAATTCGGTTGATGTTAAAACATTACAACAACAGGCGTTAACACGTTTGATTAATAAAGATCTGATGATTCAAGCGGCTAAACGCGCCAATATTAGTGTCAGTCAGGATGATGTTAACGCGGCCATTCATCAATTTGCCACACAGCGCAAACTGACTGTAAAAGAGCTGGTTAATCGTCTTAGAAAAGAAGGCATCAGTGAAAGCCAGCTGCGCCTGACCATGCAAGAAAATTTGCTGGTGCAGCGCTTGGAACAAAGCGAAGTGATGGCGAAAAGCCAGGTGTCAGATGCTGAAATCGATAGTGCGATCGCGCGTGCCCAACAAGAGGGACGTCAATTACCCCCTCCTATCACTGCTTATTCTTTTCACGTCCAGCATATTTTGATCAAGAATGATAATAATGTTACCCGTAAACTGATCGAACAGATTGCACATCAAGCTCGTTCTGGTGCTTCTTTTGAACAACTGGCTCGCCAGTATTCACAAGATGGAAGTGCTGAAAATGGTGGGGATCTGGGTTGGTTAATGGATGGAGAAACCGTGCCGCCATTTGAGGCTGCGGTTAAACAGCTTAAACCTGGACAGATTTCATCACCGGTTAAGACGCAATTTGGTTGGCATGTTATCCGATTATTAGAAGTTAGAAGTGATGACAGTCCACAGCAACGCTTGCGTAATGGTATGCGAGCCGTTTTGGTGCAAGAAAAAAGCCAGATTTTGCATCAGAATTTACTTAAACAGTTGCAGGATCAGTCCTATATCCACATCAACAGTCTGGATAAGTAATCGAATGCTAAACCTAGCCGGCTCAGCACGGGCGAAAATGCGTCAACATCAGTTTAGAGTTGATCAACGATGATATCCAAGCCGGTAATTGCAGTCACCAGTGGTGAGCCGGCAGGTATCGGTCCCGATATCTGTCTTGATTTGTATGCCTATACAGCAGATGCCCGCATAGTGATATTGGGTGATACGCATTTGTTGCAAGAACGAGCTCAATTGCTGCAAAAAAAAGTAAAAATTCAGCAATATAAACCAGATAACGTTCCTGAGCCCAATGTGCTAGAAGTGTGTCATTTACCCCTGAAAACCGCAGTTCTACCGGGCACATTGAATGTGGCCAATGCACAATATGTATTGGCTTTGCTGGATCGAGCTTATGCGGGAATTCAAACCGGCGAATTTTCGGCTATGGTGACAGCACCGGTTCATAAAGGCATCATCAATGACAGTGGATTGCCTTTTACTGGACATACTGAATATTTGGCTGAAAAAAGTAATACAGATCAGGTTGTCATGATGCTCAGTGGTGGCGGACTGCGTGTTGCTCTGGTGACCACCCATCTGCCCTTACGTGCCGTTGCAGACACCATTACGCCAAATCTGATAACGCGCGTACTGACCATCTTACATCAGGAAATGCAACTTAAATTTGCCATAAAACAACCAAGAATTTTAGTTGCTGGTCTCAATCCCCATGCCGGAGAAGGCGGACATCTTGGGCTGGAAGAAAACCAAATCATCATTCCTGCTATCGCCCAATTACAGCAGCAGGGATGGCACATAAAGGGACCTTTTCCAGCAGACACCATTTTTCAACCATTTATGCTGAAAAATGCTGACGTTATCGTGGCGATGTACCATGACCAAGGACTGCCAGTGCTCAAGTATGCTGGATTCGGTGCTAGTGTCAATATCACATTGGGATTACCTTTTATTCGCACTTCTGTCGATCACGGTACAGCATTGGAGCTGGCGGGTACGAAACAAGCAAGTTCGTCAAGCTTAAAAGCTGCCGTTGTTGCAGCCATTGAGATGTATCAGCAACAAAATCGGATTCATGTTTGCTAAATATGCATATTGCTCTTAAAATCTAATTCTTACTATACGGTATTAGAAGGTAAATTATGGCTATGCCGTTTATCGAAATGAAAGATGTGGCGTTTGCCTATGGAGACCGCCCCATCCTGAAAAATATTAATTTTTGTCTGGAACCAGGCAGCTTTACCGCAATTATGGGTAGTTCTGGTAGCGGTAAAACCACTTTATTACGGCTGATGACTGGTCAGATCACCGCTCAGCATGGACAGGTATTAATCAACGGTCGGGATATAGCCAAATTTAACCGTGAAGAACTTTATCGCCATCGGCGTAATATGGGCGTATTGTTTCAGTTTGGCGCACTATTCACTGATTTGTCAGTATTTGATAATGTTGCTTTTCCCATTCGTGAGCACACCGATCTGCCCGAAAGTATGATTCATGATCTGGTGATTATGAAATTGAATGCTGTGGGATTGCGCGGCATTGAAAAGTTGATGCCTTCAGAGCTGTCAGGCGGTATGGCTCGCCGGGTGGCATTGGCTCGAACCATTGCATTAGATCCAGCACTGTTACTTTATGATGAACCATTTACTGGATTAGATCCTATTTCGCTGGGTGTGATTGCGAGTTTGGTGAGTAAAGTGAATCATTCATTACAAACCACCAGTGTCATGGTGACTCACGATATTCAGCAATCGTTGGATATTGCCAGTCATGTGGTCTTTCTGGCACACGGCGACATTATTTTTTCTGGCTCGCCTCAACAGATGCGACAACTAGATTCACCGTGGATAAATCAGTTTATCCATGGACAGGCTGACGGGCCGGTAGCTTTCCGTTATCCGGCGACCACCACATTACAACAGGATTTAAATATCGCGTGATGAAAGCAATTCAACAACTGGGTGCAAAAACCCTGAGTTTTCTCCAGCATTTGGGCTGTGCAACACTATTTTTGTTTGCTGCTCTGTTACGCAGTGGAACCGTATTGCGCCGACCGCGTTTGGTGATTAGGCAAATGTATTTTTCTGGCGTCTTGTCGATCATCATTATTGCTGTATCTGGATTATTCGTAGGTATGGTATTGGGTTTGCAGGCGTATACTCAGCTGGCTAAATTCAAATCAGCAGATATCCTCGGTTATATGGTTGCTGCTGCTATGTTGCGTGAGTTGGGTCCCGTCTTAGCCGCAATTTTATTTGCCAGCAGTGCCGGTGGAGCGATGACCAGTGAGATTGGTCTGATGAAAACCACAGAACAGCTGGAAGCCATGAATGTGATGGCGATTGATCCGGTAGCCAGAGTAGTGGCACCCCGTTTTTGGGCTGGTGTTCTTTCTATGCCATTACTGGCATCAATCTTTAATGTGGCCGGCGTGTATGGAGCCTACCTGATTGGTGTGAAATATTTTGGAATGGATAATGGTGTCTTCTGGGGACAAATGCAGAATAATCTGAATATTCATTATGATGTAGTGAATGGCTTGATTAAATCAGTGGTTTTCGGCATTGTGGTTAGCCTGATTGCGGTGTATCAGGGTTTTTATGCCAAGCCTACTTCCGAAGGAATACTGCGTGCCAATACCCGTACGGTTGTGTCCAGTTCCTTAACCATTCTGGCAGTGGATTTTATGCTCACAGCACTGATGTTTACCAATTAAGATTTTGATTAACAGGTAATAATATGAAAAAAAATAGTCTGGAAATGCTGGTTGGCTTATTCGTTTTAATAGGCATAGCCGCAATTCTTTTCTTATCTTTCCGAGTAGCTGGTGGAAATGGTCTTGGTTCATCCCAGCCTACCTACACCCTGTCGGCTTCTTTTAGCGACATCGGAGGTCTTAAGCCACAAGCTCCAGTTAAAGCTGCTGGGGTCGTTGTCGGCCGTGTTGACAAAATTGTTTTGGATCCGAAAACTTATTGGGCTAAAGTCACTTTAAAAATCGACAAACAGTACCAATTTAGCAGCGATACTTCTGCTCAAATCCTGACTTCTGGATTATTAGGTGATCAATACATTGGTCTGGAGCAGGGCGGGGATACCGATAATTTGGCTGATGGCGATTCAATCACCATCACCAGCTCAGCCCTAGTTTTAGAACAGCTAATTGGGAAATTTATGACCAGTTTTGCTGAAGGTAATGCCAAAAGCAGCGACAACGGCAGTCATCATGCCGCATCCGCTACCGAATAAACATAATGGTCTAATAATATTAATAAACCACATCATTTAATTTAAGGATATATCCATGAAATTGAATAAATCTGCATTGTTGGCTTCTTTAAGTATTGGCGTGATGAGTATCAGTTTGGCATTTGCTTCCCCACAAGACGCGGTAACCCAGCTGAAAGGTAATGCCACGCAAGTGCTGAATATTTTAAGTAACGCCAATGGCAAAAATGACAGTAAGGTGCGCCTACAAGCTGAAAATTATGCCATTCCCTATTTTGATTTTACCCGTATGACTGCGTTGGCCGTTGGCGCGCCATGGCGTACTGCTACTCCAGCCCAGCAACAGGCTTTGGTTTCTGAATTCAAAACTTTGCTGATCCGTACCTATTCCGGAACCATGCTCAAATTCAAAAATGCCAAAGCAACGGTTTACGACAATCCGGTTGTGACTAAAAATGGTCGTGAAGTTACTGTTCGTGTTGATGTGACGGCTCCTAACAGCAAACCAGTACGTATGGATTATTCAACTTATCAGTCTGGTAATACCTATCGTATTTTCAATGTTTCTGTTGAGGGAGCCAGCTTGGTGACTGTGTATCGTAACCAATTTAATCAAACCATTAATCAAAAAGGCATTGATGGACTGATTGCGGATTTACACGCTAAAAACGGTAAATAAACATGCGAACCGAACTTCAGGGCAGCACAGTCAACCTGCATGATACGGTCACCATGACAAGTGTGCATGAAGCAGATTATCAGCAGTTTTGCCAATGCATCAAACCAGGAATAACCACAATTGATGTCAGTGGCGTTACAGAAGCTGATTCTGTTTGTGTAGCTTTACTGATCGCCGCAAAACGGCTAGCTCTCCAACAACAATTTGACATTCAAATCATCGGTGCGCCATCAGGATTGATCACACTGATGGCACTATATGGCGTTGAGGAATCTCTGCAATGAGTAAATCCAAGTTGATTATTGCTTGCGTACTTTTATCCTTCAGCCAGCTAGGCTGGGCGGAACAACCTAATCAGGATCCTTACGAAGGCTATAACCGCTTTATGTTTAAAGTAAACGATCGTTTGGATCATTATGTCATGACTCCGGTAGCCAAAGGATATCGTAAGATTACGCCGTCTCCAGTGCGCACAGGCGTCAGCAATTTTTTTAACAATTTGCGCGATGTAGTTAGTTTTGGCAGTAACGTGCTGCGTTTGGACATTGAAAAAGCCAGTACAGATTTTGTCCGTGTAGGTATCAATACGACTTTTGGTTTGGGTGGCTTAATTAATTTTGCTGACGCTGGCCGAATTCCCAATAACAAAAATACTTTAGGCGATACGTTTGCATCTTGGGGATGGAAGAATAGTCATTATTTTGTTTATCCTGTTTTTGGTCCTTCTACCGTACGCGACAGCGTTGGTAGTAGTGTCTTGTATGCCTTTCCAGTGCAGAATGCGATTTTTAAAGATTCAGCTGTACGTTGGGGGGTTAGCGGTTTGAATGGGGTGGCAACACGAGAATCCTTACTGGATGTGACCGAAAGTCTGGATGATGCTGCGCTAGATCGTTACGCTTATACCCGTGATTTATATATGAAATTGCGCAATCAGCAAGTTGGCGGTACTTTATATCAATCTGATACTGATGAAGAGGTAGATATTGATAGTTTAGTTCCAGCTGACGAAGAAACGGCACCGGCTACTGAACACCAACCTCAATCTAAACATACTCATACCGAGGGGAAAGTCGCTCATTATTGATCACCCCATTTACTATTCTGTTTCAATGCGATGATCTGAATACGGAATATTGATTGATAAGAGACTAGATGAATTTGCGCTATTACTGAATGATTAAAGTTCATTAATGAGTCTGATATGGATTAATCTTAGTCAGCGTGGCTTGCATTCAGTGAATCCATTGATTTTTCAATTGGTGAATAATTTGGGCTGATGACGTCAAATTTTGCTTCTGTAAAATGGCCATGGCTTAAACGCTAACATTTCTGCGCAATTAAATTTTATTCTGAATGAAAAATTATGCATGCAGATCTTGCTGATACGCAGGATACTTTGCAATCAGATGCATCAAGTTTGCTCAAGTCAATAATACACGGCGATCGCAATTGTTATGGATGGAGGTAATATAGCTTTCCAATTTCTGGGTAGGTTATAAACTGCTGCTATAAAAGTTGTGTTAGAGCGAAAGTTTCATCGTGTCTACCACTGACAACCGGAAACACACTGAAGAGTGCAGAAAAATAAATGGAATTGAGCTTATCAATAGCCTAACTCAATTCTTTAGACGCTAAATTATCCGTAAGAAATGTTTGCGGATAAAACGAGAATTTAAACCCAGCTTTTGGATAAACAATTAATCAATAGTCAAAACAGGAACAGTGCTATGTATGAAGTTAACCGTAGTGTTTTTTTGCTGATTCCATTGGAACCATTTTGGGTATGGTTGCAGAACTTACCCGATATCAACTTGGATGGTTTGTCGCTCAAAGCATTACAGCAAGACGCCAATGCTTATTTAATCTCTACTGCTGAAAATAATGAAGATCTATGGCTTCAAATTGAACAGCATTATCAGGATATTTTTGCTGCTGAATTGGCTGATTGGTGTGAGGATGAACGTCGCTGGCCACAGTTGGATGCGGATACTTTCCTAAAATGGTTTGAAGTTAAGTCCTCCATGATTGTGACTGATTTGGCTAAGGAAGAACTCGAACGTGAGGAATTTGTGCCGATTGAGTTAAATTAAATCCTGTTTTTTATGCCACAGCCTATGTATTGAACATAGGCTTTTTCGTATCTTCTTTAACTATGTTAAAATATGTTTTGGTTGAGATGGTCTTCTCAGTCTTCTTAATTTAATGAGTTGATTTCATTGACACAAGGTGGTTCTGATTAAGAGGAAATTAACCTAGGTTAGTTGAAGTTGTCTGAATGAAAAGAAATCTTATATTGTCCAAGTTAGATGGTCTGTCGCGGCGACAAATGCTGATGTCTGGCAGTGTGGCGCTACTAGGCACCCTATTACCAAAACAGGCTTTCGCTGGAGCACAACGTGAAGAGACGTTGGCTGATGATGTTGCCTCTGTAATGCGTCATGCCGTTAGTAATGCAAATCCACCTCGACTGATTTTTAAATCGCAGGCAGAAGCCAATCGCTGGCTAAATGCGATGTCCTCACGGCTCGAGCGCTACGTTCCGGAAGTATATGGTCGAACACGCTTGCTGACTAATATTCAGTATGAAGCAATGCGGGCAGGGCTGGATACGCAAGTTGTTCTTGGGCTGATTGAAGTGGAAAGTCGTTTTCGTCAATATGCTATTTCCCGTGTTGGTGCAAGAGGTTTAATGCAGGTGATGCCGTTCTGGGTTAAGCAAATTGGGCGAGCAGAACATAACTTGTTTGATATTCGCACTAACTTACGTTATGGCTGCACCATTTTACGGTATTACCGCAATCGCGAGAATGGTAATATGGTTCGCGCGCTGGCGCGGTATAATGGTAGTCTAGGACGTACAACTTATTCTGATGCGGTGATCGGTGCCTGGCAAAAACATTGGCAGTGGTCATAATCATTCTTTAGAATAAATACCAGTTTTTAACTTCGGTTGCCTGTTAAAGCAGCCTGAATCCATATAGGAAACCACCATGTCTGTTAACAAAGTCATCTTGGTTGGTCGCTTGGGTCGTGACCCTGAAACACGATACATGCCCAGCGGCGATGCAGTAACCAATTTTTCCATTGCAACTGATGAGCAATGGCGCGATCGTAATGGTGAGCGTCAAACGCGCACGGAATGGCACAACATTACTCTTTTTGGCAAGCTCGGTGAAATTGCCAGCCAGTATCTACGTAAAGGTAGTCAGGTATTTATTGAAGGGCGGATCCAAAGTCGCAAATATAACGGTAAAGATGGAATTGAGCGTATTGCGTACGACATTATCGGCAATGAAATGAAAATGCTGGGTAGTCGTAATGATGGGGGTAGCGCGGGTTATGATTCTCCCAATGGCGGTGATCATTTTGCGTCAAACAGCAATGCAAATCCGGGAAATTATGATTCAGCCCCTGCCGCCTCAAATGCGCCTCCCGCTGCTCCACGTCGTCAGCCACCTCGTACCGCGCCTACACCTGCGCCGGTGGATGATATTGATGATGATATTCCATTCTAAAGTTTGCCTTTAGGGCAATGGTGTATGGATCAAGAGAGTATTGATTAGTCAATGCTGGTATAAAAAAACCTGCCATGTTATTAGCAGGTTTTTTTTAACGTCGCTTATTCCGTAATTTATAGAATTAGTCCGATGCATCCACACGTAACCAGTACTTAAATTTTAATCAACGAGCTATTTAATTTATTCATTCAGATTTCTAAATTGAATTTTGCCGTTTGAATTAGATGTTTTGATAAAATGATTAAGAAATATTGAAGGAATTTATTGCGTTTAACTTTATCATTATATTGAAGTTTTTTGGTTTTTATCATGGCTGGATTGATGATCTGCACGGCAGTGTTGGTGCCTTTTAAAAGAAATTTATCATCATTATAATCTTTGCTTATTTTAGCGGGTCTGTTAAAATATCATACATGGAACTGCGCAAGCCGCCAAACACCGGGCGGCTTGCTTTTTGTTATTAATACGATATACCGTTGCGCATTCACGGCGGTATCTTGGAGAAACATGATGCAAAAAATTCCCTTGACCGTATTTGGTGCCGAATTATTAAAACAGGAACTGCAACAGCTTAAAAGTGTGGCTCGTCCTGCTGTGATTGAGGCTATTGCTGAGGCACGTTCGCATGGTGACTTGTCGGAAAATGCAGAATACGAAGCAGCTAAAGAAAAACAGGGTTTTATTGAAGGCCGTATTGCGGAGATTGAACACAAACTTTCGCTAGCGCATATCATTGATCCGAAAGAAACCAATGCTGACGGGAAGGTCGTTTTTGGGGCTACTGTAAAAATGCAGGATCTGGAAACGGAAGAAGTGGTCAGTTATCAGATTGTCGGCGAGGATGAGGCTGATATTAAGCAAGCTAAAATTTTTGTTGGCTCACCAATTGCACGCGCGCTGATTGGTAAGGAAGAAGGGGATATTGCCGAGGTTCAGGCGCCCGGTGGCATACGTGAGTATGAAATCCTTGAAGTCTTTTACATTTAATTAACCGCCTATTAGCATTTGTTTTTGGTCCGGTAATCATTTACCTTAGATCCTCATCATGGAGATAGAGGTAAGGGTGTTAATGTATTTCAAGTCTATTCTAAAGATGGGCGTACTAAGGATGAGATTACAGATCAGATTAGAGATTAGGCTATAAAATATTGTGGTGATTGGAGTTGGCCGGTAGGACAACATTTTCATTCTTTTTAGGAGAAAATGCTAAAAGATTTGAATTTAGAAATAAAGAAATGTAAATAATGAAAAAAATATTTCTTTTCATCCAAGTTTTATTTTTCTCTTTCTGCACTCAAAAAAGTTTAAGTATGGAAGAAGTGAAATATTATGAAAGTTTTTCTGGATATGATCATCCAATAAAATTAAACAATGAGATCGATATTAATAGTTTAAAAGATAAAAATATTTATTTAAAAGCTATTTATATAAATAATAAACTTGAAGTAGTTGAAAAATATATAAATAATAATCTTTTTTTTAGGTATGTTTATGTTTATGAGAAAAATAAACTAATAAAAATAGAAACTACTAATATTAATGGAGAAAAGAAAGTAATATTAAATGATTAATAATTCTTAAAAATAAAAGCTAACTTATATAATTTGGCTTTCTCTATTTGCAAAACCATGGACACTTAATGGAATAAAAGTTTTAGAAGAATTCCCAGTATTAAAGATAGATTAATATTTAGTAAGTTATGACAGAATATTGCAAGCAAATAATGTCATTTTTAGATGAGGTTGAAGAATATAATTGGAAAAATCTTTTTAGCCACTAAAAAAATTTCTAATGATGATAAACCATTTAGTAGAAAAATTTTCCAATTATATGGAGCGATGGGCTCTTTTAATGAATTAATTCTTTAAAGATAGTGTTTTATGTAAACAAGAAAATAATATTCTAGATGATTTAAGAAATAAGCTTTATAAAACGGCAGAAGCAATTAAGAAGAACTTAAAAGCGATTCAATTGAAGAATCGCTTTTATTTATTCGTCTGTGTTTTTACGGCGGAATAAGACTAATTGTTTGCCAATATGCTGGATTAGCTCGGCATGGGTCGCAGCACACAATTCTTGTGCAATAGCGATACGTTTGGCGCGGTCATCACCGGCTACCTGCACTTTTATCAATTCATGTGCATCTAAATTGCGATTGGTTTCGGCGATGACTTCTGGCGTCAGTCCATGTTGACCGATCAGGACTACTGCATGAAGCTGATGAGCGCGGGCTTTCAAGGCCATTTTATCTTTACTGCTTAAATTATCTGTTGGCATTTTTCTTTCCATGTTGCTTGAACTTTGAATCCGATAAGCGGATTGCAGGTTCGATTGTCAATAAGCTATTTTAAATGACAACGATAATTTTTTATAGTTAATCTCTATTCTTGACGACGATGTGAAAAAAAGAGCAATGAACGCTTTTTACACTTGGCAGTATTTTGTTTAAATTGTCTAAAATGGGTTGCTAAAATTTCGCTTTATTCAATGGTCTGAATACAATTTGCTTAACTAACGAGATACTAAAATCATTCTTAAATTTAATAAGTTAGAGAAAATCTTCAAGTTGCGTATAGGGTTTTTTGTAGTGGATCAATTGTATTTTTGCAATGACAAGTTGTTTAGAATTCTTGCGCTTAACCTACTGCATTAATTCATTATTACTAATTTGATGATAGTGCCAGCGTGTAATTGATACTTTCATGTTGTCCGACTCCCGATCATGATACGCTGCTCTGGTGAAAGATTGATCGCCTGAATAATCTGCTGATGCAGCGGTTTAATGATCATTAGCTAGGTAGTCCGAATTTAATTTCTGATTGAATAATGGAATATTTTTGGTAACAATTTATTGGAATTGGGAAATAAGCCATCTACTAAATCGAGGCTGTTATGACGAATTAATTTCAATTTTAAGTGAGGTATTTATGCTTCGCGATTGTTCCGTAGCTGATGGTAAGGCATGCCTGATGATCAGTTGATGAGCTAAATTGGTAATCGTGTTTGCGTTTTTATTGCTTATTCTTGGGGCTGTTGAGTTTTGATCTTAATCAGTCCACATCGGTAATATAATATAACAATAAGCGAACGCTAAAATGCTTTAATCTTACAAGCGTATTTTCGACTAAATGACGGTAATGATAAAGTATCCATATGCTATCTATTAATACTCGGCGATGAGCTAATATGTAAAGATTTTATATAAGCCTAAAGGGTAACTTTCCACCTTTCTATTACCCAAATACCAAAAATGGCTATGTCTTTTAATTTACCTACTATATGTAGGTAATTTTTTATCAGATACACACTTATTGCGTTAATTTTTTCCATTTTCTGATTTTAGTCCGAAAACTTTTGAAGGGAGCAACCGAGTTGATGTGAATAAATCTTGCAACAGTCCAGCTTTCAGGATAAGGCTTAGTCCAATTCCTGCTATCTTTTATAAATAGTGTCTCCTCCGACAATGAACCAATCCAGCCAGTCCAAATATCGACCGCTTGTTCAAACTGCTGTATAAGCTCTTTTAAAGATAATTCTTTATATGTTTGATAGAATGACTGATAAAGCTCACCTAATTGATTCCATTTGTAGCCTTTGGCAGGTAAAATGGGAATCTCTCCCAAGAGTTCGGTATCATCCCATGACTTTACTAACGCTAACCAACCTAGTTGATAAGCAATCATTTGAGCCGGTGTTTTATCAACACCATCCACTAAACTATCTTTTTTATCTTCAGTGATCGTTTTAAACTCTTCAATAAATAACTTAGCCGTTTTATTGATTTCATCTATTAATTGCTTTTTGTTCTGATAGATCATAGTTAGTTCTCCGTGAACCCAATTAACTTAGCTATTGAATATTATAAGTATCTTACCCATTAATCAAGTAAACCGATACTGTCAAATTAAGGAAGAACATAAGCCAACAAACAAAAGTTACCGTTACAATAATTAACAAAAAAATAATTTGTGACACTCAAAACTCTGGTTCGACTTTAATTGAAAATCATATTATTTTACTCAAAATAAGTTGTAAATTTGAACATCTACCAATATTTTATAATAATTGTTTAACATTAAAATATATCTAATAATCAATAAGATATAATTAATTTTGGTAGGATTATTCGTGAATATTGAGTTGTGTTTGTGAATAGTATTCTTGATAGATACGAAGTAACTCAGCCATGAGATATTCATCGATGTTGGGTGAAATAGCTAGTTCAATAATGTGTGTTTGTTTTAGTTTTGCCGCGTTGATTCGATGATTAATATTGTCTATGAAGTAAAAAATCTGGTTAGTCTCCTGCAAAAATTTTAATGCGGATACCACCGCCACCACTGAGAAGCAATAACTCGTTCTGAGCATTGATGGTGACTTTTCCATCTGCACTGGTTAAAAACATATTCTATGGTGTGGCATCAGATAGCGGGCAAATCGCCATGGGTTGCTAAAAAGTGAATGATCAATCTAATGAGTTTTAATTTGCGCTGGTTTAAGTTTCCAGAGACCTTCAGTGCCACAATTAGGAAATATATTTTAATTTCGTGAAATAATCTTTTTTTGCTGATGATAAAGTGTATATTCTCTTGCGATTTCACGCTACAATAGAGTGGTTTTTTCAAGAATTTGCATTATGGGTGTTCGTTCTAAATCTTCCAGTGCGTGGCTCAATGAGCATGTTAATGATCATTATGTTCATCTCGCTCAAAAAGAAGGCTATCGTGCACGTGCGGCTTATAAATTGCTGGAAATAAATGATAAAGATCATTTAATTAAATCTGGTGTTGTTGTGGCTGATCTGGGCAGCGCGCCGGGAAGCTGGTCGCAGGTGGCGGCGAAGTTGGTGGGTAGCCAAGGTCGGGTATTTGCTTTAGATATTCTGCCTATGGATCCTGTAGAGGGGGTAGAGTTTATTCAAGGGGATTTTCGTGAAAATGATGTGCTGATTCAGTTTGAAACTTTATTAGCTGGATGCGAGTTAGATCTTGTAATTTGTGACATGGCACCCAATATGTCGGGTAATAACATTACTGATCAAGCCAGAAGCTTTTATCTCGCTGAGCTTGGTCTGGAGTTTGCTCAGGTACATTTAAAACGTGGCGGTGATTTTCTGGTTAAAATTTTTCAAGGCGTAGGGCAAGATGAGTTTCAACAGGCCATGAAAAGTAGTTTTAGTCAGGTGCTCGTGCGTAAACCGAAAGCTTCCCGTGATCGTTCGAATGAAATCTATTTATTGGGACGTGGGAAAAAATAGGGACTAGCCTTTGCAACTACATTTGGTTGTCGTTGCTTTGGGTAAAGAATAATTATTTAACCTCCTTAGGAGTTTGTGATAGTGCGTAATAGCGTTAAAAATCTTTTGTGCTTTTTGGTGCTGGCTCTTTTCTGTATGGCCGCATTCAATGCAGTAAGTAATAAAAAAGATAATAAGCAAATTGAATATTCGCAGTTTATGCAACAAGTTAACAAGGGTGAGATTGCCAATGTGAATGTTCAGGGGTCGCTGGTGAATGGCTTTGTTCTTGAAGGCCAGCGTAACGATAAATCTGCTTTTGTTGTTAATGCGCCGACCCCTTTGGAAGAAAATTTTATCAGTACACTGTTGGCTAAAAACATTCGGGTTAATGTGATTCCGGAAAAGAAACCCAGTTTTTTAAGTAATCTTTTGATCAGCATGCTACCGTTATTACTGGTGGTAGGCGTATTTGTTTATTTTATGCGTTCTATGCAGAGTGGCGGCAAAGGTGGTGCGCTTTCATTTGGAAAAAGCCGTGCCCGTTTAATGGATAAGGACAGCAATAAAGTTACCTTCGCCGATGTTGCAGGCTGTGATGAAGCAAAAGAAGAAGTACAGGAAATTGTAGAATATTTACGCGCGCCACAACGTTACCAATCTTTGGGTGGTCGTGTTCCTCGCGGTATTTTGATGTGTGGTAGCCCTGGTACGGGGAAAACGCTTTTAGCTAAAGCGATAGCTGGTGAAGCACAAGTACCTTTTTTCAGTATTTCTGGCTCGGATTTTTTGGAAATGTTTGTCGGCGTTGGTGCTGCTCGCGTTCGGGACATGTTTGAACAAGCTAGAAAAAACGCTCCTTGTATCATTTTCATTGATGAGATTGATGCTGTGGGTCGTCAGCGTGGAGCAGGTCTGGGCGGTGGCAACGATGAACGTGAACAGACGCTCAATCAACTATTGGTTGAAATGGATGGTTTTGAAAGCAATACGACCGTTATTGTGATTGCAGCAACCAACCGCCCAGATGTTTTGGATCCTGCTCTGATGCGTCCTGGTCGTTTTGACCGTCAGGTTGTGGTGTCATTACCAGATATTCGTGGTCGTGAGCAGATTTTGAAAGTTCATGCGGCTAAAATTCCGCTGGATAAATCGGTTGATTTGCCGTTGTTGGCTCGTGGTACACCGGGTTTCTCTGGTGCTGATCTGGCCAATTTAGTGAATGAAGCGGCTTTATTTGCTGGTCGTCGCAATAAATCCAAAGTTGATATGGGTGACTTTGAGGACGCCAAAGATAAGATTTATATGGGACCGGAACGCCGTTCCATGGTTATGCACGAAGATGAAAAGAGAGCGACGGCTTATCATGAGTCCGGTCATGCCGTGATCGCTGAGGTTTTGGATTTCACTGATCCTGTGCATAAGGTAACGATTATGCCGCGTGGTCGAGCACTGGGCTTGACTTGGCAATTACCGGAGCGAGATCGCATCAGCATGTATCAAGATCAGATGTTGAATCAGATTTCAATTCTGTTTGGTGGTCGAATTGCTGAACAATTGTTTATCGGGCGCATTTCTACTGGGGCATCAAATGATTTTGAACGTGCTACTCAACTGGCGCGGGATATGGTGACCCGTTACGGTATGTCGGCAAAAATGGGTCCGGTGGTGTATGGTGAAAATGAGAGCGAAGTATTCTTAGGGCGCTCTGTGACCCAATCGCAGAATATTTCTGAAAAAACCATGCAAGAAGTCGATGCTGAAGTGCGCCGTATTCTGGATGAGCAATATGAGATTGCTTATAAGATTCTGGATGAAAATCGCGACAAGATGCATACCATGGCTAAAGCACTGATTGAATGGGAAACTATTGATCGTGATCAGGTATTGGAAATTATGGCTGGTAAGCAACCCAGTCCTCCTAAAGTCTATGACGAAAATGTGATTCCAACTGATGCTGAGAAAGAGGCTGAGCCAGAAGCGGACTCTCAATCTGAAGTTAAGGATACAGAATCAGTCACTACTGCCGATGATTCTGGTTCGAATACTTCAGCACAAGAAACGGTGGAAGATTCAGAGACTCAGAAACCGCATACAGCCGATTGATCTGACGTATATAAAAGGTAGCCTTCGGGCTACCTTTTGTTTTTGGGGCGGAGTTCTGAGCATATATTGTGTTTCTATATTTAGCTTAATATGATTGCTTGCTGCATTTTATTTGGAAATGTGCGCGAGTATTCGCGGTGAAATTTGAATGATCATGTTTGGTTGATTGTGGTGATGGGACGGATTAAATATTGGTGATGAAGATAAAGCTGGAAAAGAAGCCAGAAGTTAAGGGAATGGCGATAAATGAATGATTGTGCGCAGGATGTTACAGAGACTTTTTGGCAATGTGGTCGCTTTCAATTGGCTCTAACGCAGCCTAAAATTATGGGCATTGTTAATGTGACACCGGATTCATTTTCTGATGGTGGTCGGTATGACTTGTCAGTTAGTTCTGCACTGAAGCATGCTGAGCAATTGTTGAAAGATGGCGCGGATATTCTGGATATTGGTGGAGAAAGTACCCGCCCTGGTTCAGCAGAGGTGTCTGTGCAACAAGAATGGGCACGGATTGAGCCTGTATTGCAGGAACTGATCAGTTGGAATGTCCCTATCACGGTTGATACTCGTCGAGCATGGGTGATGCGTCAGTTGCTTGAACAGGAATTAACCGATGGGATCAATGATGTTCAGGCACTGGAAGATGAGGACGCGGTGGCTCTGCTGGCTGCTTGTCCGCAGACAGGTATTTGTTTGATGCATATGCAGGGACAACCGCAATCTATGCATTTCAATCCGCGGTACGATGACGTGGTGACGCAAGTTGGAGGTTATTTACAACAACGGGTAGCGGTATGTGATCAAGCCGGTATTGACCGCAAGCGTATAGTTGTGGATCCGGGTTTTGGATTTGGTAAAACGATGCAGCACAATATTCAGTTAATGCAACATTTTGTTGAGTGGCACAAGCAGGTTGATTGTCCGGTACTGGTTGGTTTGTCACGAAAAAAAACCATCGGCGTGCTGACGGATGAGCAGGAGCCGTCTAATCGGGTAATGGGCAGCGTTGTAGCTGCTATTGCTGCGGTGGCTCGTGGTGCGGCGATAGTACGTGTGCATGATGTACGCCAGACACATCAGGGGTTACAAGTGTGGGCGGCCATGGGTGGTAAGCTGATTTGATGGTCTGGATGTTGTGAGATGATAAGGCAATGATATTAAGTTGTAGCTAGGGATAGGTGATAAGGTTTTGTGATCAGCATACGATTTAGCTAGCTGCCTTTGTTCTGTACTGTAAATAGTTAGTCGCTTCGGTTGAATAGATAGGTAAATACATTATGATGGTTGATGTGGTTGTGTGAATATTTTTTCCTGAAATAGGAACGGCTATAATGGGCTATGAATTCAGGATAGCTAATGATGCGGACTATTTTTGATGTTGTTACATTCAACATAAAACTTGAATTTCTATGTGTAAGGTAGAAATAATCTTGAAATGAAGTAATTCTGATTCAAACAAGGTTAAGCTGATCAGGCTGCTGTTGAGCTTAAGATATTTTATTTGCTGACTGATCTTTGTGGGCTGTTTTACAATGGTCACTTTGTCTCATTCTGTTGGAGAGGGTAATGGTTAAGAAGTATTTCGGTACGGATGGTGTGCGCGGTGAAGTGGGAAAATACCCGATTACGCCTGAGTTTGTACTGAAACTGGCTTATGCTGCCGGTCATGTTCTGGTACAGCATGGTTTGGACCACCAACCTACGGTTTTAATCGGTAAGGATACGCGGATTTCTGGTTATATGCTGGAGGCTGCTATGGAGGCAGGCTTTACTGCCGCAGGAGTAAACGTTTTGCTGACCGGTCCGTTACCAACTCCTGGTGTGGCTTATCTGACGCGTGCTTTACGGCTGGATTGTGGTGTTATGATTTCTGCGTCACACAATGCTTTTCATGATAATGGGATTAAATTTTTCGCTGAAGGCGGTGTTAAGCTGAGTGATGAGTTGGAACTGGAAATTGAGGCCGAATTAGACAAGCCGATGCAAACAGTACCTTCAACTCAGTTAGGACGTGCGAGGCGGATTAATGGTGCCGTTGATCGTTATATTGAATTCTGTAAATCGACTTTTCCCAATCATTTTCATTTACGTGGTTTGAAGCTGGTTATTGATTCGGCTAATGGTGCCGCTTATGCGGTAGCACCGAAAGTATTTCACGAATTGGGTGCAGATGTCGTCAGTATTGGTGATAAGCCGGATGGTTATAACATCAATCAAAAAGTTGGTGCCACTTATATTAAATCTTTGCAGGCAGCGGTGCTACAGAATGAAGCTGATTATGGTATTGCACTCGATGGCGATGGCGATCGGCTGATGATGGTTGATAAGGTCGGTAGGGTATATGATGGTGATGCGCTCATTTATTTTATTGCTAAAGCGCGTGCCTATGCAGGAACGTTACAAGGTGGTGTGGTCGGCACGGTGATGACTAATCTGGCCATGGAGCAGGCATTCAAACGGGTCAATATTGATTTTGTTCGTGCCAAGGTGGGTGATCGTTATGTTCTGGAACAGTTGCATCAACGTGGCTGGGAATTGGGGGGTGAAGCCTCTGGGCATATTGTCTGTTTGGATAAACACAATACGGGTGACGGTATCATCGCTGCTTTACAGGTCTTGGCAGCGATGCAGGTTTTGAAGCAGGATTTGGCCAGTATACAGACCGACTGGCAACCATTTCCCCAAACGATGATTAATGTTCGCATTGATAAGGATCAGGATTGGTCAAGTATTGCCAATCCGGTTGCTGATCAGGTTATGACCGAGCTGGGCGAGAGTGGTCGCGTCGTGTTACGTCCTTCTGGGACGGAACCAGTGGTTCGGGTGATGGTAGAAGCCCGTCAAGCAGAGGACGCTCAAGCTGCAGCAGAGAAGATAGCCAATGCAATTAAGGCTGGATTATCCAATTGAGCAGTTGTACCAAGATGATTGAAAGACGGGCATGATATGTTTGCTTTACTAGAAGCTTTTTTCACACAATATGGCTATGCTGCCGTGTTTCTGGTTCTGGTGATATGTGGTTTTGGTATTCCCATTCCAGAAGATGTAACTTTGGTTGCCGGCGGGGTGATCGCTGGTCTGGGACATGCTAATGTACATATGATGTTTGCAGTAGGTATGAGTGGGGTATTAGTTGGCGATAGTCTGATGTTTGTTCTTGGACGTTTATATGGTGATCGCATCCTTAAATTCAGATTTGTGCAACGTTTGTTAACACCAGAGCGTTACGCTCAAGTGCAGGACAAGTTTAGTCGCTATGGCAATAGGGTTTTATTTGTTGGTCGGTTTTTACCGGGTTTGCGTGCGCCTATTTTTCTGACAGCAGGTATGAGTGGCAACGTTTCGGTCTTGAAGTTTTTAATTATGGATACGCTGGCAGCTTTGCTATCCGTGCCTATATGGATTTATCTGGGTGAATATGGTGCCGAAAATGTTGATTGGTTGATGCATAAGGTTCATCAGTTTCAGGCAGGCTTGTACGTAGCTGTGGCCTTAGGAGCAATAGTTTTGGTTTATTATTGGCGCAAAAAACGTCAGCGTTCCAGATTTTTTAGAAATAAGATGGCTGAATTTCGACAGGCTAAAGCCGATAAAAAAAGTCACTATGAGAACAAGTAAGTATTGAAATAGATGAATTCTATCTGACTGTATTGATGGTAGAAAAAATAAAATAAAAGACAACTAATCAAAGTTGTCTTTTTTTGATTAATTAGAATGTCCGATCTTACTTTCTTGACCATTCAGTAGTTTGGTGATGTTGCTTTTGTGACGATAAAGAACCAATATATCGATAATGATGATGGCGATAATCCAGCTTGGCCAAGGAATAAACCACCAAGCCACTAAAGGGCTAATGATGGTGGCGATGAGGGCGGCTAATGAGGACACTTTAAAGCCAAAGGCAATGATTAGCCATACTGCTGCACAAATGAGCGCGGTTGGCCAGGAAAGCGCCAGTAATACACCTAGCGCGGTAGCCACGCCTTTACCTCCCTTAAATTTTAAAAATATTGGCCACATGTGACCCACCAGAACCGCCACAGCAACAGCGGCAATGGAATAGTGGCTTAGGTGCCAGCTAGTTTGGTAGTGACAGCACAGCCACACTGCTAGCCAGCCTTTTAATGCATCACCAAGCAGGGTAAGCGCGGCAGCACTTTTGCGTCCAGAGCGCAACACATTGGTTGCACCAGGGTTGCCGGAACCATAGCTATGTGGGTCTGGCATGCCCATACAGCGGGATACGATAACGGCAAAAGACAAGGAGCCAAGCAGATAGGCGCCGATAATTACAAAGTAGTTCGCCATAAGGGTGTTTCTTTAGTCTACAATTTCAAGGTTAATATTCTAACTGAGCAGGTTGTTCATGGATACTATCTTTTTACATGGTTTAAAAGCGAAAACGTTGATCGGGGTGTATGAATGGGAGCGTCAGCAGCCGCAGATTTTGCTGCTAGATCTAGATATAGGGACTGATTTTCTGCAAGCAGCGCAAAGTGATGATGTTGCAGATACAATTCATTACGCTCAAGTGGCAGAGGAGATCATTTCTGCGCTGGCAGAACAGAGTTTTTTGTTGCTGGAAGCATTGGCTGAATATGTCGCGCAGTTTATTCTGACCCGGTATCAAGCTTTGTCAGTCAAGGTCAAAGTCGTTAAACCTGGAATATTGGCTTCTGTGGCCCAAGTGGGGGTGATGATTGAGCGACAACGTGTCGTATTAGAAAATAATTAAGAAAAAAACAGGATGAACAATAGGGTTTTAACGGTTTCTCAGATGAAAGAATGGGAAGCTCAACAAGATAACAACGGCATCAGTTATGCACAACTGATGGAAAATGCCGGCACTGGAGTTGCTAAGGATTTGATGCGTCGTTTTTCTCGACGGGAAGTTGTGGTTCTTTGTGGTAAAGGCAATAATGCCGGTGATGGTTTGGTGCTGGCTCGTATTCTGGCTCAGCATGGCTGGACAGTCTATGTATTGTGGTTACAAGGACAGCATTTATCCGCTTTGGCTCAGATGAATCACCAGCTGTTACCGGTATCAGTTCGTACGGTGGACATAACTGAATTGAATTTGATTTTGTCTCATGCTCCGTTGGTTGTGGATGCGGTTTATGGAACAGGCTTTCGCGGTACGCTCCCGTTTGAAATCAAACAATGTTTCGCCACGGTGAATAATAGCGCTGCTGTTACGCTTGCGTTGGATTTACCCAGTGGTGTAGCCGGTGATGGGGATGTGATTGCGGACGGTAGTTTTCAAGCACAATTGACTTATGTTTTTCACGCATTAAAACCTGCTCATTGTTTGGCGGAAGTCGCGGCTTTATGTGGTGAAATCATTAATATTGATTTAGTGAGCTAATCCGCGCTTTATGGGGAAATACGCTACACGGTTATGGTTACTGCTTAGTGTACTACTTCGCCTATGCAACTTCATTGCTATGACGATGAAGTGCATGTGCTACACTGTTTGCGAATAATGATTATGCGTTCGTTTCAGTCGCAGATAATAGTCAAAAACCATGGCAATATTACGAATTAGCAGCCGTCCTTTTGGGGTGACTTGAATTTTATTTTCATGCAAATGTAAAAGTCCAAGTTGGGACAGCTGTGTTAATTCGGTTAGTTCATCAGCAAAATAAAGCTTAAAGGGTTGTGGCAAAATACTGGCATAGTCAGCGTAATTTAATTCGAAATGGCACATCAGATCCTGAATGATGCGACGGCGTAACAGATCATCTGCATTAAGCTGATAACCTCGCAGTACAGGGAGTCGGTTTTTATCCAAAGCCAAATAGTAGGCGTTCAAATCTTTTTCGTTTTGACTATATATGTCGGCAATTTTACCAATGCTTGATACGCCAATGGCAATCATATCGCAGTCAGCGTGTGTAGAATATCCTTGAAAATTACGTTGTAGTCGGTTTTCTGCCAAAGCGATGGCCAGTTCATCCTGTGGCTTGGCAAAGTGATCCATGCCGATAAAGATGTATCCATTTTCCAGCAGAAAATGTATGGTGTTTTGCAGTATGTCCAGTTTGGTACTGCTGTCTGGTACCGCAGCGGTATTGATACGTCGTTGCGGTTTAAATAAATGGGGCAGATGCGCATAATGATACATCGCTATGCGATCTGGTTGTAAATCCAAGATTTGTTGCAGGGTTTCCTGCATCGATTGCTCAGTCTGATACGGAAGTCCGTAAATTAAATCGATACTGATGGAACGAAAGCCATTTTGGCGAGCAGCGTCGATAACGTAACGGGTTTCTGCTTCGCTTTGTACCCGGTTGACGGCTTTTTGTACGATCGGATTAAAATCTTGGATGCCGACACTGATACGATTAAAGCCTAACTGTCCTAAAAAGGCGACAGTTTCGGCGGAAACATTGCGAGGATCAATTTCGATGGAATATTCGCCATGATCGATCAGAGTAAAATAACGCCTGATGCTGGTAAAGATATGATTGAGCTGTTCGGTATTGAGAAAAGTGGGCGTGCCACCGCCAAAATGTAGCTGTGCTAATTCAGGTTTACCAGTCCAGTTTTGTGCTAATAAGGCCAGTTCTTTATCCAGATACTGGATGTAGGTATCGGCGCGGCTGGTGTCTTTGGTAATGATTTTGTTGCATCCACAGTAATAGCAGATAGTATTACAAAAGGGGATATGCACATATAGCGATATCGGCTTGGATCCAATATGCTGCTGCAACGTGGCTTGTAATTGACTGGCTCCAAATTCAGGAGAAAAGCGATCTGCCGTAGGATAAGAGGTATAGCGAGGTCCTAATGATGGCAATGATGCAATCAATTTACGGTCAAATTCGATAGCAAATCTAGGTGTGTTCATCAGGCGTTACAGGTATTCTTTGAAGGAATGACGGTGCTTAAAGATCAGTATAATAATTATTTGTGTTAGAATAAGTTTTGGGGGCTTTTTAGCTGTAACATCGAAAAATACTTTCTATTAGATCAGGATTGATTAGAAAATTCAATATTTTCTGCTGATGTTTGTCATTATCTAAAATAGATTTGATTTAAATCAAATATTGGGGGCAGTAATTTTGACCATTCGTCAGCAAAAATCAGACAAATATTATGATAAAAATACACAAACAGAGCGAAATAGTACAAAATTTATGTGAAAAATGTTCTTTTCACGTGCTATGTATGCCTGTGATTATGAAAGATAAAGAGTTAGATGAATTAAATACTGTTATTCGTCACAGCAAGCGTTTGAAAAAGGGTGAGTATCTTTTTCGTGCGGGTGAGCCATTCAAGTCAATGTTCGCAGTGCGCACTGGCTTCTTTAAAACCATTGTAACCAGCCAAGACGGTCGGGATCAGGTTACAGGTTTTTTTATGTCTGGTGAACTTCTGGGACTGGATGGGATTTGCAATAATTACCACAGTTGTGATGCAGTTGCTCTGGAGGACAGTGAAGTTTGTGAGTTGCCTTTTGTTAATCTGGAGCAAGCTGGAAATTTAGTTCCTTCTCTACAAACGCATTTTTATAAACTGATGAGTCAGGAAATTGTACGAAATCAGGAAATCATGCTGTTGCTAGGTAATATGCGGGCGGAAGAAAGGCTGGCTGCCTTTTTGGTTAATTTGTCGCAACGTCTGAATTTTCGCGGTTTTGCAGCCAATGATTTTATATTACGTATGTCGCGAGAAGAAATTGGCAGTTATCTTGGATTGAAACTGGAAACCGTGAGTCGAACTTTGTCCAAATTTCAGCATGAAGGGTTGATTAAGGTTGAACATAAGCATATTCAATTGGTGCAACCTTGGATCCTGCATGAGATCGTATTAAGTTGCCAAAAAGCAGTCGGGTAAATTGTGGTGTCGTGTCATCAAGCCGTTTTATAACGGCTATAGTTTTGCAATCTGTTATCTCGAAGATGCGTGGTTTTGCTGATAAGCGGTCATCAATTCAATTAAAATTGGCCATGGCTGCCAGTTTTAGGGTGTCTTTGCCGTAAAATTCGGCAGTGAATCGGCGCATCCAACGGATTTTACGCAAACTATTTTGAATAATGGATTGAGTTGATGCTGGTTGCTCAGCAATGATCTGATGCCATGATTGTTGCGCTTCTATGCTAATTCCAAATTGATTCATTAATTGTGCGCCAGAATGCAGATAGCACAATAAGTCGCGGGCATGGCACTGAGTTAATGGCATCGCTGTGAGCGGATCATCTTCAAAATCGATAAATCCGATTTGTTGATCGTTGATGAATATCATGTTGCGTGCAAATGATTCGCTCAGATATTGTTGCTGTTGATGGACATGAACAATCGCCCTTAAACCTAACCGCCAGCGTTGCAGCAAGGTTTGCGGATCCTCATGACATTCCCACCACTCTTTTTCCAGATTGTGTTCACCAATATTGCTGATCATGGTGGCATTAGGCTCTTGCGCCAGCACTTTAGGTACACAAATATTGGCTTGTGCCAGCTCCTGAAGTCTTTTAACTTCGGTTCGTAAAGATGAGACACCACCAAGGTTAGGCACCGGTTGCAACATATGTATGCCACTTATTTTCTGAGCTATTTTCAGTAATCGATAGCGCCAAATGCTATTGCGTTTTCCAGCCAGTCTTACCCAGACTTTTTCTCCATTTGATAAAGTATGTTGCTGCATAAGTTTGCTTTGCACGCTGACGCATTGCTGGAGGGCTAGCTGATAAAAAGTAGAGTTGGTGGTTTGTGACATGTGCGCAGATTGCCGGCTAATCGATTAAAAGCAGATTGTACTATAGTTGATCTGTTTTACTCTGTTCAGGAAGATAAAATAGCAATATGTAATTAATCAGTAGGGTAAACTCTGGTTTGAAATGGTAATGAAGATGAAGGTAATCCAATATTTTAGATTAACTGAAAGCCGAATTTGTTGAGTTGGAACATTAATGGTGCTTCGAGGAAAGATCAAACCGTTTTATTAATCTTGCCTAACCATTTCAATCAGGTCATGATGAATTTTGGGATCATGACCTGAGAAGATTAAGGTGTATAGTTAACTGATAAAAATTATGGGTTTTGGTAATAAGCCTCTACCATTTCTCGTTCACGTCTGGTGTTCTGGCGCATCATGAAGTAATTAATGCCAATAGCTAAAGTACCCACTAAAGCAATAATAATTGTGGCCAATACATTCATCTGTGGATCAAGTCCCAATTTGATTTTGGAAAAAATGATCATAGGTAAGGTAGAAGAACCTGGACCAGACAAGAAAGAGGCGATCACCAAATCATCTAGCGATAAGGTGATGGAGAGCAGAAAACCGGAAGCGATAGCTGGGGCGATGGAAGGCAAAGTGATTAAAAAGAAGACTTTTAACGGTCTGGCGCCTAAATCTTTAGCTGCTTCTTCCAAAGACTGATCCAATTCGGTCAAACGTGATCTGATGATTACGGTGACATAAGCCATGCACAGGGTGGTATGTCCAAGCCAAATGGTAAAAAAACCACGTTCAAAATAAAGAACGTCCAAACCACTATTTTGTAAAAACATTTGTACTTGGATAATCAATAACAGCATAGATAAACCAGTAATAATGTCTGGCATTACCATTGGTGCGGACACCATGCCGGTAAATAAAGTGCTGCCACGGAAACGTTTGATACGTGCTAGGGCGTATCCGGCCAGTGTACCCAGAATAACGGCTGCTGCTGCTGAACATAAGGCTATGCGGATAGATAGCCACACAGCATCTAATATCTGTTCATTATGCAGCAGTTTGCTATACCACTGAGTGGATAATCCTCCCCATATGGTTACCAGTCGTGAGCTGTTAAATGAATAGATAACTAAAACCACCAACGGGAGGTATAAGAATACCAATCCCAGTAGCAGCATTCCTTTCAAGAACCATGAGTAGGTTTTATGATGCATGATCGGTTCCTTTTTCAATCTCACGACTTTCAAAACGCTGATACAAGGTAATGGGAATCACCAGCAGCACAACCATGATAACGGCTAAAGAAGAAGCCAACGGCCAGTTGTTTTCATTAAAGAATGTTTGCCACAATACTTTACCAATCATTTGATTTTCCGTACCGCCAACCAGTTCAGGTATGACAAACTCGCCAATTGCCGGAATAAATACCAGCATGGAACCAGATATAATGCCCGCTTTAGACAAGGGCAGGGTAACGGAGCAAAAGGTTTTTATCGGTCCGGCACCCAGGTCGGCTGCGGCTTCCAGATAGCGGTTATCCATTTTGACTAGCTGGGTATACAATGGCAATATCATAAAGGGTAGATAAGCATAGACCATCACCAGAATTAAGGAAAAATTGTTATAAAACATATCTAATGGATTTTGAATTATTCCCCATTTCAGCAAATAAGTATTGATGATACCGTTGCGTCCAAGTAAGCTTATCCAAGCGTAAACCCGTAATAAAAATGATGTCCAAAATGGCAGCATGATGGCCAATAGCAGGCCATTACGATATTTTTCTGGTGCACGGGAAATGGTATAGGCAATGGGATATCCTGCCACTAAGCAAATAAAAGTAGTAATAAAGGCATTTTTTATCGAAAGCCAATAGGCCAGCAAATAGATATTATTCCCCGGACGCCCCATTAACATTTGCAATAGGGAGTGACCAAAATCGTTGAAAATATCGGCGTAATTCTGATAGCTGATAATAAGATTAATTCTGCCCAACTGTGCATCAACTTCGTATAAAGGGGTATACGGAGGTATCGCCACATCCTGTTGTGAAAAGCTGATTTTCAGTACAATAAAAAAAGGCACCAAAAACAACAGAATGAGCCAGATGTAGGGGATGGATACCACCACTCCCTGTGTCGGGCGCAGCCCATGCAGACGTTTAAACCAATTCATAATAAAGCCCTCAACATCTTTAGTACGTCAGTGGGCTGGCTTGATCGTCTGGCCAGCTGATGTAAACTTTTTCTTCCCATGTTGGCATCGGTATATTGCTTTGTTCCCAATAGGATGACAAAACTTGACTCTTGATAATTTTGCCTGATGGCAGCTGAATGTGAAAAATGCCGAAACTACCTAAGTAAGCAATCTCTTTAACGATGCCGACCGACCAGTTATATTCCTGTTGTGGTTGTTCCCGATAGATGTTGATGTCTTCCGGACGAATAGACAACCAGATATTTTGCTCTTCTGGTCCACTGATACCATGTCCCAAATATACTGGTTGTTCTACATCAGGGCAGTGAATAACAGTATGATCGGAGCCATCTTCTGTCACGGTGCCGGGCAAAATGTTGGTCTCTCCCATAAATTCGGCTGTAAAACGGCTATTGGGATAATCATAAATGTCAGAAGGGGTACCGACTTGCATAAGTTGTCCATCAGACATGATGGCAATGCGCGAGGCCATGGTCATGGCTTCTTCCTGATCATGGGTCACCATGATGCAAGTGGCACCCACTTTTTCAAGTGTGTTGACGAGCTCAAGCTGGGTTTGTTGGCGTAATTTTTTATCCAATGCACCTAAAGGTTCATCCAGTAACAGTAATTTAGGACGTTTAGCCAGACTGCGTGCCAATGCAACACGCTGTTGCTGACCGCCAGAAAGCTGATGTGGTTTACGTTTGGCATACTTTGTCATTTGCACTAGCCGCAGCATTTCTTGGACGCGCTCTGCTATCTCTTCTTTCGGTAGCTTATCCTGCTTCAAACCAAAGGCAATATTTTGTTCCACAGTCATATGTGGAAATAATGCGTAGCTCTGAAACATCATATTGATAGGGCGATCGTAAGGTTGTAGTTTGGTAATATCTTCTCCATCAAGAATGATCTGACCCTGAGAAGGCGTTTCCATGCCCGCTAGCATGCGCAACAATGTTGATTTACCGCTACCAGAGCTACCAAGCAAGGCAAATATTTCATTTTTTTCGATATTAAGGGTGACATGGTCTACGGCATAGTTGTCGCCGAAGGTTTTGACAATGTCTTTGATCTGAAGGTAATGTGCCTGATCAACATTTGGCTTGGTGGTTGAGTTTTCGCTCATGATAAGGTGCTCCAGTATAATCGTTCCAGCCAATGCAGTGCATATGCAAATGTTCTGTGGTGTATAAAGAACGATGCAAAAACAAATCTGCTCCTGCCTTAAGAGGGTGCATTGTATGCAAGCATTTTGTGTGGGGCAATGAAATTTAAGCGTTAATACACTAAAATTCCATATATTGGGAAAATCTTTGCATATAAACAAATGTTTAGTGAAGCAACATTACTTAGATTAAATTTTGTTATGACAATATAACGCAATTAATCGCCAATTAAGCTTAATAATCAAGGCTAAGTTCTCATGCTGCTTAGGGTAGGACAAATAAGTGTTGTATTATAGTACTGAAAACTTGATATTTGGATAGAGTAGAATTCTTTTTTAATAAGATAAATAATTTTACTTGGACTTGCCATGCATGCTTAGCTCACTTTTCGCTTAAAAGGAATGTGATGAGAATGTGGCAGGTATAATGAGTGTGATTAATGAGGTAAATGTGAAGAAAAAGATTTTACTTGGCATCAGTGGCGGCATTGCAGCGTATAAAAGTTGTGAGCTGGTGCGTTTGTTGAAAAAGGCCGGTCATCAGGTCAATGTGGTGATGACTCAGGCAGCAACGGAGTTCATCAGCCCAAGCACGTTTCAGGCGCTTAGTGGTGAGCCTGTGGCGATAGATACTTTTGCTGATAACAGCGGTAATGGCATGGCACATATTAATCTTTCGCGACACGCGGATGTGATGTTGATTGCGCCTGCTTCTGCAAATACCTTGGCAAAAATTGCTCATGGTACAGCCGATAATTTGCTAACCACCTTGGTTGCAGCACGTACCTGTCCTTTGGCGGTGGCACCAGCAATGAATGTGCAAATGTGGAATAATCCAGCCAATTTGCGTAATCTTGAATTATTGCGAAAGGATGGGATACAGATTCTCGGTCCGGCTGTTGGTGAACAGGCCTGTGGTGAGAACGGTAGCGGGAGAATGCTGGAGGCACGAGAATTAGTCGATCTGTTGACAGATGTCTGGACACCTTCTGTATTAGCAGGTAAACGGGTATTGATCACAGCTGGAGCAACATTTGAAGCTATTGATCCTGTGCGTGGGATTACCAATATATCGAGTGGGCAGATGGGCATGGCATTGGCTCGTGCTTGTCGTGCAGCCGGTGCATCGGTTTCACTCATCTATGGACTGTTGCAGACAGCCATACCTGCTGGTCTGAGCTACTGTGAGCAGGCAACAAGTGGCGAAAGCATGTATACAGCAGTACATCGTTTGATCGGTCAACAGGATGTATTCATCTCTGTGGCCGCTGTTGCAGATTATAAAGTCAAGAATCGTCGTGACCAAAAAATTAAAAAAACTGTAGGTGAACCTGTTCCTGTGATTGAACTAGCGGAAAATCAAGATATTTTGAGCTCAGTTGCACAGATGCCTAATGCTCCTTTCTGCGTTGGTTTTGCGGCAGAGAGTGAGCAGGTGGTGGAAAATGCGCGCATAAAGCGGCAAAAGAAAGGTGTGCCTTTGCTGGTGGCTAATCAGGTTGCGACAGCAATGGGTAAAAGTACCAATCAGGTTATTTTGATGGATAATGAAGCTGAGACAGCTTTACCGCAAATGAGTAAAGACGATACGGCGATGGCTATTGTCAATCGTTTAGCCCAACTGCTGCATGATTCAGTATAGTTGCTGTCAGCAGTGAGTTTATTTGAATGAGTTAATCTAATTATATTAAAGATGGGTTTATGAGTAATTCTGAAATATCTGTACAAATTAAAATTTTGCATCCTTTGATGACTGAACAATTGCCTCAATATGCTACAGCTGGTTCAGCCGGGCTGGATTTACGTGCCTGCATTGAAGAAAAAGTGATTTTACAACCTGGCGAAACCTATCTGGTGCCGACAGGACTAGCCATACATCTGGCGGATCCGAAATATGCGGCACTGATTTTACCGCGGTCAGGATTGGGACATAAACACGGTATTGTGTTAGGTAATCTGGTGGGTTTGATTGATTCCGATTACCAAGGTGAGTTGAAAGTGTCATTGTGGAATCGTGGGCAGGAAGCATTTGAGATTGAACCCTTGGCTCGGATTGCCCAAATGATCATTGTGCCAGTGATGCAGGCTGCTTTTGAAGTGGTAGAAGAATTTAATCACAGTGAGCGTGGAGAAGGTGGCTTCGGCAGCACGGGTCATCAATAAATAATTAAAATATAATATAGACGAAAAGCAAGGAATCCAAATGGATTACCTTGCTTTTTGCCATGGCAATGGCATTAAAGAAATTCTGGCATCTTGATCTTGATGCTGCGCGAAATTATTGCTGACTATAGCGCTCGATAAGGGTTTCCTGCATATTGACCGGCGCTTCTGCGTCAGTACGTTTGATTCGTCTATATTCTCCGTTGGATTGCATCATCCAAGCGCATTGATTGTCTGACAGCGCCAAAAGTAATGCTTCCTTCATGATACGATGTTTTAAATCTGTCGTTTCAATTGGAGTACAAATTTCAACCCGTCGGAATAAATTACGTCCCATCCAGTCGGCACTGGAAATCCATACTTTACTCTGCCCACCATTAGTAAAACAGTATACACGCGCATGCTCAAGTAAACGACCCACGATAGAGCGTACACGAATATTTTCCGACAATCCTTTGACGCCCGGACGCAAAACACACATTCCACGAACAATCAGTTCAATTTGGACACCCGCCTGACTAGCAGCATAAAGTGCTTCGATAATTGTCGGCTCCACGAGCGCATTCATTTTGGCAATAATGCGAGCAGGTTTACCAGCTTTAGCATGTTCAATCTCACCAGCAATACTGTCCAGCAACATCTTATGTAAAGTAAAAGGGCTTTGGGCAATTTTATGCAGATTATTTGGCTGACCTAAGCCGGTGATTTCCATAAAGACGGTATTAACATCGTCAGTTATATCTGCATCGCTGGTCATCAATCCCAGATCTGTATAAATGCGGCTGGTTCCCTGATGGTAGTTACCTGTGCTGATGTGGGCATAGCGTTTTAGCTTACCTTGCTCTCGTCGTACAATCAATGCCATTTTGGCGTGGATTTTGTAACCAAATACCCCGTATACCACGTGCGCGCCAACTGCTTCAAGCTGGCTGGCCCAGTTTAAATTGGTTTCCTCATCAAACCGCGCCATCAATTCAACGACTACAGTCACTTGTTTACCAGCCAGAGCGGCTTTCATCAGCGCTTTTACCAGATCAGAGTTGCTGCCAGTTCGATATATGGTCATTTTAATGGCGATAACTTCTGGATCCTCTGCTGCTTGTTGAATTAAGCGTACCGTTGGTTCAAACGACTGATAAGGATGATATAAAAGCACATCTTCTTGTTGTATAACATCAAATAAATTATGGTTTTTACTTAAGGCAGTTGGTATTCCAGGGGTAAATTGTTTAAATTTTAGATCTTTACGATCAATCATGTCTGGCACAGCCATTAAGCGAACCAAATTAACAGGTCCATTTACGCGATATAGCGCATCCGGACTCAGATGAAATTGGCTAAGCAGAAACTGATAAACATGCTCTGGACAATTATCAGCCACTTCCAATCTGACCCCATCGCCATATTGTCTGTCCTGCAATTCGCCGGCAATGGCAACGCCCAGATTTTCCAGATCCTCATCTACGCTTAATTCACTATCGCGGGTCAAGCGAAATTGATAACAACCTTTGACGTTCATACCAGTGAACAGGGTATGCACATGCGCATGCAATATCGATGACAGGAACACAAAACCATCGTGACCATCGCAAATATCCTTTGGCATCTTCAAAACGCGTGGCAGAATGCGCGGTGCTTGCACGATTGCCATGCCACCGCTGCGACCGAAAGCGTCTTTGCCTTCTAATTCAACGGCGAAGTTCAATGATTTATTCAGTAAGCGCGGGAATGGGTGAGAAGGATCAAGTCCGATCGGCGTCAGAATTGGCAATAATTCATTGTTGAAATATTGTGCCACCCATTGTTGTTGTTGAGTATTCCAAGAACTGCGCGGATAAAAAGAAATTCCTTCATGGCGTAGTGCTGGAATCAATACATCGTTGAATATTCGATATTGTTCAGCAATCAAGGAATGTGCTTCACGGGTGACATTGGCGATAACTGTATCCGGTACTTCGCCATTTGCTAAAGGAATCAATGGAAAACGTTGTCTGGTACGTCGCAACCATGCCATACGAACTTCAAAAAATTCATCCAGATTGGAAGATACGATACATAAAAAACGAAGACGTTCTAGCAGGGGAATTTGTTCATCCTGAGCTTGCGCCAAAACACGGCGATTGAAAGCCAGTAGACTGAGTTCCCGACAAAGTAAGCGTGATTGCGGTTCGGACATAATAAATACCTTTGACTGTTTTGGTATGTCAGATTTGGTCAGTTAATTTTAAGGGTACTAACCTTGTCACTATTCTGGCTGGCGGTCAAGACTTATTCACAATGAATTCAACCATGGATTATGGATATACTGACCAGGATGGTTAAAATTCAAAACTTTAGCATAATTTCCCGCCGCCGTGGCATTGGTGGGAATATCCTTGGTTACAACGCTGCCAGCGCCAATAGTGACATTATCGCCAATACAAACATTTTCGATAACATTACAATTTGGACCAATATAAACGTGATTACCTATTTTTGCAGCATTGCCTAAATTGGCTCCAATGACCGTATAAGGGGATAAATTGACATTGTTCCCTAGCTGCGCTGTGCGGTTGATAATCAGCGGTCCGCCATGACCAATATACAAACCATAACCGATTTGGGTACGAGGGCTTATCATAATGCCGCTTAGCCGTTTTTGCCACATATACATAGGTAATGCTAAATAATGCCACCTGCTTTTTGCGGCGGCTAAACGTAGCCAGAAGGTAAAGCGAAATCCGCGGTTAAACAAATACTGTTTAACAAAAGCCTTAAAACAGGTTCGCCCACAGTAGCGGAATAAATCACTTTTAATAAGCTCAATAACCATATAATCTCAAATTGCTCAATACCTGTGCAAAGGGCTGTCCTGATGAATAACAGAACAGCCCCATTATTTAATTTTCTTGAGGAGTGTAACCACTGATTTGGTCGGCACCCTCACCAAAGAAATAATTTTCCATTTGCTGACTAATATATTCTCGTGCTCTCGGGTCAGCAAGACTAAGACGATTTTCATTAATAATCATGGTTTGATAACGTAACCAACCATCCCATGCTTCCTGTGATACATTATCATAAATGCGTTTACCTAATTCATTTGGTAATGGAGGAAATTTCATTCCGGGTGCTTCTTTACCCAGTTTGATGCAATGAACCATGTGAGTCATATCGCTTCCTTACTGCAATACAGAAAAAAAAGATTGTAAAAGATTTTACCGCTTTTGCGGCAATTTAGAGTAGGGGAATTACCAAGAATCGTTTTTTTAAACAAAAAACAGTAGTTATATTCAAAAGGATTTGAACACCAGCAACTACTCAAGATTGAGAAAATTATTACCGCCATGCAGTTAAAAAAGCAAAGCACAGAGAAAATATAATCAATTTTTGACTATATTTGCGGTATTAAGCAGGCAGATAGTTTAATTTTTGCCACCTTTTGCGATAAAAAAGGCAGATGTGCCTACTGATAAAGCAATTAATCGCAGCGATGTCGTGATGAAAAAATTGATACAAACAAGCGAAAGTTATTTAACCCTGCGATTGCAGAAGACAATTACCAAAAAACATCAAGTAAGATTAAAAATTGATCGTCTACCGATTTTAACCACTTATGAAGCTTAAAGGGATATAACCAACATCACTCAATTTATCTTACTGACATCAGATAAAATAACTGCATGATCAAAACCGTTAAGGCAACTATAGAAGCTAGAGTCCAGTTAAACTCTTTTGAAAGTTTATCCTGTTGATGGTGCAGAAATTCCGTTTTAGCATGAATCGCATCGGTTTTTTCAATAGCATCATTCAGTAATAAAGGAACATCTGCTTGACGTTGTGATTCACCTGGTAATAACGTAAAAACCAGATTATTTAGATTACCGATATTGCCATTCATTTCAATATTAGTGGCACCGTTTTCCGGTAAATGAATCGGTGTATTGTTGCTCTGAGGAGTATTCACCAAAGAAGCGGTGGAATTCATATCCATTGTTGTTGGCAGATCAACCTGATTCATGGTTTGAGTTTGAGCTGCATTCGGCATAGGAATTTCGATTCTTCTGCTTGATGGATTAAGCAACGTATTCAAATTCGGACATTTATCGGTGGTAGCTTTATTGGGTGAGGACACGGTATGATTTGCATGATCATTCGATTTTATTGAATGACGTTTACCTGGTGTAGTCTGATTCATACTCAAGGCATTAGATAGCATATCCATGACCTCAGCAGCATTTGGAACAGAATTAGGCTGAGAAGATCCATTTTCGCTAGTTGAATTTTGATTGGCTGTTTTATTACTATTAGCCTTAGAGACCACAGTAAACTGATGCTGACACTGTCGGCATTCAACACGGCTCCCACTGCTGGGAGCTGGGGAAGTAACAGAATTTTCCATGCGGCATTTAGGACAGATCACAGTAATCATCTTAGTCATAGTTATTTACAGCTATTTCATAATTAAATAAAGTGCTGAATCTGTTCTGTTTCATTTTTCATAAATACAGAACAGCATTCAATTTATCTTCAAAACATCATTAGTACCAAACTCATAATTAGATTATGCCTTCTTAGTACCACTTATGCATACCCATCCATCATCTATCTTTGGTTGATTTAAGTCAAACCATTGAGCATAAATACTGCTCAGTTCCTCAGTTTGTTCAGCTAAAATTCCGGACAATACAATCTGGCCACCAGTTCGAGTGCGTTCGGCCAGCATTTGCGCCAACAAGCGTAACGGATTGGCGAGAATATTTGCCACAACAATATCATACTGCTCATTTTCAGGCAGATCATCAGGTAGAAAAAACTGGGCTTCAACCTGATTATTAAGTGCATTATCCTGACTGGCACGGATAGCTTGACGGTCAATATCGACTCCAGTTGCACTTTGTGCACCAAGTTTTAATGCAGCTATCGTAAGAATGCCCGATCCGCAACCATAGTCAAGAATTTTTTCACCCCCATGGATATTTTGATCCAACCATTGTAAACATAAATGAGTAGTTGGATGGCTACCGGTTCCGAAAGCCAAACCGGGATCTAATTGCAAATTGATAATATCAGATGCATTGGGTATAGAGTGCCAGGATGGAGTAATCCACAACCTGTCTGATATCTGTATCGGTTCAAACTGTGATTGTGTAAGTCGTACCCAATCTTGTTCCTGAACAGTTTCCAGACAATATGAAGGTACAGCAATCGTACAGGCTTGTGCAGCCTCCTTGACAATCAAATCAATATCACTATTTTGATCAAATAATGCCACAATGTTGCTTTGTTGCCATACTTCCTCAGTAGGCATATCGGGTTCACCAAAAATGGGTTGCTCATTTTCCTGGCCGGCATTGGCGTCTTCAATGGCTGTACTGAGTGCACCGTGCTCAATCAGCGCATCGGATAAAACATCCACCTGATCTTGTGGTACCGTTATGACAACTTGTTGGTAATGCATAATTTTTTTTAACACCGTAATAATATGTTTTTAGAAAAAACTTAAGGCAGCCACTGCGGCTGCCTGAATAATAAAGGCGCAATGTATGCCTATTGTAAATTATTTTTGCTCATCTTTGTGTTTTTGTAACCATTGCTCAAGATAATGAATACTTTCTCCACCTTTAATGAAGCCTGCATCCATGAAAATATCACGATGCAAATTGGTATTGGTTTTAATACCAGTAATCGCCAATTCATTTAAAGCGACACGCATTTTAGCAATGGCTTCAGCGCGATCGCGTCCTAAAGTGCACACTTTGCCTATCATACTGTCATAATAAGGTGGAACGGTATAACCCTGATAGATGTGACTATCGATCCGTACACCATTACCACCAGGTTGATGGCAACTAGCGATCAAACCAGGACTGGGTACGAAAGTATAGGGATCTTCAGCATTGATGCGACATTCAAACGCATGTCCCTGAATGTGAATATCTTTTTGGCTGTAGGATAGCGGTAATCCAGAAGCAACGCGGATTTGTTCTTGGACAATATCCACCCCAGTGATCAATTCAGTGATGGCGTGTTCAACCTGAACACGGGTATTCATCTCAATAAAAAAGAATTCTCCATCTTCATACAGAAATTCAAAAGTGCCTGCACCACGATAATTAATACGTTTACAGGCCGCAACACATGCTTCGCCAATCTTTTTGCGTTCTTTTTCGCTGATAAATGGGGCAGGTGCTTCTTCAATGACTTTCTGATGTCGACGCTGCATAGAGCAGTCACGTTCTCCTAAATAGATAGCATTGCCATGCTCATCACATAATACCTGAACTTCAATATGACGAGGTTTTTGCAGATAGCGTTCCATATACACTTCTGGATTGCCAAATGCCGCACCTGCTTCAGTTCGGGTCATTTCTACCGCATTGAGCAGATCTTCTGCTCTTTCCACTACCCGCATACCACGACCACCACCGCCACCAGAAGCCTTGATGATAACCGGATAGCCAACTTCTGCACCAATGCGCTGAATTTCGGTTGGGTCTTCAGGTAAAGCACCATCAGAACCAGGAACGCATGGCACTCCTGCCGCTTTCATCGCTGCCTTAGCTGAAACCTTGTCACCCATCTGCCGAATAGTTTCCGGTCGGGGACCGATAAAAACAAATCCGGATTCTTCTACTTTTTCTGCAAAATCATCATTTTCCGCCAAAAAACCATAACCTGGGTGTATGGCATCTGCATCAGTTACTTCGGCAGCAGAGATCAGTGCCGGAATATTCAGATAACTAAGCGCAGAGCTGGCCGGTCCAATACAGACAGATTCGTTTGCCAGTTTAACATGCAACGCTTCACTGTCTGCTTCTGAATGAACCGCAACTGTTGCAATACCCATTTCATGACAGGCACGCAGAATACGTAAGGCAATTTCGCCACGATTGGCTATAAGAACTTTTTTAAGCATAGAGCAATACCTTTAAAAAATCGGGAAATAAAAGAGGTACTGCCCGTTACTCAATAATAAACAATGGTTCGCCATATTCAACTGGCTGACCATTGGAAACCAGAATTTCTTTCACCACACCGCTGGTGTCCGCTTCAATTTCATTCATCAGCTTCATGGCTTCGATAATGCATAAAGTATCCCCAGCGTTAACAGTCTGACCCACTTCGACAAATGGGGCAGAAGTAGGGCTGGCAGCACGGTAAAAAGTTCCGACCATAGGCGATTTGAATGCTTTATCCAAATTCAGGCTAGGAGTGGCTTGAGCTGGTTCAGCAGTGTCAGCAACGGCAGTGTTAGCTGGAGCTGAGGTAACTGCCTGTTGTTGCATTGGGGCAGAATGAAATACAGGTTGAGCTACCGTCGTGGTACGGGTAATACGTACTTTTTCTTCACCCTCAGTTACTTCAATCTCAGCAATACCTGATTCTTCAACCAAATCAATTAATTTTTTTAGTTTGCGTAAATCCATAATGATGAACCCTTGTGAATATGATCTGACCACCATTGCTCTTAGAATGAGTGGTCATTCTCTTTAATGTATTGTATTGCACGGCACAGTGCGGCTTCGTAGCCATAAACACCTAGTCCGCAAATAACCCCTAACGCGATATCAGACAGATAGGAATGATGGCGAAAGGCTTCGCGTGCATGAATATTAGAAATATGTACCTCAATAAAAGGCTTAGCCGCTGCCGACAATGCATCACGAATGGCAATACTGCTATGCGTAAAGGCACCGGGATTGATGATTATAAAAGCAGTGTTGTCACTCAACGCGCTCTGAATACGATCAATCAGAACATGCTCAGCATTGCTCTGCAGAGTTTCCAGAGATAAGCCGGCAGCTTGCGAAAGATGTGCTAAATTTTGGTTAATATCAGCCAACGTAGTATGGCCATATATATGCGGTTCGCGCGCGCCCAGTAAATTAAGATTAGGTCCATTCAGAACCAGAATAGAGGCACTCATATTTGCTTAGTTAAATCAAATTTCCGTCATTTTTGCCGAAAATGAGCGCAGATGTCCAGTAATTTTGTATTTATTTCCCACTTTAAACAAATCAAATATGCATATTTTTCGACTTGTACAGTCGTCAAGATACCATCTATCAAGGCTTTTACATTCGTTATACTTTAACTATTTTGCACATAGAATAAGCAAGCTATAATAGATCCTTTTGCCTGAACAGGCACGAAAACATGCACATTAACGATTTTGATTTTAATTTGCCAGCAGAACTGATTGCACAACATCCTCCGGCACAACGTGGCAGCAGCAGATTATTGGTAGCTTTACCGGGTCAGCAAGTGATAGATAGCCACTTTAGTCAGTTAGAAGACTTTATTAATGCCGGTGATGTGCTGGTATTTAACAACACACGCGTCATGAAAGCGCGTTTATTTGGACATAAAATCACTGGTGGACAGATTGAGGCATTAATCGAACGGGTCATAGATGAACATACTGCGTTAGCACATATCCGTTCTTCCAAATCACCTAAACCTGGGGCGAAACTCATTTTTGAAGGCAATATTCAGGCAGAAATGCTGCAACGCCAGGGAGAATTGTTTATATTGCGATTCAACCATACCGAAACAGTTTGGTCATTATTAGAGGCACATGGGCACTTACCTTTGCCTCCGTATATTACTCGTGGTGCAGATGATCATGATGACGAACGGTATCAAACAGTGTATGCCAAATATCAAGGTGCCGTTGCTGCACCCACTGCTGGCTTACATTTTACCGAATCCATTCTGCAACGATTGCGCGATAAAGGTGCTCATCTCACCGAAGTCACATTGCATGTGGGCGCAGGCACCTTTCAGCCTGTACGGGTTGAAAATATAGCACAACACCATATGCACAGTGAGTGGTATGAAGTCAGTGAGCAAGTTGTGGCCGAAATTGCGGCTGCTAAGGCACGAGGCAACAAAGTTTGGGCGATAGGCACCACCGCGGTGCGCGCATTAGAGTCTGCCGCGCGTAGCGGGCAACTGCAAGCTGGGCAAGGTGACACCAATATATTCATTACCCCAGGTTATCAGTTTAAAGTTGTCGATCAAATGATCACCAATTTTCATTTACCCAAATCAACACTGTTGATGCTGGTTAGTGCTTTTAGAGGTTATCAAGATATCCGTGAGCTTTACCAACATGCGGTTGCCCAAAAATATCGTTTTTTCAGTTATGGCGATGCCATGTTGCTAGGAAAAAACACCGGCGGTTAATCCCCAAACCACAAAAGCGCAACATACTGTTAGCAAGCACTTAGTATTGAAATAATTTGGCAAAAGATCGACAGAATTAACAATAATATGCTATTCAAGTGGTTTAGTTTCTATGATTAGGCATAACATCTCAAAGATATGAGACCTTTAAACATTAAGGTTCAAAACAGCATTGCTCAAATGGTTTTAGAATGGTTATCTCTATTGAACAAATTGCAGAGTAAGGCAACTAATAGTCCAAGCAACTTTTCCAAATGGTTACTTTGAGGTGACTAAGATAATAAAAAAGGTGTTTATTTTTCGACTTTTGCATAAATATCGCCATCATAAACCTAGCTAAAGTCAATTTCTGCTGACGAGATTGACTTTAGCACCATCCAAAGGTCATCTGCTTTAAGATATTCAATCGACGCTTGTTTGCGTCACTGACCAATAACATGATTTATTATGATCCAAATAACCAGTTGTCCACCTTTGAATTGAAATGGGCTGAGCATTCCTATTTCTGAAAAAGCGAATTATTTCCCGTTTGATTAGTGCAAACGACGTAAGTGTTTTCTGGTAAATAGGAGGGCATATTAATCTAGTTAGTTAGGATATAAGTCATCGATTGTTTATTTTGTTTGATGTTGTCAGAAATTTAAATCAATCAAATATTGAGGAGAAATCGTGTCTAGGTAATGTTCTAAAATTATAGACTCACTTTTTTTTGTCAACAATAATCCATTGATGATTAAAATTTTTTAGCTATGAAATTGAGGCGTAGTGTTATTGCATTTTCCATACTCTTGAAGATTTCTTAATCACTACCCAAAAGTTCGGATTGTGTATTTAGTTTTAAAATACAACTAAAGAATATTGATACTTCGTCAAAGAGTATTTAATCGAAGATTTCAACATTTCAGTATGTTTAGCTGGTAATTCTTGTATCAGTTTTCAGAGAGTTTCACCCCTGCTATTTTCTAAAGCGAGCATAATTTTATTCCCACTTCCTTTGTCATATCTACATACCAAAGGAATCATTGCAGGAAATAAAAGAGTAGCTGCATATATAAATTCTTCTTTTACTCATTCTTCTATCGGTATAAATAAATATTGGTTACAGCAAATTAACTTCAATAAGTTTTTTCCAATCCACAAAACAATAGGATCAATCCGACAAATATGCATTGATATGAACATGAGAACCAATAAATAGATTACTCATCATAAGATTGATCCGTTTTATGGGTTTTAGGAGGCAGAGGAGCCAGATAACCGATAAATAACATCAGTAGGGCAATGATAATAAATGCAGCTGCACGCAATAACCCTTCCAGTTCCATGCTATCAACCAAAAATAATTTAATCACTACTGCCAACTGGATAATCATTCCAGTAAACCAGGTCTTACGTTGCGCAAAACGATGCCCTATGGAAATTAAAAGAACGCCAGCAAAAGCCCATATCAGCGACAGCGTTGCTTGAATAATTTTAGAATTCCATAAATGACCTAAAGTCCATTGAACATTTAGCCACTGACTTAAGCATCTTAAAATCAGACTATTTGCCCATAAGAAACTGAATACAATCATAACCCAGAACGCAAAATTAGAAATGGGTTGTTTAATGTTATTAGAATCTCTATACGTTTTGTAATTTGCGCACAGATTAAACCAGACACCTAACATCAATATAGCAAAAATTGCACTGATTTCTAGCGGGTTAATCAAAGGAATATAAGGCCAGTGATCAATTTGACCGTATTTGAAAAGCCCAGATATTAAAGACAGGTAGATATGTAAAACAATAGGAATGAGTCCATAGCATACATAGGCTTTGATGGTTTTTGGATCACCCATCAGTTTTTTCTTCAATAAAGCATTAATAATTAATACGGTCATACTGCTGATGCTGAGTAAAACACTGAACTCAATGGTACTGAAGCCTGCTGGTAATAAATTTAACAGGTATTTGGCTTGATCGAAAATCCAATACAAAGTGATCCAGAATAAACTAATATGTAAAAATAAATAGAAGCCTTGCGATGAACGAATAAAGATTTTTTTAGCGATATTTAAATAGGTATAACCACTAATAAAAGCACAAATCCAAACTAAATCACACAATAGATGAAGCAGAAGGAAATCATTAGTGCGTGTACCGGCATAAACTGTTAGCGACAAAAAGAGCACCGGCCATAGGGATAGAAAAGCGTAGCAAAGCCCATCCCATTTAATTTTTTTACCAATAAAATACCATAGCCATACTGCCACAGTGAAACATAAGCATATTAATGTGCTACGTTCATCCGACGTTATAGAGAGGCGGTTGATGCTGGAGAGAATCCAGAATACCCAGACAACACATGCCATTAGAATAAATGTTAATCTGTTTTCTTTAGCTGATTCATTTTGATCGAGGTAATGATGCCAGAGGCAAGCGTTTAGCAGCAGGCTGATACTGACAAAGCCATTAAATAGTATATATTGCGTTAGGGTAAAATGCGTGATTACTACGCTATAAAAGCTGGTCACAAAAGCCAACATATTAATCAACGCGCCAAATCTGGCAAATTGGGACTGCTTTTGATTCAGCATCACCCAAGTTAAGGCTGTTCCTTCAAATAACCAAATTAAACTTGTCCATTCAAGACTGAAGGCAAGTGCAATTGATAAAGTGATAAATGAAAGACCTATTGCCAAGCCAAGCTGAGAAATGATTTTGGAAATAAAACCATGAAAATGTAAGCAGATATATGAACCTATTAGATAAAATAATCCAAATGCAAATGCTGAAATGGCTGGTCCGTATTCCCAGTGTTTAGTAATGGCATGTTGCAGTGCGAATGCGGCTAAAGGTGTGCCAAAGAGTAAAATCAGATCAATCATGTTCTGATGACGCTCTTTGGTTAAACTGCGAATAGACAGTATTACCGCTAAGATGCCGTAAATTAACATGTTACCGAGTATAAAAAACTCACATTCAGCAAAATAATCTGAACGGAAGCTAGTTGTGCCCCATATTAACGAAACAAAAAAAGTAAATAAAAATCCGATGAGGTTGAGCACTCGCCACGATTGCCAGATGCTTATCACTAGAATGGCACTAGATATGGCTAAATAGTAACTGAATAAGGCAGTATGGTTGATGGTATGAGAAGATAGCAAAACGGGCGCTAAATAACCGCCAATACAGGCTAGTATGGCTAAACTTTTAGTGCGCTGGACTAAAGCCATATATACGCATAGAGCACAAATAATAATTAGGGCAACCAGCGCTAATAAATATGGAATAAGATCATATAATTTGAAAGCGGCAAATACAGTAATGTAGATAATACCTAGAGCACCGCCTTGCAGTATCATTGCATAAATTGTCTTTTTATCTTTTAAATACCATCCTGTAAATAACATTCCGATGCCGAAAACAAAAGTGCCCAACACTCGCAGTTGTGGTGACAATAATTGATGGTCAATACTGTATTTAAACAGATAAGAAAGACCAAAAAACAGAATGATGATGGCTACTTTAGAAATTAAATTATCAGTTACCAGACTCTTAAACCAATGACTGAATCCATGTGGTGCAGGAGCTGGCGTTTGGGCAAATAAAGCTTCTTTGTGTGAAATTTTAGTGGGTTCTTGCTCAGCTGCTACTGCTGCAAAACTAACTGTAGGTTGGGATTCGGCAACTTCTGGCTCTGCTATTTGGACTATTTCTGCAACAGTGTCTCTTTGATGATCAACAGTCGTAGTTGGTGTTTGTTTGGGATCTGAAGATGGCGATGATATTTCATTCTTTTCAATAGATTCGATTTGGTGATCTTTTATCTGGTGTATATTTCTTTTGAGCTCAATAACTTGATTTTGCAAAGCATTGATGCGCGCACTTACACAAATTAGACCAAAAACCATTATTATAATTAAAACAATAATGAATATGAATTGAAATAATGCAAATACCATTGTTTTCTCTTCAAGTAACAATTTATTTGATTATATGATAAAAATGAAATTAATCAAATTGTGTAAACTATTTGAAGATCATGTTGCCGATATTCTGGTTGTCGGTAGGAGAATTTTATTTGAATATTAAAAAATTAATTAATAAAATTAGATGATTACAGAAATATATTATATAGGAAAGTAGATACTCATGGTTACATTATTAGAGGAAAAGCAGGAAATTGACCATAAAATATTATTTTTACATAAAAAAGGATGAAAATGAGAACAAATTTAAAAACACAGGATTATTTTAATTATTTTATTAATAGCGAAAATCAAAGAATACTTAAATTTGATAATTGGTTAGAAATGGGCAAAGTGGTTGAAAATAGAATTCCTTCCATAAAAAGACAACTTTTCATTATTTCTTTAAATATTTTAATTGCAAAATACACTTCAGGATATGCTATTGAAGAACTAAGGAGAGAATTTCCCTTAGTGATAAATAGATTTGTAGAAGGCTGGAATGATCATGACAGCACACCAGAAGATGATGTTCATTTTGATGAATACCTATTAATGTTAAGAATGTTATCGCTTGGCGTCTTATTAGAGACAAATCAATATGATTTCAATAAAATAATAGAAGTACTCCATAAAAGTAACCGTAAAGATGACTTATTTTCTTTTATCATTTCTTATAAAACAGGTTACCCGTCAATGGTAAATAAGTTAACTTATGAGCAATTTAGACCACTATGTGAAACAACTAAAGAAATGGATAAAAACAAAGCGATAGCGATTCTAAAAAATTATCTGGATAATGATTGGTATAAGAGTATGAAATTAACCTACTGGTACGATAATCACAAAAGCAAAGCAGATATATTTTTTGGCTATTGGAGCTTTGAAAGTGGTGTATTAGTTAAAATACTCGGCTTAGACGACACCACACTAAAAAACCAACCATATTACCCTTACGATATGGTGCATTGGAGAGAGACAACAATATGGAACTAAGAGATAAGCTAAATACTAAGGAACGATACCAAGAACTTATAAACAAAAAAGAAAAATATATTCAGGAAGATTTTTTAAAAATAAAAAGTTTAGCAGAAGATGAAAAAAAAGGGATCCAAAAATATCCCAAACCAAATAATGAAATTATAAAATCAACATACAAAGGTATTTTCATTTATCAATATGATAATTTAATTGCCAAATACTCAATGGGGCAACCCATATCATCCATTATAGAAGAATATAAAATAACGGTTTCTTATATGGAAAAAGGTTGGAAAGCAATATCAGGTTATATTGAGATGGTTTGGATGTTATCTATCGGTATAATGCTGGAGGCAGAAGCAGATATATTTGAAAAATTAAAATCTTTGGTTGAAAGGGATCATCTCAATGATTATCTGGTTGACTTCCTTTTACAAAACAGTACCCAATGGAGCAAACAAACACCAAAGTTTAAATTCCCCAGACCTTATAAAGCAACTCAAGACATTATTTCATTGGCCCAAACAGATAAAACCGCAGCGGTAGAGAGATTAAAAAAATACCTGCAAAAAGAGTGGTATAAAGGACATTCAGATACGGGTTGGCATGATGATCATAAAAGCAAATGGAAAGTTCATACAGGCTATTGGAGCTTTGAAAGCGGTGCATTGGTCAAAATACTCGGCTTAGACGACACCCCGCTAAAAGACCAACCATATTACCCTTACGATATGGTGCATTGGAGAGAGACAACAATATGGAACTAAGAGATAAATTAAACTCCCTGGAAGGATATCAAGAAATTATTGAAAAAAAAATTAAATTTATTCAGGAAGATTTTTTAGAAATAAAAAGTTTAGCAGAAGATGAAAAAAAAGGGATCCAAAAATATCCTACACCAAATAATGAAATTATAAAAGCGACATACGAAGGTATTTTCATTTATCAATCTGATATTTTAATTGCCAAATATTCAATGGGGCTACCCATATCATCCATTATGGAAGAATATAAAATAACGGTTTCTTATATGGAAAAAGGATGGAAAGCAATATCAGGTTATATTGAGATGGTTTGGATGTTATCTATCGGTATTATGCTGGAGGCAGAAGCAGATATATTTGACAAATTAAAATCTTTGGTTGAAAGAGACCATCTCAATGATTATCTGGTTGACTTCCTTTTACAAAACTGCACCCAATGGAGCAAACAAACACCAAAATTTAAATTCTCAAGACCTTATAAAGCAACTCAAGACATTATTTCATTGGCTCAAACAGATAAAACCGCAGCGGTAGAGAGATTAAAAAAATACCTGCAAAAAGAGTGGTATAAAGGACATTCAGATACGGGTTGGCATGATGATCATAAAAGCAAATGGAATATCCATACAGGCTATTGGAGCTTTGAAAGCGGTGCGTTAGTCAAAATACTTGGCTTAGACGACACCCTCCTAAAAGACCAACCATACTACCCTTACGATATGGTGCATTGGAGAAAGACAACATAATGGAACTAAGAGATAAGCTAAATACTAAGGAACGATACCAAGAACTTATAAACAAAAAAGAAAAATATATTCAGGAAGATTTTTTAGAAATAAAAAGTTTAGAAGAAGATGAAAAAAAAGGGATCCAAAAATATACCAAACCAAATAATGAAATTATAAAATCGATATACAAAGGTATTTTCAATTATCAGTTTCAAAGGTTAGTAGCGAATTACTCAATGGGGCAACCCATATCATCCATTATAGAAGAATATAAAATAACGGTTTCCTATATGGAAAAAGGCTGGAACGCAATATCAGGTTATATTGATATGGTTTGGCTGTTATCTATCGGTATAATGCTGGAGGCAGAACCAGATATATTTGAAAAATTAAAATCTTTGGTTGAAAGGGATCATCTCAATGATTATCTGGTTGACTTCCTTTTACAAAACTGTACCCAATGGAGCAAACAAACACCAAAGTTTGAATTCCCAAGACCCTATAAAGCAACTCAAGACATTATTTCATTGGCCCAAACAGATAAATCCGCAGCCGTAGAAAGATTGAAAAAATACCTAAAAAAAGAGTGGTATAAAGGACATTCGGATACGGGTTGGCATGATGCTCATAAAAGCAAATGGAAAATTCATATAGGCTATTGGAGCTTTGAAAGCGGTGCGTTAGTCAAAATACTTGGCTTAGACGATACCCTCCTAAAAAACCAACCATATTACCCTTACGATATGGTGCATTGGAGAGAGACAACAATATGGAACTAAGAGATAAATTAAATTCCCTGGAAGGCTATCAAGAAATTATTGAAAAAAATATTAAATATATTCAGGAAGATTTTTTAAGAATAAAAAGTTTAGAAGAAGATGAAAAAAAAGGGATCCAAAAATATCCCAAACCAAATAATGAAATTATAAAATCGATATACAAAGGTATTTTCAATTATCAATGTCAAACGTTAGTAACGAATTACTCAATGGGGCAACCCATATCATCCATTACAGAAGAATATAAAATAACGGTTTCCTATATGGAAAAAGGATGGAATGCAATATCAGGTTATATTGATATGGTTTGGCTGTTATCTATCGGCATAATGCTGGAAGCAGAAGCAGATATATTGGAAAAATTAAAATCTTTGGTTGAAAGGGACCATCTCAATGATTATCTGGTTGACTTCCTTTTACAAAACTGTACCCAATGGAGCAAACAAACAATAAAATTTAAATTCCCAAGACCTTATAAAGCAACCCAAGACATTATTTCATTGGCCCAAACAGATAAAGCCGCAGCCCTAGAAAGATTGAAAAAATACCTAAAAAAAGAGTGGTATAGAGGACATTCTGATTTGGGTTGGCATGATGCTCATAAAAGCAAATGGAATATCCATATAGGCTATTGGAGCTTCGAAAGCGGTGCATTGGTCAAAATACTTGGCTTAGACGACTCCACCCTAAAAGACCAACCATATTACCCTTACGATATGGTGCATTGGAGAGAGACAACAATATGGAACTAAGAGATAAGCTAAATACTAAGGAACGATACCAAGAACTTATAAACAAAAAAGAAAAATTTATTCAGGAAGATTTTTTAGAAATAAAAAGTTTGGCAGAAGATGAAAAAAAAGGGATACAAAAATACCCAAGACGTAATAATGAAATTATCGAAGCAAAATATGATAACATTTTTAATTATCAATGTAATATTTTAGTTGCCAAATATTCCATAGGGCAACCCATATCATCCATTAAAGAAGAATATAAAATAACGGTTTCTTTTATGGAAAAAGGTTGGGACGCAATATCAGGTTATATTGAGATGGTTTGGATGCTATCTATCGGTATTATGCTGGAGGCAGAACCAGATATATTGGAAAAATTAAAATCTTTGGTTGAAAGGGATCATCTCAATGATTATCTGGTTGATTTTCTTTTACAAAACTGTACCCAATGGAGCAAACAAACACCAAAGTTTAAATTCCCCAGACCTTATAAAGCAACTCAAGACATTATTTCATTGGCACAAACAGATAAAACTGCAGCCCTAGAAAGATTAAAAAAATACCTGAATAAAGAGTGGTATAGAGGACATTCTGATTTGGGTTGGTATGATGATCATAAAAGTAAATGGCAAACCCATACAGGCTATTGGAGCTTTGAAAGCGGTGCGTTAGTCAAAATACTCGGCCTAGACGACACCCTCCTAAAAGACCAGCCATACTACCCTTACGATATGGTGCATTGGAGAAAGACAACATAATGGAACTAAGAGATAAATTAAACTCCCTGGAAGGGTATCAAGAAATTATCGAACAAAATATTAAATATATTCAGGAAGATTTTTTAAAAATAAAAAGTTTAGAAGAAGATGAAAAAAAAGGAATCCAAAAATATCCCAAACCAAATAATGAAATTATAAAATCAGTATACAACGGTATTTTCATTTATCAATATGATAATTTAATTGCCAAATACTCAATGGGGCAACCCATATCATCCATTATAGAAGAATATAAAATAACGGTTTCTTATATGGAAAAAGGTTGGAAAGCAATATCCGGCTATATATTCATGGTTTGGATATTATCAATCGGTATAATGCTGGAGGCAGAACCAGATATATTGGAAAAATTAAAATCTTTGGTTGAAAGGGATCATCTCAATGATTATCTGGTTGACTTCCTTTTACAAAACTGTACCCAATGGCGCAAACAAACAACAAAGTTTGAATTCCCCAGACCTTATAAAGCAACACAAGACATTATTTCATTGGCCCAAACAGATAAAGCCGCAGCGTTAGAGAGATTAAAAAAATACCTGCAAAAAGAGTGGTATAAAGGACATTCAGATACGGGTTGGCATGATGATCATAAAAGCAAATGGAATATCCATACAGGCTATTGGAGCTTTGAAAGCGGTGCGTTAGTCAAAATACTTGGCTTAGACGACACCCTCCTAAAAGACCAGCCATACTACCCTTACGATATGGTGCATTGGAGAAAGACAACATAATGGAACTAAGAGATAAATTAAACTCCCTGGAAGGGTATCAAGAAATTATCGTACAAAAAATTAAATTTATTCAGGAAGATTTGTTAGAAATAAAAAGTTTAGAAGAAGATGAAAAAAAGGGGATCCAAAAATATCCCAATCCAAATAATGAAATTATAAAAGCGACATACGAAGATATTTTCATTTATCAATCTGACAATTTAATTGCCAAATATTCTATGGGGCAACCCATATCATCCATTATGGAAGAATATAAAATAACGATTTCTTATATGGAAAAAGGTTGGAAAGCAATATCAGGTTATATTGATATGGTTTGGATGCTATCTATCGGTATTATGCTGGAGGCAGAAGCAGATATATTGGAAAAATTAAAATCTTTGGTTGAAAGGGATCATCTCAATGATTATCTGGTTGACTTCCTTTTACAAAACTGCACCCAATGGGGAAAACAAACAATAAAATTTAAATTTCCAAGACCTTATAAAGCAACTCAAGACATTATTTCATTGGCCCAAACAGATAAAACCGCAGCGGTAGAGAGATTAAAAAAATACCTGCAAAAAGAATGGTATAGAGGACATTCTGATTTGGGTTGGCATGATGGACATAAAAGCAAATGGAATATACATATAGGCTATTGGAGCTTTGAAAGCGGTGCATTGGTCAAAATACTTGGCTTAGACGATACCCTCCTAAAAGACCAACCATATTACCCTTACGATATGGTGCATTGGGAAAAATAACTATATGAAACTAAGAGATAAATTAAACTCCCTGGAAGGGTATCAAGAAATTATAGATTTAAATATACAGTTCATTAAAGAACGTTTTGAAAAAATTGAAAATTTAAAACAAGATGAAAAGGAAGGAATACAAAAATATCCCAAACCAAATAATGAAATTATAAAATCGACAAAAGATAGTATCATTAATTATTATATTGACCTGATCAAAGCAGAATATTCAATAGGCTTGGGAAAACAAGAAGTGAGTGATCTTTATCAAGATTATTTGAACTTTTTTATCTTAACGGGGGAAGCTAAATCAGCAAAAGATTTCCTTTATGGAGAAAATCCCATTCCTTATTACAGCACAGACCAATATGATATTTTACTTTTCACTTTTAGCCTAGCAATATTACTGAACATTAATGATGAAGACTTTAAAAAATTGGTCACAGTAAGAGATATCGTTCACGAACCGGATAAGCTACTAGACTTTATGATAAATTATAAACTGGGCGGAAGAACCACCTCAGTAGAAATGAAGGCAAATGAATACAAAAGTTATTCTACAATTATAGATATAGCCATAACTAATAAAGAAAAAGGAATACAAGCCTTAAATCAATACCTATCAAAACAATGGTTTAAAGATTATAAAAAAATGGGTTGGAGCGAATCGCATAAAAGTAAACATAATATCCACAGTGGCTATTGGAGCTTTGAAAGCGGTGCATTGGTCAAAATACTCGGCTTAGACGATACCCTCCTAAAAAACCAACCATATTACCCTTACGATATGGTGCATTGGGAAAAATACCATAATGGAACTAAGAGATAAATTAAACTCCCTGGAAGGGTATCAAGAAATTATAGATTTAAATATACAATTCATTAAAAAACGTTTTGAAAAAATTGAAAATTTAAAACAAGATGAAAAGGAAGGAATACAAAAATATCCCAAACCAAATAATGAAATTATAAAAGCGACATACGAAAGTATTTTCAATTATCAATGTCAAACGTTAGTAACGAATTACTCAATGAGGCAACCCATATCATTCATTATAGAAGAATATAAAATAACGGTTTCTTATATGGAAAAAGGTTGGAAAGCAATATCCGGCTATATATCCATGGTTTGGATGTTATCTATCGGTATTATGCTGGAAGCAAAACCAGATATATTGGAAAAATTAAAATCATTGGTTGAAAGGGATCATCTCAATGATTATCTGGTTGACTTCCTTTTACAAAACTGTACCCAATGGGGAAAACAAACTACAAAATTTGAATTTCCAAGACCTTATAAAGCAACTCAAGACATTATTTCATTGGCTCAAACAGATAAAACCGCAGCGGTAGAAAGATTAAAAAAATACCTGCAAAAAGAGTGGTATAGAGGACATTCTGATTTGGGTTGGTATAATGGACATAAAAGCAAATGGAATATCCATACAGGCTATTGGAGCTTTGAAAGCGGTGCATTGGTCAAAATACTCGGCTTAGACGACACCCCCCCTAAAAAACCAACCATATTACCCTTACGATATGGTGCATTGGAGAGAGACAACAATATGGAACTAAGAGATAAATTAAACTCCCTGGAAGGATATCAAGAAATTATCGAAAAAAATAGTAAATTTATTCAGGAAGATTTGTTAGAAATAAAAAGTTTAGCAGAAGATGAAAAAAAAGGGATCCAAAAATATCCCAAACCAAATAATGAAATTATAAAATCGACATACAAACGTATTTTCAATTATCAATGTCAAACGTTAATAACGAATTACTCAATGGGTCAACCCATATCATCCATTATAGAAGAATATAAAATAACGGTTTCTTATATGGAAAAAGGTTGGAAAGCAATATCCGGCTATATATCCATGGTTTGGATATTATCAATCGGTATAATGCTGGAGGCAGAACCAGATATATTGGAAAAATTAAAATCTTTGGTTGAAAGGGATCATCTCAATGATTATCTGGTTGATTTTCTTTTACAAAACTGTACCCAATGGAGCAAACAAACACCAAAGTTTAAATTCCCCAGACCTTATAAAGCAACTCAAGACATTATTTCATTGGCTCAAACAGATAAAACCGCAGCGGTAGAGAGATTAAAAAAATACCTGCAAAAAGAGTGGTATAGAGGACATTCTGATTTGGGTTGGCATGATGGACATAAAAGCAAATGGAATATACATATAGGCTATTGGTGCTTTGAAAGCGGTGCATTGGTCAAAATACTTGGCTTAGACGATACCCTCCTAAAAAACCAACCATACTACCCTTACGATATGGTGCATTGGGAAAAATAACTATATGGAACAAAATAAATTACGCTCCCTGTAGGATATCATGTGACTATTAAAAATATTGAATATATTTAAAAAGATTTAGTTGCCATAAAAGTTTTGAAGAAGTCGAAAAAAGGAATGTTGAAATATCGCCAGTTTGAGCAATGAAATTTGGTCAATTTTCAACTATGCTCAAAGCAGTATTAAACGTGAAGTTGTTTTTGTCTGTATGGCTACCATTGATATCTATGAGAGGGAAAGGTAGTTGATGTAACCACATAGGCTGTGTTGGTTAAAATTAACTCTTGTTGAATCGATTTAGTCAATATATCGTCATTACAATCAGCAGCAGTCTGCATAATAGTTTCATCTTCTGCACGGTTAAAACTTTTGAAATGAATTTTTATTGATATAGTAGGTGAGGAAAATCAAGTAATCGTTCAACTTTGGTTGTATGATATCCTTAATATAAATAAAAGATAAAGGAATACACCATGAGAATGTTACATACTATGTTGCGTGTCACTGATTTGGAAAAATCATTGGCGTTTTATCAGGATGTGTTAGGGATGAAATTACTGCGGCAAGAAGATTTTCCTGGTGGTCGTTTTACCCTAGCTTTTGTCGGCTATGGAGAAGAAGCTGATCACACTGTATTGGAGCTGACCTATAACTGGGATACACATGAGTATGATATGGGCAATGCATATGGGCACATAGCTATTGAAGTAGATGATGCCTATGCTGCCTGTGATGCCGTGCGAGCCAAAGGACAAAAGGTCATTCGTGAAGCTGGGCCGATGCAGCATGGCACTACGGTGATTGCTTTTGTAGAAGATCCAGACGGCTATAAAATAGAGTTCATCCAAAAGTCTTAAATTTACTCAATCACGCTGCGGTAAAATATAAATCGTTAATTTTTAGATCTATATATTCCACTTTGTCGAGATTTATTTTTTGCAGATTAATAAAATTAGGAATTAATATGTTTATTTTTTCTCTTACCTACCTTAAGCCCATTGAGGAAGTAGAAAAATACTTACCGCAGCATTTGGATTATTTAGAACATCATTATCAAACAGGACATTTTATTGCTTCTGGTCGCAAAGTACCCCGTTGTGGAGGTATCATCCTTTGTCGTGGTGAATGTCGTGAACAAGCATTAACAATAATGCAAGAAGATCCGTTTTATGTTCATCAAATTGCACAATACGAGCTGATCGAGTTTACGCCGACGAAATATGCGAAAGAATTTGAAGTATTTATCTGATGACTATCCGCTGGTTAAAAAATTTTTTTATCATATTTACGATAACTTTTAAGCTTAATAATAAGCTATTCTTTGGCTAAATGATGCATACTATGATTAAGTTTGGATATTCAAATTGATGAATGCGCGCTGGCAATTTCTGGATATGCAGTAGAGCAACTGGCTGATACCTGATTAATTATGCTGAATTTTGTTTAAAATTTCTTAAAGATACTGATTAAAAAAAGCAGCAGTGATGACGAAAATTTGGTACTTTTTTTATTTAAAAAAATCATTTGAATAATAAATCAATTCTCACTTGAGGTGTGAATTGTTAGCTTAAATTTCAGTATTTGAAGAGAAATTCTTACATAATAATATCGTAACAAATAAATGGATTTAGCATTCTTCGCCGTCTATTTGATTAAATTGTTAAATTTAAAATAATTTGGTGATTTATTTCAAACATGAATTGATAAATCAACAAACATTCCTTATAGTCTGTTACAGTACTGTTAAAGAGTTTTAAATAGTATACAAATTAAATGCAAAATGTTTTGGATCGGATGCAAGTCGTTGTTATGATGTGTACCGAGTTGGAAATGCAACATTTATTTGATAAAACAAGGTTATACTTGGTTTGATTTAAGGCTTTTTACCTGCTTTGCCTGAATGGAATCTGCAAGATGCTGGCGCAAATGATCGGATTTGATAGCAATGAAATGATTGCTGCATCGGATTGTCTAAAGTTAAAAAGTAATACAAGAATACGCTAACATTTTGATCAGATATTAGTTTAAGTGCATGTCCTTGGGAAAGGAAATTAAATGAAAATAGGTATTCCACGCGAATCTCTAGCTGGTGAGACCAGAGTAGCGGCAACTCCAAAAACCGTTGCTCAACTGATTAAATTAGGTCATGAAGTGGTTGTAGAGCATGATGCCGGGAAAGCAGCTAGCTTGTCTGACGGACTGTATAGTGAGGCTGGCGCAACGGTTACTGATGCAAAAGCTGTATGGGCGTGTCCGGTTCTGTTTAAAGTCAATGCACCGAATATGGAAGAAATCGCCGTTATCCAACCGGGGACAATTCTGGTGAGTTTTATTATGCCGGCTCAGCATCCTGAATTGATCCAGGCGTTGCAGGAAAAAAATATTACGGTAATGGCGATGGATATGGTGCCACGTATTTCTCGGGCACAGGCAATGGATGCTTTGTCATCTATGGCAAATATTAGTGGTTATCGTGCGGTAATTGAAGCGGCTGAAAATTTTGGTCGCTTTTTTACTGGTCAAATCACCGCTGCAGGCAAAGTCCCACCGGCTGAAGTATTGATTATAGGTGCTGGTGTGGCTGGTTTAGCTGCCATCGGTACTGCGCGTCAGTTGGGCGCCATTGTGAACGCGTTTGATACGCGGCCAGAGGTAGCTGATCAAATTGAATCTATGGGCGGTAAATTCTTACATCTGGACTATCAGGAAGAAGAGAGTGGTAGTGGGGATGGATATGCTAAAACGATGAGCCCCGCTTATATTGAAGCAGAAATGAAGTTGTTTGCCGATCAGGCTAAGCAAGTCGATATTATTATTACTACGGCTGCTATTCCGGGAAAACCGGCTCCGAAGTTGATCACTAAGGAGATGGTTGACAGTATGCGGGAAGGTTCGGTAGTGGTGGATCTGGCGGCGGCTACTGGTGGTAACTGTGAATACACGGAAGCAGGAAAAATCATTACTACGCCTAATGGTGTGAAGGTCATTGGCTATACGGATATGGCCAATCGTTTGGCTGGTCAGTCTTCGCAGTTATACGGTACTAATTTGGTTAATCTGGCCAAGTTACTAACGCCGAATAAAGATGGGGAACTGCAGCTGAATTTTGAAGATGTGATTATTCGTAATATGACGGTGACTCATGATGGTAATTTGATGTATCCACCGCCACCGATTCAGGTTTCCGCTGCGCCACAATCTAAAGCGCAGGTTGCACCAGCTCCTGAACCGGCTGCGGCTGCTAAACCTTCTTCTCCTTATACGAAATTGATCTGGGCGGCTGTTGCGGTGATATTAATGATCTGGGTAGGCGCAGTGGCTCCAGTGGCTTTCCTCAATCATTTTATGGTGTTTGTTTTATCTTGTGTGGTTGGTTATTTTGTGGTGTGGAATGTCAGTCATTCGTTACATACGCCGTTGATGTCTGTGACTAATGCGATTTCTGGCATCATTATTGTGGGGGCGTTATTGCAAATCGGGCAGGGGCATGGTTTCGTCTCATTTTTGGCATTTATTGCGGTCGCTATAGTAAGTGTCAATATTTTCGGTGGTTTCGCTGTTACCCGCCGCATGCTCAATATGTTTCGTAAGTAAGGGAGAAGCGTAATGTCTCATGGTATTGTGACAGCGGCATATATTGTTGCTGCGATAATGTTTATTTTGAGTTTGGCAGGTCTTTCTCATCAGGAAAGTGCCAAACGAGGTTGTTATCTTGGTATTGCCGGTATGACGATTGCGTTGCTGGCAACGGTCTTTAGTCAGGACGCACATGGTCTGGGCTGGGTGATTTTGGCAATGATCATTGGTGGTGCTGTTGGTTTGTATCAAGCCAAAAAGGTGGAAATGACCCAAATGCCAGAACTGATTGCTATGTTACACAGTTTTGTCGGACTGGCTGCGGTATTGGTTGGCTTTAATAGTTATATTTACCCGATTGATGTTGCTTATGATATGCACACGATCCATCTGGTTGAAGTGTTTTTAGGGGTGTTTATCGGGGCGGTCACATTCACTGGTTCTCTGGTGGCATGGGGTAAACTTAATGGCAAGATAGCCAGTAAACCGTTGGTGTTGCCTAATCGGCATCTGTTGAATTTAGGCGCGTTGGTGGTGTCTTTATTGTTGTTGTTCTGGTTTGTTGGTGTCGGTGGTTCTACTTTTGCGTTGGTGGTGATGACAATTATTGCGCTGGCATTTGGCTATCATTTGGTTGCCTCTATTGGTGGCGCGGATATGCCGGTGGTGATCTCTATGCTGAACTCTTATTCAGGCTGGGCTGCTGCTGCCGCTGGTTTTATGCTAAATAATGATTTGCTCATTGTGACCGGTGCGCTGGTTGGTTCTTCTGGTGCGATCCTGTCTTACATTATGTGTCAGGCAATGAATCGGAAATTTTTATCGGTTATTGGTGGCGGTTTTGGTTCTGATCCGGTTGCCAGCAGCAGCGACGAAGCGCCAGCTGGTGAAATACAGGAGATTAAGCCGGAAGCTGTGGCAGATATGCTGAAAAATGCCAGCTCTGTGATTATTACCCCTGGATATGGTATGGCCGTAGCACATGCGCAAAATGCGGTTGCCAGTTTGACCAATAAGCTACGCGCACAAGGTGTCAATGTGCGTTTTGGTATTCATCCGGTCGCTGGACGTTTGCCAGGTCACATGAATGTGTTACTGGCAGAGGCTAAGGTGCCTTATGATATTGTGCTGGAAATGGATGAAATCAATGATGACTTTCCGGAAACGGATGTGGTGTTGGTTATTGGCGCCAATGATACGGTTAATCCTGCTGCGGTAACGGATCCGGGTAGCCCAATAGCCGGTATGCCAGTGTTACATGTTTGGGAAGCACAAAATGTGATTGTGTTCAAACGATCTATGAAGTCTGGCTATGCTGGTGTGGACAATCCATTGTTCTATAATGAAAATACGAAGATGTGCTTTGGTGATGCTAAAGCGACTTTGGAAGAAGTGGATAAATACGTGTAATCACTGTTTGTTGTAGAAACAGCCTGTAGAAATACAGGCTGTTTTTTTGTTAGTCGAAAGGTGATGTGATCGGTCAATATGATTTTGATCAATGAACAATGCTCAACCCGATCTTGCTTCACAGTCGAAATGATCAGATGACTGGTTTAGCGTTTGGGACTGACAACCGGACAAAAATGGGCATCTGTTTGAATGAGTGGACCCCCAACAGCATCTACGGCAATGGGAACGGAGGCAAAAATGCCCGGTATCAGGGTTTCGCCGTTACTGTTTTTAACGCCACCAAGGGTTTCTGCAATAGCAGAGGGTTTACCGGGCAGATTTAAAATCAGGCTGTTGCCACGTAATACGCCCACCTGACGTGACAAGATCGCTGTTGGAGTGAAATGTAAGCTGATTTGTCGCATCAGTTCTCCAAAACCTGGTATGACTCGGTCTGCAACAGCTAAGGTCGCTTCAGGAGTGACATCTCGTAGATACGGACCAGTACCACCTGTGGTTAAAATCAACGGACAGCGATCTTCATCAGCTAATCGAATCAATGTGCTTTCGATAAGCGGTTGTTCGTCCGGTATGAGATGTTCGATCATTTCTAAAGGATTGATGACTGCCTGTTGCAGCCATTTTTTTAATTCGGGTAAGCCTTGATCAGGGTAGATGCCAGTTGCAGCACGGTCGCTGATGGATACTAAGCCGATTTTCAATATTTCATTTTTATTCATTGCCGGGGTCTGAGCAGCTAAAAGGGAGTTTATATTGTAATATAGCAGTTTTAGCCTGTCAGTGACGAATGATGAATTCAGAAGAACTAACACATTTCAACGCGCAAGGTGAAGCGCATATGGTTGATGTGGGTGATAAGCAGTACACGAAAAGAGTAGCTGTAGCCAGTGGGCAAATTATGCTAAATGAGATTGCTTATAATAAGGTATTGCATGGTCATAATAAAAAGGGCGATGTTCTGGAAGTGGCGCGTATTGCGGCTATTCAGGCTGCGAAGCAAACCAGCACTCTGATACCATTATGCCATTTGTTGGCGCTGACTCATGTGAATATTTCTTTTACCACGGATGATAATCAGCGTTGTATTACGCTCACTGCGCAAACCGAGACACGAGGACAAACTGGTGTGGAAATGGAAGCTTTGACTGCAGTTAGCGTGGGGTTGTTGACTATTTATGATATGTTGAAAGCGGTTGACCGTAGCATGATGATCTGTAATGTGGCATTGCTGCATAAAGAGGGTGGAAATTCTGGCGTTTGGCAACGTGGATAGCTAATCTAATGACTGTCTGCCAAAGCTGCGGTATGAAAATTATTATGGCATAATTATTGGGTGATTTTATTTAATCTATTATTCCAGATAAATATTTTATTCATTTTGATGCAGTGTTGACAGTCATGAAAACAGAGAAAAATTTGTTTTGATGACTGTAACTTAACTTGCTTTTATCATGTTGGATTAATATTTTGATTTGCAGTGAATTATTTGTTTGTATTAGACATTAGCCGTGGTGAAGTTGATCAGGTTCGTTTGAACGTTAGTCATTGATTTTATATCTATTTATTTTCTCGTTAAGTTTTAATTAATATGCTATGCTGCGATATTATTCATTGCAATTATTTGTGCTATAGTTTAATTTGGAGAGTTGCAGATGATTTGATTGTTTAAGAATCTGTCATTGTTTCCAGATGAGGAGGAAATGGCTAGTTTTGACTGCTTGTTTATGCTGTGATGCTCTTAATCATCACAGTTATAACTTAAGATTGACAAATTTTAAATCCTAACTTTTAAGCCAATTATGGCTTAATTTTATAAATTTAATGTCTAAATTGTAAATAACTTATTTTTTTACTCTTACTTTGAGTTTTTGATAGGTTGAATTATATACCAAAAGTTAAATTTAGCAAGATATTTTTAAATTAAAGTTTAAATTTTGTCAGTTTTATGAAACATAAAAATTAATTTATTGATTGTTAATATTATTTTATTTAACTGATGCTGTGGTGCAGTTTGAATTTTAAGGTTTACAAGATATGGAAGACTTCAATGTCGGCTTTGCAGCAAGAATGCAGGAAGTAGTAAAAATTCTTGGTAGTATTTCGGAATTGTCTCGCAGGGTAGAGGTGGCTTATCCAACAGCTTCCAAGTGGGTTAAAGAAGGGGCGGAACCTAGTACAACAAATCTCATTAAGATTGCGGAAGTTGCTAAGGTAAATTTGTTATGGCTGGCAACGGGTAAGGGACCCAAAACTATTCTGCACGATGATTTGACTACGATTGAGCTTCATCCTGATTTACCTCAGGCTGTCGCCGGACTCAATGAAACTTTGCCGGCTTATGCTGCCAGACTAACTTCGATCAATGTGCATGACTATGCGTTTATTCCGATGTTTTCGCTTGAATCAAGACAAGATTATCAATATGCAGTTGAAGAAAAGTTAACGTGTAATCTGGCATTTAACCGCAATTGGCTGGAAAATAATTTGAATGTGGAGCCCACCAGTTTAAGTACGTTGATTGTCAAAGATGACAGTATGGCCGGAGTTTTGAATGATGGCGATCTTGTCTTGATTAATCTTGCCAAACAAGCTGGAGGTGATGGTTTGTATGTTTTACGCATGGGTAATAATCTGATCATTAAACGTACTCAGCTTTTACCCAATAATAAATTATTGATTACTTCAGCGAATCCCGCTTATGAACCCTTTACGATTGATTTAAATAGCGATCACGGTAATGACATAGAGGTAATTGGTAAAATTGAGTGGTTTGGTCGCAAGGTATGAACTAGTTGGGTGATGAGGATCGGCTTTCGGGTTTGAACTTTTCCGGTTGCTAGAACAGATGAAAAATAGAGGCTATTTGCCTCTATTTTTTTGCATTGACGGTTGTAATGCTTGCAACGCTGAATCTATGGTTGGTTAACCTTGGCTTAATCGCTTTTGTTGGTTGAGCCGAATATGGTTGGATTTAGTGGCGACAAAGCAATGGTGATCAATTGCTTTGCCGTAGTCTTACAGTTTAGTTATTTTGGTTAAAAATTTCATTAAATTATTAATTTACATACCCTTTGATTGCAATGAGCACGTTGGTTTTATAGACTAATTCTGGAAATATGCTTTCAGATCAGAGTATTAAATTTATTATGAGGAGATAAACCATGAATGCCATGCAATTTAAAGAATGTATTGAAGCCTGTAATCGCTGTATTGCTTTATGTCGTTATTGTTCAGTGGCTTGTTTGCGTGAAGATGATGTCAAAATGATGGCAAAATGCATTCATTTGGATATGCAATGTGCAGAAATCTGTACCCTGGCTGTGAATTTTATGTCTCTGGATAGTCCATTTGTGATGGACGTATGTAAGTTATGTGCCCAAATTTGTCGTGCCTGTGCTCAAGAATGTGGAAAATACGATATGGATCATTGTCAGCATTGCGCTAAGGCTTGCAATGAATGTGCAGAAAAATGCGATGCGATGGCTGCCTAATTAGTTCTGATATGGTTGATTGTATTAGTCCAGTTTTACTTGCTTATGGTTTGGCAAGTTTTGGACAAAACAGCAAGGATTAAATGGATAAAATGAAGGCTAGCTGTATGCTAGCCTTCATTGTATAGATTGAATTTATTTAAGATTAAGTACGTCTTGCATGTCATACAGACCGCGATCATGTTGTTTTAGCCAAACAGCAGCGCGTACCGCACCATTGGCGAAGGTGGCACGACTGGAAGCTTTATGACTGATTTCAACACGTTCACCATCAGTGGCAAATAAGGCGGTATGATCGCCAACGATATCGCCAGCACGAATGGTGGAGAAACCAATAGTTTGCGGATCTCTGGCGCCAGTATGCCCTTCACGGCCATAAACGGCACATTTTTTCAGATCTCGTCCTAAAGCTTGAGCAATGACTTCACCCATGCGCAGGGCGGTACCGGATGGTGCATCAACTTTATGACGATGGTGTGCTTCGACGATTTCAATGTCGTAATTTTCATTCAAAACGCGTGCAGCTGTATCCAATAAGGCAAAAGTCAGGTTAACGCCAACGCTGAAATTTGGGGCAAATACGATGGGGATTTGTTTGGCTGCGGCAGCAATGCGCTGTTTACCCGCCTCATCAAAACCCGTTGTACCGATGACATCTTTAACCCCAAGGCGCTCACAGATGGCTAAATTATTTAGGGTTGCTTCGGGGCGACTAAAGTCAATCAGTACATCTGTGTTGTCTAAGACTTTTTCCGGACTATCGCTAATGCTCACGCCCAAATCCATGCCAAGGGCAAAGCCTGCATCTTGTCCGATTGCCGGTGATCCTACGCGCTCTATGGCGCCGCTAAGAATACAATCTGGTCTTTGGCAAATACTTTGGATTAATGCCCGCCCCATGCGACCGTTGGCACCAGCGACGGCTATTTTCAGACGAGATGAGGTATTCATTGTTTATTTCTCCCTTGAGCTGGTTGCATCTGTAATAACAGGTTGTGCTACAGGTAGTGCATCTCCTTCTGCATGAACCAGTTTACCCTCATTATCAAAATAAAGGGTTAATTTTTTTTCTTCTTTTATGTGATTAGCGCGGGAAACGACAAATATATAGTCCCAACGATTGGCATGAAATGGATCGCGTAATAATGGCGTTCCCAGTCGCATTTGAACCTGTTCACGACTCATTCCCGGCTGAAGGGTATTTAGAATAGTTTGATCCAGTTCATTACCCTGAACAATTTCCAGTTTATAGGAAGGGATCTGAGCGAGTTTGGCGGTTGAGCAGGCACTCAAACCAACAACAGCCACTGCCAATAGGCAGAAAATCTTTTTCATACGCATACCTCAAGGATAGGGTAAACAAACTGCAAGCTTAATGGCAGTATAGCAGTATATAAGTAGAATAGTGTGGTGGGCAATTGCTTTAAAATTGCGTATTATAACGAGTATTATCATCAAGTGGTAAATTTAGGCATCATGAATAATAATATCGCTCAATTAAAAGATAACGGTCTGAAGGTAACTGGACCACGTTTAAAAATTCTGGAATTGTTTGAAGCTCGACCAGAGCAGCACATGAGTGCGGAGGATGTTTATCGTCTTTTGCTCGATGAAGGGGTGGAAATCGGCGTTGCCACTATCTACCGAGTGTTGACTCAGTTTGAACAAGCCAATATTTTATTACGTCATCATTTCGAAAGTGGTAAAGCCGTTTATGAATTAAACCGTGGCGATCATCATGATCATCTGGTGTGTATCAAATGCGGTAAGGTGACTGAATTTTGTAGTGATGAAATTGAAAAACTGCAAAAGAAGATTGCGGATGACAATGGTTATCGCATTGTAGATCATGCTTTGTACATGTACGGCGTATGTGGTGAATGTCAGGGTACTGAGCGCGCTTAACTTTGGCTTAATAAACTAAGGCACGGTATGCAAATTCAATGGGCGGATATTGATCTGGATAGTTGCTGTCTGGATTTTCCGAATGTGATCGAGGCACATAACGAGCGGGATGGGTTGGTCGCTATAGGTGGTGATTTAACACCGCAACGTTTGCTGTCTGCATACCGGCAGGGAATTTTTCCTTGGTACGATGAAGATAAGCCTATTATGTGGTGGTCATTTCCCCAACGCATGGTGTTGATTCCATCCCAGTTGAAGGTGAGCCGCTCTTTGGCCAAAAGCCTGCGGAATAAATGTTATGCAGTAACGGTTAATTATGCTTTTGATCGGGTGATCGCTGCTTGTGCGGCTACGTTTCGAGCAGGACAAAATGGTACTTGGCTGTTACCGGAAATGCAGGATGCTTATCGTCAGCTGCATCGGCAGGCAAATGCGTGTTCATTTGAATGTTGGTATTTGGATGAAGACGGGCAGGTTTATCTGGCTGGCGGTCTATACGGTGTTTTGTTGGGGCAAATATTTTATGGCGAATCAATGTTTGCTCTGGCTACTGATGCATCTAAAATCGCTTTTGTGCATGCTGTGCGTTATTTACAGCGACTTGGTGTCCCCATGATTGATTGCCAGGTCTATTCTCAACATCTAGCCAGTCTTGGTGCAGCTGAAATCGCACATGAAGATTTTATGGCTTATTTGCAACAATTCAATTGCCGCTCTCTTTCCGAAACGGTAACGGCACAAATACTGGTCAAACAGGGTGTCGAACCCTTGAGTGCAGACCATTTGCTTTGAATCATTAATTCTTTAGGATACTTCTATGTCTTTACAACAAATAATTGAATCTTCTTTTGAAAATCGTGCCGATATAACGCCAACTTCGGTAAGTGCTGAAGTAAAAGAAGCAGTGCAGGAAACATTACACCAACTTGATAACGGTTCCATTCGGGTAGCTGAGAAAGTTGGAAATGGGTGGCAGGTTAATGAATGGGTGAAAAAAGCTGTACTGTTATCGTTCAGACTAAGTGATAACGTGGTCACCGATGATGGTGTTAACCGCTATTTTGATAAAGTTGCTACCAAGTTTGCCGGCTGGCAAACCACTGATTTTCAACAAGCTGGTTTTCGTGCAGTTCCCGGTGCAGTGGTGCGTGCCGGCAGTTATATTGGTAAAAATGTGGTGCTCATGCCTTCATTTGTCAATATTGGTGCCTTCGTTGATGAAGGAACCATGGTTGATACTTGGGCGACAGTTGGTTCTTGTGCTCAAATAGGTAAACATGTTCATTTGAGTGGTGGTGTCGGCATTGGTGGGGTATTGGAACCGCTACAGGCGGCGCCAACAATCATTGAAGATCACTGCTTTATTGGCGCGCGTTCGGAAATTGTTGAGGGCGTGATTGTGGAAGAGGGAAGTGTCATTTCTATGGGCGTGTACATTGGCCAATCCACCAAAATTTATGATCGTGAAACTGGTGAAATCAGCTATGGACGAATTCCTGCTGGTTCGGTGGTGGTTTCAGGTAGTTTGCCGAGTAAAGATGGTAGTCATAGTTTATATTGCGCAGTGATCGTTAAAAAAGTTGATGCCAAAACCCGAGCTAAAACTGGGGTAAATGAGCTGCTACGCGGAATTTAATCTTGCACTTCAACAAACCTCTTATCTTCTTAAGAGGTTTGTATAATCAAAACAATTTTATATTAGTCTGTGAAAAGTTCACTGTTTTGAAAATAGGCGCTAATTGTTGGCATAATTAAATGGTGATTTGTTTTCAGAAATGTACAGGCTCTGATTTCGTGTACTATAAATCTATACAATCGGCACTCATCTCTTCCATGATATTGCCAGTCTGAAAAAAACCTCCGCGGAGGTTTTTTGATTGTTTACAATTTAAACAATGAAATTACTCAATCCATTCATTAAGATTGAACACAAATATTATTTTATCCTCATTTAGCTGTGTGTAGTCGTTGTCGTTAACGGCGAGTCAGTTTACGGCTGATCAGGGACGCGGTGATCAATACAGCACCAACCAAAAGTTTATTGCGTAAACGCTTCGGCTTGCTGGCCATTTTCAAGGCCAAACCATCCAGCGGAATTTTTTCAGCTAAGGCTAAGGATTTTTGCCAAAGTTTGGAGTTGGGTTGAATTTTGTGTTTACTTAACTGTTCTGCTATTAATTTCAAACGAGCACCTTGCGCCTGTAAATTAAGCAATTCCCGTTGTTGGGACGGCGTCAGTTTTTCTTTAATACTCATTGGTCATGCTCCTTGTCTTCATGGCTATGCTTCAGAAAACTGATATCTTCTTCGATGGCATTCAGGGTTGCGGTCATAAAATGGTTTTGTTTGCGCCAGAGTTTGATGATGATCACTAGGAAAATCAGGATCATCAGCATAAAAAAACCGGCCAGTCCAAAGAAAGTCCACATTTTGGCCTGCGGGGTTAATACAACATTCAACCCAAATAGTAAGGTGATAAAGCCCAGAAAGAAAAATACACCTGTAAAAATCAATATGGAAATCAATAAAATGATGCTTTTAATTTGGTCGATTGCATCCAGTCGCAGCATACGCGCTCGAATCCACATCAACTCACTTCCGTAAGTCAGAAAGATTTTTAACTGACGAAGGTTACGTCGAAAGTTACCAATGCTCATGCTTTCGTCCATCAATGATTAAATAAGATTCAGGCAATCCTTGCGGAATTTGCCTGAAAAATGGAATGGCGAAACAATCAGTTGCGACCGCGACCAATCAGGATGCCGGCAACAAAACCCACTGCAGCTGCAATTCCGATCGCATAGTAGGGTTGTTCACGTACCATTTCATCTGTACGTTCAGCAGTAGCACGTGCTTTATCGACTAAGGTTTCTTCCAGGTCACTCATCTTGGATTTGGTTTTGCTCAATCGGTCTTGAAGGCGGGCTTTTAATTCTTTGCCCTTTTCACTGCCATCATTACCGGCATTTGCATACAATTCTTCCACTTCATCCAACACTGAACGAACTTCTTTCATTAAATCTTTTTTTTGAGATTCAAAATCAGCCATAAAATTCTCCTTCAATGACATGTAAAAATGAAAATTGCAACCAGACATTAAACTAACTGAAATGGTTGTGAATATCATGCCTAAACAACTCTGATTTCAGTTAAAATGTTTCCTGATTGTGACAATGTTCACTACTTAATGACTACCATAGCACAAGGATGTGCATTTGCACAGATACCTAAAATGGGCAATTGTTGACTTACAGAATGGTGAATTATGAATAAACTGGCGCTGAACAAAATATATTCAGGCAAAGTACGAGATTTATATGCGATAGACGAGAACAGATTGCTGATGGTGGCCACGGATCGCTTATCCGCTTTTGATGTAATTTTACCTGAACCGATAACAGGTAAAGGTGAAATACTGACACAAATTTCGAATTTTTGGTTTAAAAAACTGCAATATATCATGCCTAATCAATTTACAGGCGAAACAGTTTATGATGTTTTACCCCCTCAACAAGCTAATGAATTGGCTAAACGAGCTGTCGTAGTGAAAAAGCTTAAGCCGTTAAAAATAGAGGCGATTGTTCGTGGTTATCTTTCAGGCAGTGGCTGGCGGGATTATCAGCAAACCGGATCAATTTGTGGTATCAGTTTGCCGGCTGGATTACAAGAAGCAGAAAAACTGTCAGCGGCCATTTTTACTCCATCAAGCAAAGCTGCAGTTGGGGATCATGATGAAAACATCACTCATGAAACCTGTGCCCATTTATTGGGCGAAGACTTATTCGCACAAGTACAAAATAAAGCCATTGAACTATATACAGCGGCCGCGGATTATGCGTTAAGTAAAGGAATCATCATAGCAGATACTAAATTTGAATTTGGTCTTGATGCTGAGGGTACCTTAACATTGATGGATGAGGTTCTCACACCTGATTCCAGCCGTTTCTGGGCAGTTGAAAATTATCGTGTAGGTAGCAACCCGCCATCGTTTGATAAACAGTTTATTCGAGATTGGCTTATGGAAAGTGGATGGAACAAACAGCCACCAGCACCTCATATCCCCGCCGAAATTATTGCCAAAACTTTGGCTAAATATGAAGAGGCTTTAGATCGACTCACTGCACAATAAACCCAATCAGATGAAGTGTTTCGGTCTTATATCCTTTAATCGTGTGGTGATTTATTTTGCCTTGCGTATTGCCAAAGTGAGCTGAAGCACAGAATAATTCATTACATCGTAAATAATCTAAATTAAGTAGATGGGTTTATAGAGCTACGCGTGGATAAGATTGTGTTCGAGTTTTATTTGCTAGCAAAGAATTAGAAAATTTATACTACATTTCAATTGAAAATTTTTTGCTTATGAATTTGAATCAATCGCCAGACAGATTTCAATTATTCAGAAATATTTGAAACTCAGTTGTGGTTTATCTAAGTTATCAATCAATTACTCATTTAGCTGCATAAAGGATACATGATATCGTGTTTAAGTGACGGTATAAGCTGTAACAAGCAACTTATATTAAGCTTGTTGAATATTGTTTATGTCTTTGTATTTGTTTTTGTATCCTGATTTATGTATGATTTAACGATCGAAATCGGCATATTTTTAGATATTTTTAAGTGTTTTACAGGCTCGGCGATTATCTGTCATTAGCCAGTTGATTTGCAGATTAACGAAAAGAAGCGTTGCTAGACAAAACAGATTGCCGGAATTCAAAAACGCTTTGATGAAATGACACAGTTTATTGAACTAACTCTTTTTAATCACTCTGAAAGAGAATGATGAATAAGTTGACTACCACCGAACAATTCTTGTTACAGCGGCGCACAGTACGCCATTTTAAGGATAAGACGCTCAGTCAGGAGCAATATCAGCGATTGTTGGAAGTGGCGCGTCAAGCACCTACTTCAAATTTTTTACAACAATGTTCCATGATCAGAGTGACAGATGTTGAAAAACGAGAACGTATCAGAAATATCTGTCAGCAAAAATATGTCGGCGCTTATGGTGATTTGATTATTTTTGTGGTTGATTTATATCGTAATCATCGTATCCGTGCTCAATTGGGATTAGCAGATGATGGTTTAGCTTCAACCGATGCTTTTATTCAGGGAATAGAGGACACCATTATCGCTGCGCAGAGTGTGGTGATGGCAGCCGAAAGTATGGGGCTCGCAAGTGTCTATCTGGGCAGTATTCAGAACGATGTCCGTCCTATAATTCAAATACTGAATTTGCCCAAATTGACCTTCCCGCTGGTTGGCTTACAGATTGGTGAACCAGATCAAGTTCCTGAACTAAAACCTCGTATGCCATTAACTCTTCGATCATTTGAAAATAGTTACGAAGATGTATTTGATTTAAACCATTTTGCTGAATATGATGCAACTGTTAAAACCTATTACGATTTACGCGATCGCAGTAAGCATGTTGATTCATTTACCCAACAAATAGCCAGTAAATTGTCACAGAGTCATTTCAAGCGGGATGATATTGCAGCAGTCATTAAAGAGCAGGGTTTTTGTCAGTACTAGATCTTAAATACCGCTAAACGAGCCTCACTTATTTGGGTTAAGCCCAAACAGATTGGTGAGGCTTTTAAAATGAGTTGTCCTTTCTTGTGGCTAAACGAATATGAAAAATAATGACTGAAGGAAATTACTGACTATTGATGGTGAAGGTCATTTTTTTAAAAGGGGGTCTTTGAGAGTAAGAGAGTTTCGTTGGTGGATTTAAACCATTTCCACAATTAAGGAAATAAAGAATATTGATGGGCAGTAAAATGTTTTAAAGATTTACCAACAGCTGTATTGGTTTTTTTATAGGATGATCATTCTGTTGTGAATGATTAGATTTCAATACTCTTGAATAAAAGGATAGAGTTTAAATGTGATCATTACGTTTAAGTCATTTTGCTTACTGAGTATTAACCCAAAAAACAAGCTACTTTAGTAAAAAATAGCTTGTAGCAAAAATTGGGGTAATTAGAAGTGACCTACAATACGACTTGTGCGATCAAAGTACGCTGGTTGGTTCTTTGCTCAAGCAACAGTCAGTAAATAATCGCCTAATCATTTTCAAGCAAAATGATAAAACTGTAGCCATCAAAGAACTGGGTTTTTAATACTATAAATGATAAAAAAACCTTTATAATGCAGCTCCACAAGCCTCACACCAAGTTTGGTTAAGTTCAGACTCGCCGGTGAGGCTTTTACTAATGAGTTGTGCTTATTTGTTGCTAATATGCACATCATCAAACTCAACCTTGCTGGGTATAGTTTGATGGCATGTGCACTGAAGCGCTAAATAAATTTGCAACTAGTTAATACTAATCAAAATTTTTTGCGTTGATTAAGTTATTTTTGTTATCAGCTGATGAAAGCCACCATGCCACAACATCCGTATCGCCGTTTACGTCCTGCACGCCATGAATTACCGGAAGTAGGGATATCTGAATCTGGCAACATCCGTTCCTTACATCTGGGTACACCGACTATCCAAAGTTCGATGAATGTCGATAATCCAGCTGAGCTGGTATTGTCATACAGTCGCGCTATGATGGCATGGTTATTATTTGTTGAGCATTTGCCTCAACATATTCTACAGATCGGGTTGGGGGGTGGTTCTTTTGCCCGTTGGATAGATGCTTATTTACCCGATACCCGTCAAACTGCGGTTGACATCAATCCTCAAGTAATCAGTATTGCTCGTAGTATGTTTGAACTGCCGTTTGAAGGAGATAAATTTGAAATTATCGAAGATGATGGCGCCGAATATATTAAAGTTTTACGTGCCAATACCGATATTATTTTGGTAGATGGTTTTGATGGTGAACAGATTATCGATAGTCTGGTTGCTGAACCTTTTTTTGCTGATTGTCGGCAAGCATTAAATGAGCAAGGTATTTTTGTAACCAATTGGTGGCATGGCGATAAACGATTTCCTACTTTTGTTCGTCGTTTACAAGAAGTATTTGAAAACCGTGTGTTAATGGTGCCGGCCGAAACTCATGGCAATATTGCGGTATTGGCTTTTCAGCAACCCCCGTTAATGCGAGACTGGGATAAACTGAAAAAACGGGCTCAGCAACGGGCAGAACAGTTTCATTTAGATTTGCCAGCTATGTTGGCTGCAGTTAAAGCCATGCAGCAGCACAATAATCGTTCGCTAACATTCAATTAAATTTTATACGGGTTTAAATAGTTTGTCTGGTTTGCGAACCAATCGAATCAGAAAAGGAAAATTTGTGAGTTATTTTGCTAAACACCTTTTTATCTGTACCAATCGTCGCGATAATCCTTGTCGTCAAAGTTGTGGTGATGATAACGTGGGTGCTGATGCAGTTGACTATCTCAAAAGTCGTGCTAAAGCCATGGGATTGATGGGAGCAGGTAAATTACGCATCAGTAGTGCCGGTTGCCTTGGACGCTGTGACGAAGGTCCTGTGATGGTACTGTATCCACAGGCGCGCTGGTATACTTATGTGGATGATAGTGATTTGCAAGAAATACTTGATGAAGAACTGGCTAATGATCGTGTGGTTACACGTCTGCTGCTAGACAAATAAAACTGAGTGAGTAAATTGATGCTAAAAAAACAACCTAATATATGGGTTAATGGACCAGTAGGAAAACTTGAAACCATTTATCTGAGCGCACAAGGTGCAGCACGTGGCGTGGCCGTGATTAACCATCCTAATCCGCTACAAGGTGGCTTAAATACCAATAAAGTCGTGCAAACAGCAGCCAAAGCCTTGACCGAACTTGGCTTTCATTGTTATTTGCCTAATCTACGTGGAGTAGGTAACAGTGATGGTGAGCATGATTATGGGCGCGGTGAAGTAGCCGATTGTTTGGCTGTAGTTGATTTTGCGCGTCAACAACATCCAGATGCGCAAAAACTGGTCATTGCTGGTTTTTCATTTGGTGGTTATGTTTCTCTTTTTAGTGCACTAACTGCTCGTCCTGATGCACTACTTTTATTAGGTCCTGCAATTGGGATGTATACAATTGACGTTCCGCAGGCTTATAACCCAGCGACAACCTTATTGATCCACGGCGAAAAAGACGAAGTTGTTCCAATTGAAAACAGTTTAAAATGGGCAGAAAGTCAGGATATGCCTGTCGTGGTCATTCCAGGCTCAGGACACTTTTTTCATGGAAAATTGATTGTCTTACGTCAGTGGATTGAACGTTTGTTTCCAGCCTTGCTGAAAAATGAATAACTTCTTTATTTATAAATGATTCATTTTAAGTTGTCAAAATAGCAATATTTTTTTGATAAACCGAACTAATTGATTGTAAATAGAACATGCTATTTAGAGGACACTTTTTTGGAACAGAATATTAAAAAAATGAAGGTTTCAAAAAAGTGTTTTTCTCAAATATGTCTGCATTCAAAACAAGTTAGCTATTCTTCTAGCAACATCCAGAAACAGTACTTTAGCGAAGTATAATTCTAAAATAATGGTCCTGTAACAGAAAATTCTTGGTATGGAATGTATTTTATATGATATTAAAAATATCATATAGATAAATATGTATTCATCTCTGATTGTTGTAAAGATGGAGAAAGTAATAAAATAAACAATAGTTTATTGTTGCTTTGAGAAATCTAATTTAACATTATAGGGTTAAATTTGGTTTGTTAAAACTGGTAGAATCTAGCAATAAAATAGATAGGTATTGCAGATTATAAGCGGATATAAATTGAAGTTTTTAAATACAAAAAAAACAATAATGGTAATCGACAAGACGAATTAGAATGAAGCATTACTCTTAACCGTTTAAAATCATCAAAAATATCTGGAAAAGTCAAGACACACAAAAATATAAACTATTGATATATCCTATATATACAGTGGTATAGATTGACAACAATTTAACCAGTGATTAATATAACTTTACTATGTAAAATGGAAAAAAATGGTAGCTCTAAAGGTTTTAAGTAATTTTGATTATAGCCATACTGACACTTTATACTCATTTTTGCCGGTTTGAATTGCAGTACTACAGATCGTTAAAAATTTAAAAGTTTTCACTTAGACAGTTTTATGCTAATTTGATGTTATATGGCAAATTTTATAATACCGATTCAATGAATTCACAAATTAAAAATATTAATTCTGATTTACCCACCTTGTTTTCAAAAAATACACGTTGGAATTCTTTCGTCAGCACGATGAATTTACAACCATGGCGCATATTCTATTTTGGATTAGTGCCTAAAAAAATTAGAAAAAAAGTAGCTCTCAAAGCAGATATTGAACTACAAAAACAGATGGCTAAAGCATCAAAAAATTTTTTGAATCTTTATTTAAATGGTAGTTTAGAAAAATTCAATCTTAAGGCAAAAAAAACATTAAATACAAATAAAATTATCTGGCAATATTGGGGTCAAGGTGTTGATGATAAAACATTGCCTGAAACTGTGAAAATCTGTTTTAACTCTGTCGATAAGTATAAAAAGGATTATCAAATAATCAGACTGGATGATACAACTATTCATGAATATTTAGACTTACCTGAATTTATTTTTGAAAAAAGACTAAACAAAGAATTTAAACATGTTTTCTTTTCCGATTTGCTAAGATTAGCCCTACTGGATACATATGGTGGTATTTGGATGGATGCTACTATTTTGTTGACCAATCCTATACCTGAAAACGTGGCCAATATGAATTTTTTTGTTTTTCAGCGTGATGAAAATGCTTTAGATAAAGCTTATTTTGAAACATATGATCCTTTATATTTCGGTTGGCATAATTCTCATTATGTAAATATTTTAAGTAGCTTTATGGTGGGTAAAAGAAAAAATGAGGTTATACATACATGGCTGGATTTATTGTTAAATTTTTGGAAAACGCAAACTTCAATAAAACATTATTTCTTTTTTCAAATAATATTTCATGAATTAATTCATCATAAAGATTTTGAGAAAAAAAATTGTACGGTGAAAGATGATACATTAGTTCATCTTTTGCAAACCAAAATGCATGAAATTTATGATGCTGAAGAATTTGCACAAATTCAACAAAGAACGAGTATTCATAAATTAAGGTATGTTAAAAATACTGTACCAGGATCATATTATGATCATGTGAAAAAAATATATCTATAATATAACTTTATATCTTTATTCAAAGTTAATATCATTTTAAAAATATCTAAAATGGTAAAACCTTATATGGCTTATTATATTATCTGAACGATTATAGAAATAATTAAATAATGAAGAAAAAAGATCTTCAGTTTAAAAGCTAACAAAAGCATAAAACGAATATTCAAAACATGATTTAAACCTGTAAAAGTATCATATTTCAAAAATTCAAAGATTTTATAATATTCATTCTCTTAAACTTCTGGATGTAAATAAAGCCCTATTCTAAATATTTTGCGTAGGGCTTTGTAATTTTTTTAGGACATTTATTATCTATCAATTTATCTGTGTCTGGTGCTCATCTCCATGACGGGGACGGATGTAACCGAGTTGATACACAGTTTCGCCCTGTTGTTGTAAAAATAGCTTGATAGCTTCTGCTTCTGTAGCGTCTACAATGATCACCATGCCAATACCGCAGTTGAAAGTGCGATACATCTCTTGTGTAGTGACATTACCCGCCTGTTGCAACCACTGAAACAATGCAGGCATTGACCAAGAGTGGGCATCAATAGCAGCCACGGTATTCTCGGGCAAAATGCGAGGTACATTTTCGCTGATGCCTCCGCCTGTTATGTGTGCCATCCCTTTAATGCTGAATTGCTTGAGTGCAGCCAGTATGGGTTTTACGTATAGGCGGGTAGGAGCAATAATGGCTTCACGCAGTGTTTGACCATTGGCAAATTCGGCATCCAGATCAGGGTTGGCGCGTGCGAGAATTTGCCGCACCAGCGAATACCCATTGGAGTGAATACCATTCGACGCCAATCCAAGAACAATATCTCCGGCTACGATGTTACGCCCGTTAATGACTTGTTCTTTCTCCACTACACCAACGGCAAATCCGGCCAGATCATATTCTCCTTGAGGATACATGCCAGGCATCTCAGCAGTTTCACCGCCGATTAAAGCGCAACCAGACTGTTCACAGCCGGCTGCGATCCCTTTTATCACTAATGTTGCCTGTTCAACATCCAGCTTGCCACATGCAAAATAATCCAGAAAAAAAAGTGGCTCAGCACCTTGTACTAAAATGTCGTTGACACTCATTGCTACCAGATCAATGCCTATGGTGTCATGCTTATTCCATTCTACAGCCAGTTTTAATTTTGTACCTACGCCATCTGTTCCAGAGACAAGTACAGGATGACGATATTTTTGACTGATTTCCACCAAGGCACCAAACCCGCCTAAATTACCCAAAACCTCTGGTCGCATGGTACGTTGGGCGAAGGGTTTAATTTTTTCAACCAGTGAATCACCAGCATCAATATCAACACCGGCATCACGATAACTTAGGGACTGGCTCATTATTGTTGCTTCCTTTGCGTAAAATGAGGCACTAAGAATAAATCAAAACTTGTCTAGTTTAACATTATTCAATATCCACCGCTGTTGATTTGTGTCGTTTGCGGAAGAAAAAAGTTTCTGTTGTTAATATAAGGCGTGATATTAGTCAAAATCCTCTTTTCGGTATGTTGCCTTTGATCAGTGGCATTTAATCATTAGTTTGATTGGAAAGTATTTGTGGGAATATAGAAATTGTCAGGGTTGGAACAATAGCGATAAATCCATAAGCTAATCATTTGGGAAGATGCTTGACTAAGCTAATTGTATCTTGTAATAAGATTTATTAAAAAAGCCAGATCAGATGATCTGGCTTTTATCAGGCTAATGAATAATAGCCGAACAAAGAAATGCTTAGGCTTTGCGAGCTGGCAATTTTTCGCGAATGCGAGCTTTTTTACCAGTCAGACCACGCAGGTAATACAGCTTAGCACGACGTACATCACCGCGACGTTTCACTTCGATTTTTTCAACGGCTGGAGAGTATAACTGGAATGTACGTTCTACACCTTCACCGCTAGAAATTTTACGTACGATGAAGTTGCTGTTTAGACCACGGTTACGACGGGCGATAACAATGCCTTCGTAGGCCTGTAAACGGGTACGACTGCCTTCAGTAACACGTACTGAAACAACCACGGTATCACCTGGTGCAAAAGCAGGGATGTCTTTGTTCAGGCGAGCAATTTCTTCCTGCTCTAATTGTTGAATCAAGTTCATTTCATATTTCCTGTTATGATGGGATTTCCCGTTCCTCTTGTCTGATTTGCTGCAAGAGACTGGATTCCTCTGGGGTTAATTCACGATCAACCAGTAAATCTGGACGTCGTGTTAAAGTGCGCTTAAGCGATTGGGTTAACCGCCATTGCGCGATTAAAGCATGATTCCCACTGCGTAACACGTCGGGTACGGTCTGCTGACGAAATTCTACCGGACGAGTGTAATGCGGGCAATCTAATAAACCGTTAACAAATGAATCTTCTACTGCTGAGCGTTGATCACCGAGTGTACCAGGTAATAAGCGGATAACCGCATCCATCAACATCATGGCGGGTAACTCACCGCCCGATACCACAAAATCACCAATACTGATTTCTGTAATATCATTACTGGTGAGGATACGTTCATCTATACCCTCATAACGACCGCACAAAACAATAAGGGCTGACTCTTGTGCCAGACTCACTGCTCGAGTGTGGGTAAGTGGTTTACCCTGCGGACTCATGTAGATCAGCTTTCCTTGTGGACAAGTCTGTCTGGCTGCATCAATGGCTGATTGTAATGGTGGTGCCATCATAATCATGCCTGGACCACCGCCAAAGGGGCGATCATCGATATAGCCTAAAGGGTTATCAGCATACTGACGTGGATTGATGGCACTAAATTGCCACCGACCATGCTGTAATGCTCTTCCAGTTACGCCGCTGCCCGTTAGGGCAGTAAACATTTCTGGAAACAGGGTAATGACCTGAATGTGCATTAATAGTCACTGCCCCAGTCAACGCAGATATTTTTTTGTGCCAGATTGACTTCAATAATATATTGCGCAACAAACGGAATCAGCTTACGACCATAAGTGCCGTCAACTACCAATACATCGTGGGCACCCGTATCCATCAACGAGCTGATTGTGCCTAGATTCAGTTGTTCACGATTGTAAACGGTTAAACCTACTAAATCAGCCCAGTAATATTCATCGTCTTCGGTTTCGGCAAATGAGGCGCGATCAATTTCGATGGTATAGCCACGCAGTAATGCAGCTGCATCACGATCGGCTATGCCTTCAAATCTGACCAGTAATTCTTCGCCGTTAATTTTACTTTCGGCTACAGTTACGGTCTGTGTCTGACCGTCTTTGCTCAGCTGCCATTGTGGAAAATCCAATAAACTATCGGTATATTCAGTATCGGTATGGATCTTTACCCATCCTTTGACACCAAATACGCCTTTAATATAGCCCATTGCCACCCATTGGCACTGTGTCGTATTCATCGTTATACAGCTTAAGCAGAAACTTTCTGTTCTTTAACCAGCTTGGCCACTGCTTCGCTAAGCTGAGCGCCTTGACCAACCCAGTGATTCAAGCGATCAGCATTCAGACGAACGCGTTCCTGTTTTTCATTTGCAACAGGGTTATAAAAACCGACACGTTCAATGAAGCGACCATCACGACGGTTGTGAGAGTCTGCTACGACAATATTATAGAATGGGCGATGTTTTGAACCACCGCGAGCCAAACGAATAACTACCATTGTGTATTCCTTAATGAAAAAATCGAAGTTTATTATTCTGTCAAAGGAGACAGAAAACTGCTAATTTTAGTGGGTAAAACCCTGTCTTGGCAAGTTGTTAATCGGTAGATGTTGTACATTTACTGTCATTAAACGCTGTTTAGGATTCAATTCACCCTTTCTGTCCTTGAAATAAAACAAATTCATCTTAGTCTAAATGGCATAGGATGAAGTTTCACTGTTCATGGTTTCGCGACAATTTATTCATCAATTATGTGGATCTAACATGGATGAATCTTACTAACTAAAATACGCATCTGGATCATTAGGATAAAAGTTTTGTTTATCGTAAATTTATATTCTCTTAATGCTGGCAGAATTCAACTTTAATTAAATTCATAATCAAGGTAATTAGTATCTAAAAGACATAAAGGCGATAGGATTGTGAGTCGAACAAGATAATAAAACGCAGAAAAATTGAAAATAATAAATTGCTACCAGTTAAGTGGTGCTGTGGCGATAGGGCGTAGTCATCGAAAAGTTGGCGGTAGAGTTGAACTGAACAAGTTGAGAAATAGTTATTGTTATCGACTGAATAGCATAACGATCTGTGCTGAAGTGTCAGATATTAGCATTGTTTTTGTGAAATATATTTTATTAAATATCCAAAGAAAACGATATTTTAATTTATATAAATCAGGGGATTATTTTATTTATACCCTGATTTATGCAAGAACAATTGTGATTTTGGGGCTGCATCGGTTTGGTTCTTAGCGTATTATAGCAACCAAGTGTTTTTGCGGAATGTTAAACAATGAAACAGATTTTTTTGGATTTTGAACAACCTATAGCTGAATTGGTACAGAAAATTGATGAACTTCGCTTTGTACAGGACGAATCGGCTGTAGATATTTCCGAAGAAATCTCGCGCTTGAAAAAGAAAAGCGATGATTTAACCAAAAGTTTATTTTCTAAGCTGACTCCTGTGCAAATTTCACAGGTTTCTCGTCATGCTCAGCGACCCTACACCTTAGATTATATTGATGCCCTGTGTACAGACTTTGAAGAGCTTCATGGTGATCGAGCTTTTGCCGATGATGCGGCGATTGTTGGTGGTATGGCACGTTTTAATGGCGAAACAGTGATGGTTATCGGCCACCAAAAAGGGCGCGATACCAAAGAAAAAATTCGTCGTAATTTTGGTATGCCCAAGCCCGAAGGCTATCGCAAGGCATTGCGTTTGATGAAATTGGCGGAAAAATTTCAGATTCCAGTACTGACTTTTATTGATACTCCGGGAGCTTATCCAGGTATCGGTGCCGAGGAGCGCGGTCAGTCAGAAGCCATTGGACGAAATATCTATGAACTGACCAGTTTACGTGTTCCGGTTATTTGTACCATTATCGGTGAGGGCGGTTCAGGCGGAGCATTAGCCATCGCTGTGGGTGATTACGTCAATATGCTACAATTTTCAACTTATTCTGTGATTTCTCCTGAAGGTTGTGCATCCATCCTATGGAAGACAGCAGAAAAAGCACCAGAGGCGGCACAAGCGTTGGGAATAACGGCTAAAAGATTGCGTGATCTGAAACTGATTGATAAAGTGATCGAGGAACCACTAGGCGGTGCACATCGCAATTATCCAGAAATTATGCAACGGGTTAAAACAGTTTTGACGGCTCAGTTACATGAGGCCAAAGGAAAACCAATGGCTGATCTATTAACTCGTCGATTTGATCGTCTGATGAATTATGGACAATTCAGCAGCAGTAAATAATATTACTATTCGTTTAAGCCAAAGTATTGCACAGCAATGGTCAGCCACAATGGCTGACCGTTGTGTTTTGGCTGTGGGTCTAAGTGGTGGCTTGGATTCAGTCGTATTATTACATCTTTTGGCGCAACTGCGTTCAACCCTACCAATAACCTTATCAGCGATTCATGTTCATCATGGTTTAAGTCAGTATGCTGATCAATGGCAGCAATTTTGTCAGCAAATTTGTCACAATTGGTCTGTACCGCTGCAATCTTTTAAGGTTAAAGTGCATGCCAATGGAGATGGGATAGAGGCGGCAGCACGTAAAGAACGCTATCGAATTTATCGTGAATGTCAGGCTGATGCAGTTGTGCTGGCGCACCATCTAAATGATCAGATTGAAACCTTTTTTCTCGCCGCATTGCGTGGCGGAGGTTTGCGAGCATTGGCGGCTATGCCTGCACAGCGTCAGCTGACTGAGCACAGTATGCTTTGGCGTCCATTGTTATCGTTTGGCCGTGAAGATTTACAGGCTTATGCAGAAGCTTGGAAACTAGCTTACATAGATGACGATAGCAACACCAATACCGCCTATTTGCGTAACTGGTTACGCTTGTGTGGTCTACCGCCATGGCGCGAGCGCGTACCGCATCTGGATCATCAAATTGAAGCAGGAATCAAACGTTTGCAGGATGAACTCACCTTGATAGAAGAGGTGGCAGCGGAAGATTGGGGCAAAATTCAAGATCAGAACCAGCGCTTTCAAATTTCCCAATGGCAAAAATTAACCGAAACAAGGCGTAAACAGCAATTGCGGTTGTTTGCACAAAATAATAATCTGGGTTTGTCTACAACTGTGGCTTTGGATGAATTCGCCCGTCAGCTTATGAACAACAAAACTGGGGCTGAATGGTCGCTACCGGAAGGCAAGGTCTTATCCTATGCTGATAAATTATGGATTCATCCCAAAAATGCTGTGCAACAATGGCCATGGTTAACTTGGTTACCAGCAAAAATTAAAGATTTGCCATCAGATGGACTAATGGTATGGCGTAAAAATAGTTTTGGTCTGGCAGAAATCCAGCCTAATTGGATCATACGAACTGTTCAATCCCAAGACAAAATAACGTTACGGGGCATGCATAAAAACGTCAAGAAACTCTTACAAGAACGCAAAATCCCCCCATTTATGCGCCGTATTTGGCCAGTAATCTGTAATGGAGAAAACCAATGTATCGCAGTGATCAATATTGTGGTGGCCACTGATTTGGGTGTGGCAAATGGATGGATGCCATATATATCCAGTCTACCGGCTGGCGTTTAAACGTGGATAAAATATTCTGACTAGATACAACTTAATTTTTTTAATTATAATGACAGATTTGATTAAATGTAGACTTGGCTTTAAATTAAATTATTTGAAATAAATACTATTCCAGTATACGCTACAAGTTGATGAATAACATAATAATGCTTAAATTATATTAATAGTTTTCTATAATTAAAATTAAAATCATTCATCTTAGAAACAATTTAATTTGATTGGCAATAGACTCAGCTAATTTTACAGGTACAGCATTTCCAATCATTTTATAGGCATCAGATAAAGAATTGTAATAGAATTTAAAATCATCAGGAAATGTTTGAATTCTTGCACATTCTCTCACTGATAATCTTCGATATAACTTTTCCATTCCTTTAACAAATTGGAATTTATCTTTCTCTACCTTAATCATAATTGGAGCTTGAGGATGAATAGGGGCGTGTCTAGCTCCAGCTTGAATAGTAAAACTTTGCTGCTGCCAGGTTCTAACTCTATTACGAGACATGAATATTGTTGAAAAATCACCAGTAAAATATTCATGATTGAGTACAACTAAATTATCTCCATGTGATTTATTTTTTTCCAAAGCTGGAACTGCGGAATTCTGTAAATCAAAAATTGAATCTTTCAATGAAACTTTTTTTTCAAAAGGTGTCGGGAATTCAAATTTAATTTGTAAATCTTTTCTAAAACCTACATAAAATACTCTTTTACGATCCTGAGGAACGCCGAAATCGGAAGCGTTTAAAGTTTTTATGAATAAATCATATCCAATTCCTGCATTTCCAAATAAATATGTAATATTTTGAACAGCTTCTAGATGTCGCTTGGACATCATTCCAGATACATTTTCAGCAACAAAAAATTTCGGTTGTAAATCTGCTAAAATTCGAATAAATTCAAAAAATAATTTACCTCTATCGTCACTTATACCTCTTAATGCCCCTGCTTCAGACCAACTTTGACAAGGTGGACCACCTATAATTCCATCAATTATATTAGTATTTTTTAAAAATATATCAGAGTTTATATTTCGAATATCTCCTTTGATTAAAGGTGCAGAATGGTTTTTTTCATAAGTTTCCCAAATAGATTTATCATACTCGTTTGCACCAATGATTTTAAAACCAGCATTTTTGAAACCCAAATCAAGCCCACCAGCTCCTGAGAACAATGAAATTATATTCATTTATACAACTCTTTTTACTCTAAAAAAAAGGTGATTAGTTTAGCATCTTTTAGTTTTGCAGGATTATCAGGAGTTTTTATTTTTACGTCTTTTATCACTAAGTTTTTAAACTCTTTTGCAGTATTTTCTAACTCGTTGCGATCTTCATCGCTAAATGTTAAATATTTTTCTATGTTAATTAAAGTCATCATGTTAAACAAAGCGTTTTTTTTAGGTTGATATATATAATTAAACACTTTGAAAGGATTATCAATATGCCACATCCCACGTATTCTTAAATTTGTAATTCCTAAAGGATCTACTTTATTTACTCTTCCTAATTCTTTTGTCTCAGAAAATTCAATTCCGTTTATAGTAGAAATCCCATCTTTTATTTTCGACTTAATCTTATTATAAATATCTAAACTAGCTGCGTAATCAACACCATATACAAAGCATAAAGAAATAAGTGATTTGGTTTCTTTATTTTCATTATTTTGTTCTTTTTTTAATTCTCCTATTGCATAAATCATGTCTTTTTCAATCCAATTTTCACAAGAAATACATGCATTATTCAACATTGGACAATCGTAATGTAATTTTGCCATGGGATAGGAAGAATTTAAAGCTAGGGCGGCGTTGGAAGTTTCAATTTTTTTTATTTCGATCGCATCACCTTCTCTTATCATGGCATCGGGAGGATTACTTTGATTTCCAATATAACTAAATAATTCCGCTTTTTTTTCTACACGTTTTAATTGGTCTATTTCATTAACAGTTCCACAAAATAAATCAATAATAAATTCTTCAAGTCCTTTACCTTCATTGTTGACTTTATTTCTTCCACTATAGTTATTTTGTATAGAAGATGGAGGTAGGTGTATTAAATTTAATATAGCTTTTATTACATTAGTTTTCATTATTTTGACTCATAAGTTGAATGGAGTATTATACTTAATCAATTCTAAAAAAATAAGTAAATTTTATTTATACTGATTATAAATCGTTTAGGTAGGAATAATTCCGTATCATGACTTATAATTTTCTATTTTAAATCATGATAAATATAAAAAAATTACCAGAGCAAAATTTTTAAAGTACTAATTGTAAGCTTAGTTTTTTTTAAGTTTTCATTATTTAAATCTTTACATGTTTCAGCCGGAGAAATGAATCCGCTAAGTAGTTGATGGAAAGCAAAGTTGTAATGGTAAGGTATCTTTTTGTGGTTAAAGTGTTATATTATAAATATAAATTATGGATTAATAGGCAGAATATTACGTGGTAATGATGTTGGTTGGCATGGTTTATGTTTATAAATGTTAATGTATGTCTACTGACTATGGGTTGATGATTTGGTGAAATGGATATGGTTGCCAGTATTACTCGGAGGAGGAGTAATTGGGTTGTATCTAAACTTAATCAGATTTTGCTGTGTGATGTTGAATATAAATGTCAGAACTTTTTGTTAAGGGATTTGATTTCTGTTGTTCAGGCTTGTTAATAGGTTGGTAAAAGGTTGTTGGAAAATTAATTTATTAAATGAGCAGGTGAAGTCGGTTGGATGAATAATGGGATGCTGTTGATAAAGGGTCTACTGAAAAAAATGGGTTTGCCTGTTAAGTATTTCTTATCCATATTTATTGGTGTTTTCTGCTAAGTCTAACAAGGGGCTGACAATAAAAAGGAGAAAGAAATATGCAAGATGGGTTAAGTAATTTTGTAGAGGAGCAATTGTTAATTAGTCAGGCACAAAAAGGTGACAGGCAGGTTTTTGATAAATTGGTGCGCCGTTATGAACATCGTCTTATTCATTTTCTTCATCGTTGCACTCATGATGAACAATCGGCACAGGATGTTATGCAGGAAACTTTGCTCAAGGCATATAGGGCGTTACCTCAATTTAGAGGTGATAGCCGGTTTTTTACGTGGCTTTGTTGTATTGGTAAAAATACTGCAAGAACGATGCATACCATCAATAGCCGCCATTCAGCTTTAATTAGTGATTTTAATGATGATGATGGTGAAGCAATGATGATTATGGATATGCTACCGGATTTTAAAACTCCAGAAAGATATTTGCTTAATCGGGAGCTTCTGGATATTTTGGATAAGACGATTAAGCAGTTGCCTGAATGTTTGCGTGAGTCGATTTTGTTATGTGAAATTGAAGGATTGTCATATGAGGAAATCGCTAATAGACAACGGTGTCCAATTGGCACTATCCGTTCGCGCATTGCTCGTGCGCGTGAATTAATATCGGTGCAAATCAAGCATCATTTTGGTCAGGAAGAGATCTAAGGGGTGTAGACGGTTTTTAATCGTTTATCGTTCAGATAGATGGTTATTAAAATGATATGTTGTGGTTGAGTAATATTCTTTATTTTCTATAAAACTTTTGTGCTTGAAGGTGACATTTTGGTGCTGCTTTATACCAAATACCAAGAATGAAATAGCATAAGGGTTTAAGGTTTTTAATGATTTATTTATCTCTTTATTTGAATAACCGTTGTTTATTCAATTGTCTGCCCAGTTTTTTATGCTTAGGTTTGATTTGAGCCTGTCTGTACATAAGTTCTTCAATGTTTCAATTATTTCAATTATCTAGAAAATTAGGTTTTGTTTTATTGAAAGAAGTGATGCTAACTGTCTAATATTTCTTTAATTTTGCTAAGTGTTGATAAGAAAAGGGAAAAAATTTATTAGATTTCCCCTTGAATTGTGGTGGTCTATCCTTACTTTATTTACCGAAACAATTTTTTATGTCCTGCAAGTTTTGCGGGTTTGTATTGACCAAATTTATGTGCTTCATGGCACCGAAGATGTGGAGAAGATATTATGACTATTCGTCCTTTAAATGATCGCGTTGTCGTTAAACGTCTGGAAGCAGAAGAGAAAACTGCTTCTGGTATTGTATTGCCTGGTTCAGCAGCAGAAAAACCGGATATGGGTGAGGTATTGGCTGTGGGCAATGGTAAGTTGTTGGAAAACGGTGATCGTCAGGCATTGGATGTTAAAGTTGGCGATAAGGTGATTTTTGGCAAATACAGTGGTCAGACTGTTAAAGTTGATGGTGAAGAGCTGCTGGTAATGCGCGAAGAAGACATTTTCGGTATTGTTGAATAAGTTATTAGACTATTGTAAATATTGATTTTTAATTATTAGGAGTTTGAAATGGCTGCAAAAGACGTGAAGTTCGCTGACGAAGCCCGTCAGAAAATGGTTGCTGGTGTCAATGTATTGGCTGATGCAGTTAAGGTTACTTTAGGCCCTAAAGGTCGCAATGTTCTGTTAGATCGTGCTTTTGGTGGTCCACACATTACTAAAGACGGTGTATCTGTAGCTAAAGAAATCGAATTGAAAGATAAATTCGAGAATATGGGTGCGCAGTTGGTTAAGGAAGTGGCTTCTAAAACGAATGATGTGGCTGGTGACGGTACTACTACTGCAACTGTGTTGGCTCAGGCCGTGGTTGCTGAAGGTATGAAATATGTTACTGCTGGCATGAATCCGATGGATCTAAAACGTGGTATTGATAAAGCAGTAGAAGCGATTGTGGCTGAACTGAAAAAAATATCTAAACCTGTTCCAGAAAAATCTAAAGAAATCTCTCAAGTTGCTTCTATTTCTGCTAATGCTGATGAATCAATCGGTGAAATCATTGCCAAAGCAATGAATGAAGTTGGCAAAGAGGGTGTGATTACTGTTGAAGACGGTAAATCTTTAGAGAATGAAGTTGAAGTAGTTAAAGGTATGCAGTTTGACCGTGGCTACTTGTCTCCATATTTTGTTACTGATGTGGAAAAACAGATTGCCGGTCTGGATAGCCCTTTCATTTTGTTGTTCGATAAAAAAATCTCTAATATTCGTGATTTGTTGCCAGTACTGGAACAGGTTGCTAAAACTAGCCGTCCGTTGTTGATTATTGCTGAGGATGTTGAAGGCGAAGCGTTGGCTACGCTGGTGGTAAACAATATCCGCGGTATTCTGAAAACTGTTGCTGTGAAAGCTCCTGGTTTTGGTGACCGCCGTAAAGCTATGTTGCAGGACATCGCAATTTTGACTGGCGGTACAGTTATCGCTGAAGAAGTTGGTTTGACTTTGGAAAAAGTGACTCTGGAAGATCTGGGTCAGGCAAAACGTATTGAAGTTGCTAAAGAGAATACTACTATTATTGACGGTTTGGGTGATAAAGCGGCGGTTGAAGCTCGTGTTGGCGAAATCCGTAAGCAAATCGAAGTGGCCAGCAGTGATTATGATAAAGAAAAATTACAGGAACGTGTCGCTAAATTGGCTGGTGGTGTGGCTGTAATTAAGGTTGGTGCTGCAACTGAAGTTGAAATGAAAGAGAAGAAAGACCGTGTAGATGATGCTTTACATGCTACTCGTGCTGCCGTTGAAGAAGGTGTGGTAGCTGGTGGTGGTGTGGCTTTGCTGCGTGCTCGTGCTGCTATTTCTGATCTGAAAGGTACTAATGCAGATCAGGATGCTGGTGTGAAAATTGTATTGAAAGCGGTTGAAGCTCCTCTGCGTCAGATCGTTGCCAATGCTGGTGATGAGCCAAGCGTAGTGGTAAACAATGTATTGAATGGCTCTGGTAACTATGGTTACAACGCTGGTACTGGCGAATATGGTGATATGTTGGAAATGGGTGTGTTGGATCCTGCTAAGGTAACCCGCACTGCCTTGCAACATGCTGCCTCTATCGCTGGCCTGATGTTGACTACTGATTGCATGGTAACTGAATTGCCAGAAGATAAACCTGCTATGCCAGATATGGGTGGCATGGGCGGTATGGGTGGCATGGGCGGTATGATGTAATACTACTTAGTTGCTTACTTAGCTGATTAAAACCGGATACTTTAGGTATCCGGTTTTGTTTTGCCTGAAGATGGATTGATTAAACTGCCGGTGTTTTTTGGTTTGCTTATGAATATTTGATCAAGTTTTTTCTCTGATTGTTTTTCATGGATGTTTAAGAAGGTAGTGAATTTAAAGATGTAGGTAAGTTTTAGTGATTAGTATGTCTAAAGTGATCAATTCAAAGTTTTTTTATTTGCTTTTAATGAGTTTAACTGACTCTGATGTTTGCATATTTTCAAATAGATTATAAGCATAATATTTTTATCTTTTATTTTTGGTAACTACTAATGTGACTAAGTTTAGTCCAGCATAATTAATGTTGAAATTTATGGATTATTTTCATGATCGATGATGTCTGTTTGAAGAGCTTGTATTTGTTGCTGTGCTAAAGATTCAACGCCTCGATTAGCCAGTTGGTCGGCTTTTTCATTGCCTATGTTTCCGGCGTGACCTTTTACCCAGTGCCATTGTACTTGATGTTTGTTTACTTCTTTATCAAGCGCTTGCCATAGTTCAACATTTTTTACCGGCTGTTTTGCAGCGGTTTTCCAACCGCGATTTTTCCAGTTATGAATCCACTCCTGCATACCGTTTTTAACATATTGCGAGTCGGTATAAATATGGACGATGCACGGGCGCTTAAGTGCAGCCAGTCCTTGTATGACGGCTGTTAGTTCCATACGGTTGTTGGTGGTGCTGGCTTCTCCACCATATAATTCTTTGCTGTGTATACCAAATTGTAGAAATGCGCCCCAGCCACCAATTCCGGGATTGCCTTTGCAGGCTCCATCTGTATAAAGCGTTACTTCTTGCATGTTGTGGCCATTTGATTTAAAGACGTTACTATATCATGGTAGGGGTGGCAGAACTTTACCGATGTTGAGGATATTATGCGGATCCAGGGTTTGTTTTTGTATTCTCATCCAATTAATTTCTGACTGGGTACGTATTTGTGGAATCCATTGAGTTTTCAGTTGTCCGATTCCATGTTCGGCTGCAACGGTGCCATGATGTTTTATAACGCATTCATAGACGATTTTGTTGATGTTGTCTTCATGTTGATAGACGTCGTTATTTAGTGTATCGCCTAGGAAGACGTTGTAATGTAAGCTGCCATCGCCCAAATGACCAAACAGTATGGTTTGTGCATGAGGAAATGCTTGCTGCAACTGTTGTTGTGAGTGTTCAACAAAATCCGCTATGTACTCTATGGGTAAAGCAATATCATGTTTGATGCTGGCGCCAAGATGGCGTTGAGCTTCGGAGATGTTTTCACGTAATTTCCAAAGCTGATTTCGTTCTGTTTCTGACTGGGCAATAACTGTATTCAACCAGTTCCCCTGTTCAAGTACGCTGATTAATGGATCTGTCAGGTTTTGATTGGGAATGCTGTCGGTCAATTCTAAAAGTATATGCCAAGCAGCTTCGGTAGGCGGCTGTAGTTGGCTATAAGATGAAGACAATTTCAGGGCTTGACTACTGATTAGCTCGAAGCTGGAAATACGATCACTAAGCTGATCTCTGAGTCGTTGTAACAGATCGATGGCAGTCTGAATTGTGTCGATTCCTATCCAAGCTGTGAGTATGCTTAAGGGTTGGGCAAAGAGTTTTAGGGTAGCTGCGGTAATGATGGCGAGTGTCCCTTCGCTGCCGATGATGATTTGGCGCATTTCATATCCGCTGGTGTTTTTGTGTAAGGGTTGTAGATGGCTTATCAATTCGCCTGTGGGCAATACATATTCTAGTCCGATAACCAGATCACGTGTTGTGCCATAGCGTACGACGTTAACACCACCAGCATTACAGGCAATATTTCCGCCAATTTGGCAGGAACCTTCACTAGCAAGACTAAGGGGGAAGTAAAGACCAGCGTTTCGGGCTTCAGTTTGTAAATCAGCCAGTATCATTCCGGCTTCAACTGTGATGGTGTTGTCATCATAGCTTAGGTTTCGTAGCCGGTTAAGTTTGGATAGGGACAATATTATGCCTTGTTTACTGATGCTGCTATGTGGCGTTGCGCCCCCACATAGTCCTGTATTGCCACCTTGAGGTGTCACGGGTATGTGATGCTGATGACAATAGCGCATAATTTTTTGAATGGCGTCAACATTATCTGGCTGGAGTACTGCAAATGCTTCGCCATGGTAACGGTTGCGATGGTCGGTACAGAATGAAGAGGTGATATCTGGATCGGTTAAAATATTACTCGATGGCAGTATTTGATTAAATTTATGCAGATGGTCGCTGTACATCTATGCTTGCTCCTCTATGGATTTTTCCAGTTGTTCTGGCTATATTCTGTATTGGGAAAGGGAAATATACGTTATGGAAGTTGTACAGTACAATAATGTTGTTTAATTGTTTTTGGATGAGGAATAGTTCATGTATTTTGTAGATCGTAGTGCTGTGGTACTGAAACCGACGCAATCTTTTCTTGATTGGTTGAAAAGCACAGATGAAGACATGCCTGATTTAACTTTACCACAATTACAAAGTAATTGTACTACTTTGCTGGTACCGGAATTTGAATCACCAGAAGAGGTAATGGGTTTTATCGGCGAACGATTTAGGCAGATTTTTGAAGCTGAATTGTCTGGCTGGGAAATTAATCGGAAAGTATGGCCGGAAATTGATCTTTCTCGGTTTTGGGATTTTTTTACGGTTGAAGTGCATGATATGGTGCTTGATTTAATTGATGCAGATTTAGAGATCTCACCTGTTTATGGTGACTAAAGGAGTAGGATTGGCTGATGCAAGGTTTTATTGTGCGGGTTTATCCTTCGCGTAAACTGCAATTATTAGCTGTGGTGCTTTATTTGCTAACGTTGCCAGTCATTATGCTTTTTTTTTCGGGATGGGAAAGGATAGGGTGGTTAGCCGGACTGTTTGGCTGTGGATGCTGGTCGTTTTATCATTTACGCCAGCCGGTAGTTAAACGGATTACAATTAATGCTGAGTTACAAGCGCAATTGACTCTGACTAAACATTCTAAAAGGATATCAGCAGTGTTGTTGGCTGACAGTATGGTTCGGCGAGGTTTTTTGGCGTTGAAGTGGCGTACTGGTGACGGAGAGGTAAGAATTGTGTTGTTGCCAGACATGACAGATAAGCAGTCATGGCGAAGATTACAGGTTTGGGCGCGCTGGTGTCAGCCGCAACATGCGCGATCCAGTTTCTGGCGGAATGTAGTAGGTAAGTCTATGCAGATAAATAAGCAAAGGGATAAGCAAACATCTAATGAATAACAAGTTTAGTGCTAATTCTTTATCACAATGGCTCAACTATCTGGAAAATGGGATGGTTGACGGCAAGATTGAACTTGGGTTGGAGCGGGTGGAGTCTGTGCGCAAACGCATGGATTTACATCCTAATTGCCCGGTTATTGTGGTTGCCGGAACGAATGGTAAAGGCTCCGTCTGCGCTTATTTAACTCAAATTTATCATGCAGCAGGATATCGGGTAGGAACGCTAACGAGCCCACATTTATTGCGATTTAATGAAAGAATTGCAGTGGATGGTCAGGCTGTTGGTGATGATGAGATTGTTTCTGCATTTGCATGCATTGAGGAAGCTCGTCAGGATGTGGCTCTGACTTATTTTGAATTCAACACGTTAGCTGCGGTGCAAATTTTCAATTTGCAACAGGTTGATGTGATGGTTCTCGAGGTGGGGCTGGGTGGACGGTTGGATGCGGTGAATATTTTTGATGCTGATGTATCGGTTATTACTACTGTAGATTTGGATCATGAGGCGTATTTAGGCAATACGATTGAGGACGTTGCTTATGAAAAAGCAGGGGTAATGCGTTCAGGTAGACCAACTATTTTGGGACAAGAGTATATCCCATTGAAATTAAATAATTATGCACAGAAAATATTTGCAGATTTATTAATACTTGGCAAGGATTTTGCTTGTAATCAACGTACTGAATCAATGTGGACGTATTGTTTTCAGCCACAATTCAGTAATGGTTTAGTTGGTCATGAGCACAAATTTGATTTGCCGATGCCTGCTTTGCAGGGTGGTTTTCAGTTGAATAATGCGGCTTGCGCGTTAACTGTGCTTGCTTGTTTGCAAGAGTTATTGCCTGTTGAAGTAGGGGCGATCAGACAAGGATTGATTGAGGTTAAGCATACGGGTAGGTTTGAAGTTTTACCGGGTAAACCGATGCGGATTGTCGATGTTGGTCATAATCCACATGCAGCACGTGCTTTAAGACAATCGCTTCAGGCTTTGCCTACTGCAGCAAAAAGGCTGGCGGTTTTCAGTATGTTGTCTGATAAGGATATTGAAACAGTACTGGAGATTTTGCGCGACCAGTTTGATGAATGGTTTATTGCGTCATTGTCTACGTCACGTGGTTTAAATGTTAAACAACTACAGATGCATTTTGCAAAATTTAATAGTTGTCAGGTACATAGCTTTGATAATATTCAACTAGCGTATCAAGCTGCTTTAACACGGGCTGGTGAAAATGATAGAATTGTGATATTTGGATCATTTCATACCGTTGCAGAAATATTAACATCACTCACATAGTAGGAATTTATGCACAAATGCACTCAGTTCGGAGGAGGTTGGTATAAATGAATGCACAACAAAATTATGAGCAATTGAAGCGGCGTAATCGTCGACGTCTGATGGGTGCTTTAATTATGGTATTGGTGGCGGTTATTTTACTCGTCACGATGATTAATCATCGATCTGCAAAGCAGGTTGTTGCTCCGCAATTGGATGTGGTGACGAATGCTTCCAGTCAGCCTAATTCTGGCAATGATCATGTTGTTTCTTCAGCTAGACAAGATGTAAATCCAAATCCTGAAATTTTGGTGAATAATTTGCCAGCCGATGCTTCCGCTGCATCCGCTAGTCAATCCGTTGTAGCTAATGTACACTCACCTATCTACCCCAATCCTTCTGCTTCGGAAATATCGGGACAGCAGACGCAGCAACAAGTTCATTCTACGGGTAATACTTCAGGTGAAAATAATCACAATGTTGTTGCTAATGTCTCCACTGATAGCACTTCTAATACATCCGCACAAACTTCAACTGGTAATGTTGTTGCTCATGTTCCGGATAATGCTAATGGTCAACATCATGTTCAAGAAAATAAAAATAGATCATCTACTTCTGTAGCAGGTAAAACGGAAACGGGATCTAAAAAATCAGTAAATAAAGCCAATGCTGCTAAAGGAAATAACAAACCTTCTCTGAAAAAGTTAACTCCGCAGCAAATTTTGGAGAATAAAGCAGCTAACCTGAGTATGGTTTCTCCAGCAACCAATAAAGTAGCCAAGACGGTTACGACAAATTCTGTGCCGAAAGAACGGACAATTATTCAGGTCGGAGCTTATACTACTGAAGCACAGGCAAAAATTGTACAGCAAAAGCTGGCAGCTATTGGCATCACCAGTAATATTAGTTCTGGTCAGACCAGTAAGGGGACGTTGTTTCGGGTGCGCAGTAGTATCTATAACAGCAGAGAGCTGGCGGTACAAAATTTGAATAAAATTCAGGCAGCCGGAATGAGTGGCATTGTTATTGGTTTGTAGGGAATGGTAGTTGCATGACCACGTTTGATTTATTTGCACTTGGTTTTATTTTGCTGACCACGGTGATGGCCATGATGCGTGGACTGGTAAATGAAGTAGCTTCTTTGCTAAGCTGGATTGTGTCATTCATTGTAGCAAAATTTTTTGCTACACATTTGGCGAATATCGCATTTGCCAGTATGCAACCAAGAGAGATCGCTTTTGGTCTGTCTTTTATCATTATTTTTGTGATCATGATGATTGTGCAACGTTTGTTTCGTACTTTAATCACTACTTTTTTGCAATCTATGGGATTGGGAGGAGTGAATCGTTTTTTGGGTGCCTGTTTCGGAATTGTTAAAGGGGTAATTATGGTGACTTTGGTTGTCATCATTTGTTCTTTCACTGATTTACCACAAACGCCAACATGGCGTAATTCGGCAACTGCCAGCACTTTTGGACACATAGCTTTGCTGGCGATTCCCTATTTGCCATCCTCAGTAATTGAAAAATTACCTTCTTCAACGGTAAGATAGTAATGGAATATAACTATATCTCGCGCGTTTTATCTATTTAGAACGCGCGTATTTTTTTGTCTTGAATGGAGTTTCAGATGTGCGGTGTTTTGGGTATTGTTGCTCATGAAGGGGTTAATCAGTTGTTGTATGACGGTTTACAAATGCTACAGCACCGTGGTCAGGATGCTGCCGGAATTGTGACCGCTGAAGGCACTATGTTTCACATGCATAAAGGGCGAGGAATGGTTCGGGATGTATTCCGAACGCGTAATATGCGTGAATTAGTAGGACAGGTTGGTATTGCCCATGTACGTTATCCTACTGCCGGTAATGCCAATTGTAGTGCTGAAGCCCAGCCTTTTTATGTTAATTCTCCGTTTGGTATTGTACTGGCACATAATGGCAATCTGACCAACACTGAAGAATTATTCAAGAATGTCTGTTTTGGTGATCTTCGCCACATTAATACTCGTTCTGATTCGGAGGTTTTACTGAATGTTTTGGCTTGTGCGTTGGAACATCAGGTGGGTGATCGAACTTCTTTGAATCTGGAAGATATTTTTGCTGCTGTGACTGCTTTACATCAGCGTGTTCATGGAGCTTATGGGGTGGTTGCCTTAATTGCTGGATATGGTTTGTTGGCATTTCGTGATCCGTTTGGAATACGGCCGTTATGTTTGGGCAAGCGAGTAAAAAACGGAGAAACTGATTTTGTGGTGGCTTCTGAATCAGTGGTTTTTCCCAGTTTGGATTTTGAATTAATGCGCGATGTAGCTCCAGGAGAGGCGATATTTATCAGTAACGATGGTCAATTATTTTCCCGTCAATGTGTACAACAGCCACATTTAATGCCATGTTTATTTGAATATGTCTATTTCGCCCGTCCAGACTCGGTTATGGACGGAGTATCAGTTTATCAGGCACGGCTGAACATGGGTATCACGCTGGCCGAGAAGGTGAGGCGAACGCTCAATTTAGATGATATTGATGTGGTTATGCCGGTGCCGGATACCAGTCGCCCTAGTGCTATGGAATTGGCGCAACATCTTAATAAACCGTACCGTGAAGGGTTATTTAAAAACCGCTATATTGGTAGAACGTTTATTATGCCGGGACAATCTGTGCGGAAGAAGTCGGTACGGCAGAAACTTAATCCAATGAATTATGAATTTAAGGGAAAAAGAGTGTTGCTGGTTGATGACTCTATTGTGCGAGGCACCACCAGCCGTGAAATAGTTGATATGGTTCGAGAAGCAGGGGCAACTAAGGTTTATTTTGCCTCAGCAGCTCCGGCGGTTTTATTTCCAAATGTTTACGGTATTGATATGCCCACGCGTGAAGAGTTGATATCTTATCAGCGTGATGCAGATCAGGTGGCTGAGGAAATCGGTGCTGATGGTGTGGTTTTTCAAGATTTGGAGGATCTTAAAGCAGTGGTTTTAAGTCTGAATCCGCAAATCGAAGGATTTGACAGTTCTTGCTTTGATGGTCGCTATATTACCGGAGATATTGATGAAGCCTATTTACAACGGCTGTCAGATAATAAACATAATCTGGTTACCTTCGCGGTGCCGGGGCTGATCGAGCACAGTGTGAGTGTGCAGGAAAATGAAGATGATGAAGAGGATTAAATGGTTGAGTTTGTCGGTGGTTGCGCAGTGAAGAATTTGCAGAAGGAATGATATTGATTGGCAATGAATTTTGTTGACAGGTGGTTTTGATGGTCATGACGGTATAGATAAAATATCCGCACGGAAGTGGTGCGGATATTTTGGAGAATATTAGATGATTTTGCTTGATACTGGTTTTCCGTCTAAACCTTCCATCATATCCGATAATTCATCGGCATGATCTTCCTCCTCAGCAAGTATGTGTTCCAGCATACGTTTGGTGGTGGTATCGTAATCGCCTACGTACATGATGGTTTGACGATATAAGTCAATAACAATGCGCTCTGCAATTAGATCTGATTCAACCATGTCACGTAAGGTTTCGCCTTCTACGTATTCGGTTGGCGAGCGTTGGATGAAGACATCGGGATTCAGATCTGGTTCACCGCCAAGCTGTGTGATACGTTCTGCCAACATTTCTGCATGTTTTTGTTCTTGCTCAGCATGCTCCATAAATTCTTCTTTAACTGCGTCCATAAACAAACCCTTAGCCATATAATAATGACGTAAATAGCGCAATACGCATACCCATTCTGACGCCAAGGCTATGTTGAGCATTTCTATGACTTTATTGACATCCAGTTCGTAAGTTGAGGTTACTGCACCATCTTGATAATTTTTGCGCGCGTTGGTTCTTAATTCATCAAAGGTGCTGAATTTTACGTCGCGTTTAAGTGGTTTGCCCATTTTGAATCTCCTTATTTTTATTTAAAAATTAAGACTTTTGTCTTTGTATTTTTAAGTAAACTACTATTGCTCAAAGCTGTCTACGTAGATTCTTTTAAGATAAGTAATTGTTAATTATCAATTTTTCAATATTGTTATTTTTTATTTTTTTGGGTAAATATTGATTTTTGCTTTTTTATTTGGCAAGGGTTAAGTTTTGTTTAAGGAATTGATTATATGATTGAGATGTTGATCATATGCTGACTTTATTGTCGTTAACTGGGTTTGCGTATTTCTCTATAAAGACTTGGTTTGTATGATGTTGAAGTCCAGTTAGGCTGTCAATGAGGGCAATATATTCATAACAGGTCTATTTAGCAGAGGGCTGTTTGGTACAAGTAGCAGCATAGTCTGGCATTGATTTATGTTATGATTTTTGATTAATGTGGGTCTGGGTATGAGAGGGATTGGCTGAATGGGAACATTGATTGACCTTTGAAATGATATTTTACTGTTTTGCTTCGATTTACTTACCATAAATATGTATGACGATGATGTTGGATTCTGCTTTTAGAAAAGTTTTTGTTACATGCTCATAATGATAAATAAGATGCTGCGATTTGGTATAAATTGGTTGACTAAATTCATTAATTTTATGTTTGTAGTGTGTTTGATTGCCAGTGGCTGTCAGACGCAAATCAACCAACCAACTAATTTACCCAATAATTTTTATCGGATATCTGAAGATCTTTTTCGGTCTGAACAACCGACAGCACAAGAGATGCAATATCTTGAAAAAATGGGTGTCAAAACGATTATTAATCTGCGTCAATGGCACAGTGATGAAGCTGAAATGGTGGACACGAAATTGTCAGCAGTTGCTGTTAAAATGCGTGCCGGTAAAATCACTGATGCAAAGGTTATTGAGGCGCTACGAGCAATACATCGTTATCCAAAACCGGTTTTAATTCATTGCTGGCATGGTAGTGATCGTACTGGTGTGGTTGTGGCAATGTATCGGATGGTTTTTCAAAACTGGACTAAATCTCAGGCAATTGAAGAATTAATGAAGCCTGAATTTGGACATCACTATAATGTTTACCCCAATATCGTCAAATATATTGAAAATGTTGATGTGGAAAAGATCCGTGTTGCGGTATTTAATTAGGTGCTCATTGTATAAATTAGAGGCTCGTTGTGGTTAATGCTAGCAATACAAAGACATAATTTTTAGATTTTTTTATCGGTATTGTTGTCCAGCTTGTTACATTATAGTTTCGTAATACTGAGCTAGACTTCGCCAACTGCATATTCATGATTTTATAGGCTGAGGTTTTGTTTCTTATTGTGGCTAATTGTTGAGCACACAAATATGATTAATATTTGTGTGCTTTGGTCGTGGTTTTATTTTATTGCAATCAGCTTATCCCATTCTTTACTCAGCCGTTTAGCGGAAACGGGATATGGGGTTTTGAGCTCTTGAGCAAACAGTGAGACGCGTAATTCTTCCAGCATCCAGCGAAAATCAGCAATAGCAATGGGTATGGGCTGATTGTCTTGTTGATATTGCTGAACTTTGGTTTGCCAGATGGTGGTCAGTCCTTGCACATCGGCTTCTCGTGCTGCATCTCTGGCTGGGTTAGCGCCATATTTATCCATGCGTTTGATCATGGCTTGCAAGTAAATCGGCAATCGAGGCCATTGTTGCCATGGTGTGGCACTGGCAAAGCCTGGGTAAATTAGGTTGTCAAGGTGCTGTCGCAGTAGTTGAGTTAAGGGATGTCTGCCCAGATGACTGTTGACTTCTGCATAAGCTTGAGCGGTTTGCAAAGCATAGCGATTAACGGCTTCTTTTACCGCAGGCAAACGACTACGGGCACGCTTCAATTGTTCTTTGAATGCTTTTTCATCCCGCGGTAATTCATCATCACCGATTAATGCCCGGTCAAGTACGGTTTGGGTTAGATCTTGGCGTAAAGTATCTGTGCCAAGGTGTTTTAGAAACATGGCGATTTGGGTGAAATCCGCTAGTCCTTTATTGAGGTCTTTAACTTGTTCTTTCAGTTGCATACTCATTAATGCAATCACGCCCTTTCGGTGTGCTTGAGTAGCTGCCTCGGCTGTATCAAATAATCTGAGGGCGATGGTGCCATTTTTCTGGTTTTGTAACGCCAGATAGCCGGTGAGCTGTTGCTGCGCACGAGCAAATTTAATGCTTTCCGGTAAGGAACCGATATCCCAATTGGTTATATTGTCTCGCTCAAATTCGTTGCTATTATCGCGGAAGGTTACTGCTGCTGCTTGCCCCAATTGTTGTTGCAAAAGGTTGATATCGCGACCGGTGGCCAGTTCTGTTCCACTGTCATCTACTATGATGATGTTGAAATAACAGTGGGCAGGCAGTTGCTGGGTACGCCAATGGTCTAGATCGATTTGATTGAGCAATTGCATATCACCACTTTGTTTTGCAATGGCGCGAGCCAGTTGGGGCAATAAAGGTGCATTGATGTCTGGATTGCTATTGAGAAATGCCGTAATGAAATCAGGTACGGGAACGCAAATGCGTCGTATTTGTTTAGGCAATGCTTTGATCAATAATTGTAGTTTTTCCCGGATCATTCCAGGTACCAGCCACTCAAGCCGAGCAGCATTAATGCGGTTGAGTAAGGGTAGGGGAATGGTGACGGTAACGCCGTCTAAAGGATGATGAGGTTCAAAGCGATAGGTAAGTGGGCACTGACCGTCTTTGGTATCAAGGTATTCAGGAAACTGGCTTTCGGTGACGTTGCTAGCAGCATGTTGCATCAGGTCATCACGACTAAGATACAGTAGTTTTGGATTGTCTTGTTCAGCCTGTTTGCGCCACATTTCAAATGTGCGGATATCGGCTAAGGGCAACTGACGACCACGATTTTCAACGCTGGCAGGTAAGCGTTGATCATAAAAGCTAAATAAGGCCTCTTCATCAACCAAAACGTCCTGTCGGCGTGATTTGTGCTCCAATTCTGCAACTTCATCAATCAGTTGTCGATTATGGCGGAAAAATGGTGCATTGAGTTTGCATTCCTGTGCCACTAAGGCACCACGAATAAATATTTCGCGTGCTTCGGTTGGATTGATGCGGCCATAGGCGACTGGTCTTCGTGGTAATACGGTTAACCCATATAGAGTGATGCGTTCGCTGGCGACCACTTCGCCGCGTTTTTGTTCCCAATGTGGCTCGAAATAATGATAACGTAGCAGGTGGGGCACTTCACTTTCGATCCATTCTGGTTCGATTTTACCGACATCACGAGCATACAGGCGCGAGGTTTCGGTTAATTCTGCTGCCACCACCCATTTCGGTTTGCTTTTGAACAATGAAGATGCTGGGAACAGATGAAAATGAATTCCTCGTGCGCCGATATAGTCATGGCCTTCTGGACTCTTTAAACCAATATTGGCGATTAAGCCGGTCAGTAGTGCGCGGTGAATCTGTTCATAACTTGCTTCTTTAGCTTGTTGTCGATTATGTCGCTGCTGACGGCGCTCGATTTGTTTCTGTTTCAGTTTGGCGGATAAGTCCTGATCTGGATGAGGATTGTTTATGGGTTGTTCAATATTATTGACCGGTGTTTGACGGTAAACCGAAGTTTTATCCGTTAACCCCATGTCGATAGCAATTTGTGCCAGTTGATGATGTAACTCACGCCATTCTCGCATACGCAGATGAGAGAGAAAGTATCGATGACACCACTGTATCATTTGACGATTGGATAAACCTTTATCACGCTCGCGCTGATATGAATCCCAGATATTCAGGTAGGCAAGAAAGTCGGATTGTTTGTCATTAAAGCGCTCATGCGCTTTGGCTGCGGCCTCGCGTGCTTCCATGGGGCGTTCTCGCGGATCCTGAATAGAAAGTGCAGCGACGATGATCAACATTTCTGCCACGCATTGAAGGCGAGAGCCAGCCAAAAGCATGCGACTAATACGTGGATCCACTGGCAGACGTGCCATTTGTTCGCCCAGTTTGCTCAGCTGGTTTTGTTCGTTTACCGCACCCAGTTCAAGTAAAATTTGATAGCCGTCATTGATGTAACGCTGATCAGGAGCCTGTAAAAAAGGGAATGCGTTAATATCACCAAGTTTGAGGCTAAGCATGCGAAGAATGACGGCAGCCAGACTGCTACGGATAATTTCTGGATCGGTGAAAGCAGGGCGCTGATCAAAATCTTGTTCGCTATACAGGCGAATACAGATGCCGGCAGCAACACGACCGCAACGTCCTGCACGCTGGCGTGCAGCGGCTTGACTGATGGGTTCTATATGGAGTTGTTCTACTTTAGCACGTGCAGAGTAGCGTTTGACTCGTGCCAATCCGGTGTCAATAACGTAGCGAATACCAGGCACGGTGAGCGAGGTTTCGGCTACGTTGGTGGCGAGTATTATTCGGCGTTGTCGCCCACTGGGATGAAATATTTTATGTTGTTCGGTGGCAGAAAGGCGTGCAAATAAGGGTAAGATTTCATCATTTTGTCGTAGTGGAGAGTGTTGAAGTGCATGAGCTGCTTCACGTATTTCACGCTCACCCGGCAGGAATATGAGGATATCGCCATTGCCTTCGCGAGCCAGCTCATCTGCTGCATCGACTATGGCATCGTTAATTTCAATTTCTGCTTCATCCGCATCGGTAGTATGCAGAGGGCGATAGCGGATTTCCACCGGATAGGTACGGCCAGATACTTCGATTACCGGTGCAGCTTTACCTTGAATGGTGAAGTGTTGGCTAAAGCGTTCTGCATCGATGGTGGCTGAGGTGATGATGACTTTGAGGTCTGGTCGACGGGGCAAAAGTTGCTTTAAGTAGCCTAACAGAAAGTCGATATTTAAACTGCGTTCATGGGCTTCATCAATAATGATGGTGTCGTAAGCGGTTAAAAAATGGTCGGTTTGACTTTCTGCCAATAAAATACCGTCGGTCATCAGTTTGATATAACTTTGCGCAGCTGTTTTATCGTTAAAACGTACTTTATAACCAACAATTTGCCCAATCTGGCTGTGTAATTCTTCCGCGATCCGTTCTGCTACGGATCTGGCTGCTAATCGTCTAGGCTGGGTATGGCCAATCAGACCGGCCACACCACGACCCAATTCCAGGCAAATTTTGGGCAATTGAGTGGTTTTACCTGATCCGGTCTCACCACAAACAATGACTACTTGATTCTCAGCAATGGCGTTTTTGATTTCAGCGCGCTTTTCATGTACAGGTAATGTGTTGTCATATTCCGGTACAGGTAAGTTGTGCAGTCGTTGCATGTAAATCTGATGGGAGCGCTGGTAACGGCTGTTTACTTTTTCCTCTCCGCCAAAACGGGTCGGATTTTTACAAGCACGTTGCAGAAAGTAGCGATCTTTACTCAGGATTTGATTGAATTCGTATGCTGACATGGCACAGTCACTGCCGTAAATTTAATGAATAAGCTTATTATATCAAATTTGGCAAAAATGCTTTTTTGATACAGGAATGTGGGCGATTAAATAAATCTGTTAGCAGGTGAGACTATTTTTGCTGGTATTAATTTAATGTTGAAATATGAAAATTAATAGGAATACAGTGAGTTGAGTAATCCCAACCCAAAGGTATTGCCACCTAAATCGATTTATATTGATTTAATGTGCGCAAAAGTATGAAAGTTAGATGATCATAAGGATTGAATGATCTGATCTTAGTACTATCGATCATCACTAAGTTATGGTTCTGCACTAGATCAATTAATGATGGTGTATGACTAGAGGTTTACCTTTATGTTCTATCACTTCAACCTCTAAATTAAATATAGTTAGCATATTATCTGTAGTTATGATCTCTTTAGGAGAGCCTTGCATAATAATCTGGCCGTTTTTCAAGGCCACGATGTTATCTGCATAGGCTGCAGCCATATTAATATCGTGCACCACCATAACCGTTGTTAATCCTTGTTCTTGGGTCAGCTGACTCAGTAATCGCATCAGCTCGCGCGCATGATACATATCAAGGTTATTCAATGGCTCATCGAGGATGATGTGTTTGGTTTGTTGACAAAAGGTCATGGCAACCAAAGCACGCTGACGCTGTCCTCCAGAAAGAGCGCTCAGATAGCGGTGCTGAAGTGTTTGCAATTCGAATGCGTGTAAAATCTGATCCACGATCAGCTGATCATGGTGGTTGACCCGTCCTTGATTGTGCGGATAACGACCAAAAAGCAATAAATCGCGTACGGTGATGCGACTGTGAATATCATTATCCTGTGACAGTATCGCCAATTTTTGAGCAATAACTGTGAAGTTACTGTGATTAACGTCCAGTTCATCCAGATAAATGCTACCTTGTTGTATTGATTGCAGCCGGGCTATCAATGAAAACAAAGTTGATTTTCCGGCACCATTTGGTCCGATCAGAGCGGTAATGCTGTGATCTGGAATGACCAGATTGATATCGTGCAGAATGGTGGTGCCATTTATTTGATGATTGAGATGATTGATGGTAATCATGTGACTGTTTCATTAGGTTTGAAGAAGGTTAATCCTTAGACCAGCAGATTAATTATGATGTTGTTGGCATGTTATGAATATTTGCGACCTAAAACTAACCATAGAAAAACAATTCCTCCACAAAATTCGATAACCACGCTTAATACTCCTTGCATGCCGAGTAAATGTTCAAATATAAACTGACCACCAATTAATATTAATGCTGCCATCAGAAAAGCCGCAGGAATACGCAATGCATGTTGCATGCTGGTAGAGCATAAATTAACCAAAGCACAAATCAATAAGCCGAAAAAACTAACCGGACCGACTAATGCGGTGGATACGGACACCAGCAAAGCAACCCACAATAATATTTGGCGACTAATTTTGAGGTAATTAATCCCTAGTGCAATGGTAGCATCGCGCCCAAGCATTAAAACATCAAGTTGAAAACGCATACGCCAGATCCAGACGATGCTCAACAACATGATAATGATACCGATGCTCAAAGTACTGACATTAACTGACGTAAACTGTGCAAAGTAACTGGTTTGAGCAACAGTAAACATAGTGGGATCAAGTAACCGTTGCAATAGGCTATTACAGCTACGAAACATCACTGCAAAGATCATACCGGTTAGAATGAGACGAGCCAGATCTCCATGGCTGTTTTTGGTTAAGGTGCGAAACAGGAGTAAGGACGCCAACAACATGACCGGCGTTTCAAGAATAAATTTATTAAGTGCGTCAATGCTGCTATAACCAATTGCGCCTACAACAAATACGGTAATGGTTTGCAGTAAAAGATAAAGTGAATCATAGCCCAGCAAGCCTGGGGTCAAAATAGGATTATGGGTCAGAGTCTGAAAAAGTAAGGTTGATACACCAACGGCATAGGCTACTGTCAACAACATCAACAGTTTTTTTCCACGCAACTGAAAAGCAAAATCCCAACTACCTTTGATGCCAAACGTCATAAAAAAAATGCTGGCTAGAATTAACAGAATGCTGAGTGTGAATAAAAATCGCACACCAGAGCGAGTTTGCGACGGTGAAAAACTATGCAGCATGGAGGGGCGACCTTTTGAACAGCAGATATAGAAAGATAACGGTTCCAACAATGCCGAAAATCATGGAAACCGGTACTTCGTATGGGGGATCAATGGTACGACCAATGATGTCACATATCAGTAACATATTGGCACCAAGTAATGCCACAGCAGGTAAATTCTGGCGTAAGCGATCACCGGCCAAACGCGAAACAATATTCGGAACCACCAAACCGATAAAGGGTATTTGCCCCACAGTCACCACCACAATAGCTGTGATCATGGCGACGATAAACAGAGCAATCCACATCAATTGTGCATAATTAATGCCCAGACTGATGCTGATATTTTGACCCAAGCCGGCAATCGTGAGCCGATCAGCGAGCAAATAAATGACCATGGCCATCACGGCTGTTAGCCATAATAATTCGTAACGTCCGGCCAGCACCGCTGAAAAATCACCGGCAAACCAAACTGCGAGCAATTGTAAAGTATTGGTTTCAACGCCGATAAAATTAACCACAGCTTCAATAATACAGCCGTAAATAATGCCAATCAGTGGAATCATGATATGCCGTTGCGGTGGTAAGCGCCGAAATAATAGAATGAACAAAGTCATGCCGAATAACACTGTCACCGTGGCACTGCTCATTTTCGCTAGCTGTGATGCCTGCGGAAAAATAAGAGATACTAACAATACGCCCAATGCTGCGCTTTGGGTTGCCCCCACCATGTTGGGTTCCAAAAAACGGTTATGCAGTACGATTTGTAATACCATGCCAGCTACAGCTAACGTTGCACCGGTGAGTAAAATAGCCAAAGTACGGGGTAACCGACTGTAAATCAGTAAGGAAAAACTACTGTGATCAGTGAAGAGATGATGCCAATCCAAATTTGCAGCACCGATGCAGATACTGGTAATAAGCAAAAATGGCAACAGCAGTAAATTTAGGCTATTTATCTGAGATGGTCGAAACATAAGAACAAACAGAAAGAAAACAGGTAAACGCTTTAGTCTGTCAAATGGTTGCTAAAGCGTAACCTGTTCATCAATGCAAAATATAGGTAGGTTATTTGTTAAAAGCTGTCTTAATATTTGTCAGATCAGTTTTAATTTGTTGCACACCACCAGCGGCTAAATAAGCAGCACTACTTAGATAAATAATATGCCCATTTTTCCATGCTTTGGACTGACGAATGAGCTCATTATCCAGTACAGCTTGTGCCGTTTTTCCTTCTTCTCCAATCGCCGCGGTTCGGTCGAGAACAAAAATCCAGTCTGGATCAATTTTCTGTACATATTCAAAGGAAACGGATTGACCATGCGGTGCAGCTGGAATATTGTTGTCTGCCATCGGAACACCTACTTGAGTGTGGATCCAGCCAAAGCGTGAAGATGAGCCAAAAGCAGAAAGTTTACCGGCATTGACCATCAGAATCAGACCATTTCCTTTTCCTTTAACAGCTTGAGCAGTTTCATTCAGCAAATTCTGTATATCGCCATGCAATTTTTGTGCTTCAGCTTCTTTTTTGAATAATCGACCATAGGTATCCAGTCGTTTCAAACCGTCACCGATTAAGTCTTGCCCATTATCAGACATATCTATTGTCGGAGCGAGTGCTGAAAGTACATCATATTTGGGGGCACTTCGGCCGGCAATAATGATCAGTTGTGGTTTCAAGGCATTTAATGCTTCCAGATCTGGTTCAAACAAAGTGCCGACATTGCTGACAGATTTTAGCTTTTCCTGTAGGTAAGGCACCAAAACTTTTTTTGGTGCTCCTTTAACCACTACGTTCAAGGCTTGTAAATCATCCAAAGTAGCCATATCAAATACTGCTACATCAGTTGGATTTTCCGGTACGATCATTTCACCTCGTGCGGTATTGATTGTAATCGTTGGTCCATTGATGGTGGTGCTAGGCATAGCTGTGGCATTACTTGCAACCGCAGATTCAGTTGAGCTATGAATAGCCTGATTATCCCCACCATTTTTTTTGTCACAGGCCGAGAGTAAAGACAGTGCCAAAACAGATAAAACAAAAGGCTTCCAATCAAATTTAAACATATTAGAACTTCCTATCATTATCGTTTACATGAATGATACTGCTTGAACCAAGCAGAGTGAACTTTTGCTAACCGAGCATTATTCATCTATGAATTTATGCCGAGCTGTATGATAATTTTCTTCCGTTCTGCCATCATGCCAGTAAGGAACGGCATAATGTCGCTTGGGTGGTAAATGCCATTTATCACGCAAATGTGCGCGGATGGGCATGACCAAGGATGCTTCACCCGCAATCCAGGCAAAATCATCTTCAATCATCGGTGCTAGGTTAGAAACACAATTTAAAACAGCAGGAATCTGCTTTAAATTACCGTAAAATTCATGTAAGTTCATACCTGCAGGTAGTTGAAGTGTCGCTGGTAGATCTTCTACTTGTGGTAAAAGCACGATGACATCGCCTTTAGCTGACTGATCCATATCGGCTAAAAGAGCCTCTAAGGCGGGTAGTGCGGTAATATCAGCCACAAACAGATAGCGAAGAGCTGATTTCACCATTGGAAATGGTCCACCAGGTGAGCTGATCCCCAGCAAATCATTAAGCTGAGCCTGCTCTGCAAAGGCAGAGGCCGGACCATTATCACCATGTTTGACAAAGTCTATAGTCACCGTGCACTGCTGAGCATCATAATCACGCAAAGTATAAGTTCGGACAATAGGTTTATTATCTGGATCTTCCCAACTAAAACCATGATTTAAAAATTGCGGCAATTGCGGTTTATTTTGACCACTAGGAGCCAGAAAAATTTTTAAATGAGCACCATTATACTGGTGAGGATATTGAGCCAGTTCGGGACTATATAAAACCAAACGCCGCAAATTTGGACTCAAATCAATAATTTCAATTACTCGTACCAGATAAGCGCAGGGAGGGGGAATATTTGTCATTGTTTATGTTTTAGTATGGGTTGAAATAAAACCAGTTGTAAACTTTTCCCAAATAGAGATCCGTGGTTTTCCTGTGGGAACTGCTCATATCTGACCACTAAATCAGTATGATGTTGTAACTGATCGATTAAATTTTTCACCAAATTTGCCTGTTTAGCCGTCAATTTATTTCGCGTATTGATTCGTGCAGCGATCTGCGGGTTTTTAGGTAACTTACTCGTGTTCATTTTACCGTTCATCATCCACAGACTTTTGCCGGCTAAAGCCACTTTTTGTGTTAATAAGGCATTGGTTTCTGTCTGAATGATGTCACTATGCAGCCAGATAGATGGATCAGCAGCAATATAATGTTGAAAAAGATCTGGTCGCGTCAATAAAGTGTGTACCACAAATAAACCGCCATAAGAATGTCCCCATAATGTTTGTTGCTGCAGATTGATCGGAACGCTTTGCTTTACTGCAGGCATAACTTGATACTGAATAAAATCCAGAAAAAGATCTGCACCACCATTCAAACGGCTTGGATCCAATGGGTCTTGATTGTCATCAACTGGAGCAATGGTGTAATCAAAGGCGCGAGCTTGAAAATCATACCGTTTATCAGTGTGATTACCCAATAAAATCAATACGGGTGGCGAAGATTTTTCTGCCAGCAGATGAAGATTATCTGGGGTAAGAAAATCCAATACTGCATTACCATCTAGCGCATAAAAAACCGGATAGCCATCGGGTGGTGCTTTTTGGTCGGGAATGGCAACGTAAATGCGATATGACCGCTGTCCATCTGCAGATGACATCGGTATAGTGATAAAATGATAACCAGCGTTTTGCTGTGTTAATACAGCAAGGTTTACCTCTTGATTCATATTTGGCTGAGCTTTGGCGGTATTGTGCAAGATTAAGGCCGTTACAAACATTAATAAAAAAATAATTACCTGACGCATATTTAATCTTTCCGTCATGCTATTGATATGTCAATCATATATAAATAACATGACGGTGAAGTATAGAAACATTGCTGCAAGCATACAGCGATGTCAAGTTATAAAGATTTAATTTATTAATAACCATTAATGCTGATCATTCAATCCCATAGCTAGATGAATGATAAAAAACGGGTTATGGATAAATATAAATAATAATCATTCCTATTTAATCGACTATAACAGTTTTTTTCGGCCAAGTCACGCTATAAATTAAAGTTGTATAACTTAGAAAAAAATATAGTGCTCACCCTTATAGTCTGTATCATCATCGGTTTAAAAAGAAACCTTCATATTAGCCCACAATGCTCGACCGCGCTCATTATAAGTGTAAGCCGTTCCGCGCAAAGTAGAGGCAAATATGCGTTTATTAAAAATATTTGTCATTCCTGCTCTGATATTAAAGTGTTTATTAACAGCATAGCCGGCAGAAATTCCCCAGATACCATAGCTACCGATTTCTTCTCCACTGAGACCTATGCTCCCTTGTCCACCATTACCTCTTCCAGCTTCCACTGGATTTACCGGTACCATTCTGGGTTTTTGGCGACCGTAGAAAGTATAGGTTAATAAAGTATCCCATCTTTCCGTGGGCGTCCATGATAAAGAAGAATTAATAGTATATTTAGGGATAACCGATAAAGGATTACCAGTATCCTTATTTTTCGAATTAAACATATAAGTGAAATTACTTACCCATTTCAACTTATCCGTTAATGGCAGGGTCAAATTACCTTCTAAACCCTCAACCACTGCCTTGCGCGTATTAGTCCATTCAAAATAATCATATCCCCCAGGTCTACCTCCTTGCGCAATGATTCCAGTAAAAATAATCTGCCTTCCCGCTTCAATCTTATTTTTATAATCATTACGAAAATAAGCTAGTGAGGCCAAATATCCATTCCGACTAAATTCAAAGCCCAATTCTTTATTAATACTTGTTTCCGCTTTCAAATGACTATTACCTATCAGATAACAGCCACGTCCCCCTCCAGAAGAAGTAGCACATCCATTCCCTCTGCTATATAGCATATAACTATCAGTGCTCTGATATAAATTCGGCACCTTATAAGCCCGAGCAATGCCTCCTTTAATCCGCCAGTTTGGATGAATTTGCCAAGCCATATTTAAAGCAGGGCTGAAATTTCCACCGGTTTTAGTATTGTGATCATATCGCAGCATTGGCACCAGACTAAACGCATTCGATAGAGATACATTATCTTCAATATAAGCTGCCCAACTGCTTAAACTAGGCGTGTAATTAACCGTTGCAGGATAAATGGCACCAGGTAGTATGGTGCGACGTAAACCGTCGGGATCGTCTAACTTGTCATGCTGATATTCAGCACCAATCGTCAATACATGCGCTACACCTAACTCAAAAGGTAAATGCACTTCACCTGTTAGGCGCTTGGTGGTCAGCACACTATCTGTATAATGAATATTTTCTGTACCTAGATCCTGACATAAACCTTCTGGGCCACCAGCTAAGGCTTCAGAACAGTGGCTATTGGTCGTTTTGTCATACTGGGCCACCAATTTAGTATCTCCCCAATTCCACACCCCTTCATGAGTCAAAGCCAAACTTTGCCGATAGATTCGCCGAGTTTCCTTGCCCCATAAACTTTTAGTGTAATCGGTTTGCATATTGTTTGGTCCATCACCATTATAGCGATTACCCTGACGACTGAAACTGCCATCAAAAGTCAGCGTTTGTGCTGGAGATAGGCGCCAAGCCAAACGGCCTCCCACATCTTTATTGATCAAGCCTTCCTGACCAGCAACCATAGATTTACTGTTTTTGGTTAAATCTCGTTGATTGATAAAAGGCGAATCGGCTGCAGTATGGTTAAAATTACCATAAAGACGAAATCCGAGTTTATCCTTAAAAATAGGCCCACTTAAATCAAATCCAATCCGATTGGTTTCCCCTTCTTGATTATCGGCGGGGCGGTTGATATAAGCATCAATAGACCCATGAAATTCATTACTGACTTTTTTGGTCACAATATTCACCACCCCCCCAGCTGCGCCTGATCCGTAACGCGCCGCAGCCGGTCCGCGAATCACTTCAATTGATTGTATTTCTGCTGCTGGTACCCAATTACTATCACCAATCGTATTCCTTTCACCGCGCCAGCTCATACGCGCACTACTACGAGATGTCACCGGACGACCATCAATCATAATCAGCGTATTTTCAGGTCCCATGCCACGAATATCAATTTGACGCTTATTACCATACTGACCGGAGGCAGTGTTGCCAGTTAGATTGACTCCTGGCATGGTACGTATCAACTCAGAAATATCATTAACAGGGATTTTGCGTGCAATATCCTCAGCATCTATTTTTGAAACACCCAATGATTGTTTAACTTGTTTTTCAGCCGTCACATAAATATCGTTCAGTTTGGCTGCATCTGATTCTGTAGCATAGGCAAAGCTACAGTTCACTAGCAGAGGGATTAAAGCCAGTTTAAATAAAGGAAAAGTATAATAATTCATAAAATAAGAATTCAATTAAAAATAGAATAATAATGAGAATCATTACTAATTGCAAATTAGTAACATCCTTTTCTAACAAAAAACCACAACAACTTAATTATTGAAAAATCTATTTTGCATGGGATTACATAATTCAGTTAAATGTGTCAAAAATTGGCAGTTGATAATTACATTAGCTAAAGTTGTTAACACGAGAAATTTTCTTTCGATTGCTAAAATGATGAATAAATAAAAGAATTTTTTTCTACTAAAAATTTAAAAAAATATATTTAGCTTTAACTGCTGGTATTTTTTAGGTTTTTCCTACAAAATAGCGCACTTATTGCAATCTTAACAAAAATGATAATCCGTTATGCAAAAACAATTATTACCTTTTTATCATCATTTAATCATCATAATATTTACATTTTTCACACTTCAAATTGCAGCAGAACCATTAAAAGAACAATTGTTTACAGAACCAAAAGACCAACAAATATTACCGCTGAAAAATATTTGTTCCAGATCACCTTGGGCAAATATAGTTTGGATACATGTACATGATGATGAAGAAACCGCCAGAGAAGTAGCCTTACAAACTTTGTCACATCTACAGCAAGGCTGCTTATTAGATTTACAGCATGGTGGCAGTAGAGATATTTATGTTCAAAACGCCGATATAAGCTATCATTTTGATCCTAATAGAATATTTACCCAGCAGGGGAGGCAGGAAGCAATAAAATGTGATGATGGTGATTGTCGCTTGGCCATGCCGGAACTGACTCAGGCAGTTGAACAATTAATCAGCCAATATCTGCAATATGCACAACTGATCGTTGCCGTGCATAACAATCATGCTCACGGATTATCTATTTTGCATTACGCCAATGGTTCAGCCGGAGCCAACGATACCTTGCAAACAGCGATCAATCCACAGCAAAATCCACATAATTTTTTCTTAGTTACATCTCGGCAAGCCTATGAATTTTTATCTAAACGAGGGTTTAACGTGATACTACAAGATAATGATCGAGTACAAGATGACGGATCTTTATCAGTTTGGGCTGCACATAAGAAGATAGACTACATCAATATTGAAGCAGAAAGAGGGCACAACGATAATCAGGTAGAAATGCTGCACGCAGTATGGGCATATATGCAAACATATTATTTAAAATGAAAAAAAATATAATAAGAATAGCTTCGCAGTCCTATTGCGCAAAAATAAAGAGGTAAGAAAATTAAATTAATCTTGTTCTAATGGAATTAAGGGATTAAAAAAGAAAATGAGAATTTATTTAGCAGTTGTATTAGCGTGATGTTTACTTTGTTGATTAACCAAAATTAAATAATTGATTTTAAATGATTTAAAAAAATTCATAAAGTTGGCACAGTTTATGCTTGTAGTGCAAGTGAAGTGAGTAGAATAAAATTATTAAAAATTTTAGTTAACGAAAGCTGAAAAAATTTAATTTATTTGCAGTATGTTTTTAACTTAACCTCCCAGGAGTAAATAATGAAATCTTTACAAAAAGGTTTTACTTTAATTGAATTGATGATCGTTATTGCGATTATTGGTATTTTGGCTGCTATTGCAATTCCTCAATATCAAAACTACATTGCCCGTTCTCAGGTTACCCGTGCTATGTCTGAAGCTGGTTCTTTGAAAACTGTAGTTGAAACTTGTATGTTGGAAGGTAAAACTACTTTAGGTCAAGGTCATAAAGAGTGTCAGTTAGGTGCAACTGGTTCTAATATCCTAGACGGTGACATCCAAGATGGTGCTCCAGCACTTCCAGACGGTTTGGGTGTTCCTCAAGTGACTATTGATGGCTCCAGCAATAAAGCAACAGTTACTGCAACCTTTGGTCACAGTGCAGCCACTATGCTACATTCAAATACTGTAACTTGGTCTCGTGATTCTTCTGGTTCTTGGACTTGTAAAACTGATGTAAAACCTAAATTTGCTCCAACTGGATGTGCGATAGGTACTTCTAGCGCCTCTACTGGTGGTAACGGTGGTAACGGTGGTAGTACTGGTGGTGGTACTACAAATTAATAAATTTTCATAATTTGTGAAGAAAAGGCGGGTTTGGCCCGCCTTTTTAGTTATTTATCTTATGTATTTGTTCGAAAAAGATCAGCACTGAAATCTTTTAACTAAATGAATACCTACATACATTTCTCTATAATTATGTAAACTTAGTTAGTTTATGAAAGAAATAAAGTGAAGTTAAGATCATTTAAATCAAATCATCGATCCTTAATATACTTTATGGTATGTGCGCTCATACCTAATTTTTTATTTTGGATCGTAAGTAATTATACTCATACCATCAGATCTTGGATAAATCTAGATTATTTTGTGATCGCTTTATTTTTTTGTATACCATGTATCTGGATTCGATTATTAGCAACCCTTTTATTATTAGTTGATTTTTTTATAGACAGCTTGCTAATTGTTGTTCAATTATTTCCAGTTAAGGGAATCAGTGATTCAATTCAATTGCTACCCCTAATAGGAACAGCCCCATTAGAGTATCGCCTAATGCTGGGGTTAGCGTTAATATGGTTGCTGATAATTGTCTTTGCTATGAACTTGCAAAGAAAAAAACAGGATATTAAATTTAAAATAATATTAACATTATATATAGTATTAGGAAGTTTAATTGTCGCTTATAGTTATTCGCCAAAATTTGCTTCCAGTAGATTCATAGGTTATTTAGAAGGTAAGTACAACAACTTTAAACAAGAAGACAACCTTAATGCAGATGCAAGAATGCTTAATTCTGGGCATAAGTCATTGAGTTTACAATTGCTTCCGCAAACGGACAGCAATCGAATCCTGCTGATTGTTGATGAATCCTGGGGTTCAGCTTTAAATCCGAAACTACAAGACGCGATAGTGCAGAAAATATTAGATAAGCGGGATAATTTTGAATATTTTGAGCGAGGAATAAAAAAATTTTCTGGGGTTACGGTTCAAGCAGAGTTAAAAGAACTGTGTCAGTTAGACCTGCCAGTTATCGATACGCAAAATATTAAGAAGAAAGATTTAAGCAAATGTTTGCCTAAATTGTTACGCGATCGGGGTTATACAACCTACGCCGTGCATGGTTCAACCGGCACATTCTATGATCGAGATGATTGGTATCCGGCGGTGGGTTTTCAGCATTTGCTGTTTTCGGAAAACATGAAAAGTAAACCAATATGTTCTGCATTCGAAGGAATTTGTGATAGTGCTATATTTCCTGATATCAAAAAAATGTTACTGGCAAATCAACAATCTTTTGTGTATTGGATGACCTTAACCACTCATTTTCCTTATGCTCAACAAGATATTGAGCTGAAAAGAATACACTGTGAACAATATGGGCTAAGCCCCGATAGCAGAGCTTGTCGCAACAATATACTTCATGCCCAATTCTTTGATCAACTGGCGCAATGGCTGGATGATCCTGCATTGAAAGGGCTTGAAGTGGTCGTCATCGGCGATCATATGCCGCCTATGTTTGATTTAGCTGCCCAACAAGCTACTTATCATGACTACACTGTGTCCTGGTTACATTTCAAGCTGAAATAATAAAAATGTAAACAACTAACCTTTTTTATTATCAAGTAGACAGAAAAAGCCAATTCAGTAATTGGCTTTTTTTATTGAAACTAATGTTTAGATATTTGTTAAACTTTGCTCAATTAGCTATCGCTTCATCTTGTTTAAATTCTTTAAGCATCATTAAGTATTGTTTTATCTATCGATCATGTGAAACTATATCTTAAATATTGCTGAATGCGATGTTTAACTTTCCGTTTATTTCTCACCCTTATGTCAAAAAGGTTAATAAAAAATTTTAAGCCAAAACCTAGGTTTTGGCTTAGTTTAGGTATCCTATCCTGAAATTCAAGAAATTACGGCACAATTACCTATCTGAAGAGCGGAAATTTTTTTTGCTTTACTTCCTGCTGGGGTAATTTGACATCCCCAGGTACCATTTTCTGATCGTTTCAAACTGATCACTGTTCCTTCAATCGCCGCAGAAACATTTCTTCCTAATGTCCCAGCTAAACCCTTTACATCGTCTAAATCTGCTGCTGATTCTATAGCTATTGTTGCTAACAACTGAGAATCTGGGTTGCTTCCGTCTATACCGGTATACTCATATAATTTGCCATTACTACTTCTTCCTGTTTGATCTTTATTCATGGTGGGAATGTTACCAACAGCAATGATGGTATCAATCGCGGTGGTAGAAGACTTAATTTCATAATAAGCGGATGTTAGCTGGGTTTTAATTACATGATCTTGATAGATCGGAATGGCTATCGCGGCTAAAATGCCGATTATGGAAATTACGATCATCAACTCAATTAAGCTAAAACCTTTTTGTAAAGCAGCTTTAGTATGAAAAATTTTCTGCTGGTGCATAATCATCAATAATTAACTGTTATTAAAATAAACTTAAGCAATAATAATGCCAGTTTATAAAATATTGATGTGTTTCAGACAATAATATTGATTATTATGTAAATTAGATGTCGATGTTTTCAGGATTTATATCTATTATCAATAGCTTTTAAGGTCATAAAAAATAATATAATATAGATACATATTGAATTTGAATATTTTTTATGGGAAATAATCAATAATGATCCAATAAAATTTCTTTCTTATTTCACATTATCTAATATTTTAATCTGTTTTTTGATTAATTTTTTGCGCAATATTCAAGGCGATTTTTTTACTGGCACCACGATGTTGTTGAATAAAACGGCTAGCACAGTTAGACATCTCTTCTCTTTGTTGCGGATTTTTGAGTAAGTCCAATACGGTTGTGGCCCAATCATCTGCAGACTGAACTTGTTGAGCAGCATCCGCAGTAATTGCTTTGGCTGCAACATCGGCAAAATTGTAGGTTGAGGGACCAAATAAAGTCGGTAAATGACATACCATTGGTTCGATAATATTATGACATCCGCTATCTACCAGACTTCCACCCACAAAAGCGATATCGGCACATTGGTAGTAAGCAAATATTTCACCGATGCTGTCGCCGATCCATATTTGTGTTTTGGCAGAGATAGTTTGATTATCGCTGCGTTTTTGACATGAAAAATTTAATTTTTTAGCATATTCAAAAGTGGTATCAAATCGTTCAGGATGGCGTGGAATAATCACCAGAAGAATGTCACCAGTTTCTTGTTTGGCCCAGGCATCTAAAAGAAGATGTGCTTCGTCTTGGTTATGATAGAAGCGTGTACTGGCACAAACTACTACTGGTCTGTTACCAATACGATATTTAAAAGATTGAGCCAGTTCATGCATTGGTGGTGGTACGGTAATATCGTATTTGATATTGCCACATACCTCAATATGAGCAGCACCAATGGTTTTTAAACGTTGAGCATCGGCATCGGTCTGTGCAAAGCAACCGCTTAAGCTGGATAGGGCAGGAGCGACTAATGTTCGTATTTTGCGATAGCCACGCAATGATTTTTCAGACAATCGAGCATTAGCCAAAAATAAAGGAATATTTTTTTGAGCACAGGCAGTATACAAATTAGGCCAAATTTCAGTTTCCATGATGACGCCAAATCTAGGCTGATGGTCTTGTAAAAACTGTTTGACCCAAGACTTTTTATCGTAAGGTAAATAGCGACATTGTGCTTGTGGAAATAGATGTTTGACCGTAGCACGCCCCGTGGGGGTGGTTTGAGTCATTAATAGTGGGGCATGTGGGAAAAGCTGTTGCAACTGATGGATCAAGGGTATGGCAGCTCGGGTTTCACCTACGGAAACGACATGAATCCATATAGCTTGTTTGAGTGGATGAGGATAAGGATGACCAAAACGTTCTGTCCAATGGTTGGCATAATCTGGAGCCAATTTTGCACGTCGACGCAGATATCGTCGTAAAAAAGGCGGAGCAATCTGCCATAAAATTTGATAGAGACAATTCAATAACATGTAAAGTTAACCATCAGAATAGTTTTTTAAAATGCATTATACAATAAATTCTTTAGCCTAATTTTGAAAGAGTTAATTGATTCTTTAATTGCATAATGTTTAGTTGTAGTTTTTATGCTTCTGCCATTTCGAGTGCCTGACGAATATTGACTTCGACAATGCGTGATACCCCTTTTTCTTGCATGGTGACGCCAACAAGCTGTTCGGCCATCTCCATAGTCAAGCGATTATGGGAAATATAGACGAATTGTGTTTGCGCTGACATTTGCTGGACCAGATTGCAAAACCGGCTGGTATTGGCATCATCTAATGGTGCATCTACTTCATCTAATAGACAGAATGGTGCAGGATTCAAACTAAATAGAGCAAAAACCAGACTCATGGCAGTTAGGGCTTTTTCGCCACCGGAAAGTAGATGTATGGTACTGTTTTTCTTACCTGGTGGACGAGCCATGATGGAAACGCCCGCTGTAAGCAGGTCATCTCCCACCATATCCAGCCGTGCTTCACCACCTCCAAAAAGTGTGGGGAAGTAATTTTGTACTTTTTCATTGACGGCATCAAACGTGGTTTTAAAGCGAGCTTTGGTTTCATTATCTATGGTACTAATCGCTTCTTCTAAAAGAGCAATAGCTGCCTGCACATCTGCAGTTTGAGCCTGATAATATTGAGCTCGTTCATTTGCTTCTTCCAGCTCTTGCAAGGCTGCCAAATTTACTGCGCCTAATGCATTGATTTTTTGTGTTAGTGCAGCTATTTGTTGACTCAATTGTGGAACTGTTTGTGCTAGATGGTCAAATTGTTGCGCCAAAGCCTCTGTATTAACATGCTGTTGTTGTAAAACTTCATGATAACGCTTGGCATTAATTAATGCTTCCTGCTGTTGTAATAATTGTTTCTGTGTTGCCGCTTGTATCTCGGGTAGACTGCTATTGAGATGATTTTGCTGCTGTTGGATTTGTTGGATCTGCTGTTGTAATAGTAGTAATTGCTGTTGCTCTTGATCACACAGCTCGGTTGCTGCTGTGATCTGGGTATTGAGTGTCTCAATTTGTTCGGCCTGGCCTTCTTCCAGTTGTTGCTCAGCAATCCCTAATGCCAATTCTGTTTGACGTTCCTGCCAGCGCTCTTTTTCTCTTTCAATACGCTCTCTTTCTTGATGGGCATTTTGAACACGTTGCTGGAGCCGCACAATAGTCATTTCAACAATGCCTTGCTGTCGTCTGGCTTCTAAATGAGCAAGTTGTGTTTGTTTGAGGGTTTGCTGAGCCAATTGCTGCTGTGCAGTGTGATTCTGTAGTTGAGGTTGTAGCTGTTCAATAGCCAATGTCAGATTTTCGATGTCTGCTTGTGCCTGTTGATTCACATGTTGCTGTTGCTCTACTTCTGAGGCAATGGCTATATTCTCTTGACGAATATGTTCACCGCGTAATTGACCTTGATTGCTGCGCGCTATCAAATCATTTGTTTGAGTTACTGCATTTTGCCAGGTTTGTTGATGTTGTTTTAATTGTTGCTGACATTGTTGAAGTTGATTTTCGATATTATCCAGATTAATCTGAGCGAGTTGTACAGCCTTTTGAGCCTGTTCTAACGGTATATGTACCTCGATCAACGCTTTTTCAAGCTCAAGCAGTTGTTGCTGTCGCTGTAATAAGTTGTCTGCCTGATCTTGTGCATATAACGTCACACTAACGGCGTCGACACAGTGCCCTTCGGGTGTAACGATAATTTGTTGATCGTGTAAACTGGCTTGCCGTTGTAAGGCGATATCCAGTGTTTCGGCACAGAAAATTTGCTCCAGCCAATGGATGATTGCAGCGGTAAAAGGCGGTTTAATTTCAATATGCTGTAATAATGAGTGAGCAGCTTCCTGAGCTGATGGCTGTTTTGCTGAAGGGTTTTGATTAATCCATACCTTCGGCTGGTTGTGTGAGGTTATATCAGGTGGGAGGGCAGTAGTTTGCTGAGCTTGCAATTTGAGTCCAAGTATGACGCTGGTTGCATGCTGCCATTTTGGTGTGACCTGCATATATTGCCATAAGACAGGTATTGACTCATCGTTGTCAGTTAGATCAGGGTGTTGCTCTGAGGAAGGCAACATGGCTCTGATGGCTTGCACCTGTGCAGCTAAAGTCAATTGCTGTTTGTCTAACTCACGATATTGTTGTTGCGCCGTGGCCAGATGCTGACGCGCTATATGACGTTGTTGCTCATGCTCGAGTACATTTTCTTCTAGTCCACTTACGATGATTTCCAGTTCAGTAGCTGTTTGCTGAGCTTGGCACACCTCCTTTTCATCGGGTAAAGCTAATTGAGATAATTCGTGCTCAAGTCGTTGTTGTCGTTGCTGTAACTGAATAACATTGCTGCTGGCATGTTGCTGCTGTTGTTGTCTTACAGCCAATTCACGTTCTATTCTGGTTAATTCATTTTGCTGATTGTAGCGGGTACGTTCACAAAATTGAGCCTTTTCTTCCAGCTCAGGCAATTGGGTTTCATATTCTGCTACTTGAAAAGCCCATTCTTCTAGTTTTAATTGTTGTTCTTCCAGCTCAACAGTAACGGTCTCCAATTGTTCAATGTGTTGGATATCTTCTTGCTGTAGTTGTTGCAGCTGTTGTTGCGCTTGAGCCTGCTCTTTGTTAATGCGTTGTTGCCAGTCTCGACGATGGCGAATCTGTTCTTCAAGTCGTGCCCATTGCTCGCGTAGATTCGCACGTTGCATTTCAGTATGACGAACCTGTTGTTGTTGATTTTGTTCCTGCTCACGCAATTGTTGCAAGTTTTCTTCTAAAGATTGTAACTGAGCGGTAAGGTTTTCCTGCTCCTGCATATGTTGCTGATAGTGCTCTGTAGCGGTATCAGCTTGCTTTAACGCCAGCTGCCATTGACTGTAGTCGAAGAGGTTTTGCTTACTGCCTAATTGGGCTTTCAACTCTTGATAATGTTGTGCTGTATTAGCCTGGCGTTGGAGTTTTTCAACTTGCCTATCCAATTCAGTCTGTAAATCCGCTAGTCGTTGTAAATGCTCGCGCGTATCATTTAGGCGGTTTTCTGTTTCACGCCGGCGCTCTTTATATTTGGAAACCCCTGCTGCCTCTTCAATATAAGCTCGTAATTCTTCTGGTCGGGCTTCAATGATTCGTGAAATCATCCCTTGTTCGATGACTGCATAACCTCGCGCGCCGACACCTGTCCCTAAAAATAAGTCGGTAATGTCACGGCGTCGTACTACCTGATTATTGATGTAATAGGTGGATTCACCTTGACGTGTTAGCTGTCGTTTAATGGCGACTTCTGCATATTGTCCCCATGTACCTGATAACTGTCCATCACTGTTATCGAAAACCAATTCGACACTGGCACGTGGGGCAGGGCGTCGAGTATTGGCACCATTAAATATGACGTCCTGCATACTTTCACCGCGTAGTTGTTTGGCCGAAGCTTCACCCAGAACCCAGCGAATGGCATCAATAACATTACTTTTACCACAGCCGTTAGGCCCGATTATGGCTACAAGTTTGCCAGGAACAGCAATCACCGTTGGATCGACAAAGGATTTAAAGCCAGACAGTTTGATATGGGTTAGACGCATAAACAGATAATTCGCGGTAAAAAAGTTAGCTTGAAGCCGCTTATTCTAGCGGATTTCAATATGAAAGATAATATTTATTAGTTAACAATCATCACTAAAAATTAAACAATGAAATGGGGTGTAAATTTGATTTAAATACATTTAACGTGATTATTTAATTATGCACATCTTTTCCTTCATACTGATTCAGACCATTAATAATGGCACATTCAGGCGATTCGTTACCATTACACTTGTTATACCATTGTTCTAATGTGCTTTTCATGCTATTTAAATCATTTATTTTTTCCGTGAGGCGAGCAATATGCTTACCGACTAATTCCTTAACATCAACACTGGCACGATGAGGGTCATGGCGCAAAGCCAGTAACTGCGCGATTTGGGCTAAGGAAAAATCAACAGCTCGCGCATGCCGAATAAAACATAAAGTTTCAATATCTTCCTGACTATAAGTACGATAACCATTTGATTGACGTAGCGGATGAATTAAACCGGCTTGCTCATAATCACGTATGGTTTTACTGGATAAGCCACTGAGTTTTTCTGCAGTACTGATATTCACAATAATATACCCAGGTAAATGATTAAATCTTGACTTTACCACAGGGTTAAGGTTTAAGCTGTTTTTGTTTCATATTAAGCTCAATTATTAGGAGAAAAGTATGGCAAAGATTGAATTAAAAATTGCCGGTATGACTTGTGGTGGCTGTGCTAAAAGTATTACCTCCGCCTTACAAAACTGTGCAGGTGTAGAGCAGGTAAAAGTAGATCATGTATCGGGAATAGCTCAGATCGTTTTTAACTCCGCCCAAACCAATGCGCAAGAATTAAAAACCGTGGTCGAAGATGCAGGCTTTGATGTGCTCAATTAAAGTTTATTGAATTAGTTGCCATTTATTACGGGTAAAAAGATGGAAACAGTAATGCAAAATCAATCAAATCATGATAGTTATGCCCGATTTGCCATAACAGGAATGGACTGTCAGGCATGTGCTAACCGCATTGAAAAAGTCTTGCGACGTCAACATGGCATCATGGCCGCTGATGTTAATTTTGCCAGTGATGAATTACAAACTCGTTATGATAGCAATATACTTAGCCCGGATCAGATTGCACAAATGGTGGCTAAAACCGGTTTTACTGCAACTCTCATACCACAAAACAAGAGTGCAGTTATAGCTGAGGCAGCAACGAATAACAATTCAGGTCTTCCATGGCGACTTATTTTCATCTGGATGATCGCGTCACCTTTTCTAATTGGTATGCTGGGCATGTTATTCAATCAACAGTGGATGTTGCCACCAATGTGGCAGTTTCTTCTTGCTTCAGTTATACAACTCGGTTTTGCCTGGCCGTTTTATTTGAGTGCGGTCAAATCTTTGCAAGGTGGTGTAGCCAATATGGATGTGCTGGTGTCCTTGGGTACCGTGGCCATTTGGCTCTATTCCACCACCATGCTGTTTAATCACCAAAATCATGCACATCAATATATTTATTTTGAAGCCAGTGTGATGGTTATTGCCTTTGTTTCATTAGGCAAATATCTTGAACAGCGCACCAAAAAACAGAGTCTTAACAGCATCAGCATGCTGCTGCAACTGACACCGAAAATGGTACGTAAATATACCGAGCAAGTATGGCAGGAAGTCCCTTTGACTACGATTGAAACAGGCGATATCCTGCAAACCAATGCTGGTAATCGCATTGCTGCCGATGGTGTAGTACACACTGGCGAAGCGTGGTGTGATGAAAGCTATCTCACAGGCGAATCCAAACCATTATTAAAACAAAGTGGTGACAAAGTGCTGGCAGGTGCCCTATTGAGCAATGGCAGTATCACCTATGAAGCTCAAACGCTAGGCAGCGAAACACTATTAGGTGACATGATGCAGGCATTGGCACAGGCGCAAGGCAGTAAGGCGCCTATTGCCAGGCTAGCAGATAAAGTATCGATGATATTTGTCCCAACAGTGGTAGCCGTTGCCGTAATCACCTTTATATTAAACTGGTGGCTAGGCAATAGCTTTAATGAAGCGGTAACTCGCGCAGTGGCTGTACTGGTTATTGCCTGCCCATGTGCATTGGGTCTGGCCACACCTGCAGCCATGATGGTCGGTATGGGACGTTCTGCCCGCAATGGTGTTTGGTTTAAAGATGCGGCTTCACTCGAACACACCAGTCAGGTCAATACTGTGGTGTTGGACAAAACAGGCACCTTAACCACTGGAAAACCTCAAATTGTCGCTCACTGGTGCGCTGCTGACAGTACCGTTAACAGTCAACAAATATTGCAACTGGCCGCCGCTGTAGAACAGCTCACTACTCATCCACTGGCACAGGCTATTGCTCAGGCAGCACAACAGCAGCAATTACCATCATTAACAGCTACCAATAGCCAGAGTGATATTGGACAAGGTACACAGGCACTGGTCGCTGATTATGGTATGGTTAAAGTGGGCAATCCCGCGTATTGCAGCTTCCATATTCCAGAAGCATTGCAACAAGACAAAGTATGGCAGATAGCCAGTATTGTTGTTGTAGCCATAAACGAAAAAGTGGTAGGTGCTTTTGCCGTTGCTGATGCATTAAAAGAAGATACCCCAAATGCCATTAAGCGTTTGCAACAACAGCACATCGACATTCATATTATGAGCGGCGATCAGCACAGTGTGGTTGAATACATGGCTAAACAACTGGGGATTAATCATTATCAAGCAGAAATGAATCCACGCGCTAAAGCTGACGCTGTTCGCCAACTGATGCAACAGGGTAAAGTGGTGGCCATGGTCGGTGACGGTATTAACGACGCGCCAGCACTGGCTGCAGCCGATGTTAGCTTTGCCATGTATGGTGGTGCTGATGTAGCCACCAATACTGCCTCAGCCACGCTGATGCGCCACTCTGTTTCACAAGTCGCCGATGCCTTAGCTTTAGCTCGCGCAACTGTTCGCGTAGTCAAGCAAAATCTATTTTTTGCTTTTTTCTACAATATACTTGGTATCCCGTTAGCCGCCATAGGTTGGCTTAGCCCTGTGATTGCCGGAGCGGCCATGGCCATGAGCTCAATTTCCGTTTTGCTCAATGCGTTACGCTTGAGAAAAAGTAAATTGCTTTAATCATTTAACTAACTGGTACTTTTAGTGGGCAGATTAATTATCCTAGCAATGAACAAATTTGATTGTTCTTAGACCCGTTAGCTTTTGGTGATACAAAATAATCAATTTGTATTTTAGGCTGAGATAATATTTTCTGCCCGTCTTTATAGAAGTACTTTTTCAATCCCTCCATTACTGGCCTTTTGCACAAATTCATTTTGCCAATTTTCTCCCAATAAATATTTGGCCATTTCAATGACCACATAATCAGCGGAGATATTGGCTTCATCACGATAGCGGTTTAAACCTTGCAGGCAAGAAGGGCAGCTGGTAAGGATTTTAACCGGTTCATCAGCTGGTAGTTTGGCTTTGCCTTTCTCAATTTCTTCCAGTTTGCGGAAGCGCACCTGTGTGGCAATATCAGGACGTTTGACGGCAAACATACCAGATTCACCACAGCAACGGTCGGATAACGGTACGTTTTGACCCATGAGTTGGTTAACCACTTTGATTGGCTGGGTGGTTTTAATCGGGGTATGGCAAGGATCATGATAGAGGTATTGTTGCCCTTGAATACCTTCCAGCTTTAGCCCTTTTTCTACCAGGAATTCATGAATATCCAGTACACGACAACCAGGGAAAATTTTATCAAAATGGTAATCGCTAAGCTGGTCGTAGCAGGTGCCACAACTGACTACGACAGTTTTGATATCTAAATAGTTGAGGGTGTTAGCCACACGGTGGAACAGGACACGGTTGTCCATCGTAATTTTATCCCCTACATCTTGATTACCACCGGCAGTTTGGGGGTAGCCGCAGCATAAATAACCCGGTGGCAAAACGGTTTGTACGCCGACGTGCCACAGCATGGCTTGGGTAGCTAATCCTATCTGACTAAACAGGCGCTCTGAACCACAGCCTGGGAAATAGAAGACAGCTTCTGTTTCTTCACTGAGTTGTGGATTACGAATAATCGGAATGGTGGTCTTGTCTTCAATATTTAATAGAGCACGTGTGGTTTTAATTGGAACGTGACGAGGCAATGGTCGATTAATGAAATGGACAACCTGTTCACGAATTTCCGGTTTATTGGTGGTGGCTCGTGGTGCGCTTTTCTGACGTTTTAGCCAGCCAAGGCTGAAATATTTACCGATTCCATAGCCCCAATTTTGCAGTTTAAATCCCGCTTTAATGACACCTAGCCGTAGAGCTTTGATGGTTCTCGGGTCAGTAGCATTGAGAAAAGTCATGCCCATGTATACGGTGGGATTAAATTTCTTTTTGCCAGCTTTACGCAGGTAATTGCGCATAGCAACGGTTACATCACCGAAATCAATTTTTACTGGGCACGGTTTAATACAGCGATGGCACACAGTGCAATGGTCTGCTACGCTGTTAAGTTCGTCAAAATGTTTTAAAGAAACGCCACGGCGTGTCTGTTCTTCGTACAAAAAAGCTTCGGTAAGCAGACCGACGCCAAGAATTTTATTTCGTGGGGAGTAGAGCAGGTTGGCGCGCGGTACATGGGTACTACACACCGGTTTGCATTTGCCACATCGCAGGCAATCTTTAATGGAGTGGGCAATTTGTCCGAGATCGGATTGTTCCATGATCAAAGACTCTACACCGAGTAGTTCAAACGACGGGGTATAGGCTTTATCGAGGTTAGCTCCGGGCATCAGTTTGCCACGGTTGAAATGACCATGTGGATCGACTTGGTTTTTGTAATCCCAGTAAGGCTGCATTTCGGCCGCAGTGAGGTAATCAATTTTGGTAATGCCAATCCCATGTTCGCCGGATATAACCCCATCCAGGCTACGCGCTAATGCCATGATGCGGTCGACAGCGTGGTGGGCCGTTTGCAGCATGTCGTAATCGTCGGAGTTTACTGGGATGTTAGTGTGCACGTTGCCATCACCAGCATGCATGTGCAAAGCAACAAAAACACGACCTCTAATGATATGGCGGTGAATTTCACTGAGTTTTTCCAGAATAAGGGTATCAGTTTTACCGCTGAAGATTTCTGCCAGAGGTTGCATGATGTCGCGCTTAATCGACACACGCAAATGAAAGTCACGCATGGCGATAAAGCAGCTCTGACCATCAATGGCTTCGTCGTCCTCCAGTTTTTGCGGGAATTGTTGTAGGTATTCTTCCAGTGGCGTATCGAGGTGGTTCAGTAGCCATAACCAGCGTGTTTGAATATTGATGACATAATCGAGTGCATGTTGTTTGCGTGAGCCAAGCAGTTCGTCGCTAGACAAATCGGTACCTAGTTTATCTACCGGTAGCTTGGTTTGCAGGTAGTCAATGATTGCGGTACACAGAGCGAGTTTGTTTTGAATTGAAAGTTCAATGTTGATGCGTTCGATGCCGTCAGAATAGCGACCTAGCTGTTCCAGTGGGATAACCACATCTTCGTTTATTTTAAAGGCATTAGTATGACGAGCAATGGCGGCAGTACGGGAACGGTCGAGCCAGAAAGTTTTGCGTGCTTCGGGAGTGACGGCGATAAAGCCTTCGCCACAACGGGCATTAGCCAAACGAACAATGTGGGCAGCAGCAGCCTGTACTTCATTCTCATCGTCGGAGACGATATCGGCCAGTAAAACCATTTTCGGCCGACCTTTGCCAGCCGCTTTGGTGGCGTAGCCTACTGCGCGTACGTAGCGCCAGTCGAGATGCTCTAATCCCGCTAATTTGACCGTTTTATGGTTAAGCATGTAATTGCGAACTTCGACGATAGAAGGAGTGGCATTGGCCACAGTACCGTAAAATTCCATACATATAGTACGGGTAAACTTAGGCATCCGATGTAAGACAAAAGCGGCTGAGGTAATGATACCGTCCGTCCCTTCTTTCTGTACACCGGGTACCCCAGCAAGAAATTTGTCAGTAACATCTTTGCCCAGACCAACTTTACGGAAACGCGAACCAGATACTTCTAGACGTTTGGTTTGCAAAATGGTTTGTCCATCGTCACCCAAAGTATGAATATCAAAAATGGCGGTGTTTTCGTCGTGTATTTTGCCGAAGTTATGCCGCACTCGCTCAACTTTTAACCACTGACCTTGTGGATTGACCATTTTCCACCAAGCCAAATTATCCAGAGTGGTGCCCCATAATACGGCTTTTTTACCGCCTGCATTCATCGCGATATTACCACCAATGCAGCAGGCATCTGCCGAAGTAGGATCTACAGCAAATACCCAGCCGGCAGCAGTGGCTGCCTCTTCGATACGGCGGGTAACCACACCAGCACCACAGCTAATAACAGGATGAAGTCCTTCCAGTCCAGCTAATTCTTGCATAGAGACGGGGCTGTACCGATCAAGCTTTTCCGTATTAATGACCGCACTCATGGCATCCATCGGGATAGCACCACCAGTATAACCGGTACCGCCACCACGAGGGATGATGGTGAGATCAAGTTCAATTAAGGCACGTACCAGTGGAGCAACTTCTTTTTCGTGATCAGGGTTGACGACCACAAAAGGGTATTCGATACGCCAATCGGTGGCATCAGTAACGTGACTAACACGAGCCAGACCGTCAAACATGATGTTGTCTTTGTGGGTGATTTTACGCAAACGGTTAAATACTTGTTCGCGCTTAATGCGAGTTTGACCAAAACTGTGGTCAAAATCGGTGATCGCCTGATCAGTTTGTTCAATCAGTTGCAAAACTTGTTGGTTTTGATCCCGCCGTTTTTGTATTTCGTTGATGCGGTGACGCATTTCTTTGACTAAAGCCTGCTGACGGTGTTGATGTTCAAGTAGATCGTCGATCAGATAAGGATTGCGAATAACCGCCCAAATATCCCCGAGAATTTCAAATAACATACGCGCTGAGCGACCAGTACGCCTCTGTGTTCGCAGCTGCTGAATTAATTCCCATGATTGCTGACCTAGTAATCTAATAATAATTTCTCGATCAGAATAAGAGGTGTAATTGTAGGGAATTTCGCGAAGACGATGATTGGTTGAGTGGGTCATGTTTGGTGTGGTTCCGTAAAGCTTAGTGGTTTGTATTTTAGATAATCAGAGGCTATTCTAACTTATTTGTGCTCATTTTCGTTATTGTGACAATTCTAGTTAAAATAGTGTATTCAAATTATTGTTTTATTTAATGATGAGGTGAAAAATAAAGCTCTTTAGCAAGGTAAAGAGCTTGGTTAACGGAAAGACAAATTTATTCTTGCTCGTTTTTATTTTGATCTAGTGCTTGATACTGAGGACTATAGGGACCATACAACAGGGCATCACTGTTTTTAGCCGCAAGTAAATTGTCATCTACAACGCCCGCTACCTTATAAGCTTTATCAGTTAGTTTGTCGGAAATTTGATTGACAACTGCATTAAACACTTGCGAAAAAAAGCCACCATTGTTGTTACTGTTGGAATCAATGGTGATGTCTTTTTGACCTGTCCATAAAGTGGTGCCATCTCTAGCATCAATCAATTTACCACTAACACTGACGGTAGTAACGCTATTGATTACTTGAAATTTGGTACCGTATTTATCCACATTTAAATAAAGAATGGCATCGGCATTATAAACCTTTTGCAGTTTATTCAATGCGGCAGCTTGTATTTCTGCGCCATCATTTAAACCATTTTCCTTAAATGTTTCGTTTACTAAAACCACGGGAAAGACGTAAAAACCAGACTCAGCCAATGGCTGAGTGGTCTGAGCCAAAACAGCATACGGTCCTTTAACATCAACTGAGGAGTTAGTAGGTTGAACAACTAAAATAGATCGTGGATTACTTTGTCTGAATTTACTGTAGTCTCGTGGTTTCGCTTGATTATGATTGTTGGCGCAGGCCGACAATAAAATAGACATGGTTATTGGTAAAAGGAGCTTAAATATCGGCTTCATCATTTACCTCCATTCATATTTTTTATCATAAAATTCATGTAGGCAGTGGATTCAGGAAAGGCCTGCTTTTCCAATTCAAACTGATCTTTTGCTCCGGCACGATTACCAATTTTGGCATATAACATACCTAAATGCGCATGGGCTCCAGGTGCTGGCTTACTATTATGATTACTGGCTTCAATAAAATATTTCTCCATGCTAGCAATCTGTTCTTCCGGCATATTCTTTTCAGTTAAGGCTTGATATTGCAGTCTTTGATAATCTCCCCAGTAATACATCGTTGTATTCTGCTGATTATGCGCACAAGCGGCTAAAAATAGAGTGGCTATGAGTGTAACGACTACTTTTTTCATATTTATCTTAATAGTTTAACAACTTATGGTTTTGGACTCCATTGTCCTTTTTCAATTCCTTCAACCAATTTTTTGACAGCTTCGCGTATGGCCAAGTCCAGCACTTTGCCATTTAATGTTCCATCATAGCTGGCATAACCGCCAGTACCCAGAATTTCTCGGGTAGACAATTTGAATTCTCCTGCACCTTGACTGGAGAAAATAATTTCTGAAGTTTTAACGTCGACAATATTCAGAGTGACTTTAGCATAAGCGACTTGGGTTTTGCCTTGTCCGAGGATACCGAATAATTGTTGATCACCGACATTTTTCCGTCCAAACTCAGTGATGTCTCCAGTGACAATGTAGCGAGCCCCTTTAAGGGTTTGATGCATGCCTTTGATGCTGGCTTCGGTACGGATCTCATCCATATTAGTACGATCCAGTACACTAAAGCGATGGGTTTGCTGCAACTCAGCCATCAGGATGGTTTTAGCTTGGCTAGTCAGCTGATTAGTACTATTACTGAATATTCCCCCGCCAAGATTACCGCGGGTATCAAATTTGCCCACTGCAATGGGGGCTTTAACGCCATGATAAATAGACTCGTAATCAGCAACTTTTTGCGTATTGATAACTTGTGAACTTTCAGTGGCACAACCAGCCAACAGACATGCACAAATCAAACCAAAAAAAATATTTTTCATTGTAAGTTTACTTTAAAATGTATTAATTAAGTATATAATTGCTCTCAATATCATGTCAAAATAATTGTTTGCCATATGGCAATTCAATGAAGAAGACACTGTTAAAAATGTTCTTGGCTAGTCAGGTAACGCCAGTGTCCAGGTGGTAATGCACCCAGCTTGATTTTCCCCATGCGTACTCTTTTCAGACCAGTAACCCGCAAGCCTACCAGTTCACACATGCGACGAATTTGGCGTTTTTTTCCTTGTTTAAGAATGAAACGCAATTGATCCTGATTTTGCCAGGTGACTTTGGCTGGACGGAGTTTTTCGCCGTCAAGGCTTAAGCCATGATTGAGCAAAGCTAGACCGTTGTCGCTGAGTTTGCCACTAACGCGCACGAGATATTCTTTTTCAATATGACTATTATCGCCAATAAGTTGTTTGGCGATACGCCCATCCTGAGTCAGCACAAGTAAGCCGACAGAATCAATATCCAATCTACCGGCTGGTGCCAAATGGCGGGTGTGCGCAGCTTGAAAATGAATGCGGCTTTTGTCTTCTTGCCAATGATTGGCTTCGGTGATCAATTCAACCGCAGCACGATAGCCTTTTTCTGGTTGGGCACTAACATAACCTACCGGTTTGTTGATTAAAATAGTGACACGCTCTGCCTGCTGACGATGGGCTTGCCGGTCAAGGTCAATACGGTCTGAAACATTTACCTTTTGTCCTAATACAGCCGTGACGCCATTAACTTTTACCCAACCTTGTTCAATATAATGATCGGCTTCACGGCGTGAGCATAAGCCCAGTTGTGCCATTCGTTTGGATAGACGCTGTGGTAGATTTTCATCAGTAGTGCTCATGCTTTGTGCTCTTTCTGTCGATTAGAACCGGCGACCATATCTAATAGGAATAGGCGACAATCCAAATTGCCATTGAAGAGGGGGATTTTGCGTTTTGGCGACAGGCGCATCAGCTTAGGCATACTCCGGTCAGCACTAAACATGCCTATCAGCCAGCCAGCAAAATGTTGTTTTAACCAGCTGCCTAGCTGAGGATACAGGGCATGTAACAACTGGATTTCGGATAATCTAACCCCATACGGAGGATTACTAATCATAATGCCGTTTGCGCCGTTAGGACGGATATCGAGTACATCCTTGGTTTGCCAATGAATGTATTGCTCTATATTGGCTTGACTGGCATTGATCTGTGCTAATTTAATCAATTTAGAGTCAATATCGCTGGCAGAAATGGGTGCTTCAGGTGAGGTTTGGTCTAACACAGCAGCTTGATGAATTTTGTGCCATAAGTCAGCATCAAAATTGTTTAAATTTTCAAAACCAAATGCTCGATTTAAACCCGGTGCTCGGTTGCTGGCGATTAAGGCCGCTTCAATCGCGACAGTGCCACTGCCACAAAAAGGATCCATAAATGGCTGTGTTCCATTATAGCCGGCTAATAATAACAAACCGGCTGCCAGATTTTCACGTAACGGCGCTTCGCCGGTATCGCTGCGGTAACCACGTTTGAAAAGAGCTTCGCCACTGCTGTCTATATAAATGGATAATTCATTTCTGTCGATAAATACATGTATACGCACATCGGGCTGGTATTTTTCAACACTGGGTCGAATACCTGTGCGTTCACGAAACTCATCGCACAATGCATCTTTGACCTTTAAAGCAGCAAAATTAAGGCTATTAATTTGTGCCTGTTTACCTTCTATATGAATTTTGAATTTTTTATTGACACCAAACCATTGTGTCCAGTTTATTTTTCGCGCAATTTTATATATATCGTTTTCCTGCCGAAACCGACCATGCTCAAGTCTAATCAGCACGCGGCTGGCTACACGACTATGCAAGTTTAAACGATAGATGGTGGCTAAATCACCGCTCAAAGCGATTCCGCCATCATGATTGATGCTTTGTTCACATTTTAAACTGATCAGTTCTTGATTTAATGCAGACTCTAATCCACGAGGGCAGCTGACAAAAAGAGAATAAGATTTCATTTAGTACTTTAAAAAAGAAGAAAAGGACATACGCAATAACATTGAATATGTTTTAATAGTTCAATTGTAATATTGAAGCAGGTCGGTTGACTATTTTTTATTATTTCTTGGGTGAAAAATTGAGTGATTAAGTGTGAAAAATTTTGGCACAGCTACATACCTGATTGTTACCGGTTAATAAATAATCTAATGTAATTGAAAAGAATTTTAAACAAACTTTTTAATTAAAAGCTGCTGACAAGTGATTACTACCAATGAGGGAACCAAGAATAAAGACCACTGACCAAAAAAGGGTGAGGGTAGATGAAAAATGGAAAATAGATAGATCAGAATAATAATCAAACTGATTTTTTTGGTAGAAAATCTTACTTAACATCAGAAGTTGAGACACCATCATTAATAGCAGCTTTTGAAAATCACCCGTGAATAATGCTGCGTCTAATATTCGGCAAACTCACATGGCTGGAGCATAATGCTAAGACTTATGTTGGCGATATAGTTAAAAGTTGAAGAGGTAAAAGCCTTAAGGTTTATGAGACCTAAAAGGAAAAATATTAAATCGGAAAGGCATAAGAATAGTTATATCTGAATAATAAATGATAAAGGGAAGTATTTAAATATTGATTGAAATGTTGTTTTAGAAAATTTCCCACATGATGAATTTATGAGAATAACCCATATTATTTCTGTAGGGTTAAAACCTTAACAACTTAAGAATAAGATTTTAGAAAAAGAGAAAAATACAAAATTTAGAAAACTTTTTTGATGAATTGGTTTTTGAAGAACAAATTATATTTGATTTCATTTATGATCCAAAACAGTCTGCATTCATATTCATTGTTGACGAACCTAATATATCTAACCCACAACACGAAAGAAATTTTTTAAAACTTTCTTTTCTCAATGTTCAAAATTATCACAGAGAAAAAGGTAAATCAAAGATTGATGATATTGAAAATATTTATATCAAAGAAAAAGACAACGCGACAATAGATGTTCGTGAGCTTACTGTAGGCTATGAAGAATTAACGAACAAAAAATCTTTCTTTTTATATATGGGAATTTCTTATGCAGTTATATCCTTCTATTTTAATGAATTATATGTAGATAGATTAGAAACTTACATAAAGAAAAAAGAAGATGACTATATTTATATTAATAAGGAGGCTAATCAACAAATTAACTTTTACAATCCATTTAACTTGAATATTATTAATAGCTGATAATATATTGTTGAAAATTAATTCAAAAATAAAATACTAGAAAAAAAAGTCAGAAAAATTCTGGCTTAATCAGAATATTCATCAGGAAACATTTAAAGATAATTAAACAGCTTATAGCTTGATTGATGATTTAATTTATCAATACGTAGTTGATGTTTTTGATAAAGAGTTTTCTAAAATTCATCCTTGTGCAACCCATTGAAAATGGACAAACTTAATAACCAATCATTATTTTTGAAAAAGAATCAAAAGGACTAGATTTAATTTGTATCGGCTCTAGCTGGCAACGGATGTATGGTGCCATCATTTTAAATATTTAATTCGAAAACTTCCCAATGAGTCACGTACAAAGTTATATATGTTCTTAGAAGTTATAAACATTCATTATTTGCATCAGCTTCTCCAAGATCATTCATATTTTAAAATGAATGGGGAAGCTGATTGTATTTTTAAGCAAAAAATGTCTGTAATGATCAGTCAGATAAATTGAATAAGGCATGGTAGTTATTTAAAACTGAATTTTGGTAATACGTAACGTATATGACCTAGTTTTTTTACTGTTATTTCATCATGATGAGTAGCGACTTAGATTCAGCAGAATAAGCTGCTGAAACTGTTGTGGCTCCAATACTGCCACTCCACTATATTTCTACATGAGTACCTTGAAAGTAAAACCAGTTGTGTCAGCATCTGTTGGATAAAGCAATGAGAAGTCGATACAGGTTGTATAGCGGTACTTATAATATCAACATTGAAAAATTTTAGCGGATAAATTTTTAAGTTATCAATTTTATAAAGAGTTTCTGCACTTATAATTAATTGGTTTGAAGGTTAATTTTTTAGACTATATCCTAAGAGAATAAAAGGTATTATTCACTCTGAATAGATTAAATTATTACAAAAAGATATTACATTGTTGACTTAGATTGTGCTGTGCTTGGTTAAAAAAATTGTGAGGCAATACAATTGCCTCACAATTATTTTAAATTGATTTTATTAACGAAACTGTGGAGGAAGAGCTTCTAAGGCTTGTTTACAGCTTGCTCTAGTTTGTTCATGTTGCTCAGGGTGCTCTTTGATCAATTTTTTGAAATTATCATAACTTGCACTAAACAGAGCTTTTTGATTATCTGGAAGTTCTTTCAGCATTTTATCAACAGCTGCAAAATATTGATCACATTCTTCAATACTTGTAGAAACAGGGGCGGTTTCTGAACCGTTATTGACAGGATTTACAGCAGGAGCAGGAGCTGAAGTTTCATTAGTTGCAGGAACACTTGCTTCTGTAGTCGTTGCAGGAGCACTTGCAGCTTCATTTGCTTTTTTGGCGTCATCACAACCAAAAAGACCTAAAGCCAGTAAACAAAACACGGCTGTTGTAGAGAATTTTTTAATCATTTTTCAATCCTTATTTAAATCATACCAACATCAATATTCGGTAAAATGATGTTCTTAAGTGATTATAATATAGGTAAATCGATAAAGACAGGTTTTTATATGTAATTTTTATCATTTCGAGCATTTGAGAAAGTGTGATTCAAAATTGATCTGTAAAAAAATCTTAATTATTGCCAGTTTTATTTGGCTGATTGTTAGGCGATCTATACAATTATTTATTGATATCGTTACTCTATATTGGATGTTTTTGCTTTGACTTGAAGTTATATTGGATTTAGTAAAATTAAAGAGAAAATTTTTTCGCTATGTTGTAATTTTGTTATATATAGTCTAATAAATGACACAAAAAGAACATCTGCTCTTGGTTGTTGAGCGCGATTAACTTCTTATTAAATTCTCTAATGATTGATTCATTTTAAGTTAATAATAAGATTTTAGAGAAAATATATATCTTAATACTTGATCACTGAGAAGTCATTATTGCATATTAGTAGAAAAAAGGATTAAAGTTAGCCTGTTCTGAACAAACATGTTGCCTAAATTTTTTTTTAAATATGTAGACAATAGTTGTGGACCAAGTCTGTGAATCAGCCTTGAAGCAAGACTTATTGTTGATTAAAAAAAATTAAAAACGAAAACGACGATGATGTAATAAAATTTTTTGGAAATAATCGATGTCATTCATAACAAATCGATTTATTGAATGATTGGCAGGAATAGTTGGCATGATTAACAAACGATCAGTTTAAGAAAGTTATGCTTCACCCTATAAAGTGACTTTTATTATATTTAAAGAAATGAATTTAAAAAATTTGCTGTATAGGTGTTAATGATCTGATTAAATAGCAAGATTATGCCGTTTTGTACTCATTTCAATATGGATCAATAACCATATTTTTTTATCTCATTTATTGTTATTAAAGAAACCGAACGACCTGTTGCAAATGGGTGTTATTGGTCGCTTTTAACAGAGCTTCTGGTTCAATCTTTGACTAATTTATTCCTTTTCTATTATTTTCCGCCAGGCTTCCTAAACATCTGCATTCCTCAGAATTAGTGTTCAATTATTTTCACTAAGTTGAATATTTTGTTTAGACAGTTCAAAAGGGCAATAATATCGATCTGTGTTTGTATTAATAGCATCGTATTTTCTTAGTCGCTATCGCTAATCTGACTTCACTGTTTGAAAAAAATGGCTAGTTTTTCATTAGCAGCTGAGCAATTTAAGTTTTGAGTTGTGATCAGAAAAAACATGTTATTCATTTCTAAAATGAACTGAAACGCTTTTTCAATATTTTCTGCTAATTCTGTTAAATTTAATTTAGATGTCAATCCATCCAAAATACAATCTTGAACTTCAAATTCTGGATTTTGCCAACACCTGCTTCACTTTTGACAATCATGTTATGACGAGACACGCTAATTTCATCTGTCTTCTGTCGTGTTAGCTGTTAATTTCATGAGTATGCTTTTATTCAAAAAAAAAAAATCTTTTGCGTTGTTACATATGATGCTTTTATTAACGATGTTTTCTCTGATTAAGATGATTTATATTCTCTTTCTATTGAACTGTCCGCTAGTTAATTGGGTTAGTTTTAGAATATTAGACTATTTTTCAAGCTCAAATATTAACTGTATTACTGCTATCGTAGGTATGCAATTACTATGAATCTGAAATTGCAAAGAGGATTGGTGTAAAATCCATAACGACAGCTTATAATGCAATAAATTTGAATTTATATAAAAATTTTGCAGCTGGATTTCTAACTATTTCAATTCTTATTTTTTGATTTTTATCTCAAATCTAAATAAATCCATTTATTTTGTGTATCAGTATTTTTCAGGCTGTACCATTTTTTAATCATTTTTTTAAATTATTATTAATTCAATTGTCAATAAAATACAGGTTAAGATTGTGATTAGGTTGTGATGGAAAAAGGTAATGATTTTGCGCAACGTTTGGTTTTGTGGCAAAAACAATTTGGTAGGCATGGATTGCCGTGGCATAGTCGCGATCCTTATCGGGTTTGGCTGTCGGAAATTATGTTACAGCAAACTCAGGTCAGTACGGTTTTAAATTATTATCCGCGTTTTGTTACGGCTTTTCCCGATGTGTATGCGTTGGCTGCTGCTGATGAGGATGAGGTGTTAGGTTTGTGGCAAGGGCTGGGATATTATAGTCGTGCCCGTAATTTGCATAAGGCTGCCAAGCAAGTAGTCAATGAGTTTGGTGGCGAATTTCCCCGCGATAGGCTGCACTTGCAAATGCTTTGTGGAGTAGGGCGCAGTACGGCAGCGGCGATTGCTGCCTTCTGCTTTAATGCGCGTGAGTCTATTCTGGATGGAAATGTTAAGCGCGTTTTGTGTCGTGTTTTTGCTTTAGATGGAAATTTAAACGCTAAAAGTTTCGAACAGTTGCTTTGGCAAACGGCTGAATCCTTGCTCCCTCAGGAGGGTAAGGATATGCCTGCTTATATTCAGGGGTTGATGGATTTGGGCGCAACGATATGCAAACGCAGTAAGCCTGTTTGTACTGCTTGTCCTATGGGAGATATCTGTCTTGCTCGTGCTCAAGATCGGATTGCTCTGTTGCCACGTAAGAAAACTCAAGTAGCTGTCAAAGACATGCCGATGTATTGGCTAGTGATGCGAGATCAAAGTGGATCGATTTTTCTATCCAAACGTCCCGCAAACGGCATTTGGGGTGGATTGTGGTGTGTACCCTGCGCCGACAGTTTGACTGCTTTGTACGAACTGGCTGCACTTTTTGACTTGCCAGCAGATGATTTGAATGCAGATGGTGAATTTCTGCACCGACTAACGCATCGGCAACTGCATATTTTTCCCTATCATGCACAAATGTCAGTATCTCTGCATCGTAATCTGCAAGGCATCTCGGGCGAATGGGTGTCGCCGCAACATTTAGCAGATTATGGTATACCTAAACCATTACATAATTATCTAAATCATTTCCAAGGTTTGCTATTTTGATTTATCGGTTGAAATGTTGAAATTGGGCGCAGGAGTTAACCATTATGGACATTAGTTGGTCATACCCAATTGGTAATCAAGATAGGGCGAAAATGAAATTTGTTGGTTTATTTAAATGAATCTTGGTTAATGTAGTAGCTTGTGAATATTATTGTTTTTTATTACTGGTAACGTAAATTTAATTGACGTTATTATCTTAAACCCGTATAAACCTTACCTTGCTGAAGATATTGTTGTCTTTTATGCGTGTTGACGACAGCAATAGCAGATTAGTCTGCTTCGGTATCGGTGAACGCAATGCCTCGCATTACGTTTATGACTATTTAACTGGGAATAAAACAATGGAAGAAGATTCGAGTCTGCCGTTTATTTTATTGATACATCAATTGCAACAAGGCCGTTGATGTTTTCCAGTTAACAGTATCTGCCAACCGGGAAACATCATGGTTGGAAAGGTACTGTTTATGAAAAAACTAAAAAAAGTAACCCATCAATCCGTGACTATTAAAGCTGTGCTTGAGTCACGCAACAGTCTTGAGAAAACGCTTTCTAATTTACAGACTAGTCTCAGTGGTCTGACCGAGCAAGATATCAAAGAAAGATTAGCTTCATTTGGTAGTAATGATGTTGTGCACGATAAAGCACCATCTGCTTGGATCCAATTACTACTCGCGTTTAAAAATCCTTTTATTTTTGTTTTACTTGCACTGGCAGCAGTCAGTTTCTTTTCAGATTATCTGATTCCTTTACGTCAGGGTGAGGAAACCAGCCTCAGTGGCATTATTATTATTCTGGTAATGGTGTTGCTAAGTGGTTTGCTCAGTTTCTGGCAGGAATACCGTTCTAATAAAGCAGCGCAGGCGTTGAAATCGATGATAAGCACGACTGCAACGGTATTGCGACGTAGTCATCGGGATTTGGCTGGTGAACAACAAGAAGTGCCGATTAAAGAAGTGGTGCCCGGCGATATCATTTTTCTGTCTGCCGGTGACATGGTTCCTGCTGATGTACGTCTGATTGAGTCACGTGATTTATTTATCAGTCAGGCCGTGCTAACCGGTGAATCTATTCCGGTTGAAAAATCGGATACTTTGGGTGCTTCGGTATCGACCAATTTGCAATCTCAGCCATCGTCTGACTCATCCAATCCGCTGGATGCAGAAAATATCTGCTTTATGGGGACCAATATCGTGAGTGGAACGGCCAAAGCTGTGGTGGTGGCTACCGGTAATGATACTTATTTTGGTTCTTTAGCTAAATCTATCGTCGGTACTCGCGGTAAAACGGCATTTGACCGTGGGGTCAACAGTGTCAGCCATCTGCTTATCCGCTTTATGCTGATTCTGGTGCCAATTGTGCTGCTGGTAAATGGCTTTACTAAAGGTGACTGGGGCGATGCTGCTTTATTTGCTTTGGCAGTAGCAGTTGGTCTGACACCAGAAATGTTACCTATGATTGTCAGTGCCAATCTGGCCAAAGGTGCCATGGCCATGGCACGACGGAAGGTTGTGGTAAAGCGCTTAAGTGCCATTCAAAATTTTGGTTCGATGGATGTGTTATGCACCGATAAAACCGGTACGTTAACGCAAGATAAAATTATTCTGGAGCATTATACGGATATTCATGGTCACAATGATCATGAAGTCCTTCAGCTGGCGTGGTTAAATAGTTCCTTTCAAAGTGGAATGAAAAATCTGATGGATAAGGCGATTATTCGCTTTGCACAAGAACCAGAAAACCGTGCTTATATTCATTCTGCTGCGTTTCAGAAAATAGATGAATTGCCCTTTGATTTTGTACGCCGGCGCTTATCAGTTGTGTTGCGTGATGAGCACCAACGACATGTGTTGATCTGTAAAGGCGCCGTAGAAGAAATGCTGTCGATTTCCAGCTGTGTATATGAGCAGGGGCAGTTTTTGCCACTAGACGCCGCTCAACGCGAACGGCTGTTGTCGCTGACAGAAAGCTACAACAAGGAAGGGTTTCGTGTGCTGGCAATCGGCACCAAATACATTAATCCTGAAGCACAAAAAGCCCAATATGCTGTTGCCGATGAAACTGAGTTAACTTTATGTGGATTTCTGACATTCCTTGATCCCCCTAAAGACAGTGCAGCCCAGGCAATTGCTGCTTTAAGTGAGAATGGTGTTGCGGTAAAGGTTTTAACCGGAGACAACGCAATTGTCACCCGAAAAATTTGTCATGAGGTGGGCATTGAAGCCGGACTGCCTTTGTTGGGTAGTGATATTGAGGGCTTAAGTGATGAGGTACTAAAACCTTTATTGGAACAACATACTGTTTTTGCTAAGCTCACTCCCTTGCAAAAATCGCGAATTATTCGTTTATTGCAAGAAAATGGTCATACTGTTGGTTTTCTCGGCGATGGTATTAACGACGCTCCCGCTTTACGCGATGCCGATGTGGGTATATCTGTTGATACCGCCACGGATATTGCTAAAGAATCAGCCGACATTATTTTGTTAGAAAAAAGCCTGATGGTGCTGGAAGAAGGGGTGATTAAAGGGCGTGAAACCTTCGGTAATATTATTAAATACCTGAATATGACTGCCAGCTCTAACTTTGGTAATGTTTTTTCGGTGTTATTCGCCAGTGCTTTTTTACCATTTTTGCCCATGCTGGCGATTCAGCTTCTGATTCAGAATTTGCTGTATGATTTTTCTCAGTTATCGCTCCCTTGGGATCGAATGGATGATGAATTTTTACGTAAACCACGTAAATGGGATGTGTCTAACATCAGTCGTTTTATGTTGTTTATTGGTCCTATTTCATCCATATTTGACATCAGTACCTTTGCGTTGATGTGGTTTGTATTTCATGCTAATGCACCGGAAGTGCAAAATCTGTTTCATTCTGGTTGGTTTGTTGAAGGTCTATTGTCCCAAACATTGGTGGTACACATGCTGCGTACCCGTAAGATTCCATTTATTCAAAGCACGGCAGCATTACCAGTATTGCTGATGACAGGATTAATTATGGCCATCGGAATTTATATTCCCTTTTCGCCGATCAGTAACTGGATTGGACTGACTCCATTACCATGGCAGTATTTCCCATGGCTGGTACTGACATTAGGTTGTTATTGTGTGGTAACTCAGATGGTTAAACGCTGGTACATCCGACGTTTCGGCCAATGGTTCTAACTTATTCTTGAATAAAAAAAGCGGGTTTGAATACCCGCTTTTTTTATGCGGTTTTGTTCTAAAACATTTTACTGCGCAATCAGAATTGCTAAGTTATCATTAATCAATCACTAATTATCCTATTTATGATATTTAGGTAAAGGTCTTAATCAGTAGAGACGGTGATAAATACATTTGAATAAAATTATTAAGAAGGTTGGCAGCTTATGGTGTTTAGTGAATCTGAACGGGCATTATTGGTCAAAGTCAAAGGTGTAGGGGACAAGGTGATTGATCGTTTGGAACAGATCGGAATCAATTCTTTGGCCCAGCTTGCTGAGGAAAACCCACAGGATATTACACAACAGATTGCTTGTTTAGTTGGTAGTAGCTGTTGGAAAAATAGCCCGCAAGCGAAAATGGCGATCAGCAGTGCTGTGGAATATGCACAGCAGTATCAGCAAGAGAAATCAAAGTAAAGCACTGTATATTATTTTATCATTAATTGCTTTGCATTTTTTGATGCATATGGGTGGTGTGTTAAAGCGACAGTTTGTGAATTTAAAGGATTGTTAGTTTTAGCCATTAAAAATGGGGAAATTCAACAATTATCTTCGGCTTTGTAATCGTGAATGTGAAATATTAACCATAAAAGCGGTGTATGATTTTGTTAAATAAAGCTATAATATAAATCACTTTTGACAGGTACTAATTCTTTAGACACCCGTTAAAAGGTTTTTTATTGTGCTTTTTAAAAAAACAGCTTGTTGGTGTTAAAAACCTGGAACTGAGAACTTATATGGATGAATTAATCAAAGAAGCTGCATTACGTTTTCACGAAGAACCTCGCCCTGGTAAAATAGAAGTTTGTGCGACTAAACCATTGAATACCCAAGAGGATTTGTCGCTGGCTTATTCGCCGGGTGTGGCAGCACCTTGCATGGAGATTCATCGTGATCCTGCAAATGCATATAAATATACCGCTCGAGGCAATCTGGTTGCAGTAATCTCAAATGGTACTGCAGTACTTGGTCTGGGCAATATTGGTGCGCTGGCAGGCAAACCAGTAATGGAAGGCAAAGGTGTACTTTTTAAAAAGTTTGGCGGAGTAGATGTTTTTGATATTGAAATTGATGAAACTGATCCGGACAAACTGGTTGATATCATTGCCGCATTAGAACCAACTTTCGGCGGAATCAATCTGGAAGATATCAAAGCTCCTGAATGTTTCTATATTGAAAAGAAACTTAGCGAACGTTGTAAAATTCCAGTTTTTCATGATGATCAGCACGGTACGGCCATTATTACTGTCGCCGCTATTAAAAATGCTTTGAGCGTGGTCGGTAAAGATATTGCGCAGGTTAAATTGGTATGTTCTGGTGCCGGTGCTGCGGCTATTGCCTGTCTGGAATTGTTGGTAAGCATGGGCATGAAAAGGGAAAATATTACTGTTTGTGATTCTAAAGGCGTGATTTATCAGAATCGTGAAGCAAACATGGTGGAATCTAAAAAAGCCTTTGCCCAGCCTGATCAAGGTCAGCGGACGCTGGAAGATGCGGTAAAAGGAAAAGATATATTTCTTGGTTTATCCGGTCCTGGCGTATTAAGCCCAGAGATGCTGAAAACCATGAACAATGATCCTATTGTTCTGGCTATGGCCAATCCGACTCCTGAAATTTGGCCACATGAAGCCAAAGCAGCCCGTCCTGATGTCATCATGGGTACTGGACGCTCTGATTTTCCTAATCAAGTCAATAATGTATTGTGTTTCCCGTTCATTTTCCGTGGGGCTTTAGACGTTGGTGCTACTACCATCAATGCGGAAATGAAATTGGCTTGTGTTAATGCTATCGCCGAATTGGCGAAAACGCCACCAAGTGCAGAAGTTGTTAAGGCTTATAAAGATGCTGATATGACTTTTGGTCGTGAATATTTGATTCCGAAACCTTTTGATCCGCGTTTGATTTATGTGGTTGCGCCTGCCGTAGCTAAGGCAGCAATGGATTCTGGTGTGGCCACTCGTCCAATCAGTGATCTGAATGCTTATGCTGAAAAGCTAAAAAAAGGTTTTCAAGCATAAATAAAAAATTGACACTGATTTGACCGTCATGACTATGGTTTGATCATCTATGACCAATTTGTCTGTCTAAATTAAGATAAAAATCATTGAATCGTTTAAGTTGAGCGTTGCTCTTCAGATCGTGATCTTTTTTATCTGTGCAGGCTGTCTGATTACAGACAGCCTGTTTTATTGTTTTAGGAAAACTAATGAGTAGTGAGCAAAAAAATACCCCAAATTATATTACCCCAGGTGGTCATCAGGCCTTACAGGATGAGCTGTACCAACTGGTTCACAAAGAGCGCCCTGAAGTGGTGAATGTGGTGAACTGGGCAGCTGGCAATGGGGATCGTAGTGAAAATGGTGACTACCTGTATGGCAAACGTCGATTACGTGAAATTGATCGAAGAATACGTTTTCTAACCAAACGATTAGAAGCAGCTCAAGTTATTGATCCGGAATTACGAGGAGATTGTGATCAGGTTTTCTTTAGTGCCACGGTGACCATTTTACGTGCAAACGGGCAGGAGCAAACGGTTAAAATCGTTGGTACAGACGAAATAGATTTGAGCCAGAATAAAATTTCTTGGGTGTCACCCCTTGCACGCTGTTTGTTGAAAGCTCATGAGGGAGATGAAGTGCGCTTGGCTGGCGTGGATGGTGTAGAAACCATTGAAATACTTGCGATAGAATATATTCGTATTGACTAACAAAATCTAAATTGTAAATATTAGTTAATACTCTTTACATATATTTAAAATAGTTTAATATTTGTGAAATTATCTTAAATATGCTGGTGTGGAGAATCTAGCGGCTTGAGATAATTATTTAATTGTATAGTTAATATTTACATAAATCCAGTTTTTTAAATATAGATAATGATGAACCCGAAACTTGATCCAATATTCAAACAGCTCAATGCCCTTATTCTGGGTAAACAACAATTACTGGAACAAATTGTCACTTGTGTACTTGCTCGCGGACATGTTTTATTGAATGACGTGCCAGGCGTGGGTAAAACTACTTTGGCTCATGCTTTAGCCGCTGTGTTAGGAATGGGCTATAAACGTGTTCAATTTACTAACGATATGCTACCGACAGATTTGTTAGGGGTGAATATTTTTCAACCGCAAAACGGTGAGTTCATTTTTCAACCTGGACCGGTTTTTAATCCTTTTCTATTAGCAGATGAAATAAATCGCGCTTCTCCTAAACTACAGTCTGCTCTTTTGGAGGCAATGGAGGAAGGGCAAGTTTCTGTAGACGGCAAAACGTATCATTTGCCACAGCCTTTTTTAGTGGTGGCAACGCAAAATCCAGTAGAGCAATTGGGAACTTATCCTTTACCTGAATCACAGTTAGACCGGTTTATGATGTGTTTGAGTATGGGATATCCAGCCGAAAAAGAAGAAAAACAGCTTTATTTAAGTGGTGGTCGTCGCCAATATATTCCGAAAATTAAACCTATAACCAATAGTAAGATACTACAGCAATGGCAAACTGAAGCCGCGGAAACGACTATTTCACCAGCCGCAGCCGAGTATATTTATCGATTGGTGCAAGCTACACGTGTTCCTGGTCGTTTTGCCGTTGGTCTTAGTCCTCGAGCTGGTCTAGCCGTAGTCAGAGCGGCAAAAGCGCATGCATGGGTACATGCCCGTGCGCATGTTCTGCCTGAAGATGTTAAAGCCATTTGGGTTGCTGTGGCAGCGCATCGATTGCAGCCTATTCAAAGTCAGCAAGACAGTAGAACTGTATTAACCGAGATGCTTGATCATGTGGCCGTGGTCTGAATTACCTGCGCCAATTCACATTGATGGCTATCAAGCATTGCGTCTGAAGAATGTTCGTTTTAGCCTCACACGACTAGGCTGGGGGCTCAGTATAGCTTGTATATTACTGTGGATTATGGCCGTTAACTATCAGGTCAATATTGCCTATGCATTGGTGTTTTGGTTGATGGGGATTATTTTTTTTGGTGCAGCAGCCGGCCTACGCCAATTAACTGGTTTGGTTCTGGAGATTATTCCAGCGGCAGAATATTTTGCTCAAAGAGAAATCGTTTTAACGTTACGCGCTTGTGATGATTGCAAACGCCGTCGCTGGCTATGGTTGCGTACCGGTTTAGAAGAGACTGAACGAGCCAAAGACTGGCAATTATGGAACATCACTCCTGAAAATAGAGAGTTTAGCTGGCGCTTACCGCCACAAAATCGGGGATATTTACCCACGCTCAGATTAGCTGGTGCCAGTATGGCTCCATTTGGTCTGTTAATGGTAGAAGCAAATTGGGAATTTCATGATGAAATTATTATATTTCCTTCACCTTTAATGCATGACTTACCTGTAGCCAGTGTTGATCAAAGTGATGACACTGTACAAATTACCATGAGTGGAGAAAATCCAGCTTATTTGCTTCCTCATCAAAATACCACGCCTTTGAAATATATCGCATGGAAGCATTATGCAAAAAGTGGTCAATTGCTGGATAAATACTTTGAACAAAGCGGTTCTGTGGTTGAACCTGCTTTAATTTCCTATCGCAATTATCCTGCTAATACATCAAAAGAAAAACTTGCCAGTATGCTATGTTTTCGAGTGCTCAGAGCAGAGGCTAGAGGGGAAAAATATATTTTAGAATTACCCCATCAGCGTTTTGAAGCCGGAACAGCGCAACGGACATACTGTTTAACAGCTTTAGGAACTTGGTAATGTGGTTGGCTGATCCTATTTTTTTGCGCAAAACGCCTAAAGTTCGCGCGCAATTCTTATTATTACTGATGCTTAGCTGGGTGGCTTTGCCATTATTATTGGAGTTGCCATTCACGGTTTCTGTGGCATTCGGCTTTTTATTAATCATGCGAATGCTATTATTAATGACCACTTTAAAAAAATTACCTTTGTGGGCGTTGGTGGTTTTATTGGCCGTTTCGGCTGGATGGGTCTATTATAAACTCGGCACTGTAATCGGGCGTGATGGCGGTGTGGCATTGCTCTTGCTCATGGTGGTTTTAAAAGCCTATGAGGGCGAGACATTACGTGACTGGCAAGTATTATTGTTGGCGCAGATCATTTTGATGGGCGGTGCTCTGTTATTTAACCAGCATATGCTGATGGCACCGTGGATAATTATCTCTTTATTTTGCCTGCTTTCTTCGCTCGGATTGTTGGCGGGTATTGAACCTAAGGCGGCGATCAAGCAAGGTGCAGTTGTCTTGCTTTTGTCATTGCCATTGGCGGTAATCTTATTTATTGTGGTACCGCGAAAAAATACGCCATTATGGGGTATACCGCCCACGTCGACTGCCACCTCGACCGGGCTGTCAGACACGATGGATCCCGGTAGTATCAGTCATCTTGTTCAAAGCAATGAACTGGCTTTTAATGTGACTTTTGCGCAGGATGTTACGGTCAAACCTGCTGATCTTTACTGGCGAGTTTTGGTAATGGGGCGTAACGAAAACGGAGTATGGAAAGCTGTAAATGATCAATATACAGATAAACAGACTCTTTTGTTACCCAAAAGAAGTGAACTGGAAAAAAATGCAGATACTCGCTTAGTTAGCTATGAGATCACCATTAAAGATGATAATGGACGTGTTCCGGCCTTAGATCAGCCATTAGCTGATAGTCAAGCTGATATTTCACGGCAGGTTGGTAATGTGGTGAGGTTGGAAAAACGCCGCGAAGGATTACGTCGCATACATCTTTATTCTTCTTTATCCGCTCAATTACGACAAAATTTAAATCCGACACTCAGGCGGTTTTATTTGGAACTTCCTGCTGGCATCAATCAACAAACACGGATATTAGCCAAACAATTGGCGCAGCAATCGAAAAATACTGAAGATTTTATACAACGTATTCTAACTTATTATCGTGAGCAACATTTTCAATATACCTTGACTCCGCAGCGGGGTGGTGAGAAGGCAAATCACACTGATTATTTTCTGTTTACCAGCCATGAGGGATTCTGTGAGGATTATGCTGATGCCACGGTATGGCTGGCGCGTGCTGCGGGCATTCCGGCCAGAATTATTACCGGTTATCAAGGCGGTGAATATCATCCTGATGGACAGTTTTGGCAGATTCGCAATAAAGATGCTCATGCTTGGGTAGAAATATGGATTGCAGAAAAAAATCTATGGCAGCGGATAGATCCTACGGGAACCGTATCGGCTACAAGGGTTGACAGTGGAATTGAAAACGCATTACCGGCAGAACAAACGGAGCATTTAACCCCCAAATATCCTTGGATTAAGAAAAAATTCGATCAAGGTCAGTTTTACTGGCAACAATGGGTGGTGAATTATGACACAGGGCAGAGAAGTACCCTATTTTCTAAATTTGGCCTAAAAAATCTACCATCATGGTTGGTGCTGTTTATCATCATAGTTGGCATTATTGTCACCTCATTGCCGCTGATGATCTGGGTATGGCGTCAGGGACGAAATAATACTTCTCCTTTAATAGATGGATTTAATCTACTCAAAAAAACCATCATTGAGGGCGAAGAAGATGAGATCCTGGCTTATGGTCCGCAAGAAATTAAGCAGATGTTGGAAGAAGCCAATATGCTAACGCCCGATATAGCCACATTAGTTGATCAATTTATTTTGTGGCAATATGGTGCTAATCAATTACCATCTAAACGGCAACAGCGGGTGTGGTATCGCCACATGAAGCGAGCAATACGCAAAATGTAATGGTTGTAATTTGATCAAGGGTTATCGATACTTTATTGAGTGGTTGCATGATCAACTGCAAAGATTTCTGCGTTATATCAATTAGTCTTATAGGAGCTGTGAACAAAAACATACGTCAACGTTGCGTACGCAAAACGTATTGTGTTCACTTATGCTCCTTTAAGCTGGTTTATTCTGATTGCTGATTGAGGCTGTTAGACTTTAAACTGACATTAAGTGATAAGATTAATCACACTCTGTATGATTATTTAAATTGCTGATGGAAAACACGATAAATGGGTGACAACCAAGCTAATCGCACTGATTGATCATTAGCTGATTGGTTAAAACTGTCATGATGATTGATCTAATATGTTTGGAACCAATTTTATTGATAAATCATTAATAGATTATTATTTTCTTTAATCGGTTTTGAAAGCAATTATTTATCGATCATTATCACGATAAGCAAAAAATGTACCTACGGCTTAGAATAGATGAATGAGTATTGAAAAATGTGTATTTATCGATTGGGCAGATCCGCCCAATCGATAAATCGGCTAATGCTTAAATATTATGTTTGATCATGTCGATTACTTCTTTGCCTTTGCCTTCAAGAATGGCTTTGGAACCATACCAGACCATGTTTTTAACATTTTCATAGCTGATTGCTGGGGGCATGATCAGTTCATCTGGGCTAATAATGACATTGAGTAAAGCTGGTCCAGATGTCGACAGGAATGTTTTGACCGCATTTTCGAGTTCAGAAGATTTGCTGACTGTCTGTGCGCTAAAGCCACAGCCTTCAGCAATGGTTTTGAAATCACCATTTTTCAAATCGACATAAACTTCGACTAAACCTTCACCTTTTTGCTCCTGTTCGACGAAATTTAATGAGCTGTTGTTAAACACCACGATTTTAATCGGTAAATTTTCCTGTTTCGCGGTCAACAGATCACCCATGAGCATCGCCAATCCACCATCTCCTGATAGGGAAATCACTTGTCTGTTTGGGAACGCTTTCTGGAATCCGTACGCCTGAGGCATGCCGTTTGACATGGTGCCATGTTTGAGGCTGGTTAGAAAGCGTCGTTTACCATTCATGGTTAAGTAGCGCGCGCCCCACAGCATGGGTGTGCCAACATCTGCGGTAATTAAGGCATCATCATTGGCATGTTTATCAATCAGTTCAACTAATTGTTGCGGATGAATGGGGCTTTTATCATTTAAATGCTCGGCAAATGTTTCAAATTTTGCCATGATTTTGGCAAAAAGCGCGGTATATTTATTTAAAAAGCTGTCATCAGTGCGCGCGTTAATATGGGGTAGAAGTTTGTTGATGGTGGCTTGAACATCACCAACTAAACCTAAATCGATGGGATGGCGCAAGCCAAGCTGAGTGGCATCATGATCGATTTGAATGATTTTGGCATGTTGTGGATAATATTCTGACCAGGCAAAGCCACAGCCCAGTAACAACAAGGTATCGCAATCTTTGATGGCGTCGTATCCGGCTTTGGTGCCAAACATGCCGGTCATTCCCACCTGATAGGGATTGTCATAAGCAATGCTGTCTTTGGCGCGTGACGTGTGAACTACTGGCGCTTTTAGTTTTTCTGCCAAAGCGACCACTTCATCATGGGCGTTCTGACTGCCGATACCAGCATAAATAGTAATTTTTTTACCTTGATTGATGGATTGTGCCAGCGCATTAATTTCCTCGTCATTTGGACTAATCACTGGTTGCGGACGCCAGATATGGATCGGTTTTTCCTCAACAGTCATTTTACTGATATCGCTAGGCAGAATCACCACCGCCACACCACGTTTATTTAATGCTGCTTGCGCTGCTTGGGTGAAGATACGCTGCGCTTGATCAGGCTGGTTAACCATTTGACAATAGACGCTGGTGTCCTGATAAACTTTTAGAAAATCCACTTCCTGTGGAAATCCTGTGCCCATGGATGAAGCAGCCAATTGGCTGGCTATGACCAGTACCGGTGCATTGTTACGGTTTGATTCGTACAGACCATTGATTAAATGCAGACTACCTGGGCCACAAGAACCAGCGCAAGCAGTTAATTTGTTGGTGATCATGGCTTCGGCACCGGCAGCGAAGGCTGCAGCCTCTTCATGGCGGGTATGAATCCAGTTGATGTTGCTTTTCTCAATCGCTTTACCAACGAAATTTAAGGTATCTCCAATGATGCCGTAGCAGTTGCTGACACCAGCTTCAATCATGACATCTACAAGTACTTCTGAAACTGTTTTGGTTTTAGACATCTTTATTTCCTCATATTTATTTATGATTTTTAAGCATAAATTTTAGTTTTGTTAATCTATACTTAAGTTAAGTTAATTGTAGTATTTAGTTTTTTTATATACAAGATGACTATCTTAGGATAGTGAAATAAGTTTGAAATCACTATTTTACTGAAATATGGTTATGCCATTCTGAGGCTACTTGCTGCATTGAATAGGTAAGATATAGGTTTACTTTGTCAAACTTATGTTGGTTTAGTTTGGTTTTTGTTAATCTGTTAAATCTTTATTTTTCTATTAATATCATATATATAAGCTGGAGAAAGTTAATGAAAACTTCGAATAGCATTAATATGTAAATTTAATAAAATAATTCTTATTTTATGCTATTTAAATGTTAAAAAGCTGTTGGATTCTTGGTTACATCAGCGTTGCCTAGTTGTAGTATTTTAGTGTCACTCAGCAAGAATAACTTCTCGTATCTTTAAAGGGGTGAATTGTTGTGGTTTAGCGAAGATTGTTGATACGAAGGAATCGGAGAAATGAACGCGCTGACTCAGGAAATTGCGCAGAACTATTGTGGGTTGTTATGTAGTTTGTGAATGATGAAATAAATCCCCATGATGAACAAGACTACTAATCTGTAGCTGGCAAATTGGCTTTTATACGCACTATCTGTATTTGCTTTGTAGCTATAGATGAGATGATTGGCGTAATCAGCCAATACTCAATAAAGGTATTATCTCTGCGCTATGGCTGTGAGAGAAGCATATTCTTTTGTACAAGAATGATGAGTTCAAGGAGCAGATGAATTTGCGTGGATAATGGCTGCATAATCTGTATCAGGTAGGTAGTTTGGAGAAAACTGCCTACCTGTAGTTAATCGATCAAATAGCGCGGTCGAGGTACAAGGGGATGTTGGTTTGACTACTCATCGTTTGCAAATAATCTAATACGATAGCAGGCCATTCAATGTTTTTTACCATGGTCAGATTGCGGATTATTGGAAAAAGCAGAATATCTTCAAGGCTGAAAGTTCCGTTAACAGCTTGATTGCTTTTGATTAATGGTGCCAATCGATGTAAATCGCTTTGTAAACGGTTGATGAGTTCAGGACTTTTTTCCAGCAGTTGTTGAAAATCGCCAAAACGGGCGCTTTTTTTCGCAATATAATAATCTCTTGCTTGTTGCGTAGCGAATTCTGGTAGATTCAGGCGGGTACTTCGAGGTACGATCAAATCGTTACGGTACTCGTCTACAGTGTCTAGCCATTGTTTGATTTCTGGACGAATATTTGTGTCTAAGGGTGTGGTGCTGGCTAACTGATCGATGTAAGACACGATATCCAGACTTTCACCCATAGCAGTATGATCATCTTTCACCAGTATCGGTACCATTTTTTGCCCAATTAATTTCTTAGGTGTATCTTCATCATCATTCAGAATGTATTCTAATGTCACCGGTATATTTCTAAAGCTAAAAATCATTCTGGCTCGCACACAATAAGTGCAATGATCATAAATATAGAGTTGCATACAATTACCTCATTTTTTTGTTCGGCTGTAAACATCAATATAGAAAATATCGGCATTAAAGCACGGGATTTTTCTATACTGGTTAAGTTCACTAATGATGGTTTGACCCGCTTTGAAGGCGTTTGTCGCTAATAAAGCTTAAACTTGTTGTGACTATTTTATTCTCTGATTTATTTTTCGGTGATTGTATATCGCTGATAGGGATACCGTAAACCCATAATGTTAGCTTAGTGTAATTAATTATAACTATGATTTAAAAAGGTTTATGATGCAAAAGTCTAATAATTTAATGGGTTTGTATCTCTATGAAGGAAAAGAAATGTCTGGAAAAATGTGAACCTTTTGGTACTCTTTTGGGGTTTGCGCCAGGAGGAGTTGCTATCTACTCAGCGGACGAAACTCATATTGATAAAACGGTGTTTAAGGATGACGCTGCCTATCGAAGTTATGTCGGTCATGAATACATGGGTTATAAGTGGCAATGTGTTGAATTTGCGCGACGCTTTTTATATATCAATTATGGACTGGTATTCACTGATGTTGGCATGGCATATGAAATTTTTTCATTACGTATCTTGCGTCGGGTGTTTGACGAAGCGTTATTGCCATTAAAAGCTTATGCCAATGGTAGTAGAAAAATTCCTCAGGCTGGAGCTTTGTTGATCTGGGATGAAGGCGGAATATTCGAGTACACCGGGCATGTAGCCATTATTACAGAGGTGTTAAGTGATAAGGTGCGTATTGTAGAGCAAAATCTAGCAGAACACCGTTTACCTAGCGGGCAGCAATGGACGCGTGAATTGCCCTTATCCGTGATCAATGGTGAATATTTTTTACAAGATACTTATCCAGATACAACTATTTTAGGCTGGATGATCCAAACCGATGACCCAACTTACAGCCTACCTCAGCCTGAAATTGCAGCGGAATTAAGACCCATTCACGTGGCTTTTTTGCCGCAAAAAGGGCAGTTTGAAAAAGAATGGCTTAATGAACTTGATCCAATTGAACAGGCTTATGTTGCCGCCAATGGACACCATGTCAGTAAAGATAATGCTTACCGTTATTTTACGATGTCAGCCAGTGCTGAACAGGAATTGATTATGGCTAGTAATGAGTTGCATTTGATGTATATGCATGCAACGGAGAAGGTCATCAAAGATGATGGTTTATTGAGAAATTTTAATGTACCGGAAATATTGTGGCCTAGGCTGCGCTTGTCCTGGCAAAACCGCCGCTATCAAATGATCACTGGTCGACTGGATTTCTGTATGGATGAGCGAGGGTTAAAAGTTTATGAATACAATGCTGATTCTGCTTCCTGCCATACTGAAACGGGTTTGATACTACAGAAGTGGGCTGATCAAGGTGGCTTGAATGCAGGCACCAATCCAGGTGAAGGTCTATTAGATGCTTTGATTGATTGCTGGAAGCACAGTGATGCATGTGATTTTGTCCACATCATGCAGGATAAAGATGCAGAAGAAAATTATCATGCGCGTTTTATGCAAGAGGCGTTAAAACGAGCGGGTTACCAAAGTAAGATTTTATGTGGCTTGGGTGAATTGCATTGGGATCAGTATGGTCGTTTGATCGATGCGGATTGTCGTGAAGTTAAATGTGTGTGGAAAACATGGGCTTGGGAAACGGTGTTGGAACAGGTGCGTGAGGAAGATGCACAACAGATTAGTGCCTTACCGGTGAGTACTGGGCAACCAGATAATCAAGTGCGCTTAATCGATGTATTATTGCGTCCCGAAATATTGGTGTTTGAGCCCTTGTGGACGGTGATTACCAGCAATAAAGCGATTTTGCCAGTATTGTGGTCGATGTTTCCTAATCATCGTTATCTGCTTGATTCTAATTATGAGTTAAATGAACGATTGATTCAGGAAGGCTATGCCGTTAAACCAATAGCAGGGCGATGTGGTCATAATATTGAGCTGGTGGATCATCAACAGCAGGTTTTGGACATGACTCATGGTCAATTCGCGCAGCAGGAAAATATTTATCAGCAATTATGGTGCTTACCAAAGGTAGATGATCAATATGTTCAGGTATGTACTTTCACGGTAGGCGGTCATTATGGTGGGGCTTGCTTGCGTTCAGATCAGTCTCGAGTGATCAAAGGAGAAAGTAATATGCAGCCTTTGCGGGTGCTGAGTGATGAATTATTTGTGCTCAACCAAAGTTAATGTATTGCTAAGCTAAACGCAGATATGATTGATCAGGTTCTCCGAAATCGATTTAATTTAATCGAAGCACATTATCAATCACTGTAATCGGGCTGAATGATGCCTCTGAATTCAGCCTGAGTACCGACATTGGGTACAAGTTATTAGCCTGAAATGCGATTTTTAGCAGGAAAAAAAAGGGAATGGATTCGTCTGCTGCTATGAAGATGATATTTTCTGTAAATAGGTCTGAGTGGGCAGTGCCGAGAGCAGGCAGAGCATGATAGGCATGATGATGTGCGGCGTAACCTCAGTAATTTCCACAATGAAGACAATAGCCGTGACAGGCATTTTTTGTTGTACTGCCAAAAAAACACAGGCGCCGATAATACATGCGGCGATTGTTGAAATTTCAGGAAGCGCGCTATTCCATAAACACGCTAATATTAAAGCCAGCATGCTGCCCAACATCATAGATGGGGTAATAAATCCGCCATAAGCACCGCCACGACTGGCGAGCAGTACCGCCAACCACTTTCCAATTAAAAGTGCCAGTGCATAGCGCCAAGTGATGGCGTCGGCAAAGCTCAGTTCATTTCCAGCTTTACCATTTCCTAATATCTCCGGAAGCCATATCGAGAGCATGCCAATCAGACTAAATGCAACAATGCTGATGAAGATCTGCTGAGGATTTTGACGGTTTTTAGGTTGGCAGGCGCGTAATTGTCGTTGTAGCAGCCAGGAACTAATGGCAATGATGGGACCCAATAACACCGCCCATAACAATAAGGCCTGATTCAAGTGGAGCTCAGGTAAATGATAGGTAGGCATCCCACCTAGAGCAAGACTACCCACCCATGCCGCTATGGTGCAGCAGATAAGAGCAGCAATCACGGCAGTGAAATGAAAACTGATAAGCAAAGTTTCTAACGCAAAAAGTGCACCAGCAAGTGGAACATCAAATACCGCTGCCAAACCGGCAGCAGCCGTGCAGGCGAGTAATAGTTTGCGCTCGTCGCTGCTGAGGTGCAGGCGACGAATGCATTGTTCCATGAGTGCTGAGCTGATTTCACGCGGTGCACTTTCTCTACCTAACGGTGATCCCATGCCTACCGTGACAATTTGCAGCAAACCATGCAATAAGGTTGTGCAAAAGGGCAATGGTGTGGCTGCAGAGCTGATGGCTTTTTTAATCTCAACCAGCTTGGGTAAAAAACGATGCATCAGCCACCAGCCTAAACCACCAATGACACCACAACTCAGTAGTGCCAAAAAACGGTGAATACCGCTAGTTTGTTCTACCATGATACGGAAAGTAACGCCATCTGTGCGGCTGATAGCATAAACTGCCTGCTGAATTTGGTGCAGCAAAGTGATTAGCGCGATACCGACTAGACCGGCAATTACGCCTCCGGTCATTAACAACACAATTAGCTTGAGGGTCAGTTTGGGCATAATGCAGGTAGCACTCAATTCAGGAAAGCGTTTCATTTACAATTATTATGGCTTTATTGTAATCGATAAACACCGGTTTTCCGAATTTTATGACCACCTTGTGTTAAAATTAGCCTATTTTGTCATGATTTTATAAGGAATCACTTCTGTGATCAGTACCAATAATATTACGATGCAATTTGGCGCAAAGCCATTATTTGAAAATGTATCAGTGAAGTTTGGTGGTGGCCATCGTTATGGTCTGATTGGTGCCAACGGTTCAGGTAAATCTACCTTTATGAAGATACTGGGTGGGGATTTAGAACCGACCAGTGGAGAAGTCGCCATCGATCACGGTATGCGTCTGGGTAAGCTGCGTCAGGATCAGTTCGCCTATGAAGACATGCGTGTATTGGATGTGGTGATGATGGGGCACACAGAAATGTGGGCAGCCATGACTGAACGTGATGCCATTTACGCCAATCCTGAGGCAAGTGAAGATGATTACATGCATGCGGCTGAGTTGGAAGCCAAATTTGCCGAATATGATGGATATACCGCTGAAGCACGTGCCGCAGAATTATTGGCTGGTGTTGGCATTGATGAACATCTGCACAATGCAACCATGAGCGAAGTGGCACCGGGCTTTAAACTGCGTGTTTTGTTGGCGCAGGCACTGTTTTCCAAGCCAGATGTTTTATTATTAGATGAGCCAACCAATAATCTGGATATTAATACCATTCGCTGGCTGGAAGAAGTATTGAACAGCTACGAATCAACCATGATTATTATTTCCCATGACCGCCACTTTTTGAACGAAGTGTGTACCTATATGGCTGACGTGGACTATGGTGGTATAACGCTATATCCGGGTAATTATGATGACTATATGCTGGCTTCAACCCAAGCGCGTGAGCGAACACTGAAAGACAATGCTAAAGCCAAGGAAAAACTACAAGAGCTACAGGAATTTGTGGCGCGTTTTTCTGCCAATAAATCTAAAGCTCGTCAAGCAACCAGTCGTGCCAAGCTGGCTGATAAAATTAAAGCAGATATGGTAGAAGTTAAGCCTTCTAGTCGCCAAAGTCCGTTTATTCGCTTTAACTATGACGATAAGAAAAAGCTTCACCGTCAGGCATTGGAAGTGGAAGGCTTATCGAAACGTTTTGATAAGCAATTGTTCAAAAATCTGAGTTTTATGCTTGATGCCGGTGAGCGTCTGGCGATCATTGGTCCAAATGGTGCAGGTAAGTCTACCTTGCTGAAACTGTTGGCTGGAGCATATCAAGAAGAATATGCCGAAGGCATTAAGGCTGACGCTGGAACAATCAAATGGGCAGAAAAAGCCCAAGTGGGATATTACCCGCAGGATCATGAAAATGATTTTGATAAACCGGCAACATTAACCGACTGGATGCGTCAGTGGGGCAAAGAAGGCGACGATGAACAAGTCATTCGTGGTACGCTGGGACGCTTGCTGTTTGGTAGCAATGAAGTGGGCAAACAAGTTCAGGTATTATCCGGTGGGGAAAAAGGACGCATGCTGTATGGTAAACTGATTTTGCAAGAACCTAATGTCATGATCATGGATGAACCAACCAACCATATGGACATGGAAAGCATCGAAGCGTTAAACATGGCGCTGGAAAAATTTCCAGGCACCTTGATATTTGTTTCCCATGACCGTCAATTTGTATCCAGTCTGGCGACACAAATCATCGAATTGGATGGTGAAGGTGGCTTCGAATATTATCTGGGTGATTATGAAGGTTATTTGACCAAAAAAGGCTTGATTTAACGATACAAGACTGCCTATTTATGGCAGTCTTTTTTATAGGGGCGTTACAAACATGAGCAAAGCACAAACCAACAATACACATTTGATAGACTGCAATGAGGCAGAACATGCTGCAGCCATATTGGCCTTATTTAATGACGCCATAGTCCATTCTACTGCTTTGTATGATTATCATCCACGTCCACCAGAATCAATGAAACACTGGTTTGCCAAAAAACAGGCACAACATTGTCCAGTGATCGGTATAGTGGATGACCAAGGAAAATTATTGGCTTTTGCTTCATGGGGCGCATTTCGTGATTATCCCGCCAATAAATATACCATTGAACACAGTGTGTATGTGCACAAAGATCACCGACGGCAGGGATTGGCAAAAAAACTGATGGATGAATTGATCATCCGTGCTCGAGCAGCCGGTAAACATGTTTTAGTTGGCGTCATTGATGCTGATAATGGTGGCAGTATCGCCTTACATGAACAGTTAGGTTTTACCCACGCCGGGACTTTAGCACAGATTGGTTTTAAATTTGGGCACTGGCTGAATGCAGCATTTTATCAGCTGATACTCGACACACCAGACCAACCCATAGATGGTTAAAGCATCATGGCTAATGAGACTTTTTTCAGATCATCTTGGGTTTTCGTTTGCAAATCCTAAAGGGACAAAAGAGTCATTATTCGGTATATTATTGCAGAATAAACAAACGGGTAAAACTCTATTTTAAGTCCATCCTACTGATAGATGATTTAAAAAAATATTCTGCGTTGAATTTATTTGAGTAGCCACTGCATGCTGAGCATGCCCAGTATGGTTAGCAGGATTGAACCCCCCGTATGCAACAGCGTGTGGGTTAAAGCCAATCCCCAACGATGTGATTGTAATAATTGGACTGCTTCAAGAGAAAAGCTCGAAAAAGTGGTCAACCCACCAAGAAATCCCGTAATGATCAGTAAGCGCCATTGCGGCGCAATATCAATGTAATGAGTTAAAAAAGTGGCTGCCATACCAGCAAGATAGGCTCCTACCCAGTTCGCCGCCAACGTGCCATAGGGTATAGCCGAATGCAAAGTGTTCAAACTGATAGCCAGTAGCCATCTTAAAATGGCACCGAATGCAGCTCCACAAGCGATAGCAATAACTGATAAATACATATAACCGACCCAGCAGTAAGTCTAAAATTTTAAAGCGTCCCGTGGAAAACTTTAGGTAGATCGAGACAGAGAAAATCTTCAAATGGGTCTAACATTGTAGTGTGGATCTTTCAATACTTAAAGCTTAGTACTCATTATTTGTCATTGCAAAAACTTCAAGGGGCTTGAATCACAATTTTAATAGATCAGATTGATCATGTTAAATCATTCTGTTTAATTAACATGGGATTGTAATTTTATGTTGTATCTAGATTGATAAATAAAATTAAAGGCTTATAAATTATTTATCGATAATAATCCCCAAAGAGCAAAATGCATGTAAACTTAAATTAATCAAGATCATTAATTTTTGCGTAAAAACGTTAGCACACCTTGATAAATTGACATTGAGAAATTGAACATGAACAAAACACTGATTATTGTCGCCCATCCCAATTTGGATACCTCAACAGTTAACCGTTATTGGTTAGAGCAACTTCAAACTTATGAAGATAAACTCACAATACATAATCTTTATGCGCACTATCCTAATGGAAACATTGATGTCGCTTTTGAACAAAAACTACTGGAAGAAAGTAGCCATGTTGTTTTACAGTTTCCCATTTATTGGTTTAATTGCCCACCCTTATTAAAAAAATGGTTAGATGATGTTTTAACTTATGGTTGGGCGTATGGCAATCACAGCTACAAATTGAAAAATAAAAAAATAGGCTTAGCGGTCAGTGCTGGGATCAGAGAAAGTGATTATGCCAAAACTGGAAAATACGGCGTTACATTAGCAGAACTGCTAAAACCCTTTGAATTAACCATGAATTATATTCAAGCTGATTACCAGTCAATCTTTGCCGTTTATGGGGCCAATAACGAACCGGAAGCAGGCTATGCGATGACCAAAGACGAGCTCATCAATAGTGGAAAAAAATATATCGAGTGGCTGATGAAATCCGGTATGCTTTCAGCATAATAGGGCTTAGGGTAAGAACTTTTTATATCATCATATCCATTACTTAGCGTTAACTTAAAGATAAGGTGAAACCCTTTTCATATTTCTCTAAGCTGCAAAAATGTCTATGCCATGCTTAGGATAATTAACAAGGATGATATTAATCAGTCTTACCCAAAATATTCTCCACAGTAGCGAAATATTCAATGGAATGAGGAAGACTGTAGACCAAATATTAAACAGGTATGGTGAATATGTAGCCAAAAAACAGCTAAAAAACCTGTGGAAAATTAAAAGAGTATTGAAAAATAATAAGGGATAGCGGTAACTCTGATAAGATTTAAGCGATAAAAATATGATCATTCTAAAAAATAATACTACAGCATTTAAACTCACTGTAGAAGGTTATGCTTATCCATTTTCCAGATTATTGGGATTCAAATTGGCTCAGTATTAATACTGAAATTAAAGATTTTCAAAACAATCTTTTTTATGATAATAGTGATAATTGCCTGTTAACAATAGAATTAGTTAAATTAAAAGAATGGTTGAGTAATTTGAAAAATATTTTGATGAAACTGATGAAATTCATTTTATAGAACCCGTCATATCGATTAAATTTAAAAATAATCAGCTTGAAATAGTTTAAGGTATCAATTAAACCCTAAATACAAAAAGGATTTTGATTCGGAATATTCATTGTTCTTTAGCGTTAATCAAAAAGAAATACTGAATATCATTGTACAACTAGAACGCTATATTAAAAAATATCCGGAATAACAAATATGAACTATTCAGAATTTAAAGAAAACCTAAAAAAAATAACTAAAGCGACTTTTTTAAAGTGCGCTAAAAACTTAAAACCAGAAGAAATCTGCGGATTTGGTATATATACCGATGAGTCGGTTATGAACATGTCAATTTGTTGTAACACCATAACCCATTTAAAAGAGTTACAGCAAGAGGAAAAGGGCTATGATGATTACTTCAAATGGAGTATTAATGAATGGCAATATGAAATGATAAATGAAATACACGTTGCAAAAATAAATGAAGAACTATTAAATGAACACAGAAAAATATCTGATAAGCAAATATTATTTGAAAAACATAAAGATAAAATCTTAAACATTGCAGTAGAAGTTTTGCAGGAACTAAAACAGGAATCACTATTTAAAAATTTAAACAGAGAATTTGTATTAATGTTTGGTATTAGTGATTTTGATGACAAAGAAATTGAAAAAGCTATTGCGCAAAGACTAAATGATGCAACTCAATTTATGCAATTTAAAAATTGGCTAGATTCAGAAGAATAGAAGCAAATAATATGGCTTAGAAAAAATAATAAGCAAAAAAGTTATTCAGTTCTAAAAATATAAATAAAAAAACAAAGAAATTTATTAAGCAACTCACGGGCAAATACGCCTGCTCAACAGTTATCACACATAGCGAACAACATGTCGAAGTTCTTGCAAGAAGAGAAAACGAATTACCAGAAAAGATGATATGAGAAGTAGCCAAACACACAGAAAAATTTTCAAAGAAGTTTTAAACTACGAGACTAAAAAAAGCTGCCATAATAAGAGATATATCAGGCAAACGATATAAATATAACAGATAAAGGAGGTTGGCTATGGTAGTCAAGTATTTAGGATTTTTTTTGCAGAAAATAAAAGATCAAACAAGTTCAGTAAGCAGATGGGACTCATGGAATAAAACCAAATTTAGAAATAAAGTAGAAAAAGGCCAGCTCACTTCCGAAGAAGTTGCTAAATATAACCACGAGCATTTATTGGGATATGAGTTTTGCATATTACAGTCGGAAAAATCACTTTACCCCGATTGTTTCGTTACCATCGTGCCAAGAAATAAACATGTTGGCGTTCATTTTATCGATAATGAAGGTCGTGAGTATCTAACTTATCTTTTTCATGAAGTAAAAGAAGATCGAACGTTATTTCTACAAGAAGTTTGGTTTTATCAATTTATCCCTGGAAACAGCAGCGAAGACCAAGAGTACCGGATCCACTTTGTATTTGATCAGGACGGAAACTATGCAGCCCGAAAATATATCGATTCTAAGAGGAAATACGAAGATTACGAAGGCAATCAAACACTGGACTTTTCCGGTTTATACGAAAAATATCCCGAGTTTGGACAATACCAAGGCATCATCCAACTTGAACGCCCAGTATTGATTGATATAATTTCAGGGCATAAACAACGATAAGGTTACCTGAAATAGGACTCTGATAAGGTGTATTTAATAATAAGAGATATATCAGGAAAACGATATAAATATAACAGATAAAAGAGGTAAGCTATGATAATCAAGTATTTAGGATTTTATTTGCAGAAAATAAAAGATCAAGGTAGCTCCGTTGCACTATGGGATGCATGGAATAAAACTAAATTTGAGAAAAAAGTAGAAAAAGGCCAGCTCACTTCCGAAGAAGTTGCTAAATACAACCACGAGCATTTATTGGGATATGAGTTTTGCGTATTACAGTCTGAACAATCACTTTACCCCGATTGTTACGTTACCATCGTGCCAAGAAATAAACATGTTGGCGTTAATTTTATCGATAATGACGGTCGTGAGTATCTAACTTATCTTTTTCATGAAGTAAAAGAAGATCGAACGTTATTTCTACGAGAAGTTTGGTTTACGCAATACATTGCAGGAAACAGCAGTGAAGACGAAGAGTACCGGATCCACTTTGCATTTGATCAGGACGGAACCTATGCAGCCCGAAAATATATCGATTCTAAGAGGAAATACGAAGATTACGAAGGCAATCAAACACTGGACTTTTCCGGCTTATACGAAAAATATCCCGAATTCGGACAATACCAAGGCATCATCCAACTCGAACGCCCAGTATTGATTGATATCATTTCAGGACATAAGCAATGATAAAATTATACAAAAGAGAATAATCATCAAATCAACTTTTATCATCCATTTAAGCTAAATGTCATTGATAGTAAATAATTTATTGCCGGAAATTAACTCGAAAATGAAAAAATTTTTAGAAAAATATAGTCATTCATATTCTGAACCTAATCAGAATATTAATAAGGAAACATTTCAACATAAGTATCATGCTTTTAGCTTTATTTATGATTTAATTTATCAATACGGAGGAGATGTATTCGATAATGGGCTTTTTAAAATTCATACTTTTGCATACCTTGAAAAGTGGACAAACTTAATAACCAACCATTATTTTAAAAAAGAAATAGAAGGGCAAGAATTAATTTGTTTTGCCTCTAATTGGCAGGGGTGTATGTATTGTGTTAATTCAGCAAATAACTTAATAACTTATTTTGATCCCGCAACATGCGATTTTTTTTCCGCAGATAATACATCAATTACTAATTTTTTTGATAATGTACTGGTAGATGGAGAGTTCGATATCATCTTTGAAGATTATTTTAAAGAAGTGATGGGTTATTTAAATAGCAGTAAACTTAACTATGATGAAAGCATAGGGCATAAAATATTCCTCCATTTGGGTGGAGAAGATGATATTGAGAATTTGGCAATAATCAATACAGAAGTTTTATGGGATTTACATATTCAAGTAGCTGAAAGAATAAATGACCTTCCTGACTAAAAATTCTATTTTTTTAAAATGGAAAAATATATGAATCATTCAGAAAATAAAGAAAATCTAAAAATAACTAAGGCGTTTTAAAACTGGGTTGCAAACTTAAAAAAGAAATTTATGCGGATTTGGTATACATACTGATGAATCAGTAATGAGCAATTCAATTTCCTGTTACACCATGACTCATTTAAAGTGTTACAGCAAAAGGACAAAGAGCAATGATGAATAGTGCACAGAGAGTATAAATTTGCATGAACTGATGAACGAAGTACACGTTGCAAAATAAATGAAGCACGACAAAGAAGAACTTTTAAATAAACATTGTTCATTGAATTTAGACAGTGGATTGATCCAAAAGAATAGAAGCAAATTATGATAAAATATACAGATTACTTCCGAAAAAAAAAGTAAGAGAAGAATAGCTTGCAGTTGGTTATTGGGACCTATTGAATAATACTAAATTTGAGAAGAAAGTAGAAAAAGGCCAGCTCACCTCCGAAGAAGTTGCTAGATACAACCACGAGCATTTATTGCGATATGAGTTTTGCGTATTACAGTCCGAACAATCACTATACCCCGATTGTTACGTTACCATCGTGCCAAGAAATAAACATGTTGGCGTTCATTTTATCGATAATGAAAATCGTGAGTATCTAACTTATCTTTTTCATGAAGTAAAAGAAGATCGAACGTTATTTCTACGAGAAGTTTGGTTTATGCAATACATTGCAGGAAACAGCAGCGAAGACGAAGAGTACCGGATCCACTTTGTATTTGATCAGGACGGAAACTATGCAGCCCGAAAATATATCGATTCTAAGAGGAAATACGAAGATTACAAAGGCAATCAAACACTGGACTTTTCCGGCTTATATGAAAAATATCCCGAATTCGGTCAATACCAAGGCATCATCCAACTCGAACGCCCAGTATTGATTGATATCATTTCAGGGCATAAGCAATGATAAGGTTGGCAGAAATAGGCAAGAAAAGTTGTTGTAAAATTGACGATATTTCAATGTTATTGAACAGAATTGAGAAGGTAAATAAGCAGAAACGATTATGATGGCTATTGATTTTTGTATGGTTTAAATATGTTCTATAGGCTGTACACCAAAAAGTTGAAAATCTCACGAGCAAATACGTTTTCGCTATGTTGATTAAAAAAAAGCGAATTAAAATGCAAGTCATGGCAAGAGGAAAAAAAGTCTATCCAAGAGGTATTTAAATAATGAGAATAAAATATCGATTTTTTAAAAATTTTTCCTTCAAAGAAGTTTCTAAATTAAAAACGAGCAATATTTATGTCGATGTGGGATGTGATGCTTTTACATTCTATGAACATGACCAAATGAACGAGCAACTTCTATCCATATTCGGAAGCAACTATAAAAATTATATAACTGTTGCCAAAACAGAATTTTCAGAAAATGAAAGAATTAATGCCGATTATTTATCAATTAGGTCTAGTAAAGTTTTGGGATATCCTCAACCAGAAGATTTAGACGGAAATGATGAATTGGAAAAATTTCCTTTTAATGTTTTTCCTTATTTAAACAATGTATTTGAAATAACAAAAAAAAGTGAACATTTTGGAATTATTAGAGGGAAGCAAATTGGAAATATCTCACTATTAAGCGAACCTAAATGGAATAAAAAGGGTATAGGAACAATCTATTGGCTTGAAGATACATTTTTTACTACACCTTCAATTTATGAAAATATATTTAAACCACTGAATATACAAAGCAAAAGTGTCATGGAGTATGGTAATGAAAAACCTCTAGTTACAGTAGTTCAATTGTTACCACAGGGGATATCCTCATCTAAATTAAATATAAATGATAATAATGTAGATGAGAAAATACATATCCCAGAGTGGGAAATGACTAGGTTTCATTTAAATAATCAAGGATTTTTTCCATCTTTTGAAAATCATCCGGGAAACTTTGATTTTTTTGTATCGCAAGAAAATTTTGGCTCAGGTTGTGCCAATTATAAAGAAGTTTTTGTATCGCAAAAGCTATACCAACTTTTAAAGAAAAATAATATCAAAGGACTCGATTATTACCCAGTAAAGCAATAGTCAACCGAACATTTGCTTTGCAAGGAAATGGATTAGAAGAATGGAAAAGAATGAGGTATACGCAGCACTAATAACTCATTCAATCCACGCAGCAAAAACTCTGATTGCCTTATAATACTGGTGTGTTACACCGTTGAGGGCACCATCTATGCTGCAAATTTTTCCACTAAAAGCCTTTGTAGATAATTACATTTGGTTATGGCAACATGAAAATCAGGTGATTGTGGTAGATCCGGGACAAGCTGAACCGGTGTTGGCGTATCTGGCAACCCATCAATTGACTTTAACGGCTATTTGGCTCACCCACGCCCATGCAGACCACATAGGTGGTGTAGCCAAATTGTGCCAAGCATATCCACAGTGTCATGTCTTAGGGGCTGCTGATTGGCATGGAGTCAATAAGGTTGTGGCAGAAGGGAGTCAATTCAACTTTTTTGACTATCCTGTGCGGATCTGGCACATCCCAGGGCATACAGCAGATCATTTGGCTTATTTATTAACAAATGCCAGTCAATTATTGCGGGTTTTTTGTGGTGACACGCTGTTTAGTGCAGGCTGTGGACGAGTTTTTACCGGTACCATGACGCAGCTTTATCATAGTTTGCAGCGACTAAACAATTTGCCGGCATCAACATGGTTGTATCCGGCACATGAATATACCGCAGCTAATTTACGCTTTGCCCAAACTGTAGAACCAGATAATCAGGCCATTAGGCAAGCTCTGCATGATGCAAGTTCTCTACCAACTTTACCGGTTACGCTCGCCCATGAACGCTTAGTAAACCCATTTTTGCGGTTGCAGCAGCCACAAGTAAAAGCAGCAGTGATGCAACATGGCTTGCCGAGGGCAGAAGTTAATCAGCCCATGGCTGTTTTGAGTTGTTTACGCGAATGGAAAAATCATTTTTGATTAACGCATCATCATGGCTATGTTATCATTTGATACGCATAATACCTACAGAAAGAATGAGTTGAATTAGGCTTATTAGCATCGATAGTTGTTATCTGGATTGCTACCAGCAAAATCAGTAAGGTGCATGAGGCTGTTCACATATTGGCATGAATAAAACCAAATCTGATTGTATGCAGTGGGAAAATTTACTCAGTACCCAGCGTTTTAAGCCGGAAAACGGGCAAATCCTTCCCACAGTTACCGCTTCCAGCGAAGAGGGGGCAGAAGCGTTACGTACCGATTTTCACATTGATTATGATCGTGTGGTTTTTTCCAGTGGCTTTCGTCGGCTGGCGCGTAAAACACAGGTACATCCGTTCGCCACCCATGATCATACGCATAATCGCTTAACCCATAGTGTTGAAGTGGCCAGTGTGGGGCGCAGTTTAGGCAATAGAGTAGGGGTTATGCTCAATAAAGGGGGCTTTCTACCACCTAGTAATCATCCGGCTGATATCGGTGCTGTTGTGCAGGTGGCTTGTCTGGCCCATGATTTCGGTAATCCGCCTTTTGGTCACACAGGCGAAGATGCGCTGCGGGACTGGTTTCGTGATCCTCAGCACAATATTTACCTACAAGACTTAACCCCTGCAGAACGCCACGATATAGAAACCTATGAAGGCAATGCCCACAGCCTCCGTTTGGTCACCACATTGGAAATGTACCAAAATGATGGAGGCATGCGTCTGACGGCAGCGGTAATCGGTGCGCTACTAAAATATCCATGGACGAGTTCTGCCACTCACCGAGAAGATAAATTTAATATTTACCAGTCTGAATTACCTATTATCCGAGCCGTTGCAGCGGAGTTGGGTTTAGCGCAAATCGGTGAAAATCACTGGGTACGTCATCCTTTGTCATACTTAATGGAAGCAGCAGATGATATCTGTTATGCCTTGCTGGACTTAGAAGATGCGGTTGAACTTGAGTTACTTCATGTTGATGAAGTAGAAAAAATTCTTTCCAAACTGACTAATCCTGAGTATGCATGGCAATCGTTTAGTAGCCGGGAACGGTGTGCACGGCTGCGGGGTGTGGCGATAGGTCGGGCGGTAGAGAATATTGCGCAAACTTTTATTACCCACCATCGGGATTTATTACGAGGGACTTTTCAGGGTAAAGATCTGTTGGCTTTGGCCAGCCCAGATGTCAATGATGCATTAAATGAAGCTAAAGAATTGGCGCGGACACGCATTTTTCGCCATGAAAGCAAGTTGATCACGGAAATTGCTACATTTCCATGTCTGGCTTCAATACTGAATATTTTGGTACCTGCAGTCCATGCCTTTATTACAGCACCTGCTGTCAGTCGACGACAAGAGCTGGCACTTTCTTTATTAAAAGAACAAAAACTCAAGAAAGAGGACAGTTTATATCAGGCATATATGAAAATACTTGATTTTATCGGTGGTATGACAGACAACACGGCAGCGCGGCTAGCCCGTGAAGTATCTGGTATTGGTATGTTATAAATCAAATCGATGATGTTGCTAAATAGTTATATAAAACAATAAATAAGTTTGAATTGCACCTTAAAGATTGATTTACTACTTGCCAAGCTGCAATAAATTGCGTATCATCGCGCTTCTTGATTTTCGGTGACTCTTTAACGAGATCGAAAGCAATGCACCCGTAGCTCAGTTGGATAGAGTATCTGGCTACGAACCAGAGGGTCGGGCGTTCGAATCGCTCCGGGTGCACCATCAAGTCGCTGCGCCCATCGTCTAGCGGTTAGGACATCGCCCTTTCACGGCGGTAACCGGGGTTCGATTCCCCGTGGGCGTACCAGATTCTTAAAACCTGTCTGTATATCAGACAGGTTTTTTTATTTTGGGTTCATCCAGCTTAGATAAGTCATTAGAATTTGCCTACACGCCCAGATAAGCAGCGCGTTGAGACAACCAACGTTCCAGATGCTTTTTGACTACCTCGGGTTGTTGCGCGATCAAAATCGGAGCCAGATCACGAGCTTTTTCCAGTAAAGGCAAATCTTCTTCCAGATTAGCAAATCGCAGCATAGGCACGCCGCTTTGTCGTGCGCCCAAGAACTCGCCCGGTCCACGAATGTGTAAGTCCTGACGTGCGATTTCAAAGCCGTCGGTATTTTCATAAATTACTTTTAATCTAGCTTTAGCAATGTCACCCAAAGGTTCACTAAATAGCAGTACGCAGCGGCTGGCTGCGGCTCCTCGTCCAACGCGACCTCGCAGTTGATGTAATTGCGCTAACCCCATTCGTTCAGCGTGTTCAATGACCATTAGACTGGCATTAGGTACATCCACACCAACTTCAATCACTGTGGTTGCCACCAATACTTGGATTTCACCTTGTACAAATGAAGACATCACCGCTGCTTTTTCGGCTGGTTTCATTCGCCCGTGAATCAAACCGATTTTGAGTTCAGGTAAAGATTCTTGCAGCTGGGCAACAGTATCCACCGCCGTTTGCAGTTGCAATACCTCTGATTCTTCAATCAAAGGACAAACCCAATAGACTTGTCTGCCTTGAGCGCAGGTATGTCTGACCAGCTTTTCTACTTCTTGCCGTCGGCTGCTGTTGACCAGACGAGTCACGATGGGTGTTCGTCCTGGTGGCAATTCATCTATTACGGATACATCTAAATCGGCAAAAAAACTCATCGCCAGCGTGCGTGGAATCGGTGTGGCTGACATCATCAGCTGGTGCACATCCTCCCCTTTATTTTTTAATGCTAACCGCTGGGCGACACCGAAGCGATGCTGTTCATCCACGATGACCAGCCCCAGCTGATTAAATTGCACATCTTCTTGAAATAAGGCATGTGTGCCAATAGCCAACTGTGCCGTTCCATTAGCCAGCAAAGCCTTGGTTTCGTCTTTTGCTTTTTTGCGCATGCTGCCGGATAACCAAGCAATCTGTATACCCAAAGGAGCAAACCATTGCTGGAATTTCAGATAATGCTGTTCTGCCAGAATTTCTGTAGGCGCCATGACGGCAACCTGAAAGCCGGCTTCGAGGGCAACCGCTGCTGCCAGCGCGCAGACAATGGTTTTTCCACTGCCAACGTCGCCTTGAAGTAAACGATGCATCGGATGACTCTGCGCCATATCCTGTTTAATCTCGTTAAAAGCTCGCTGTTGGGCCAGAGTCAATTCAAAACCCAGATTGGCTAATAATGACTGTATGATGTGCCCATCTCCAATTAATGCAGAGGCATGACCGTTCAGTCGTTGCTGCCGAGCCAATCGCATGGATAATTGTTGTGCCAGCAACTCATCGAATTTAAGTCGTTGCCAGGCGGGTAACGTGCCCTCATGTAAATCACGTGGGGTATATTGCGGCGGTGGAGAGTGTAGAAAATGTAAGCTTTCCAACAGTGGCGGTAATTGCAATTGGGATAATAATGTTTCTGGCAAAGTGTCATCAGCAGGCAAATTTTTTAACGCAGTTTCAATCAGACGACGCAAAGTAGGTTGGTTTAAACCATTAACGGTGGGATAGACTGGGGTTAAACTTTCTGATAGGCCTTTTTCAATATCGGTGCGAATTTTGGGGTGCACCATTTCATCCCCAAAAAAACCATGGCGGATTTCTCCAAGCGCACGGATAACATTTCCTTCTGCCAATTGCTTTTGCTGAGTTGGATAAAAGTGAATAAAACGTAGATGCAGCACATGTCCGGACACATCTTTAACTTGCACTACCAATTGCCGGCGGGGTCGAAACTGAATCTGCTGTTGAATGACGGTGGCTTCAATTTGTACTGGTATGCCGATTTGAGCGTCAGCAATGGGTGTGATGTGCGTCTCGTCTTCATAACGTAACGGCAGATGTAAAGCCAGATCCCAAATATTGCGGATATTCAGTTTAGCTAATTTGGATAAGGTGTTAGCACTGACAGCAAAAGGAAAATGAAATTGGTCAGACATGGCAAAATAGGCAGAGGTAAGCGGGTTAACGTAAGATTCTCAGTAAAAAGTATCATCACAATACCATTAAAAGCGCAAAAGTTAAATTTCTTATGTGCCTTCTAAACTTCGCGTCTTATGATCTATCTATTGCTACTGACCATTTAACTAACCTTGAGCATTAGCAGAAAATGAACGAGCAGGACAATTTGGCAATGGATCAAACTATCGAATAATACAACCAATTAAGGTTCTTTATTTAATCCAGACCAGTGATGAGATCGATACTGACACACATTGCAGTCGAAAGATTTTAACAAGTAGATAGCCCCAAACAGATTTTAGTTATCACCCATGGCTTATGCTGATGTCTGTTGGTTAGACATGTTAATTTTAACAGCTTAAATCATCACCTGAGCCTGATTTTAGATTTTTGCCAGATAAAGACTCAGCAATACCATCACTTTGCAACCACCTCTATCCAGCTCGAATCTTTTTGCGGTATTTTTATGCAAATAAAGCATCAATGATTAGTATAAGTATTTGCATGCAATAAAGATTTTATTTTTGCATAAAAAAAACTGTTCTACTGCAGATGCAGTAGAACAGTGGTATGAAAATATTCAGAAATTTTAATCTTGACGTTCAACCTGAGTAACATCGCGCACAGCACCGGTATCGGCACTGGTTGTCATGGCAGCATAGGCGCGCAGTGCCACTGATACATGGCGTTGACGTGCCTGTGGCTTCCATGCTCGTGCTCCACGGCTTTCCATTTCTGCACGACGTTGCTGTAACTCAGCATCAGACACCACCAGATGGATGCGTCGTTCAGGAATATCGATTTCAATGGTGTCGCCTTCATGTACCAGACCAATGTTGCCACCTTCAGCCGCTTCAGGAGAAGCATGACCGATGGAAAGACCGGATGTGCCACCTGAAAAACGCCCATCAGTGAGCAGTGCACAGGCCTTACCCAGTCCCTTAGATTTTAAGTAACTCGTTGGATACAGCATTTCTTGCATTCCCGGGCCACCTTTTGGTCCTTCATAGCGGATAATAACCACATCTCCGGCTTCAATCTGATTACCCAGAATGGCTTCTACCGCCTCATCCTGACTTTCAAATACCCGTGCGCGACCGGTAAATTTTAAAATACTGTCATCCACACCGGCGGTTTTAACGACACAACCTCGTTCAGCTAAATTACCGAATAACACGGCCAAACCGCCGTCCTGTGAATAGGCATGTTGTTGATCACGAATACAGCCTTGTGCACGATCCAGATCCAACGAAGACCAGACTTGATTTTGTGAAAATGGCTCCGTGGTTCTTACTCCTCCAGGAGCAGCTTGATAACGTTGTTGTGCCTCTTGATTGTCAGGATTGCTAATGTCCCAATGTGCAATCGCTTCGCCTAAGGTAGGCATGTGTACCGTGTGCACGGAAGTATCCAACAGACCAGCGCGATTCAACTCGGCTAAAATAGCCATCACCCCGCCAGCACGATGCACATCTTCCATATGATATTTCTGCGTTGCCGGTGCCACTTTACATAAACAGGGTACGTGTCTGCTGAGCTTATCAATATCCGCCATTTTGAAATTAACCCCGGCTTCAGTAGCAGCGGCCAGTAGATGCAATACCGTATTGGTTGACCCACCCATGGCTATATCTAGACTCATGGCATTATTAAAAGCAGCCTTAGTGGCAATACTGCGAGGTAGTACGCTGGCATCGTCCTGTTCATAATAACGCTTAGCCAAACTAACGATGAGACGGCCTGCTTGCAAAAATAATTCTTTACGCATAGCATGCGTAGCCAGCAAAGAACCATTACCCGGTAAAGATAAACCTAATGCTTCGGTTAAACAATTCATCGAATTTGCAGTAAACATACCGGAGCAGGATCCGCAAGTAGGGCAAGCGCTGCGTTCTACCATGGCCACGGTTTCATCACTGATCTTATCATTACCTGCCTCAATCATCGCGTCGATTAAGTCCAGCTTGCGCATGGTTTCCACGCCACCACTGGTTGCGATGATTTTGCCCGCTTCCATGGGACCGCCAGATACAAATATTGTCGGAATATTCAGACGCATCGATGCCATTAGCATGCCTGGGGTAATTTTGTCACAGTTTGATATACAGATCAGTGCATCAGCACAATGGGCATTGACCATATATTCCACACTATCCGCAATCAAATCGCGCGAAGGTAAACTATACAGCATCCCTTCGTGGCCCATCGCAATACCATCATCCACTGCAATGGTATTGAATTCCTTTGCAATGCCACCGGCTTGTTCTATTTCACGCGCAACCAACTGACCAATATTATGTAAATGAACGTGTCCGGGTACAAACTGTGTAAATGAATTGGCAATAGCAATAATCGGCTTACCGAAATCATTTTCACCTACACCGGTTGCACGCCAAAGTGCACGTGCACCGGCCATATTTCGCCCATGAGTAGAAGTTTGTGAACGATATTGTGGCATATGGGGTTCCTGAAATAAATTTTATTCTGTAAAAAAACTGAATCCAAAAAAACGTTAAGCAGTTAATGCTGGTAGCTTGATTAAGGGTGTAAAGATTAACCAAACAAACGTTAAGTGTACGCGTAATTGATAGAGTAAGAAATATTAAATTGCACCCATACAGCGTAAATCGCGCCACTTAGGCAACTGAACGGTGAATAATTTGAATCTTTCGCCATGATTAAAACTAAGATTCAGCATCTTAGCTAAAACTGAGCTAGTGAATTTGCTCGCAAAAATATCCTACAAATTGTCGTTTTTTGTTACTGAATACCGTAATCATAGGCAAATTTATTCCACATGATTCGTAAAACTGAAGCACAATCTTGCATTGAGATAAATTGCGCTAACTTATCTTTAGTCAAAACATTTGATCATATTTATCTAGAAAAATGATTACGTTCATGCATTTAAAGCTTAATATTGCTCAATGATCAATAAAAAAGGGTTTTTTCTTTAAAACATTATTGGCAAATGTAGAGATGTTTTTCCCGACATTTTGACTGGTGGAACAATTAAAATCTTAAACAAACCATCAACACCCAGACCAATAGTGAGGTGTTTGATGAGGGTCGTTCACTTAAACTCGTTTATGTTCAGATGATCAATATACTCATGTTTACTGCGCCTATTGCAATAAATTGCGTTTTTTCAATTGAATCAATTAGGTATATCAGAGAAATGAAAACGCAGCTATTGAGGCAAGTTTTTATTTTATTTTGGCGTTTGAATGACTATGGTACGCGCTATCAAGTCTTGCATGGTACGCTGTTTGGAATTTTTTAAAAAAAGCATAATCAAACTGCTTGAAAAAAAGATAAAACCAACAATCAAAATAGTTGATTTAAGTGACAAATCGATATCAAAAAGTATCGAAACAATAAATATAAAAACCGGAAAAAAGATAACTAAACAAAAACAACATAATTCGCGTAATAAAAAATAATTTATAAAGCTGGGCTCTTTACCATTAGGTTTAATCACTTTTATGCGCATTATTTTTTTTCCTAATGACTGTCCTGTCTTGGTTATCTGAATAATCTGAATACACAGATAAACTAAAGTAGTTAGCAGCAAAAAGGAATAGACAATAGATCTAGATTTATGCGGATTGTTTAAAACCATTGATTTGATCAAAGCTACCAACCAAAAGCTAAAAAATGCAACAACAGCCAGAATGATCAGGTTTAATACCACTGCTGCAATTCGTTGAGAGGGTGTAGCCAAAGTATAGTCAACAACATTGTTACTTTTAGACGTATCTAAAGTATGAAGTTTTTCTATTTCCAAAGCAAAATTTTTAGTCATCTTTTCCTGCCGTAACCAGCTCATGTAAAAAAATTCCCTTGCAACCAAGGTCTAACAGATCAATGTTGAAATATTTCACCTAAATTAAATAAAATGAATGCTTTAAAACATCCAGAAAATAAAGAAAAATACTATGCTTACTTCGGGGAATTAAATATGATAAATGTTTATTACTGATTATAATAACGGTAATGTCCAACAATTCGCCACTGAAATAATACATTCTCTTCTTTGGCGCCTTGTCCGATATTATGCACAATCCATGGAATCGTTCCGGTTTTTTTATTACTAACAATGCCAATATGTGCTAAACCGTTATCCAATCGCCAAGATACGATATCTCCCGGCAAATAATCCTGACCATTATGAGTAATGGCTAGTGCTTTACCTTGACGTTGAAACCATTTTTCCAAATTCGGTACTCGTCGGTGATCAATATTGCTATCTGTCGTCTTTAAGCCCCAGATTTGAGGATATTGTTTAAAATGGGCTTTCATATCCTCATGAACAGCTTTTTGTAAATCAATGTGACTCTGTCTGAATGCCCGTATAACCACATCAGAGCAAACACCGCGGTCAATCTTCACATCTCCGCCAGGATAGCTTAAAACCACATAACTTGGATCGTAATAAAGGGTTTTACCCAGTTGCGCTTTAGCGCCTTGCACAATATCAGCATTGCTGGCGTAAATAAGTGCAATATGTCCAGCTAAAAGGACGATTAAAATTTTTCTGAACAACCAAACCAACTTATTTGCCAAACGCATAACTAGCCCTTAATGTTAGGTTATCAAGTATATGGGTGATTAAATTTTTACTTCAAAGCGTTAATTAATCATGCCTATAGTGGCTAAAAACATTTTTGAATAACGAATTCATTGCAAAAGATATAAAATAGTTCGCATCGCCATAATTTCACGCCAAGCATAACAGTGGCTACCAAAGTGAATACCACTAAGTTTAAAATTTAAACGAGTAAGATTGTAGATAGTAATTAAATAGTGATGCCTTCAAAACGAGTAAAAATAAAATTTTTTAATTGGTGATCGAATACTGGGCAAGGTTTAACTCTCAACCACCAACCTATGCCTATAGCAACTTATTAAGCCAGGGTACCACCTTGCCGAAAATAACCAATTCAGATAAAAATTAACAAACTATGCCTATATATTATCATAACTATTTACAATGAGCAGTAGCTCATACAATCTCTGTATAGCTGTTTCATGGCGTGAAAGGAGATCGCTTACAGAATAATTAATTAAGGGTAGGTAGAATATCTTTAGCTTTGCGGTTTTGTTGCTTTAACCACGATGGTGCCGGCAAAATAGTCTTGTAGTGTCCGACGATTGCTTCTCGCTATAAACAGCATAATGACACAAATAATAACTATAGGGTCGATGCAATTCATCAGTTTTAAATATAATTTATAATAAAGTAAATCACTTGAAGAAAAAATGTTTGTATAAAATATCTCATTGATTGTTCTTTTAAAATATTTGATTGAAAAGAATTTATTATAGAGTAGCATAGAGATTAGACAAATAAAAATCACTTCCCGAACTAAAACAAGTCGTGCAAATCCCGCTTTCTTTCCATTATAATTGATGACTTTGATACCCATTATCAATTTGCCAATTGACTGTCCTTTTTTGCTCATCAGGATGGTTTGTACCAGTCTGAACAATAGAATCGGCACTACAATATAGATTAAAAGTAAGGTTGGATTATAGATATCATCCAGAAAAATCAAATTTCCCAAATCATTAATCGGTTTATAATCGCCAAAGTCAGACAAAAACCAAACCTGTAAAGGGTAATCATTACCATATTCATTCAATTTATTAGACTGATTAAAAATTTGAATCCCTATAAAAAGAATTAAATAATACAGAGCACAATTAATGCTATATGCGACTATTCGGCGCCAAGGGGATGCCAGTTGTACCGTAACACCACTCTTAGTCAATAGTGAATTTGATTGAATCGCGGTTTGGCGCAATTTTGGATTATCTTGCATATCTAAGCGGGAAGGAATTATATTTTTCTTCAAATCATCATAGCATACTTTATTAAAAATAGTTATTAAAAGTAAACTAATATTAATATAACTCAATAGTCTCTTTCATAGTATCTCGAATTGTTTTTTTGTTATTTAACAAATATGATGATTTTTAGTTCATTATTCATCTAACTGTCATTCGATGTCGATGTCCACTTTGCGTATATTGGTATAACTCTGATCTAATCTGTGTGAGCATTCAGGCGAGAGTATTGGCAAAATTGCTATGATTTTTTCAAATCAGTAAGATCTGAAAATCTTTTTTTCCTCTTTATTGATCAGTTTATTGCAGTTTTGCAATGAATTTGTGTCTACCTTTTGATCTTCATAGCAATAATGATGGCGGTATATCGATTTGACTGCAGATGGTTTGTTGGGCACAGAGTAAAAAAACTAAAGATTTTTTTTCGCAGCTAGATAATGGACAGATCAAATTGAATCTATTTGTCCTGTCAGTACAACCCCTTAATCTGTCCTCAAAATGGAGATGTTAAGAAGCAGAATAGGACACCAGTCAGCTTATGGTTGGCGTGATCTCATACCTAATAGTGCTATGGATGAAATCACAAAAAAAAGATGAAAATTAATCGGCATTTGGTTGTGCCAAAATTCCCTAAACTAGATTCAAGATGGCTGCCAAGGAAGTTGATATTGAATTTTTAATGTTGAGAAATATCATGCGGGCTGGGTGGGTATGGATGACTATCAAAAAACCGATATACCTGAATTGATATATCGGTTTGATTTACATTGGATTTGTGGTGTTTAAATTAGCTGCGTATCTCAGCAGACAGTTTATCTAAAATACCATTGATAAATTTATAACCATCAGTACCGCCAAATGTTTTGGTAATTTCAATGGCCTCATTGATGATTACCGGATGGGGAGTTTGTGGCATGGACGATAACTCATGGCAGGCCATAAGTAATACAGCGCGTTCTACTGCATTAAGTTCATCTTCATGACGATCCAGTAGGGGACGAATGCGCTTCATGTATTCGCGCTGATTATTATAGGCACCAAAAAATATTTGATTAAATAACTCTTCATCCGCTTTGGAAAAATGTTCATTATCGCGAATATTTTGCGCAATAATCACGGCGGATTCATCTTTATTTAATTGCGCTTGATACAGCGCCTGCACCGCAAACTGACGGGCACGACGGCGCGGGGTAATCATTGACATAGATATAATGTCCTTTAAGCTAATTGGTTTTGGGTTTTCAATAGATTGGCCATTTCAACCGCAACAACAGCGGCTTCACTGCCTTTATTAAACATGCGGGCAATGGCCTGAGCATCGTTTTCAGTGGTTAAAATGGCGTTAGCAATCGGAATATGCTCTTGCAAACTGATGCGGGAAACGCCCGCCGCTGCTTCATTGGCAACAAGTTCGAAATGATAGGTTTCACCGCGGATCACGACGCCAATAGCTACTAAAGCATCATACTGACGGCTTCGAGCCATACTTTGTAAAATTAAAGGGATTTCCAGTGCACCTGGTACGGTGGCTAAAGTGATATCGTTGGCGCTTACCCCCAGTTTTTGCAGCCGCTCAGTACATGACTTAACCAGTTGGGTTCCAATGGGATTGGTAAAACGTGCCTGCACGATGCCAATGCGTAAGCCTGTGCCGTTGTGGTTAGGGGGCAGGATATTCATTTTATTTCCTTTTTCATTAATTTTCTGTCTGTCACCACTTTTGCAATCTCAGTGAACGATGCGTATAAAACGATGTCGGTGGCAGATGAGCTACTGCAATAATTTTACCGAAATTGCTGCTGTGGTGGAATGACTAAGCTGTTTTTTTCTGTACTGGCGCAGGGTGTAGGGATCCTAAATAGATCGCAATCAAAGTTAGGGCGGTACCAGCCCATTGAATAGCATTGATGGGTTTATGCAGTAAAAAGTAATCGATTAGCAAAGCGGCAACGGGTTCACTTAATAGTAATAATCCAGTCAGTGTCAAGGACAGTAACGGTACAGCATAAGCAATCAGTCCCCAGGCAAAGCACTGCATGACCACACCATAAATCAAAATCAAGATGAAATCGATGCTGTTATTAGGCCAGAAGTGATGGTAATCCAGTAATAGCGTTGGAACGATAAGTGCAGCGACACCCCCCACACTGATTAGTAGCATTAAAGGGAAAATCGCCACTTTTTCCGCTTGATGTGCCTGCCGGATACACGCCATGGAGGAGGCGAGTCCTGCACCGGAAATTAATCCGATAAATATACCATATCCACCCTGAACGTTGTGTTTGAGCTCAGGAAAGGCAATCAAAATAATGCCAATAATGGATAAAAGCAGACTAAATAATTGCAATTTGCTCTGGCGTTCACCGAAGAAAAACCAAGCTATAGCAGCGAGAAAAAATATCTGCATGCTATTAAGTAAAGTTGATATTCCTGGTCCTACTGCATGGATACTCTCATGCCAGAATGCCAGATCAAAGCCGAGGAAGATGCCAGATAAAACCGCAAAACGTCTTGCACGCGTACTGGTTGGCATTTTCTGACCAAAGCGCCGTGCCAGAAACCAGAAAACCAAACCGCCAATTAAAATTCGCCATAATGCGATGGCATAAGAACCCACCGCCACAAATTTGACAATCAGGCTGCCTAATCCGAACATGATGCAGCCAAAAATTAAGCCGGAAGCAGCCCATTTCTGCGGGGTAAATTGCATAAATACTGGTCCTAAACAAAAAACACTGGGGTAGTGGTTTTGATTTTAAATAGCTGAAAACGATATATTTGTATTTTTCGCTTAGCTCAATTCAGTTTGCTGATTATTTAAAATGATTATCTTTAAGAATGGGAAAAAGCATACTCAGTTTCATTCTTCATCATCTCAATTCAAATCATTCGGTCTAATAATCAAAATAGGCTGTTCAAAATATCTGATCAACAGATATTAAACAGCCTGAAGGGTCTATTTTATGGCAAGTTCAGTAGCAAAATATAGACGGATTGGGTAAATATTTATTGTTGATTCAATTCCTCAAATCCGCTAACCTCCAGCCCGAAACCATGCAAACCGGTGAAAGCAGACGGTTTACCTAGAACGCGCATACGCTTGACTTTAAGTCCAGCCAGAATTTGAGCCCCAATGCCAAAGGTTTTATTATCCCATTGTCTGGCTTGATGAGTTCCTTTTGGTAATGTACGGTCAAGTAAGGTTGCTCCCGTTTCGGTGCGATGCATCAAAATAATGACGCCTGCCTGAGCTTGTTGGATTCGTTCCATGGCTGCTGGTAAAGGCCAGCTATGATATTGGTCTGGTTGAAGAAAATCCATAGCACTAAACGGTTCATGCACGCGCACAATCACCTCATCCGCGGTTGCCGGATCACCTTTTACTAAAGCCAGATGAGTTTCACCTGATAGCTGATCAACATATACATGCTGAGTAAAATCTCCCCAGGCTGTATGAATATTGTTGATGCCCAATTCTTTGATTAAACTTTCGTGTTTGCTGCGATACTCAATCAAATCCGCTATGGTGCCTATTTTGATATTGTGTTGCTGCGCAAATACTTTTAACTCAGGCATTCGAGCCATGGTGCCATCGTCATTGATAATTTCACAAATGACTGCTGCTGGTGTTAATCCGGCCAATTTAGCCAAATCAACACTCGCTTCGGTGTGACCAGTCCGTACTAATACACCGCCTTTAACTGCACGTAATGGAAAGATGTGGCCAGGTTGTACTATGTCTTCGGCTTTGGCTGTTGGTGAAACGGCAGTCTGGATGGTATGTGCTCGATCAGCCGCAGAAATGCCGGTGGTAATGCCATGAGCTGCTTCAATAGAAACGGTGAAATTAGTACCATATTGGGCACCATTATGTTCGGTCATTAATGGCAATCGCAATTTATCTACTATTTCTTCTTCCAGTGGCAGGCAGACTAATCCGCGCGCATATTTAATCATAAAATTAATGATTTCTGGCGTAACAAATTGTGCGGCTATAATCAAATCGCCTTCGTTTTCACGGTCTTCTGCGTCAGTCAGAATGACCATCTTACCGGCTTTAATATCGGCAATGATTTCTGGAATGGTGGCAATACTCATAATAGTAAACAACGCTCCCTCGGCAAATAATGATTATTTTACTCTTAATTGATGTGATCGGTTGGGTTATAACAGCGGTTTTTCTTAATGCTATTGTATGCTAAAACCATTCTGCATCAGGAAAAAATCTAATTTTATTTAATCAAATAGGAATTTTAAATTAAATATTTTATTAGTTGATCGTTCATGGCCTATCGCGATGATGTATTCATACAGTTGTTCATACCGCTTAGACTGGTTTAAAAGGAACACATTCGTTTAGTTACACCAAGGTTAACCGATCGCGAAAGGGTTTCTTTTAGCTGTGTACTCATTAATGTTGACATCTGTGGCGAAAATTGAATGTTTTATCTTGGCTTGGGTAAGCAGTTATTTGCTTTTAGTACAACTGCTTGCCATGCTCTGAGAAAAAATAGGATGTTTTTTTATATTTGCATGAATGGTCATCACAGTCTATGTTTAAGACGCATGATGCGTGTGCAGATATTTTTGCACGGTATCAACAATGGCTTGAGTTTGAGCATCAATTTCTACATTAATTGCATCCCCTACCTGACATAGCCCAAAAAGGGTGCGAGACATTGTTTCTGGAATTAAATGCACATTAAATTCTTCTTTTGTCACTGTACCGATTGTTAAGCTACAGCCATTCAAGCCGATAAAACCTTTAGGCAGAATATAAGCTGATAAAGCAGAGGGAAGGGCAAACCATACAGTTCGATTATTGTCGCTATCTTCAATTCTGGTTATGGTTGTGGTGGTAAAAATATGTCCGCTCATGACATGCCCGCCGATTTCATCTCCATAGCGAGCTGCACGTTCTATATTAATCTTATCACCAATTTTTACTTGTCCTAAATTAGTTTTGGCCAGGCTTTCAGCCATCACATCAAATTTTACTTCGTCACCATTAATTTCAGTAATGGTTAGACAACAGCCATTATTGGCAATTGATGCACCAATACTCAAATTGTCGCTTGCGCCTGCTGGTAAGCCTACTTGAAGAGTCCTTAGCTGATTGTGTTCAATAATATTGGTGATTGTGCCTAAGCCTTGAACGATGCCTGTAAACATTTGATTCAACTTTCATTGATTGTATTACGCCAATTGATTTGGCTTGATGTGGACATGATTATTTCAACTAGTTTAATGCTGATTTTAATATACCAGAAGGTGAGTGGTACACATTTTATGTATCTAACTGATTAAATAGATTTCGACTGACGAAATGAAGAGAAGGTTCAGAATTAAAGAAAACCGATTAATGCAACAATTTGTCATACTGGCGTAGATAACAGGTTTCAAGGGGGTTATTTCTAAAACTGAATGCAAAGCATTAATTGAGGTGAAAGTCCGGTGACTTTTCTATTCTTTAGAATCTGTTATTAGTGGCCTGCTGTTTTTTATTCACTTCAAAAATATTTTGCTATACTAACACAAGACAATGTCGAACAAAAAACACAGATTTTAACCTTGAAAACTTTAAAGAATTTTTAACCGCCTTGGATAGGCCCCCTTTTTTAGAAAGCTACCAAAAGCTGGGTTTTACGCTGAACTCTATTTGTAATATTGCGCAAACGGCTTTGCTTGCGTAAACGGAAAGTAAGGGGCTTACGCTCTGCCACTCTCCGCTAGACTTTTAGAACTTGCTCTGGCTTGTTAAAGCTTTACGCTCTACCAGCGAATGGAAATTGTTAGATGAATTGAAGAATAATTCTTAAATTAAAAAGCCAACCTTTAGGGTTGGCTTTTTAATTTAAGTTAAGGGGTTTGTAATTAGATATATTTGCATTCTATATCAGCCCCTTCTAAACTATCAAGATTACCTAATTGTGCATACTCTCTCTCTAAATCATTTTTATCATACAAATATCCATCATCTTCAAATCTTGGAGTATCATAACCACTAATAAAATTTAAAAATGAAATGATTTTTTTATCAATATTTTCTCCATTCATATCTTTTTCATCCAATACTTCAAGTAAACCAGATGCTTTAGTTGATAATACCCCTCTAATATTACTATCATCATAATTTTTAGACTTATCTTCTTCAAAAAGTTCATTATAATATCCTTTTATAATTTTTTTTAATAACATATCATTAATTTTTATTTACATGGTAATTTTAAATCTTTACTTGTAATTCCCTCTTTTGTTCCTATATATTTTCCATTTTCATCAAATATATAATGGATCTTCTGTCCGTTAGTGATACTTTCTTGAGGTCTAACTTGCCTAACTCTTCCACTATGATCTACTGTTTCCATCCAAGTTCTAGTTTTTCCTGTAACTGGATCCCATTCCCTCACAGGTCTCATACCTGCCATCTCTCCTAGTGTACTTGCTGGTTTTATTTTATCATAATAACGAATCCTTCCATTTTCTAATTCTTTTACTCCCCCTTGTCCATATTTTTGGGTTTGCCTTAAATTTTCTTTTAATTTAGCTCCTTAAGGATCACCTGGATTCTATCCAAACACATCCACCATCGTAGTAGATAATAAAAATCGAATTTTTATATTTTTTTTGCTATAGCTTATGCATCCAAATCTATCTGTTGCAAGCGTTATGAATGTTCGGTATAGATCAATGATGGGTTGATAAAAAATTTGATCAGAAATTTATATTAACCCAAATACTGCCTTATCAATAAATTAACCACCCTTAAATACGCTTAAGAAGCGTGAAAAATGATATTTTTCTTCAACCGGTATATTTCCGATATAGCTTTAAATAAGTTCATCGACTTTTTGGCTTCAATCTCATCGGGGCAATATTGCTCTTGCGTGATAGATATATGTCCTATCTATTATTGCTAATAAAAAATAATTTGCCAATTGTATTGGTGAATGGCACTTTTTACAAACGATGTATCAAGCAAGGAGGATGATTTGATACCAATATTTATATGAATCAAAATCAATAAAGTTATAAATTAAAAGAAATAAATCTTTGCTTCCCAGTATATATTAAAAAAACTTAAGATTTATTTCTAAAAAATATCAGGAATAGTTTATGGAAAATCGTACATTTGAATTTCGCTGTTTTACTCGGCGCTCATTTATAAGTTTAATGATACTCATTTGTTGCTTTGGTTTTAGTCCTTGGTTGTCTCACGTATTTATTTTTCTCTGATGCGATCATGTTGATAATTCCCAACCGATACTTTGAGGTCAATTTTATTGTTGGAATGCTTGTTCCGGAATTATTTCTATCTTTCTGTTTGCTATGTGTATTGCTCGCTTGTTCCGTAAAAAATGACGCTTAATGTCAAATCATATTCGATTAATATTGATGACCATAAAAAATAGAATCAAACGTTTCAATGGTCAGCATTACAAACAGTAATATTGTTTGAAAGTACCGTAGTGCTTATCAAACGATTATTTTGGAGTTTGACAATAAGCTTATTAATATGATGGTGGCAAAAAGTATATATTTATCCAAAAAAGATTTTGATCAATTTCTTCAATTGATATTTTTAATAACAGTACCGGGAGCGTATTTGCTAGTGAGTTCATCAATATATTTTTTTTATTCAACCCAAAATTCAATATTTTTATTTATTTCTTTTGCTACTTTATATTCTAAATCTTGGTCATAATCTAAATAACCGTCTTGATCAAGAAAATAGACGTTTTGCTTGTAATTTTCATTTAATGTTTCTAAAAACTTATTTGCATCATTATGAATTAAATAAATTTGGGGATCATCATAATATATTAAATAAATCTTATTTAAGTCTTTATCCATTGCTATGAAATCAGAAGAATAATTTCTAACGATAGGATAAAAAATTCCTTTTGTTTCAAAGTCCTTAGTTATTTTATTCAAATCAAGATAATTTTGATGGTACTCTAAAATATGTATTAATAAAAAACCAGGTACAAAATCCATGAATATTTGGTTATTAATTTCATATTTAGTTCCTGATATTCTACTATAGATTATTTTAAATAATTCAGGGATTTCATTCATAACTTCTTTTAATTTAACTTCCCAATTATTATATATGGGGAGCAAACTTGTGTAATAACCGCTTCTTAACTTATCTGATTGTTGTAAGTACAATATAAATTGTTGTTCCATAATTTTATTCTATTAATTCAATGTCAAAAATATCGCCAGGTTTAATATCATTTTCTCTATAAAAATTTCCTAAATCCCTTCCTGTTGCTTGATTTTCTGCTATGTCGAGGAACAAATTCTAAAGCCAGATTTTACATTATCCTCATCGGATACAACGTTATCAACTAAACTTATCCAAGAACTAACAAAAGCATTAACAAATACAAATTATGATCATGGAGAATACCGTTATTTATATGTTAGAAAGTAACTCATGCGCATTTAATGTTTATAAATTACTGATAAAACAATGGCCATTTAAATATATAAATAGCCATTGTTTTTTAGATCTAAACTACAATAAATTAACCACCATTAAATATACTTAAGAAGCGAGAAAAGTAAGATTTGTTCTCTTCAACTGGCATATTTTCAAGATTAGCTTGTATAAGTTTATCAACTTTTTGGCTTTCGTCAGTCAAACCTAATTCATTATAAGCATTACGCAATAACGATAATGCTGTTTTTGTTGAATCAGTATCTGGAAATAACGCTCACATTTGAATGACTCGATTAACCACGGAAATAGGCGCCACGGTTAGTATAATATTGAGCCACTTTTAACTCATAGCAAGCAATACGGTTCTTTAGATATACTTTTTTTTGCATAAGTATAGTAATTCGATAGAAACCAAGCAAAGATTGAAACAGCACGCGAGTCAACCCACAGGGACATTTTTTAGATTGATCAGTTAGCAGGTTATTTTTATCTATAAAAAAGAATAAAGTTCTGTGTTCGCCCATCCCGACAAAAGCAAACCCATGGTTGAGGGAAATGCTTATAACAATACTGCTCATGCAAGCAACTGCGTTGTCTTAAGTGAACTTAATCAGCTACAAGGTGGGGTTTGTTGGTTTAACTTTGAGTTATAACCAATGTCGCCGATAAAAATAAAGCAATAAACTCACAATAATGGTGACCATCAGAGCCAAAACGACATAATAGCTATAATGCCAATGCAGTTCCGGCATATTATCAAAATTCATCCCATATATACCGGTAAGAACATTCAAAGGCATGACGATAATAGTAAAAACGGTCAACATGCGCATCTGTTCATTCAGATGATTAGATTGATAAGATAAATGTATATCCATCATGCCCATAACGGTATCCCGAGCACTGTCTAAAGTTTCCATTAGCTGCTGCGCATGATCATAAACATCCATTAAATAAACATGAATTTTTTTGCGAAATAGTTCAAATTCATTGTGCACAATGCGTCCAATGATATCTTTTATTGAGGTAAGGGTGCGATGCAGACTCATGGCATCATGTTTCAGTTGATGAATGGCAATAAGTAGATTTTTATTGTTATCACTAAATAAACGTTTATCCAATCCTTCTACCCGATTATTAAATTCTTCTACGGTGACAAAATAGTCATCAATAATTCGATCTAATAAAGAGTAAGCGAGAAAATCAGTGCCTTTTTGAAAAATATCGGACTGATTGCGACTGATGTATTTACGGATAACATGAAATAATCCGAGGGGTTGAAACTGAAACGTTATAATATAATTTTTGCCAAATATCAGATATACCTGATTGTATTGCAGTTTTTGCTTTTTATAGGTAAATACACGGGTAGCCAGAAATAAATAATGCCCATAATCTTCAATCTTTGGACGTTGTTTACGATTGAGCATGTCTTCCAACACCAATTCATGCAGATTAAATCCCTGCAATAATTGATGTAATTGCTCGTTATCAGTAATACCAATCAAATGTATCCACGTTATACTATCTTCGGTTGGTGTGGGAATATTGCCGCTGTGAATATCTTGATCGGTATAGGTATGGTTTATAAGCTGATTAGCACGGATTTGAATGACATTGAGAGACTTAGTAGGCATATTGCTGATATTGCTGCGATGCACCAAACTGGGCAAGTTGTGAGTCTGAACAAGTTTGTCACTGGAAACATGCGCCTCTACCGTCATAAAAAAACCTTCGTAATTGGATTCAAATTACCTGCAATTCAAGATGTAATCCAATTTTCTTCCATAAAACAGATTCTTGCAATAAGGCACTGGCCGTCAACGGGTTATTAATTAGCCAGTTTTCTTCTAATGTAATCATTAATTGTTTACGTGTTTTTTGGTAGGTGATCTTACAGTGATGCAAGGGAATAGCCATATCCTGTCTGGCTCGACAGAATAAAGTGGCCAATCGTAGCGCCAGTATGGCAAGCCACAAAATCTCCTGATTGGTATATTCTGCAATTTTTCGTAAATCTCCGCGCTGTCCTAAGACTAATGTTGCCAAAATATGCTGTTCCTTGCGAGAAAAGCCAGGCATATCTGCTTGTTCTAATATATAGGCTGCATGTTTATGATAACCAGTATGAGAAATGTCCAGTCCAATTTCATGCAGTTGTGCTGCCCAGCAAAGTAGTTGGTGCCATTGATCCAGATGGTTAACTTCCATCTCGGTGGTTAGCTGATCAAATATACTTTCAGCCAGAGTTTCGACGCGTTGAGCCTGCACTTTATCGGCGTGATAGCGGTTTTGAAAATCGATAATTGTTTGGATACGCAAGTCGTTGCCTAATTGACGACCGAGCATGTCGTAAAACACTCCGTCACGCAAAGCCGCATCGGTAACAGTCATTTCTTGAATATTGAGTTCTGCAAAGGCGGCCATCATGACCGCTAGTCCTCCTGGAAACACGTCCATCCGATCATTTTTCAGACCCTCTAGCCGTGCTTTTTTAATACTTCCTGCTGAAATGATCCGATTAGCCATAATTTGCATCTGTTCCAGTGTGATGGCATCAAGCGCAGCATTATCAGCAGAAATAACATCGCGAATAGATCGAGCCGATCCAGAAGTGCCAATAGCACTTTTCCATCCAATACTTTTGAGTTCTTGGCTGATTCTCTGGATTTCTGCACGAGCAGCATTGATTGCTGCCTGAAAATTTTTATGGCTAATTTTGCCGCGTGGAAAAAACCGCATGCTATAAGAGACACAGCCTAGATTGAGGCTTTCGGTGATTTCTGGTTGGATGTCGTGCCCGATGACAAATTCGGTAGAGCCGCCACCAATATCGATGACCAGCATATTTTCTGATCTGGGGGGCAGTGTATGCACCACACCGGTGTAAATTAATCGGGCTTCTTCGCGCCCGGCAATGATATCAATGGGAAAGCCCAGTTTTTCTTCAGCTTGCGGTAGAAATTGATCAATATTTTTAGCAACCCGAAAAGTATTGGTGGCTACCGCTCTCACTTGCTGGGGAGAAAATCCTCGCAGTCTTTCTCCAAATCTGGCTAAACAGTTTAAAGCTCGTTGCTGTGAGTCTTCATCCAGAATTTTGTGCTCGTCCAAACCCGCAGCCAAGCGAACCATCTCTTTAATGGAATCTACAACCTGCAATGAACCATTTTGAACATGGCATATTTGCAAGCGAAAACTATTAGATCCCAGATCTACCGAAGCAAGCATATCTTGAGCAGTCATAACTGAATAATTTAAAACCGAGGAATGCCAATCTTACCTTATCCTGCTCATTTCTACCAAGAAGAGCTGACTACACAAGTTAAGCTTCTCAATTTTAAGTTGAAAAAGGGGAGAAATAAATAAAAACGCTAAGCAAGAATGCTTAGCGTTTCAAAATTGGTGGGTCCAGTGGGGATCGAACCCACGACCAAGGGATTATGAGTCCCCTGCTCTAACCCCTGAGCTACAGACCCGTGAAGTGCGCTATTTTAACCATCTCTTGCCTTCATTGCAAGAATATTAATAAAAAATCATCCGCATTGAGCGGATGATTTTGCTTTTAAACTAAAAAAACCCTTACTGCTTATTTTCATCGCTATCCAGGAAGCTCTTCAAGCGATCAGAACGTGTAGGGTGGCGTAATTTACGTAATGCTTTAGCTTCAATTTGGCGTATACGTTCACGTGTGACATCAAATTGTTTGCCAACTTCCTCTAAGGTATGATCCGTGTTCATATCGATACCAAAACGCATACGCAATACTTTTGCTTCACGTGGCGTTAAGCTTTCCAGTACATCTTTGGTGACTTCGCGCAGGCTGGAATACATGGCTGCGTCAGCAGGCGCTACATTGTTAGCGTCTTCAATAAAATCGCCCAGATGGGAATCATCATCATCACCAATCGGCGTTTCCATTGAAATCGGTTCTTTGGCGATTTTCATGATTTTGCGGATTTTATCTTCCGGCATTTCCATTAATTCAGCCAATTTAGCTGAATCAGCTTCTTCACCATTTTCTTGCAAGTATTGGCGTGAAATACGATTCATTTTGTTGATGGTTTCAATCATATGAACCGGAATACGAATGGTACGCGCCTGATCCGCAATAGAGCGGGTGATAGCCTGTCGGATCCACCAAGTAGCATAGGTAGAAAATTTGTAGCCGCGACGGTATTCAAATTTATCTACTGCTTTCATCAGACCAATATTACCTTCCTGAATCAGGTCTAAGAATTGTAGTCCACGGTTGGTGTATTTTTTGGCAATCGAAATCACCAAACGCAAGTTTGCCTGAATCATTTCCTGCTTGGCCGCTGCGGTTTCCTGCTCGCTTTTGACCATGTTTTTGTTGATCTGTTTCAGCTCATCCAGCGATATCTGCACCGCCTTTTCTAAATCAGCCAACTGCGTTTGCTTTTCAATAATGGCATATTGGAATCGACGCAAAGCTTCGTTCCACACGCGATTTAAATTAAGCTCTTCGTTGACCCATTCCAAATCGGTAAGACGACCGCTGAAACTATTGATAAAGTATTCCCGATCCATATGAACACGATTTAACGCGATATCGCGAATTTCGCGTTCTAACACCCGGATCTGATTCACTCGGCTGCGCAGGCTATCACATAAACTTTCAATTTGACGTGTGGCGAAACGTACCTGCAATAGCTGCTCGGCAATTTCATTTTGCAATTTAAGATATTGGGCATCACTGCTGCCGTTAGCTTGTAAAGCAACCACCATTTCGTCATAGAGTTTCTGAATGTTGGCGAAATGTTCTAAGGTTTTCTGACGCAGTTCTTCCAGATTAGCCGAGGCTGCTAAAGCAGCATTTTCTTCATCATCGTCGGCATCATCTTCATCCAGATCATCTTCACTATCGCTGGTGTCTACGCTTATTTCTTCGTCCGCTTTTCCTAATCCGAGACCCAGCTCATCCAGAAGTTCTTCATGCGGGTCGACGATGGCTTCAACGACTTCATCAACTTTGATTTCATCATTACGTACGGCATCGATCAGAGCCAAAATTTCGGCAACAGACCCTGGACAAGCAGAAATAGCCTGAATCATATTGCGTAAAGCGTTTTCAATTTTTTTCGCAATGATAATTTCGTCTTCGCGTGTTAACAGGTCTACCTGACCCATTTCTCGCATATACATGCGCACTGGATCAGTTGTACGGCCAAATTCATTGTCCGCATTAGACAAAGCCGCCTCAGCTTCAGCCACCGCATCATCATCGGTCATGTTGGCGGTATTGTCGCCCATCAACAGACTTTCTGCATCTGGTGCTTCTTCAGTAACTTGGATACCCAGGCCTGAAATCATGGAAACGATGTTATCGATCTGATCCGCATCTGACATTTCGTCGGGTAATGCATCGTTGATTTCAGCATAAGTAATGTAACCACGTTCTTTACCCTGAATAATCAGCTGGCGCAGGCGTGCACGTTGCTCTTCTACTGTAAGCGGACGAGTATCATCCTGCTCAGGATTGGTAGTCATCGTGGTTTTTTTTAAGGGTTGGTTTGCCATATTACACTCGGTATATTGGTCACAGTCAGACTGTGGTAATCGGTTATGAAAGCTCTCTAAAGTTGGTTAGATAGCGGTTTGGATGGACTTAACAGCAGCAATAACAGTTGTTTTTCGTCGGCGCTTAAAAGACCATGTTGGAGTTTGCGCTTCAACGCATCAATCTGCTGTGATTTAAGACTATCCAATAATTTTTGCATGCCTTGTTTAAAGGTTTCACAGTCATCCTCATTTCCTGCTTGCATGCTTTCTGCACTATTCAGGTAATCATGAATAATTTGTTGGATAACTGGTTCAAACTCGGTATTTCGCATCAGTTCCAATACGGCTCCCACATTTAATGGGATCACCGAGGCTTGTATGCGTTCAGCCAGCGCGGCGAGGCATGCGTATTCGCCATGCAGGTCTAAGTAATCTGGTATATCTATATATACGGCCCATTGCGGATTTATCAATAGGGCACGTATTTGCTTTTGCGCTAAAGACATCACTGGTGGCTGCCTAAAGGTATTTTGTGGCAGATGGTAGCTTTTGGCTTTAACTTTTTGCTGCTTAGGCTGCTCTTGTCCCAATAAATGAGCTAAATTATGCTCATCGATACCTACTTTCTGACTCAATTCCTGTCGCAATAGATAGGAAAGGGCAGGTGCCTTGATTTTACCTAGCAGCGGGCTGGCCGATTTTATCAGTTCAGCTTTTCCTTCCTGCGTAGATAAATCAATATGTTGAGTAAGTGTTTGCCACAAATAGACTGATAAGGGCAAACTTTGATGTATCAAGGCATCCTCAAATGCCTGGATACCATTTGTGCGAACAAAGCTATCAGGATCGTGCTCAGGCGGTAAGAATAAAAAATGTAAAATCTTGTCATCTTTTAATTGCGGTAGGGCATTTTCCAATGCCCGCCATGCGGCTTTTCTTCCAGCTGCATCGCCATCAAAGCAAAAATAGATATGGTCACTTTGGCGCATTAGCAAGCGTAGATGTCCAGCGGTAGTAGCCGTACCCAGGGCGGCAACCGCATAGCCCAGCCCAAACTGAGCCAGAGCAACAACATCCATATAGCCTTCTACCACGAGTACACGTTGTGCTTCTCGGATGGCTGCTCGTGCCTCGTATAAACCGTAAAGATTATGGCCTTTATCAAATAATTCGGTTTCAGGGGAGTTAAGATATTTAGGTTCACCTTTATCTAATACCCGTCCACCAAATCCAATAACCTGACCTTTACCATCGCGGATGGGAAACATAATGCGGTCACGAAAACGATCGTAGTATTTTTCATCTTTGTTGATGATCATACCGGTTTTAACCAAAGCATTACTTGGATAGGGCTGAAACACTCTGGCTAATGTCTGCCAATCATCGGGAGCATAACCTAATCCATAATGAGAGATAACTTCACTACTCAATCCGCGTTGTTGCAAATAATTTTGGGCGCGAGAAGATAATTTTAATTGTTGCTGATAATAATCGGCTGCTGCGCTGGTGGTTGACTCAAGTGTCTGTTTTTGTTGTTTGTGGGCTTTGCGCGCTTCAGGGTTAACTTGACCAGCTTGTTTAGGCACAGTCATACCAATGCGATCGGCCAGAAACTGTACTGCATCCTGAAAGCCTAATCCTTGGTATTCCATGATAAAGCCTATGGCTGAGCCATGGGCGCCACAGCCAAAGCAATGGTAAAACTGTTTCGTGGGGCTGACTGTAAAGGAAGCCGATTTTTCTTTATGAAACGGACAGCATGCCATGTAGTTTGCCCCGCTTTTTTTCAGCGGAACAAACTCTTCAATTATATCGACTACATCGACTTTATTGAGTAAGTCATCGATAAATTCATTAGGAATCATGCTGAATCGGTCCAGTACAGCTAAGTTAAGTCAGTTAAAAATTGGGTTTCAAAAATGGTATAGCGAACAAAAATTTAAGCTAACATGTCTCTAATTTGTTTGCTAACTTCACTCATATCGGCTTTACCGGCTAATTTATTTTTTAACAGACCCATTACTTTGCCCATATCACTTGCTTGGCTGGCGCCAGTAGCTGAAATGGCTGCAGTAATTTCTGCAGTAATTTCTTCAGCGCTGAGCATTTTAGGCAAATATTGTTGTAATAGATCGATTTCAGCTTGTTCTTTTTCCGCTAAGTCCTGTCGTCCCCCATCGGTAAACATGCGCACGGATTCTTTGCGTTGCTTAACCATTTTGCTGATGATTGCCGTCAGTCGAGTATCGTCTACGTCGATTCGTTCATCCACTTCGATTTGTTTAACTGCGGCCAAAGCCATCCGAATGGTGGATAAGGTGGCAGAGTCATGGTTACGAAGGGCGATTTTCATGTCATCTTGTAGTTTTTGCTTCAGGCTCATCATTATTCCTTGCAAGTAGAGTGAAATTTCAACTGAGACCCAGACTGGATGAATGGTAATAATGGCAGGTTAGGTCTGCTTTGAAGAAACGATAATCAGTAAAACGTAAAAACCGCAAGCACAAAGCCTGCGGTATTCGTTACCTGATAATTAATGCTTTTAAGTAAAAAGAAAGCAGTTAATTAATAATATTTAGGTGGTAATTGCTGGCTACGCAGACGTTTTTGTAAACGTTTTACCGCTGCAGCTTTTTTGCGTTTACGCTCAGTAGTTGGTTTTTCGTATGCTTCACGAGCACGCAGTTCAGTCATTAAACCAGTTTTTTCTACAGAACGTTTGAAACGGCGCATTGCAACTTCAAATGGTTCATTTTCTTTTACACGAATAGAAGGCATGTTTTTTCCAAATTAATTTCAATAATCAATACTAACGCATTGTTAGTCTAACAAATAATTAAATAGTGACCATACTGTGGTCTTGTGGTTTAAAGGCACCACCTAGCCAAGACAACATCACCTCCTAAGGTGCATTGAACATAGTATTTTAGATTGAATTTAATACTATGGTAGTTATGATATACAGAATTTTTTGATTATCGTTGATTATCTCTATTTTGTCAATAAAGTACTTGTGCGAAAGTGGCTTGTTGTAGCATGCTTAAATTCTGCTGAGGCGTCGAATTTCTGGAATAGAGTGTAAATTCCGCATAATTTTATTTAGCTGGTCTAAATCTTTCACATGCAGGACAAAGCGAAACTCAATAAATCCATCAACCCCTTCAAGTTTTTTGGAAGTGGTTTCAACCGATTTGATGTCACCGCCGTTGATTGAAATAGCTTGAGCAATGGAAGCTAACAGCCCGTGACCATCAATGGCATAGATGCAAAGTATCGCCTGATAATTGTTGGCTTGAAGGACATCCCAGCTGGCATCTAATTGTATGTCTGGATCGGTCTTTAAGACATTGTTACAAGTATCTCGATGGATAATAATGCCTTGATCTTTGATTAATAGAGCTTTAATGTTATCACCGGGTATGGGGTTACAGCATTTAGCCAGATGTATATGTGACGATTCATTGCCGCTGATGCTGATCGGACTCAATTTAATGGTATCGCTGAAATGTTCGCCAGCAAGTTCTGCAATATGCATGGCCACCGATACCGGTTTGAGTAATCCCATGCCAACGTCAGATAAAACATTTTCAAAGGTTGTATTTTTATTATTGAGATCGGCCAGGTATTTATCCTTTAAATCATCAGACAATAAAACGTTGGCAGGTAATAGGCTGGATAAAGCTTTCTGTAATAGTTTTTCGCCCAATTTAATGGCATCATAGCGATTCATTTTTTTGATTTGGCTTCGAATCGCACTGCGAGCATGACTGGAAACAGCAAAATCAAGCCAGGCAGGAGTGGGGCGACCTTCGCTGGAGGTAATAATTTCTACAACATCGCCAGTGTGTAATTTGGTGCGCAATGGCATTAGATTGTGATTAACTCGAGCAGAGACGGTGCGATTGCCGATATCGGTGTGCACTGCATACGCAAAATCAACCGGTGTCGCACCTTTAGGTAGGGTAATAATTTTACCTTTAGGCGTAAAAACATATACTTCGCTTGGAAATAAGTCAGTTTTGACATGTTCCAAAAATTCAATGGCATTAGCACTATGAGCCTGTAAATCCAAAATGCTTTGTAACCATTCATTGGTGCGCATCTGCGCCTGATCGAAGCTGGTTTGTTCGCCTTCTTTATATACCCAATAGCTTGAAATTCCTCTTTCAGCGATGATGTCCATTTCATAAGTACGTATTTGCACTTCTAAGGGTAACCCATATGGACCAACCAAGACGGTGTGTAAACTTTGATAACCATTATTTTTGGGAATGGCGATGTAATCTTTGATACGACCAGGCTTTGGTTTATAAAGGTTGTGTAGCGCACCTAAAGCCGCATAGCAGGCAGGGATGTTGTTAACAATAACACGGAAGGTATAAAGATCCATCACTTCCGCAAAATGCAAATTTTTAGAGCGCATCTTCTCATAAATGCTGTAAAGATTTTTTTCCCGCCCTTTGACTTGTGCTTCAATATTGGCGCTGACAAGGCGCTGACTAAAAGCACGTAAAACTTTGCCTACAATGTCGTGTCGGTTTCGTCTGGATGATTGTATGGCTTTCTCAAGTACTTCATATCGATGAGGGTAAAGATATTTGAACGATAAATCTTGTAATTCATGATACACGTAATTCAGACCGATGCGATTAGCCAACTGAGCATAAATCTCCATGGTTTCCTGCGCAATACGCCGTCGGCTGGATGGTTTTTTTGCCCCCAATGTCCGCATATTATGCAGACGATCTGACAGTTTTACGATGATAACCCGAATGTCTTGAGTCATAGCCATAATCAGTTTGCGGAAGCTTTCAGCTTGTGCTTCCTGCTGACTGTTATATTCTAATTTTTCTAATTTTGACAATCCATCGACCATATTGGCAATTGATTGACCAAATTGTTGGGTTAATTGTTCTTTGCTGGTGCCCGTATCTTCTAAAACATCATGCAATACTCCAGCACACAATGCTTGGATATCAACATGCCACTCTGCAAGTTGAGTGGCGACAGCTAGAGGATGGGTAATATAGGGCAGTCCACTATTGCGAAATTGGCCAGCGTGAGCTTGGGCGCCAAATATGAAGGCCTGATTTAATAACTCAAGTTCTTCATTACCCAGATATTTGGCTGTGCGAAATAATTTATTTTTGGCTTGATTGATAATGTGTTGATAACTTGATTCAATCTGTTGGCGGCATAAATCAAGTTGAGTTTGAAAATCATCACTGCTTTGAGTATCAATTTCTTCAAAAAATTTAAGTCCTACTGGTCCCAAATCAACCTTTAGAGGATTGGATTCCTGATAGGCTAAATCTTCAAATGCGGTTTTGATTAAAGCAGCAGCTAAAGCTTGTATCCGTTGTTGTTCTTTTGCCAATGCTGTGGTTATGGCAAAACTGCGTTTTAATTTAGACGTTTTGCCAAGATTATGGGCAATATTGTAAATATAGGCGCAGCTTTCTTCCAGTATTTCCCAGCGTTCAATTTTGCCCAGATATTCAGTCTGGGCAAAAAGATCGCTTCGCCACTGATCTACAGGGGTAGCATAGGATATACTGGGCGCGAACATGGCGGACTGCCTGAATTATTTTTTCTGATTTAACAATTCAGAGCCGATTTGTCCAGAGGCTATTTCACGCAAGGCAATAACCGTGGGTTTGTCATGGTCTTCTTCTACCAGTGCAGTGGCGCCATTGGCTAACTGACGTGCGCGCATGGCTGCAACCATGGTTAAATCAAAATGATTTGAAATACGTCCGATGCAATCTTCTACAGTAATACGTGCCATTTTTAAATCCAGTTATAAAAAAATAAAGTAAATATCAATTAAATTATTATTCAGATAAAATTTTCTCAATATTGCGATGTTGAGCTTTCGTGCGCAGACCAGCAGAACGGATAATGGCCAGAAGGTCGAGTTCTGCTTGATCTAATTCTTGATTAACAATAACATAATCAAATAGATAGCATTGTTCAATTTCTTCGCGGGCTTTACCCAAACGATATTGAATGACTTCCTGAGAGTCGGTACCTCGATTAATTAAACGTTCATTTAATTCTGCCATTGACGGCGGTAATATAAATATACTGGTTGCATCTGGTAATAATTGACGAATTTGAGCTGCTCCTTGCACATCAATTTCCAGAATAACATTAAATCCTGCTTTTTTCAGTGATTCAACGGCAGCAAGGCTGGTGCCATAGTAGTTGCCATATACCTGAGCGTGTTCGATAAAGGCATTGGCAGCAATCATTTCTTCAAATTCATTTTTGCTAACAAAATGATAGTGCACGCCATTTTGTTCACCCTCTCTCGGTGCTCTGGTCGTATGAGATATGGAGACACGGATATCTTGCTCACGGGAACTCAGGCGAGATACCAATGTGGTTTTACCTGTGCCGGAAGCAGCAGTAACAATGAAAATATGTCCAATTTGAAGCATGATACAAATTTATGGATTTCGGTGATTAATTATGCCACAACCGTGGGTAATGCGCTAATATCGTCTCGATACTCTTGCATAATCTTGCAATTGAAAGTCCGGCAACAGCCTTTCATTTAAAGTGATTTTCGGCTAAAATGCTCAATTCAATTTCCTGCTGATTGTCATGACCAAATTTATTTTTGTGACTGGCGGTGTGGTCTCTTCATTGGGTAAAGGCATTGCCGCTGCGTCTACTGCTACTATTTTGGAATCACGTGGTCTAAAAGTGACCATGTTAAAACTTGATCCTTATATCAATGTTGACCCGGGAACGATGAGTCCGTTTCAGCATGGCGAAGTATTCGTAACTGATGATGGCGCTGAAACTGATTTAGATTTGGGACATTATGAGCGTTTTATTGATGCTACTATGCAAAAACGCAATAATTTCACTTCTGGTCAGGTATATGAAAGTGTTATTCAGAAAGAACGCCGCGGTGATTATCTAGGTGGTACTGTTCAAGTTATCCCTCATATAACCGATGAAATTAAACGTAAAATTCACGAAGGTGCTGCTGGCTATGATGTTGCAATAGTCGAAATTGGTGGTACTGTTGGTGATATAGAGTCTTTACCTTTTCTTGAAGCAATTCGTCAAATGCGTAGTCAACAAGGTCGCACGAATACCTTGTTTATTCATTTGTCTTATGTGCCTTATATTGCTGCTGCCGGTGAAATAAAAACTAAACCGACTCAGCACTCTGTTAAAGAATTACGTGAAATTGGTATCCAGCCTGATGTATTGATTTGTCGCATGGATCGTCCAATGCCGGAAGAGGAAAAGAAAAAGATTGCCTTATTCTGTAATGTTGAAGAACGTGCAGTAATCAGTTGTTATGATGCAGACAGTATTTATGAAGTACCTGGCATGTTACATGATCAGGGCATTGATAATATTATTTGTGAGCAATTACAACTGAATGTTCAGCAGCCGGATTTGACTGCCTGGAATAAAATTGTTTATGCAGTCCAGCATCCTAAGCATATCGTCCATATTGCCATGGTCGGTAAATATGTCGATCTGACGGAATCCTATAAATCTTTGTCTGAAGCTCTAAAACACGCAGGCATCAAGACTGAAACCAAAGTCGAAATACACTATATTGACAGTGAAGTTCTGGAAAAAGAGGGAACAGACTGTTTACAAGGTATGGATGCTATATTGGTCCCAGGTGGTTTTGGTACACGTGGTGTGGAGGGTAAAATCGCAGCTGTGCGTTATGCCCGCGAACACAAGATACCTTATTTGGGTATTTGTCTGGGGATGCAAATTGCTTTAATTGAATACGCTCGAGATATGGCTAATCTTCACGGTGCTAATTCAACTGAATTTGATTTGAAAACCGAACATCCTGTTGTCGCTTTAATTGATGAATGGCAAGATCGTGATGGACAGATAGAAAAACGCGATATTAATACCAATTTAGGTGGAACCATGCGTTTGGGTGCTCAGGAAGTGGAGTTAAAGGAAGGCAGCTTAGCTAAATCTATTTATGGTCAACAGTTTATTCGTGAACGTCACCGCCATCGCTATGAAGTGAATAATTTTTATTTGCCTCAATTGCAAGAGGCAGGTTTAGTTATTGGCGGTATATCTACTGGACATGAACATCTTGTGGAAGCCATTGAGTTGCCAGATCATCCATGGTTTTTTGCTTGTCAATTCCATCCTGAATTTACTTCAACACCAAGGAATGGTCATCCTTTATTTACTGCATTTATTAAAGCTGCATTAGCTTATAAGAAATAATTTATTCCTTTTGTTCTAGTAGACTCTCTGAATCAGAGAGTCTTTTTTTATATGTAAATCAAATTATTATCTTTGCCAACTATGCCTTCTTTTTGTATGATGATAAAAAATCATATAAACCAAATAGATATGAAGTCATTATACTTGAAAGAATTATTGCTTTTAATTGGAATTGGCATAGGGCTGTGGTGGTGGCAAAATGAAAATAGCCTTGAAACCAAAGCAGATACCAGCCAACTACAACAACAAGTTTCAGAATCATTCAAATCAATCAAAGAAAACCTAACCAAGCCTCCAACTAATGATATCTCTCGGCAACAGAATATCGTATCCATTGAACAGGCTCAAAGGGAAAATTTAGCTAAAACGCAAGTGATTGGAGAGGGTAAGGTGATTAAAATCTTACCGGATGATAATCAAGGTAGTAGACATCAGCGTTTTATTCTACAGGTGCCAAGTGGCACGATATTGATAGTGCATAATCTGGAATTATCTTCGCGATTACCAGATCTACAAAATGGGGATACTGTATCATTTGCTGGGGAATATATAAAAAATAAACATGGAGGTTTTGTGCACTGGACACATCATGATCCATCTAGTCATCACGAGGCAGGGTGGTTAATATATCGTGGGCAAAAGTATCAATAAATGAATATTATATTGGTTTAACATAGCATATAATCATTTTATTAAACACACTAAAGGATAAATAATGGACAATCTTTCTCAATTACGGACTATGGGCAATATTCTTGCACAAAATTGGTGGATTATACTTTGGCGGGGCATTGCGGCTTTAATTTTTGGCTTAATCACATGGTTTAATCCAGTCATCACCCTGTACGTCATGGTAATTTTTTTTGGTGGATATGCTTTTGTAGATGGTGTTCTAGGTATCATCATGGCGATACGAGGACGACGTGATCATCATAAATGGTGGCTACTGTTGATTTGGGCTCTGGCAAACTTATTAACTGGCATTCTGACTTTCTTCTGGCCGCTTATCACCATGGTAGTTCTCACCGAAATTATTGCCATTTGGGCGATTATTTCCGGGTTATTACAAATTTTCACTGCAATTGGTTTACGCAAAGCTATTCAAGGTGAGGGATGGATCGTATTAGGGGGTATTCTTTCTATACTTTTAGGTATTGTACTAATTATCAATCCATTCGAGGGTGGCATTGCCTTAACCTGGGCATTGGGTATTTATGCAACAGTATTTGGTATCATTACTGTGGTACTGGCTTTTTGGGTAAGACGCCATGCCAAAAAAGGGTATTAAACCAAGCTTTGTGGTATCCCTTATAATCCCTTAAAGAGGTTAGTTTTATGATTGATGAAATAGTGGCTATTCAGTTGATCAACTAAGCCTAACTAAGAGAAAAAGATAATTCTCATTTGATTTAAAAAGATGTCTGTATTTCAGTACAGACATCTTTTTAGTTTCTAGATTTACAGTAAATTATGTTAAAACTTTAGCCATAGCCTCAGCAACATAATCAATGTTTTTGGTATTTAACCCAGCGATACACATGCGACCATTTTCTACAATATAGATACTGAATTCACTTTGTAATCGAGCTACTTGCTCAGAATTCAGCCCTGTAAAACTGAACATGCCTCTTTGTTTGGTGAGAAAACTAAAATCTCGTCCAGGAACGCTGGATTGCAACACCTCATGAAGACGGAAACGCATTGCATGAATTCTCTCACGCATTTCAGTGACTTCTTGTTGCCATTGATTGAAAAGATCAGCATTGTTGAGTACTTGATCAACGATATAATTGCCATGTCCCGGTGGGCTGGAGTAAAACCGACGAATAATAAATTTGAGCTGACTTTGCACAATTTTTGCTTGTTCCTGATTGGGACAGACCACACTTAGAGCGCCAACTCGCTCTCCATATAAAGACATATTTTTAGAAAAAGAATTGCTGATATACAGACAAAAGCCTAAATCTACTGCTTTGCGAATGGCATAAGTATCTTGCTCCAGATCATCACCCAAACCTTGGTAAGCAAAATCCATAAAAGGAATCAGTTTTTTTTCTTTGATGATGGTGAGTAATTCATCCCATTCTGAAGCAGTTGGATCAATACCTGTGGGGTTATGGCAACATGGATGTAATAAAATAATATTTCCTGCATCAAGTTGCTGTAGAAATTGTTTCAATTCCTCAATTTTTAAACCGTTTGTTGCTGGGTCATAATAGGGATATTTTTTGACTGTGAATCCAGCACCTTCAAAGATACTGATGTGATTTCCCCAGGTGGGATTGCTGACATAGATGTTTGCTCGTGGAAACCATTGATGGATAAATTCTGCACCTACTCTGAGTGCACCAGAACCACCCAAACTAGCAATGGTGGCTATCCGTCCAGATTGAACAGCTTCATGTTGGGTGCCAAATAAAAGGTTTTGACAGGCCTGACGATATCCTGCCAGACCATCCATGGGTAAATAATTGTGAGGTATGTTTTGCTGTGCTAATTGCTTTTCAACAGTTTTAACACATTCTAATATGGGTAAACGACCTTCATTATCATAATATACTCCCACTCCAAGGTTTACCTTATTGGGATTAGGATCTACATTATATTTATCGATTAGACCCAGAATAGGGTCTCCAGGATAGTATCTGACATTTTGAAACATTTCAGTTCCTTAAAACAGCAATATTATTTAGTATGAAAAAAATGAAACTGCTGTAGTACAATTTACTACAATTGTAATTAAATGTCTTAACTATTTTTAAATTCTGCCGATTACTTTTTTACAAAGACCAAATCCCACACACCATGTCCTAATCTTTTCCCTCTGCTTTCAAATTTTGTTTCAGGGCGATAGATCGGTTTAGGCGCAAAATCATCTGCCGTATTGTTTAATTCATCAAAGCTTCTCAGTACCTCTAACATTTGTTCAGCATACTCTTCCCAGTCAGTAGCGAGATGAATATAGCCATTTGATTCAAGCTTAGGGAGTAATTGTTCAATAAAAGGGCGTTGAATTAGGCGACGTTTATGATGTCTTTTTTTCTGCCATGGATCAGGGAAAAAAATATGAATACCGTGTACACTATCACTATCTAGCATTGTGTTGACTACTTCTACTGCATCATGACGCATAACTCTGATATTAGAAATATTTTCTTCTTGAATCAGTTTTAATAAATTACCCACCCCAGGACCATGAACGTCGATTGCCAAAAAATCCACTTCTGGTAATCTCTGAGCGATAGTTGCAGTTGCGGTGCCCATTCCAAAGCCAATTTCAAGTATTTTGGGAGCAGTTCGCTGAAAAGTGCTATTTAAGTCAATTTTATGAGGGCGATAATCTACGCCAAACTTAGACCATTGCGTATCAATGGCACGCTGTTGAGCAGCTGTCATGTGTCCTTGACGTAAAACAAAGCTTTTTATATTTCGGCGATTTTGCAGGTTTTCACTCGGATCTAATTCATTATTACTCATAAAGTTACTTCATCTTTAATTTTTTAAATTAATCACTATTCTTCAAAGTTATTTTTTATCATTAACAGACTAGAAATGGTGCTAATGTCTCTTTAAGCATATCAGACGAGATGTTATCTATTAATTTCGCTTGACCAAGCTTTTCAAGGATAACAAAACGTAATTTGCCGTCATGAATTTTTTTATCATGGCTCATATGGTTAAGCCACGCATCAAATGGCATCATAGGTGGCGTAGTCGGCAGTTTAGCCTTTTTCAGTAAATTCACAACTCTTTCAGTGTCATCTGGAGTTAAATAACCGATAATTTCAGATAAATGACAAGCAAGTACCATCCCCACAGCAACGGCTTCACCATGTAGCCAATTACCATAACCCATTTCTGCTTCTATTGCGTGAGCAAATGTATGTCCCAAATTCAGCAGAGCACGTATCCCATTTTCTTTTTCATCAATGCTCACGATGTCTGCTTTCATTCTACAGCAGTGGTGTACGGCATACGCCAGTGTAGCTTGATCTAATACCATCAAATGTTCAATATTTTTTTCAAGCCAACTTAAATATTCAATATCTCCGAGCAAAGCATATTTTATGACTTCAGCCATACCTGCAGAAAATTCACGCTGAGGTAATGTACTAAGCGTATTTAAGTCAATCAACACGGCTTGCGGCTGATAAAAGGCCCCAATCATATTTTTTCCCAGAGGATGATTGATGGCTGTTTTCCCTCCAACCGAAGAGTCAACTTGACTAAGCAGTGTGGTCGGAATTTGAATGAACGGGACGCCCCGCTGATAAGTTGCTGCTGCAAAACCGGCCATATCCCCGATAACGCCTCCACCCAAAGCGATAAGTGTGGTTTGACGATCAGCGCGATTTTGCATTAAACCATCATAAATTAAATTCAAGGTCTGACCGTTCTTATATTTTTCTCCATCTGGCAAAATAATGTTTGAAACTTCACAATTAAATTGCTTAAAGAAATTTTGCCAACATGAGAGGTAAAGTGGAGCAATGGTGTCATTGCTGATAATCACTACCTTTTTTCCAACAAACGAAGCAAAAGTTTTGGCAGGATGCTGGATCAGATCCGTATCAATAAAAATAGGGTACTGATGTGAAGGTGTCGTAACCGTTAATGTATACATAGCACTCATGAAAAAGTTAAAGATTAGGGTGGTGAAATATAGTGCTCAATCTGTCTATGTTTTCGTTAATACATGAATCATTTGCTTCAATAACCAAATGCGCTGTATCGCGATATAAACTATCCCGTTGCGCATAAAGTTGCTGTAACTTATTTAACGGATCTGAAACTTGAAGTAGGGGACGGTTTTTGTCATGTTGAATGCGGGATAAGAGAATATGTGGAAGTGCATGTAAATAGACCACATAGCCATTTTTTTTTAGTTTATGCCGATTGTCTTCATGCAGAATCGTACCACCACCGGTAGCTATAATAATATTTTCTAATTGAACCAGTTCATGAATAATGGCTCTTTCTCTAGAACGAAAGCCTTCTTCACCCTCCAATTCAAAAATGGTAGGTATTGAAACACCAGTTCGCTCGCAAATAACCTGATCGCTATCATAAAAATCAAGTTGTAAGGTATTGGCAAGTTGCCTGCCTAAGGTTGTCTTACCCGCCCCCATTAAGCCAACTAAAACTAAATTACCAGATCTATTGTTCATATGTCGCATTGTAACTGAGAGTGGATCTTTATGCATCTCTAGCAAAAAAAGCGTAGAAAATATTTCTCAATCAAATCTGATGCTGACTAATCAAATTAGAAATTATTGCAATCAAAATAAACAATAGTTCTACAGCTTTTATTTTATATATGCCATTTTGGAAGATATCGACCTAAGCGTTTTATTCACGATTAATTCTGACTCTAACTTAAAGTAGAGCAACGGTTGAGAAGATATCATTAAACTTATAGTTTTCCAGCTTTGATGGCTTATAAGATTGAAGAAAAAATTAGCGAAAAAAAAGCTAGTCTGGAGTCCAGGCTAGCTTTTTAGATTGATTGAATATTTTAATACTGTAAAGAATAGTCGTTACCTGATTCTACGATACGAGGAGTGATGAAAACCAACAGCTCGTTACGTTGATGAACTTTCTTCTTATATTTAAATAGATTACCAACGCCTGGAATGTCACCTAATAAAGGAACTTTGCTAGTACTATTTTCATTATTTTCGTTATAAATACCACCAATAATTAAAGTACCGCCATTTTCAATCATGGCTTGTGTCACCACATTGCGTTTTTGCATACAGATATCGCCATTTCTTGTAATGGATGCATCTAAGTTTGTACAAGCAATAGGACGATCATTTTGTACATCCAAGGTCATGATGATGTTACCATCAGGCGTAATATGCGGTACAACTTTTAAGCCCAAAACTGCATCTTTAAAGCTCACAGATGTACCACCGTTAGCTGCAGTCTCTTGGTAAGGTACCTCGTAACCAGATTCAATTTTCGCTTCTTTGCGATCCTGAGTTAGGACACGTGGTGACGAAATGATTTTACTTTTGCCTTCGGACTGAGATGCAGACAGTTCAAGTGCCAATGCCCCAGATGCGAATTCATGCACTAGTGACACGACAGAAGTCGGATTAGCCACACCAAGATTGATATTCGGGCTCATATTGAAGGCATTGCCGCCAGAAGGCTTTTGATTCAGGATTGAGCCATCGGTTGGTAACTGACCATTCCAGGTATTTTTGCCCCATTTAGAATAGCCGAACTTTGTACCTAGTTCACGTGCATAGCCATCAGTGGTTTCCACAATACGCGCTTCGATCAACACTTGCTGAGAAGGAACATCCGTTTGTGCAATAAGTTTTTCAAATTTTTTAATGACTTGTTCAACATCGGTAATAATTAAGGTATTGGTACCTGGATCGGTCAAAGCGCTACCACGAGAGGATAAAATGGTTCTATCCGATCCCGTGCTATTACTACCTTGACTTAAGTTGAGAATTTTCTCGAAATCATCTACTTTACGATATTTTAATTTAAAACTTCGAGTAATGAGTACGCCTTTATATTGATTTTCTTGCTGAATACTTTCAATATTATTCTGTTCGGCTTGTGTAACAATGTTAATCACATTGCCATTACGCTTCATATAAAGATTTCTGGATTCTAATACCAAGTCCAAAGCTTGATCCCAAGGTACATCTTTTAAAGATATCGTCATTTTCCCATTGACAGCATCACTGGCTACAATATTTGTGCCAGACTCTTTCGCCAAAATCTGTAAAATGGTGCGGACGTCAATATCTTGAAAGTCTAAAGATATTTTTCTGCCTTTAAAAGATTTGTTATTGGCTTGTAACGCTTGACTGGATTGGTCGATTTTATTATCGACTTTGATTACTAAGCTATTACCTTGTTTGAGTTGGTTATAATCCCAACTGCCCCGCATTTGCATACTTATTTCAGTATCGTTGCCAATTCGGCGTAATCTAACCGATTGAACTGGCGTGCTAAAATCTGCAACATCTAGATTGCGCTGTTGTTCTGCTTTAAGCGGTATATTTTTAAATGTTAGTGTCAGACTACCTGGTTTTCGTTTGATGGTGGGTTCTACTCCACCAGATATGCCGGTTATTGAAATTAAACCACTGGCATTGGCGCCTTTTTTGAAATCTATATTGACTGAAGATGAATCTGTTGACACGATTCCATTGCCATTTGTATATGAACCATTATAGTTTTCGTTGTTAACAACAATGTTATTAGCTGGAGCATACGGAGACGGTACTGATGGTAAAGCGTTTTGTGGGTATTCGGATGTATTTTTAGTTTTTGCTGGCACTGACTGTTGTACATATATCCAAACTTCATTACCTTTAATTCGAGCATTGTATTGACCTGGCTGATTTAGAGATAGTAGAAGTCGAGTCCGATCCCCTGTTTGTCCTGCTTCAATTTGTTTAATCAGCTTATCGTCAAATTTAAGTAAATTTTGTGGCAGAGATACGCCGGTTTTAGCGAAATCCAGGGCAATGCGAGCTGGGCTCTCGGTCGTAAAACCGCGTGGTAATGCAACATCCTCATCAAACTGAATTTTAATTAAACGCTGTTGGTTAGGTAATGAGCCAAGGTTAATGGCTGTAATATTACCCGCCCAAATATTCTGACTCATCAGCCCTAGGCTTAATGTAGATAATAGAGATATGGTTTTGATTTTCATGTTAATACCTTATGATTTAAAGCTTAAATATATTTTTGGGATTTGCCGATATAAACCACATTAAGCCTAGTTAGCTTGTAACGGCAAACTATTTTTTCTGTCAATCCATCTTCCAGTGGCATCTTCAATTGATTCATTAAGAATAATCTCATCGCTGGTGATGGCGATAATACGACCATAATCTTGCCCGAGATAATTACCGATTTTAACGGTATAGACATGACCATTTGCTTCAATAAAGGCTGATGGTGATCTATCTTTACTATTGATCATGCCTACGTAACGAAGTTTTTCTAGTGGTAATTCTTCCAAAACTTCTTTGGGTCTGTTTGTATCAGGCGCATCGGTGCTCTGTATTCCTGCTTTCAGTCTAGCTGGATCAAACATATTGTACCGAGGTTGAGGTGGAGGAGTATATGATGGTTGCAGATTCAGCTTTGTGTATTGAGGTTTAGCCAAATTTGTTTTCGCTTGTTGGCTCGTCTCATTCATCCAGTTTTGCAAGTCTTCATTTGTTTCAGAACAGGCGCCTACTGTAAAAAGACAAGCCCATAATAGGTATTTGTTCATAATTAATCCATGGTTTTAAGTAGTAAATTTAGATGTCGGTTAATTCGATGTTTACTACTTTTATTTTTTTGCAGATTGCCCTTGAATTTCATTGTCGTTTAAGGCTTTATAAGTATTCGCTACTGCGACAAGGGTAAATTTGTCATCTTTTCCATTTCGATTCAAAACAATGGAGTTAATGGTAACAATGCGTGATAATTTTCCAATATCTCGGACAAACTGTGTAATCTGATTATAATCGCCAGTTATGGTGATATTGTAGGGTAAAGTTTCTATGACTTGTTGCCCTTGACCATCAGCAGAATTGGTATGAATAGCGGGTGCAGGTGTAATGCTTTCCATTGCCAGCCCATTTTTACTGGCACATTCATGCAATTCTTGTAAAAGATTCGGAATTTCGGCTGTGGTTGGCAGTTGTTTTAATAGTACTTGAAATAATCCATTGATCTGATCCAGTTCAGCTTTTAATTTATCCAAATTAGCAGCTTTTGCACTTTTATCAACATAACTTTCTTTCAGAGTTTCCTCTTCTTGTTTCAATTGATTAATTCTTTCGCTAGAATCACTATAGATAAAAAGATAGGCTAAAATCACGATGACTACAATAATGACTGCACCCATTCCTAACTGGACGAGACGACTTTGATAAGGCAGATTTTTAAAATCTATCGCTTTAATATTAATGTTTTTGGCCATGTTGCGCTGCTCCATTAATTAGACGCTGCTGTTGTTGGTGCACTAGCTGGTATTTCACCGCTAGCTGATAAAGTCTCACTTGAAGCTACCTGAACATCTTGATTGTTATTAGCTGAGTTTGAGTTGATATCAGCAGCTTGTTCTTGCTGTAAAGCTTCAAGTTGACCAGGGTTATTATTCAATTCAACTTTTAAAGTGAACTCTTGCAGATTATTAACCCGTTTCATGTTAAGTAATTGTGGTGTACCAAATAGTCTACCTGGAAGGGCTGACATGAAATTTGCGATACGAGTTTCGCTATAAGCTCTGCCCGTAATGATATAGGTAGACGGATTTTGTGCTGCAATGCTGGTTATATACAAACCTAATGGGGTGAGTGTGTTTAGTGTGTCCAGGATATAAGCAGCTTCAAAACGTCTGTTAGATAATTCTTCAACCTTCTTTTGTCGAGCAATAAAATTATCACGTTGTTGATTAAGCATAGCGATCTGATCAATTTCATCATTCAGTTTTTTGATACCATCTTGAAGATCTTGTACTCGTTGTTGTTGGCTACTAATCATGGTATCAATCACAAAATAGCCGAAGCTGGCTAAACCGATGCCTATCAATGCAGCTGCTAGCATAATGGTTTGAAACTGTTTCTTCTTTTTAGCCAGCAAAGCTTCACGATATGGAAGTAAATTTATTTTAATCAATGGCAGCATTTTATAATCCTTGTACGGCTAATCCAAAAGCAACGGTTAATAATCCGCATTGTTGGTGTAATTTTCCATCATCAATTCTGTTGTCATTCTGTGCTATGAGCACTGGATTGAGAAATTGGGTAGAAATATTGGTTTGCTGTTTTACTTCTCTTGCAAAATCATTGGCATGATTATCTTCAAAACCAAATACCATGATTTCTTCTATATCGTTTTCCTGACTGGCTGATGTGAAATAGAACTGTAAAACCCTTTGTATTTCTTGCGTAAACTGTTGTTTAAATGGCTCAATGACTGTTTTGTCATAGTCTTCAGGTTTTGAATTTCTAAACAATACATCCCATGCTTCATCGTCTGTAAGCTGATAATTGCGTCTTATTGACTGGATTAAGTGCTCATAACCAATACTCATTTCCTGTTTATACAACATAACACTATTACGCATTATAATGGCCTGAGTTCCATTTAAATCAATGTTAAACACCGCGACACATTGATCAGCTAATTGAGGTTGTTCCGCGTTAATGAAGCCAATTGCTGCATTCATGATGGCAATTAAATCAACGTCCATTTGCGTAGGTGTGATATCTGCATCTGCAAACACATCCATGATCAGGTTAACATCTTCGCGTTTGGCGCTGACCAGCATGACCTGTTCAATACCTTCAGCATTGGTCATGATGTTTTGGTAATCATAGCTGGCTTCATCCAGAGATTCATATTGACTTAATTCCATCATGACTTGTTCTTCTTCGGTATACTCCAGATCTGGGTCATGTGAAATAACTTGGATGTTGGTTAACTTTTGTGGAATGGAGACGATAATATTTTTACAATTACTTTGCAGTCGATCTTTTGCTTGTTGTAAATGAGCAACAAATTCATTATGATCTTCGATACTACCGTTATCGATAATATTTTTAGGTAAAGGCACAATAACGTATTTTTCGAGATAAAATTGATTTAAACTGCGAGCACTCAATAACACCATATTGATACTTTTGTCAGTGAAATTGATACCAAGAGATTGCCTCGAAGAAGCTGTTACCACCTTCTTATTCTTTGAATTTTGTTTAAATTTTTTCACTTTCATGAAAGGACTTTCTGTCTTGTAATTAATTAAGTGATACTAACTGTTCAAGGATTAAAGGTTGCATTTCTAACACAATTAGATACAAAGTTTACTTTATTTTTAATATATTTCGCAGCCATTAAATGAAATTTAATTAACTATGATTAAAAAAATACTACTTTCTGCTATCGGTTTGTTTGTTGGTCTAGGACTTTTTGCTATAGGTCTGGTGGCCATTGCTGTATTTGTAACTTATCCGAAGCTACCTTCGTTGGAAGCAGTTACGCATTATCAGCCTAAAATGCCCATGGAAATTTATTCTTCAGACGGCAAACTTTTGGGTCAATTTGGTGAAGAACGGCGGGCGTTCACCAAGATTGAGGATTTTCCTCAGGTTCTTAAAGATGCAGTTGTTGCAGCTGAAGATAAGCGGTTTTATGAACACGGTGGTGTTGATGTGATTGGTATTGCCCGTGCATTAATCATGAATATGACCGGAGGTGTGCAGTCTGGTGCCAGTACAATTACGCAACAGGTAGCCAGAAATTTCTATCTGACTAATGAACGTACTTACACACGTAAATTTAACGAAGCACTACTTGCCTATAAAATTGAGCAGCATTTAACTAAAGATCAAATTCTAGAACTGTATTTTAATCAGATTTATCTTGGTCAACGATCTTATGGTTTCACTGCTGCAGCACAAGTATATTTCAATAAACCGGTGCAAAATTTGGATTTGGCTGAAGCCACAATCTTAGCCGGATTGCCAAAAGCGCCTTCTACTTTTAATCCTATTGTTAATCCGAAAAGAGCCAAACTACGTCAGCGCTATATTCTTAATAATATGGTGGAACTGGGTAAGATTACTCAGGCACAGGCTGATGCGGCTTTCAATGAACCTTTGCATTATCAACATTATCAACAACCCATAAATCAAAATGCGTTGTATGTTGCAGAAATGGTTCGTCAGCAAATGATTGAGAAGTATGGGGATGCGGCCTACACCCAAGGTTTCCGCGTATATACAACTGTTGATTCTCAGGAACAAGCTGTCGCGACTCAGGCTTTGAGAAAAGTTTTGGCCAATTATGATAGAGGCTCTGCTTATCGTGGCGCAGAGGGTTTTTTTGATTTAAGTAAAATTCCTGAAGATAGTCGGGTTGAAGAGATTGAGCAATTTTTGGTTTACAGATCGCCTGTAGATGGGATGGTACCGGCAGTGGTAACGGCGATTAATTCCAATTCGATTGCGGTATATATCGGTGGAATTGGCGAGGTGAAGATAACTGGAAATAGCTTTAATTGGATAAAACGCGCAATCAATAATCAGTCTATGGGCGAAAATGCGCTTAAGGTGGGATCTGTGGTACATGTTCGCGGAGATGGTAAAAACTACCGCGTTGTACAGCAGCCTGAATTACAAGGTGCCTTAGTGGCTATAGATGCGCAAAGCGGAGCGGTAAAAGCTTTAGTTGGTGGATATGATTTTAATCGCCGTAAGTTCAATCGAGCTACTCAAGCAAAACGTCAGCCTGGATCATCATTCAAACCCTTTATTTATTCAGCCGGGATCTCTAAAGGGTTTACTATGTCAACGATGGTCAATGATGCCCCAATTTCAATACCGGGGATGGGGCCTGGAGGTCGGGCTTGGACGCCTAAAAACTCTGACGGTCGCTATGCAGGTTTTATCACTTTAAGACAAGCATTGACGGCATCTAAAAATATGGTCTCTATCAGGGTATTGATGGCTGTAGGTGTTGATTACGCTAAGCAATATGTTCAAAGATTTGGATTTAAGGCTGATCAAATTCCAGCAAGTTTATCTATGGCTTTAGGAAGTGGAGAAGTCACTCCCATGCAAATGGCAGAGGGATATGCAGTTTTTGCTAATGGTGGTTATAAAGTATCTAATTATGTGATTGATAAGATTTACGATAGTAATAATAATTTGCGTGCACAAATGCAACCTTTGGTTGCCAAGAAAAATGCACCTTTGGCGATTGATCCGCGCAATGCTTTTGTTTTGTATCACATGATGATGGATGTGGTGAATTTCGGTACTGCACGCCAAGCCAGTTCTCTAGGTAGAAGTGACATCGCGGGTAAAACCGGAACCACTAATAACAATAAAGATGCCTGGTTTGTTGGTTTTAATCCTAATTTAGTTACCGCTGTTTATATTGGCTTTGATCGTCCGCGCAGTATGGGACGTTCTGCTTTCGGTGGTACGATAGCGCTGCCAGTATGGCTTGAATATATGCGTTATGCTCTTAAAGGTCAGCCAAATGTTAAGATGCCAGTTCCGGCAGGAATGGTTCAACGAGGTCGAGATTATTACCTTAATGAGTTCCAATCTACTAATCCTGATTTACCTCTGGATAATCGTGCAGATGGTCCCGTGAATGGTGGTGGAAGTGAGGATGATGGAGGTAGTGATAACCCTGACGATGGTTCAACCGATCTAGTATCACCGACACCATCTCCTGCACAGCCAGGGCAAAATGCTCCGCTGGACTCTTTGTTCTAGTTTTTTGAGGCTTTTTGATTATGTAACAGGTAATCTGAAAGAGATTACCTGTTTTTTTTATCTATGAGGTCATTATTCCAGTTTTATTTGATAGCCGTTGCTAGGTGTTGATTGTCAGGATTCTGATGCAGGTATATTTTAAGGATAAGATTTTATCGGCTTCAATGGAGTCAATTGAGAATAACTTTTCGGGAAGAGTTGCGATCTACTGATTGAATTTTAAGTAAGTTTAAATTGAGATTTTGTGGTTTTAAATTGATCAATTTTGTTATTCATAATCTGTTTATTTATAGCAGATATTATTTAATTTTTTGGTTAAATTGATCAATATTATGCTTTAATATTAAAGTATATTGTGATTAAATATTAATAATTTAAAAATAATTTAAATGTATTTTGAGGTGGGAGGATTGAAAATGAGTGAGCATGCTATTCCATTATCTCAGCAAGTTGAGATAGATTCAGGATCAACAAATTCATCGTTGCCAGTGTTTGAAAATAGTGTGCTTAAATACTCTGGAAAACGAATTAGTGATGAAGATTCCTGCTACGCACCTTTACCAGAAAGTTATCCTTATCGAACACGAATGCGGCGCACGACTTATGAAAAAGAAAAGGCGAAATTGCAAATAGAGCTTTTAAAGGTGCAGAGTTGGGTTAAGGAATGCGGGCAAAAGATTGTTGCTTTGTTTGAGGGCAGGGATGCTGCAGGAAAGGGAGGAACGATTAAACGTTTTATGGAACATTTGAATCCTCGTGGTGCCAGAGTGGTTGCTTTGGAAAAACCTTCTGAAATTGAGCGAGGACAATGGTATTTTCAACGTTATATTGAGCGTTTACCTACAAATGGGGAAATCGTTTTTTTTGATCGTTCCTGGTATAACCGTGCAGGTGTTGAAAGGGTTATGGGATTTTGTCAGCCACATGAGTATCTGCAATTCATGCGTCAAACACCTGAGTTGGAAAGAATGCTGGTAAATAGTGGCATACATTTGTTCAAATTTTGGTTTTCGGTATCGCGGGATGAGCAGCTACGGCGATTTATTTCCCGTCGAGATGATCCGTTAAAGCATTGGAAGTTGTCACCAGTAGATATACAATCTTTGGATCGTTGGGACGATTATACTGCCGCTAAAAATGATATGTTTTTTCATACTCATACCGGCGACGCGCCATGGACTGTGATTAAATCTGATGATAAAAAGAGAGCAAGAATTAATTGTATACGTCATTTTCTATCCCAATTGGATTATCCAAATAAGGATATTAAAGCGATTGGAACGGTGGATAATTTGATTGTGTTACAACCCCAAACTCAATTCAAGATTTCTACTGATACTCATATTGGTTAAGCGGAAACTTATTTATCCCTACTCTAATAGGATTAGTGATGATTAGTGTATCTGTAATTGAAATTATATTTTGCTAAATCTTATCTATGTGTATGATGTGGTCTGCACCCTATTTTAAGATAAATTGTCATTTTAGAAGTTTGTTGTATGGATATTAATCATTATATTACCCAAATTGCTAAAGCAGCTAAGGATGCTTATTTTGAACTGTCAACGGTGTCGACGGCACAAAAAAACAAAGCTTTGGCGTTGATGGCTGAGGGATTGGTTGCTAATACCGGTGCGATACTTGACGCCAATCGACTGGATATGGAAGCAGCACAAGAGAAAGGTCTGGCAGACTCTTTACTAGATCGTCTTTTGCTAACTGAAAAGAATATTCAGGCAATGGCACAAGGTGTATTGCAAGTTATGGCGCTTCCAGATCCGGTGGGTGAAATGGATGATTTTCGCACCTTGCCCAGCGGGTTTACCTTGGGCAAAATGCGTGTGCCGTTAGGTGTGATTGGGATAATTTATGAATCTCGTCCGAATGTGACGCTAGATGCCGCCATTTTGTGCTTAAAATCTGGTAATAGTTGTGTTTTAAGGGGGGGGAGTGAAGCCATCAACAGCAATAAAGCCATTGCCGCAGTTATTACAGCAGCTTTACAGCAAGCAGATTTGCCTAAAGCAACCATTAGTTTGATTACAGAAACGGATCGAGCTGGCGTGGATGTGTTATTGCAGCTACCACAATACATTGATGTCATTATTCCACGTGGTGGCAAAGGATTGGTACAACGAGTTAATGAAAAAGCTCGCGTGCCCATCATTAAACATCTGGATGGCATTTGCCATGTTTATATCGATGCTGATGCTGATGCTGATATGGCGGTAAATATTGCTGTTAATGCCAAAACTTCACGTTATGGCACTTGTAATACGATGGAAACATTACTGTTGCATCAGCACCGAGCTGCAGAGCTATTACCCATACTACAGCAACAATTTGCTGCAAAAAACGTACAACTGCGCGGTTGTGCAGAAACCCAACAAATTTTGCAGGATAAGGTCTGTGCTGCAACTGAGGAAGATTGGTCTACAGAATATTTAGCGCCGATTCTCTCTATCAAGGTTGTGAAAGACATTAATGCTGCGATTTGGCATATTAATCATTACGGTAGTCATCATACTGACAGTATCGTGACCAATAACTATGCCAATTCTCAGTTATTTTTGCGTGCGGTTGATTCCAGTAGTGTCATGGTCAATGCTTCTACGCGTTTTGCAGATGGTTTTGAATATGGGCTTGGAGCAGAAATTGGTATTTCTACTGATAAGATCCATGTTCGTGGACCAGTGGGGTTGCATGGTTTAACTAGTCAGAAATGGATTGTTTTGGGTCATGGAGAGGTGCGTTCTTAGCTACGGTTTTTAGCTAGAAATTATTCGAATTAATGATATGATATTGTTGTTGCATATGGAATAAATTAAACTTAACTAAATCTGACTTATTTTGGTTTTATAATGGTTTGATAATAATAGTTTAACTAAGGAATGCAGGTTTAATTTAATTCAAAAAGTAGAAGTTGAATGAGTGAGGTTATTTTCTAATCAATTTTGAAGTTTATGGGGCATTGAGTGAAACGTATATTATTGTTTTTAGCGACTAATTTCTCAATTATATTGGTAATAAACGTTGTTATTTCTGTTTTTGGACTGACAAAATACTTCCACGATATCAAACTTTTATTGGTGGTATCGGTGATTGTGGGGTTTTCTGGTTCATTCATTTCTTTATTGTTGTCAAAGACAATCGCCATCCACAGTGTTAATGCACAAATTATTACTACGCCACAAAATGCCACTGAAAAATGGCTTTTAAATACGGTGGCCAATCAGGCTAATCAATGGAATCTTGCCATGCCACAAGTGGCCATTTACTCTTCAAGTGTGCCGAATGCTTTTGCAACCGGGCCAACACGTAATAAATCTCTGATAGCTTTAAGTACGGGTCTATTAGAAGGTATGACTCAAGACGAAGTAGAGGCTGTGCTGGCACATGAAATGGCGCATGTGGGAAACGGTGATATGGTCACGATGACTTTAATACAAGGGGTAATTAATACTTTTGTGTTTTTTGCAGCCAATAAGATTGCTGAGATTATCGCGTCAAGTCAGAATAATAGGGCGCTTGAACGCGGTATTCATTATTTGGTGAGTATGGTTTTACAAATCCTTTTCGGTTTTCTCGCCAGTTTGATCGTTCTTTGGTTCAGTCGCCATCGTGAATATCGTGCTGATGCATGTGCTGCTCGATTAGTCGGTGCACCAAAAATGATTGCTGCATTACAGCGTTTAAAAGGAGATTCCAGCGATTTACCTGAAGGTTTAACCGCTTTTGGTATTGCAAGTGATTCTAAAGATTCTCTTTTAGCTACTCATCCCAGTCTGGATAATCGGATTGCGCGTTTACGTGGAATGTAATTGGTTGGAATTGAATTTACATTATTAATGTAAGCGTTTGCCGTCTGACTGGTTAAAAAGCTATTGCGCGTATGAAATGCCTATAGTGTTTTTTCATGGCGATAGGGTGTCAAAATCGATATGCGGCATCTAAAACGGATTTGCTATTATTGTTTACAGCAGCTAAATCAAAGTTGAGTAGGCAGGGGAGTTAAGGGACTTAAATTTATAAAAATATTTAATTTTCTTAAATAATTGTCTTATTTATTATATTTTTGCTGCTAATTGGTCTCTAATTTGAAATTCTCAGATGGTACATATTGACGGCCTATTGGTTTGTTGTGCTCTAAGGTGCATTTTTATGCGATGAGTGGAGCTACCAAGCGTCGCTGTTCTATTTTGCCTTGAAATTGTTGCCAGTAATTTTGAATGAATTTGGTTTCTCTAAATTGCGGTCATTGACAAGATAAATCGCTATGGATGTTATGTGATATTAGAGATTGCTATTATGTCAATGAAGGGGAAAAACATGCGTAATTATTTAACACCCAATTTTACTTTTGCACCAATTGTGCCTGATCGTGGATTGGGTAGTCGTATATGGGATGTTAATGGAAATGAGTATATTGATATGGCTGGTGGTATAGCAGTCAATGCATTAGGTCATTGCCATCCCTTATTAATTGCTGCTTTAACGGAACAAGCGCAGAAGTTATGGCATGTTTCAAATATTTACACTACTGAACCGGCACAGGCTCTGGCACAACGCTTGGTTGAAAATTCATTTGCAGATCAAGTGTTTTTTTGCAATTCAGGGGCTGAAGCGAATGAGGCAGCTTTTAAACTAGCACGTAAGTTCGCCCGAGATCATTTCGGCGCAGACAGTGGTAAAAATGAAATTGTTGCATGTGTTAATGGTTTTCATGGGAGAACTCTTTTTACTGTTTCTGTTGGTGGTCAACCTAAGTATAGTGAAGATTTTGCCCCTTTACCCAGTGGCATCAGTCATGTTCCGTTTAATGATGTAACTGCCATTCAAGCAGCTGTCACTAATAGGACCTGCGCTGTGGTCATTGAACCAGTACAGGGTGAAAGTGGGGTTTTGCCGGCGACTAAAGAATTTATACAAACGGCTCGTCGGGTTTGTGATCAACATCAGGCATTGTTAATATTTGATGAAGTGCAAACTGGAATGGGACGAACCGGCAGTTTGTTTGCCCATACTCAATATGAGGTTGTGCCAGATATCGTTTCAAGTGCCAAAGCCTTAGGCTGCGGAATTCCGATTGGTGCAATGTTAACTACGCATCAAGTTGGGCAAAGTTTTACACCGGGAAGCCACGGCAGTACTTTTGGTGGCAATCCGCTGGCTTGTGCCGTCGGCTGTGCAGCTTTTGATCTGATTAATTCTGCGCAGACGTTGCATCATGTTGTGAAGCAGGGTGAAAAACTGCAAACGCAATTGGCGCGTATTGGTCAAGAATTTGCTATATTTGCTGAGGTAAGGGGCATGGGCTTATTAGTTGGTTGTGTTCTTGCTGAAAAGTTTCATGGACGAGCCGGAGAGTTGATGCAATTATGTCTACAACAGGGTCTGATGGTATTAATTGCAGGTGGACATGTGTTGCGCATGGCACCCAGTCTACTGCTCAGTGATGAAGATATGGATGAGGCTTTGCAGCGATTGCAATCAGCCATTCAAGTTTTTGTTGGTGCGTAATGAAATCAAACCAGACTAATGTACGTGAAAAGGTGGTGGTGCTGACCGGATCAGGCATCAGCGCGGAAAGCGGGTTGCAGACTTTCCGAGACCATGGTGGATTATGGGCTGGACAAAAAGTGGAAGATGTGGCAACTCCTGAAGCCTTCAAACGCGATCCACAAAAGGTGTTGGATTTTTATAATCAGTTACGAAAACAGATGCTGGCAGCCCGTCCGAACGAAGCACATAAAGCTTTAGTGCGGTTAGAAGAGTTTTATCAAGTTGATGTGATTACGCAAAATGTAGACGATTTACATGAACGCGCAGGCAGTTCACATGTGGTGCATTTACATGGCGAATTATTAAAAGCCAGAAGCAGTGTTAATGAACAGGTAATCGTTGATTGTTTTTCTGACCAGACTCTTGAAGATGTCGATGCGGATGGATTTTTAATGCGTCCGTATATTGTCTGGTTTGGAGAGCCTGTACCATTGTTTGATGAAGCCATTAGACTGACGCAACAAGCAGATAAAGTTATTGTGATCGGTACGTCTTTGCAAGTCTACCCTGCAGCAAGTTTATTACACTATGCCGCAGCGGATGCAACTATTACTGTGGTGGATCCAAATCCCCCTCAAGGACTAAATAATATAGAGGTCATCTGTGCACCAGCACAGGTAGGTGTGGCTTCATTGGTCAATTCACTGATTGAGAGTAAGAATGATAAATGATCAGTTCTATGCAGTAAGACTAATTCATGAGAATTAGGCTGGCGAATGTTAGAATAGACACTTTTTAAATGTTCAGCGTAACTATGACACAGAATCGTTTAGTCATTGCCAGTCGTGAGAGTGCTTTAGCAATGTGGCAAGCGCGATTTGTACAGCAGCAATTGCAGCTGTTGTATCCTGAATTGTCAGTCCAGATTAAAGGGATGACTACGCGCGGTGATCAGTTATTAAATCAATCTTTAGCGAAGATTGGTGGCAAAGGTCTGTTTATAAAAGAGTTGGAACAATCTTTGTATCGGCAGACTGCAGATATTGCTGTCCATTCTCTTAAGGATGTGCCGATGGAAATGCCAACAGGATTTGTATTGGCTGCCATCACTGAACGAATGGTTCCTTTCGATGCTTTTGTCTCTAATCAATTCGCCAATTTAGCTGACTTACCTCCTGCTGCCATTGTTGGAACCTCAAGTTTGCGCCGTGCTGCTCAAATTAAGGCGCTTTATCCGCATGTGCAAATTAAAACATTGCGCGGCAATGTACAGACACGTCTAAAAAAATTGGATAGTGGTGATTATGATGCCATTATTCTGGCTGCGGCTGGGCTTGAACGACTCAGTTTACAGCATCGAATCCGTACTTGTCTTCCTCCAGAAGCGGTACTGCCCGCTCCAGGGCAAGGCGCATTAGCGATAGAGGTGGCAGAACATCGTGATGATTTGATTACTTTATTACAACCCTTACATCATGCTCAAACTGCAGCATGTATCACTGCTGAACGTACTATGGCACGCCTTTTAGGTGGGAGTTGCCAAATTCCATTAGCAGCCTATTGTGCGGAAAAAGATGATGGGTTGGAATTAACAGGATTGGTGGCTTCCTTAGATGGAACCACGATTTTACAGACCGTAGCTCGTGCACCTCGGGATGAAGCTGAACAATTGGGTGTGCAAGTGGCCAAACAATTGGCTCAGCAAGGAGCACATGAGCTGATTGCTGCGGTATTATCTGTCTGATGAAACATCCACCCACTCTGATTCTTATGCGCCCACGTATGTCAGCGCTAAATGATATGCAAATTTGTCAGCAAGCCGGTTGGCATCCCGTGCTGATGGAGTATCAACATTTCAAGCCGGTCCTCTCGGCGCTCTCTCAACTTCAATATCAATCGCTGCAAACAGATGTTATCTTATGGAATAGTCCAGGAGCGGTTCATCAGGCAGCCAATTACGTGCCTAAGAATTTGTCGTGTCAACATGTTGCCATTGGCGAGGGTACTGCAGTTGCCTTGGCGCAGTCTGGTTTCCGTCATATTATTTATCCAGAAGATGGACAAGATAGTGAAGCTGTTGCACGTTTGCCACTCTGGCAAGCTCGACAAGGTAAAGTTTTGCTGATCAAAGGCTGTGGTGGACGGGATTGGTTGCAAGGCAATTTGCATCTTCATGGATGGAACACTGAAGTAGCAGAGGTATATGAAAGGGTACCCCAGTTACTGGATTGGTCTTTGCTCTATCAGCAGAAAAATATACAGGCGATTTATTTGACTACTGTAGCAGCGGTGAATGCATGGTTTAATCAGTTGCCAGTGGAATTGCACGCTTTGAGCAAAAGCTTGCTATACTTGGTTCATCATCCGCGCATTGTAAATGTATTGTGTGAATACGGTGTATCAACTATGTTGGTACCGAATTTACGACTTGGCTTGGCCAATTTGCATTCATGCAGTTCTGAATAGCTTATGCTGTTTGATCTGCTTACCCCATTTTGCTAAGGGAGTTTATAGATGAGTGAACATCAAGATGACCAATCAAATCAGCTTCCTGAATCTCAGCAGCCTTTAATTGTTAATAAAGAAGGTGAAGTCAGGATTTCTGCTGATCAAGAAAAATCTAAACAATCAAAAAGTATGCAACAGGAAAATCAGCAACAAAAGCATATTTCCCATCAAGAGAATACAGGATCAAAGATGTCTGAAGCCGCGAAACATTCCCCCCAGCCAATCGTCCAACAACGCTCTTCCGGTGGAAAAGGAATGGCGGTTGGGGCGTTAATTTTGTCTTTATTGGCGTTGGGTGCCAGCGGTTTTCTGTTTGTTGAGGGGCAAAATCAGCTGAAAAATCAGCAATTGCAGTTTGATCATAAAATCGATGCGGCGGGTATTGATGCAGGCAAAAATTCAGCTGTAATTCAAACCAGTTTATCTCGTATTGATGAACTATCCCGACAGTTGCAAGAGTTGCAACACCTGCAAAAAAATCAAACAGATGGCATGGATAGGTTAAACCGTGCTTATCAGGAATTGGTGAAATCTCGTTCTGATTGGTTAGTGGATGAAATTGAAGCTACATTGAATCTGGCCTCGCAGCAGTTGTTGATTTCTGGCAATGTCCCAGTAGCTGTAGGTGTGATGGAAAATCTAGAAACTCGGCTATCTCGTTTTGATCAGCCGCAGCTATTACCTATTAAGAAAGCCATTAGCACTGATTTAGATAATTTGAAAAACCGTCCTTATTTGGACGTAGCCAGTGTGTCATTACGCTTAAACCGACTTGAATCAGCTATAGCCGGACTGCCGTTAACGATAGATAATCAGCTTCAAAGCAGTACTGCGCAGTCTGCCCCAGTGGTGAAACCGAATGCTTCTTGGTGGAGTCGTACCTGGCATAATACATTGCATTCTTTACGTGGAATGGTTGAGGTCCGTCATCTAGATCAAAATGATTCGATGTTGATGTCGCCTGAGCAGATTTACTTTGTGCGCGAAAATCTTCGATTACGTTTACTGGATGCGCGTATCGCTTTATTGCAGCGACGAAGTGAGCTATACATTACTGATTTAAATAATGCAGAAACTGCGGTCAAACAGTACTTCGATGGCAGTTCAGTGGCTACTCAGTCCTGGCTGAAAGAGTTGAGTCAATTAAAGTTATTAAATATCCAAAATAGTCAGGAAAATCACGCGTTATCTGCCAGTTTGTCTGCTGTACGCGATTATCAAAAACAAGCAGGTATGGATATGTCTACAGCTTTGCCGGATTTAAGTGGATCTGTGGAGAATAGTCATACCAATGCTGCAACAGCAAGTGCGCCGGCTCAATCAGCCAGCTCTGAACATAGTCATGCTTCTCAGGCAGCCAGTGCAGCTAGTGAAGGAGAACGCCCATTATGAGATCTCTATTATGGCTGATTGTTTTATTTATTGTAGCCGTCGTTATTGTGTTAACTGGCACTCATTATAACGGCAACGTTTTTATAGTCGTCGAGCAGACACAGATCAGAATTAATCTGCATTTATTTGTTGGTTTAGTTATTTTGCTGGTGGTATTGCTGTACGTTCTGCTGCGAATAGTGATGGGATTGGTACATTTGCCCGGACAATGGACGCGTTGGCGCGTTAACCATCAGCGTCATCAAGTTGAAACAGCCCTAAATCATGCTGGATTAGCTTTTTTTGAGGGCAGATTCCAGTTTGCTGAGCGTGAGGCTGAACGTGTTCTAGGAAATAAACAAGGACACAATAGCCGAGCATTGGCTTTAATGATTGCTGCTCACAGTGCTGATCAAATAGATGAATTAGCTAAACGCGACCGTTATTTAAATGAAATAGCGCAATTACCTGAAAAACAACAATTGTCACGCTACTTGTTACTGGCACGGTCTGCCTTGGCAAAGCATGATAATGTTGGTGCTAAAAATGCGCTAGAAGCAGCCAGTAAAATCAGTCCTAATTTAACTCAGGTAGCTAAATTACGGTTACGCTATGAATGGGAGAATGGCAATCCGCAAGGAGTGTTACAGCAAGTTGATAAATTGAGTCGTGCTGATGCGTTGAGTGAATCTGAACTGCAGTCATACCGACATTGGGCTTATCAACAATTACTGACACGAGCTCATGATCCAAGTGAGCTGAAAATGAGTTTAAAAGCCATACCGGCTGATGAACGTGAAGGTGATTTATGTGTTGATATTGTCAAAAAATATTTACAACTGGGGATGTATGCTCAGGCTTTGAAGTATGTGAAGAAGTATTATCCTGTTAGCTTTAATCCAGACTTACTTCCTTTATTTTCTGAGGCTAATCAGTATTCCAGCGTCAAAGATCAGCAAAAAAGTATCGAGATAGCAGAAAAATGGTTGCAACAACGCCCGCAGGATCCTGCTTTGCAGATGTTATTGGGTCAGTTGAGTTATGATCAACAGCTTTGGGGCAAAGCCAAGAGTTATCTTGAAGCCAGTTTGCAAATCTCAAATAATAATGTTGCAAGACTTTTACTGGCTAAAGTGTTGGAACATTCCGGTCAGACGGCTGCTGCCCAACAGCAGCGCGAGCAAGTATTGGCGACCATCAGTAATGAAGATGAATTTTAACTCTATTTAATTAATTAAACGGTTAGGTTAGCCATACCTAACCGTTTTTAGACTGCTATGACTGTATTACTCAACGATACGTTTTTACGAGCCTTGCTTCGACAACCGGTTGACTACACGCCGGTATGGCTAATGCGACAGGCTGGGCGTTATTTACCAGAATATCGCGCTACACGTAGCCGGGCAGGAAGCTTTCTTCAGCTTTGTCAGAATACTGAGCTGGCAACAGAGGTGACGCTGCAACCATTAGATCGCTTCGACTTGGATGCCGCAATCTTGTTTTCAGATATCTTAACGGTACCTGATGCAATGGGTCTGGGTTTACATTTTGTCGAAGGTGAAGGACCGAAGTTTGCCCATCCTCTACAGGATGAAGAGGCTGTGCGCCGTTTACAGGTACCGGATATGAATAAACTGCAGTACGTGTTTGAAGCAGTCAAAAGTATCAGGCTTGCTTTAGACGGGCGAGTACCGCTTATCGGTTTTTCCGGAAGCCCATTTACTTTAGCCTGTTATATGGTAGAAGGGGGAGGAAGTCGTGATTTTCGTCTCTTGAAAACCATGATGTATAAACGTCCCGAATTGTTACATCATATTCTGACAACCAATGCTGAAGCTGTAACTCTATATTTAAACGAACAAATAGAGGCAGGTGCACAAGTAGTCCAAATTTTTGATACCTGGGGTGGCATACTCAGTGATGCTTGTTTTGTTGAATATGACTTATTTTATTTACGCCAAGTGATCTCTGGTTTAAAACGCCATGTACATGGTCGACAGGTTCCTGTTGTATTATTTACCAAAGGCGGTGGTTTATGGCTGGAAAAATTAGCCCAATCAGGAGCCGATGCTTTAGGAACTGACTGGACGATTAATTTACATCAGGCTAGAGAACGTGTAGGTCATCAGGTAGCCTTACAGGGTAATTTGGATCCGTTTGCTTTATTTGGTACTAAAGAACTTATTGATAGTGAGGTTAAGCGCCTGCTAACTGATTATGGTCACGGTAGTGGACATGTGTTTAATCTCGGTCATGGTATCAATCAACATACAGATCCAGAACAGATCAAATATTTAATCGATGCAGTACATCGCTTATCACCCAAATTTCATACATCATAATTCTTGGTCAGATTTACCTCTGTCTCTTTTGTCTATGAGACTGATGCTAAGCTGGTTATATAGACTGAAAATGAGTATGATATCTTGTTAATTAGTTGCGCATACCAATTAATTAAGGCTTTTTCTGATTCTGTAAATGCAAAGTAGGTTTTTTTTTATGTTACGTAACATCCCATGGGGTGAAATCATTGTTTTACTACATGTGTTGATTGTGGTGGTATTGGTTATTCGAGTTTTGTACCATCAACGCAATACAGGTGTAACTGTTGCCTGGATATTAATGTTAATGGCTTTCCCTTTGGTGGGGGCAATAGGTTATTTACTGATTGGTGAACCACGGCTGGGTTATAAAAGGTTACGTCGGCAAAAAGAGTTGGTACATTTTTATCAGAATTTTAGTCAGACCTATTTACATGATTTTAATTATCATGTTTGTAGTGGTTTGGACACTCGCTATCATGGGATCAGTCAGATCGCGGCCAAAAAAACAGGTTTTGAAGCGACAGAATTCAACAGGCTGACCTTGCTGACGCATGATGAAGAAATCATCTCAGCTATGCGTCATGATATACAGCAATCTAAAATCAGTTGTTTGCTGGCGTTTTATATTGTCGATGCGCAAGGGGCAATTATAGATTTGCTTGAAGACGTTATGCAGGTTGCACGTCGTGGAGTGGTGACGAGTATGCTGGTAGACAGTGTAGGCAGTGCACGATTTTGGCGGAGCGAATGGCCAAAAAAATTACGTCAGGCGGGTATCACTCTAACAGAAGCATTACCTATCCAGCTTTGGCGAACCTTTTTTGTCCGCGCGGATTTACGAAATCATCGCAAAATTGCGGTCATTGATCAGAAAATAGCTTATACGGGCAGTTTCAATTTGGTTGACCCAAATTACTTTAAGAAGAATGTGGGTGTCGGACAATGGGTTGATGTGATGATCCGAGGAGAGGGTAGTTTGGTGCAACCATTAGCAGCTATTTTTGCGGGTGATATGGCTGTCGAAACAGAATTCAATCTTTTGCGAGTGCAACGTTGGCTAGATAGCTATGGTAAAAAGGAATTGGTGCACAATCTTGAGGTTTCTCAACAGGATCAAGATGGTATCGTGGTACAGGTCATTCCATCTGCACCCGAACAAGGTAGTCCAGTTATCTATGACACCATTGTCAATGTGATTCATGCGGCCATCGAACGGATTATCATCACTACTCCATATTTTGTACCGGATGAAGCATTGTTATTGGCATTAACCACTGCGGCCAATCGTGGTGTTGATGTGACTTTAATAGTGCCAGAAGCGGTTGATTCAAAGCTGGTGAAATATGCTTCCAGAGCATATTATCCACGGTTACTGAAAGCTGGGGTGAAAATTGCATTGTTTAAGGGTGGTCTATTACATGCCAAAACCCTGACTGTGGATAATAACTATGCCTTGTTTGGTACCGTAAATATGGATATGCGTAGCTTTTATTTGAATATGGAAATTAGTCTTGCCATTTATGATCAAGAGATGACCGAGACCATCGTGAACATGCAAAATACCTATTTGCAAGATTGTGAATATATTGAGTTAAAATTGTGGCAAGCCAGAGCAAAATGGTGGGGTTTAGTAGAAAATACGGTAAGACTGGTTGGACCTCTACTATAAAGTTTTTCCAGATCATAAGGGAAAATGATGTTTGTCGATATCTAAACCAATGTTTTCCTCAACATGTTTAAAATTTTCCCTGAGTTGGTCGCATAACAGACAAAATAAACGCCAAATGTCCTTGGCGTTTATTTTGTCTTCTAAAACCATCATGAAACTAGGTTCACACAACTGATTAGTTTTTTGAGCATAGTTTAATTGTAAAAAAGAATTAAACTATGCTCCATGCCTGTAACTAATCATTCTCGATCACATTCAAAAGGTTAATAAACCGCCATACTTGGCCAAATGCTTAGCTCCTCGGTAATATTCTTCACTTGCCAAGTCACCTAATTTCCTACTGGCTTTATACATACCGTTCTTAAACTTTCAATGAATTATTAGGCTGATCATCACTTCTGCTACATCCTTAGATTAGATGTTAACCGATCGAGCGATTCATTGTTTTTCTTTAGCTGGCATTCAAGAATTATATTAACAAACACACTGTAATAAAAATTAAGCATCTGAAACAAGCCAAAATTTAAAATATCAGTAACCAGACTATTGATGAAAATTATTTGGCATTAACATAAAAAGCAAACAGACAAAAAGAACCCTCTGAGCCAAGGGGAGAAGCAGCAGAGGGCTAAAATGATGTTTCGACACAAGAATACTAGGTCAGTCTAAATCGCGAATCCTTAAGCAAAATCTTCATCACAGAATATGTGTATCATCTTAATTAATAAGACTGTTTTTTGCAGAGAAAGTTCTTGAAATTATGTTATATTTTGTAATGTCTTCTTTTCTGAAAACCGGGTAATGCAATATTGAAATGATAAACCACTAGACGGCAGATAACCCCACTGATAAACAGTAAATTGATGCTCCATGGAGTCACTAATTTAAAGTGATGTAATAGACACAATAACAGTGCAATGATGATGGCAATGGTTCCATAAATATCACGCCGTAAAATAATGGGCATTTCATTGACCAAAATATCACGTAAAATCCCTCCGCCTACTGCGGTGACAAAAGCCAAAGTGATCACGCCAAACCAATTAAGATGCAGTGAAAGACCAACTTCAGCACCTGTAAGACTGAACGCTGCCAGTCCCAAGGCATCAGCGGCTACAAACCAGCCTAGTAGAATACGATGGCGCTGGTATTGCATATGGCATGCCCAAGAGACGATTAAGGTGATGGATATGGTCCATAATGCAGAATTATTTTTGAATATGACTGGAATGCGACCGATCAAAGCATCCCGCATCATTCCGCCTCCAACGGCGGTGAGTAGAGCTACTATGATCACGCCAAGAACGTCTAAACGTTTTCGATAACCGACCAGATAGCCGGACACGGCGAAAGCTGCTGTGCCAATGATATTGATCAGTTGAAAAATTAAATCATTATTAATCATGTAAGATAAAAGTTATTTCGGTTCAAAAAATTGCCATTGACCCAATTCAAGATCATCAACTGTCCACGTGCCGAAAGCACTGCGGTGTAAAGCCGTGACTCGGTTTCCTGCTGCAGCAATCATACGTTTAACTTGATGATATTTGCCCGAGCTAATAGTAAGAAGCAGAGTATGCGGATCAGCTAATTGAGCATCATCAGCTTGAACTAATTCATTTTCGTCGTGTAAAAGCACACCTTGTTTTAAGGTAGCACATAGATTTTCTTCAGCTGCATGTTTTAAGCTCACGTGGTACAGCTTGGGTAGTTTGTGTTTGGGAGAAGTGCAGCGATGATTGAATTGTCCATCGTTGGTAAGAATCAACACGCCTGTAGTATCTGCATCCAGACGACCCACAGCCTGCATATCTAAATGGCGCAAAGGTTCTGGAAGTAAGCTGAATACACTTGGATAGTACTGCGGTTTATGTGAGGTTTCATAGTCCGCTGGTTTATGCAGACGAATATAAAAATAGGGCACAGGGATAGGGATGAAATCAACATCATCAATTTGTAGTCTGGTAATGTGCTTCGGGTCAATGTCGGTGTTTGGCTGAGTGTATAAAACATCATTAATGACGACGCATTCGTCTTTCAATAAGTTCAAACACTGTTTTCGACTTCCTAGTCCTTGCGCTTGCAGGTATTTAATTAATTGCATAGATTGTTAAGGTATTGGGTGTGGGTACTAAAAATTCAGATAAATAAAATAGCATTCAAGCATAATATGGGAATAAGTAAAGTAAATGACCAAACCATATAAGCAAAAAAGCCAGGCATCGTTACGCGCTGTTGTTCCGCAATGGCCTTCACCATAAGATTAGGGGCGTTGCCAATGTAGCTGAGCGCACCCATAAAAACTGAGCCCATGGAAATGGCCAGTAGAGTAGCGGGAAATTGCTGCATTAGCAATGCTGCATTGCCACCAGCTAAATTAAAAAAAACTAAATAAGTTGGCGCATTATCCAAAAATCCAGATAATAAACCGCTTACCCAAAAATAGAGCGGATTGACAGGTTCGCCATGCTGTTGCAATAAATTCACCAGTTCACGGAAATGACCTAATGAGCCTGCTTGTAACATCAACATAACTGGGGAAAGAGTAATGAATATACCAGCAAATAATTTGCCGACTTCTTGCATGGGTGCCCAGTTAAAATGATTGAGCTGACGTAATTTGGAATCGGTGCCGACCAATGCCAAAATGGTGATCAGAGCCAATAAACCATCACGAACCACTGCCACCAAGCTGATTTCTATACCGTGATAAGACCAGACCGTAGAATTATTCCATAAACCTGAAAACAGGACGACAGCAACCACTGCTAGCAATAAAATTAAATTTATTTTTCCTTGGATTTGCCAGGTTTTATTGTGATTTGTGGTTTGATGGATTTGGCTAGATTCTCGGCGCCAATAATGGCGGTCAAGAAAATAAAAGATGGTCAGTAAAATGCTGCTATTTAACAATACAGGACATAACATATGCTGCACAGTCCAAATAAACCCAACTCCTTTTAGAAAACCTAAAAATAAGGGCGGATCCCCTAATGGCGTAAAACCACCGCCGATATTCCCCACCAGTAAGATAAAAAATATCACCACATGGGCACGATGTTGACGATGAGCATTGATACGCAATAGCGGTCGAATAAGCAACATGCTGGCTCCGGTTGTCCCCATTATTCCGGCTAACAGGGTACCAGCAGCCAGTAAAAGAATATTTAACCGTGTACCACCAGAGATATGAATGTGAATAACAATGCTCCCAGAAATGGTGTAGAGAGCCAGCAACAGCAACATAAATGGTAAGTATTCTTGTATAAGGGCATGCGCCACGGTATTAAGGGTGATCGACCAGCCATAACAGTAATACAGTGGAACCAATAATATTAATATCCACATTATGATGATTTTACCGGTGTGATGATGCCATAATCGAGACATAAATAAAGGCATTAGAGCGATAGAAAGCAAAATTCCGGCAAAGGGTAAACCCCACCATAAACTTAATTCACTGGCAGGTAAAGTGGATGCCATAGCTTCAAGCGGCATTGGAGTGATGATGCAAACAAGTATAATCTGCAAAATCAGGCGGGATTTGGTCAAAAAATTGCTCCAGCATTGATAAGCTGATCGAAAAAGGTGGCTCTGGTTCATTGTTAACTAACGGGGATAATCAAGTTAAGTTTCACACTGGCGCAAAGGGGTAAACATCAGTTTTATTCTTGCGTATGTGGCTTGCGATGATAGCAGACATTTTAGCTGATGCAATAACGTGTTTTAATTCTAGATATTTTGCCATCCTCGATAAAATGGACTCTTTACCAATTATTCAGCCAGAGTAAACCGTATCGATTGGTGTGGCAGATTGAAGTGGTTTAGCCAAAGGATGGGATGCAGTAATGATCAGGGTGACCTACAGGCAGATGAGATTAGCTCTGTTCGTTGCCTGGATAAGTGATTCCAAGTTTCTCCCAACCATTTATGCCCATTTGTTGTAATAAAGCAATATTGCGTTGGTAAATCTGCGCTGCATCTGGAAACGCTGCAACTGCCTGATCAATACTACTTTCGCGGATTAAGTGTAAGGTGGGATAGGGGCTGCGATTGGTGTAATTACTAATGTCATCAGCATCAGTGTCGGCAAACTGAAATTTTGGGTGAAATGGAGCAATCTGGATGATACCAATGGCTTGGTTTTCTACCAATATTTGCTCGCTTAATTCGACGATGTTTAAAAATTCATCAAAGGATTGGAATAAAACCGGTTCAATAAATAATGTGGTTTCCAGTTCTTCGGCTGGTGTGTGCAGTAATAATCGGATTTCTTGCTCAAGCTGATCGAGAAAATGATCGAGGTGGTTAGCATGACTCACGCAGAAGCGTAGTTGCTGTTTATAATATGGTTTTTTCGCAAAAGGGCACAGATTTAAGCCAATAACCGCCTGTTCAAGCCATTTCCGGCTGGTGGCAATGACTAGTTCATCAGGGGCATTGGGTTTAGACATAGGATAAATGTTGGTAATTGCTAGAAAAAGGTTTTAGGTAAAAACTGTGGTTAATATTGGATTGCAATTCCCTTGCTTGGTTGTTTTGTATGAAAAATGCCCACCATTGTAAACAATATTTTATTTCTTGATGAAATTTTTTTCACGCTTTCTATAGCATCAACCTTTGCAGAAACTCTTGATTGGTGTCATTTTTGAGTGCCGATAAATCATATATGTTTCCGACAATTTGCAAAAGGTTAGATTATTTTGTTCCTTTAAGAGAGAGTAGACTGATTGTCAGATTTTTTTGATAGGATCATTCTATCAGCGTTGCTCTTGCTAGATTAGAACGCCATTCAGGTAAATTTTAGATAAATGATAGTGAGTTAGTCCTGATCGAAGACATCTAAATATATGGTTATAAAACAATCAGCCCATTTCGGGCTGACTAGTTTTCATACGCTTTGACTGAGTTTCGTTCTTCATCATCCGATTAAGGGTGTAATTATTATAGTGCTGGTTCAATTCTATTGGTTGGTTTCAATTGGCGGTAAGGTGATCCAGAGGTAATGAAGTTGTGTTTTTAATTTCCTTTAGCACGAAACTGGATTTGGCATCTTCTACTCCAGGTGTTGCCAGTAGGGTATCCAAAACAAAGTGTGAGAAGGAGTTCATATCAGTGAAAAAAGCTTGCAGAATGTAGTCGGATTCTCCTGTCAGTGCAAAACAGTTTAATACCTGTGGCCAGTTTTGTACTGATTGGGTAAATTCATCACGTGACTGTTTGCTTTTATTCACGGTTACCCGAATAAAAGCTTGCAAGCCTAAAGCCAAATTTTGTGGATCAAGTAAGGCTGCATAACGACGGATGATGCCTGACTCTTCCAGTTGTTTTAGACGGCGTAAACACGGTGATGGTGATAATGCAACGCGTTCAGAAAGCTCAACATTGGTCAGCCGACCATTATCTTGCAGGACTTGAAGAATTTTAAGGTCTGTTTTATCTAAAAAACTTATTGCCATAGCAGTAACCCCGATGTTTACCGCCGTGTTAGGCTATATGACACGGCGATGATCATTTTTGATAAGTATTATCAATATTTAATTAATGTAAATATAAGCAATACAATATAACCATGGTTGACGATAAATTAATTTCACAATGGTTGCTTATTATGTTTACTGGGAATCTAAATTGGTAAATAAATAAAATCTCTATTAATTTTACTGTTTGTTTGATCTATTTTTACTGATATAAAAAATAAATAAGCAAACTTCAAGTTTACCTAATTTATCAATAATTGCCAATTTAGTTTGTTTTATTAAATACTAGTTATTGGTAGTTTTTATTAACTGCATCCCTAATGAAATAATCTGTCATTTTCCGATGATGGTTTAAATGATGTGTATAAAAAGCAGACAAAAGAAGATAATATTTTTGTGATTTTATTAAATTATTGATATATCAATGCTTTAATGATTGTTCAATTTCGGATAAAAATATTTTATTCCAATTGAATTTATGTTTATATCATAAATTTCTTATTTATCAATTATCTATCATTCAAATGTAATAAATATTGTCGTGATTTGCTATGTATTTTATTAGCAACACTAATGCAATTTTTCTCGGAAAAAAACGATATTTTATTGGTTATATTCTATTGGATGTAAGTTTTGACTGATGCCAAGCCTTTCATTCCTGATTATTAATTGTTTTGTAGCGTGTTGGTTTATTAATTCTATTTATAAGGTTTTGGGCTGATGCGAATTCGGTCGGGCAATATATATCGTTGGTATCCGGCAATAGATAATCTTGGCTGTTTTAGCTACACGGAAAAAAAATTGTGCATATTGTTGCTATAAGTGGAATCATGGGTGAAGAATAATATAGATGCTTGAGTTACATAAGATTAACTAGATTGTTCAGTTGTACTCATGGTTTAGTTGCAGCAGGTTTCTAGTGTTTAAGCCGAAATTCTGCTAAATAACTGATAAATGTGGCTTAGATAGCGGTGAATATTGATGCTGAAGTCTGTTAGCCAAAAAATGACTATTTGTTAATTTATTTATCCATTAAAATGTACAATCGAAAATTTAAAACTTTAAGTTTAGATGACTCTGATTGGTGATTATGATTTTGGGGTAGATGATCTGAACTAAACTTAATGCACATCTCAATTATGAAAAATTCTCTCGTAATTCCAAAAAATCAGCTCAACCTTGCTTTAATTATTACCGTGTTTATAACTGGTGCTCTGGCATTTGTACAAGTTTATTCAATCCAATCTATTTTACCTGTATTGATGCAGGAATTTCATGCTAGTGCGGCAGCGATTGGTTCTACTGTGGGTGCCACAATCTTTGCCGTGTCGATTATGTCTCCCTTTATGGGAATGATTTCAGATGCATTAGGGCGTAAAGCATTTATTGTTGGCTCCATCATGTTTATCGCAATACCGACGATGTTGATGTCTGTGGTCAGCGGCATTGAGATGCTGTGGTGGTTGCGGTTTACGCAGGGGCTGGCGGTACCAGGTATTACGGTTGTGCTATTAGCGTATATTGGAGAAGAGTTTAGCGGCGCAAATCGTGTTCGATTGATGACCTTCTTTGTTTCTGGAACGGTATTAGGTGGGTTTCTTGGTCGGTTTATTTTGGGATATTTAACTGAGTTGATGAGCTGGCGCCATGGTTTTGTCGTGATGGGGCTGATCAGTTTGTTAGGAGCAATTTTGGTGTGGTATAACCTGCCCAAATCACAACATTTCAATGCCAAACCGCAAATATCTACCGCCTTAATTACTTTGTGGCATCACTTGCATAATCGTTATATTCTCGCAGCCTGTGCATTAGGTTTTTGCGTTCTTTTCTCTTTAGTTGGTTGTTTTACTTATATTAATCTGTATCTGGATCAACCACCTTATGATTTATCTAGTGCTCAATTAGCAGATATTTTTGCGGTCTATCTGATCGGCATGATTATTACACCGCTTTCAGCACGCTTGATTGTGAGATTTGGCACTAATTTTACTGTGTTTTTAGCGATGAGTTTGTCGATTGTCGGTATGTTGATGACTTTACTGCATCCGTTATGGCTGATTGTGCTGGCACTTGCATTAATGAGCAGTGGTATTTTTATTACTCAGTCTGCAACCATTAGTTACATCTCCTCCAATGTCAGTGAAGGTCGATCTCTTGCATCCGGTTTATATTATATGGTTTATTATGCCGGAGGTTTCTGTGGGGCATGGCTTTGTGGGCATGCGTTTGAACATGGTGGCTGGTTTATGACCACCATCGCTTTGGTTGCGGTGCAATTATTTGCAGTGATTATTGGTGGTGTTTTATTGAGAAAGCCGGTTGCGTCACCCTGCCAATCATCAATGAAACAATAAAGATTCTTTAAATGGGTAAACTGAATAAGTGGTTAAGTCCATGTGATAAAGCTTGCTCAGCTTCAGCACGGATTTGCATGGGAAGGACAGAGCATGAGGCTGATGCTCAAACATGTAAAGAATAAGGATATGTATCAACGTAGACAAAGCTAGCCCTCATCCTTTTTATACACCAGAAGCAGCAAACGCAGGAAATCCGTCATTAATCAAAATAATCACTTAGATAAATGGAAAAATTTTAAAATTTATTAAGCTAAGCCATTGTTTAAAGAAAGAGTTGTCGATAAGTTATTATGTTGATCGTATTTTTTAAACTAGGTCTCATTGTTCTGAGCAAATCTCATTGAAGAGTTAAATGATGATGGGGATTTAACCCACTAATGATTATTGTAGAATAAAGATTGAATGTATAAATCGATTAAAAAACAGCTCAGGTAAACCTTTTTATGCTAAAGAATTAAAAAACGCTGAGGTTTAATATCAGAATTTCCTGTCGACAAAGTAGAATGAGTTCAAAATATTTCTGGTTATGCAACGATAATATTTCACATCAGGCAGATTATCCTTAATCATATTTCAGTTTAGGGGTATTACTTCAATCTTTAATTAATCATCATCAAAACAACCTAAAAGTGAAATAAAAGGGTTTTTTTTAGGTTCAAACATGATAACTAAAAACTATGATTATGATAACGTGATTCAAAGCTCTACACAGAGGAAAAGCAGAAGTTACCGCTAAAGATTAGGCTTTTTTTTCCTGAGACATGAGAAAAGTGCAACTAGTGTATCAAGATAAGACTTATCAAGAAGCACATACACAAACATATGGAAATAGGGATTTAAGGCTGATGATGAAAATTTATGTACACAGGATCAGTGCTTTTTGCACTAAACAGGCTATGCCAGCATAGCTGGAGGAATGATCAGAAGAATATCAAAAGATGGATACCCTAGATTTATGAAAACTTACTTATACTTTAAAGTAAAAAGAGAGAAATAGGTTTATCTTATCTATGACATTAATTATATCCACGAATATAAGCAATTATTGATGTTGCTGAACAGATAAATAGGTTAAGCAAAAATAATTGAATCAAATTGAAGGTTCTTGGATAACACATGAGGACTAGTTAAGAATATATCTTTGGCTAAACACGGCCAGAATTATTTGGGTATTTTAGATAGGCCTATTGCCACGAAAACATTAGAAAATGAATTTGCAATTTTTGCTGTAAAAAAAATTTGGTACAGGTTGATTTTATTTTGGGTCTGAGAGAAAACAAATTGAATATGTAAATAGGTTATATTGTGGCGGTTAAGAGTGACTAAGTAGGATAATTATCATTTATTTATTCTTTGAGATTGATTGTTGATGAATTTTATATTGAAGCAATTTGAGGAGAAAACGGTCTATTAGCTATAAAGATTTTATAAAGACAATAATATGTTGGAAAGCAAGGACACCATATAGGGCTAAAAATTCTTCAAGAAACTATTCATACCAAGGTAGATTTGATTATATACCAATAAAAATCCAGATGATTTTGATGTTCACATTGGGATGTGCAGTGTGGAAGGTGCTAGCAATGAATCATCGTTATTGGTTCTTTTATACGTGATCTGGGTCAATGTCGGAATGGTTTATCAATATCAGTGCTTGAACGTAGTGTGTTTTAGATTGTTGAAATATTGTTCAATCTAAAAAACCGTTTTGCGGATATCCAGATTATGATTGGATAATGCAAAACGGTTGGAGAAATTTAGCAGATTACAAGCTATAGTACATTTCAAATTCAAGTGGATGTGGTGCCATGCGCATACGTTTTACATCTTCGCTCTTAAATTCAATATAGCTATTGATCCAGTCCTGACTGAATACGCCACCACGGGTGAGAAATTCATGGTCAGCTTTCAATGCTTCTAAAGCTTCTTCTAGTGATGCACAAACAGTGGGTACCAGTGCGTCTTCTTCTGGTGGTAAATCATACAGATTTTTATCAGATGGATCACCTGGATGGATTTTATTTTGGATGCCATCCAGACCGGCCATTAATAGGGCAGTGAAGGCCAAATATGGGTTGGCTGTTGGATCTGGAAAACGCGCTTCGATACGACGTGCTTTTGAACTGGCCACATAAGGAATGCGAATGGAAGCAGAACGATTTTTAGCAGAGTAGGCTAATTTGGTTGGAGCTTCGAAATGCGGTACCAGACGTTTGTATGAATTGGTAGAAGGATTGGTTAATGCATTCAGTGCTTTAGCATGTTTGATGATACCACCAATATAATACAAAGCCAGATCAGACAAGCCTGCATAGCCATCTCCGGCAAACAGGTTTTGCCCATCTTTCCAGATTGATTGATGAACGTGCATCCCTGATCCATTATCGCCCATGATGGGTTTTGGCATGAAGGTAGCTGTTTTACCAAAGTTATGAGCCACGTTTTGAATCACGTATTTCATATCTTGTGTCCAGTCGGCACGGCGAACTAAGGTATTAAAGCGAGTACCAATTTCCATCTGCCCTGCTGTGGCTACTTCATGGTGATGCACTTCTACAGGTATGCCAATGGCTTCTAGAGTCAGGGTGCAGGCGGAACGGAGATCTTGTCCAGAATCAACTGGGGCAACAGGGAAATAACCGCCCTTAACACCAGGACGATGACCGGTATTTTGACCATCATAAGACTCACCGCTAGACCATGCGGCTTCTTCGGAATGAATTTTATAACGGGTACCGCTCATGTCGGTTTGCCATTCTACGCCATCAAAGACAAAAAATTCGGGTTCGGGACCGAAGAAGGCGGTATCACCAATGCCAGTGGATTTGAGGTAAGCTTCGGCACGTTTGGCAATTGAGCGTGGGTCACGATCATAACCTTGTCCATTGGCCGGATCGATGACGTCGCAAGTTAATACCAGGGTGGCGTCATCATAAAAGGGATCTAAAAAGGCGGTGCTTGCATCTGGTTTAAGAGTCATATCAGATGCCTGAATGCCTTTCCAGCCACCGATAGAGGAACCGTCAAATGCTTGTCCGTTTTCAAACCATTCTTCAGGATCATCCAGTACCATTCTGACAGGTACTGATACGTGTTGTTGTTTACCTTTAGTATCGGTGAAACGTAAGTCAACGAATTTGACATCATTTTGTTCAATTAAGGTGATTACATCTTTAATAGACATCTTGTGACTCCCATTTGAAATGTTGAGTATTAAGTACACTCAGAAACTGAGTCCGATTCTGCCACAGTTGTATTGAAAAAATCATGCACAGATGTAATAAAAGGCGTTTCTAGATTTTGATTAATATTTATCCCTTTAAAAACAAAAATTTAAATGCTTGGAAAAGTTTTTATATCTGATTTTCTGAACTAATAAAGTTAAATTAACCTTAGTTTGATGCATTTACTGATATGATTCTAATCGTCATATTATGGTTGAAGATTCATTAAAATGGTTTTTATTGCCTATTCAATAAGATAAATATGTCGCTAAGACTGTGTAGGAAAATGATGTTTATATTTCGAGTAAAAGATTAAGCATGACTAAAACACAACGTTTATTGGCGTTATTACAGTTATTGCGCTGTTATCGCTATCCGGTGACGGCTGCTGTTCTGGCGGAAAAATTGGGGATCAGTATTCGTACAGTGTATCGGGATATTGCCAGTTTGCAGCAGCAGGGTATGGATATTGAAGGTAGTGCTGGTCTTGGCTACCAGCTTAGATCTGATCATCTTTTACCACCATTATTATTTAATCAACACGAGCTTGATGCGTTGTTGCTTGGTCTTAATTGGGTGAGAAGCCTTTCTGATGCTAATTTGAATGATGCAGCACAAAATGCATTGGTTAAAATTCAGGCAGTTTTACCAGCAGATTTGGCGCATACATTAAAGTATCAGTCTTTGTTAATTGGCTCAAATCAACTTCAATTTTCTGAATATTTTTCTTTGATTCGTCAGGCTATTAATAATCGTCATAAGATGGTTATTCAGTATTTGGATCAAAAAGCTTGCTTGACTGAACGCATTATTTGGCCGGTAGTTTGCGGTATTTTTGATTCGGTTCAATTAGTGGGCGCTTATTGTGAAATGCGAGAAGGCTTCAGAAATTTTCGTTTAGATAGAATACAGGATGTCAATATTTTAGATGAACATTATCCTAAAAGCCGGATTCAGTTATTAAATGAATGGCGCGCGCATGAAAATCTTCCATTACCTGTAAGCTACTGACACATTCTGACATACATTATTTTTAATATGGCCTTCAGAACAAGTGTTACTGTTCCTGAACATCATTTTTGATTGATAAGCCAGAGGATTTTGTATGATTAATTCAGATTTTTCCATGACCATTCTTTATGTAAACAACGTTCCCCAAAGTGCACAATTTTATCAACAGATTTTAAATGCTGCTCCGGTTGAGCTTTCACCTACATTTTGTTTGTTTGTATTGGAAAATGGACTTAAGTTAGGCTTGTGGTCTAAACATACGGTTGAACCAGCATTGCCTCAACTTGATTTAGTTTCAAGCTCAGAAGTTTTGTTTGCGGTTTCTGATAAAGGAATGGTTGATGATTTATATGAGCGTTGGGGCATGAAGCTTAATGTGACGATCGCACATAAGCCACAGCAGCTGGATTTTGGTTATGCTTTCGTGGGGTTGGATATTGACGGGCATCGCCTAAGAGTGTGTCATCTGGAGGGTGATGAGTGAAGCATTGGTTGGCCATTGCTTCAGCAGACCATGTTAGGCGTGGTCTGCAAGGCGGTTTTATGCAAGTATGTCATGGTAAATTGGCACCTTTAAGACGCATCAAGCCGGAAGATGGAGTGGTATATTATTCTCCAACGCAAATATATGGGGTGAAAGATGATTTTAAAAGTTTCACCGCTATTGGCTATGTTGCTCAAGGTGAACCTTATCAGGTTGATATGGGAAATAATTTTTTGCCATTTCGACGAGATGTACACTGGCATGGTGACAAGCAGATTTCAATCCGTCCACTCTTAAAGCAATTGGAATTGACTCAGTCAAAAAACTGGGGCTATGCCCTGCGTTTTGGTTTAATTAATTTGAGTGCTGAGGATTTTTCATTGTTATTAGCATTGATGACCCATCATGATGAATCTATTGCAAAGCTGAGCTGTGCTGAAGATTTTACTTTAACTGCTCAGAATTAAGTTTTGCTGTTTTAGAGGGTTTTTCTAAAATCAGCTAATATTTGATGGCAGAATAGGTTAACCGATTTTAAGTGAATTGGTTGACTTATTCTGCCATATTGCTTAAAAAAGGGTTAAATCATAAGCTAACCCATAGCACTAAAAAGTATTATTTAAGGGAAAATGCATGTCTGACAATCATCAACGATTAGTCTCATTGGATGTATTGCGAGGAATGACCATTGCAGGAATGATTTTAGTGAATAATCCCGGGTCGCCAAATGCTATTTATCCTTTACTTAGGCATGCTAAATGGAACGGGCTGACTTTTGCCGATCTCATCTTTCCTTTATTTATGTTTATTATGGGAGTTTCAACTTATATTTCCTTCAATAAATTAGAATTTAAGCTTAATAAGATTCTGCTAATTAAAATTTTGAAAAGAACGCTGATCATTTTTGCTATTGGATTATTGATTGCTTGGTTTTCGGGTTTTCTTGCTTTGTATAAGTATTTTAATTGGCTGCCGTTTCATGAGCGGATGGTTGAATCTTTGTCTAGCATAGATCAAATCCGAATTATGGGCATTTTACAACGTTTAGCGATCTGTTATTTGTTTTCTTCTCTTATTATTTTATGTTTTGATAGAAAATATTTGCCTGTTCTGATCGTTCAAATATTACTGTTTTATTTCTTCATTTTATATTTGGGCAACGGGTTTGAGCAAAAAAATAACAACATTATTGCTAAAGTCGATAGAATGATTTTGGGTGAAGAGCGTATGTATCTGGATAATGGTATTTATTTTGAACCGGAAGGGGTATTAAGTACTTTTCCGGCCATTGCTCAAGTCCTTATTGGCTTTTGTATAGCCAAACAAATATTTACGACTAATGTCAATGTCGACAAAATAAAAATCTTGATCAAATACGGGATAATTTTTTCAATAATAGGGTTTATTTTGAGTTTTATCTGCCCAATTAATAAAAAAATCTGGTCACCGTCATTTGTATTGGTGACTTGTGCTATAGGTTGTGTCTTATTTGCCTTATTAATTTGGTTGATTGATATCAAAAAATACAAAAACGCCGTTCATTGTTTTATCCCCTTTGGCATGAATTCTTTATTTATTTTTGTTATCGCCGGTATAATTTCGATTATAACGCGTAGAATGACGCTGGTTTATCATTCTGATTCATTGAGTTTGCGACAATTTCTGTATTCAAAAGTTTTAGCGCAATATTTTGGAAACTATACCAGTTCTTTTATTTATGCCTTATTCATTGTCGTGATTTGTTGGTTGATTGTTTTTGTTTTATATAAAAAGCAATTTTTTATAACAATTTAAAAATATAAGATATCAATGTAATTAAATTCGGGTTACCCGATATTTTTAACCTTAATTACATCTTAATGTATTAGCAGTAAGTTGAATTGAAAAAAATATTGGTGGTTTTTTGTTGTGCAGCGGATAGTAGAGTTTTTTTTGTGCCAGCAATTAACCAGCTATTTTGGTAAATACTTAAGGAAGCGATAACATTGTTTGCTGTATTTGGTAATCCTGTGGCTCATAGTTGGTCACCCCAGATTCATCAGTGTTTTGCCAGTCAGGAAGGTCGGCAGTTGGTGTATGAACGTCGACTTGTGCCGATTGACAGCTTTGCTGATAAGGTTCAGGAATTTTTTCGCTCTGGTGGCGTCGGTGCTAATGTGACGGTTCCGTTTAAAACTGAAGCCTTTCAGTTGGCTGATGAGGTCAGTGAGCGGGCGCAAGCTGCGCAGGCAGCCAATACTCTATTCATGCGTAATGGTCGTCTTTATGCAGATAATACTGACGGCGTCGGTCTCGTTCGGGCAATAGAGCAGGTTGCAAACTATGGTTTATGCGATAAACGCATTTTGTTATTGGGAGCAGGAGGGGCTGCGCAAGGGGTGATTCAACCTTTGTTAAATCAGCGCCCTGCGAGCATAAGCATAGCAAATCGCACGGTTACTAAGGCTGAAAAATTGGCGGCAAAATTTGCTACTAGCTGGTTGCCCGTTAATGAAATTAAACCTGATTATGATGTCATTATTAATGCAACATCTGGTAGTTTGCAGGGTGAGATGATGCCGATTGATTTAGCTGTGTTGGCTAGAGCTGAGTTGGTTTATGACATGATGTATGGCAGTGAACCAACTTTGTTTTTGCAACAGGCACAACAAGCGGGATGTCGCCAGACGGTAGATGGATTGGGTATGTTGGTTGCGCAGGCTGCGGAATCTTATTATTTATGGCATGGTTTCCGGCCGGATATCAACGACGTGGTGCTCGCTCTGCGCCAGCAGATGGATCAGCCATGAAGCTGCTTAAGTGGATTATTAGTAGCATAGTGATGTTGTTTGTGTTGTTCAATGTCTATGTATATGGCAGTTTGCTGACCTATCGGGCTGTGGCACCACATCGTACGATGTTTATGTTGCTGCGAATGCATGAATTAACTGCAACTAGACCTGAGGTGCGACTGAACTATCAATGGGTTCCTTACAATCGCATTTCACCCAATTTGAAAAAAGCCTTAATTGCATCTGAAGATGCCCGATTTGCTGAGCATGATGGTTTTGACTGGAATGGAATCCGTACCGCAATCAAAAAGAATCAACAACAGGGTAAATTTGCATCAGGTGGTTCGACTATTAGCCAGCAGTTAGCTAAAAATCTGTTTTTATCTGAAAGTCGCCATTATTGGCGGAAGGGTGAAGAAGCGTTGATCACTTCAATGCTGGAAGCCACGATGAATAAGGACCGGATTTTCACTCTATATTTAAATGTCATTGAGTGGGGTTATGGTGTCTATGGTGCTCAAGCGGCCAGTGAAACTCTTTATGGTCGATCCGCCATGCAGCTGACAGCCCAACAATCAGCTAAGCTGGCAGCACGGGTACCACGACCGCTTTATTACATTGATCATCCGCACGACAAAGAAATCAGACGCAAAGCCAATATTATTTTGCGGCGGATGGGTTCAGCACAGTTACCTGATACCGATGAATAGTTTTGTGGAAGAAATCAATCCGCCATCAGCACATTGAGGCTACTATTAAAGCCGTCGTCTTAAATCTTCCAGTTCGTCCAATAATTCTAAAATTAGGGCAGTAGCACTGGGGCTGGCATCAAAATCACGGTGAATGCGCCAGGCTCGCCGCGCAATAGTCAAGTGATAACCACTATATCTGGACAGTTGAGGTGTTTCACCTGCTGGGATAACGCTTTCTTCAATCAAGCTGAGGATCCAGTTACTTTGATTGTCACAGCCACGAACTAAATCATCGAATGCCAATTCAATATCTTGTCTGTTTTCACTCATTTCTATACCTGCCTTTATGCTTGTTTTTGCGGATCGAATCCGGAAAAGTGTTGAGCCAGTGTTTGCCATGCCTCTTGATCTTGCTGATTATTTGCCCTTGGCAATACGATGTTGATCAGCAGATATAAATCTCCTGCTTCTTTGGCTGGTATGCCTTTTCCTTTCAGGCGCATTTTCTGATTATTATGACTGTTCGCCGGTATGTTAACGCTTAGTCTGCCTGCAGGCGTATCCACTGCTATTTTACTGCCTAAAGCAGCGGTCCAAGGGGCAACGTTAATACGTTGATAAACATCTTTGCGATTTTGTACTGATAAGTGATTTTCTGTGCGAAATTTGATTTTCAAATACAAATCACCCGCTGGACCATTGTTGTACCCCGGTAAGCCTTGACCGCTAAGGCGGATCTGCTGACCTTCGGTAATACCAACAGGTATTTTGACATTGAGGGTTTTGCGTTCATACGTCATTTGCCCGTTATCATTTACCGTAGGCATATCTAGAGAAAGGCTACGTTGAGCGCCATGATAGGCCGCTTCAATATCAATCACTAATTCAGCATGTTGATCTTCTCCAGATACGGGTCCTTGACGCCGTCGCTGTCTAAATCCTTGCTGAGCATGGCTACCAAATGCGGCAAAAAGATCATCAAAATGAAAATCACCACTACCAAATGCTTCATTCTGACCAAATTGCTGAGGATCAAAATCATATTGCTGATAATGAAATCCTCCGTTGTTCTGGTTATTGCTGCGACCGCGATGCCCAAATGGATTGGCTAACATCTCATCATATTCGGCACGCTTTTCCTTATCATGTAAGGTTTCATAAGCAATATTGATTTCGCTGGTTTTACTGACTGCATCCGGATCTTTACTGACATCAGGATGATATTTTCTGACTAGTTTACGGTAGGCTTTTTTGATCTCGGCATCACTGGCCTTGGGATCAACACCCAGTATTTCGTAATAACTGCGTTCTGCCATGTTATATCCTTTGATAGTGCTGATTATTTTCTTTGATTTCGATATTTTTAATAGGTTGGGTTGAAATGTCAAAGTTAAAGCTAAAACTGTTTATTCATAATTAAATGAGATGTTTTATCAGCATTATAAATTTTAGCTGGACAAAGTTTTGCATTGGTCTGGGTAGAATTAAACTGTTTAAGCTGATCAGGGCAAATCACACTGAATTTTTCCAAAAGTAATATGACATAAGGCTTGCTTATGACATTTTCAAAAATTATGCTATGAGGTTAATAAAGTAAAATATTGCTAGTTAATTAGTATTAATGTTATGAATAAGTTATCTTTGCACTCATGATTTTGAAAAATATTTACGTTTTGTTTTGTGTAAAGATGAAATTTATTTAAATTTGAATGAATTAGGGTTCAAATTTCAGTCAAATTTAAATAATTAATAATTTTATGAAAGCAATTATTATTTTTTACAGCGTTTTTTAAGCGAATATCATATATAAAAACTATTTAAAATCATTTAGTTAATATAAATTCGAGAGAATATTTCTTTGAGTTTACAACAGAAAATAGATGTAAAAACACATTGCTGTTTGGGTATTACACTGGTACGATTTGTTGGAAAATACAATATGTTGCAATTAATATAATCTGCAAATGTTATGTGATTATATTTTAACTAGGTGGAATCCATTGATTGTCATCTAATTGCTTTTATTTTTACTTTTCTAATCAATAACTTAATAAATTGATTAAAATAATAAATGAAATGGCAACAACATAAAGTGTTTTGCTCATGATTCAATCCCTAACGAAAGAGGATATTGCTATGTCTACCGAATTCCATGATCAAGATATCGATCCCGTAGAAACGCAAGAATGGTTGGACTCTCTCAGTTCTGTTCTGAAAGAGGAAGGGCCGGAACGTGCACATTTCCTGATGGAAAAATTGGTGCGATACATACGCCGCCGTGGTATCTATATGCCATTCACTGCGACTACTGCTTACTTGAATACTATTCCGGTAGGCAAAGAACAAAAATCTCCAGGTAATCATGAATTAGAACACCGCATCCGCTCTTTAGTTCGTTGGAATGCTGCTGCACTGGTTTTGAATGCCAGTAAGAAAAATTTGGAACTGGGTGGTCATATTGCCAGTTTCCAGTCTTGTGCGACTTTATATGATGTAGGTTTCAACCACTTCTGGCACGGTAAAACTGATACACAAGAAGGGGACTTGGTATTCTTCCAGGGCCATAGTGCGCCAGGTTTTTATGCTCGCGCTTATGTTGAAGGTCGTTTGACTGAAGAACAAATGCAGAATTTCCGTCAGGAAGTTCATGGTTCTGGTCTATCATCTTATCCTCATCCATGGTTAATGCCAGACTTCTGGCAATTCCCAACCGTGTCAATGGGTCTGGGTGCTCTGCAAGGTATTTATCAGGCTCGTCTGCTCAAATATCTGGAATCTCGTGGCCTGGCTAAAACTACTGGCCGTAAGGTGTGGGTATTCTGCGGTGATGGTGAGATGGATGAACCAGAAAGCCAGGGTGCTATTGCCTTAGCTGCGCGTGATGGTTTGGATAACCTGATTTTTGTGGTTAACTGTAATTTGCAGCGTTTGGATGGTCCTGTACGCGGTAATGGTAAGATTATTCAGGAATTAGAAGGCAACTTCCGTGGTGCCGGCTGGAATGTGTTGAAAGTTATTTGGGGCAGCAAGTGGGATGCTTTGTTGGCTCAGGATAAAAATAATTTGCTGAAACAACGCATGGAAGAGTGTGTTGACGGTGATTATCAGATGTATAAATCACAAAACGGTGCCTATGTTCGCGAGCATTTCTTCAATACTCCTGAATTGAAAGCCATGGTTGCCAATATGTCCGATGATGAAATTTGGGCATTAAATCGTGGTGGACATGATCCGCATAAAGTCTATGCTGCTTATTATGAAGCAGTGAATAATCCAAATGGTCGTCCAACTGTTATCTTGGCAAAAACCATTAAAGGTTACGGTATGGGTGCTTCTGGCGAAGCTCAAAATACCGCGCATCAGGCTAAGAAAATGGATTTGGCTTCATTGAAACAGTTCCGTGATCGTTTCCAGATTCCGGTTACTGATGAAGAGATGGAACACACTCTGCCATTCTTCCGTCTACCTGAAGACAGCGAAGAAATGAAATACATGAAAGAGCGTCGTGCTCAATTGGGTGGTTTCTTACCATACCGTCATCCAGATTCAGAACAACTGCCGATTCCAGCCTTAACTGAATTCGCGCCACAGTTGCAAGACAGTGGTGATCGTGAATTCTCTACCACTATGGCATTTGTCCGTATCTTAAGCACATTGCTGAAAGACAAAAATATCGGTAAACGAGTTGTACCGATCGTACCGGATGAAAGCCGTACCTTTGGTATGGAAGGTTTATTCCGTCAATATGGTATCTGGAATCCTAAAGGTCAGATTTATACTCCTCAAGACCATGATCAATTGATGTTCTATAAAGAATCTAAAAACGGTCAGATCTTCCAGGAAGGTATTAATGAACCGGGTGCCATGAGTTCTTGGATTGCGGCAGCAACAAGTTACTCTAACAATGATTTCCCACTGATTCCATTCTATATTTACTACTCAATGTTTGGTTTCCAACGCATTGGCGACTTAGCATGGGCAGCCGGTGATCAGCGTGCACGTGGCTTTATGTTGGGTGGTACCGCCGGTCGTACTACTTTGAATGGTGAAGGTCTACAACATCAGGATGGTCATAGTCATATTCAAGCTGAATTGATTCCAAACTGTATTTCTTACGACCCAACTTTCTCTTATGAAGTGGCCGTGATTATTCACAACGGTATGCAACGTATGTGGGTTGATCGTGAAGATGTGTTCTTCTACATCACACTGATGAACCAAAACTACAAACATCCTGCACTGCCAAAACGTGAAGGCATTGAACAACAAATTCTGAAAGGTATGTATTTGTTGCAGGAAGGTGCTGCCGGTAAGTTGAAAGTTCAGTTAATGGGTAGTGGCGTGATTCTGCAGGAAGTGATTGCTGCAGCTGATCTATTGAAACAAGACTTCGATGTTGACGCCAATATCTGGAGCGTGACTTCTTTCAATGAATTGTATCGTGATGGTATCAATGCTGAACGTTATAACCGTCTGCATCCTACCGATACTCAGAAAGTACCTTACGTTACCGAACTATTAAATGGTCAGGAAGGTCCGGTTGTGGCTTCTACTGATTACGTACGTCATTTTGCTGATCGTATTCGTGCCTTCGTACCGCAAGATAACTTTACGGTATTGGGTACTGACGGTTATGGTCGCAGTGATTCCAGAGATAATCTGCGCGAGTTCTTTGAAGTTAACCGTTATCATGTGGTTGTTGCTGCCCTTAATGGTCTGGCAGAAGAAGGCAAAATCAGCAAGAAAGTGGTACAGGACGCCATCAGTAAATATGGCATCAAAGCTGATGTTGATCCTAGCTGGACGCGCTAATTAAGGTGACTGTCTGGAAGTAATTCACTTTCAGACAGTTCTAATCAATTGCAAATGCCAATAATTGTCAGACGCAGGCTTTATCCTGATCCTGCTGTCGTAAAAGGACAAAATTATGAGTCAGATAGTTGAAATAAAAGTGCCGGATATTGGTAGCAATACTAATGTCGATGTAATTGATGTGGCAGTCAAAGTAGGCGATACCGTTGCCGTAGATGATACCTTGATCACTCTAGAAACCGACAAGGCTACGATGGATGTCCCTGCAGATAAAGCCGGTGTTGTTAAAGAAGTGCTGGTTAAAGTAGGCGATAAAGTATCCGAAGGCAGCGTAATCGTGAAGGTTGAACCAGCAGGTGCTGCAACAGCTGCCGCATCAGCTCCAGCCTCTGGAAAACCGGCGGTAACTGAAGCTGTGGCAGCTACTGCACAGTCTGTCGTGGTTAATGTTCCCGATATTGGTAATTTCTCCAATGTGGATGTGATTGAAGTAGCGATCAAAGTTGGTGACGAAGTCGCTGTTGATCAAACATTAGTGACTTTGGAAACTGATAAAGCCACAATGGATGTGCCTTCTACTGTAGCCGGTAAAGTCACAGCGGTTAAAGTTAAAGTGGGTGATAAAGTCTCAGAAGGTAGCCCGTTGATTGAGGTTGCAGCGGCACCAGCAACCGTGGCTGCAACTGCGCCAGCAGCAGCTAAACCGGCTGATGACATTAAATCCCAAGTTGCTGCTACTCCAAATGCTGCGAATAATGAATTACGTGCTGAGATTAAGAGTTCTGTACCACAAGCTTTTGGTAGCTCGGTAATTGATGAAGCCAGCTTTAAAAAAGCCCATGCCAGTCCGTCTGTACGCAAATTAGCGCGTGAGTTGGGTGTGGATCTGGGACGTGTCAATGGTAGTGGTCCTAAAGGACGAATTACACCAGAAGATTTGCGTAACTTTGTTAAAGCAGTGATGCAAAAAGTGGAGAATGGCAGTGGTGCATCTTCTTTAGGTGGCGGATTAGATTTATTACCATGGCCAAAAATTGACTTCAGTAAATTTGGTGAGATTGAAGTTAAAGAACTGTCCAGAATTAAAAAAATCTCCGGACAGAATCTTGCTCGCAACTGGGTCATGATTCCGCATGTTACTTTACAGGAAGATGCGGACATGACTGAACTGGAAGCATTCCGCAAACAGTTGAATAAAGAATGGGAACGAGCTGGAGTCAAAGTTTCTCCGCTATCATTTATTATTCTTGCTTGTGTGAAAGCTTTACAGGAATTCCCAGAATTCAACTCTTCTTTAGATGGCGATAATCTGATTCTGAAGAAATACATCAACATCGGTTTTGCTGCTGACACACCAAATGGTTTGGTCGTACCAGTAATCAAAAATGCTGATCAGAAAGGTTTGAAAGAAATTTCGCAAGAGTTGGCTGAAATGAGTAAGCGTGCTCGCGAAGGCAAACTCAAACCACAGGAAATGCAAGGCGCTTCCTTCACCATTTCCTCTCTGGGTGGCATTGGTGGTACAGGATTTACGCCGATTGTTAATGCTCCTGAGGTTGCGATTCTTGGCGTATGTAAATCTCAAATCAAACCAAGCTGGAATGGTAAAGAATTTGAACCACGCTTACAGTGTCCGCTTTCTTTATCTTTTGATCATCGTGTCATTGACGGCGCTGCTGGTATGCGTTTCTTGGTATTTATCAGCAAGCTGTTGGCAGATTTCCGTCGCGTAACTCTGTAAGTCTTTAGTAGAGGCTGTCTAAGAGCTAAACAGAGTTCCGGCAGCCTATGTACATGAAATGCAGATAATGCTGCTGCATCCATTGCAGCAGCAGACAAAGGTTTAAACCATGAGTTTAATTGAATTAAAAGTACCGGATATTGGTAATTATCAGAATGTTGATATCATTGCCGTTGAAATCAAACCGGGCGATACAGTTGCAGTGGATGATACTCTGATCACTTTGGAAACAGATAAAGCCACCATGGATGTACCGGCTGAAACTGCTGGTGTGATTAAAGAAGTCAAAGTCAAAGTAGGTGACAAGATTTCTGAAGGCGGCGTTGTGGCAGTGATTGAAGCTGCTGATGCCAAAACAGCACCATCAGCCGCACCAGCTGCACAGCCAAGTGCTGCTGTGGCCGCACCACAGGCAGCCAGTTACACTGGCAGCAGTGACGCTGAATACGATGTGGTTGTATTGGGCGGTGGCCCAGGCGGTTATTCTGCAGCGTTTGCCGCTGCCGATGAAGGTCTAAAAGTGGCTATCGTAGAACGCTACGCTACATTAGGTGGTGTTTGTCTGAATGTTGGCTGTATTCCTTCTAAAGCGCTGTTGCATAATGCAGCAGTGATTGAGGAAGTTAAAGAATTGAAAGCCAATGGTATTGACTTCGCTGCGCCAAAAATTGATATTGACCAGTTGCGTGGCTACAAGGAAAAGGTTGTTGCGCGCATGACTACTGGTTTGGCTGGTATGGCTAAAACCCGTAAAGTCGACATCATACGCGGGAATGGTCGTTACATCGATCCGCATCACATCGAAGTGAAGCTCACTACAGGTGAGGGCCGTACCGAAACAGGTGAAACCAAGACCTTGGCATTTAAAAACACCATTATTGCTGCTGGCAGCCGCGTGGTAAATCTACCATTTATACCTGAAGATCCACGCATTGTTGATTCAACTGGTGCGCTTGAACTTAAATCCGTACCAGAAAAAATGCTGATTATCGGCGGTGGTATTATTGGTCTGGAGATGGGCACAGTTTATAGTACGCTGGGTGCTCGTCTGGATGTTGTTGAAATGATGGATGGTCTGATGCAAGGTGCTGATCGTGATATGGTCAAAATCTGGCAAAAGAAAAACGAACATCGTTTCGACAATATTATGCTGAATACCAAAACCACGGCCGTAGAAGCCAAAGATGATGGTATTTATGTGACGTTCGAAGGTGCTAAAGCGCCTGCAGAACCTCAGCGATATGATCTGGTGCTCGTTGCCGCTGGTCGTGCGCCAAATGGTAAATTGATTGGTGCAGAAAATGCTGGCGTGGCTGTTACTGATCGTTGCTTTATTAATGTTGATAAACAAATGCGCACCAATGTACCGCACATTTATGCTATTGGTGATATTGTTGGTCAACCGATGCTGGCCCATAAAGCTGTGCACGAAGCCCATGTTGCCGCTGAAAACTGTGCCGGACATCAAGCCTATTTCGATGCGCGTGTTATTCCAGGTGTCGCGTACACCAATCCGGAAGTAGCTTGGGTTGGCGTGACTGAAGAACAGGCCAAAAAAGACGGTATTAAGATTACTAAATCAGTGTTCCCATGGGCAGCCTCCGGTCGTGCAGTGGCCAATGGCTGTAGTGAAGGATCAACTAAATTGATTTTTGATGCTGATTCTGGTCTGATCATCGGTGGTGCCATCGTTGGTCCAAGTGCAGGTGATATGATTGGTGAGATCTGTCTGGCTATTGAAATGGGTTGTGATGCCGTTGATATCGGAAGCACCATCCATCCTCATCCAACACTTGGAGAAACCATTGGTATGGCTGCTGAAGTAGCTACCGGTACCTGTACCGACCTTCCTCCGCAACGAAAAAAATAAGTTGAGAGGTAAGATCAAAGCTGTCTGAATTTTGTTCAGACAGCTTTTTTGTTTATCTGAAGATGATTTAAACCGCAATTTAAAATTTCGATGAGCAGAATTTGATTGTTTATCAGGATATTACAACAGCTAGTTACAATGTAAAAAGGTTTCTCATGAAGAATTATTCAGCTATGATCTACTAACGGGTACAAAGTTGGGATATTATTCCAGCAGTTTATTAATCATTCTGAATATACATTGGCATGAATTTGAATACTAAAAAGTCTTCCAGTATCACTCCTTGGATTGTTGGAGGGCTGGTGCTGATCTTGACCATCAGTTTATTTATTGGTCTTAAATCAATTTTGATGCCTTTTGCTGCTGCAGGGGTATTGGCCTATATTCTCAATCCAATTGTAGAAAAACTCACAAAACACAAAATTCCTCGAACAACCGCTGCTATGCTGGTGATGTTACTAGGTTTGAGTGTCATCATTATTTTATTATTGATCGTTATACCGATGTTAATCAATTTAGTTGACAGCATTTATGAAAAGCTGCCAGACGTGATTAACTGGATACATCTGAAATTACTACCGTGGCTAAATCAAACTTTTCATATCAATATCCGCTGGGACGCTGATTATATGATGCGTATGGTGACCCAATGGATTAAATCTGAAGATGTGAATATCAAGGATGCCGCTTCAAAAGTCTTACCCGTGGTGTGGCAACAGGGTAGTGGATTTGTTGAATGGGTGACCAACTTAATGCTGTTCCCGTTTTTGTTGTATTACTTTTTGCTTGACTGGAGTCGCTGGACAGTGGGTATTTCAGACATGATTCCGCGTCGAATTTTGCCTACTTACCAACGGATCATGACAAATATGGATACCATATTGGGTGCCTTTTTGCGTGGTGAATTATTGGTGATGATCATCATGGGTTTAGTCTATGGGATTGGTCTGGCATTAGTGGGACTGCAATCCGGTTTTGCTATTGGGATGATCGCCGGTTTGTTGGTGTTTATACCTTATCTGGGTGCCTTTACCGGTCTGCTATTGGCAACCTTGGCTGCTCTGTTGCAATTTCATGGCTGGACGGGCTTGTTTATGGTCTGGGGTGTATTTGCCATTGGACAGTTTTTAGAAAGTTTTTTGGTTACCCCCAAGATTGTGGGCGATCGCATAGGGTTATCACCATTCTGGGTCATTTTTTCGTTGATGGCATTCGGACAATTGCTCGGATTTGTGGGTATGTTACTGGCTTTGCCTTTGGCTGCTATCTGTTTGGTACTGGTCAGAGAGGGTACACAGGCGTATAAAAACAGTCATTATTATCGTCAGCAACCTGACAATGCCATTATAAGAAATGAAGAGCAGGATGATAATGCCTAAGTAAATAAATCTAAAAAGAGCGTTGAAACACGCTGTTGATTTAAAGCACCTAACCTAGCTTAGGTGCTTTGCTTTTGGTTTAGTTTGTATCCTGGGTTGCAATAAATTGGATATTCGTTTGAGATAAAAATGTGCATGAATAACATGCTTTTGATGAGATTTAATTTGCTAACAAACGTAGATATAATGTAATCAATTCAGCTTCAAATTTACTTTATTCAATCTGTATGTCATGATTTATTTCTGGCAATGAAACATCTTTGTAATGCTAATGAATCAAAAAACAACATTAGTACTTGCATTTATATTGTGAAGTATTTAAAATTCTGCGTTTCATGATTTGTATTTGTATATTAGGAGACATTGATGGCCAATAGTGCACAATCTCGTAAACGTGCCCGTCAGGCATTGAAACAACGTGCCCATAATGCCAGCTTACGTACCGCTTTTCGTACTGCGGTAAAAAAAGTATTAAAAGCTGTTGAAGCAGGCGATAAAGCTGCTGCACAAGCTACTTTTGTTGAAAGCGTAAAAGTAATTGATCGTATCGCCGATAAGGGTGTATTTCATAAAAATAAGGCAGCTCGTCATAAAAGCCGTTTATCTGCCAAAATTAAAGCAATGGCTGTATAATACTTATTTTTTCGCAATGAGAGAATTCTCGTGATTGCTACCATTACAAGGCTGTTTCCGTTGTGGGCAGCCTTATGTTCTATTTTCGCTTACTATAATCCCGATTTTTTTGTTCCACTGCAGAAATATATTTCGCAGTTACTCATGCTGATCATGTTATCCATGGGTATGACGCTTAAAATAGAGGATTTCACCCGTATCTTCAAACGGCCTTTGCCCATCGCAGCTGGTATTTATCTGCATTACCTGATTATGCCTTTGGCCGCCTGGGTGATTGCAAAAATGTTAAATATGCCTGCTGATTTGCAGGTGGGAATGGTGCTTGTTGGCTGTGTTGCCAGTGGTACGGCATCTAATGTAATGGTTTTTTTATCGAAGGGTGATGTTGCTTTATCGGTGACGATCAGCGCATTATCTACCGTTGTGGGTGTGTTTGCGACGCCGTTATTAGCTCGGTTGTATATTGCTGCCACCATTGATGTTCCGGTTGCGCATATGCTAAAAGAAATCATTATGATTGTTGCGCTGCCAGTGGCATTGGGTTTGACCATCAATTATTTCATTCCTAAACAAGTTAAAAAAGTTGTACCGCTGCTACCCTTATTTACCACGTGTATCATTGTGGTTGTGATCGCAACGGTTGTATCGTTGAGCAGCAATAAAATTACGGCCAATACTTTAATAGTTATTGTGGGCGTTATACTGCATAATGCTGTAGGATTGTTAGGTGGATACTGGGGTGGCCGTCTGTGTGGATTCGATAAATCCATCTGCCGAACGTTGGCTTTGGAAGTGGGGATGCAGAATTCTGGACTGGCTTCCATTTTGGGCGCGAAATTCTTTACACCACTAGCCACTTTACCCGGTGCGATATTCTCGTTATGGCATAATATCTCTGGTTCCTTTCTTGCCAGTTATTGGTCAGGTAAACCGACAGGTACTGCCAACGATCATATTAAAAAAGAAGATGTTAGTTTGCATTAAATGTCTAACCAGATAGATAGAAAGCTCAGAGTAGAAATCTGAGCTTTTTTGTTTCCTTAGAGGAATTTTAGAGTGAAAAAAATCATCACATTGATATCATTAATGATATTCAGTAGTTTTAGTTATGCGCAGCGACCTTGCAGCATTAAATCATCTGTAGAAAATAAACAATTTAGTATTGATTCAAAAGTATATAAATTCACCTCTTATTTTTGTGAAGATGAAAATGATGAGGAAGAGGTTTTTGACAAAAAAGCCATATTAGAAGTACAGGGAGAAAATACCAATAGATTATATAAAAATGTTATTGGAATACGCGGAATGCTGAATATTGCATTCGAAGCATGGAATAATCAGCCTGCATTATCTTACTTTATGCCAGCGGCTGAATCTATTGAAGCATATATACCTATTATGGTTAAAAATCATGATTTATTGGTTCAATGTATATATATAAGCCAACAATTAAAAAATTTTATGGTAGCCAATTATTCGTATTGTGGCGATAAACAAATCATCCACGATGGATTTGGTGAAGATGCCATTTTAAATCTATTTCCACAGTTTGATTTATACAGTATATACAATGATATATACTATCCAGAAACTCATGCATCTTTATCTAATCAAGAATTCGATGCATTTATTGGTAAAATAGAGAATATCAAGTTTTATCGACGATATTCCTCACTTGATGATTATTATTCGAATAAATTTAAAGTAATCATGGTAAATAAGGCAAAAGAATACCGTTTTAAAGAATCACAAATTTACCAACGCATAGAAGGCGGAACAAAAACTGCTAGGATTATTGGATTAGATATTCTGGATGCAGAAGGAAATATTACTTTTTATGATAAAAAGGCATTATTAGCTTTATTGAATAAATCGACCATAAAACCCAATATCAAGGCGTATATTCAATCAAATAAATAAATTTTAGCATCAAGCCAATGATGACGATTCAACAGGTCTTGATGGCAAAAAACGATTTGGGCAAATTTGGATGTAATTTGGGAGCATGATCAGCATTTCAGCGTCTGGTTTAAGGAAAGTGCTAATAGTAAAAGAATGGTGAAATAATTGAATGAATTAAAGCAATTCATTCACTATTTGGTAATGAATTTATTGATAAACTACCGTATTAACACGAAAATGTTTTCAAGGTTATAGTTCATAAAAAACTTAACAACGGCTCTAGGATACCTATGAGTTTATGCCAAAAGTGATTGGTCTGATGCGCCAGAGGCTGAAGGTTATCGGCTGGAATGGGGTGCGATCAAAGTACAATGCGGGAAGATGCCGAAAACTAGTTAGGTCTTTAATAGAAGGTGACGAATAGATAGGTGATGCTCTTCTTAGTCGATGTAGCGGTTGGTGAACTAAGGTCATCAAACAAGCATTAGAGCAGGAAAAAACAAAGGCTATGAATAATCATCTTCTTGCGGTAAGGAAAAATCCGCCCAAGCCTGTTGTAAAGCTGTGCGGATTATCTCGCCATTAAAGCCACGATAAGCGAGAAATTGCATTTGTTTATGCTTTTCTTTTAAGTCAGCCGGTGGCGTCCGATACTTTTTACGAAGTATGGTTACGGCATTATTGATTTGTTCATTTTTATCCGGCAAAAACTCAGTGATCAATGCCGGATCAATACCTTTCTGCAGCAAATTTTGTTGCAAGCGTAGGTTGCCGTGCAGCCGTCTTTTAGTATTGACATACATTTCTGCATAGCGCTCATCAGATTGCCAATGGCGCTCGGCTAACTCATCCAGTAGCGCGTCTAAATCATCATTTTCACCCACATAGGGGCGTAATTTGCGAGCAAGATCGCTACGACTCAGCTCCTGTCGCGCAAGCATGTTAAGTGCTCGCCCTCGGAGGCTTAGTTTACTTTTCATGCCTGAATTTCTTGCTCACCATGCAGACGGATGCCATCGTCAATTTGTGGCAGATGGTCGATGATAATATCTGGTTTTGTTGCTGAATGCTGAGCTAATTGTCCCATATCTGCATATCCCCATGTAACGCCACAGCTTAATGCTCCTGCAGCTTTGGCAGCGAGAATATCATTAGCTGAATCGCCAACCATTAGGAAATTTTTGATGGGTACACCCAGTACTTCAGCAGAGTGTAGGATGGGCATAGGTGAAGGTTTTTTTTCACTTAAAGTATCACCGCCTACAATCAAGCTAAAATAATCAGCTAAGCCAAGCTGACACAATAATTCAGTCGCCAGAATCTCATTTTTATTGGTGATCACCGCCATCGGTAAATGGCGCGATTTAAATAATTTCAATGCAGTTTCTACCTGCGGATAAGGACGCGTATAAACACTGAGATGATCACGGTAGTAGCTCATAAATAGGGTGAAGCCCCGTGTCCACATTGCTTCGTCAACTTTTCCATTTTTGTCGCCACTCAGCGCACGATGCACCAGGATACCTAATCCATCGCCAACATAGGTTGTCAGTTCATCATGAGGAAGGGGAGACAGTTCAAACTGTGCACGCATATGATTGGCTGCAGCACATAAATCTGCAATTGAATCAACCAGTGTTCCATCAAGATCAAAAGCTATGGCGTGTATATCGTTCCATTTCATGATAAACCATCTTTATTTTCGGTGTCAGAGGCACCTATTTTATCATGCTTAATTTGTCGATATAGGGTTTATTTGTCGTTTTACCAATCCATCAAACAAGTGGTCATTTGGCTCATCGATACGAGATAACTTTATCTAGTGGCGTCAGGAAAGGCAAAAATATAATTGATATTTCGTTCGAAGTTATCGCCTTTTTTTAAGATATTGTTTGGAAAAGCTGAATGATTAGGCGCATCTGTATACCCTTGCGGTTCGAAACAGATGGCCGCAAAAGGCTGAAGTGATTTACGCTGATTGACGCGCTGATAAGGTAGATGTTCTGCATTGTAGACAACCATGACGGGCAAATCAGTACTGACGGCTAAAGAAAATCCGGTATCGGGAGCCGTCAATCGTGCAACTATTGCTTCGTCAGCTCGCTTTTCCGGAAGAATATAGGCTGTATCAATGATGTTGTTGCCAATTGGACGTTCATGATTAAAGTCTAAGTTAAATGGTATTTGCCCTAACTCGCCAGTTGGCATCATTTGATGGTCGGTGACGATCATTTTTTGCGCATCCAGCCACAATTGCTGCTTACTAACATGATCATCTGAGGCAGAAAGGTTAAAATAACTGTGCTGTGTTAGGTTGAGCAAGGTATTCTGATCACAATGGGCGCGCAGGTTTACTTTTAATTCATTCTGATTGGTTAAGGTATATTTCACCCAAACATGAAGATTACCCGGATACCCTTCGTCACCATCAGGACTGAAGAGATGTAGTGTCAGGGCAGCTGATTGCTCAGTCACCTCTATATTTTCTGGTTGCCACCAATGCTGATCAAAGCCGCTATGTCCACCATGCAAATGATGCTCTTGTATATTAGCCGACAAATGCAGCATTTGTTGTTGTAATGGTGCTTTAGCATAACCGATCCTTCCAGCGTGGCGCCCGATGATTGCCCCCAGATGCGGATTATTTCGACGATATTCAGCACTGGCGTAATCTTCTGCTCGATTGAACCCCAAAACGCATTCAATGAGTTGTTGCTGTTGATTGGGCAGACATAATGAAGTGATGGTGGCACCAAAATCCATGATTGAGACTTGCATGCCGGCTTGATTCGTCAATGTCCATAATATGGCTTGCCGACCATCTATTGTGCCAAAGGGTTGGCTCTTTATCGTGCAAGTAGATGAGTTATTTTGTGCCATCATGATTTGCCTCTTCATCCAATGACTGTAGGAAGGCTAGTTTTTCCGCAATTTTGACTTCTAGTCCGCGGTTAACGGGTTGGTAAAATTCTGGCTCTGCCATTCCTTCGGGCATATAGGTTTCGCCGGCTGCATATGCATGAGGCTCGTCATGAGCATAACGATAATGCCGACCATAACCCAATTCTTTCATCAATTTGGTTGGAGCGTTACGCAGATGAATAGGAACTTCATTTGAAGGATGACTTTGTACAAACGCTCGAGCTTCATTGTAAGCTTGATAACCGGCATTGCTTTTGGCTGCACAGGCAAGATACAACACGGCCTGTGCCAAGGCCAATTCACCTTCCGGACTGCCCAGACGTTCATAAGTCACCGCTGCTTCATTGGCAATTTGCACTGCGCGTGGATCAGCCAAACCGATATCTTCCCAAGCCATACGAATGATTCTTCTGGACAAATAGCGCGGATCTGCTCCGCCATCTAGCATGCGGGAAAACCAATATAATGCGGCATTAGGGTGCGATCCGCGTACAGATTTATGTAAGGCCGAAATCTGATCATAAAAGCTGTCACCCCCTTTATCAAACCGGCGCAACTGTGTCCCAAGACTATTGGCAGTCAGTTCAGCAGAAATGATGGTCTGTTGTTGCGATTGGGCCGCCCGGAGCAATTGTTCCATCAAATTAAGATAACGGCGCGCATCGCCATCAGCGCTATTGATGATCATGGTCTGGGCGTCGTTGTCCAGACTAAATTGCTTAAACTCGGGCAAGCTCAACACTTTGTGCTGTAGCTTCTGTAATTCTTCCGCTTTAAGAGAATGCAGGGTGTAGACCTGTGCTCGACTCAATAACGCTGGATTGACCTCAAAAGAAGGGTTTTCAGTGGTTGCGCCAATAAAGGTCAACAAACCGCTTTCGACATGCGGTAAAAAAGCATCTTGTTGAGATTTATTAAATCGATGCACCTCATCCACGAACAAAATCGTACTTTGACCGTTTTGTAGAGCCAATTCAGCTTTCTCAATGGCTTCACGAATATCTTTTACCCCTGAGAATACTGCTGAGATTGGTAAAAAATGGGCATTAAAACTTTGTGCAAGTATACGAGCCAGAGTGGTTTTGCCTACACCCGGTGGTCCCCAGAGCAACATTGAATGTAGTCGACCACTTTCAATGGCCACGCGCAATGGTTTGCCAGCGCCAATTAAATGTTGTTGACCAATAACATCATCTAATGACTGTGGGCGTAACTGCTCAGCCAAGGGGGAGAGCGGTTTTTGACTAAATAAATCCATAATCTGCTATTCTGTTAGCCTTAATTGTGTATGGTGTTATTGTACCTGAAAGCACTATCTTGTCAGTGCTGTAGTTGTGTAGTTAGTTAAAATCAAGGCGGAGTGCAATCAGAAGATGTAAAGATTTGGTTATCACTTGGGTGTGCTTGATGAGCTAGCCGTATTGACGTTGCAAGTGGTTGATAATGAATAAAGCTTAGTGTCGCTGATGTTGTGTAATATGCTTTGGCTTTATTTAATGGTTTGAGATGTAATTTGATGATTAAATTCAATTATATACAGGCTAAATGTGATTTGAAAATTCTGAGAATATGTATTAACTATCTATTCAGTAGGATGTCGAGTTTAAATTCGATTAATCTAAGTTGTTAATTTTCACTCGGCATTATTTGCGGATTGCGATACTATGTGTCAAATTCTTTATTTTAATTTGCTTAAAATCATGTGGGAGAAGTGATGAAATACATTAGCACCCGAGGACAGTCAGCACCAAAAAGTTTTAGTCAGGCGTTGATGGCAGGGTTGGCTGAAGATGGTGGTCTACTATTACCTGAATCTTATCCGCATATCGATGCGCACACTTTACATGACTGGCGCTCATTAAGTTATCCCGAACTGGCTTTGCAAATTATCAGTTTGTTTGCTACTGATATTCCTAAAACTGACCTAAAAGCCATTATTGATAAAACTTATACTAAAGAGATATTTGGTACCGAAGAAATTACGCCGGTTCGAACTTTAAAAGATGGCATCAAAATAGAAGCCTTGTCTAATGGTCCAACTTTGGCCTTTAAAGATATGGCGATGCAGTTACTGGGTAATTTGTTCGAATATGTATTAGCTCGTGAAAACCGCATGCTCAATATTATTGGCGCAACCAGTGGTGATACCGGTTCGGCGGCGGAATATGCATTGCGTAGAAAAGAACGCGTCAATGTTTTTATGCTCTCTCCGTATGGCAAAATGAGTGAGTTTCAGCGGGCACAAATGTATAGCCTGCATGAGCCAAATATATTCAATATTGCTGTGCGTGGCATGTTTGATGATTGTCAGGATATTGTTAAAGCACTGCAAAATGATCATGCTTTCAAGCAGCACTATCATCTGAGCACGGTAAACTCCATTAATTGGGGGCGTATCATGGCGCAAATAGTTTACTATTTCAAAGGCTATTTTGCCGCCACCAACTCAAATGAGCAAAAGGTTTCTTTTTGCGTGCCAAGCGGAAATTTTGGTAATGTGCTGGCAGGGCATATCGCTCGTAATATGGGGCTGCCTATTCATCGTTTACTTGTCGCAACGAATGAAAATGATGTATTAAACGAATTTTTCACTTCAGGGCATTATCGTCCTCGCGATGCGGCGCATACTTTCGTTACATCCAGTCCATCAATGGATATTTCTAAAGCTTCGAATTTTGAGCGTTTTATCTATGATGTACTTGATCATCAGCCTGAAGAAGTTCGTCATTTATGGCAACAAGTGAGTGAGGGCAAAGGGTTTGATCTGAACCAGCTTATGCATAAAATTCAGTACCAATTTGGCTTTGCTGCGGGCAAAAGTGTTCATGCCGATCGGGTGCAAACGATAGCTCAAGTGTATGCTGAAGATGGCGAAATTATCGACCCGCATACAGCGGACGGAGTCAAAGTTGCGCGCGAACTGCGTGATATCGGTGAAGTAATAGTTTGTCTGGAAACGGCCAAAGCTGCAAAATTTGCAGAAACGATACGAGAGGCCATAGGAGATGACATAAACATACCTCGCCCGGAAAAATTATGTCATTTAGAAGATTTGCCACAAAAAGTGACCGTTCTGGAAAATGATGCTCAGGCTGTCAAAGAGTTTGTGCAAGCGCAATTGGATCATTAGTTGTTATTCGACTTTTAATTTTGTTACTGTAACAAGCAGTCACAACAGCAAAAGCAATAAAACTTGATTTGGGTAATCACACCATGATGTTTCTGGCACGAAAAATGGCCAAGGGTTCTTCAAGTAGTGGATAGCATGCCGAATTTTATGCATGAGTAATTAAATGGTTTGACCCAATCACTTGGTGATTTGGCGGCAAAAGCCCTATGTGACTAAATTTTCGTGGAAATTGCTAGCGATTTGATATAACACTATATATTCAGCAAATAAAAAAGCCAGCAGATAAAACATGCTGGCTTTTATTATAGTTAGAAATTATCTGGATTTTCCAGTTTGTCTACCTTTTGTTTCAGCTCTTCAGGTGTCAGCGTAATTTCTTCACTAGGATCAGAAGATGATTTTGCTACCGCTACAGGATTATAAACAGAAATATATTCTGTCCCATCTGCCCGATCTTCAATGGTATACATGACACCACTGCGGTTAAAACGATGACACTGGCGTTGATACCAGCCTCTAAAGCCTTTTTTAGGTTCATTCGGATTGTAATAAAACGCATTCAGCACTTCAGGCAATCCAAGACCACAGACTACACCAGACAACAATACACAAATAAATGTATAGCCAATCAGGATATCGCTATATTTGGCTAAAGCCGGCATATTGGCCACCGCCAGAATCAAAGCTAGTGAGATACCACCGCGAACTCCGCCCCATGACAAAATAACCAGACTGCCGTGATAACTTTTTTTATACACTTTCGGAAAGAGAATGAATGCCAAAATATTGCCGAGAAAGCGGCTGATATGAAGCAGAATAAAGGCGACAACACCGCCGATAACAATCGTTTTGTTGATATCAACAATAAATAATTCCAGACCGATTAATGTAAACAAAAATGAGTTAATGATTCCCTCAACGGCATGCCAGAAATTATTCACGTCGTCGATTTCTTTTTTCTGTAACACTTCCTGCCATTTATTACCTACGATTAATCCGGCAACGACACAAGCGATAGGACCGGAAGCATGGGCAAAATAAGCAACCAAATATGAGCCCGATGCCAGTAAGGCTGTAGTCAAAATCAAGGATTCATTTTCATGTTTTCCATGCAGTAATCGCAGCGCGCCACTACCGAACACATAGCCAATGATCACGGCGACAATAATTTCATAAAAGAAATTTTCCACCACACTGATGGGAGAGACATGTTGACCACTGATCAAGGTCAATATGGTCATAAACACCACGATACACATCGCGTCATTAAATAAGGACTCGCCTTCAAGTTTAACCATTAAATGCCGTGGCGTTCTGATGGAGCTTAATACCCCTTTGATGCCAATTGGGTCGGTGGCACCCAAAGCAGAGCCCAACAACAATAAAACCATAATAGGGACATAATCACCCACCAGAAATTGGAAAGCATAAATCATGCCACCAAACAGCAGGGAGCAGAGTAGTAGGCCTAATGTCGCTAAAATAAGAATTTGGCGCCAATACCGTTTGAGATCTGATATTTTGAATTTCAATGCAGAAGAAGTTAGAATAAAGCAGATTACCCCATTAAGCAGGAAATCATAAAAATTGATATGTCCAACCGCCGCTTTCAAAGCCATAATATCTACATGGATAAAATGGTTGCGTCCAAATTGATTCATGCACCATTGGAGTGAAAAGACCAAAATAGCTGAAACAATAGGCACCCCGATCGCTTGAGGCATATCAAACAGGCGCTTATTCAATAACGTTGTCACAATCGACAGCGAAAAAATAACTGTTACTGCTTGAAGAAAAAGTACACTGCCCATGCAAATATTTTCCTGTTTAAATTATGGTGAGCTAAAAATTTAAATATTGATACTTAAAGACTACAATAATAAAACTGTTTGACTCAATTGGCTATTAAGCACATATTGAGCATATATCTTTCTGTTCGAAATTTTAAATAGATTTCGAACGCAGTTTAATTTGAAATGGTTAAAATCACATTTCTGTGACCAAATAGTTGATTATCAAACCGGGTAGAAAAATGACGCCGGATAAAGCCACATAAAGAACAATATCAATTATTCAATCAGAAAAATTCTGAGTAATAAAGCTAGAATCGATACTTTGAATAGGCATAAAACCAATACATCAACCATCTTGGAAGTTCAGCACCAACAGTTATTCCTTTATCGACTTAGCAAAGTATCTGTGGTCTAACAAGTTTGACTGATATCCAAGATGATTATTTTACCAAATTTTATGACAGAGATAAAAACTGGACTTTAAACGTCAAATTCATCCAGAAAATCAGGCGAAGGAATGAAAAACAACGTGCCTGTTACCGGCGTGCTGAAGTCCAAAAGTCGATCTGTGTGTCCTTCAGCATTTCCACTAAACATTTGCTTTAGCATTTGATGGGTCACGGCAAAAGAACGCGAATAACCAATGAAAAAAGTGCCGTATTCATTTTTAGATGCCTGAGAGAAGGCAACATTGGCACGGATAATTTTCATTTCATTGCCATCTTGATCATAAACCTTGCTAACATTGTTATGCGCTGTAGCCGGTTTTTCTTCATCGGATAACTCAATATCATTAAAGCGACGCCGCCCAATAACTTTTTCCTGTTCTTCTACAGGTAGCTGGCGCCAAGCTTGCATATTATGCAAATATTTTTGCGTAAATGCATAGCTACCATATCGAAATTCAGGATCTTCATCACCGATTAAAGCAAACTTAGTTTTGTCACACTCATCTGGATTTTCTGTACCGTCGACAAAGCCGATAATGGCGCGTCCGTCCAAATAGCGAAAACCGCTGACTTCATCAATATAATAAGTGGCATCACCTAAAAGCTCGTTGATCATCGCCGCCATTTCAAAACAAATGTCCTGACGATCCGCGCGTATGTGGAAAAATAAATCACCAGAGGTGGCTACGGCTGTATGCTTCGGTCCTTGTATCGGAGTAAACGGAACCAACTCTTTAGGTTTGGGTTTACCCGGTCTTAACTTATCCCAAGCATCAGAGCCAATACCCATTAAAGCATTAAAATTCTCACCATAAAAACGGTTTTGCATACTGCGTAGCAGCGCAGAAAAACCAGTGGCAAATTCAATTACTTTGGCATAGGACTCTGGATTATCTGTGATGCCTAATGTGATAAACAAAACACTTTTACCCGGAGAGGCTATGACCGGAGAAGTTCTTACTACTGTCATTATTTGTTTCCTTAAACCATTTAATACTGATACTTCTATAGAAGATTGGTTTTTGAGACCAAAGTTGACTGGCAAAACTGATGTCAATCAATGACTATATTTTCATTTTTTGCGAAGAAAAACCAAAAGGGGAAGAAAATATCATTCATCTCAATAATCAAACTTGAACTGAATATGGGGATAATTGGTTTTCTATTAAGCATAAATTAATTAAATTATTCTAATTTTACCGCAAAATTGAACAAAAGCTCTCTGTAAAACTCATTTTTATTTTAAAATAGAATGATTACTCATAATTATTATCACGGTAGAGGATAATGCATCACTCTTTTCCATTAGTTGAAACCATAGTCGGTGGTTTATTTTTCGCTTTCATCCTTGGCTTTGCTGCTCAAAAGCTGCGTATGCCGCCGTTAGTAGGATATTTATTTGCGGGTATCATCGTTGGGCCTTACACCCATGGCTTTACCGCAGATATGCATCTTTCTCAGCAATTGGCTGAGTTAGGTGTGATTTTACTGATGTTTGGAGTGGGATTGCATTTCTCTTTTCGTGATTTATGGACGGTTAAAAAGGTTGCCATACCCGGAGCATTAATACAGATCATCATGGCTACCTTGCTGGGATGGGGTTTGGCCTGGCTTGCCGGTTGGGGGACAGGAGCCGGTATTGTTTTTGGGCTGGCTTTATCTTGCGCTTCTACCGTTGTATTGATTGCTGCTTTACAGCGTTGGAATTTGGGCGATTCAACCCAAGGCAGAATTTCAACCGGCTGGTTGATTGTTGAAGATATTGCCATGGTATTTGTTTTGGTTATGATTCCAGCATTGGCTCCTATTCTATCCGGTCAAGGAGATGTCTCTTCTACAGAAGTCATGTATTTGTTGGGTAAAACCAGCATTCAGATCATCGCTTTTGTCGTGATTATGCTGTTATTAGGTCGAAAGATAATCCCCTGGTCTTTACACATTGTGGTTGGTACCGGAAATTCTGAATTGTTTCGTTTGGCGGTTATAGCAATTGCATTGGGATGCGCCATTTTAGCCAATTACCTGTTTGGGGTTTCTTTTGCCTTAGGGGCATTTTTTGCCGGCACCATCATCAGCGAAACCAGCATGAACCACACCGCTGAAGATGCGTCCAGCGGTTTGCGCGAGTTCTTTACCGTATTGTTTTTTGTTTCCGTAGGTATGCTGTTTGACCCCAGTATCATTATTCGTGAACCATTATTGTTAATGGCTACGTTGCTTGTTGTGATTATTGGTAAAGGGGTAGGTGCGTTTATGATTGTCAGGTTATTGCGCTATCCTGTTCAGACAGCATTGACTATTGCCATTGCTTTAGCCCAAATTGGTGAATTCTCGTTCATGATCGCCAGTCTTGGTTCTGTTTATAAAATCATACCGCAACTAGCCAGCGATCTGATCTTGGGTAGTGCATTAATCTCAATAATATGTAACCCTTTTCTATTTGTTTGGCTCAACCGTTATCTGCATAAACCATCATCTTCTGAAATGGGCACATCATCAGTGCAACATGAAGTTGATTTATTATCAGCCAAGCCGCATGCCAAATTAGCCTCTCCAATCAAACCTATTTCCATCTATTTTGCGGATGAAAATATGGTTATTGCCCCAGAAGTGAGTGAGCATACCGTTATAGTTGGTGCAGGATCAATCGGGCAGGAAGTGTTAAAACGGCTACAACTGCAAAATGAAACGGTGTATGTACAAGAGAATCGGCTAGATATCGTGGCTCAGTTACGAGCGCAACAAATTCCAGTGGCGTATGGTCATGCTTTATCAGAAGGTATGCTTGATGCGGTGTTTGTAGCTACGGCAAAAAATTTAATTATTACCATTCAGAATAAAACTGAAACCATAGCGATTATTGAAGCTGCCAAAGCGCAAAATCCACATCTGCAAATTATTGTTTTTAGCCATAATGAAGATGACAAACAGCTTTATTTACAAGCTGGAGCAACAAATGTGGTGGATAATCAAATAGTCTTGGCGAATGAAATCATGCAAGTATTAATGTAAATGCGTGGCAAGATTGCTGTTGAATCACTGCTATATCAAAGATTCAAAAAAGAATGTCGATAGATTTCTGATATTGAATATTTCTGAAGTAGGAATTAATAATGAAATCAATCCACGGTATAAATTACGTTTGAATGATTTAAAACCCAGGTTGCTGCACTGTATTAAGGTATCCATCATCTTACTTAATGAAGGTTAATCGAAGTGCAGCATCTGGTTTTTTGCCTAAGCTTACTGATTTTTTAGTCGTTGAGCGGCATCCAGCGCATAGTAGGTCAGTATGCCGTCGGCTCCTGCACGCTTGAAGGCCAGCAAGCTTTCCAGAATGACCAGATTAGGATCAAGCCAGCCATTTTGGATGGCTGCCTGTAACATGGCGTATTCTCCTGAAACCTGATAAGCATAGGTTGGGACAGCGAACTCATCTTTAACGCGACGGATAATATCCAGATAAGGTAAGCCTGGCTTAATCATCACCATATCTGCACCTTCGGCTATATCCATAGCAACTTCGTGCAATGCCTCGTTGCTGTTGGCCGGATCCATTTGGTAGGTATATTTGTTGCCTTTACCCAGATTGGCGGCACTACCTACAGCCTGACGAAATGGTCCATAAAAAGCGGAGGCATATTTGGCTGAATAAGACATAATGCGGGTATGAATGAAGCCGTTTTCTTCTAATGCTGCCCTGATCGCACTTATACGACCATCCATCATATCGCTGGGCGAAACGATATCAACGCCTGCTTCAGCATGAGAAAGGGTTTGTTTGATGATGGCTTCGATGGTTTCGTCGTTAAGAATATAGCCATGTTCATCGATTACGCCATCCTGACCATGGGTAGTGTAGGGATCGAGTGCCTGATCGGCCATGACACCCAATTCGGGGAAACGGGATTTGAGGGCGCGGATGGCACGTTGAATGATCCCGTTTTCATCCCATGCAACCCGTCCATCACTTGTTTTGAGTGATAAATCAGGGACACCAAACAGATCAATAACCGGAATGCCCAATTCTAAAGCCTGTTCAGCTACTTTTAATAATTCATCGATTGATAAACGTTCTACTCCTGGCATGGATGGCACCGGAATTCGCCCTTTTTCTTCATGGACAAATACCGGCAAAATAAAATCGCTTGCAGTTAATGTGTGTTCGCGCATCATGCGTCGAGAAAACTCATCATGTCGCATACGGCGCATGCGCGTATTGGGCATGGTTCGTGGTGGGAAATTCAATTTATTCATCCTTTACGAGGCGTGAAAGTGTCTTTGAGAAAAGTTAATACCTAGGGTATTAGAATAGTCTATGATTTGGGGATTATTTTAATCGTTTTTGCTGTGTGTTTCTAAGGCTATTTCTTAAACAATAAGTAATGTTGCTTAAATGAATATTGTAATTGGTTGACTATATTGCTTCATCACTGGCCTCAACAGAGCTGAAATATAGTTTGCGGCAAGCGATTATTAATTCACAGCGTGAAGTTGGTCAAAATCACGGTATCTCAAGGGCAGAGCATGATCGAACGTGGTGTAGCATTAGTTCAGTTATCTCAAAGTATTTAGTTTTTTAACGGCTGGTAATATACTCAGTTTGATTATTTTTTGGTGATGCAGCTTGCAAGAATTCGATGCATTTTTTTTTATTAATTTTGACACCTTTGTATGTAAAAATAGTCATGAAGGTGTTTAAATTACTTAATATGGGTAGGTGAGCAGTGGGCGAAGTGGTTAAGCGCTTGGGATATTTGATACTGGGTTGGCTTTCAGTGGGTGTTGTATATTATGGAAGTGTGTATTTGCAACAGGATCCTATTTTGCTGGGATACAGTCTTGTAGATAAGTCGATACCATTTACAGAACATGCTGTGTGGCCTTATCTGTCGTTTTTTCTAATTATTCCATATTGTTTTTTATCTGCTCCCTATGCCAATATTCGCTGGATGAGTTTTAGCTTCATTGGTTGTGGGCTGATAGCAGGCATTTGTTTTGTTACTTATCCAACCATGGTAGATTTTGCGGCTACCCCTCCTATTTCTGTCAGTTCGTTTCTATACCATAAAGTTTTAATCTCAGATGTGAATGTTAACTGTTTACCATCTCTACATGTAGCCTTAACGGTTGTTGCCATTTGGGGAGCGGTTAATTTTAGCCATAAGTTGCGCTCGCTAGGATTAGTGTTATGGGGAATATTGATTTGTTTGTCCATTATTCAATTGCGTCGACATGTTTTTATCGATTTAGTTGCTGGTCTGATGCTGGCATGGGTAGTCGGTTACGGAATGCGTATGTGGTTAAACTATGTTAATCAAAGCTGAGGCCGATATTTTTGCACGCTATTTATCCCATTTCATCTAGATGCACTGGTTAGCAATGAGAAACAATGCCATATGCAAATACTAAATCCTTAATGAGGTACTCTAAATGCCAATTTATTTCAGCTCATTCTAATTGGTTTTTACCGCCACACCGCCTTGGTCCATCATCTGCGGAATGTTGTTGGATCATTACTGAGTCAAGGTAAGTCTGACGATGCATGGCTTTAACTGTTTCTTCGGCGCCTTCCTAAGCACTTTAAACAGAGTAAACCAGCACATGCACGCAGCAGCTTGGAAAGCATTGGCTATAAGGGGGTAGATTTCTGATTAGGTTATTTGGTCCATAGCCCTCAGTCTCCTGAGCTTTTTTAAATCTTGAAGCAAAATTTTGCCTGCTGCTGGTGTTGCTCTTTAGTGGATGATTTTCGATACGCTTTTAAAAGTAATTTTCAATCTCATACAACAAGAGAAATCTGATTATTTAAATGTCATTTTTATGCATGATGAATCTTGGTTTTGAAGCATTTTAATGATAATCGATTAAATCAGGTCGTATGATTTTAATCTATTTAGGGCGGTCAGCTTTGGGGGTGGCATACCAATATCCCAGTCCCATCAGCATAACGCCAGAAACAAGATTACCCACTGTAACCCAAAGGAGGTTGTGAGCAATACCTGTTAAGGTCAATGCTGCGCTGTGATGACCAAACCAAGACAAGGCAAATAAAGTCATATTGGCTACTGAATGTTCATAGCCACAGGCGATGAAGGCAAAAAGGCACCACCAGATGACGATGAGTTTTGCCGCACCTTCTACTCTGTTTGCCATCCAAATGGCCAGGCAAACTAACCAGTTACATAATATTCCCCGAAAGAAAAGGGTGATGGCAGGAGCGGAAGTTTTTGCCAAGGCGACACTGTGTACCAGACTGGTTTCAGAGGATAATAATGGTGTCGCGGCGTAATAATACAATGCGGCGACAAAAATAGAGCCAAGTAAATTAGCTAGCCAGGTTTGAGGTAAGACAGCACACATCTGCACAGGGGTGATGCTTCTACATTTAACGCCAAAGGTTAGAAACATGGTATGGCCGGTAAATAGTTCTGAGCCGGCGATCACAACTAAAGTTAAAGCAATACCAAATGTAGCCCCCATGACTAAGGGGCGTAAAGACGGTTCGATCAGGTTACCTAAGGTGAAAATTAAGATGATGCCCAGACCAATATAAGCGCCAGCCATAGCAGAACTAAGCCAAAAACTGACAGGGTTGGCTTGAGCTAAACGAACAATCCGTGCGGCATTGGCTGCACATTTATTAATGGTATCGGTGTACATATTGATCAATAACCTTAAGAATGGCTGTGATGTGATTAGGTTTTAAAAGGGGGTGTATTTTACTTTAATTTGGCTGGCTAAGTTTGAGCAGCTGAGTCAAATTTTTTGTACTTTTTTTAAGTTGCAATTGGGCTCAATTTAATAAAGCAATTTATTCAGGTTCTAATATGGCATATAAAGGCAGATGATCAGAAAGTTTTTGCCACGGCAAGCCTTTTAATGGTTTAGCCTGCAATATCTTCAAATGACGAGTGAAAATCCGGTCTAAACTTAATAAAGGTAATCTGGCAGGAAAGGTTTTGGGGGCTTTGCGATAGTGATAAAAAGCATCGGTCATGTCCAGTTTTAAGCCCAGATTATCATGTGAGCGTTTACGCCAGTCGTTAAAATCTCCGGCTAAGATGAGCGGACTTTCGGGATTAATCTCTGTTTCAATGTATGTCAGAATGGTTTGGTACTGCTTTTTTCGGTCTGGCTCGAGTAAATTCAGATGGGCGCATAGACAAACTAAGGGTTCAGACCAATGGGGAAGTTGGATTTCACAATGCAACATGCCCCGTTGTTCTCGGCTATTAACGCTAATATCCAGATTATGCACAGTGGTGATGGGAAATTTGCTTAATATAGCATTGCCATGATCACGATATTTGTACTGCGCATTGCGACCGTAGCTAATATGGTAAGCCATATGTTCACTTAATTCCTGATAATGAGGTCGCTGCGGGAAATCTGGAATGGATTCTGCCCGTTTGCTATTTTTACCTTGAACTTCCTGCAAAAACAGTATATCCGGTGACAATTGTTGTAAGGCAGTGGCCATTTGGGTAAGTTGCACTTTGAGATTGAGTGCAGACATGCCTTTATGGATATTATAAGTGGCAATGGTAATGGTGTTCATAGGTTTATAAAATAGAGCTTACCAGTGTTGTGGAAGCTGGACTAAAGCTTCACGATTGGAGGGCGAAAAAACCATGTCGATGGCTTTCTGAATGGAGAACCAGCCATATTGCAGATGTTCATGTGGTGACAATCTGATGGGTGTGGTGGAGCTGACACCAAGAGAGAACACATGTTCGGTGTTGTGTGTTACTTCTGGAGCATAGCGATGACGCCAATGGGGATAAATTTCATATTGATTAATTTGATGCCAATCATCAATGGCAGATGTGGTGGCCAAAATCCCAGTTTCCTCAGCCACTTCACGAATGGCGGTTTGCTGTATGGTTTCCCCAACTTCCAGACTACCGGTTACTGATTGCCAGAAACCGGGTTTGTCTGCACGTTCCAGTAATAAAATCTGCTGCTGGTCGTTGTAAATAACCACCAAAACAGAGATGGGTTGTTTATAAGGTTTATTATTGATCATGGGTTGAGGTATGTGTTGTGCTTATGGAGTGATTGCTGGAGTCATTGGCCAGATTATTCAGGTTTTGTTCCGCAGTAGTGCCAGTTAATGCCTGATTGTGTAACGCAATTGGATCAGCCTCGTCATTCAGTATGCGTACTTCTTGTTGAGGAAATGGAAATTCAATGCCTTCCTCTTTAAAACGGTTCCAAATCTCCAATAATATGGCTGAATTAATACTCATAAAGCCATTTTCAGGGTCTCTGATCCAATAATTAACGTATAAATTAATGCCCGAATCGGCAAAACCGGTTACATAACTATTTGGTCTTGGCTCTTCGCAGGTTCGTGGCTGTTTAATCGCCGCTTGTTTGATGATTTCCAACGCTTTGGGCAGATCAGTATTGTATGCAACCTGTACGGTGAGGTTATTAGACATAATTCTGCTAGAGTAAGAATCATTGATCACGGTATTGGAAACGAACGTATCGTTGGGGATCAGAGCTTCCGAGCCGTCACTACTGCGTAAAACGACAAACCGTGCGGTGATTTTAGTAACATAACCTGTAAAATTATTGATATTCAGACGATCGCCAGGGCGCACAGAGTGGTCGGCAAGAATAATGAATCCGGAAACATAATTGCTGGCAATCTTTTGTAAACCTAGTCCCAGTCCGACACCTAAGGCTCCGCCAAATACCGACAGCATGGTTAAATTAATCCCAACCATCGGTAGCGCAATCAATACAGCAATGACGACAAACAGTGATTTAATTAATTTAGCCAAGACATATCGTAGATTCACATCTAATCTGTTGGCCTGCAAAATGTGCTGTTCGGTCATACGTGAAAGCCACAAGGCAATGATGATGGCTATGCCAACGGTGATCGAGGCGGTAATGACGGTAAACAGGCTAAGATTGGTGGAACCAATGGGTAAAGACAAAGATTTTAATAATCGGATAATAAAGGTATCCAGATTGGTTAGCCATAAAATGAAACAAACCCATAATATTTTTGATAGGTTGCGTTCATAATGATCATTAAAATAATTATTTGGAATGGCATTGTGTAATACAGACAATATAATTCGTATGGCTATCATCCAACGAGCGGTAAAAGCAACCAGTTGCAGCCATAAGACGGATTCAACCATCGTTACCCGCCAGATAAATATGGCAAAAATGGTACAAACTAGTAATAAAACTGGCCAAACAAGGCGTAAAATTAAATGGCGGAGAAAAGGAAATTTGACCAGACGTTCGTTAAAACGAAATTTAACGATGATTTTTTTGCTAATCCAGTAAGTAAAAAGCATTAGCAATATGGAAATAGCAAGTTCCAGCCAGCCCTTAGGAGAATTAAAACTGTGCGCCAACAGGCGCGCCAGAAATTCTTTACGGGCAAACATGGCATCAAAATAGTGATTCATAACACAACATATTTAATAAAAATTAGGGTTTATGTTAGGCATTTATGCAGAATCTGTAAACTGTTAATAGCGTTAATAACTTGATGCCTAAGCCACTTTGATTTTTAGGGGTTAATTTAGCTTAATCTAAGTAATCATTGTGTTATTAAGAAAAGAATTTGAAGTTCTGCTGCCACAAGCTTGCACCAGAGCCTAAGACTGATGGTTGCATATCAGCATTGTATTTGATTCAGATAACAAAAGCGTATATAATCTTCGCTTTTCAACCTTGCCCTTTGCACTTCGCATGGCAGAGGGATTGATTAGCCACAAGGAGTACACATGCGTCATTATGAAATCGTGTTCATTGTCCATCCGGATCAAAGCGAACAAGTCGGTGCGATGGTTGAACGCTACAAAGCCATGATCACCGAAGCTAATGGTACTATTCACCGTCTGGAAGACTGGGGTCGTCGTCAACTGGCTTACCCAATCAACAAAATTCACAAAGCACATTATGTGTTGATGAATGTTGAAACCACTCCAGAAGTAATCAATGAAATTGAAACTGCTTTCCGTTTTAATGATGCAGTGTTGCGTCATTTAACTGTAAAAATGGATGCAGCTGTGACTGAAGCTTCTCCAATGATGAAAGACGAAAAGTCTAAAAATCTGCTTACAGGTAACAGTGCAGAAGCGGCTGCTGAAACCGCAGAAGCTTAATTGATAAAAATGAGTATGAATTGCTAAATCAGCTAAGCCTATGTGCACAGATTAAAAGTTTAGATGATCTGCGCTATACCCCTGCTGGGTTGCCGGTTTTAACCATGTGGCTTTTACATGAGTCATGGCAAATTGAACTGGAGCAACGTTATCTGGCAAAAGTAGAGATTCAGGCCAAAGCATTAGGCGATTTAGCAAAAAACTGGATGTATCAACCCGGCGCTATGGTTGAAATCAAAGGATTTCTGGCACAAAAGGGTGTCTACCATTCCCGCCCGATACTACATATCCAACAAATTCGTGAATATAAAGGTTAAACGACATGGCTCGTCAATCATTCAAACGTAGAAAATTTTGCCGCTTCACTGCGGAAGGTATCAAACAAGTTGATTATAAAGCAGTAGATTTATTGAAAGATTTTATTACTGAAAATGGTAAAATCATTCCTGCACGTATTACTGGTACTAAAGCGCATTACCAACGTCAGCTGTCAACTGCTGTAAAACGTGCACGTTTTCTGGCTTTGCTGCCATACACCGATCAACATAAATAATAAGGAAGATTTATTATGCAGATTATTTTGTTAGAAAAAGTCGGTGGCCTGGGTAATCTGGGTGATCTGGTTAATGTTAAAAATGGCTATGCTCGTAACTACTTGATTCCTCAAGGTAAAGCTCAGCGTGCTAATGCTGCTAATTTGGCTGCCTTCGAAGAGAAACGTGCTGAATATGAAGCTCAACAAGCCGCAGTTTTAGCTGATGCCGAAGCGCGTAAAGTAAAAATTGATGGTCAGAGTATCAATGTTGCTCAAAAAGCAGGTGTGGATGGTCGTCTGTTTGGTTCTGTAACCACGCACGATATCGCTGAAGCGATTAAAGCTGCATTGAATGTTGAAGTTACTAAAGCAAATATCCGTTTGCCTAATGGTCCTTTGAAAGCAATTGGCGAATACGAAATCGAAGTTGCTTTACACAGTGATGTTGTTGCTGCTGTGACTGTGACTGTTGTCGCTGCTGCTGAATAAGATTTATCCAACAGAAATTGACCAAAAAAGCTGTCTAGAAAATTCTAGACAGCTTTTTTTTTACCAACTAGGAAAAAATAGATTAGACTACTATCCTGCTTTAATAAGGAACCATAACAATGAGACTTGCTTGGATATTAGGTTTCGCCATATTGCTTGCCGGGTGCGAAAGAGTAAAACAACCAGCAGAAAAGCCTTTAAAGCCCCTAACTTCGGCATCAGCAACTGCAGTAGAAAATGATAAATTTGGCATAACAGATAGTGGTCTGGATTTGGTACGTCGAAGTGATGTCCAATCATTTATGGCCAATGAATTACAAAAAGGGCATTATTCGCAGCAGCAACTTAATGAATTTTTCCAAAATGTGCAGTTTAAACCAAGTATTATAAAGGGGATGGACAGACCAGGAACTTCTTTGCCTTGGTATACCTTTGCCCAAAATAATGCCAATAATTTGCGCATAAATAATGGTAAAGTGTTTTGGAAAAATCATGCCGAAACACTCAAATCTGTCTCTAAACGCTATGGAGTGGCTCCTGAATTATTAGTGGCAATCATAGGGATTGAAACCAATTATGGCACCACCATGGGGTCTTATCGTGTTGCCGATGCCTTGACGACGCTGGGATATCATTATCCTCGGCGTGCGGCATATTTTCAGCGAGAATTGGTTGAATTTTTGCAATTAGCATATGAGGAAAAGCGTAATCCCCTCAGTTTCAAAGGCAGTTTTGCAGGCGCTATGGGAATGCCGCAATTTATGCCATCTAGTTACCGACAATATGCGGTTGATTGGGATGGTGATGGTCAGCGAGATATTTGGGGTAATACTGGCGATACACTGGCGTCGGTAGCCAATTATATGAAACAGCACGGATGGAAGACCGGTCAGCCGATTGCCGTACCCGTTAATTTACAGATAACACCGCAAATACAAGCGATTATAGATCAACCAACAGAATTAAAATATACCGCCGGTCAGCTACGTCAGTTGGGTGTGGTTATTCCTTCAAACATTCAAGATCAGGAAAAGGGTATTCTATATCAGTTGGAACGGATGCCTGGAAAGTATGAATATTGGTTTGGTTTGAATAATTTTTATACGATTTGGCAATATAACCATAGTCGGCATTATGTGGCCGCAGTCAGAAAGATTGCAAATAATGTGAGCTATTCGTCTGCCAAACTTTAATTTATACCTGAAAGCACATACAGCCATTTATGCCTATAGATGGCTGTTTGCTTATAAGCAATCAAAGTTTACTACCTGAAAAGGACTGATCTTTCTTGTAACCCCAAATAGAGAGATGCTACGCCGGCAAGTAATTCAACAATGCTTTACATAACCACCTTGTCTGTATTTGGCGTGGGAAGAATTTAAAATAAGATAGAAGATTATTGTTTGCAGCTAGTCAATACGATAATTTTATTGGTGATCACTATGGGACTGCTACGCGGATAAAACTGAGTTCTGTTTGAATCTAAAGCTTGAATTTCACCGCTTAGACCTTATTAAATATGGGTACTAGGGATTAAACCAGTTACACAATGGTAGATAGTCTACGTTTTACTTTTACTTTGTTGCCTGGTTTTTAGTTACAATAGGGTGGTTTGTGATCTTCTGCTGATGAAGTATCCATTTTTTGAATTGATTTTGCTGCACTGCAGCTGCGGATGGCTATGACTTATCAAGTATTGGCGCGTAAATGGCGACCGAAAAAATTTGCCGACTTAGTCGGTCAGGAACATGTGGTCAAGGCATTGGTCAATGCTCTGGATAAGGGAAGATTGCATCATGCTTATTTATTAACCGGAACGCGTGGAGTGGGCAAGACCACCATTGCGCGAATACTGGCTAAAAGTCTAAATTGTCCTCATTCTGAACATGGCGAACCATGTAATCAATGTAATTCTTGTCAGCAGATCGATGCCGGACGCTTTGTTGATGTGTTGGAAATCGATGCCGCTTCTAATACCGGTATAGACAACATACGAGAGGTGTTAGAAAACGCGCAATATGCTCCCACTATGGGCAGTTATAAGGTCTATATCATAGACGAGGTACATATGCTGTCCAAGAGTGCTTTCAATGCTATGTTGAAAACACTTGAAGAACCGCCAGAACATGTTAAATTCATTCTGGCAACAACCGATCCCCAAAAAGTACCGGTCACAGTTTTAAGCCGATGTCTGCAATTTGTCTTGCGTAATTTAAATAGTACTCAAGTATATGATTATTTGGTCTACGTACTTCAGCAAGAACAAATCACCTATGAAGATACTGCTTTGCATTTGCTTGGACGAGCTGCTGCCGGTTCGATGCGCGATGCACTCAGTTTGCTTGATCAGGCGATCGCGATTGGGTCTGGGCAGGTAACCGAAGCCGATGTGCGTAATATGATTGGCGCGGTAGATAAAAGTTATTTGTATGGGCTGCTAGAAGCCTTGGCGAATCGAGACGGACAAGCTTTATTGTCCAAGGCTGCTGACATGACGAATCATGCCATTGGTTTTGATGGTGCGCTGACCGAATTAGCTTTACTGCTGCAACAATTAAGCTTGATGCAAACGGTTCCAACGGCCATTCAGGCTGATGATCCTGAATATTCTACGTTATCTCGCTTGGCCAGTTTATTCTCACCAGAGCAAATCCAGCTTTACTATCAATGTGCTTTGCGCGGTAAGGCTGACTTGCCTTTGGCTCCAGATGAACATGCCGGATTTATCATGACTTTGCTGCGCATGCTTGCCTTTACGCCGCTCGCTGCTTTATCTGAACAGCGATTGCACGGGCAAATAGCCGGCAGTGGATTAAAAAATGCGACCGCTAATGAAACTGTGCCGCAAAGCGCGAATACTGGAGAGGTCAGCGCATTACCACCTGAAGAAGCTAGACAAGCTGAATCTCAGTCATCAACTTCAGATTTGGCAAAACCTTCTCCTGCCAATGCTGATGCTGGTCAGCAAAAAGGAGCTGCATCTACTGGGCTCGATACCTCAGTAGACCAGACGCCTGCTGCAGATTTAGCGACGATCACTGCGGATGCAACCGCAACAATACCAGTTGCACCACCAGATGATTTCATGGCCGAAGAGTCTATCATCTCCACAGAGATTGTAGATATACCGCAAAGTGTGCCGACTAATGATTTGCCTACGGCCAAAAGTGAGGCAGATGATGCCACTGCGGTTGAGCCAAGCCACGAGTCATCTGCGACATCGCAAGCTGCATCTAGTACGTTGGCAGAAAAACTACCAGAATTAACTGCTGAGAATTGGCCCAAAATTTTATCGCTATTGGCACATAAACTGGGTGCAGTGCAGCTCTTCAGTCAACATTCAGCAGTGGCTGACTATAATGAGCAAAATGGTGAATTAACTATTGCATTAGCTCAGGAGGGGGAGCCTACTGCCAATAGAGAATTGTTGACACGTTTGGCTGATAGTTTATCGGTGGCTTATGGCAAACCGATTCATATCACAACTTGTGCCTGGACAAACCAATCAACTTTAGAAACGCCAATTATGCGGCAACAACGCTTGAAAGAACAGGCGCAACAACAGGCACAAGCCAGCCTTGAAGCGGAACCATTTGTACAAGATCTGATGAAAACGTTTGATGCCAATTGGGTAACCGAAAGTTTACAACTACGTGATTGAGTATTGATTAAGAATTTTGCCCTTTAAATTTAAGATATAAGGAAGTTAATATGTTTGGAAAAGCAGGTTTAGGCGGTTTGATGAAGCAAGCTCAGCAAATGCAAGAGCGTATGAAAAAAGCGCAGGCAGAGCTTGCGAATGTTGAAGTAGAGGGTGAGTCTGGTGCTGGTATGGTTAAGGTGACCATGAACTGTCATTATGGCGTCAAACGTATTCATATTGATGATAGTTTATTGGCTGATGCTGTCGAAGATAAAGAAATGTTGGAAGATTTGATTGCTGCTGCGGTGAATGATGCAGTGCGTAAAGCAGAAGCGACTTCATCAGAACGTATGGGACAATTTACCCAAGGGATGAATTTACCAGCTGGTATGGGTGATTTTTTTAAATAATCTATTTAGGGAGAAAACGCTCGGTTGAGTTTTTTCTCCCAAATGATCAAGCTTTATTTTTGTCTGTTCTCACTTTTTCGTCTTTCATCTGACGGTCAATACTTGCTGCTAAGTGTCTTTGAGTTAAACCATTTCTTTAGCGATGAGAAAGAGATTGTTGATCACTGATGTGCAGGTGATTTAATCTATTATTTTGTTCACTACGAAATTTTTTGATGAGTACACTATGAGTACTAAATCTACAGATGCGCTAAGCCGTCTAACTAATGCTTTAAAAGTCTTGCCTAATGTTGGGCCGAAAACAGCGCAAAGAATGGCTTATGAATTATTACAACATAAACGTGCAGGTGCAGAGGAGTTAGTGGCAGCCATTCAAGCCGCTTTATTGCAAGTGCATCATTGCCGTTTGTGTAACACTTTTTGTGAAGGAGATTTATGTGACATTTGTGCAGATCATGAGCGCAATCCTAAGCGGTTGATGATTGTACAAATGCCGGTTGATGTGGCCAGTATGGAAGCGGCAAATTGTCATGATGGCTTATATTTTGTGTTGATGGGGCAGGTTAATCCAGCGCAAGGTGCGGATTTGCAAGCCATTGCCTTAGAGAAACTGATCTCTCGATTGCAGCAATATGAGATTGAAGAAGTGATCATTGCGACCAATTTTACCGCTGAAGGTGATGCGACTGCCTATATTCTGTCGCAACTTCTACAAAATTTTCCGGCTAAAGTGACCAGATTGGCGCGCGGTATGCCGTTAGGTGGTGAATTAGAATATGTAGATGCAGGAACGTTGGCACAGGCGGTTTATGAACGCCGTAATATCAAATAATTCGCACTTTTTAGGAGTTGATTGATTGTGTCACTATGGATTTAATGCATGCATTATCAATTAGATGATGATCATGCTAAATCTGCATCCTAGCCAACAGATTTTATTTTAATGGTCTCATTTTAGAATTTTTTTAACACGGCACAATGGCTATTCAAGCAGTTGTATTGTGGCAAACCGTTATCAATCCATTCACTTTCGTTTTATTAATGATTTAATTCTACGCAAAGATCAATCGTATTTTGGCGTTTGAAGTATGGCATTTTCAAAACATTGATAGGATCAAAAAGGCAGCCGGAATAAAGCCCCATGCCTGATCCTGATCAATTTTCATTGTTCAAATATCATCTTAATCTAGATTTATACTTGCTTTGGTTCGCATCTTTATTTCCACGTTGACCGCTTGGATACAAGGTGGAAATAGGCGAAAAATGTTTATAAACAAAGCAACCTTAGGTTCTTCACTTACTTATAAACCATATTCATCTTATTGATCGGCAATCAATTGATCGCTTTTCTTCATATCGAATATAGATTCTCTATTTTCGGCTCAATGCTGCTGTTAACGATGTCTTTTAGGAATGTTAGCCTTGCTTCACGCTGTCGCTAAGAAAGAGCTGGTAAGCAGCATTATCGGTTTGATCATAATAGTGATAACCGACATTATTTAAAAAAGCGGTAAATTTACTGGAATCGGCAGGGGGAATATCAAGTCCAACCAGCACGCGACCAAAATCGGCACCGTGATTGCGATAATGAAATAAGGTGATATTCCAATCTGATTGCATGTGGTTTAGAAAACGTGCCAATGCGCCTGGCCGTTCTGGAAATTCGAAGCTGATCAATCTTTCATTAGCAACTTTGTTGGTGCGCCCCCCAACCATATAGCGAATATGCAGTTTAGCCATTTCGTTGTGGGTTAGATCTAAAGTAGGCAGACCATGAGCGTTTAAATCAGCTGCAATTTGCGCCAGATCAGCGGCATTATTGCTTTGTATGCCGACAAATATATGCGCTTTTTGGCTATCTCCGTAGCGATAATTGAATTCGGTAATGCTACGGTTGCCGATCAAATCGATAAATTGTCTAAAACTTCCTGGCTCTTCCGGAATGGTGACGGCAAATATACCTTCATGACTTTCGCTCAGTTCACACCGTTCGGAAACATGGCGTAACTGATGGAAATTCATATTGGCACCGCTGGCAATGGCTATTAGGTTTTGCTGCTGACATTGTTCTTTGGCAATATACGCTTTTAAACCTGCTAAAGCGAGAGCGCCAGACGTTTCAGTAATACTGCGAGTATCATCAAAAATATCTTTGACAGCGGAGCAGACAGCATCTGTATCAACAGTAATAATATCGTCTAATAAATCCCGGCAAATCGCAAATGTCTCTTTACCAACGAGCTTAACTGCGGTGCCATCTGCAAATAGTCCAACTTCTTTGAGTTCAATTCGTTTACCTGCGGCGATGGATTGTTTCATACCACACGCATCATCTGTTTCTACACCAATTACTTTGATTTCAGGTCGCACATTTTTGATATAAGCGGCAATACCTGCAGCCATACCACCACCTCCGATGGCAACGAATATGGCATCAATTGGCTGATGACGTTGCCGCAATATTTCCATGGCGATGGTTCCTTGACCTGCAATGACATCGGGGTCGTCAAAAGGTGGAATATAGGTGAGTCCACTTTCAGCCACTAATTTCATGGCGTGGTCATAAGCGTCATTATACGATTCTCCGGCTAAGACAACTTTACCACCACGTTTTTTGACTGCATCGATTTTGATTTGTGGGGTGGTTTTGGGCATAACAATGGTGGCGGCACAGCCAAGTTTCTGTGCTGACATAGCAACACCTTGGGCATGGTTACCGGCAGAGGCGGTGATGACGCCTTTTTGTAAGATGGCTTGGTCTAATTTAGCCATTTTGTTATAAGCGCCGCGAATTTTGAAGGAAAATACCGGCTGTAAATCTTCTCGTTTAATCCAGATATGGTTTTGCAGACGATCAGACAGGTTTGCGGCGTAATTCAGTGGTGTTTCGATGGCAACATCGTACACAGCGGCATTGAGTATTCGGGTCAGATAGTCTGAGTAGGCATTCATATTCATTTTGAGGAAAGTAGGTGGGTATAATGTATCGAGCATCTTAAAATGGACAATCCGTATCTTTGCAGGACACGGTAAGACACAGTTTGTTAACAGAACTGATAAAATGTTCATTTTTTTATACTAAGGTTAATTTTATCAGTATCTGTTAAATATCTCTATGCTTAGGCTGCATAATTCGACATTAAGTTAATTTAAAGTTTCAAACAATTGTAGAAGCCAATTAATGATACTTGCTTTCTGCTGTATGCAATCTTTGCTAGAAAATGTCAAAACTACAGCATGATTGAATTGCAAGGATTGGTGAGCATTTTTATTAGAGGATTTTAGGCTGAAGTGATGTCAATTAATGGTAGCACCAGAGATTCAGTTTAAGCTTAAGAATTTTATCGTATTTGATTGTTATTGTTACTTATATGCAATTTAAAATATGCTGAATGCACAGTGGTTTATGCTAAAAATGTTGAGTTTTAGGTGAGCTAAGGCTACTACTCGCTGATCAAAATGGGGCGATGAAGAGCGGTGCTTGATCAAAGCTAAATTGACTGGTATTGCCAGTTTAAGATTATTTTGAGCATGGTCTTCTCAAGGGTGTTGCAGCGTATCAGATCTTTACTTTATTACTTGTAAAGTGAGTTGTGATATAAATTTGGTGGTGTAATAACATTAGAAGCAACCAAGCTGATTTTTTTGATGATGTTGGTTTCTTTTTAAATGCACAGCCAAAAATTGCGTTCTTTTTATCATGATAGAAGATGAATTACGTCTCATTATCAGCATTGCAGGTTTTCGCCCTTTAGAGCGGATTTATTCAGTGATGCTGATTGGCTATGTTATTCTGCTTGGTTTACTTTGCGTTTAAATAATAAACTAAATAAGCCGTTTTTGAACTAGAATACCTGTTAAACCATTGTTCAGCTTGGTGATTGTGGTAAATTAATTGTTCTTGGATCAACAGTTGGTCAATATGATGAAGTTTTTGAATGTAGATGTGAATGCTATTTATTGCAGATGATCTGTTTCACTGAGTTAATAAGTCATTTATAGTTGCAGCTTGCTGACTTGGGCGGTCATTGATGCAGTAGATCAAATCTGCTTTTGAAGCAGCCTTCTGAATGACATTGAACCAAATTTTTAAGTCAGATTTTTTCAGGACAATCTCGATTCTGAGCTATTTCAGATGAATGAATATAGGATATATGAAAAGTTTATGTAATTGCTTATGTGCACTCATGCTGTTGGTATCGGTACAGTACACGATGGCTGAGCCGCCACCTGTTATCAATGCAGCTGCCTATGTTGTGGCTGATCAGCAAAGTGAAACGATACTGGCTGGACAAGATGTTGATGCGCGGATTGAACCTGCGGCTCTGACTAAACTCATGACCACTTATCTGGTCTTTCAAGCATTGCAAGATGGAAAACTTCAAGCAGATGCCATGTTGACATTACCAACCAGTGGTTGGCAAACGGATGGTAGTCGTCTATTTATGCAGCCTGATGTACCGATGAAAGCGGAAGATGTGATTCAGGGTATGCTGGCCATTTCTGCCAATGATGCCGCTATTACGCTAGCTATCGCCATCAGTGGGAGTGAGAAAGCTTTTGTACGTCAAATGAATGAGCAAGCTGAAAGGCTCGGACTGAAAAACACGCATTTTATCAATTGTACGGGATTAGCTGCTGAAGGTCAGTATAGTAGTGTGGGGGATCTGATGCAGATAGCACAATTGTTGCAACGGGATTTTCCGCAATATCAAAGTTGGTTTGCCAGAAAATCTTTTGTCAATAATGGCATGACGCAGTTAAACCGTAATTTGTTGTTATTCCGGGATGACCAAGTGGATGGTATGGCGGTCGGTTACACCATTGATGGTGGATACAATTTGGCTATCAGCACTAAGCGTAATGGCAGAAGTATCATAGCCATTTTAGTTGGAGCGGACAGCAATGAGGCTCGAGCAGCTGAAGGGAGTAAGTTATTAAGCTGGGCGCTAACTTCTTCTAATGTAGCAAAACTTTACGATGCGAACCATAAAATAACGGAGTTAAGTGTGTATAAGGGAAGTAGCACGAGTGTTCCAATAGGTTTTATTCATGCTGCTTATGTGACTTTGCCCGCAGAGGGTGAAAAAAGTTTGAAATCTGTACTGGAGACGGTACAACCGGTCGTTGCGCCGATTCGTAAAGGGCAGTCTTTGGGTAGGTTGAAGCTTTTGAATGATAAAAATCAAGTGGTGGCAGAGAAAAATGTGGTGGCGCTTGAAGATGTCCAAGAAGCGCGCGGTTTGAATAATTGGTTTAGTCGCTTTGGTTTGTGGCTGAGGAGCATTTTTAACTAAAGAGGAAATGAAAATCAGTAATGAACCTGATTTGAATCTAATCATAAAATAAACCCATCATCAGATGGGTTTATTGCTGGTGCTATTTTATTCGTATGGGTGTTGCAGCAGTATGGTTTCTTCTCGGTCTGGACCGGTAGAAATCATGGCAATTGGCGCACCACATAATTCTTCAATTCTTTTAAGATAGGCTTTGGCATTAGCTGGCAAAGCATCATAGGTTTTGACGCCAAAGGTGCTTTCTTGCCAGCCAGGCATGGTCTCGTAAATGGGGGTGCAGGCGGCAACTGCATCTGCGCCACAAGGCAGTATGTCTATTTTATCACCATTGTAATCATACCCGATGCAGATATTGATGCTGTCCATACCATCCATGACATCAAGTTTGGTTACGCATAAGCCAGTGATGCCATTTACTTGGATTGAGCGCTTCATCAATGCGGCATCAAACCAACCACAACGACGCGGGCGACCGGTGACTGCGCCAAATTCGTTGCCGCGTTTGGCTAGACCTTCGCCAATACTGTCAAATAGTTCGGTTGGAAATGGACCAGAACCAACCCGAGTGGTATAGGCTTTGACGATTCCTAATACGTAATCCAGTTTGGTTGGTCCTACGCCAGATCCCACGGCTGCAGCACCAGCGACACAATTGGAGGAGGTAACGTATGGATAGGTGCCGTAGTCAATATCTAAGAAGGTGCCTTGTGCGCCTTCAAAAAGTATTGATTCACCTTGATCATTCAGGGTGTTCAATTCACGCGAAACGTCTCCAACCATGGGTCGAATCTGTTCTGCTAGTGCTAAAGTTTGCTGATAAATGGCCATGGCATCCAGGGGAGGCTGACCATACAACCCAGTTAGTTGGCAATTGTAGATAGCGACGACTTCTTCAATTTTCTGTTGTAGTTTTTCCGGATGAAATAAATCGATCACGCGGACAGCACGGCGGGCAATTTTATCTTCATATGCTGGTCCGATACCCCGACCGGTAGTACCAATTTTTTTATCGCCTTTGGCACTTTCTCGGGCATGATCCAGCGCAATATGATAAGGCAGAATCAATGGGCAAGTGGGGGCAATGGTCAGTTGTTTGGTGACATCAATGCCGGCAGCTTGAAGTTCAGCCATTTCACTTAATAAGGCTTCTGGTGAAACGACAACACCTGAACCAATAAAACAGCGTTTTCCTGCGTGCAATATGCCACTAGGTATTAACCGTAGCACGGTTTTTTTACCATTAACCACCAAGGTGTGACCAGCGTTGTGTCCTCCTTGATATCGAACAACACCTGCGGCGCGTTCGGTTAACCAGTCTACAATTTTACCTTTGCCTTCATCACCCCACTGGGTACCGACAACGACGACGTTTTTTGCCATATATTTTTACCTGCTCATGCTAATTGATAAGTAGTTACGATAAAGGGATAACCTGCCATTGCTGATTTTGCCACACTAGCTGACGGTCGCATCCCTGTATATCTTTGCTTTGCGGTGTGTAATCGATGATGACACATTCACCGGCTAAGCGGAGTTGATCTATTTGTTGTTTTGCTGCTGCCACATCTTTGTAGTTAACTTTAATACCCTGCGGTTTTTGTTCGGCAGGAAGATTTTTGATTAAGTTGCGTAAGTCAAAGCTGAAACCTGAAGCTGGACGACTGCGACCGAAATATTGACCTAATCCATCATAGCGTCCACCGCGTGCCAATGCATCTGGCCATTCATTGCTGTAAACCGCAAATAGTAAGCCGGTATGATAGGTATCTACTCGCAGATCACTCAAATCAATAAAGATCTGATGCTCATGAAAGGTGTCGCAAATCTGTTGCAATTGTTGTAATGCTGTTTGAATGGCTGGCAATTTAGGTAGCTGCTGCAATGCTTGCTGTAGCACTGATGTGTTCCCATATAATGTGGGTAGGGTAATAAAAGCATTGCTCCACTCAGGTTCGATTTGCCATTGTTGTAGGTGTTGTTCAATAGCTTCACGGTCTTTATTCTGCATCAATTGTAATAAGCTGGCGGCTTGTTGACTGCTGAGTTGAGCTGCCGAAGCTAATGCGTTGAATATGCCAAGATGTCCGAGGGATAGGGTGGGCATGCTGATGTTAAATTTATTCAGGCTTTTTAACATTAAATCGATCAGTTCGATATCAGCCTCTATGCCACTAAATCCATAGAGTTCAGCGCCGATCTGCAATGGTTCGCGCGTGGTTAGAAAGCCATCTGGACGGGCATGTAAAACTGAACCAGCATAACACAGGCGATTAATGCCGCTATTGGCCGATAATAAATGTGCATCTATTCTGGCCACTTGGGGAGTAATGTCGGCGCGAATCCCCAGCTGTCGACCACTGAGCTGATCGACAATACGAATGGTTTTTAAAGATAATCCCTCATCGATGCGGGTAAGTAGGGAGGTACTGTATTCGAGTAAAGGAGGGTTAACAAGTTCATAGCCATGAACACGAAACAAAGCCAACAACTGCTCTCTGGCACTTTCGATTTGGCGTGCGGTAGAGGGCAAGATGTCGGCGATATTTTCGGGCAGTTGCCAAAACTGCATGGTTATTCCTCACAAACAGGAGACACACTGACGTAGAGCCAGTGTGTAGTCATTGAAAATGGGGGTATTGTTCAGTTTGTTTTTTCAACCAAACTTTATCACAAATTAACGTTTATAGACCAGCGACATGCTGATTTATTTTACCATTTAACCCAGCCAGTTAACCAAGTCAGGATGATGATGCCACCGAAGATAATTCGATACCAGGCAAAGGGAATATAGTTTTTATGGGAAACGAAGCGCAGTAGGGCTTTGACGGCAATCAGTGCTGAAATGAATGCAGCGATAAAACCAACAGCAATCAGCAGTAGATCATCACGGGTGAATTCGTGAATATGTTTGAGCATATCATAGCCAGTAGCAGCAATCATGACGGGCACTGCCAAAAAGAATGAGAATTCTGTTGCTGTTTTACGCTCTATTCCCCACAACATGCCGCCCATGATGGTACTGCCAGAACGAGAAGTACCCGGAATTAAGGCCAGAATCTGTGCCAAGCCAACCACTAAGGCATCTATAGGACGCATTTGTTCAACGGTTTTGATTTTGGGTTCGCGACGACTTTGCCGTCTTTCGATCCATAAAATCAAAAAACCACCAATGATCAGGGCGGTGGCTACGCTAATGGGATTAAACAGGTAATGTTTGATCTGGTTGCTAAAGATTAATCCCACTACGGCGGCAGGAATGAATGCTATGGCCAGATTAAGAACGAAACGATTGGTGGCCGGTTCTTTACCGATATGGGTGATGATGTGCGCAAAGCGATGTTTGTATTCAAAAATAATGGCCAGAATGGCACCTAGCTGAATGGTAATGTCAAATACTTCACCCGTGGATTCGAAGTTGAGTAAGTTGCCAGCAACAATTAAGTGTCCGGTACTAGAAACGGGGAGAAACTCAGTTAATCCTTCAACAATACCCAGTATCAGAGCTTTGATAAATAATATAATTTCCATGTTAACTACTATATTTTGTGCAATATTTGCAACAATTTAGGTGTTCATAAAACTCGTGTGCTCATTAGTGCACACGAGTATACGCGTGATTATTTTACATTATTGCCGGTGTTTACTTTTCCGGCAATGGATGCGCCGAGACTTTTGGGTAGTTTACGCATGTTCTCTAGTTGGCTGCTATTTTCATTGCGCACTTTTTCAATCAGTTCACGTGTTGTTTTCATTCCCTCCTCAAATCCTTTGTCAAATTTAACTTTATATTTGCCGCCTACAATGACAATTGGCGTTTGAGTGATATTGTATTGACGTGATAATTGATCCATTTTGTTGGTTTCTGCGCTATTTTCAAGGCTGTTATAGGCTTTGAGCAGTTTTGCGCCGTCAAATGCTGTTTGCTGACTAGCCCATTGATTGAAAACTTTGGGATTCCACAGTTCGATCTTTTTTTCAAATAGGGCATCAAATATAACTGGATCTGCACTTTGTTTTAGTCCACTGCTGTTAACAGCTGCGGCTATTCGTGCCAGGTTTAAGTAGACGTTTTCATCCCACACCACATGAACCGGACGCAGGTAGGTATCCGAGGCAAAAGATTTCATTTCTTTGAGGATATGTGGTTCAAGGTGATAACAGTGAATACAGTTGTAGGCGAAAAATTCAAGCACTTCAATTTTGTTTTTATGCAGTTGAGGAATGGGTTTTTCTACCAGGGTGTAGTCTTCATTGAGTACGGCTGCCTGAACTGGGCTACTCATCAAAATCATGCTGCTGGCCATGATGGCAAAGAATTTTTTGAGCATTTTATAATCCTATTAGAAAGTTATTGGTGGTTTAGGGGGCACTTTTAGTGAGACTGTCAAAATTATTCTGTTTTAAAGTTTCTTGGATACGGATGGCGTCATTTTGGTTCATGCTGTTGGTGACGACGCGGTATCGGGTCGTTCCATTGATGTTAACGCTGCTGATATTGCTGTCGATGCCAAGCATGACTAGTTTAGCACGTTGTGTATCCGCTTCTGGAAGATTATTAAAAGATCCGATTTGTAAATAAACTCTATTTTTCTTCGTCTTTAGTTTGTTAACCAGATTTTGAGCTTTCTCTATGCTACCACTTTCCAGGATTTGAGCAGGTGTGACAGGAACTTTAGGCGGTTCAGGAGGGTTAACTGGGTTGGGTTTGGGTGTAATGTTTGGCGTATTTGGGGTGTTATTGTCTTGCTGAACAACGACAACATCTGAAGCCGCTGGCTGTGAAGCAGCTTGATCGGGGGCACTGGCTGGCTGTCTGGGTGGAATGACCGGAGAGGGCAGTTCAGGCATAGATGAGGTGGCAGGGGTTAATATTTCTGGAGCAGATGGCTGATTACGGTTAACGGTCGGATTTTTAAAATCTGATTTGCTGTTGTTTAGAAAATATAAGATACCCGCGATGATGAGGGTGGCAATCAGTAAACCGACAATAAAACTGGTGAGACCTTGGCCGGATTGACGGGTTTTAGCATTTGTGTGCATGGTAAAGCCTTTTAATAAGCACTATTATGGCAAAAAAGAACGCAGAAAATTTGGGCACAATTAATGATTCTGAGCGCTCAGGGCGGATATTATAAAGCACGGCGGAAATTTATGGCATGTAATATGTGGTTGGTTTCCACTTCGCTTGCTCCGGCTAGATCTGCTATGGTACGACCAATACGTAACAGCCGATGAAAGCTGCGTGCTGATAAGGAGAGTTTTTCCATGGTGGCGGCAAGGGTTTCTTTAGCCCCTGTGGTAATGCGTGCCAATTGATCCAATTCACGATTACTAAGTTGCGCGTTAATTTTGTTTTGTCGCTGATATTGTCGCTGACGCGCTGCTTCAACGCGTTGCCGAATAACGGCACTGGATTCTCCAGTGGGTTGCTCTAATAAATCGGTTGTTGGCAGGCTGGGAACTTCTATCGTCAGGTCGATGCGATCAAGTAATGGACCGGAAATTTTATTGCGGTAGCGAGCAATGGCTTCAGCTGTGCAGCGACAAGCTTTTTTAGGATGACCAAGGTAACCACATGGACAAGGATTCATGGCGGCTATTAACTGGAATTGGGCTGGATAGGTTGCCTGACGGGCAGCACGGGAAATATGAATTTCTCCACTTTCCAGTGGTTCACGCATCACTTCCAATACCTTCCGATCAAATTCGGGCAATTCATCTAAAAAAAGGATGCCATGATGGGCTAAAGAAATTTCACCAGGTTTAGGATCTGAACCGCCTCCGACCAAGGCTACAGCAGAGGTGCTATGATGAGGAGATCGAAAAGGACGAATGTGCTGATATTTTTGTTGCTCATGCGGTAAGATTGATTGTAGTGACCATACGCTAATCAGTTCCTGATTAGTCAATGGTGGCAAAATTCCAGGCAAACGTTGTGCTAGCATGGATTTGCCTGTGCCTGGAGGACCAGACATCAATAAGCTGTGACCACCAGCGGCAGCAATTTCCAAAGCCAGCTTGGCTGTTTGCTGACCGCGTACATCTGCCATATCTGGATAATCTGGGATATGGGAGGCTGATGTGGATGGTTGGTGCTGCACCGCTGTCATCGGTTGGATCTGGTTAAGATGCGCCACCACTTCAGTTAATGTTTGGGCACCGTACACACAGGTTTCGGGCAACAGAGAAGTCTGCTGGGCGTTAGCGCATGGCAGGATAAAAGCGCGTTGCTGTTGTTGCGCGGCATGCGCCATGGCAATCGCTCCTCTGATCGGCCGAATTTGGCCTGATAATCCGAGCTCTCCGGCAAATTCATACAGGTGTAGATTTTTCGGATCGATCTGACCGGAGGCAGCCAATATGCCAATTGCAATGGGCAAATCAAAGCGACCAGATTCTTTGGGTAAATCGGCAGGAGCGAGATTTACGGTGATTTTTTTGGCAGGGAAATCGTAGCCTGATTGGGTGATGGCTGCACGTACCCGATCGCGGCTTTCTTTTACTTCGGTATCGGGTAATCCAACGATGTTGAATGATGGTAGGCCGTTGGCCAGATAGGCTTCAACTTCTACCAATGGCGCGTCCATGCCGGCTAAGGCACGACTATATACAACGGCCCATGTCATGCATTGGTCCTTTTAAAGAGCAGGCTGGTTTTGATCGGTATCAGCCGATTCTGAAGTATGATCTTTGATTTGAGCTGGTTGCTCAGATAGTTTTCCGGCCAAAGCAGTAACTTGCGCTTCCAATTCAGCCAGTTTTTCTCTGGTTTTTAATAATACTTGCTGCTGGATCTCAAATTCTTCTCGGGTAACCAAATTCAGACGACTAAGGGTACTGGTTAGAATGGCTTTGATATTCTGCTCCACATCTTTAATGGGGCTATTGGCGATGGTATCGCTGATTTTGCTGCTGATATCATCAAAAAGTTTTTTATTCAGCATGATTTGAATCCTTGAGGAAATGAATAACTCTTGGCTGCATTGTACGAAGGAAGTTATTGTTGATGCAATGTTTCTATGCTAATTAATGTGCCAATGGGTTATGTTATCAGTATATGCAGCTCAAGAAAAATAATGATGAGATTATACCATGTGTATATATGGCGAAACTTGATATACCTAAAGCTGTCTAATCGATATGCGGTCAAAAGGGCTTAGGTTTATATTGAGGAAATTATTCAGCTGGTGAGAAGTTGGAATGAATGCGTTTAAAGATGATATACGGCAAGGTTCGGCTACTTATACAACTATCATTTTTCAATAGTAATAAAACCGATGACTTGTGGCTATTGCTGAGATATCGGTTTGTTAAAGCTTGTTGATGCTCATCTGCTGAATTTATTCAATTTCTCCATTAAGTCTTTTTGTCCGTTTTAAATTGGCTGTGGGCAGAAAGGTCGTCGTTTTCTGCCCCATCCAAACCTAGATTAATGATTAGCTGAAGTGCAAAGCCGCTTTTTTGAAAAAGGTTTTATGTTGCATTAATCATGCCATGCACGCCCAGGCTCATCCAGTTGATGTTATCTGTATAGTTTTCTGTATATAAAACCAGTATGGGTAGCTGAATATCGTTGTGTTGTAATAAATGCAGTAATTGTTGTTGGTCTTGCTGGTTGTACAATGGCCATATCACACCGGCGGTAGCTTGTGCTTGTTGCCATTCATCTTGATTGTGACAAACTGTCCAGAGATGTTCCAGGGAATGTTGTTGGCTAATGGTTGCAAGCTGACCAACCTCTGCATACACCAAGGTATTTTCAGCGAGGTGATGCTGATATGGCTGCATCAGGGGTGATTGATGGTTGTTATCGACTCTAAATCCCGCTGAAAGATGGCCAATTAGGCGGGTGGGAATGGCTAAAGCGGCCAAAATGGGGGCGTTGGCCGGAAGCATTGGCGCTACCGTTTGTTCATGCGGTAGTTGCCAATGCCAGCTTTGATTTTCCAGAGCAGTCAGTTGACCGCGCCACTGATTGGCGGCAATACGAAAGAAATGTAGATGAACATCGGCATGTTCATAATGATGAATTCTGGTTAGCCAAGGGCTGGCGGCAACGATTTGGATACCAAGTTCCTCATTAAACTCTCGTTGTAATGCAGCCAAACGGGTTTCTCCAGCTTCAACTTTTCCACCAGCAAATTCCCAATAGCCTGCATACGGTTTGCCGGGTGGTCTTGAGCTTAATAAAAAGGCTCCGGCTTCATTATAGAGGACGCCAGCTACAACTTCGACAAGATTGGATGGGTTCATTTGGCATACTCGGCAACAACAAAAGCGATGATATGGTTGTCTTCATCGCTCAGGCTCAAATGAATGGAGCCGATGTTTTTTTCTTCTATCCATTGAGCTAATGGTTTTTCTAGAATAAATTCCGGTCGACCTAATGCGTTATGCCCAATGCCAATATGGCGTAATGTCACTGGACTGCGTAGACCGGTATGCACTGCTTTGGCGAAGGCTTCTTTGGCGGCGAAGCGTTTTGCCAGAAAGGTGACTGGATTGGTTGCTGACGGCCATTCCAATGCTTCAACACGTGATAATATTTTTTTAGCTACAGCATTGCCGCCGTAGGATTTGCACATTTTGGCGATACGGTCAATTCTTACTAAATCTGTACCGATACCGTATATCATTTTATCCCCTTGTCAATAAATTAATAAGGAATACTGCGGGCGCGGAAAATGGCCTCTTTCATTTGGCATATTGCTGCGGGTAAACCCATAAAAATGGATTGAGCAATTAAGGCATGGCCGATATTAAGTTCTTGTATTGACAGTATTCTGGCAATGGATGCTACATTGTGAATATTAAGTCCATGTCCAGCGTTGACCACCAGCCCCAGTTCGCTGGCTTGTAATGCAGCTTCTTCGAGGCGCATAAGCTGATGATGGCGTTGTGATTGATCCGCTGCATCTGCATAAGCACCGGTATGTAGTTCGATGACGGGTGCACCCACTTCTCGGCTGGCTTGAACTTGCGCCGCATCTGCATCGATAAATAGTGAAACGCGGATGCCGGCAGCGGTCAATATTTGGGTGAATTCAGCTATTTTATGTTGTTGGGACAATACGTCCAGTCCGCCTTCTGTGGTGATTTCCTGTCTTTTTTCTGGAACAATGCAAACATCAGCGGGCTGTACTCTGAGGGCGTTTTCCAGCATTTCTTCGGTTAACGCCATTTCCAGATTAAGTCTGGTGCTGATGGCATTTTTTACCGCGAAAACATCAGCATCTTTGATGTGGCGACGGTCTTCACGCAAATGCATGGTAATGAGGTCAGCACCATGAGTTTCAGCCAAAAGAGCTGCTTCGAGCGGACTGGGATAAATGCTACCACGTGCATTGCGCACGGTTGCAACATGATCGATGTTCACACCGAGTAACATGGATTTTACCTTCATCAATAAGTGAGTTTATTAAGATATCGTGCCTAACGATGGCTGTAAAGCTAATTGGATTAATCTAACTGAGTATCGAATAAATCTCGGGCAAAAATATCTGGGTGATTTTCAGGTGCATCCACTCTAAGATGACAGACGATGTTCAAATCAGTTTGCGGGACACAACAGCATGGTAAGATTTCATCTTTACCAACATAAGCCAGTGGTGGTTCTGGATAGCTTACTTGTCCAGAAATGAGTTTCAGGCGGCAGGAACCACAATAACCACTGCGACATTGATATTCTACGTCATGACCGGTACGCTCTAAACCCTCTAACAGGGTTTCATCCGGTTGCAAGGCGAAGGTTTTGTCACAAGTGGTTATCAGCATGGTTTGGAGGCACATGTCTGCTGAGCATGGCCCAGCAGATTATCAATGGTCAATAATTTACAATTCAAAATCGCTCAAATCATCCTCACTGAGCTCAGCATCTATCTGACCAACCAGATAGGAGCTGACTTCGACTTCTTGAGGAGCCACTTGAACGTTGTCAGAAGACAACCAAGCATTAATCCACGGAATAGGATTTTGTTTGGCGTGTTCGAAAGCCACTGGCAAACCGACAGCTTGCATGCGTAGATTGGTGATGTATTCGATGTATTGACCAAGTATATCTTTGTTCAGACCAATCATGGATCCGTCTTTAAACAAATATTCTGCCCACTCTTTTTCCTGAATGGCAGCACGACGAAAAATTTGAAAACATTCTTCTTCGGTTTCAACAGCAATTTGCACCATTTCTGGATCATCGGCACCATTGCGCATCAGGTTGAGCATTTGTTGAGTGCCTGTCAGGTGCAAGGCTTCATCACGAGCAATCAATTTGATGATTTTGGCATTACCTTCCATTAATTCGCGTTCGGCAAAGGCAAAAGAACAAGCAAAGGAAACGTAAAAGCGTATGGCTTCAAGTACGTTAACGCACATCAGGCACAGATACAGTTTTTTCTTTAAGGTATGTAAGTCAACATCAATGGTTTTACCATCGATTTGGTGTTGACCGACACCCAGTAGGTTGTAATATTGGGTATATTCGATTAAATCGTCATAATAACAGGCGATTTCTTCTGCTCTGGCTATGATGTGGGCATTCTGCACGATGTCATCAAACACGATGCTGGGATCATTAACGATATTGCGAATGATATGCGTGTAGCTGCGTGAATGAATGGTTTCAGAAAATGACCAGGTTTCAATCCAGGTTTCCAGTTCGGGTATGGAAACCAGTGGCAGCATGGCAACATTAGGACTACGCCCCTGAATGGAATCAAGCAGGGTTTGATATTTCAGGTTGCTGATGAAAATATGTTTTTCATGCTCTGGCAGATTGGCGTAGTCAATACGGTCACGCGACAAATCGACTTCTTCTGGTCGCCAGAAAAAAGATAATTGTTTTTCAATCAATTTTTCAAAAATATCGAATTTTTGCTGATCGTAACGTGCCACGTTAACCGGTTGGCCGAAGAACATGGGTTCTTTGAGCGGATCATTGGGTTTTTGACAGAATGTGCTGTAATTCATGGTCAGATGTTCACACGCCATAATATTTCTCTTTTCTTTAATTGCGTTAAATCAGAAGATGAGCGCAATGTGAGTGTAAGTTAGATTTTGCAAGCGCCACCGGCACAGCCATCATCTTGAATATTGGTTTGCATATCATCGGCTCCGTCACGGGTATTTTGGTAATACAAGGTTTTCAAACCGTATTTATATGCAGTCAATAAGTCTTTAATCAGTTGTTTCATGGGGACTTTTTGTCCTTCGAAACGCTGTGGGTCGTAATTGGTATTAGCCGATATGGATTGGTCGATGAATTTCTGCATAATACCAACCAGATGCAGGTAGCCTTCGTTGCCAGGCATATCCCACAATAATTCATACTGGTGCTGCAAGCGCTCAAATTCGGGAACAACTTGTTTTAAGATTCCATCTTTAGATGCTTTGATCGAAACCAGACCACGTGGTGGTTCGATACCATTGGTGGCATTAGCAATTTGACTGGAAGTTTCTGAAGGCATCAAAGCTGTAAGGGTGGAATTGCGTAGACCATGTTTGACGATGTCTGCGCGCAAGCTTTCCCAATCTAAGTGTAATGGTTCTTGACAGATTTTATCCAAATCTTTTTTATAAGTATCAATTGGTAACAGACCCTGTGCATAGGTAGTGTCGCTGAATTTCGGACATGCACCCAGTTCCTGAGCCAATTTTACTGAAGCTTTAAGTACATAGTATTGAATGGCTTCAAAGGTTCGATGGGTTAGCGCAATCGCCGATCCGTCACTATATTTAACCTTGTTTTTGGCCAGATAATAGGCATAATTAATGACACCAATACCTAAGGTTCGTCTGTTCATGGTGGCTTCTTCGGCCGCTTTAATCGGATAATTTTGATAATCCAACAAAGCATCTAAGGCACGAGTAGCCAGTTCAGCCAGTTCTTCCAGTTCATCCAAATGGTTAATGGCACCAAGATTAAATGCCGACAACGTGCATAAGGCGATTTCACCATTAGGATCATTGATGTCATTTAATGGTTTGGTTGGTAACGCGATTTCCAAACATAGGTTGGATTGACGAACTGGAGCCAATTGCGGATTAAATGGGCTATGGGTATTGCAATGATCCACATTTTGAATATAGATGCGGCCAGTGCTGGCGCGCTCTTGCATCAATAAAGAGAATAAATCTACTGCCGGTATGCTGCGTTTAGTGATGGTGTCGTCGCGTTCATACATTTCGTATAAACGTTCAAATTCATCTTGGTCAGTAAAAAATGCATCGTATAAACCCGGAACATCTGACGGAGAGAACAGGGTAATATCGCTGTTTTTGATTAAACGGGTATAGAGTAAACGGTTGATCTGTACGCCGTAATCCAGATGACGGACGCGGTTTTCTTCTACGCCCCGATTGTTTCTTAAAACCAGCAAGCTTTCTACTTCTAAATGCCACAAAGGATAGAATAAGGTAGCTGCGCCACCACGCACTCCGCCTTGTGAGCAAGATTTAACAGCTGCCTGAAACATTTTATAGAAGGGAATACAGCCAGTATGTTGGGCTTCTCCACCACGAATTTCGCTACCTAAAGCGCGAATACGTCCAGCATTGATGCCAATACCAGCACGCTGAGATACGTATTTTACGATGGCACTGGTGGTGGCATTGATGCTGTCCAAGCTGTCATCACATTCTATGAGAACGCAGGAAGAAAACTGACGGGTTGGTGTGCGTACGCCGGCCATAATAGGAGTAGGCAAGGAAATTTTAAATGTACTGATGGCATGGTAAAATTTCTTTACATAATCCAGCCGCTTATCTTGTGGATAGCGGGCAAACAGACACATGGCCACCAGCATATAAAGAAATTGCGGACTTTCATAGATTTGCTTGGTGACGCGATTTTGTACCAAATATTTGCCATCCAGTTGTTTTACTGCTGCATAAGAAAAAGTCATGTCACGATTGTGATCAATGCTGGCATTAAGTTCATCAAATTCCGCACGACTATAGTCTTGCAAAATATGCGCATCATATTTGCCTTCATTGGTCAGTTTGCACACGTGATCATACAGGTGTGGTGGTTCAAACTGACCAAAAGCGATTTTACGCAGATGAAAGATAGCCAAACGGGCAGCCAAATATTGATAATCTGGTGATTCAACCGAGATCAAATCTGCCGCAGCCTTAATGATGGTTTCATGAATGTCATCGGTGCGAATGCCGTTATAAAACTGGATGTGTGAACGCATTTCAACCAGTGAAACTGACACATTATCCAGACCTTCCGCAGCCCAGGTAACGACTTTATGAATTTTATCCAGATTGATGTCTTCCAAACTGCCGTCGCGTTTGGTTACTTTTAGATTGGCTACAGCATTCATTCGTGAATCTTTCTTGCAGAAGTAAAGCAGAAAAAAAATGGTGACAACACAAAATATAGTGGTCACTTGTTATTTGGAACACAATATACTGGTTTTTTAATTAAAAAAAAAGACTTGTCAAAATTAGCCAAATTCGCTACTTATCATGCAATCTGTAAAAAAAAGTTATGATGACTATGATTAATAACCGTTTTTGATAATTCAAGTTGGAAAATTTTGGTAGTGTAAATTTTTTATCCTGCATTCGTTTTGAGTTGAATTTACAGCTAAGGCGATCTCTATCTATATATAGTTTCAGCAAAAAAATAAATCTGCCTTAATTTTAAGCAGATTTAGTTTTGTCTTAAATTTATCCTGTTCTTACACAGATTATATTTTAGTGTTGTATAAGCGTCTCATCTAAGGCTAAATCTTCATTATGATTGACGGCAATAGGGCTATGGAGAATAGTGCGAGCAATATTTTTCGCCTCCTCTAGTGAATGCATACGATAAGTACCGCATTGATAAACGTTCAATTCAGGGATGTGGTTTTGATCCGGAACGGCAAGAACATCGTGCATGGCTTTTTCCCATGCCACCGCCACGGTAGCCTCATCCGGTTGACCCAGCAAGCTCATATAGAATCCAGTACGGCAGCCCATCGGTGAAATATCAATGATTTCTACTTCGGCGTTATTTAAGTGATCACGCATAAAGCCGGCAAACAGATGTTCCAGTGTGTGCATGCCTTTTTCTGGCAAGATATCTTGATTGGGCTGGCAAAAGCGCAGATCATAGACGGTAATCACATCGCCCTTGGGACTATGCATGTTTTTGGCCACGCGTACGGCTGGCGCTTTCATGCGCGTATGGTCAACGGTAAAACTATCCAGTAATGGCATGTTGTTGTCCTTTCTTATCTTTATTTCAGTACGTGTCGGGCACTGGCAAATAGGCGATACCAGCCAGACATTTCCGGCCAGTCAGACGGAGACCAACTCATCTGATCGGTCTGAAATACGCGTTCTGGATGTGGCATCATGATGGTAACGCGACCATCACGATTGCTGACACCGGCTATACCTGCTGCAGAACCGTTTGGATTGAGCGGATAGGTGTTGGTCACCTGATTTTGCCCATCGACATATTGTAGGGCTATCTCAACTTGAGCGGGAATGGCAGCGCTGTTCAAATGGAAAAAATCAGCACGTCCCTCTCCATGACTAACCACGACAGGCAGACTGCTGCCAGCCATATCAGCCAAAATTAAAGAAGACGAGGTTGGGATGGTGACCATGCTCAGACGGGCTTCAAACTGTTCTGATTGATTGCGTTTAAATCGTGGCCAAGACTCAGCGCCAGGTATGATTTCAGCCAGTTGACTTAACATCTGACACCCATTGCAAACCCCTAGTGTCAGCGTATTTTCATTGGCAAAGAATTGGCTAAATGCATCACGCAGTCTGGGATTAAAGAGAATACTTTTTGCCCAACCGCTTCCCGCGCCCAATACATCACCATAGCTAAAACCACCACAAGCTGCTAATAATTGAACATCTTTCAAGTCAAAACGACCAGCAATTAAATCACTCATGTGCACATCAAATGCATCAAAACCAGCTCGAGCAAAAGCCGCGGCCATTTCAACTTGCCCATTAATTCCCTGTTCACGTAATACCGCAACTTTGGGGCGTATACCTTGATTGATATAGGGAAGTGCTGGATCTTCGCTAGGGTTGAAACTTAACTGAGCAAATAATCCTTGTTGCTGTTCATGATCTATCAACGCAAATTCGCTGTCTGCACAGTCAGGATGGTCACGCAAACGCTGTAAGTGATAGCTTGTTTCACTCCAAGCTTTTTGCAATTCAACGCGACGCTCGTTAAGCAAAATATTCTGGTTGTGACTGATTACCAGTTGGTCTGCTTGATTGAGCTGCCCTAAAACATGAACCACATCAGTCAGGTTGGCTGCAGCAAATGCTGCTTTAATAGAATCAATATCATGGTTGTATACCTGTATGACAACACCCAGCTCTTCGTTGAACAAACAACGCACAGCTCTTTCATGGTGTTGTTGAGCAGTTAATTGACCCTGGGTTTGCTGGATGAGCGAAGTAAGATCAATACTCAATCCAAGATGAGCAGCAAACATCATTTCGGCTAAAGTGACAATCAGTCCACCATCGCTGCGGTCATGATAAGCCAGAATTTTTTCTGCTTGGAGCAGATCTTGTATGATTTTAAAGAACGCAGATACTGTGTTGGCAGAATCAATATCAGGTGCCGTACCAGACAAGTTGTTCCATACTTGTTGCAAAGCGCTGCCACCCATGCGGTCATGACCCCGTCCTAAATCCACTAATAACAAGGATGTGTTAGGAATATTTTTTAGTTCTGGGGTCAATGTTTTAGTGACATTTTGAACGGGAGCGAAGGCGGTAATAATGGCGGACAATGGCGAAATGACGCTTTTCTCCTGCTCATCTTCCTGCCATTTGGTTTGCATGGATAAAGAGTCCTTGCCGACAGGAATACTAATGTGCAGCTGCTGACACAGTTCCGATACTGCTTGTACAGTTTCGTACAGTCGGGCATCTTCACCCTGATGACCGCAGGCTGCCATCCAATTAGCGGAAAGTTTGATGTGGCTCATGGCGCCAATATCGGCCGCGGCTATGTTGGTTAAAGCTTCACCCACAGCCATGCGACCGGATGCGGCACCGGAAAATAGAGCCAGCGGTGATTTTTCCCCCATACTCATGGCTTCGCCCAACACAGTCTGAAAGCCCATTTTGGTCACAGCGACATCGGCAACCGGTGTCTGAAAACGACCCACCATCTGATCACGATGGGTTAGCCCGCCAACTGAACGGTCGCCAATCGTAATTAAAAACTGTTTACTGGCCACAGCTGGTAACCGCAGCACCCGATATACGCTATCACGAATATTAATAGTGCTGGCATCAAATGGGACAACTGGCTCTGTCACAGTGTGATCATAGCGGGTTACTTTAGGTGGTTTGCCTAATAACACATTCAGTGGAAGATTGACCGGATCATTGGCAAACAGATCATCATGTAATTGGAGTTGTTGTTGCTCTGTAGCCGTACCCACAACGGCAAACGGACAACGTTCCCGTTCACAGATCTGGCGAAATAGGGCTAAATTTTGTGGTAACACAGCTAATACATAGCGTTCTTGTGCTTCGTTACACCAGATCTGTAACGGAGTTAAACCGTGCTCTTCAATTGGAATATGGCGTAAGTTAAAAATAGCACCACGACCCGCATCGTTAACCAATTCCGGCAGGGCATTGGACAAACCGCCTGCGCCCACGTCATGGATAGAGATTATCGGATTATCTGCCCCCAGTTGCCAACAACGATCAATAACTTCCTGAGCACGTCGTTCTATTTCTGGATTTCCACGCTGGACGGAATCAAAGTCTAGTTCGGCATGATTGGCTCCGCTATTCATACTCGATGCGGCACCCCCCCCCAATCCAATCAATAAACCCGGTCCACCTAATTGAATCAGTAAAGCTCCTGCTGGAATGACGTCTTTGTGAACTTGTTGCTGCTGGATATTGCCCAAACCACCAGCAATCATGATTGGCTTGTGAAAACCACGCATACGTCCAGCGAATAATTCCTCAAAAGTCCGGAAATATCCGCAAAGATTTGGGCGTCCGAATTCGTTATTGAAAGCCGCGGCACCAATCGGTCCGTCGAGCATAATTTCTAATGCACTACTGATATGTTCAGGTTTGCCATAGCTCAGTTGAGTCTGGCTATACTGTTCCCATGGTTGGATCAGTTCAGGGATCATCAGATTTGAAACACTAAAGCCACTTAAGCCTGCTTTAGGACGAGCACCTTTGCCTGTTGCTCCTTCATCGCGGATTTCTCCACCGGCACCGGTTGCCGCGCCGGCAAACGGGGCAATGGCAGTGGGGTGATTATGTGTTTCCACTTTCATCAAAATGTGCGTATGTTCCAGCTTAAAACTATATTTTTGCTGCTGATTAGGTTGCGGATAAAACCGTTCGATCTGGGCGCCACTGATGATAGATGAATTGTCTTTATAGGCTACTAATGTTCCGTCTGGGTGGGCTGTGTGCGTATCTCGAATCATCCCAAATAGGGATTTTGGCATGGGCTGATCATTGATCACAAAATCCGCATTAAAGATTTTATGCCGGCAGTGTTCAGAATTGGCCTGAGCAAACATCATCAGCTCAACATCAGTAGGATTACGCTGTAGCGCTTGATAATTGGCTAAGAGATAATCTATTTCATCTGTAGATAAAGCCAATCCCATATCCAGATTGGCTTTATCTAAGGCTGATTTTCCTTGGTTTAAAATGTCGATGCTGCTGAATGTTTCTGGCTGAATGTGCTGAAACAGTTGCTTGGCCCCATCCACATCATATATAACGCTTTCAGTCATGCGGTCATGCAGCAAACTAGCCCATTGCTGTTGTTCTTGCTCAGTCAGTTGACGCGAAAAGCGATACAGAATGCCGCGTTCAATTCGATCTATGGTTTTCAACCCACAATTATGAGCAATATCTGTGGCTTTGGATGACCAAGGCGAAATGGTGCCAAGTCTGGGGGTGATTAATATTTGCGAACCATCTGAGGTTGAGTGGTTGATCTCATGAGCGTGCAGTAGCTGCAACAACTTATGTTGATCATCCGCATTTAATGCAGAGCTGGTTGCCACAAAATAGCGATATTCACTGGTGATGCTGATTTGCTGGTCCAGCTGTAAAGATAAACTTTTTTGACGTATTTTTTCGATACGGAAAGATGAAAGCGCGGCCTCGCCGCCTAGTGACAGCACATCTGACATGATGAGTTTAGCTCACTTATGAAGAAGTTTGGGTAATTTAGCCAAGCGATTTTACGCGAAAATCAATTGCTTTGCTTGGGTTTTGTTGCTTTATTTTAAGGTAGATTGAGTTTGCTTTAAGTATATGTTAGTTTAATTTAGATGGGTATCAGAAAAAGGAAATTGCTGGTATGAAAAAAATTGAAGCAATTATTAAACCATTCAAATTGGATGATGTTCGTGAAGCATTATCCGATGTGGGTTTTTCGGGCATGACCGTGACCGAGGTTAGAGGTTTCGGCCGGCAAAAAGGTCATACAGAGATTTATCGCGGTGCTGAATATGCAGTGGATTTTTTGCCGAAAGTGAAAATCGAGCTGGTGTTGCCGGATGACAGAGTAGAACAAGCCATAGAAATTATTGTAGCGGCGGCGCATTCAGGCAAAATTGGTGACGGTAAAATTTTTGTCTTGCCCGTGGAACAAGTGGTGCGGATTCGAACCGGTGAAAAAAATGATGCAGCATTATAAATTTTTATAAACTAAGCAAACAGGCTGTGATTTACACAGCCTGTTTTAAATTTTATCTTATTCAACTAATAATATAAGCTAAGTCAATGCAATAGATGACTGACCTTAGGTTGCTAACAGCATATATCAAACTATAGTTATATATGTGGTGACATAGCTTTAAAACTTATCTGAAAAATATACCGTGGTTAATGAGTAACATTTTCTTTTAATTGAAAGTTGCTCAGGGCTACATAGCCTTATAAAAAGCTTGAAAATTTAATCTATAGCCTATTTTCTTTCAACCAATCTAGCAGCAATCTGGTTTACGCTATTTGCCATTGTAAAGTAGATTGCGCATAAAGAGCTACGATCACTACCGATACAGATTGAAATTGGTTGACCGATAGCGTTAGTTCATCTCATTACGGCAAATGTAAAAGCATCAACACTCAGCGATACATTTGTCGTAAACATAGATTATTTATGCAAAGCGGCATGGGTGCTTCTGCTGTTCCATAAAAAAAACATCAAAATGGTTGCGATAAAAAATTTCACCACATCGAAGCCAGCAAAGGGTAAATAACCAATGTTGAATGCTTTTATCAAGCTAATTTGGTTATACCAGGCTAAATAGGCGACACCGAACACAAAAATAATTTGATGTGCAATCGCAAATGAAACCAGACAGCGCAAAAAACAACGATCATAACCCTTTTCTGCAGCCCAGCCGGCAATGTAGGCGGATGCAATAAAGCCGTATAAGTAACCGGCAGAAAGGGATGTTAAAACAGAGATACCGCCATGACCACCGGCAAAAAAAGGTAAGCCGCATGCCCCGAGCGCTAAATATTCAATAATAGCCAGACAGCCAAGTTTTCGACCCAGACAAGCACCGATAAGTAATACGGCCAGTGATTGTAAAGATAACGGAACCGGTTGGATGGGTAAGCTGACATTAGCCGAAAGGGCTAATAAAAGTGAAGCTATCGTGGTGATGATTAATTTAAGCCACCAGTGATGCAATGGGCAAAATTGAATTATGAAAGGTTTAAAACTTTTTGTAGGTAAAGATGTCATTATTTTAGGTATTTAATTTGTGCGATTCACAGCATTTTAATCCAAACCACCAAATTAAAGTGCACGTATTAACGAGAAAAAGCGGCCGAAGCCGCTAAAATTTAGAGTACGTATCGAGCCAGATCTTCACGCTCGGCGATATCCTGCAAGCGAGCATCCACGTATGCAGCGTCAATAACGACATCACCTTGTGGCGCTTCAAATGAAACATCTTCCAGCAATTTTTCCATTACTGTATGCAAACGTCGTGCACCGATGTTTTCGGTTTTTTCATTGACCTGATAAGCAATTTCGGCGATGCGACCAATACCTTCATCACTAAATTTCAGGTTAACACCATCGGTAGCCAATAAAGCACTATATTGCTCGGTCAGATTGGCATGGGTAGTGGTTAGAATGGCTTTGAAATCATCCACACTTAAATTATTCAGCTCCACTCTGATCGGAAAACGACCTTGCAATTCCGGTATAAGATCACTTGGGCGGCTCAAATGAAAGGCACCAGAGGCAATAAACAAAATGTGATCAGTTTTGATCATGCCATATTTGGTTTGCACAGTTGTGCCTTCTACTAAAGGCAGCAAATCTCTTTGCACACCCTGACGGGAGACGTCACCACCTTGACGGCTGCTGTCGGTGGCAATTTTGTCGATTTCGTCCAGAAACACGATGCCATTTTGTTCCACAGCTTTGATTGCCTGTTCACGCAATTCTTCTTCACTAATCAGTTTGGCAGCTTCTTCGTCCAACAGAAGTTTCATCGCATTGCTCACCTTCATTTTCTGGGTTTTGGTTTTGCCTTGACCCATATTACTGAACATGTCCTGCAACTGATTGGTGAATTCTTCCATGCCTGGAGGACCCATTACTGACATAGTAGGGGACGCATTGGCAGAAACTTCGATATCAATTTCTTTATCGTCCAGTTCGCCTTTACGCAACATCTGACGGAATTTCTGCCGAGTGTGGTTTTCCGGAGTGGGTTCTTGCGGTTCGCCAGCGAAACCAACTGAACGTGGCGGAGGCAGTAAGGCATCCAATATCCGGTTTTCAGCAGCATCTTGCGCTCTGTCACGGTTTTTACTGATGGTTAGATTGCGGATGTTTTTCAAAGCAATCTCAATTAAATCACGGATTATGCTGTCGACATCACGACCAACATAGCCAACCTCAGTAAATTTGGTTGCTTCAACTTTAATAAAAGGTGCATTAGCCAGTCGAGCCAAACGGCGGGCAATTTCGGTTTTACCCACACCAGTTGGGCCGATCATAAGAATATTTTTCGGCACAATTTCACTTTGTAATGGCTCGCTAACCTGGCTGCGACGATAACGATTGCGCAATGCTACCGCTACCGCACGTTTGGCCTTTGTTTGGCCAATAATGTGATTATCCAGTTCATGAACAATTTCACTTGGTGTCATTACAGATGTAGTCATCTTATTTAAATCCTGATGGTTGACCGTTCAATAATCAGTTAAACGGTCAATACAATTATAATGTTTCGATCGTATGATTTTGATTGGTGTAAATACAAATATCTCCGGCAATTTCCAAAGATTTTTTCACCACGTCTTTGGGCTCAAGCTCGGTGTTTTCCATTAAAGCGCGAGCTGCTGATTGGGCAAAAGCACCACCAGAACCAATCGCTGCTATGCTGTGCTCTGGTTCTAGTACATCTCCATTACCCGTAATAACCAGAGTATTGTGTTTATCTGCAACAATCAGCATGGCTTCCAGACGACGTAAAGCACGATCAGTACGCCATTCTTTCGCCAGTTCAATGGCTGCAATCATTAATTTACCTTGATGCTTTTGCAATTTACTTTCAAATAATTCAATCAAGGTGAAGGCATCAGCAGTGCCACCGGCAAAACCAGCCAATACTTGATTGTTATAAAGTTTACGTACTTTACGCGCAGTACCTTTAATGATGGTATTTCCCAGTGTGACTTGACCATCTCCACCTATAGCGACATTTTCGCCGCGACGGACGGAAACGATGGTAGTGCCGTCAAATTGCTGCATATTAGGGGATCCTTTGCTGATGACGGTATTGATGGCCGTCAGAATAAATAACAGCGTTTAAATAGGGGCACAATAGCTGGCTTTCAAGATTGTAAATATCAATAAGAAGAAAAAATAGTGTATTTAACTAATGCCGAAATAGAAAGACGCAATAGAAAGGGTTGTGGTGGTAATGCAAAAAAAAATGGCAACCAAAAGGTTGCCATGCTTCAGAGTTGCGATCAGATTATTTACGTTTTCTGTACACTTTACGAGTAGTGACAGTTTTGGTTTTTTTCACTTTAGTCACTGGAGCAGCAGTAGCTCGACCATCATCGATAATACAATTTTGAGTGACGATCTGTGGCGCAATCTGTTCTTGACCATTAATCACCTGTCTAGCAGGTTGTACCAAACCCACAGCATTCACTCTATCCACAGTATCTTTGGTTGCTAAACCAGTTTTCCAGGATATGCCTTGTGGAGAAACAAAAGTATTGTAATTAACATCGCTGTTATCACGCATCATCACTGGTGATAAAGCACCTTGATAATTCACCTGAGCGGCGACAACGTTTTGACCCTGAAAACCGTACATTACCCGTAAAGGATTTTTCACGCTTCCGGCACCGCAAAGGTAAGCGACTTCTTGTTTGCCATCAATCTGTACATCAGTAGTCGTAGACTGAGTAGTCACAGTAGTGGTGGTTTTAGCCACGGGTGTTCTGTGATGGTGAGATTTAGAGGCACAACCAGTTAAGGCCAGCATCAGCATGGCAGCAGGGATCAGTACTTTTTTCATATTCATTCCTTTGATATGTAAAATTAAAGTTATTCAGGATCAATTACATCGCTAATAATACTTGGCTTAGGTAAAGTTGCAATAGAGGTATCTTATTGTTTTTTAGTCTTATGTTGAAACAGTTTAAAAATGTTTAAATCAGGTATCTTCTAAAATTAGCCCTGATGGCAGATGAAATATTGTCTACAACGGGTATTTTGGGTCATTAAATTGTCTAATTATATAAATAGGTTATTGATTAAAGAGAATTTTTCTAATCATATATTTTCTAAATTTAACTTTGTTTGACTTGGTATTTGTGTCGTAGACAGATCGTCAAGATTCAATGCGGTTAATGATCCTCCCCACAATGCACCGGTATCCAAACAAATGACATTTTGACCGCGATATAAACCCAATGCAGACCAGTGACCAAACAAAATGGTTTTATCAGTATTGTGGCGATGATCAGCCTGAAACCAGGCGATAAGATCAGCCGGCATCTGCGCTAAGGTCGATTTGTAATCAAAATCTAGCTTGCCTTTTTTCGTTAATGCCCGCATGCGAGTAAATACATTGGTGATAAAGCGTAATCGCTCCGCTCCTTGCAGATCAGCGTGCCAGCAGTCAGGTTTATTACCATACATTTGCGCAAAGAAATCCGCCGGTGAGGTGTGTAATTCGTTTTCCACTTCATGAGCCAAAGCTTGTGCTTGGGTGATGCTCCATTCTGGCCAGATGCCTGCATGTACCATAACGAAATCATGCTGCTGTAACATTAAAGGTTGCTGCTCAAGCCAGCCTAACAACTGGTTTTTATCTGGCGCAAGCAAAATATCGCTGATGGTATCTGAACGTTTGATCTTCCCATAGCCATAATGTAAAGCCAGCAAATGCAAATCATGATTACCCAGCACGGTTTGCATACAGCCATCATTTTGGTAGATCAGACGCAGTGTTTGCAGTGATTGTGGACCGCGGTTAACCAAATCGCCAGTAAACCACAGAGTGTCTTTACCGGGATTAAAGGCGAGTTCTACCAAGAGCCTATTTAGCTCAGCCAGACATCCCTGAATATCTCCAATAACATACTGCGTCATAATCTAAACCTTAGTTATCAATGAGAATTGGACAAGTGGTGCCGTTCAAAGATTAATCATGATTGATCCAGAATCAAAATACCTTCTGCTTCAACCATGGCACCTTTAGGCAGCGCCGAAACTTCTACCGCTGCGCGCGCAGGATAGGGAGCGGTAAAATATTCTGCCATCACCTCATTAAAAGCAGCAAAATTCTGCAAATCTGTTAGATAAGCATTTAATTTAACCAAATTATTCAAATTGCCGCCGGCAGCCTCAGCTACAGCACGCAAATTTTTAAATACTTGATGAGCCTGTTCGGTAAAATTATCGGAAACCAGCTGCATCGTTTGCGGAACCAATGGTATCTGACCAGATAAATATACAGTATGGTCAATCTGTACCGCCTGTGAATAACAACCGATGGCTGCTGGAGCTTGATCTGTGTGGATTATTTTTTTACTCATCATGATTACTCCTTTAAACATTAATGGTTTTGCTTAGTCACTCAGAAATAGAGCTAATAAGTCATTGAGAAAGCGTCTCCCAAGGGGTGTTGGGCGCAAATACTGCGGGTCTGTATCCAACAGACCTTGCTTAACGGCTTGGGTGATTATAGGTTTAATTGTATTGATAGGAAGCCCCGTTCGTTGACTAAACCATATAGTGGGTACACCATGGGTTAGCCTCAATGCATTCATCATAAACTCAAACGGTAGATCTTCAGAGGCAACCATTTGGCGTTTAATGGCATGATCAGGCAAGTGCTGCATCGCCTGCATATAATCTTTTGGATGACGGCTACGAACGGTGCGTTCAATTCCGCTTGCACTGGATATCTTACCATGGGCGCCAGCACCAATGCCGATATAGTCGCCAAATTGCCAATAATTAATATTGTGGGCGCACTGATGCTGATGATGAGCAAATGCTGAAGTTTCATATTGTTCAAACCCAGCTTGCTGTAAAGCAGAATGCACGGTCATTTCAATTTCATCACTGAGTTCATCTCCTGGTAAATGTTCAGGAGGCGTGTGCCCGAAAGGGGTATTCGGTTCCATGGTCAACTGATAAGCACTAATGTGATGAACGCCAGTGTCAATGGCCGTAGTGATGTCTTGCTGCGCAGATTGCAGCGTTTGACCGGGCAAAGCATACATCAGATCGACATTGACCTTAGTAAATAAACCCATTGCTGCTTCTATCGCGCTCAGCGCTTCAGCACGGTTATGAATTCGTCCTAATGCCACAAGCTGCTCGTCTACAAAACTTTGTACACCGATTGAAACTCGGTTAATGCCTGCCGAGGCATAAGCGCGAAAACGATTTTGTTCAAAGGTTCCTGGATTGGCCTCCAAAGTTATTTCGGCATTTGCTTGCAATTTAACTCGAGCACGAATACCACTGAGTAATTGTTCCAGGGCAGCAGGGCTGAGTAGACTGGGTGTGCCACCCCCAATAAAGACAGTGTGCACAGATCTTCCCCAAATGTAGGGCAGTTCCTTTTCTAAATCAGTCAGTAAAGCCGATACATAAGTCTGTTCATCCAGCTCCTGCTTAAGCTGATGTGAATTGAAATCGCAATAGGGGCATTTACGCAAACACCATGGAAAATGTACATATAAAGACAAAGGAGGCAAAGCGTGTGGAACTGGTGCCTTATGCTTTTCTGGCTGGATGGTAAATGGTATAGAAAAATCAGACATGCGTGAGATTGTGGGTAGACCGCAGTTTATTTAACAGAATACTTAAAGCCTGTGCACGATGGCTATAGCGGTTTTTTTCTTCCTGACTCATTTGTGCTGCAGTCATTTGCTGTTCGGGCAGATAAAAATGAGGGTCATAACCGAAACCATTATGGCCTGCGGCATCGCTTTGCCACTGACCGTACCAATTGGCTTCGGCGATGATAGGTTGTGGATCATGAGCATGACGAACGAGCACCAACACACAAACATAAAAAACACGTTTATCTGCCTGCAGGCTTAATTCGTGATCAAGCTTGGCATTATTGGCTGCATCGGATTTCGGACTGACACCAGCATAGCGGGCAGACAGCACGCCAGGTGCTCCCTGTAAGGCAACTGCACAGATACCAGAATCATCGGCTAAAGCAGGTAATCCACTGTGTTGGCTAGCATGACGCGCTTTGGTCAAAGCATTTTCCACGAAAGTCACATACGGTTCAGGGCATTCTGGCACACTAAATTCAGACTGAGGGATGATATCGATATTCAACGTGGAAAAAAGACGCTGAAATTCCGTTAGTTTGCCTTGATTATTGCTGGCAAGCACAATTTTATTCATAAAAAAACCATCACTAGGAAGCTCTTGGAGATAACCACTTCCATCAAAAAATAACAAATTTAATTATATTACAGTCTGTCAGTTGCACAGAAACAGCGGATACACCGCGCTATAGACACCATAAACAAACGAAGAAGCATTAATAGAAAATAGACTTTATTTTGCCTGAATAACTAAAATGATCAATCTATTTTTTGTAAAACAGAGGTAATGCACGAGATGTACTTAGGATTTCATGCGCTTAGACTTGATTGCCGTTCTATGCTGACGTTGACGTTCGCGTAATGTTAATGCTAGCGCAGTGATTTGTCCCAATACACTGAAAAATGCCAAGATAAAACAAATAGTGGCTATGATCGATTTCTCTTCCAGCCAATACAAACAACCTAATATCAACAAAGCTACAAATAAAACAGTACAAGAGGCAAGAATAAGCAGAAAAAGTTTTGTTCGTCGCATCGCAATGGTTATTTCATGGCTAAACTGATTTTCCTCAATTAGATTTTTTACTTCTTCCGAGGATAAATAATCATCTTCGTCAATCCATCCGGTCATATACTTATCCATTAAAACTCTATTTTTCCTATCATCTTTAATTCAACTTCCGTTGTCAAAAAATAATATACTATTTATATTTTTGTTAAACATTAATCTATTATTAGGGGTTTTTAAAAGGAATACCTTACCATCATAAATAATTTTATAATATAAAAAAGGCTCTTTCATAATTTTTTATTTTATATCTGAAACATTAGCAGGATTAGGTATTTTAGAAGAATCTTCTCTCATCTTATCAATAAGTGCATCACTTACCACTTTTGGGGTACTAGGTAACCTTGCTTCTTCATAAAATACATGATTAATATTTTGTTTTACATTAAAACTTTCATAGGTTAATCCTGCGGTTTTTATCAGGTATCTGATTTCTTGCATGCTTCTACCAATGTTTTAGATTTTATTAATCCATTTTGGGAAGTGATCAGCAACTGAATTTTAATTTTTCAATTCACGATCTGTAGACACATCTGACTAAATCATACTTTGAATATCTGATCATGGTTGTGCACTACGTGTTGTGCTTTGAATGCATAGATTTTGGAGCGCGAAAGTTGAAGATTTAAAGTGATGTTCACCTGAAATCAACAGGCGAGAATAGGCGAGTAAAAAATCAAGGTATAAAAAAGGCCTGCATTCGTTGCAGGCCTGATCACAACATCAGCGTAATTGCTGAGTGAGTAGTTTGAGCCAATGTTTGGCATCCTTACCTTGATAGGGTGAGCCATTTTCGTTAAATAGGCTTACACGAGAGCCTCCGCCTTGTAAGGGGAGTACTTGTACAATCAGGCGAGGTTGTTCAGTTACAGTTACAGCTTGTTCTTTCTTCTTGCTGCGACCAAACAGGCGACTAAACATACCCGGTTTCTGGTTGCTAACAGAAGAAGCTTCGGCTGCTGCAACTTCAACTTGATACAGATTAGCCGTTGGATTTTCACCGATCACATTCAGACCCACGCGATCCAATGCCAGTCCCACTCGGCGCCAGTTACGATCGTGAGTGCCGACCAAAATAATGCTATTTCCGTCTATTTTAGCCAGAGCATTTTGATCCGAATTTTGTAACTGAGCGGCAACTTGTTGCTGTACCTGTTGGGCATCAGCACCTAAATATTGCATGAAACGAGCCAGAAAAGCCGCTTCTAATTCTGGTTCATTAGGACGAGGTTGCCATGCAGTTGTGTCAGCAGCTCTATTGGTATAGACCTCTTTCATCCCTTTCTGACTGAAAAAGACGTCGGTGCCACCTTTAGCATTTCGTTCCAAACGAATGGTGAACATATCACGCTCGCCACTGGAATACACGCCACCTATGCCTACTTTTTCAAACAAACCGCGGATGAAGTCAGCAGGAAGTTTGGCACGGTTTTCCGCCCAACTGGTTTGCATAAGACCAATTGAAGGTTCTTCGCGTTCGATGTTAAAGCCTTGTTCTTGCCAGAAAGCTTTCAATAAGGGCCACAGTTCTGCCGCCTGTTTATTATCGACAGTTAACCAGCGGATGTTGCCATCACGGTGCAAATGAATGTTTGATACCGGAGCGAGCACTTGGTTATTGGCATTTTGTGCTTGATGGCGAGTAGAGTTATTTATCTCACTGGCACGAACAGTGCCGGAAATCATTGAACCACCTGGTACATTGTAACGATTGCCTTGGTTCGGATCGGTCAGATCAGGTGGAACATCGAGTTGAACAATTTTTTTATTTTCCGACTGATAATCCAGTTGAGGCAGATTATCTTTTTTACTGGCGCACGCAGCTAGACTGGCAGCCAGCATAGTTAAAACGAAAGTCTTACTTAAATTCATTGACCATTTCCTGTGTTGATACAACGGCGAAGTTGGCTGAGATTTTATTAAATCAGACCGGCTTCTTGCATAGCAGCCACAACCGTAGCTTCTCCTGCTGGGGTGATTTCTGTTAAAGGCAAGCGACAATAGGGTTGCATTCTGCCTAATTTAGATACCGCAAATTTAGCTGGCACTGGATTGGGTGCACAGAACAAATCAGTATGCAAACTTTGCATCTTGTCATTTAAAGCACGGGCAGTAGCAATATCACCTTTTAAGGCTGCATGACACATATCAGCAAATAGCTTAGGAGCCACATTCGCCGTTACACTGATCACACCATGACCACCACATAACAAGAAAGCTAGCGCAGTAGGATCGTCACCGGAATAAACAGCAAAATCGGCTGGAGCGTGTTTGAAAAGATAACAGGCTCGGGCAATATTGCCAGTGGCTTCTTTAATGCCGACAATATTGTCTATTTGTGCCAGACGCAAAGCCGTATCCGGTTGCATATCAGCCACAGTACGACCCGGCACATTATATAAAATCATGGGAATATCCGCGGCTTCGGCAATGGCCTTAAAGTGGCGGTAAATGCCTTCCTGATTAGGTTTATTATAGTAGGGCACCACTGATAAAGTCATGTCGGCGCCAGCATCTTTGGCTTCCTGCGACAAATGGATCGCTTCACGGGTATTATTGGCACCCGTACCAGCAATAACTTTAACCCGTTTTGCAACGTGTTCAACAGCAGTCTGAACTACTTTCAGGTGTTCATCAACACTCAGTGTTGCTGATTCGCCAGTTGTACCTACTGCGACGATGGCATCAGTACCGGATTCAATTTGCCAATCAATCAATTTTTTGTACTGTTCGTAATCAATACTGCCATCAGGATGCATTGGCGTTACGATGGCAACCAGGCTACCTGTTAACATAATTCTCTCTTTTCAAGGAAGATGAAAATGTCACAATTGTAGCTTATTTTTTCCTTAAATGGAAAAATTGTCAGCTTAAAGAAATCATTCGCTAAGAAAAGTTGGTCAAATTTAAAAATTTGATTTACAAGAAGTAAGTGCTGGTAAAAATACCTATTTTTGCTTTAAAATGAGCCGCTTTATATTCATTCATCACCTATATAAAGCAAAGAAGGAAAATAATATGACTAATAATTCCGCTGATCACTGTGATGCTGATCGCTCCGATCTAGTCTATGCTCTGGAGGACAAACCTCCTTTTTTTAATAGCTTATTAAGCGCACTGACACATCTGCTTGCTTTATTTGTACCCATGGTGGCACCTGCACTTGTTGTGGGCGGTGCATTGGGGCTGAATGCGGAAATGACCGCTTATCTGGTGTCCATGTCTATGGTGGCTTCTGGAGTCGGCACCTATATTCAAGTGCACAGATTTGGCGTGATCGGTTCTGGCTTACTGTCCATTCAATCTGTTAATTTTTCTTTTGTTACCGTCATGATTGCGCTCGGTTTGGAAATGAAACAGGGCGGTATGAGCGAAAATACCATGATCTCTACTTTATTAGGCGTCTCGTTTGTAGGCGCCTTTTTAGTAGTTGGCGCATCATGGCTACTTCCTTTTCTGCGTAAGGTCATTACCCCAACGGTAAGCGGTGTGGTGGTGTTAATGATCGGATTGAGCTTGATCCACGTTGGCATAACTGATTATGGCGGTGGTTTAGCAGCCAAAGCCAATCATACCTTCGGTTCCTGGTCTAATTTAGGGCTCTCTACACTGGTTTTATTCATTGTTTTGTTGTTCAATTGTTTCAAAAATCCGTGGTGGCGTATGGCTGGTATCGCTGTTGGGCTGACTACCGGTTATATTATTGCCCTGTTGATGGGGTTGGTGGATTTTTCCAATCTGCACAATCTGCCTTTAATTACCATCCCAATCCCGTTCAAATATGGTTTTTCTTTTGATTGGCATGCTTTTATGGTAGCCGGAACCATCTATTTACTCAGTGTATTTGAAGCTGTCGGTGATTTAACCGCCACGGCCATGATATCCAATCAGCCAGTTGACGGACCTGAATATACCCGCCGGCTGCGGGGTGGGGTGATGGCTGATGGGCTGGTGTCAGTGATTGCCACTGTACTGGGATCTTTACCCTTGACCACTTTTGCGCAAAATAATGGCGTGATTCAAATGACCGGCGTCGCTTCTCGCCATGTAGGTAAATACATAGCGGTGATCCTAATTTTACTCGGTCTTTTCCCGTGGGTTGGCGGAATATTTACCACTATTCCCAGTCCAGTTTTAGGCGGTGCGATGGTCGTGATGTTTGGTTTAATCGTCACAGCCGGCATCCGTATTATCATTACTGCCGGCATCCGGCGACGAGAAGCCATCATTTGTGCCACGTCACTTGGTCTTGGCTTGGGTGTTGCTTTTGAGCCAGAAGTATTTTCGCAATTACCTATCCTGTTTCAAAATCCAATCTGCATGGGTGGTATCGTTGCAGTGGTGTTAAATCTGGTTTTACCCTATGATCATACAGAACCGGCAGTCTATTTAAGCGACAAATTGCCGCATTAAGTTGCGCCGTGAATAAACCACAGCCTGTCTTTTTCTGACAGGCTGTGGTCTTTATATATTCATTTTATGCTGCTGCATCAAGACAACAGCCAATTTTTTTGTACATTTCAAGCGCACTAAGTTAATCAGTACATATCAACTTAATTAATCATCTTGATGCCATTTCGGACATAAATAAACAAACCAGCTATTGCACAACCAATTTAGCGGCTGTATTTAAATAGCTTAATGGTGACAAATCATGTTTATAGGCGACACTAACGACGGAAAGCTGACAATGCCCCAAAAATTGGCAGTTGATAATGCTACAGTACAACAATTGTGTGGCACGATACTCGGCTAATCCGAGACATAAAAAGGCATTTTGCAAAAGTTGTGATCACTTATCGCTGTATTTGCTTCGGCTCAGCAAATTATTCCCGTCAGTAGGATGCAAACGCGCAAAAATCCAACTCGAAAAAAAAGTAAATAATCCTAAGATCACAAAGGTCAGGCGGAAAGAGGTAGTGATATTATGCGCAAAATAGTTCATGCGACTAAATATCTGAACCAATAAGGCACCGATGGCAATACCAAAACTAAGTGCCAATTGTTGATTAACCGCAATTAAACTATTGCCACTACTCATCTGATTTGCACGCAAGTCAGCCATAGTAATGGTATTCATACTGGTGAACTGCAACGAATTACATCCACCCAGAATAGTCAGAAAGACCACAATCAGCCATAGTGGCGATTGTGCATTGAATAAAGCTAAAGACATGATCAATACACCGATCAGGCGAGTGTTAAAGGTTAATAAATTGCGATAGCCAAAGCGGTTCATCAGCGGTTTAGTAAACGGTTTTGCTGCGATGGAAGCCAAAGCCAAAGGCATCAGTAACCAGCCAGAAGTCACCGCGTCGTAATGAAATGCGACCTGAAATAATAACGGTAGCAATAAAGGCAGAGAACTCATGCCTAAACGGCTCACCATATTTCCAGCTAAACCAACGCGAAATGTGCGCACTAAAATTAAATGGGGTGGATATAAAGCTTGTGGATTTTGACGCGCATGCAATAAATAGGCTATTAGAGCACCGATACCAGTAGCAGCGATCATCACACCAAATAAAATATTATTAAATTGAGAAATGGTTTCAAAAGTTAACGTCATGCAAAACGCCGAGGCGGCAAACAAAAAGAAACCCACACCGTCAAAATGATCAGTCGGGTGACTGAAATCCGGCATAATTCGCCAGGTGGTCACCAATCCAATTAAACCTATTGGAACATTGAGCAAAAATATCCAGTGCCAACTGGTATAGACAATTAAGTAGCCACCGATAATGGGTCCAAGAACAGGGCCGATAAGCGCTGGCATCAATGCGTAATTCATTACCGTAACCAACTTGGAACGGTCATAAGCCTGCATCATGGTTAGACGGGCAACGGGAGTGAGCATTGCCCCACCCAATCCTTGTATTACCCGAGCAATCACTAATAGCCCAAGATTCGTACTGGCCGCACACAGCACTGAGCCAATAATAAAAACCACCATTGATCCCATAAACAGTTTCCGTGATCCTAATTTATCAGCCAGAAACCCGGATAAAGGCATCATAATCGCCAGCGTGATGGCATAAGCAATAATGGCAGACTGCATGTTCAACGGCGATTGACCAAGATCTGACGCCATCGCTGGCAAGGCAGTGTTTAAAATAGTGGCATCTAGCTGTTGCATAAAAATCGCTATAGCCAGCAAGATTGGCAGAAAAGGGGAAGGTTGAATTTTATTGTCAGCTGCCATAATCGGTTTGCACATCAATGATAGTCAAGTTGATTATATCAGAAGCAACAATAAGCAGATTTAGCAAAATTGATTTTGATAAAAGGGTTAAAGGATCATAGCTTAAGCTGGTTTAGCCTAATGGTCTAGGATTCTAAATATTGAAGTTGTTTTCATCGAAGGACAAAATATTTTTTTTGTGGTCACATAAAAGAAAAAAGACACAGTGTGTAATATTAAATGCATGCCTTTGCCACCCTTTTTTTTGCCCGTTTTATTCTTTATTGTTTTGCTGAACGCAATAAAACAAGCATCAAGGGAAGCGGATTTTATCTACTTGATGTTATTTAATATTCTATTTTCTAAATCAATGGGAAACCAAACAGTAGAAAATTCATACCCTTTAAGATTAAATTCTTCTCTTGAAATTGGGGTTTCTTTTTTTGTACTAAAATCTCTTAATCTAAAATCTTCTCCAATGCCAAACACCATTTTAAGATTATTATAGTTTGAATCTTTTGACTTATCGTAATTTTCTGTTTTGGCAATTATTCTCCATCTTTGTTTAACAATACCATCCCAAAATATTTGAATGGGAGAAAACATAATTCCCGAATTTATAATTTCGTTTATATCGGTCTTAGCGGAGCCTATTTTTTTGAATATCTCTACTAAAACCGAAGAACTTGTTTCTATAACCCTGCCAAATGCAAAATCTTTATCTAAATCTTCATTAGACAACTTGATTTTTAATTTCCAATCATCTTTGGGCATAAACAAAGGAATACAAAATATTTCCCCTGAATTAAGCAAAATTTTTTTCATAACTCTAATTTAATAAGCTTTTGCGTATTTAAAAAAATCAAATAAATTAATAATAACAAATATTAAATAATTCTGATCCGTTATTTCAAATAAATTTTATTTGCCATCTCAAATTCAGCATTTATACACTTAGCTCGGCATTATTTAAAGATTCAATCTCTGCCAATAAATTGGTTACCTGGCATACAGAGCAAAATTGTTGTGTTACGTATTTTTCCAACTTGGTTGAGTATAAACAGCTATTTTAAACTTTTCATCATTTTATGATGTAGATTTCAGCATCCGTTCAGCGCGAAAAACTCGTCACCCAATAAGATTTATGGCATACGTAACCAGACAAATATTGACTGGGACATAAATCATTATAAGAAATAGAAAAAACCCATTAAATTCATAACCGATAATGGATAATCCTATCTGCACAGTGAAACTGTTGAATCTGATTCGTGTTGAAATAACGGAAAATAGATTGGCTGTAAAAGCAATTTTGATGACAAATAGAAAAAAGTGATTAGAATTATTTAATATTTAATCAATAGAAACGACGGGGATATTTAAAATACTGCTTTTAATCACAGTATTTTAAATACTATTGAATATTCTAATTTTAGGATGTCATTTATTCAAAATGTTGGGCTAATTGTTTCAACGCTCGTTTTGCTTCAAATAAAATTAAACCCAATTTAGCATCATGAGTGGTAGTAATGGTTAACAGAATCGCTTCAGAGGCTTGAAATAAAAGCATATAACCTTTATCGGTATGAACAATGGTGTGATCCAATGAGCCTTTTAATATTTCTTTTGAAGCCCGGTTACCTAATGAAAGTAAAGCTGCCGCCATTGCCCCAATTCTGTCTTCATCCATGCCATTTTGTAAAACTGAAGCTATCGGTAAACCATCTGTAGAAATAACAGCTGAAGAAGTGACATCTGGGACTTTATTTAATGCTCGTAATACATTGTTAATAAAATCGTAATTCATGAAATATCCTCTGCTATAAGCCGTTGCTAAAACTTTTACATAAGAATAATTATAGAGAATGTAAATCATTATTGCAAAAAAATGTTATTGTTTTTTTATTATTCAAAGGAGTTTGATAAGATAATCTGATTGGTCTGTCAAAAATGTAGCCGGCGATATAATCATTATTCATTGATTTTATTATTTAATATTCATTTTTGTTGTTAAAAATATCCAATCATAAAATGAATTAAACAGTCATCTAAAAAAGCACAGAAATATTTAAAATAAAGAAAATCGTGATGATAAAACTTGAAAATTTAATCGGATTAACGATAACGCAGATTTATGGTAAAAAATTTGACGGCAATACGACTGGTTTCATCGAAATAGTCATCAAACTATCTGAATATTATTTACACATAACTGTGAATGATGATACCGATGAACTTATTGTTCAAATTCTTCTTTCCCAATTAGAAACCAACTCATATTTTATCCCAGATTGGGCAAATAACTTCATCAGTAAACCCCTTATGCAATGTTGGGATATTGAAAATGAAAAGGGATATTCTGACATGATTTGTCTGGGTATTGATGAAGTGATCCCCAGTATCGTTTTGTCTGCATTAGCTTCTGAAATAAAAGTCGGATTAGTCAATTATGGAAAATAACCAGCAAAGATTAAAAATAGAAACATTTATTCTTTTACCGGAATATAGAGTAAAAGATTTAAATAAGATAGACCAAACAAAATTCATAAATATAAAAAAACATCAAGATTTAAGACGTCATAATTTAGATTTTGAATACCTTGAAGGAGCTTTAAGCATACAACATCGAGATAAAATCATATTTGGATTTAAATATTGGGATCTTATAGATCAACTATGGTTTTCTTTAATGACAGCAATGAAAGAACTGATCAATCATACTAACACTGAATTTTATTTTCCCGATCAGCCAACCAAAGTCATTTTGGAGAAGAAAGATCATCGTCTTTCAATAATCAGCAATAATGATAAGACAAATTTTAAATTTTATGAATTTATCAGGACCTCTATAGACGCTGCACTAGAATTTCATCATGCTTTACTAAAAATATTTCCCGATAAACAGGATTTTATTTATGAGGATATAGAATATATAGAAGAGATAAAGAAACAGTATAATATTTAATAGTAAAAGTAAAAGGGCTTGAAATTTATCATTTTATTGAAAAAAGCTTTACTCATATAGTAGGTATAAATAAGAGTGATGCTATCTATAATATTAACAAAAGAAACACATCTTATTTTCCTTGATGCATGGGGATACGCTTTACCATACGAAACTCAACCTACTCAAGCAATGATGAACGAAGAGCAAAAAGAATTTAAAGATTATGCAAATTTTTAAAGTAGAAAATGATGAGAATAAGATTTAGAGTTGTTAAATATTTTAATAAACTGGAACAAGCTAGTTTAGCTAGATTAGGAATAAATGTAGCAGAAGGGTGGGATTCATTTGAAATCGAGGAAAATAATCAAAATTTTGAACCAATAAAAAATATGTTGCATCAGGATTGGGATAATGTTGCTCAAAAGAAAGCTTATTGTTCAGAAAAAGATAGATCATTAGCCCCGTATTTAAATATATATGCAAATAAAATGTTGGGATATGCAAAACCAGATGACGAATCTATTGTAGATGAATACGAATATCCATTTGATCTATACCCTTATTACAAAGGTGTCTTTGAAATAATTAATACTGACAAACAATTTGGAATATTAAGAGGAAATCAAATCGGCTATTATTCTTTAGAAGATGAACCTAATTGGAGAGGAAATGAAATTGCATCGGCAAATAACATTGAAGATGCTTTTTTTGTAAAACCGGAAATTTTTGAAAAAATATTTAGACCTTTAAATATTAAATCTTTGCCAGTGATCAATTATAAAACGCAAACAAAATTAGAAAATGTTGTACAAATAGTTCAACAAGGGATTAGTCAATCTCACTTAATGATTAATCAAACTCAAATCAAAGAAAAAACACATATTGTAAATTGGGAGATTGATAAATATGTTTTAAGCGGTGATTCTTATTATCCATCTTTTGATTCTTCACCCGGTGAATTTGATTTTTTTTATACGCATGAGTATTTCGGTACAGGAGGATTAACTGAAAGAAATACAATAATTTCAAAAAAACTTTATCACATATTAAAAATTAACCATATTAAAGGTTTAAATTTTTATCCCATGCAACAATAAAAGAAAAAAATGCTGCATAGATTTAATTAAAAAGTCCGGTTGAGAGTTTTTTGGAGCAAAGAAAGACGAAGTGATTGACCATAATCCCCCATTGCTAAAACCATATGACGATGGAGATGCTAAAATAGGTGAAAAATTAGGTTACTAAATGATACCTAATGAGCGTAACGCCAATGCTAATGATTGTTCGAGAATGCCAAAACATCCTCGGATCGAATCAAATAAACAAGGAAGTGAGATGTCAAAATACTCAAGGAAAAAGATTTCGGTTAATCAATTAGACAGGCTTTTATTGAATTAAAAAAATATGAATTTACCCAAAGAATTATTTGAACATTATAAAAAAAATTGGCTTTTAGGTGATTATTCCTTTATCACATTAGAAAAAGGTCCAATGAAATCATTGAATCCTGATTTCACCGTTTTAGTTATTCCCCCAAATGATAAAAGGGCGATGTGGACTTATGCCACTATCGGAATGTCAAATACTGTGTCACAACCGATTGAAATTCATCTTTTTTCAGAAAACGAAAATGATGATTTAGTAGAAATTTTAACCGCTATCGCCTATTACAAATTAACCGGAAATAGCGTTGAATTAAATGGCACTGTAAATTTTGGCAGACCATGGTTTCCTAATTCTAAGTGCGAGTATGGCTTAATTTCTCTCCCATATTTGGATGGACCTGAATTAGAAAAATTTCGGGTTCATAATACAGTAATTTCATTTTATTGGCTCATCCCAATCACTAAACAAGAAAGAGACTATAGATGCAAATATGGTATTGAAAAATTAGAAAAGTATTTTGATAATGAAAATTTTAACTATCTCAATCCTTTTAGGACATCAGTGATATGAATATAGAAGAATTAAAAGCAAAGTATGAAAAATATATTGGAACAGATGAGTTTATGGATCATGTTTTTGCATTAAAAAAAGATTTGTTATCGTCAGATTCCAATGATTTTTTAGAGTATCATTATCTATTAATGAACAATAAGAATTTGGATAGTGGTGAAAGAGACTTAATAAAATCTTTCTTTTACTCAGAAGTGGTTAATGAAAGAGATAAAACTAAAGTCGGGGAGTTTCTATTAAAAAAATTTGAACAAGAAAAAACACCCCAAAAGCAAGCAGAATTGATTAAAATTTTAGGATATCTAAGATATTCTAAAGTGAAAAAACTCGCCATCCAAGAAATAAAATCTCCTGAATATGCAATACGCTTTGCCAGTATCATTGTATTGGGCTGGGTTGGCACTGCAAAAGACTTAGGGTATTTGAATGAACGTATGTTAAATGATCCGGAAGGAACATTACGTCAGTGTGGCGCTGCTGCGATGAGGCAAATTTGGTTTCGTCATAAATCAACGAAATTAAAAATAACCCAATATATCAATAGTGCGATAAGAAATGAAACAAATCCCGATGCTTTAACCGGCATGATTATCACGATTCAAGATTTATATAGAAAGAAATTAGGAATTAAAGAAGGTCATTATGGCGATCTATCGGGAGATGTTACCAAAGCAAAAGAAAAATGTATTAAAGAGTTAGATAAAATATTAATTTTAAAAATGAAATTATTTTTATATGACATTGAAACAGACGAAGAAAGAGAACCCGAAGAATATACATTAGATGAAGCATTAGAGGAATTTTATTACCTGTCGGAAGAGGAAGACTCTTTTTTAGGAATTATAGATGATGAAGATAGATGTATTCAGTTTCTATTTGTTTCCGACAATAAATGGTTGGTAGACATTCCGCGAGTTACTGAAAATTATACCCTACAAAAATATGCAGATTATGATGAATGTGTCGCTATGATAAAAAAAGTATATGAATTAAACAAAATAGTCGAATTTGCGGCTCTGAAAAAACACACATTAAGCGCGTAAAATGACGCAGAAAATTGGGGGGCTTCAGTATGTATTAGTTCTGAAATCATGTTCAAAACTTTTGTCTTAATAGAGGTAAATGTAAATACTTTACTGTTTTTCCTCACATAATTCATAGATCTTGTCAAACTTATCGGGCTGATTAGTCGTTACAAAAGAAAGTGAATTGTATAAATGCCAAATTAAAGTATTTTCATCCTTAACTTCGTAACTTATGCTATCAGAATAGCTACATCTTGGCTTTAAATTGATAAAATATTTGCCGTCTTTAAAGTAACTCGATTTGATCTGACAAGATATCATTTCTTGCCCGGCAAAATCATCCAGTTTTCCTTTTTGATAATTGATGAATCTATTACCGGATTCACAAGGCTCATAAATTACATATTTATTATTTAACTCGGTCAACATCACCCACTTGCCATAATTTTCATGATCCAAATTAGGCTTTGCATGTACCACAAACATAAAAAAAAGAATAATAAGTAGTAGTCTTTGCATTGTTTAGCTGATCGAGCTTGATTGATGAGAATAACTTATCATACTCTTTAATTGCTAAAATAAAAGAATTCTTTACATTTAAAATGTTATCAAGAAGATAAACCAAAAATAAAACCAACCTATTGCAACATTGATCCATCACTGTCCATTCCTTTAATCTGATCCGCTTGCTTTGTCACTATAAATCTAATGCCGACTCACTCTAAGATAAAAGAAGTATATGAATTAAAAGAAATAGTTGAGTGTTTGGGAATGAAAAAACATCCATTAAGAGCGTACAATTGACGCCGAAAATTGTTGCTGCTTCAGTATGCATTAGCCCTGAAATCATATTTCAAACCAAGGGATGTATGATAAAACGAGGAGGAGGGGGGCGAAAACACCGGATGAAGGTTGGTTATGATTGATTATGCATTTATTGTTTGTGGAATTTTACACTGATCAGATTTTTGCTTATCAAATATCATTTATGATGTTGTAGATTGAGCAAATTATTGCTGACAGCGCATCCATGTAAACGTGATTAGCATGTTACTGGATAAGGATTTAAAACCAAACCAGGCTAGCGAATGTGGCCTGGTTTGGTTTTGAAAAGGGACATTTAAGGTTTAAATATCGGCTTCAACTTTATCACCTTCTTCTTCCATCCATGCTCGGCGCGAGGCGGCCTCACCTTTGCCCATCAGTTTAATGAAAATATTTTTGGTTTCATCACTGTCGTTATCCGGTATTTGTACCTGAAGCAGGCGACGGGTATCGGGGCTCATGGTGGTGTCTTTAAGTTGATCAGGGTTCATTTCTCCCAGACCCTTAAAGCGGCTGATGGAATAAGCACTTTCTTTCACTTTTTCCAGATTAAGACGCTGTAATATGTTCTCCAGTTCCTGATCGTCCTGAGCATAAAATTTGCGTGCAGGCTTGCTTTTACCCTGGGCATTAACATCTACTCGATATAAAGGAGGCTGCGCAACGTAAATATGTCCGGTTTCGATCAGTTTGGGGAAATGCTTATAAAATAGGGTAAGCAGTAAAACCTGAATATGCGCGCCGTCAACATCGGCATCTGACAAAATAGCAATTTTGCCATAACGTAAGCCAGACAGATCCGGATTGTCGGTTTTTTCATGCGGGTCTACACCGATTGCTACGGAAATATCGTGAATTTCTGCATTGCCAAATAGTTGGTCGCGATGAACTTCGAAGCTGTTTAAGACTTTACCACGTAAAGGTAAGATGGCTTGGGTGTTTTTATCGCGTGCAAGTTTGGCAGATCCGCCAGCAGAATCGCCTTCGACCAAGAACAATTCGTTTTCACGAATGTCTTCACTTTCGCAATCGGTTAATTTTCCAGGTAAAACGGCAACGCCAGAACCTTTTTTCTTTTCGATTTTTTTGGTTGAACGCATGCGAATCTGAGCTTGACGAATGGCCAGTTCGGCAATTTTTTTGCCAATATCTATATTCTGGTTCAACCATAATTCCAGCGGGTCTATAGACATACCGGCGACAAGCTTAAGGGCATCACGGTTGGTCAATTTGTCTTTAGTCTGTCCCTGAAATTGGGGATCCAGTAGACGCGCTGATAATACGAAGGCAATACGGGAAAAAACGTCATCAGATTGCAGTTTTACGCCACGAGGTAACAGGTTGTGATGATTGATGAAGTTGCTCACTGCCTGAAATACGGCTTGTTTTAGTCCTGCTTCATGGGTACCACCCAAGGGTGTAGGGATGAGGTTGACGTAACTTTCGCTTGGCACATGACCTTCTTCCAGCCAGGTTAAAGCAAAAGCAGCTCCTTCACCGACATTAAAATCACTGTCGTTTTGTTCAGTCAGGTAATTTTCACTGGCGAAAATGGGGGTAGCGGTGTTGGCGTCATTGAGTAAATCGAGTAGATAACTCTTTAATCCGTTAGGATAGTACCATTTTTGACTTTGCAACTGACCATCGGCAGCTTGGTATTTATTGAGTGTTACGCTCACGCCTGGTAATAATACGGCTTTGGCGCGCAGCACACGTTCAAGTTCGGTTAGATTGTAGTTGGGGCTGTCAAAATAATGTTCATCTGGCCAAACGCGGATTTCGGTTCCGCTGTCTTTAACGGCGCATTTGCCAATGACGCTAAGAGGCTGAATAACCTCTCCACCGGCAAAGGCGATGTGATGAATTTGACCTTCTCGTTTGACAGTCACTTCCAAGCGTTTAGAGAGGGCATTGGTGACTGAAACACCAACACCATGTAGTCCGCCGGAAAAGGCATAAGCACCATTGCCACTTTTTTTATTAAATTTACCCCCCGCATGCAATTGGGTAAACACCAGTTCAACTACCGGCACGTGTTCGCTGGGATGTAGACCGGTGGGAATGCCTCTGCCATTATCGCTGACGGTGACTGAGCCGTCTTGATTTAAAGTGATGTCGATGTTCTGAGCATATCCACCTAATGCCTCATCCGCGGCATTATCGATCACTTCCTGAATGATATGAGTGGGACTGTCGGTACGGGTATACATTCCCGGCCGTTCTTTAACCGGAGCCAATCCTTTTAGGACGGTAACGCTGGATTCATCATATTTGTTGGATTTACTCATGATTGTATTGTGTAAGTATCAGTCAAATCAATATAAAATAAATTACCGTAAAAATATTAATTTTCCGGTAATTTCTAGCAGTATAAATTATAGTGAACAGTGAAGACGATTGCAGTTAGATAATTCAATCTGCGGGTGTCGAAGTGTTCGGATTGTGTTGCTGCGTTTGGTTATAATCACTCCAGCTGGGTAATTGATGCAGAAATCGTGATAATTCATGTAAGGCTTCCAGATAAACATTACGCTTAAATTCGATCACTTCATCAATGGGTGCCCAGTATTGATGCCATCGCCAAGCATCGAATTCAGGATGATGGGTGGCGCGCAAATGGACATCACTTTCTCGACCTATCAGGCGCAATAAATACCAAATTTGTTTTTGCCCTTTATATGAGCCTCTCCATTCGCGTTTTATCCAGTGAGTGGGTACATCGTAGCGTAACCAATCTCGTGTTCTACCTATAATTTTAACATGATGGGGTAGCAGACCAACTTCCTCCATCAGTTCACGATACATAGCTGCCTCAGGACTTTCTCCCGGTTTAATTCCACCTTGAGGAAATTGCCATGAATGTTCGTGTACACGTTTGCCCCAAAATACTTCGTTGCGATCGTTGGTGATGATAATCCCGACATTGGGGCGATAACCTTCTCTATCTAACATGGTAATTCGCCCAGTAAATAAATCTGATTTTCTCACAAATAGAGTTAGGTTACTAGCGAGGATTGGACTGTCTGGATGCGAAGTAGGCTATGGAAGGATTTACAGCCTAAAATCAACTGCGTTGATCAATGTTTTACCAGCATTTTTTGTCATGTGGTTTAGTTTTGTTGGCGGAAGAAATATAGAGTAGGGATTGCGCTTAACTGATATTTTATATAAAAATTAAGCTGTATCCGCTTATTAAGGGAATACAGCTTAAAGGTTAGGATTATTAAATGTTAAACGGTAGCTGCATGATTGACATGAATGTTTTTATCATTATGCAAACTGTATTTAGATTTGATCATTTCCGGTTGATGCTGCTGGGTAAAGGCAGCACGCTTGGCAGCCTGAAATATTTGTAATCGACGACGATGTTGCATAGTTTTTTCCTTTCTCGCTTGTCGGTGTTGGTCACCAACTGTTGTCATTAATATATTTTTTTATATAGATGAACGATGAAGACAGCATGTAAAAATAGGGCTGTCAGGATGTCAGTTTGTTGACATGTTTTTAAGATGTATCAGTTAATATACTGAATCAATTGAATATTGGCAAGCTGCTTATTCAGATTAATCCGAACACAGCAAAAGGCAAGCCATATGAAGTGGTACTTAGTTTAAATAGTCAGACAGCAGTGATGGCTGCCTGACTAGGGTAATAGACGTCTAGGATGACTTATTTGGACGGGCTGCTCGCTGAACGGGCAGTATTTCTACGACTATGGTTAGATTGAGAATGTGGGTTGGAACGTTTTTGTCCATGGTTGCCATTGCTACGACGCTGACCATTATTCCAATTGCCATTTCTGCTGTGGTTTTGCCCATTATTGCTGAAGGAGCGACGGCTTTTACCAGCAGGTTTGGCAGCGCGTTTACGCGTTGGTTCCATCCCTTCAATGGTTTGTTCGCTTAATTTTCGATTCAAATAACGTTCAATTTTATGCACTTTGACATATTCATTGACTTCAGCAAAGGTAATGGCTAAACCAGTCCGCCCTGCACGTCCAGTCCGTCCGATCCGATGAACGTAGTCTTCCGCCTGCTTAGGTAAATCATAATTGATGACATGGGTAATAGATGGAACATCAATACCGCGCGCAGCCACATCGGTGGCCACTAAAATTTTGATGCGACCCTTACGTAGGTCCATCAAGGTACGATTACGCCAGCCTTGAGGCATATCGCCATGTAAACAATTAGCGGAAAAACCGTTTTCATACAGTCTGTCTGCCAACTGTTCGGACATGGCTTTGGTCGCAGTAAATATCACTGCCTGATCAATGCTGGTATCACGCAATAAGTAGTCAAGCAAGCGGTTTTTATGGCGGATATCATCACAATAAAGCAATTGCTCATCAATTTTGCCTTGTTCTTCTTCGCGGGCAATATCGATTTTTTGAGGTTGATTGGTGAGTTTTTGTGCCAATTTACCTACCATGCCATCCCAGGTAGCCGAGAAAAGCAGGGTCTGACGCTCAGCCGGAGTCGCAGCAACAATGGTTTCAATATCATCGATAAAACCCATATCCAGCATGCGGTCGGCTTCGTCCAAAATCAGCACTTCTAGCCGGCTGAAATCAATACGTCCCTGACGCATGTGATCCATTAGTCGACCTGGTGTAGCCACAATCAAATCTATTGGACGAGATAAAGCTCTAATTTGTTGTCCAAATGAAGTACCACCCACTAGGGTAACGCTGCGCAACCATGGCATATTTTTACCATATATCTGCGCATTTTTTTCAACTTGCTGCGCCAGCTCGCGTGTCGGGGTTAAAACCAATGCACGTGGACCTTTACCAGGTTTTTCACTGCGCTTAATCAGTTTTTGCAGAGTGGGTAATAAAAACGCTGCAGTTTTACCGGATCCGGTCTGAGCTGAAACCATAAGATCATGATTGTCCAGAGCGGCAGGAATAGATTCCAATTGTACCGGAGTCGGCTTTTCATAACCGGCTGCAGTCAAAGCAGTTAAAAGAGGTTTTTGTAAATGTAAGTCTGAGAAAGACAATGGCATGTTTTTCCTTTGGTTAAACGGGCAACCAAACGATATAATCTCAAGGTATTTCAATACGCTAAGCTATTGAAAACTGATGCTAACTAAGAAAAATGAAAAAGCAAAGATAGCAATTGGTTGTCGTTTGCGTGTGTTTAAATGTTCTACATCGACGACAACCAGCAACTCGCGCATTGAGCGCAGATCAAAAGACGGGATATGATTAAATGATGGTTAATTTAATTGATCCGTAAATTAGGTTGTATGCGATGATTTCAATTTATCGGATTAAATTATAAATTATTTTCCACTGAAAAGCAAATATGCCTAAGATGTTGAAGTGGCTATAAAAGGCACAAAAGACGGGTATTTCCGTTACAATGTATGCTTAGGCTTATCGGGTAATGTGTAAAGTTTTATGGATTATGATATTAGTGCGTTTGCCAATCGTTTGGGCAAAAATATTCAACATCTACGCAAATGGGCGAAGCGTCAAGGTCTAGATGCCTGGCGCATGTATGACCGTGATGTACCGCAATATCCCTTTGCGGTAGATATTTATGGTGAACATATTCATTTACAGGAATATGACACTGGCTGGTTGATGCACCCGCGGGATTATGAGGCATGGTTGGCAGAAGTGATTGAAGCGGTTGTGTTTGTCACTGGTTTGCCTGAGGAAAATATTCACGTCAAGCGTCGCACCCGTCAGAAGGGTAAGGAACAATATGATAAAACGGGAAAAGAGGGTGAAGATTTCGTGGTTTATGAACACGGGCGCGCTTTTTGGGTAAATCTGGACAAATATCTGGATACTGGCTTATTTCTGGATCACAGACCAACTCGGCAGAAAGTCGGTCAAATTGCTTCAGGTAAGCGATTTTTAAATTTGTTTGCCTATACAGGTAGTTTTTCCGTTTATGCGGCTAGTGCTGGGGCGGTATATAGCGAGACGGTAGATCTGTCTAATACTTATTTAGACTGGGCTAAGCGGAATTTTGCGCTAAATCAGTTGGATATGTCTAAGCATCACATTGTCAGAGCTGATGTTTTCCAATATCTACAAGTGGCTGAGGCTGAGCAAAAATGCTTTGATTTGATCGTTATGGATCCCCCCAGTTTTTCTAATAGCAAGAAGATGTTGGATATCTTGGATATTCAACGCGATCACGTTCGGTTGATTGATGCTGCCATGCGCTTACTTGACCGAGAGGGTATTTTATTTTTTTCCAACAATTTGCGTAGTTTTGAATTAGACCATTTGATAGAACAACATTATCAAGTGCGCAATATCACTAAGCAGTCGATACCAGAAGATTTTCGTAACGCTAAAATCCATCAATGCTGGGAAATACGCCCTAAATGAGCAGTGTTACAACAGCTATGAATGTATAAAAGGGTTGGTCGTTTTTTTATCTAAGCTCTAAGGCTCACTCTTCAATCAACTTTTGCATTCTTTTAGCTGGGGCTCTTCCATTGTTAATCTCTAAACTTGGACACTTGGAATATTGATTTTGTTTCTTATAACCAGCAAAAATGTCTGAAATAGACAAATATTGATCTTTAAAGGGTGTTTAAGTTGGTTGTGTAATTTTGTGTAGTGATAATTTGTGTTATGGTTAAATTTGATTGTCGGATAATGGGTTGATGATGTCTTCTGATTATATTTTGCCTCCGGCGATGCTGGGGATTTTAGGCGGCGGACAACTGGCTGCCATGTTTACGCTCGCGGCTAAAAAAATGGGCTATGGTGTAACGGTGGTGGATCCAGATGCGGATGCCCCGGCAGGAAAGCTTGCGGATGTACATCTATGTGCCAATTATACAGATCATGATGCGTTGCAAACGCTGGCACAATGTGCCGCGGTAACCACAGAATTTGAAAATGTCAGTGCTGCATCGATGACATGGTTGGCTCAGTACACGCACGTCTCACCATCCGGTGACTGTGTAGCCATTGCTCAGGATCGGGAAAAAGAAAAAGCATGGATTCATAAGGCCGGATTGGCTACGGTGCCGTATGCGATGATTTATTCTGCAGCGGATTTACAGGCTGATTATAGTCACATGTTACCCGGAATTTTAAAAACCGCAACTTTGGGTTATGACGGCAAAGGGCAAATCACCGTTCATAATCAGGATGAGTTAATTGCTGCTTTTAATCAGTTGCAACAAGTACGATGTATTTTAGAAAAAAAGGTCGATTTGCATTCGGAAATATCGGTAGTCGTTGCCCGTTTGCAGACCAATCAATTGGTGAGTTTTCCGGTGGCTGAAAATGTGCATCAAAACGGTATTCTTGCTTATTCGCTCGTGCCAGCCAGATTGCCGGCAGACCTTTTGCTGCAAGCGCAACTTATGGCAAAACAATTGGCTGAGGCGATGGACTATATTGGGGTGATGGCAGTCGAATTTTTTGTAGTGGGTTCAGAAATGCGGCTTGCAATTAATGAAATTGCGCCCAGACCGCACAATTCTGGTCATTACACTTTAGATGCTTGTCTTTCTGATCAATTTGAACAGCAGGTGCGCATCCTGTGTGGATTGCCACCTGCAAAGCCAGATTTACTTAAGCCATGTTGTATGGTGAATATTTTGGGAGATATTTGGCCGAAAGAGGGTGAGCCCGATTGGTCGCTCATTCTCGCCCACAAAGCGTGTAAATTACACTTATATGGCAAAAAAAAGGTCAGAAAAGGGCGCAAAATGGGACATTTTACGGTGTTGGCTGATGATGTGGATCAAGCATTCAGTACCGCACACGAGATAGGTGGTCAGTTAAATTAATAAACCCCTTAACCGATTTAATAATAATAAGTAACTAATTAAAACAACAGGAGGATGTGATTGCAATCTGTCACGGGAAAATGCGTATTTGATAAGGCGAGCCTGCCACATAGCTGGATGATTATCGGCTATATTTTGCCTATGGCTCTTGCCTGTGCTGGTTTAGCTGGATTACCAATCATAATGGGTATAGTCAGTGTAGTGGCCGCATTGCTCTGCTGTCTCATTTTTGGTGAGCGAACTGAAGCGTTAATGGTGGTAACGCCTTATTCAACTTTGATACTTTCAACAGCCATGACATTTTATCAAGGCATCTTGGCTGAACAATCAGCTGTGGTCAGTTTGCTGACCTTATTTACTGGTATGTGGCTGTTATTTCTCACCGTGGTTTTTCCGTCCAAACGGATGACATGGATAGCCAGACCAGTTTGGCATGGCATTTGTCTGGGTATTATTGGAACATTAGTTTTACAAGTAGTGCCGGTGATACTGGGGGTAACGCCTGATGGCAGTTCTTGGCATTCTTTTTTTACGACCATATTGAATTGGCACAACTGGAATTGGCCAAGCTTGGTGCTTGCCATCTTATCAGTTTTTCTTTTCCTATTATGGCGTACAGATTATCAACCAAAAGCGTTGTGGTTGATCCTTTTGATGTGGATTATTGATCTTATATGGCCATTTGAGCTGCTGGGCGTTGCCACACCTATGCAACAACCATGGCAGTTTTGGTCTTTGCAACAAGTGACCCAACCAGACTGGCTATCTATAATTTTTATGAGTGCCTCGGTTGCTTTATTCATCTACGTGGAAGTTTGTCAACATCTGGCTTTTAAAATGCAACACAATTTTGTGATGGCGAGTGTAAGTAATATCATTTCAGCTATATCTGGCGGAATGGTGGTAGGTCTGTGCCGTTTTTCCGGTCGTGTCTATAAGATTGAGCGTCGATCTTTAATTATCACGCTATGTTTGGTGTGTTGTACTTTTTATTTATGGTGGTCTGCACAAGTCCCTTTACCGGTTCTGGCGGTGATCGTGCTGTATATGATGTATTGTCAGTTTAAATGGAGTGAATTAACTTTATATAAGCATCAATGGGGTGATTTATTCCTGCTTTTTGCTGCTGCCTTTATAATTTTATTTTTGGGCATTTTGTCTGGCTTATGGTTGGTGGTCAGTTTAAGTCTCATTTACATGTGGTGGCGAGTGGTGAGAGAACATGCTTGGCCATCAATGCCGACTGAAATACAGATAGTAAATGATGTCATTCTAATCACATTGCCACAAGTTTTATTGTTTGCAAATGCCCGATATCTACTGGACGACGTGAATAATAAAGTTAAAGATCTACCTTTTCAGCACGTTTATATGGATGTCAGTAATGGTTGTCGTATAGGCGTTACCGTGATGATTTATTTGCAAATATTTGCGCATAAAATGGCTTGTCAGGGCAAGATCATAATTTTGTGTGGTTTGAACCAGCAAAATCTCGATAAACTCGCATTAAAACAGCTGAATTATTTGCCCAAGCAGCAACTGAGCCAGAATAAAGCTGTTGATTTATTGCAGACAGATTTATTTTGTGACCATGTTACTCGGTATAGTGTTGAAGAAGTTATGGGTATATGGAAAAACACCTGAAAACACATTGATTTCTGATGCTATAGTTAAAGTCCACTTAAAAAAGAGGATTAAGAAAAGCGGATGTATAAATTTCAATAACCACAGAAATAAAAAAGAATAGCTGTTACAGAGTCAATGAAATGGCAAATTATAAAAGTAGTAAAAAAAATAGATGGTATGTTTGTCTGTTTTTTAAAGAAGCTTATTTTGTCAGAACATTAACCGGAGAAAACTTATTTGAAAAAGGGAAGGGATATCCAAAGAAAATCGACCCAAGTATAAGAAAATTTGTAATCACTTCTGAACAAATGCCTTCTTTTAAAAGAGTAGAGTAGACAAAGGCTCATTGGGAACAACTGGATTATGCAATCCTACTGCATATGCTGATAGATAAAATCCATTACAGGAAACTTATGAGAAAAATATTGTTATTATTTCCAGCCTTATTTTATTTTTGTTCGTCAATCGTGCTATGCCAAAGTGTACAAAAGATAACAACGATCAAGCATGACTTATCTTTCTGCAATTTCCAATTTAGAGAATATGAAAAAGAAGATAGACCCTATACCCTATCTTTTGTAGAAGATACGATCAATCATATTCGTTTTGATGCATACAGCACAAATTTATTCGATGAAACATTTAATCCTGATAATTGCACCAAAAAACCGGTGCATTTTCCCTTATATCAAAAAAAAATTTCATCCTCTGATAAACCAGCCTTATTTATCTTTGTTAATGGAATATATGTGCCAATAAAAGAGAATTTAGACTATACAACCTTTATACCTCGACGATTAAGCTATATTAAGAGTAAAGGTACAGCTTATTTACTTTTTCAACTAGATAATTTCAGCTCAACCTCAAGCAACTACACGCGACTAAGCTATACTACTATCTTGTTAAAGTTAAAAGCCAATGATGCAGTAGATGACCAATTTATCTATACTTCGCTTAAAATGGAAGAACCGGGATTTATTTTAAAACGATATGCATCAAACAATAAAGATTTTCAATAAATTGATATAAAAGATTTAGTCACTACAGAATCCTTGGATAAATCATCAAAAATTTAGCAAAAAATGTATCCTTAGAAAAAATAGTAGAAAATAAGCAAGTTAACTTTTAAGTCAATCAGTCTGATAGAGAATGAATGCCATAAAAGAAAAAGGAAGAAATTTAAACTGGAACATCAGAAGAAATCAATAAAATAAGGGTAGCAGCTATTATGAGTATATTTTGGAGTGAAACGGCTAGACTTTTGCATCCCTATACACCGGGGGAGCAGCCTAAGTTGAACAATTTAGTTAAATTGAACACCAATGAAAATCCATATCCTCCTTCGCCTCAAGTTCTTGCAGCAATGCGCCAGGCAGTCAATGCTGATTTACGCCTTTACCCTGATCCACAATCAACCCAGCTTAGGCAAACCATTGCTGACTATTATCAGCTAGATATTAAACAAGTGTTTGTAGGTAATGGTTCAGATGAAGTGCTGGCATTAGCATTTGCAACTTTTTTTCAAGGTAAAAATGATTTACTACTGCCAGATATAAGCTATAGCTTTTATCCGGTTTACTGTCAGTTATATGGCGTACAGCCAAAGTTTATTGCTTTGAATGAACAGTTTGCCATTAATCCACAAGATTATAGTGGTGCTAAAGCTGGCGTGATTTTGCCCAATCCAAATGCGCCCACTGGTAGTTTGTTGTCTTTACCGCAAATTGAGCAGATTATTGAGAGTAATCGATCATGTGTCGTGGTTATTGATGAAGCTTATATTGATTTTGGAGGAAAATCAGCGGTTACGCTGATTAACCGTTATCCTAATTTGCTGGTGACACAGACATTATCTAAATCCCGTTCTCTGGCTGGAATGCGCGTTGGTTTGGCCTTGGGACATGAAAAACTGATCGAAGGATTGGAACGGGTTAAAAATAGTTTCAATTCATATCCACTTGATCGAGTAGCACAGGCCGGAGCAATAGCTGCATTTGAAGACGAAGATTATTTTCGCCAAATGTCTACTCAGGTAATCGAAAATAGAATCTGGCTGGAGCAGCAATTAGTCGCTCTACAGTTTAAGGTGCTACCTTCAGCTGCCAACTTCGTTTTTGCCACACATCCTCATTTTAGTGCTGAATCAATATATGCTCATTTACGTAGCCAAGGTGTGATTGTGCGTCATTTTGCTCAGCCACGGATAGAGCATTTTCTGCGTATTAGCGTTGGTACCCCAGAACAGCAACAACAATTAATACAGGCTTTGCAAGCTTTGATATTCTAAATTCATTTTGTTAATAGACCTTGTTGAGTAAAACATCGTGCAACAGAAAGGAAGTGTAATATTTGATTTAGCTTATTCAATGGGTTATCGAGTCATCATTCATTATGTAACAGATTAAATCAATAAGAAAAAAAATATAGTATTGCCACTCAGTCATGATATTTGCAGTTATATTGCTTTTTGATAATAAAATATTATCTACAGATCAATATAATTAAGAATATTTTTGGTGGCTTTCTAATATTTCTATCATAGGTTTGGTTGCAATATCCAAAGGGCTTCTGCCATAGTTATTTTTGTGGTTAGGATCGGCGCCATGTTCCATAAACAGTTTAACAATTAGTAGCTCATCTGTTTCTTTTCCTTTTATACCAGCATTATGAACAACAGAACCTAACGGTTGGTTTCCAGAGGTATCAGTGATATTGATATCTGCCCCGTTATCCAGCAATAGTTTGGCAATCTGTAAACGGTTTTCCGCTGTTGCACTCGGTACGGGGCTGGGGTCTCCGATGTAATAAAGCGGTGGTCTACCATAAGCATCTAATGCATTGACATTTGCTCCATATTTTATAAGTAGTTTTGCGGGTTCAACCTTTCCCTGTATGGCTGCAGTAAATAAAGGGGTGAATTTTAATCCTTTTTTTTCGACGTTTATATCTTCAGGAGTACATTTTTTGAGTTCTTTTTCCAAATTTTCCACGTCGTTTCTTAGCACTAATTGATGTAATATACTCCTCACTTCTTGTCTTTTATCATCTCGGTTACAAGCGAGTTTATGTAATTCATATTTCATCGTGCCTCTAAATTTTTGGCGTATACAAAGTACTAATTGATGTAATAGTTTACCCATAATTTATCGAATTGAAATTGTTTAAAATGTTTGAACTAATATGGTTTTTAAAAATGCTATGTCCATATCCCAAGTCTTTTAGATACGTAAATTCTTGAGCTTTATTTTATTTTTCTAATTGATTTATCCAGCTTCTTGTCTGCCAAAATTGGTTATTTGCTTATTTTCAATTTTAAAAAAGTAGATAACACTACTTTCATCTGCATATTCTTCTGTTTCATAGTAGTTTAAAATAGCCATCCTATAAAAACAATCCTCTTGGAAATAGCTTAGCTCAATTGTCGTTGATTCATTTTTTGATTGTTTATCTTCTATAACAAATTTAGCCTTATACTTTTTTTGGAATATTAAATTTCTTGAGAAAAATTTAGTATTTAAATCATTCAAAAAAATTTCTAATAATTCCTGAGTTAAATCTATAGACTCTTTTTTCTTTCCTAAATATTGTTTATTAACTGTTGAATCTAGTTTTTGAAAAAATAAAGTTTTTACATCTTTTTCCTTTAACATAAGAATATCCAAAGGCCTACAACTTTTATTCCTGTTTATGGTAACCTTTAAGTTTTCTTTAGGCTGATCTAATCTTTTTTGATTGGGGTCATTAGAACAACTCACGATTAAAGTTAATATTAAAATAAAACATTTCATTATTACGTTTTTAGTATCCATTAGGCATTCAATATTCCTGAACTTGATTTCGTCTGTATTTAACAATATTAACCATAACATCATCTTTCACAGCAGCACCACCTTTAGCCTGATTTCCTTCTAAAACCCAAACAGAAGTATCATCAAACTTATAAACAAATGTAGCATGCAACCAATGCATTTTTGCAATAGTATTTTTATTATCACTAGTCAAATTCATCATATGAACTGTAATCTGTTCTATTGTAGATTTACAGAGTACTTATTTTGGTTTTTATAATTTTGGTTAAAAGGGAGTTAGTGTAAGTGGTATTTATAATGACCTTTTATTTTAAAAGTATATAAATGCTATTTTTTTATTTTTGGTGGCTTTCTAATATTTCTTGTAATGCACTATTATTGTAAAGTTTAGCTATATCTAATGGTTTTTTTCCATATTTATTTATATGGTTAGGATCTGCACCATGTTCCATAAACAGCTTCACAATCGGCAGTTCTTCTTTTTTTTTACCTCTTGCATTATATACAACCGGCCATAAAGGTTGTGCGCCATCTACGTCAGTGATATTGACATCTGCTCCGTTATCCAGCAATAGTTTGGCGACCTGTAAGCGGTTTTCCGCTGTTGCGCTCGGTACGGGGCTAGGGTCTCCGATGTAATAAAGCGGAGGTCTACCATAAGCATCTAATGCATTGACATTTGCTCCATATTTTATAAGTAGTTTTGCGGGTTCAACCTTTCCCTGTATGGCTGCAGTAAATAAAGGGGTGAATTTTAATCCTTTTTTTTCGACGTTTATATCTTCAAGAGTGCATTTTTTAAGTTCTTTTTCCAAATTTTCCACGTCGTTTCTTAGCACTAATTGATGTAATATTCTCCTCACTTCTTGTCTTGTATCATCTCGGTTACAAGCGAGTTTATGTAAGTGGTATTTTGGAGTGCCTCTAAATTTTTGGCGTATACTTAACGCTAATTGATGTAATATTTTACGCATAATTTATACAATTCATATTTTTAAATATTTGAACTAATATAGTATTTTTATTATCATTGGTCAAATTCATCATATGAACTGTAATCTGTTCTATTGTAGATTTACAGAGTACTTATTTTGGTTTTTATAATTTTGGTTAAAAGGGAGATAGTGTAAGTGGTATTTCATAATGACCTCTAATTTTAGAAGTATACCAATGCTATTTTTTTATTTTTGGTGGCTTTCTAATATTTCTTGTAATGCACTATTATCGGAAAGTTTAGCTATATCTAATGGGTTTTTCCCATATTTATTTATATGCTTAGGATTGGCTCCATGTTTCATAAACAGCTTCACAATCGGCAGTTCTTCTTTTTTACCTCTTGCATTAAATACAACCGGCCATAAAGGTTGTGCACCGTCTACGTCAATGATATTGATATCTGCTCCGTTATCCAGCAATAGTTTGGCGACCTGTAAGCGGTTTTCCGCTGTTGCGCTCGGTACGGGGCTTGGGTCTCCGATGTAATAAAGCGGTGGTCTGCCATAAACATCTAACGCATTGACATTTGCCCCATATTTTATAAGCAGCTTTGCGGATTCAACTTCACCTGCTAAAACAGAAAAAAAGATTGGAGTAAATCGTAACCCTTTTTCCGGTTCATTAATCTTCTCTATTGTACATTTACACAGTACTTCTTCTAGTGTTTTATAATCGTTTCTAAAAGCGAGTTTGTTTAAGTCGTATTTTGGAGTGCCTTTAATTTTTTGGCGTATACTTAACGCTAATTGATGTAATATTTTACGCATAATTTATACAATTCATATTTTTAAATATTTGAACTAATATAGTATTTTTATTATCATTGGTCAAATTCATCATATGAACTGTAATCTGTTCTATTGTAGATTTACTGATTATTTCTTCTGATTTTTATAATATCGGTTAAAAGCGAGTTTAAGTTAGAGGTATTTCATTGTTACCTCTTATTTTCTGGCATATACATATGCTGGTTTTTAAATTTTTTTGTGGATTTCAAGTAATTCTATTATGGGTTGGTAACCAACTTTTTTTGCAAAGTCTAAAGGGCTTCCACCGGGTTTAGTTCTAAAATCAGGATCTGCACCATATTCAAGTAATAACTTAACAATCGGCAGTTCATCTTCTTTTCCTTGACCCAGTGCACTATATACTATGCGCCATAAAGGTTGTGCGCCATCTACGTCAGTGATATTGACATCTGCTCCGTTATCCAGCAATAGTTTGGCGACCTGTAAGCGGTTTTCCGCTGTTGCGCTTGGTACGGGGCTTGGGTCTCCGATGTAATAAAGCGGTGGTCTGCCATAAACATCTAACGCATTGACATTTGCCCCATATTTTATAAGCACTTTTGCGGATTCAACTGCACCTGCTAAAACAGAAAAAAAGATTGGAGTAAATCGTAACCCTTTTTCCGGTTCATTAATCTGTTCTATTGTACATTTACACAGTACTTCTTCTAGTGTTTTATAATCGTTTCTGAAAGCGAGTTTGTTTAAGTCGTATTTTGGAGTGCCTCTAATTTTTTGGCGTATACTTAACGCTAATTGATGTAATATTTTACGCATCATTTATACAATTCGTTTTTTTAAATATTTGAACTAATATAGTATTTTTATCATCATAGGTCAAATTCATCATATGAACTGTAATTTGTTCTATTGTAGATTTACTGATTATTTCTTCTGATTTTTATAATTTCGGTTAAAAGCGAGTTTAAGTTAGAGGTATTTCATTGTTACCTCTTATTTTCTGGCATATACATATGCTGGCTTTTAAATTTTTTTGTGGATTTCAAGTAATTCTATTATGGGTTGGTAACCAACTTTTTTTGCAAAGTCTAAAGGGCTTCCACCGGGTTTAGTTCTAAAATCAGGATCTGCACCATATTCAAGTAATAACTTAACAATCGGCAGTTCATCTTCTTTTCCTTGACCCAGTGCACTATATACTATGCGCCATAAAGGTTGTGCGCCATCTGCGTCAGTGATATTGACATCTGCTCCTTTATCCAGCAATAGTTTGGCGACCTGTAAGCGGTTTTCTGCTGTTGCGCTTGGTACGGGGCTAGGGTCTCCGATGTAATAAAGCGGAGGTCTACCATAAACATCTAACGCATTGACATTTGCCCCATATTTTATAAGCAGTTTTGCGGGTTCAACCTTTCCCTGTATGGTTGCAGTAAATAAAGGGGTGAATTTTAATCCTTTGTTTTCGACGTTTATATCTTCAAAAGTACATTTTTTAAGTTCTTTTTCCAAATTTTCCACGTCGTTTCTTAGCACTAATTGATGTAATATTCTCTTCACTTCTTGTTTTTTATCATCTCGGTTAAAAGCAAGTTTGTGTAATTGGTATTTCGGAGTGCCTCTAATTTTTTGGCGTATACTTAATGCTAATTGATGTAATATTTTACGCATAATTTATGTAATTAAAATATTGAAATGTTTGCACTAATTAAGATGTTAACGGTCGAATATGTTGCAAAAAATAGGGTTAACTATCTTAGTCTGCCGGACAGAGTTGATAACTTTGATCCAATAAATGAAATTGGAAATGTTGCTGATTTTTGAGAATAATTCGTTTGTCTTTGGTGACAAAAATTGCCCCCATTGAATTTCTTTCGTTAAGTGCTGCAAGCCCTTTTTTACAGCCCAAGCCATACATAATGGTAGAGAAAATATCTCCAGTTAAGGAATTGGTGGAGATTATGGTTATGCTATCGAGTTCATTATTTAAGGGATAGCCTGTGGCAGGATTAATGATATGATGATAAATTTGATCATCTTGCACAAAATAGCGTTCATAAATACCAGAGGTAACAACAGATTTATCCTGCACCTGAATAATGCCCAGAAGGCTTGTGGCAGAGGCGAATGGTTTTTTTAGTCCTACCTGCCAGTGCTGATTGGGTGTAAAAGGGGACGAACCAATGGTCAGGACATTACCCCCACAATTAATGATGGCGTGGTGAATATTATGCTGTGCCAGTACAAGTTTTATGATGTCGGCAATATAGCCTTTGGCAATTGCGCCAAGATCAATTTCCATCCCTTTTTTGGCTAAATATACACTGTGGTTGTGTTGATTCAATTCAATCAGATTTGGATCGATTAAACGGCGTTTTTCGTTAATGGATTGTGCGTCGGGAACACGATGACCATTAAAACCAATTTTCCATAATTTGACCAAAGGTCCAATGGCTAAGTTAAATGAGCTATTCGGTAACAAACTGGCTTGTTTGGCTTGTTTAATCAAATCAAAAACCAATTCACTCACTACTACTGCATGTTTGCCAGCAGCATGATTAATACTCATGACTTCGGAGTGTGGTCGGTTGACGGTTAGCCGAGTTTCCAGAGCTTTGATGGTATTAAAAACCGCTGCAACTGCTTGCGGATTTTCCGTTAGCAGTTGCAGGGACACCGTTGTACCCATAAGCTGTTGCGAATAGGTATAGCATGCATCATTCATGATGGTTTACTGCATCGCTTGTCATTAGGCTTTTTGACTATATGCCGCGGCCTGATCACCTGCCTGTATACCAAAGATAATGATATCAGCTACTGCATTGCCACCAATTCGATTACCTCCATGTACGCCACCGACTACTTCACCCGCAGCATAAGCACCAGAAATAACCTGTTTGTTTTCATCCAAGACTTCTGTATTGCTGTTAATGGTTACTCCACCCATGGTGTGGTGAATACCTGGAGCTATTTGAATGGCATAAAATGGAGCTTGATTGATTGGGTGACGCATACCGGTATTGCGCCCAAAATCTTTGTCTTCTTTCTGCTCTACAAAGGTGTTGTAACGCGCTACGGTGCTCTCCAAAGTTTCAGGATCGATATCAAGAATATGCGCTAGCTCAGCCAAGGTATTAGCTTGTGCTGCAAAGCCATTGCTAATATAAGTTTCTGCTGCTTTGTTTTCGGTTTTTACTTGTTCATCGAACAAGATGTATGAGTAATGTTCAGGCAAAGCAATGATACTATTGGAAACTTTATCTCGAGTATCTAGTTCATTAACAAAACGGCGACCATTTTGTGATACCAGTATCGCACCACCTCCGCGGATTGATTCTGAAATCAGATAAGCTGTTTTCTGTTCCACTGTTGGATGAATTTGAATTTCATTCATGTCAACGGTATCAGCGCCAATTTTTTGCAGTAGGGCAATACCGCTGCCGGTTGCGCCTTTATGATTGGTGGTCACAAAATTAGCTAAGTCAGGACGATAATGGGTCACCATTTCGGCATTGGCGCCAAAGCCACCTGTGGCTACGATCACGGCTTTGGTATTGACCCGCTGGCTATTGCCGTCTTCATCAATGGTGGTCACTGCTTTAACTTTGCCATCTGCAAATTCAATTTCTGTGACAGAGGTATCGAGCATGACATCGATATTACGTTGGTTGATATTTCTGACTAAACCGCTAATTAAGAATCCACCTACGGCTTCACCACTTTCTGGACGGTGGGTACGGTCTACACTCATACCACCGGTGGTGGTTAGGTTGCTTAATTCAATGCCTTTAGCATCCAGCCAGTTAATGGCTTCTGGCGCATGTTCTACAAAGTAATGCAACAATTGCGGATTGTTTTTATTTTTACCGCCCTTAAGGGTTTCGTTGTAAAACCATTCTTTTTTGTCTACGATACCCACTTTTTCCTGGAATTTTGTTTCAGCGGCATTCATACCTGCAGAAGCTTTGTTGGTATTACCACCGATAATCGGCATTTTTTCGATGATAATGACGCTGGCACCTTTGTCATGGGCTTCAATTGCCGCAGCCAAACCGGCACCACCACTACCAATCACCACTACATCGACTGTTTTTTCATCAGGATTGCCACCATCAGCAATGATGGCTACGCGATAGGATTCGGCGATGGCTTTGGTAACGGCTTTTTTGAACGCTTCACATTGTGATGTGGCGCCACTGATGGTATCAACGTAGGGGCTGTTCGCAGCCAGAATTCGATCTTTGATTTCATTGAAGTTTTTAACTGAAACTTGATTTAATTCTTCTGCATTGACTAGGGTCAGATCTTTGATGAAGTTTTGTCCCAGTTCAACGTTGATCACGAATTCATTTTCGTAGTCATCTTTTACGGTCTGACGATAGGTACCTGACTGGAATTTTTTCGTGCTAATTTCACGAACCATGCTACTAACCAGCGGAAAACGCCATAAGGGTTCGGGAATAATTTTATTAATGCGTTGGTCGCTGTTAATGGATAGTTGTATGTCATCTTTAGTTTTGATTTGTTCTGCCCAGTCGGGATAGGCAATGCAACCACGTCCTACAGCAACCAGATCATAGCCATGTTCCACAGCGGTTTCAGCGTCGCTTCTGTTGACAACGTTACCCACACCCACCACAGGTATTTTGCTTAAAGCAGGTGAACGCATCTGCACAAATTTGTCGATCAATGGCGTTTTGTCATCAGTATTGATGATGGAAGGGCGCAATGTGTAACCCATTGAAAAATGCACATATTCCAGGCCTGCAATAGCCAATTTGTCCAGTAAGAACAAGGAATCTTCGAAGGTGATGCCCGGCACTTCTAGCTCTTCAGGGGAAAAGCGATAGCCAATAATGAAGTCATCTGAAGCATATTGCTTAGCCATTTGTCGGCTGATTTCAAGTACGGCTAGGGGAAAACGGGTGCGATTTTCGCGACTACCACCCCATTTATCTTCGCGCTGGTTTGCATGAGGTGAGAAAAATTGCTGGATAAGATAAGTATTGGCACCATGAATTTCGATGCCGTCAAATCCGGCCTGAATGGCACGACGGGCAGCGTCACCAAATTTCTGCACCATATCTTCAACTTCACCGGCAGTCAAAGGAATAGGAGTAGGGGCATTAGGACGCGGAATAGCAATCGCACTGGGACCTACGGGCATTTGACCACCGATTAGCTTCGGGTCAACCATGCGGCCACCATGATAAATTTGTAATATGGCTTTCGAACCTTTTTCTTTGATGGCATTGGCGATCAAACTCAGACCTTCAATGCAATCATCATTATGGATACCTAAAGCCCCCGGAAAAGCCGGACCTCGTTCATCGATAAAACCACACTCAACAATGATTGTGCCTATAGCACCTGCGCGAGCACGATAATATTCGACCTGATTTTCGGTTACCGTACCATCGTGGAAACTACAACATGTGGTCATAGGTGCCATCATTAAGCGGTTTTTTAATACCGCGCCATTAGGCAGAGTCAAGGGACTAAATAACGGGGAGGTTGAGTAATCCATATGTAACACCCTTTAGAATAGGTAGAACGGAAGTAAATAATTAGTACTTAGAATTTGAACTAATGTTAACTTAAAAGAATAAGCTTAGCTATTAATTCGATGGCGAATATTTTATCTGTGAGGAGCTTTAATTCATTATTTTGATGCACGTCAAATTGATGTATTTTTATGATGGGGTTGAGTGCTGATTTTTTAGGGCATTAGCATTATCATAATCCATTTGCTGGCGTTGATAGGTAAGTTAAAACTATACGCACACTCGGGGCGTTGGGAATTGATTAGGTCAGAAATAAGGGTTCAGCAACTTAGATTTAAACATTAATCTTTGTTTGATCGATAACCGATGATGATATTGTTTCGATGGTGGCTATCCACACCATTAATATCGAGTTTTATTCAATTTAGCTACGATCACGAGTTAGCCTCGATGAATAACAGGTATCGGCAAGCCTCAATGAATTTTTTGATTGAAGACGCTCAGCACATTTGATGTTTCTGTCTACGTCCTGCTGCTTTAAAATAGCGCTTACCATCATTGGTTAAGGAAAGATTTAACGGAAATTCTGTTAGTCAAAATAAGCTTTCGATGAAAATATTTTGTATAAATCCTAGAGCTGTTTTCATTATCAAGTTTAATTTTTTGGATATTTTAAAGATAAGTAAACAGTAAGAAACTTTCTTTAAATAAATCATTGTCGTTATTAAATCGCTTTTAACCCGCTTAAAATGACCTATAATTGAAATATGTGATGACCAAAATTGGTTAAATAACAAATATTAACCTAGTTGGAGTGTTCACAAAACATGACGTCAATTACTTGGGTCGGGTACAATCTCTTTTTTGACTGAAATAAACGAACATGGCTTCTTTGGAAACATGGATAGGCTTACGCTATTTGCGTGCTAAGAAACGTAATGGGTTTATGTCCATTATCAGTACAGTATCTATTGCCGGTATCGCATTGGGTGTTATCACTCTGATTGTGGTTTTGTCGGTAATGAACGGATTTCAAAGGGAAATCCGTAATCAATTACTCAGCGTGGCTCCACATGCAGAACTTGGCTTTTATCAGATCAGTGACGATCATCACTGGCAAGATTTACAAAAACTGGTACAAGGTAATAAGCAGGTTTTGGGTTCGGCACCTTATGTGGCCGATCAAGCTTTGCTGGCTAATGCGGGTGAAGTGCGCGGTGTACAGATCCGCGGTATAGATCCTGCCTTGGAAGGTAATGTGGTTGATTATGGTAAGGACATATCGCCAAACGGGTTTAATAGTCTCAAACCGGGTGAATTCGATATTATTCTGGGTAAAGGTTTGGCAGAAGCGCTTGGGGCGAATATTGGCGACAAAATTACTGTCATCACTCCAGATGGCAATGTGACGCCTGCAGGCATGGTGCCTAGATTAAAACAATTTAATTTGGTCGGTATTTTACATACCAAAATTTTTGAAGTCGATAATAGTCTGGCTATGGTCCATATTACTGATGCCCAAAAACTGTATCGGTTGGGTGATGCCGTAAGTGGATTACGGCTCAAACTGGCCGATCCACAAGAGGCTCCTACTGTCATTCAGAATATTGTACCGGCTTCTCTTCAGTCGCAGGTATGGATCAATGACTGGACTTTTCAAAATCGCAGCTATTTCGATGCTGTCCAAATTGAAAAGCGCATGTTATTCATTATTTTGTTGCTCATTATTGCCGTGGCGGCGTTCAATCTGGTGTCTTCTCTGGTGATGGCGGTGACTGAAAAACAAGCTGATATTGCTATTTTGCGCACATTGGGTATGTCGCCGGGCGGAATTATGCGGATATTTATGATTCAAGGAGCAGTAGCCGGATTGATGGGGACACTGATTGGGGTTATTTTAGGAGTCACACTGGCGTTGAATGTAGGAAAAATTGTGGCCTTTATCGAAGGGTTAATTGGCCGAAGATTAATTACCTCACAAATCTACTTTGTAGACTATATGCCTTCCTATATTAAAGTATCTGATGTGTGTACTGTTGCTTTCGCAGCATTGTTGCTGTCATTTCTCGCAACGCTATATCCCAGCTGGCGTGCAGCCAAAACCCAACCAGCGGAGGCTTTGCGATATGAATAATCCTCAATATATTATTGATTGTGAACAGATTACTAAATCCTATGATGATGGAGATTTGCAGGTTTCGGTGCTGGAAAATTTAAATTTTCGTGTTGAACACGGTCAAAGTGTCAGCATAGTTGGCGCTTCAGGCAGTGGCAAATCAACTTTACTGCATTTGCTTGGTGGATTAGATAAGCCAACCAGCGGTACTGTCCGTCTTATGGGTGAAGATCTGTCTCAGCTTAGCCAAAAAGCCATTGGTAAACTGCGTAATCGATATTTGGGTTTTGTCTATCAATTTCATCATTTATTGCCAGACTTTACTGCTCTGGAAAATGTCATGATGCCATTATTAATTGCTCGTAAAAGCAGGGCAGAAGCGGAAGAAAAGGCATTAGCGATGCTGGACAAGGTCGGCTTGAAACAACGTGTTCTGCATCGACCAGGAGAGTTATCCGGTGGTGAGCGGCAGCGGGCGGCCATTGCTCGATCTTTAGTCTCTCATCCTGCATGTCTACTGGCTGATGAACCGACTGGAAATTTGGATCGCAGAAATGCGCAAAATGTATTGGATATGTTGTTAGAATTGCAGTCTGAATTGGGTGCCAGCTTGGTGGTGGTCACTCATGATGATGAATTAGCCACCCGTTTTGACCATGTGATGACCATGTACGATGGTAAGCTAGTTCCTCAGGTTGCATCTTAATGGGTGTGGATATTCACATTTAGTCTTTATGTCCGATCCAGTTGTTGAGTTTTCAGAAAGCACTCACCCACATCATCCCGCGCTGGCTGCTATTGCTAAAGTGTTAAGCACAGTGGCTCCAGCAGAATGGGAAATTGTGCAGCCTTGGGCAGAAGCTTTATTATCAGCTTTAAACCGAGGTGATAGCTACATCATTGTTCCCCGAGATCATCTTGCTGAACTACGCTGCTGTGGCACGCTGGTAGGCAATATATATAGCTATTCACCTTTTATATTAAATCAGCAACAATTATTTTTTGGCAGAATGTGGCAGCTCGAACAAGATGTCGCCACTTGTATCAGTAAGCTGTGTGCTCCGTCAACTCAATCCCTTGATAAATCTGTAGCTGAAGATCTGCAAAAGTGGTTTCCTGATCAGCATGCCTCAGAACAGCGGTTTGCAGCTGCCTTAGCCTTGTTACAACCGTTTGTTCTGATCAATGGTGGGCCGGGAACCGGAAAAACCACCACCGTTGCCAAAATTTTGGCACTGCTATTGAAACACGTCTGGCAAGCGCCATATCCGCCTCAGATCGCTTTAATTGCGCCAACCGGTAAAGCAGCCACGCATATGGCAAGTGCCTTACATCACGCAATACAACAACTTGATTTGTCGGCAGATATTCTCAAATCCTTGTCACAACTGAGTGGTCAAACTGTTCATCGTTTATTACAATTGCGTCCACCATTACTTACTGGGCCATTCAATCCCACCAATCCATTACCAGTGGATATTCTGGTCGTAGATGAATCATCCATGTTGGATTTATCGTTATTCAGGGCATTGTTGCGTTCTTTGAAGCCCAATATTCGATTGATCCTGTTAGGAGATGCTAACCAGTTACCCGCTGTCGGATTGGGTAACGTGCTGGCGGATTTATCCGTTTCAACAATTCTAACGCCAGCTTTGAGCCAACAATTGCAGCAGATACTCCCGCAACAATCTTTGCCGCCTTATCAACCAGATGCCGGAATTGCTGCGCATGTGGCTACGCTTACCCATAGCTATCGTTTTGATCCGAAAAAAGGCATTGGGGCATTGGCTTCAGCTTGTATCAGTGGGGATGACAACGCGGCTGTACAGGCAATAGAGTCTTTTCAGCAGTTAGAACGTCGACAAGTTAGCTTAGCTGAATTATGTGAAATCTGGTACCAATTACAACATTCGTGGTGGAAAGCGGTGAGGGAGCATGATGTTGAAACTATTTTTTCTCATTTAACTGATATCATTCTTTTAGCCGTGAGAAAAGCTGATGCCAATACTTTCAACCAGTTGTACCGTCAATATCTTGCCCGTCAATGGCAAGTTGATACTGAAAATGGATTTGCCGGTTTACCTATTCTAATCACGCAAAATGATTATGATATAGGGCTATATAATGGTGATATTGGTGTCATGTTACCTGATCCTGATGATGCTCAGCATCTATTGGCCTATTTTGCCCATGGGCACACTTTCCGCAAAATCGCTCTTAGTCGTTTACCCCAGCATGAACCCGCCTTCGCCATTACGGTGCATAAAAGTCAGGGCTCGGAATATGATCAGGTGTGGTTGTTGGCACCGCAATCAGAAGCGTCTTCAGATGATCCGTTATTCAATCGTGCATTAATGTACACTGCCTTAACGCGCGCGCGACAGCATTTCACCTTTTGTGGCAGCATCACCCAGCTGACGCAAGCGATTAAAAATAGTGATCATCGTCGCAGTGGATTGCGTACAGCGCTTAATCAACTTATGCAATCGCCGTCCTAATCGGCTTTTCTCAGCGGCTTAAAATCCTACTGTCATCGCAATGCAATTTAATGGTTCACATCCATGTCTCTTTCTGCTGTTTATGTTCATTGAAGCTTCGGATTAGCTTGTATGCTGTGCTGCAGAAATTTAGGGTTAATTTTTAAAGCTGCTGGAATAAATAGCCAGCTTGAATCACTTATGAATTGTTTCATTACTATTGATTTAGAGGATGATTTTGTCGCTATTAAAAATGTTTCCAGCATAATTAACTTTTATTGTTGCCAAAAAATCCATTCCAAAATTATATGACTTAAAGTAACCGAGTGATCGAATGTAGAGTATTAGAAAATCATTAATCTAAAAATGTTATTACAGTGTATTGATTTATTAGTTGAAACTTAATTTGTCTGTTAGCTCAATGATATTGCTCAATCAAAGGAAAGCAGTATTTTTATTTTTTCATATTTTGTATACTATCCATTGGGTCAATAAAAATCATACAGAGATAAAAATTATGTCAAAACCTCTATTTGCCATCATTGCTGCAATGCAACCTGAATTGGATTATCTGCTCGATCAATTACAACAAAGAAATGATATTGTGATGGGTGCATTCAAATTCCATGTTGGCAAAATTGATCAATGCGATGTGGTGCTGGCGTTAAGCGGGATTGGTAAAGTGAATGCTGCGGTAACAACCGCCATCGTTATTGAACGCTTTGCTCCACAATATGTGATTAATACTGGTAGTGCAGGTGGACTGGGGCAGGGGATGCAAATAGGTGATGTCGTAATAGGAACCGAGGTTGCCCATCACGATGTGGATGTCACCGCATTTGGCTATGACATCGGGCAGGTACCACAATTACCAAGCCGATATCATTCAGCACAATCTTTAATTCAGGCCGCCAAGCTGGCTGTGAAAGAATCTAATCATCAACATGGTATTCATCAAGGACTGATTGTCAGCGGCGATCAATTTATCGGCACTGCGGAACAAAATCAAAGAATCACCAATAATTTCCCAGATGTTTTGGCGGTAGAGATGGAAGCCGCAGCGATTGCGCAAACCTGCCATCAGCTTAGTGTGGCTTTTGTCATTATTCGGGCGATATCTGACAACGGAGATGCTCACGCCAGCATCAGCTTTGATGAATTTTTGCAAGTGGCGGGCAAAAATTCTGCCAAAATGGTCATTAACCTGATCAATTCCTTAAGTTGATAAATTGATTTATTGGCTATCTTAAGGCATCAACAGTTAATTTTTTATCCATATAGTGGTTAATGCTAAATCGGCGATGAGTTCATTCATCGCCGTTTAAATACAATATAATGATTAGATACTGAACTGCCGAGACTATATAAATGCTAAACAGGAATAAAGGAAATTCATTTTTATAGTGCAATGATCAAATTTTCCGTTTGCTTAATTCCATTGAAAGTTCAATATCTCTTTGAAGTGATTGATTAGTACGCAAATGAGTCACTTTTTTACTGATAAACTGACTTATTATTTACCGCCATTTTGCTTTAACCAATTTTCTGCGCTGCCAACATCATCGAAATATTTTGGATGGTACAACGTCAGCAGATTGGCCAAATGAGAGCCTAAACGTATCCAAATATCTGAGACTACGATTGCGGTACGACCGAAATGATGTGAATGTTTACGTAAGAAGCGCAAATGTTCAAAAGCCATATCGACGGTGAAATCTTTCAATTCACTTAAATCCAGCAAAAGATCCGGTAAGTGTGCTAGTTCACGTGTTTTAAGCAGCGCTTCTTCAAGTTTTTGAAAATCTTGTAAGGTAAATTCATCATGCAACACTACTTTCAGGCCATAGCCTTCTTCATGGATCAGGATCATGCCATAGTCTCCAACGCAGATTTCTAATTCAATATCTAATAGCCATCATAAAATAACATACTCTTCGAGTTCATGCAGACTTAAGTTGATACAGAGCTTAGCCCTAATCAAAAATCTGAACACGCGATAAAATTTTGTCTCAGAGTTACAACTTAACAACTTTCTAAGTGATGAATCAAATCAAGTAATCTGCACTGAAACAAAAATGCAGCATCCGTTAGAATGCTGCATTTTTTTGATCGTTGCGGTTGAATTATCTGTCAGCTACAGTGGCTGACTGGGTAACTCCTGTCGCAGTAGGCACAGTTGCTGGTGGGGTAAAACGATAGAACACTTCACCATTTTGAATATAGCCAAGCTTGGCTCGAGCCATTTCATTAATGGCATCTTTGCCCTCAGCCAAATCCTTAACTTCCGCAGTCAAGGCTCGATTACGCTGAACCAAAGCTTCATTGTTGGCATTTTGCTGAATCACACTTTCTTCTAGTCTGATCATGTCATGCCAACTACCATGCCCGAACCATAGATCATATTGCAGACCAATTAAAGCTAATATTAATACCAACGTAACCCACTTCATTGCATTTACCTGTAACTGTAATGCTTTTAATTAAGCTGATAAAAAGCTTTATTGCCCGGATAATAAGCAGCGGTACCCAGTTCTTCTTCGATGCGCAACAATTGATTATATTTAGCCATTCGGTCAGATCTTGATAAAGAACCCGTTTTGATCTGCATACAATTAGTGGCTACGGCTAGATCGGCTATGGTGCTATCTTCAGTTTCACCTGAACGATGACTCATCACACTGGTATAACGATAGCGCTTAGCTAAATCAACTGCTTTCAATGTTTCAGATAATGTTCCAATCTGATTAACTTTGACTAAAAGAGAATTGGCCAGACCTTCTGCGATACCTTCTTTTAGAATAGAGGGATTAGTCACAAATAGATCATCACCCACTAACTGAATTTTTTGACCAAGAAGTTTTGTCAGTATTTTCCAACCGTCCCAATCATGTTCGCTCATGCCATCTTCAATCGATACTATGGGGTATTTATTGACCAGATCGGCCAAATAATTCGCGAACTCTTCGCTGGTTAGGCTCAAACCTTCCGCAGTCAGTTTGTAGTGACCGTCATGGTAAAATTCACTGGAAGCACAATCTAGTGCCAGAACAACATCTTCACCTGCTACATAGCCAGCTGCTTCTACGGCAGCCAAAATCAGCTTAATTGCCTCTTCATGACTGGCGAGATTAGGAGCAAAGCCACCTTCATCCCCAACTGTAGTGGATAAACCTTGATCATGGCATAGTTTTTTGAGGTGGTGAAATACCTCTGCGCCACATCTTAAGGCTTGACGGAAAGAGTTAGCCCCAACAGGCATAATCATGAATTCTTGAATATCTAAACTATTATTGGCATGTGCACCACCATTGATCACGTTCATCATCGGTACTGGCATCGCCATGGGTCCTGCACCGCCGATATAGCGATACAAGGGCAGTCCGGCATCTTCCGCTGCTGCGCGAGCGACAGCCAAAGAAACTGCTAAAGTAGCATTGGCGCCTAAACGACCTTTATTCTCGGTTCCATCCAGATCTAACATGATCTGATCAATATAACTTTGTTCGCTAGCATCAATGCCGATTAAGGCCTGTGCAATTTCGTTATTTACATTTTCTACTGCCTGTAATACGCCTTTACCAAGATAACGATCCTGATCGCCATCACGTAACTCCAACGCTTCTTTTTCTCCAGTGGAAGCACCAGAAGGGACGGCCGCTCTTCCCATTACCCCAGACTCAAGCAGCACATCACACTCAACTGTAGGATTACCACGTGAATCTAGAATTTCACGCGCAAAAATATCGATAATTGCACTCATGCAGGTCTCCACGATTTTATATCAGAGATAGTTAGGTAAAACAGGACAAACAATATTTAACAACATTAAAACTGGTATAGTTTTTAGGCATACTATTATACCTGTATAGTGAAAACTTGGTATGTTGATAGCGTAAATGATTCTAGTATAATCAGAAAAATTTATATATTTGTTGCCATAAAGTAATCTAATGCTAAGTCATTAGCTAATAATCCAGCGATCGCTACTCATTAAGATCATACTCAGTATCTTATGTTGTCTAGCCCTAAGTTTATAATAAAAACGTAAGAATGTATAAAGGATTCATCATGCTTAAATTTCGGTTTGCTTAATTCTTTAGTAAAGTTAATATGTTAGTAATGAAAGTTAATTTTTTCACTGTTGCTGGCACTAAATTTGTTTGACACTTCGGCGGGATTTAGGTATAGTGCGCTCTTCTTGATGGAGAGTTGGCCGAGTGGTCGAAGGCGCTCCCCTGCTAAGGGAGTATATGGGCAAAACCTGTATCAAGGGTTCGAATCCCTTACTCTCCGCCATCATTAATAAAAGAAGCCCAGATTATATCTGGGCTTCTTTTTATTTCTTCTAAGCTAAAACGTCTTACTATTGTGCTTTTAGCAAAATAGATTTGGTCGTTGCATCCTCGACAAGGCGCAAGAACGGTTTCTGCTCAACTTGTGAAGTAAGTTTCAGGCATACAGTATGTCCATTTTCGATACTGAGCTCTTAGATGATTATGGTTAAAAATAATCAATGATCTGAATGGATTTATCTTGTATGTTGATTTTGATATGTTCCGCTCCTTTGGATGATTTAATTTAACAGAAATTGGTTGGTGAACCATTTTTAGAAAATTTGGTTTAGGTTAAGATATATCATCAATTAACGTTTGAATCTTCGCCATATTTTTATATTTGGTCGGTCATATACTTTGTTAAAACATAATAACAGCTTATAACTAGTTTCTGTAAAATCATCTGGTTAAGCCTTAGCTTCATTGATTTGGTTAAGTGTATGTGTCATCGGTCATGTCGATCGCGTGCTCAGAATAAACTCGCATGACAATAAATTGGAATAGGTTAGAGATGAGCCACTAATCAAATGGTGTGTCGCAGCGAATCTTAAGCAATTAGATAAGGTTTGAGATGTTTATGGATTATGCTGAAGGCGCATTAATGGATCTTGTTAATAATCGCCATAGCATTCTGTGTGGTAATGCGCGCTACCTGTTCATATGCTATGCCACGAAGCTCAGCAATAATTTGAGCAATTTGCTGTAGATTAGCGGGAGAATTGTAGGGTTTGTCCTGTGGTGGCATATAAGGAGCATCTGTCTCAATAACCATATGTTCCAACGGCAAGGTCTGAGCAGCCAAGCGTGCTTTTTTAGCATGAGGACGTAATAGCAATGAGCCTATGCCAATTAAAAAACCTTGTTTGATCCATTCTTGCGCTTCTTCTAAGCTTCCTGAAAAGGCATGGGCGAATCCGCCGTGTTTAAAGGCACAGCGCTTTATACTATTTAGACAGGCGGCAGTAGCATGAACGTGATGAATAATGATGGGTCGGGATGCTGATTTAGCAATGTCTAACTGTTGTTCAAATCTTTGAATTTGATGCTGACGGCTTTCTGCATCTCGTGCGTGTACAAAATCCAATCCAATTTCGCCTAGCAAAAGATCAGAATTTTCTCCGAGTAATTGCTCTAATTTTTCATAATCAGTTAGGGTGCAAGCAGAGATATACCATGGATGTATACCGATTGCGGCATGAATTTGGGGATACACTTTCGCCAGCTGAAGGGTAGCTTCCCAATCTGGTGGTTGCGTGGCTGGTACGAGAAAACCATTGATATGCTTGTGTGCCGCCTGAGCCAATATCTCGGGTAGATTTTCGACCAGAGGCTCATGGCTAAGGTGGCAATGGCTATCAAATAGCATGATGAAAAATGTTTGAAGAAAGAAAAATCGTCTTAAATTATTTATTTGCTTTCATTATTTTCACTAATTTCGGCAGTATTTTCCACCGTGTTGGGGGCAGTTTGAGCAGGTGCGTCTTCAGCAGCTTTTGCAGTTTGCATCGAAGGGTGTTGCTGAGCAATTGCTTTTTCTTCAGCTGATACTTCGCCTTTGAATCTGTTATTCAGATCAAAGCGTTTGCCGCCTCGAGCTAGGGATTTAATATAACGCGGACGACGACAGTGATTGGCCAGTACTCTGGCAATCAAAGCTGCATCATATTGTGGCAATGCAGCAATAAGATCCTGATCAATGCCTATAGCTAATGGTTTAAAATATTTAAACACGTCATACTTACGATAGATATGCTCAGCAATCATATCGGTCTGTTTCTTTTTGCTCATGGTTTGTACAGCAGACTTCAAAGCTGCACCCAAAGCTGTTTCTTGACTCATAAGGTATATCCTTGTGGTATTAAACCATCGCAACGTATTCTTTCCAAAAAGAGTAGTTCAGTTGATGATGGACATTCTCGGTTATTATCGCATAAGTTACTAACTGTTGAAAATATAACCCTACCGTTGGTTTGGCTATTTACCTTTATTGCTTTTAACTCACTTGTTTTGTGCTCTGTGTCTCAATGCGTGATCGATTAGCACTAAAGCTAACATCGCTTCTGCAATGGGGGCCGCACGTAGACCCACACAAGGGTCATGCCTGCCATGAGTTGAGATGGTTATTGCCTGTCCATCTATATCAATGGAGCGACGTGGCATAGCGATACTACTGGTTGGCTTAATGGCCAGATTAAGATAAATATCCTGACCGCTGCTAATACCACCTAAGATGCCACCAGCATGATTAGTCAAAAAGCCTTCAGGGGTGATTTCATCACCATGTTCACTGCCTTTCTGGCTAATGCTTGCAAAACCAGCTCCAATTTCAATTCCTTTAACTGCATTAATGCTCATCATTGCATGTGCTATATCTGCATCAAGGCGATCAAATACCGGCTCGCCTAAGCCTACCGGTACACCTGTAGCACGGACATGCAATTTAGCACCGATGGAATCCTGTGCTTTACGAATTTCGTCCAAATACTGCTCTAACTCTTCAATCTGACTGCGGTTAGCGGCAAAAAAAGGGTTTTCAGCGATAAATGCCACGTCTTCATAAGCGATGGTTTTATCACCAATCTGCGTAACATAAGCCATTATTTCGGTATTAAAAGTCTGTTTTAACCATTTTTTAGCGATTGCCCCAGCAGCCACACGTGCTGCTGTTTCCCGCGCAGAACTCCGACCACCACCACGATAATCGCGAATACCGTACTTATGCCAGTAAGTATAATCAGCATGACCAGGTCGAAAACTGCGCGCAATAGAGCTATAGTCTTTACTTCGTTGGTCATTATTGCGAATTAGTAATGCAATTGGTGTGCCAGTGGTTTTCCCTTCAAATACGCCAGACAAAATTTCCACCTGATCATCTTCACGACGCTGTGTAACGTAACGGTTTGTGCCAGGTTTGCGTCTATCGAGATCGTGCTGGATGTCGGTTTCGTTCAAAGCTAAACCAGGAGGACAACCATCAACAACACAACCTAACGCTGGTCCATGACTCTCACCAAATGTGGTAACTGTGAAAATTTGCCCGAAAGTATTGCCCGCCATAAAGCTTTCTCTGTTGTGTAATAGAAGAAGTTTAATTTAAAAGTGTAGCATGCTTTTATAAGGTTTAGGCATATTATAATGGGTTTATGTGATTTTTTATGTTTAATAAATCATCAATATTAACCATATAGTCATATATTCGCCTGACATCTTATTATAGCTGGCTCGCTATCTGTTGCAGCAGCAAAAATGGTTGAAATTGATTGGCTGCAGCAAATAAAGATGCAGTCATCTATTCGTCAATGTATTTGCTGGAACAAAGCTTAAAACCATAAGTATTGGTTGGAAAGGTGACGATAAATAATAAGATTTGTAATCTGGGTATGAATAAAATTGGGTAGGAAATTCAGAAAGTATTTTAGCTAAGTCTTGTCATGAGTAAATTTATTACATTCGAAAAAACAATGAGTATGCATTAATCACTTTGGCTGTTTAAAGATATAAAAGATCGATTATGGCTTTCTAAGATCATGTTACTTTATCTATGATTAATTATTATCGAGCAGCAAGAATAAAGCTTATTAAATTTAAATAATCGCCTTTTAAATCATGAGGAGGATTTTTTGGCATTGTTTTTAGACCATGCTGACTAACAAGGCAGAGGATATAATCTTATTGCCATTAGCCATTGCACAACCTTTTAACGGATATGTTTTCTATTTTCTGCTTACTCTAGAATGAATTATTTAAGCTATGTAATCGATATGAATTTTTTCATCCATATTCCCTGAATTTCTCTGGATAAGATGGAATACCTGCACTAAATAAAATGATTTTTCTCAGATTATATGCAGTTTGAATCTTCAATCAGTTTAGTTACAATTATTTTGCGATATATTTTTGCATAAGATTTTTAACTGTTTAATTTTTTGCCTAGATCTAGGTTTCGGGGGACTAAACAACTCAAATTGGTTTTAGTTGATGCTGGTTACCCGACGCTTTTTCTCACTATGCAAAAGCCAAGTTGAAATTGATAGTCTCTATGGTTGTTATGAAAATTGTTGCGACTAGTAAACAGGTTTTCTTGGTTTGGGTTTTTCTTTAGGTTGGTTTTCTGTTCCAGCAATTTCTGGAGGATCGGCAGGAAGAGGCTTAGTATTGATGGGAAAATTGATGGTGGTGCCTAAACCAAAGCTGCTGTTGCCTCCGCCTATGCCAACTGCAATATTGTTGGGCATGCCGATACTGCAAGCAGTCAGACAAGAGGCAATCCATAAGATTAATGGGTATGGTTTCATGTTTAGTCTTTGTCGTTGAAAAATATATGTTTGATCTTGATTATGGGGCAATGGTTATAGCTACTTGTTCTAATCCTTTGGTCAATGCTTTGACCATATTACTGTAGCCATTTCCCTGTTGGGACAAACGAATATTGAAATTTTGTCCTTTTTCTTTACTACCATCCCACATGCTGTAGCCTTTGATGTGAATATGACCATCATAACTGCCTTGGAAGGCTGATATATACACAGTAAGGGTATGTTTACTGTTGCTTTGGGGCATGAATGAGAAGTGTTGACTATATTTATTTAGCTCGTTGGCCAATATGTGGGTGATTTCCTGATCTAAATCGTCAGCCCAAAGATGATTTTGGGCGAAATGTAGGGTAGTCGGGCTATCCTGATAAACCAAATTTCCTTGGTTGAGGCTATCAGTTAAAACCACTTTAATATGTACCGGTGTACGGTAATAACCGCTTGGTAGCTGGTAATGACTATTAGGTAGCTGGTAATAGGTTACAGGTGTGCCAGCACAGCCGGCTAAGGTCAGTGTGCAGGCACAGATGAGCGATAACAAGATTTTCATTATTGGGCTCCTTGTGGTTCTGGGTCTTGCCCGCGTCGATTGAAAATTAAGGCATTAGGTTGCTGTTTAAGGGTTTTCAAAGTTGGCTGAGCATCTTTTAAAGTTCTGTCGATACTGTGTAATGTTTGCTGAATATCGCCATATAACGGAGATGTGCTGGACACTCCCTGTAGGGTAGTACGCAGCTCGCGTAGGGTGGCATTCAGTTGTGCTGGAATTTGTTGAGTCTGATTTTGTTTTAGCAATCGATCCGCACTGGCCAAGGTATTTTTCAACTGGATCATGGTGCCATCTAATTGCTGCAAGGATCGTTCGATCGGCAGTTTATTTAATTTGGTCAACAATGCAGAAAGCTGATTTTGCAGCAGATCTAAGCCATTATTGGTGCTTCCAATAACGCTATAGCCCTGATAAACCTCTGCCGGTCTGACTATTGCTGTAGACGACTGATTGGTTGACAGAAGAATAAACTGATTTCCAGTGAGTAAGTTATCTTTTTCTAGAGAAGCAAACATGCCGTTATGCATGGCTTGCTGGATTTTTTGTTGCCAAATTTTATTATCCTGTTCGGAAGCATTAATTTCCATACGGGCAGGTTCAATACGGATGCGAACCGGAATCCAGCCATGTTGCAACAGTTGATGGCTGTCATTTTGGGCGAAATAGGGAACGTCGGCAACAGATCCTATATTTAACCCTTGAAACTCTACTGGAGCACCAACTTTTAAGCCACGAATGGATTGTTTGAAGAAGATAACATAATAAAGCGCTCGTTTAGAGGGAAGATTATCCAGTTCTTGCTCGCTGCGGTATAGAGGCATTTCAGCATCTTTTGCAATAGGTTTGCCCGTACCGTTTTCAGTTGTTTTAAAAGATATGGCACCAGAAAGTAAGGCAGGCAAGGGCGCAGAGTCTATGTGTACTCCACCACCGGATGCTTTGATTTGGATGCCGGTTTGTAACCAAAATTTGACTTTATCGTTGATAAGGCTGTCATAAGGTGCGTTGACGAATATTTGATAGTGCACACTATGATCTTTTGGATCAAAATAGGCTTTTTCGATCTGACCTGCGGCCATGTCTCCATAAAGTACTGGACTGCCTGGGGTAAGCAATTTATCGCTGTAACCTTTCAGGCGTAATCGCAGACCACTTTGTGAAATGGCAGACACCGGCGGTAAATCAAGTACTTTAAATGAATCGGCCTTTTCTTTGCTGTGACCCGGAGTAAAAGCGATATAAGATCCAGAAACCAAGGTGTTCAGCCCAGTAATACCACTTTGATCAATACGTGGTTTGACAATCCAAAATTGAGTGTCTTCACGCAGCATGCTTTTTACATCTGCACTCATTTTGGCTTTAATCTGCACCCCTTTTTCATCCGGACTGATGTTGATTGCAGTCACTTTGCCAACGGTTACATTTAATACTTTGATGGTTGTGGAGTTGATTTCAATGCCGTCTGCATCATTTAGGTACAAGGTAATTTCTGGACCGGTATTGCGAATATGTTGGAATAGTAGCCATGCTCCAGTTAATAATGCTAAAGCAGGAATGATCCAAACTAAAACATTAAAAGGCGGTGCGTGCTTGACCGTGGCGGTGGTTTGCTGTTGAGTATCTTCAGATTGGGTCATAGTTGGTGCCTTTTTCTGCGGCGATAAGGATGATGAGTTTTTTTCGCTTCATCCCAAAGTAAACGTGAATCAAAACTTAATGCGGAAACCATGGTCAGGATGACCACGCCACAAAAATAAACTGTGGCGGCTCCAGGAGTCACTTTCGCTAACGGGGAAGTAAATACGGACATCAAAATAATCACGACAAAGATGTCAATCATAGACCAGCGCCCGATAGATTCCGTTATGCGATAAAGTATGGTCAATTTGGCTGGAGACATTAAAGGTTTGTAAGCAGCCGAATATAATAATACTAACATGGAGATAATTTTTAATATGGGTATAGCCATACTGGCACTAAATATGACAATGGCAATCAAGATATCGCCATCTTTCCACATGTATTCAATGCCGTCCAGAATGGTACTGGCCAAATTTGAATTTGGCGAACGAGTAATCATCATGGGCAATAGGTTTGCAGGGATATACAGGATGATGGCACTCAGTAAAAATGCCATGCTAATACGCAGGCTGAGTGGTTTTCGTCTGCTTAGAAATGAGCCGCATACCCCACAGATGTTTTGAGTGGCTGGTTGCTCAAATAAGCAATAATTACAACTGACGGTGTGTTCACTATGTTTAATGAGTGTGGGATCGTTACCGGTCAAGGTTTGAATCTGATAAAAAATCCAATGTTCTGGCACGCCTTGTGAGGTACGAATGAGTAATATGGCCAGCACCATCATCAACCAAAACGCTAGGCCGAAATGGATCTGAGCCATACCGATGATTTTGATGTAGGCCACCAGAGTGGCGATAAAAAATACGTCCACCATGATCCAGTGACGCAAGCGCACTAAGGTTCGGGTGGCATACAGCATACCGGGTAACACTTGTTGATAATACAGACCGATATAGACATACAAGCATAATAGAAGAAACAGCAGCGGGGAGCCGAATGTCAATAAAAACATCACTTCGGCCAGAAATGAATAGTCCTGCTGTGCCAGTGAACTTAACATGTAGGGTAGTGTTAGATCTACATGTAAGGTAAACATATCTACAATCATGTATAACTGACTATACACGATAATCATAATCATCAAGGAAGCACTGGCATAGGCCATGGGTGTATCAAGTGGGTATTTTTCCACTCGCACTAAATGCTGATGGCAGCGAGGACATTGAGCCTGATCCCCAGGAACAATAGTCGGGATCGATAAAGACAAGCCACATCTAGGACAGCCTACATGATGTTGCGGGATGCTGCCTGTCGGTATGTTTTCCAATGCTGGTTGTGCTGCTATGCTTGTTTGATGGTTCAAGGTGGTGAAATCCGCAATATTTAGCCATTCTGTAAAAAATAACTTAACAGCGATTAGCTGTTAAGTTATGAATATACGTAAAATAATGCTTTATGGCAATGCACTTATAACGCTGCTAATACTGCATCACCCATTTGGCTACAACTAACTCGCTGGCAGCCTTCTTCATAGATATCTTGGGTGCGTAAGCCTTGAGCCAATACTTTACCAACAGCCTGCTCTATACGCTGAGCCGCTTGTTCATTATTTAAGCTATATCTTAACATCATGGCGAGAGAAAGAATGGTTGCCAGAGGATTGGCTATATTTTGACCAGCAATATCGGGAGCAGATCCATGCGATGGTTCATACATGCCTTTGCCGGTTTCATTTAAAGAGGCTGATGGAAGCATGCCTATTGAACCGGTCAGCATAGAGGCTTGATCAGAAAGAATATCCCCGAAAATATTACCGGTAACGATGACATCAAACTGTTTGGGTGCTTTGACTAATTGCATGGCTGCATTGTCTACATACATGTGGGTTAAGGTCACATCTGGATAATCCTGATTCATTTCAGTCATGATTTCACGCCATAATTCAGTGGTTTCCAGAACGTTGGCTTTATCCACTGAACACAGTTTTTTATTGCGTTTTTGTGCTGCTTCAAACGCGATTTTACCAATGCGTCTAATTTCACTTTCTTTGTAACGCATGGTATTGAAACCTTCCCGTTCACCATCAGGCAAGGTGTGGATACCGCGTGGCTCACCAAAATAGATGTCGCCAGTGAGTTCCCGCACAATGAGAATATCCAGACCGGAAACAATTTCAGGTTTTAGGGTTGAGGCATTGGCTAGTTCTGGATAAAGAATTGCAGGGCGTAAATTGCCAAACAAATTAAGATCTTTACGAATGGCGAGCAAACCACGTTCAGGTCGTAATGAGCGTTCTAATTTATCGTATTGTGGTCCTCCTACTGCACCAAGTAAGATGGCATCTGCGTTTTGACAGATTTTCTGCGTATAAGGGGGATATGGGTGATGATATTCATCATAAGCCGCCCCACCTAATGGTGCATACTGATATTCAATGTCTAAACCATCAGTGATGAGTTGATCAAGTATGCGGACAGCCTGAGCCACAATTTCTGGTCCGATTCCGTCTCCCGGTAAAATAGCTATGTGTTTGCTCATGTTTGTTTCCATCTGGTTGAGTTATTGCCAGCAGATTGCTGGAGGTGAAGTGAATAATTGAATTCAAGATTCTATATGCAATTCTAATTATCTCACAATACAAATAAATAATTTTCTAACTACACCATCTAAAGACAGTCATTTCAGATTTTTTACCCGATTATGGGTTAAGTGTTTTTAAACTGATATTTTTCAATAAAATCATTTACCATAGCAACAAAATTTATTTATTCTGCTGGTTTTATCGCTAAATCATTTGCAAGCGTATTCATTTATTTGTATTTCTAGATAAATTTTTAACTTCAACTATAGTTGTAGTTTTTCAGAATTAAATATTTAAACATCCCTTTATGCATGACTTTTGTTTAATGTTCGCTATCATCAACAAGTATGAATTCTTCAATGAATAGATCTCGTCAAATCTCCATACTTTACATTTACCAAAACTAGCTGTCATCACTTATTAATGACAACCTTTATATATAAATTTGTCCATTTTTTTATCGGTTTGCCTGCTAACAGCTTTAGTCCTGCAAAGCTTGAAGCAGTAGATCAATCTATAACAAGTTTCTCGATAGTGAATATGGAGCAACTGCCGTAATCACATCCAGCTATCTACATACTCTGATTGCCTCGTTAGGTTTATAACCGCGCATCCCTTCAGAATGATCTTCAAAACTTTGATACATCTGCCATGTTACGAACCCTAAAAGGGGCGGTCATGGCTAAGAGCCAAGCGTCAGGCATTAACCTCTACAAAGTTCCGATGTAATCAAACAGCAAATTTTTATTTCAAATATGTCTACACCTTGTGAATGAATTAGATCATTCTATGGATCAAAAACACGATCCATGAGTCATCTATGTCTAATTTTCCACAATGGGCAGCAATTTTATGAAATAGATGCGGTATTGGTTTTACATACTTAACTTATTTTTGCGTTGTTTTATTTTTCTGCTGTCTACCGGTTGAATCACTTTGTGAATTAATTGCCAAACCAGTTGTCAATTCTAACTAACTATATAAAGGTAAACAGCAGCGCGCAGATTAATCCTGACTCAATAGCTCAACTCTGATATAGCCATGGCTGTTGCTGACGATGTTTGACCTCATAAGCTTTGATCGCATCCGCATGTTGTAGAGTCAAACCAATTTCATCTAAACCATTCAACAAACAATGTTTGCGATGTTCAGTGATATCAAAGTGATAAGTTGTGCCGTCAGGGGTTGTCACGCTTTGTTGGGCTAAATCAATGCTAAGCTGGTAACCCTCATTGGCAAACACTTCCTGAAATAATTGATCAATGGTATTTTCAGGTAAAACAAACGGTAGTAATCCATTTTTAAAACAGTTATTAAAAAAGATATCCGCAAAAGAAGGAGCCAGAATCACCCTAAATCCATAATCTTCGAGTGCCCATGGAGCATGTTCACGACTGGAGCCGCAACCAAAATTTTTGCGTGTCAACAAGATATTGGCGCCCTGATAGCGCGCTTGATTGAGCACAAAGTCAGGGTTCAACGGGCGCTTACTGTTGTCCATACCCGGTTCACCATGATCCAAATAGCGCCACTCATCAAATGCATTAGGGCCGAAGCCACTTCGTTTAATTGATTTCAAAAACTGTTTAGGAATGATGGCATCAGTATCAACATTGGCACGGTCTAAAGGAGCCACCAAAGCAGTTAAAGTAGTAAAAGATTTCATATTTATAATTTTGTAGTTAAGATTGATTCAAGTGCAAGCCCCAGAAGGGCTTGCGTAATATTACATGTCGGAGCGTACGGCGTCTGAAGAATTACTGATTGCTTGTCCTCCAGCAGAAATATCACGGCCTACACCAGAAACAGTGTGACAACCGGCCAGAAAGCCAACAATAGCAAGACTTAATAAAATTAATTTTTTCATGATGTTTTCCTCGTTTGATTAATGTGCTGCGTTTGAAAGATGTTCGCCACCAGCCTTAACATCTTGCCCAACACCATGAATAGTGTGGCAACCAGTTAATACAGTCATAATTATTGCAGTGACCAACAACATTTTTTTCATGCGAAACTCCTTTATAAAGATAAAAGTTTAATTAAATCAATCAGAACTACATCCTTATCATGCACGTGCTGGTCTAATTCTGCAAGTTGTTAACCTTTTAACTGTCGTATATCAGCAAAATGTCCATTAATTGCCGCAGCGGCTGCCATCGCTGGACTAACCAAATGAGTGCGTCCATTATTTCCCTGACGACCTTCAAAATTACGGTTTGAAGTTGAAGCACACCGTTCATGTGGTTGCAATCTATCCGCGTTCATCGCCAAACACATCGAACAGCCAGGTTCGCGCCATTCAAATCCTGCATCAATAAATATTTTATCCAATCCTTCTTCTTCGGCCTGTTTTTTTACCAGACCAGAACCGGGTACTACCAAAACTCGTTTAACATTGCTGGCTTTGTGCTGTCCCTTAGCGACTTCGGCTGCATTGCGTAAATCTTCAATTCGACCGTTAGTGCAGGAGCCGATGAAAACCACATCAACAGGAATATCGGTTAAAGGAATACCAGCGGTTAAGCCCATATATTTCAATGCCCGCTCCATTCCTTCACGTTTCACCGGATCTTTCTCATCTGCCGGATCAGGTACGGTATTGGTTATAGCGGAAACCATTTCCGGAGACGTCCCCCAAGTTACTTGTGGCGCGATATCATCAGCAAGCAAATGAATGAACTGATCAAAATGGGCACCGTCATCAGAAACCAATGTCCGCCAGTAAGCAACAGCTTGATCCCATGCTTCTCCTTTGGGAGCTAAGTGACGTTCTTTTATATAGTCGATGGTTTTGTTATCTACAGCCACTAATCCAGAACGAGCGCCTGCTTCAATCGCCATATTACACAAGGTCATACGTCCTTCCATTGACAAATCTCTGACGGCAGAGCCTGCAAATTCAATAGCATAACCTGTGCCACCTGCGGTACCAATTTTGCCAATGATATACAATGCCATGTCTTTAGCACTGATGCCACTCTTGAGTGTTCCGTCAATTTCGATCAGCATGGTTTTGGATTTTTTTGCAGTAATACACTGAGTAGCCATGACATGTTCCACTTCAGATGTACCAATGCCGTGAGCCAATGCACCAAAAGCTCCGTGTGTGGAAGTGTGTGAATCGCCACAGACCACCGTCATGCCGGGTAGGGTCGCTCCCTGTTCAGGACCGACAACATGAACAATACCCTGATTGATGTTTTTAAAGGGGTAATAAGTCTGCACGCCGAAATCATGTATATTTTGATCTAGCGTATCCACCTGCAGCTTGGAAATGGGTTCAGTAATACCTTTTTCCCAATGGTCTGTTGGGGTGTTATGATCAGCAGTGGCAACAATACTTTGCTGCCGCCACAGCGGTCTGTGTGCGAGCTTCAGACCTTCAAACGCCTGTGGACTGGTTACTTCATGCACCAAATGACGATCAATGTAAAGAAGAACTGTTCCATCTGCCTGTTCTTGGACAATATGGCTATTCCACAGTTTATCGTAAAGAGTTTGTGTTTTCATTGTAGTTATGGCTTTTTTTTGGTAATTATATGGGTTGCATCTTAATACGCTTAATAAAACTTGACAAGAATTTTGTCTAAAAATTTATCAAAATATCCGTTATGGTGTATTTTTTGGTGCAATTTTAGACTAAATGTCTAAAATTCAACTTAGTTGGCGTAAATGGTTTAGCTCGCTGCGAGTATTTTATTTATTGTTATAATAACCAAACGGTGTGCTAGAAAATGTTCACACTGCATGTAGAGAGGATCGAAATATGAGTTTATCAGTGATAGACGCAGCACATCATTCGCAGCTGCTCAATTTTGAACGTACGATTTTAGCTAAGCAAGCTCAGATTGAAGCTTGGTTTCGTGCGCAATGGCGAAAACATCGTGCTCCTTTTTACGGATCGGTCGATATTCGTAATAGTGGTTACAAGCTTGCCAGTATAGATATGAATCTTTTTCCGGGGGGATTTAACAATCTGAACCCGAATTTTTTGCCATTGGCATCTATTGCAGCAATAGACGCAGTTGAACGTGCTTGCCCTGAGGCTCACTCCGTTTTACTTATTCCCGAAAATCACACCCGCAATACTTTTTATTTACAGAATGTCTATGCTTTATTCTGTATTTTGCGCCACGCAGGTATGCAAGTGCGCATCGGAACCATTAATCCAGATATCACTGAATCAACAGTTTTTACCACCGCAAATGGCGATCATATCACCCTTGAACCGGTTCAGCGTCAGGGTAATCGCCTTTATTTGGCCGATGGTTTTAATCCCTGTTTGATTTTATTAAATAATGATTTATCTGGAGGTGTGCCGGACATATTACACAACCTAGAGCAGGCATTGTTACCCCCGTTAAAAGCTGGCTGGACGACACGGCGTAAAAGTACCCATTTTCACGCCTATAATCAAGTGGCTGCAGAATTTGCCCATTTAATCGATATTGATGAATGGACCATCAATCCGTTTTATGAAGTGTGTAGCGGAATGGATTTCAGTACCCATGAAGGAGAAAACCATCTGGCTGAGGCGGTAGAAAGAGTATTGCAGCGCATACAGCAAAAATATGATCAAATGGGCATAACAGATCGTCCATTTGTAATTGTGAAAGCGGATGCCGGTACCTATGGTATGGGGGTCATGACGGTCCATTCCGCAGATGATGTACGAGGTTTAAACCGCAAAAAACGCAACAAAATGGCCAAGATTAAAGAAGGGCTAGCGGTGACAGAAGTGATTGTTCAAGAAGGTATTTATACCTATGAAACATTGCATAATGCGGTGGCTGAGCCAGTTGTATACATGATGGACCGTTTTGTTATTGGTGGATTTTATCGAGTTCATGAGGACAGAGGTCCCGATGAAAACCTAAATGCCGTCGGAATGCATTTTATTCCTTTACAACAGAATATCGCTTCTGTTAATAGTGATATTGTCGGTGAAGAGGTTAAGAGTAAACGTGTCTTTGAACAGTGGGAAAATCTGGGCATTACCGTTGCAGATAATGCCAATCAGGCAAATGACTGTGAAAATATTCGTTTATATGTTTATGGTGTATTGGCTAGATTATCACTGTTAGCGGCTGCGATTGAGCTGGAAAATATGCCAGATTAATTAATTTCATTTTGTATCAACCATTCAAATGTTAAGCGAGCTTTAGCTCACTCGATTTCAAATTAATACGAAAAAATATACTAGCAATGAAAAAATTACGTGTTTTAACCGGTGTCACACCGAGTGGTGTGCCTCATTTAGGTAATTATGTAGGTGCCATTCGTCCAGCCATCCAGGCCAGTTTGAATCCAGAGGTAGAATCGTTTCTGTTTCTATCCGATTATCATGCTTTAATAAAATGTCATGAGCCAGACAAAGTTCATGCTTCCACGCAAGCCGTTGCCGCTACATGGCTGGCGTGTGGACTAGATCCTGAAAGAACAACCTTCTATCGTCAGTCAGATGTGCCAGAAGTGATGGAATTAAACTGGATTTTGACATGTAATACTGCAAAAGGATTGATGAATCGTGCTCATGCTTATAAAGCAGCAGTGCAGGATAATGCTGAAAAAGGGCAAGAAGATCCTGATCATGGTGTAGAAATGGGATTATTTTGCTATCCCATGTTGATGACGGCAGATATTCTTTTGTTCAATGCAGATAAAGTGCCCGTTGGGCGAGATCAAATCCAGCACTTAGAAATGGCTCGCGACATTGCCGGAAGATTTAATCATCGATATAAACCTCTATTTACCTTGCCTGAGGCCCAAGTTGATGAACAGGTAGAAACCTTACTAGGTTTAGATGGCCGCAAAATGAGCAAGAGTTATGGAAATACCATTCCGCTCTTTGAGACCGAAAAAAAATTGCAAAAGGCTGTCAACAAAATAGTGACCAACCTAAAAGAACCTGGCGAGCCAAAACAACCCAACGAAAGCCCATTGTTTGACATTTATAAGGCTTTTGCTAGTCAAGAAGAGACTGCCGAATTTACGCAAATGTTGGCGGAAGGGCTGGCGTGGGGTGAAGCTAAAAAAATGCTGGCAGCAAAAATTAATCTTGAGTTGGCAGACAAACGTGAGCGTTTTGCCGAATTAACCGCACAGCCAGCCATTATCGAAGACATATTGCAGGCTGGGGCAGAAAAAGCACGCAGTCAGGCGCAACCGCTGTTGGCTCAAGTGCGCGAAGCGGTGGGTATACGTCCGTTGAAATAAAAACCTGCCGGTTAAACAGCCGGCAGCAAAACAAACATGTGCTGGATGCGAGGATAACCATTATGAATATATTATTTATTGCAGATCCCTTATCTGAGTTTAAAACATATAAAGACACCACATATGCCATGATGCGGGAAATGGCTCATCGCGGCTGGAAATTGCATCACACTTTGGCTGGACAGTTACGTGTAGAAGCAGGCAACGTGATGGCCGATATATGTCCATTTACCTTTACAGGTGCTAAAGATGCTCATGATCATCAATGGTTTCAGTTATCCTCAGCACAGCAATTGTGTCTCAATACTTTTGATGCAGTCATTATGCGGACTGATCCACCGTTTAACATGCAGTATTTATATGCTACTCATTTGCTCACTCTGGCGGAAAAACAGGGTGCACGCGTGTATAACAGCGGTCAGGCAATGCGCGATTTCAATGAAAAATTGGCTATTTTGAACTTCGCTGATCTGATCAGTCCTACTATGGTGACTACCCGTGCAGCAGATATCCGCACCTTTCTGAATCAGCATCAGGATATTATCATTAAACCGCTTGACGGCATGGGGGGGATGGGCATTTTTCGCTTAACAAAGCAGGATCCCAATATAGGCAGTATTCTGGAAATGTTGATGCAGATGGATAACCGCACTATTATGGCACAACGCTACATACCCGAAATTACCCAGGGTGATAAACGAATTTTGGTGATTAATGGTGAAGTGGTGCCTTATGCACTGGCCAGAATACCTCAAAGTGGTGAAACCAGAGGAAATCTAGCCGCTGGAGGCAAAGGAGTAGCTCAAGCTTTAACTGAACGTGATCGTCTAATTGCCCAAACCATTGCTCCAGAATTGATTAAGCGAGGCATTATGCTGGCAGGTCTGGACGTTATTGGCGATTATTTGACTGAAATAAATGTGACTAGTCCAACCGGTTTTCAGGAAATCACCCAGCAAACTGATTGTGATGTTGCCGCTCTTTTTGTAGATGCCATCGCTAATGCTTGATCAAAATGTGCTCTCATCATCTTTAAATGATTGTTATTGACCTTGGGTAGAAACAGATGCAACCAAAAGAAAATCTTTCACAGCAACCGAATAAGCCAGCGACAAAGGGCTTAGCTCATATCTTCCAATCTTTAAAATATTCTATAGATGGATTAAAAGCCGCTTATTCAGAGTGCTCAATTCGGCAATTACTCATCTTTCATACCATTTTAATGGTATTAATCTTTGTTTTGCCTTTTAGCACTAGCGTGCGCATGATATTAGTGATGGCAAGTTTTATTAGTCTGATCGTAGAATTATTTAATACTGCAATTGAAGCGGCGGTTGATCATACTTCATTAGAACGACATCCGCTTGCAAAACGAGCTAAAGATACAGGTTCATCTGCACAGCTTGTTGCCATCGTATTAATCATTATTTTATGGGTAATGGCTCTTTGGCAGCAATTTTTACATTGATATTGAATTCATGCACGCCATTTGCAGTGCAAATCATTAACTTGCTTATAGATAATAACCATTCATTATTTCAATAATGATTATCCAACAGCGTCTTACATACCCTAAACTGAGGAAAAAGAGCTCAAGCTTTGATCACAGGCTGGTTAACTTTGCTAACTCAAATAAAATTATTTATTGTTATTATGACAAAATGCTATTCAACCATCGCTCTAATTTTGTTGCAAAATTCATATTAAATTATCAAAGTAATAGATAAGCATAAAGATCAATTTGATTAAAAGCTTTCAACTTAAAATTTCAACTAATCATACCGTTGCAGCATTCTTTAAAGAGAAGGCAAACATTGAAAAACATTTGCTCATCATTGAGCTAATCAACACAATATAAAATAACTCGATTTACTCTAAAACTCGCAACATTTTTTAAATAGTTACCCAATTTAGCTTCAAATATGGCACCAAATGTTCAAAATAAAGTTTTAGATGAATAAAAATGGCTACCATCACGTCTAATATACTTAACGTTATTACATTTAACCGGTATCATATCTGCCTGCCGCTTTGTTAAGGAACGATTTCGCATGAATAGACTGAAATTTACCAAAATGCATGGCTTGGGTAATGATTTCATGGTTATAGATGGGATTAATCAGAACTTTAATCCACATGAAGCACCCATCTGTGCTTGGTCACAGCGTCATACTGGCATTGGATTTGATCAATTATTGTTAATTGAATCTGCTCAAACTCCAAAGGCGGATTTTCGTTATCGTATCTTCAATGCAGATGGTTCTGAAGTGGAACAATGCGGAAATGGTGCCCGATGTTTTGCGCGATTTGTCTATGATAAAGGTTTAACTAAAAAGCATCAGATTGTCGTAGAGACCGCAGGGGGATTGATTGTTCCATGCCTGAATAATGATGGTTCTGTTACTGTTGATATGGGCATACCACTATTTGCCTCCGAGCAAATTCCTTATGCAGCGATTGATGCTAAAGATGCAGAGCGTATCACTCACCAACTTGTGGTGGGGGTTGAATCAGTTAGTGTTACTTGCGTGAATATGGGCAACCCACATGCTGTCATGTTGGTGCAAGATATCAATCAGGCACCGGTGCATCGTTTAGGTGCCCTGATCGAAACACATGCCCAATTTCCCCAGCGCGTTAACGTTGGGTTTATGCAGGTGTTACCGCCTAGTCACATTTACTTGCGCGTTTTTGAGCGTGGAGTAGGTGAAACGCAGGCCTGTGGTACCGGTGCCTGTGCCGCAGTAGTTGCCGGAATCAGTTTAGGTTTACTGGCTGATGATAAACCTGTGAAAGTTGACTTACCGGGTGGTCAGCTATCCATCTCGTGGCAACAGCGTCCTGATGCCCACGTAATGATGACAGGTCCGGTACAAACCGTATTTGATGGGGAGATCAATTACTAATGAAAATGACTGAACAAGATGTGTTGGCTTTTTTACAAGCACAACCTGATTGGTTATGCCAACATGCGGCGGAATTTGGTTTGCGTCCTTCAGAAAGCAAAATTTTATCCTTTCAAAAAGGAAGTATGCTGGCACTCAAGCGCAAAACAGAAAAAATGGCCGATCAGCTAGTGCAAATATTGGCGGATGCTGAAACCAACCGAGATTTAATGATGAAATTTATGCGTTTTCATCAGCGCTTACTGGCTGTTGAAGATATATCTCAATGGTTGGATGCGATCACAAATGGGCTGAGAGATGATTTTTCCTTGCCCCATCATGTCGTGCGTATTGTGACGAACATACCGGAAAACTGCTCTGTTCCTGCCGAGATAATAGCTGATGCAGAAGTTAAAGCTGCGGCGGCTAAATTGACCAAACCATTATGCGGGGCATTGCCTGTAGTTGCATTGATGCGTCAATTTGCTGATCAACCTCGGCTTGAAAGCTTTTTACAATTGCCAATACGGTGGCATGATAAAACCATTGCGGTTCTCATTATTGGGCATGAAAATGACGCACATTTTCAACCGGAACAGTCCACTGAGTGGATAACGATAATGGGTGAAAGTTTAGCCATAATTCTGGCTCGCTTGTTGAAATTGGCGGATTGATGGCAAATTTGTTAACTCATAGTATTATTGTTCTATATGCATTTGTATTTATCAGCCAGTGCTTGAAATATCATCTTGCGGGCTGGTTATGGCTAAGTAGCCTGTGTTGGCTGATCATTTCAGTGCTGGGCAATATGTTTTTACCAGGATTATCTGGCCTATTTAAACCCACCAATCTTTATCTGATCCCTGTTTATATTTTTTTAGCTGCATTATTCTATGGTAATAAGAAAATATTAAATGCGCAGTCATCCTATTTGTCAAATCTTATAGACAGTGGGCGATTACAGTATTTGTCATTGATTATTTGGATGGTATTGATTTCCTGTTTAGGACAATGGATGCCTAATTATTCATCTATTATTTTTTATCTGATAAAAATAATTTTATGGCAACCTATATTCTGGATTGGTAGTCAATGGATTTTAATGTGGGTATTACATCAAAATCAGCAAACAATAAAACGTCCGCTTACTTCACAGGAGTTAGTTTTACTGACAATGCTTTGGCAGTTTTTCTTTGTCTATTTAAGTTTATTAGGTAAAGTATGATTTGCATACTAAGAGTAGATTTAAGTTAAAAGATTTTTTAACCAGGAAAGTGTCTAGCACAGATTTATTGATTTAGGACATATAACTATATTAAATTATCGCCAGATATCCCAAAACAAAAAAAGCCGAACATTCGTTCGGCTTTTTTAATTAGCTTATGCTTAGTGTGAAGCAGCAGATGCTGGAGCTGTTTCAGTAGTGATGGTAGTTTCAGAAGCTGTAACAGTAGTAGTAGTTGCAGAAGCTTCAACTGGAGTAGAAGCTGCTGGAGTAGAAGCTTCAACTGGAGTAGTTGTAGCAGAAGCAGCTGGTGCAGAAGCTTCAGAAGCTGCTGCAGAAGCAGCTGGTGCAGATGGTTTCTCATTATTACAAGCAGCCAAGAACAAAGACATCAGGGCAGCAGCAGCTAATAAAGATTTTTTCATGATTATGTACCTTAATCTGTATCAAAAAGTATTACTTTAATGACGGAAGTCCAGTTTTGTTCTCCATGCTGCGCGTAAAAAAACGTACAGGGAGTGTGCAAAACTTGTGCAAATCGAATTATGCCTTGGGTTGCAAAGTATTGCAATGAGGCAATGTTGTATTTTTACTTATCAAAGACCCGGATAAATCATTTTTTACATCTAGCTTAAACTGACATTAGGGTGTCGCAACGTCATCAATAATATACATAATTCTTATAAAAGTATGTATAAATGATTGAAATAGATTATTAAAAGATAAAATGTGCCAATTATTGAAAGAGAAAAAACACTGTTGCAAAATTTCACACCAAAAGTTGTAAAAGTTGTTTTTTTGCAACAAATTGGTTATTGCTGTATCAAATTTGGATCATGAAATCATGATATTTCACCTAGATTCAAACATGATGGCGAAGATAATAAAATATAATTATTTGTTTTATAAAAATATATATCCTCAAATGGTTTAGTTGATTATATAAGCGACTTTATTGCCGAATAGCAAAATCATCGCTGTTATTTAGCTCAAATTCTATATTCCTCTTCAAATAAAACAAAGCAGCCATTTTTTTAAAGAGATCATCTTGAGTTATATTTTTGTGCCATGTTAAAAGATTTGAAATTCAGCGCAGATAACGGTGTGATCTCTCTGTGATTAAGAAAAATGTTTCCCAAGACTTCATTGATACAACCCTATTTGTTAATTTGATTGATCGATTGAATAAAAAAATATTAAATATTAGCTTGAGAAACATTCAGCTCTATTTTGCGGTCTATGTGAAGATTGAAGCGTAGTATAATTACTGAATTAAAACGAGTCTTTCTTACAATTGCGTCAGATCTATCGGCAGAAAAAAAGATCGTTCATTACAGATTTCACAGAATAATATTTTTGGATACAGACCATGACTCAAAACTCTGAACGTGAGAGTATGCACTATGATGTAGTAATTGTCGGTGCAGGACCTTCTGGACTAAGTGCGGCCATTCGTTTAAAACAACTAGCCATTACTCAACAGCGTGATCTAAGTGTCTGTATCATTGAGAAGGCTTCAGAAGTTGGAGCCCATATCTTATCTGGAGCAGTCCTTGATCCTTGTACATTGACCGAACTTATTAGCGATTGGGCGAATAAAAATGCACCGTTACATTGTCCGGTAGAGGAAGATAAATTACTTTTTCTAACTAAAAAACAAGCTTTTCGTCTTCCCACGCCATCAACATTTCGCAATAAAGGAAATTATATTATTAGTCTTGGTGTGTTTTGCCGCTGGTTGGCACAACAGGCTGAAGATCTAGGTGTTGAAATTTATCCAGGATTTGCCGCTACAGAAGTGTTATATCATGCGGATGGCTCGGTACGTGGTATTGCTACTGGTGATATGGGTGTTGAAAAAAATGGACAGCACGGTGCCAATTATCAGCAAGGAATGGAGTTATTGGCTCGGCAAACCATTTTCGCAGAAGGATGCCGTGGCTCGTTAACCAAAACATTATTGCAGAAATTTGACTTAACCCATAATTGTCAGCCGCAGACCTACGGAATTGGTATCAAAGAGTTATGGTCCATTGATCCAGCAAAATCTAAACCAGGTAGGGTAATGCACTCGATTGGTTGGCCATTAGATCAGAAAACCTACGGTGGTTCTTTTATGTATCACCTCAATGATAATAAAGTGGCCGTGGGAATGGTAATTGGGTTGGATTATCAGAATCCGTATTTATCTCCATACGAAGAATTACAACGTTTTAAAACACACCCTGCAATTCGTCGCACCTTAGAAGGGGGGCAGTGCATTGCCTATGGCGCTCGCGCCTTGAGTGAGGGCGGGTTACAAAGCTTGCCGAAACTTTCTTTCCCAGGAGGTGTGTTGGTAGGAGATAGCGCCGGCTTTCTGAATGTTCCTCGAATTAAAGGCATTCATACCTCCATGAAATCAGGCATGCTGGCTGCCGAGGCGGTAATGGAGGTCATTGGTTCACAAATAAACGAAGCCACCAACAGCGAAGCAGTGAATTATTCCAGCTTGTTTAGACAAAGTTGGCTGCATGCAGAACTACATAAGGTTCGAAATCTGCGTCCTGCTTTCAAATGGGGGCTATTGGGTGGATTAGGATATGGAGCATTAGAAGAATATCTTTTTCGTGGTAAAGCACCATGGACTTTACACCATCATGGCACCGATCACGGTTCTTTAAAAAAAGCTCAGCAATGCAAACCTATTGTTTATCCAAAACCTGATGGCAAATTAACTTTTGACCGAATGTCATCTGTATATTTAGCTGCGATCAGCTACGATGAAAATCAGCCGGTACATTTAAAACTCAACAAGCCTGAAGTAGCCATAGATATCAATTATCATGAGTATGCTAGTCCGGAAACACGGTATTGTCCGGCGGGGGTATACGAAATTGTAGAAGAGGGCGGAAAACCACATTTACAAATCAATGCGCAGAATTGTGTTCAATGTAAAACCTGTGATATTAAAGATCCCACCCAAAACATTACTTGGACATGTTCTGAAGGTGGCAGCGGACCCAATTACGCCGAAATGTAACGGGTCATGCAATTACCAATCATTAATTAACCCTAAATATCATTAAATAAGCGTTAATTAATGTTCTCTTTCGTGAAAAAAAGCGTAAGTGGCGTCGTGAAAAAGTTCCACTTGAGGATTCTCTTCATATTCCATTTGGGCAACTTCATGATCAAATGCTAAGCGAATTGATTCAGTTGCCAATTCAGCAATATCAGCAGGAAGCGCGCGTAACAAGCCTTTTAGGGCAGTTGCCAAAACCTTATTTTGCATCAATAAAGCTTCCTGTTGCTCCTCTAGAAATTCTATACGCTGATCAGATGAAGTCATATCTACATTCCTTTTACACGAATAAATTAAATGTGAGTTTAGCATTTTATTGTTTAAATGTTGCTATAATAAATGCAAACAGGAGCACAGAAATTCAGTGCAGCCTTTTCATTTAGTTTTGATTTAACTAAAAGTGAGAGCATGGTGAAAAACCGACACGAAAATCGCAATCAATTTGTTTTTACTTTAGATGAAGAGAGTAATACCAAACCACCATATTCATCAAAAAAGGCTGAACGTCTCGCATCGCCTGCACAACATCAGGAAGCAACCCCTGCATGGGAGCGAACATTGGAACAAATGCGCCAGCTAAAAAAAAGGGTGGAAACCACCGCGCAAGTGCATGCTCCCAATCAGACAGTCCGCCAAAGTCAGCCAGCTGTTTCTACTCGTATGAACAAACCATTCGAGCAAGAACAGAGTAAACGAGCCATTCCAGCTGAAGCACATAAAACTAGAACTGCTCGTTCATCCGCGAAGACTACTCAGACAACACAGCAATCCTTTTCACTTCAGTCTCAACAGACGAATGAAGTTTTGCTGGATCCAGTACAGCGAGAACGCGCCTATCGCACCTATCTACAACAATGGCAGCAAAAACACACATTGGAAGTGAAAGAACAAGAGTCTGTTTTGAATGATACAGCTCTACTTATCCAAGAAGATTGGCTGGCAGCGCAAAATTGTTTACAAAGTGCCGTAGATATCAATACACCAACATGCTGCACCATCAGTTTGCAAGGGAATCAATCCAGCATTGTAGAAGAAAACCATGTAACGGCAGATGTGAATCAAGCTGATGAAGTTAATGCAGTGCAAGATACAATAAACCAACCAGCAATACACGTTCATATGCATGTCATTGAACCAAGAGGAATCGCTAATCGTGGTGTTGCATGCATATCTGAGCAAGAACTGTTACAGCAGCTGAGTGAAAAACTGCGCCCGCATCTGGCCGATGTGTTAGCAGGAATGGTTCGGGTGGCTGTACAACGACATACCGCGGGTTTGGTGACAACCTTACAGCGTGAATTATTGGCAGAAGTGCCCACGGCTGTAGAAGAAGTGTTAAAACACAACCTAACTCAAGTTATGAATAAAATTAAAAAGAATCAGCGATAAGATTAAATGGTTGATGTGTAACATCAATATAGATGACCACCTAATCGAATGCGCTTTGAATTAAACGATATTCGGGGGTATTGATGTTCACATCAGCTTTAATTAGCTAATCGGCAATCAACCTATTTTGCCAATTAAACTTTTTTGTATAAATGGTGTGAGTGGAAAAAATTTTGTATTATATTGCAGTAATATTTGTAGTTTGTGCCAGTATAGCTCAGTAGGTAGAGCAGCGCACTCGTAACGCGAAGGTCGTAGGTTCGATTCCTATTACTGGCACCATCTGGTTTTTTGCCTATTCAAACTATAGCTAATATTCAATTAGCCCGTTTAATATTGGTTGAAATAGTAGAATACAGTTCATGATATTTAAAACTAAGATTGGGTATAGAGCGATATACCAACCAATACCTAGATCTGTTCTAAAGTAAATCTAACTATCTCATTATTAAAATGAAAAATGCATCATGCAAGTATAGCAATGAACAAAATCTAAATATAATTTATTGATATATTTAAATAATATGCCATTTTTAAATTCAACACTATTTTGATTAAATGCAATTCAGAAAATTCTGAAAATCGACTAACTATTAAGTTCAGATGCACCTAAATAATTAGCCGAAAAGTTATTTGCTGAGCAGATATTGATGTACAAGCATTGCCCTTTAATGTGTCTCATAAAATATATCTGAACTTCAACAGCAGAATTTATGCACCTTAATTTATGATAATTGTTCAGAGGCTTTCCCTTGCCGAGCATATCTTTGAGCCAGAACAGCACAAACCATAATTTGCAATTGATGGAAAATCATCAACGGCAGGATCAGTATTCCAACAGTATTAGCCGGAAAAAGTACATTGGCCATAGGAACACCATTAGCAAGACTTTTTTTGGATCCACAGAATACAATCGTGATTTCATCCGCTTTATTAAAACCAAGTGCACGCGCGGCAAAAGTATTAATGGCAATCACCACAAACAGAATAATCAGGCTCACGATAACAATTACCCCAATCGAGCCTAAGTTCATTTTATGCCATAAACCTTCCACAATAGCGTCACTAAAGGCGACATAAACGACCAATAAAATAGAGGAGCGGTCAGTACGATTGATCCATACTTTATGCTTATAGATCCATCCAGCTAAAAGAGGACGAGATAAGTGTCCCAATACAAACGGTAGCATCAGTTGCAGCAGAATTGATACAATAGCACCAGTGGTATCGACATGTTGACCATTGGTTGGCATCAGTAAACCCACTAATACTGGTGATAAAAATACCCCAAGTATGCTGGAGGCGGAGGCGCTGCAAACAGCAGCAGCTACATTACCGCCGGCAACCGAGGTGAAAGCTATGGCTGATTGAACTGTTGCAGGTAAAGTGCACAAATATAAAAAACCAACATAGAGCTCCGGACGAATCCATGTTGGCGTGAAAAACTGCAAACTTAATCCAATTAGTGGAAACAAAATGAATGTGCTGCAAAATACCAGCAAATGCAATCGCCAGTGTTTGATTCCTTCTCCAATGGCCTTACGTGATAACTTAGCTCCATGCATAAAAAATAGCAAAGCGATGGCACCCGTAGTCAGATAGCTAAAAAAGGTCTTGGCATTACCCTGACAAGGTAAAATCGTTGCGGTGCCGACAACCGCTAACATAGCCAATAAAAATGGATCGATATAAAATTTTTTTAGTAAATTTGAAATAGTCATGATAATTAACAGTTTCTGGCTATGAAAAAAGGGCAGGTCAAGGTTTAAACCCAACAACATAGCCAAAGTTTTTACTGTTCAAGCAACCTAAAAATTAAACGGAACATCAGATCAATGGTGCAACGGTCATTGATATCTGCTTCATCTCCCAGTTAGAGAGCAGTGATTGCCCAAAAGACAATACTGCCGTGAAAATTGACCTTCTAACTTAGATAGCTGCGAGTGTATAACCATAAAAAACAAGCGGCTAAAGAAAAATCTTTCGCCGCTTAATTTCTACCTAAATATACAATTTAATCCCAGGAAAGTCAGCGTCGATAAAATAGCGGCAGAAGGTAAAGTAATCACCCAGGCCAATACAATTGGCTTCATTAATTTCCAGTTGGCATTCCGATTAACTAATCCGATACCTAATACTGCACCCACCAAAATATGTGTGCTAGATACGGGTAAGCCCATTAAAGTAGCAAACATCACAATCGTTGCAGAAGAAAGCTCAGCGGTAAATCCAGAAGCAGGGTGCATTTTAGCTAAATTCGTTCCCACCGTCTGAATCACTTCTTTACCAATAAACCACAATCCTACAATTAGGGCAACACCAAATGTGACCATGACCGGAGCAGGAATTTGTGCATTAGAATCAATTCCAATACTGCCGCTACGAATAATATCCATTATGGCAGCAAAAGGACCAACTGCATTTGAGATATCATTGGCTCCATGACTGAAAGCAAATCCGGCAGCAGTAAATACCTGCATCCAGCTAAACATAAGAAATGTAGATTTGCTCAGATCCTTGCGTTTCAAAGTTTTGGCATAAATAAAAGTAGCCATCCACACCAAAGCGCCGATCATGATAATCAACATAAAATTAGTCACTGCTGAAAATCCCAGATGTAAATTGGTCAATCCTTTAAATAGCAGCATAGCAACAATCATCATACTGCCACATGCTGAAATCAGAGGAACCCAATTATGCAGTGCTTTAAAAGTATCTATACTGCTTTTGCGTTTTTCAATATCGACTAGGCCACGATAAAATTCAGACTCTAAATCTTCGACACTATAGTCAGGATCATTATAAATTTCGGCATCCCGAGCAATCGCAGAAGAGACACTGATTTTGTCTGCTTCATTCAAGCTTTCAAACCAAGCTTTATGTCTTTCCTTATAAGCTTTTTTTTCCTGTTTGATTTCTTTAAGCGCAATATTCATTCGCTCGTTGTAATCCAGTACCCGCTTTTTGATTTGTCCAAACATAATGAACGACAGTGCCCCACCCAGTAAAGGTGACACAATCCATGACAAACCAATTTCTCCCATCTTATCCCATTGAACCAAATTAAACGCGCTGTTATTACCGGTGACAATAAAGCCTAAGCACAAACCTGAGCCAACTAATCCACCAATGAGTGAATGAGTAGTCGAAACTGGTAAACCTTTTTTAGAAGCAATTAACAACCAGATGGCTGCCGCCAATAAGGCTGCCAGCATTACATTGATACATTGCGAAGGAGATAGATTCATTACGCCAAGATCGATAATCCCATGCCGAATGGTTTTCGTCACCTCTCCACCCGCGATGACAGCACCAGAAACTTCAAATACGGCCGCAATTCCCAAAGCTTGGGGAATCGTTAAAGTTCCGGCACCTACACTGGTACCAAAAGAATTGGCTACATCATTGCCACCAATATTGAACGCCATAAATGCACCAAAAAGCGTTGCAATAATAAACACCAAAGGGGAGTGATGATTGGTATAACCCAGTCCCCAATAAATAAAGTAAGCAATCGTGCCAATTAATAAGGCTGCAAAGGCGTAATTCACCCGCATGAGCAGAGGAGAACGCAAAGAAGATGTCTCAGATGCCATAATGTTTTAACAAATGGAAAAAGATGATAAAGCACATGTAGACAATACACGCTGACCACAGTGCTGCGAAATTTTCGACATTATAAAGATTTTTATATGATCGGGAGTAAATTGTGTTAATAAATCTACTCTTAACGGTAAGAAAATATTTAAAATTCGAAATGTTTTTGTCAAATTATTTATATTCCCCAGCCATGAGCAGTGAAAAAGTCGAACTAACAAACATCAAACACCCAATCAGTTTAGTTTATACCATGAAAATAGTTTTAGTGCAGCATTGACCTGAGACTGTTTCAAATTTGTCCTTAAAATTATGCCACTGATTCTGAATGGGGATTAAAGAGTTTACAGACGGGTTAAAAGAGATTAAGTCGGAATTTCACAACTGGAAAAATCAGCTTAAAAGCGTGAGCTTAAACTTCAAATAAGACACAATTCAAATTTAAAACCACGCAAAGATTTGAATTTAAATGCATTTAAGCTCAATCTTAAGCATTATCAATGTGGGTCATCTCCTACACCATATTTAGTTTAAAATTTTATCTACCCGCAAATCATGTAGTCAAATATGCCAGCAAACCCATTTAAAAATAGGCAATACATAAACAACTTCGGTTTTAAATTAGTTGTTTATAGCCTGAATCTTAACCTGTTTCATCCATATATGTACCTGCTAAAAAGAGGCTTAAATGCTTGTTCCAACCCGTTAAAATCGCTGCAATCATTTTTTTGTGAAAAAGTTGCAGCCAATATCTGCATCGAAAATTTAGCAATTGATCGTCATCGCCTGATGCCAATTGGAAAAAATCTGCTTAAAAATTATATTCAGTTGATTCAAAATATGAGCAAAGCGATCAGTTATAGATTAGACTGAACAAATGTAACTGCATGTATAAAACACAATTTAAGAGATAAAAAATGTCTAAATGGTTTTATCCAGAACCTCAAACATCACCTACTTTGACCGGTGTGTTATTAATTAATCTTGGAACACCTGCAGCGCCAACAGCAGCAGCTGTTAGACCATTTTTGCGCGAATTTTTGTCGGATCAAAGAGTCATAGAACTCCCGCGTTGGTTATGGCAGTTGATTCTCAGGGGGGTCATTCTGCCTATTCGAAGTGGTAAAAGTGCTCAAGCATATCGCAGCATATGGCAGGAAAATGGTTCCCCTTTGCTGACTGAAACACAGGCTCTAACAACTGCTTTAGCACAACAATTGCCCCATGACATCGTCACCAAATTTGCCATGACATATGGCGAACCCAGCGTAAGCAGCGTAATACAGCAAATGAAAGAAGCGGGAGTGAGCAAATTAGTGGTCCTCCCGTTATATCCCCAATATGCTGCCTCCAGTAGTGGCGCGGCATTAGATCAAGTATGGCGCGTTTTGCTGCAACAAAGAACACAAATGGCTGTGCAAAGTATTCCTAGTTTTTTTGCCGACCCAGCATATATAAAACTAATGGCTCGGCATATACGTCATTTTTGGCAGGAGCACGAACGAGGTCAGCGTTTATTATTTAGCTTTCATGGTATTCCTCTGGCACATCATACAGCAGGGGATGATTACGTGCGCCAATGTCAAGCAACGGTGCAATTACTGGCGGAAGAGTTAAACTTGACAAAAAATGAATATCAATTGGCTTTCCAAAGTCGATTCGGCTATGCACCTTGGGTGGGGCCGAACACACAGGATTTATTCGTTCAGTTACCGCAAGCCGGCGTGACTAAAGTAGATGTCATTTGTCCGGGATTTGTCACTGATTGCCTCGAAACCTTAGAGGAAATCAACATTCGTGGGCGAGCTGATTTTTTGGCGCATGGGGGCGAATTATTTAACTATATTCCATGCATGGATGCCACTAAAGAATGGGTTGAAGTTCTTTTCTCAGTGTTAAAAAAACAGTGGTGATATGACGATCACAATATTTGTTAAGCAAAATGCCACACTATAATCACATGTATAGAGTGGCTGGTTTAAAAATTTAACTTCTTTCGTGTTGAGGAATAATTCTGGCAATTAAAGCTCGATCTTTACCGTGCATATGCGGAATCTGAACTTCAATCCCATTTCCGGAAGCAACATTGACCGGATAACCCTTACGAGTCATCTCTTGCAAAATAATTATCTGGTTACCGCTCGGGTGAATAATTTCCAATTGATCCCCAATAGAGAATTTATTTTTTACCTCGATCGTTGCCCAGCCTGCTTCATCAACCGAAGTCACTTTCCCTACATATTGGCTTTGCTTGGATAATGAATGACCCGATAAATAGTTTTGATACTCCTGTGTCTGGTGTCGTTCCAAAAAGCCAGTGGTATAACCACGATTGGCTAAACCTTCTAATTCAGCCAGCAAAGAATAATCAAAAGGCTTACCGGCTACAGCGTCATCTATAGCACGTCGATAAACTTGAGCAGCACGGGCGACGTAATAAACCGACTTTGTCCGCCCCTCAACCTTAAGAGAATCCACACCGATTTGGGCTAGTTTGGCTACCTGTTCCACCGCACGTAAATCCTTCGAGTTCATAATATACGTGCCATGCTCATCTTCCATAATCGGCATCATATCGCCAGGACGATTTGCTTCCTCAATCAGATAAACCTTGTTGGCTAATGGGTGGCGTTGCTGCTCATTCAATCCAGTTAGTGCTTCTTGTTCAGAATTTATCTTAGCTTGATTAAAATTAAAGTCAGCTAATACTCCTACATCGCCGCTATCAGTATGAGAAGTGTCGTGTACTTTATAATCCCAACGACAAGCATTGGTGCAGGTACCTTGATTTGGGTCACGATGATTAAAATAGCCAGACAAAAGACAGCGACCGGAATAAGCGATACATAACGCACCATGCACAAATACTTCCAGTTCAATGTCTGGACATTGCTGCCGAATTTCAGCTATTTCATTAATACTCAGTTCACGTGACAAAATAATTCGCTCAATTCCGATACTTTGCCAAAATTGCACTCCCCATGCATTGGTTGTATTGGCCTGAACAGATAAATGAATGGGAATGTCTGGCCATTTTTCCCGCACCTTCATAATCAAACCAGGATCAGCCATAATTAAAGCATCTGGACCCATGGCAATAATCGGTTCCATATCAGCCAAATAAGTTTTTAATTTAGCATTGTGCGGTAAAATATTACTGGCAAGAAAAAATTTTTTTCCTCGAGCATGCGCTTCACTAATGCCTTGTTGCAAAACAGGCAAATGAGCAAATTCATTATTACGAGCGCGAAGAGAGTAGCGGGGTGTACCCGCATAAACAGCATCTGCGCCATAATCAAAGGCAGTCCGCATGCGTTCAAGTCCGCCCGCAGGCAATAATAATTCAGGTGCTTTCATGAAACTGCAAACTTTCTTAAATAATTCAATATTTTTAGGCAGCCGATTGAACATAAATCGGCTGCCTAAATAGATAAATAATATAACTTAAAATTATCCGCTTTTTCCTTCAGAGGGTCAATTAAAATGACATTTACCGCTATAATAACCGTTCAAAACTAACTGAATCAGATTATATCCAACATGTCCAATCATCGAATCAATCACCAGCCAGCCTTTTTATTGTCTTCCAGACCTTGGAGTGAAAGCAGTTTACAGATTGAAATTTTTTCTCGTGATTATGGCAGAGTGGCGATGCTAGCACGCAGTGCGCGTAGACGACAAAGCGAACTACGTGGAGTTCTGGTTCCCTTCATCCCACTAAGCTTATCCTGGTATGGTAGTCAGGAACTTAAAACATTACATCGGGCTGAGTGGATAGGAGGGTGGCGTCAACCGCATGATCAAGCCCTGTTCAGCGCCCTTTATGTGAACGAGCTGGTGCAAAAATTGACTTCTCGAGAAGATAAAATGCCAGAAATCTACGATGCAATGTTAAGTGTGCATCAATCATTGGCGCAAAATACTAACCTTGTCGTATTACGCTATTTTGAATGGACATTACTGCGCGTATTGGGTATAGCACCTGACATCAGCCAGGATGAACAAGGACAGAAAATCATACCGGAGCAACGTTATTGGCTAGGACCAGAACATCCTCCCGTATTATTGGCTAAAGCAAATCACCCATCCCATGAGCAAGGTGTCGTGGTATCTGGTCACACATTACTCGCCCTCAACAGCAAAACACTTTCCGATACCCCCGAGTGGCAAGCAGAAGCCATCCGCCTGACCAGAATGATGCTCGATTTTCGCTTGCCAGAGGGTATTTTAAGCCGTCGCGTGCTAAGACAACTACAGCAACTGTCATTCAAGTAGCTAATTTAATAAATTTAAATTAAAGGAAGAGATTTTATTGAGCTTTGCCATCATTTCATCAGTTAATAGAAAGGCTAAAGTACTTAAATTAAAGATGTTCATTTAGCAAAAATAAAATATGCAAAATAAATTACTATAATTCATAAATGCGAAAATCTTAATCATGGGTAATCATATTCAATAATCGATCCGTGAATGAGATGAATAGCGAGAATCATCTACAGGAAATTATTTAACTAATATTTAGCAGCAAAAATAAACTATATGGGTCAAATAGAGCAATATTTAAAAAAAATAAACTAAAACATCAATGAGCATTATTCATATCTCAGCAGTTTATAACCAAAATTACTCTAATCCAAGAAATTAATAAATAAAACTGAATGACATCAAACTATACTTATCTTTAACACTAAAAAAGATATAAATAAATTAAACTTTAAATACAAAAAATTTTTTTAATTTGTGTTGAGACTTATAGAAGAGGTGATATACAACAACCATTACGCTCATTTTTTAAAGATATGATTTTATTAATAAAAAAATTGTAATCAGAGTATTTTTTTATAAATTCTTGATGATTTTCGATTTCCTTAGTCCTGACATATTTCCAGTCAATTATTGGATCATTCCATTTTTGTTCTGTATCGATTGTAAATTGATCAAACCATCTCCATTCTTTTGTACATAAATTTTCTGTAGCATTATAGATATTTTCACCAATGATATTTACACATCTATCATATAATGCATAAATTTTAGCAGTTTCATCTATAACTAAAGCTACTTCACCCTTATAGATCCAATTATATTTAATGCTTCACATCCAATAATTTTTGGATATATTGATTATTAACACATCATATCCAATAAAAGATTTTTCTAATATAAAAGAGATATATCTGTCATTTAATATATTTTGGGGATGATAAATCTCTATTTTACCCAATTCAGAATAAAATTTTTTAAAACTAGCTAAAACAATATATCCTCTGTCTTTAAGCATATCTATCTCTTTTTCTATATCTATATGCCTATTCTCATACCAACCTTCTTGGTCTAATATTTTTTTAGTTGTTTGTGAAAAATATTTCTTGATCATGTTTATGATTTTTGAGCTGTCTTATCTTTTCTATTTTTTTAACTGGCAGCTTCTTTCTCAAGCTTTCGCTTCTACTTTTAATTTTTCTCTTCGATCTGATAATTTATATATGCAATAACTATCCCCTCCATCAGCACTAATGTCAGAATGGAATACGCAAATATTCATCAGGATAAAGGCAGCTCAACTCAGCTTAATCTAAAAAACCTTTCTTTTTTAATTCCTGATCATTCATATAATCTTTGTATAGTAAATAACATACCATCCCTATAATAGGCATGAATATTACTAACATTAAAAGTATTAGAACGGCACACATTATCACACTCCTTCAAGAATTTATTTCCTGGCCCCAACAAAATAATGTTGTTCCATTAAATTTACTTCTTTAATACAGGTAATACTTAACATATCACAAAACGCCTAAATGCTTGGCAAATCATTTTTTAATGATCCTTTTCCAAAATAACTAAGTATGCTTCGCGATCCCAGAATAGCATCATACGACGTATCTCTCTTTCCATAGTCACAACCCGCCATCCTTGCTTAGCATGTTTATTGATGAATGCAGTAAATTTAATCGGATCTACTTTAGCTGAGCCTAATATCAACGATGATAGCATAGCTTCTTGATAAATGATGACTTTATATTCTTTCATTAAATAATCCCAACATCAATTAATAACAACTTCAAAATTATAATCTTCTAACAAATATTAAGTAATAGTACTAAAAAACTAATTTATATTAGCTAAATGATAAAATTAACGCAAGTTTTAAACATCATTAAATGAATTAAAAAATTTAGTTGGCAAGCTCATTCATGATATGATTGCTAATGTAAAGGCAACATTAACAGGCAAATATTAGAAGCTATTGCTGACACTTTAGTTCAAGAAGTATTCAAAACATAAGAAGGCTCTGGAAAACATGTAGATAGAAATGGTTGGTAATCTTTAGAAAATAAAGGTATTGCTAATGAAGTGTTACAAAAATATATCGTGAGTGAGAACCTTATGCATTACCAAGAGGTATAGATAAATCAGGTAAAGGAGGGGGATGTAAAGCAGCTTTAAATAATCAATTCCTTAATGCCGAAATTACTCATAGTTTTGATTATCCAGATTCAACAAAAGAAACTAGAACAGCTAGAGAAGCTGCAAAGGCTGAAAGAAAACTGATTTTTCAACAAGATCAATAAAACCAGTTTATCCTGCTAATAAAGGAGAAGAATGAAAAATAAACTAGAGCAAATCAAATTATTTTTTAGAGATAATTTAATTATAAAAAACTATAACAATGATTTAAGAGATAGTTTAAATATTGAAGATGCAAATATACTATTCAATATAGGGTTACCAAATTCGACAGAATTAGATTTTAAATTTACAAAAGAAATTAAATATCTAAATAATAATGAATTAATTTTAGATGATAGTGAAAATGGAAAGATAATATACAATATTACAAATAAGCAAGTATATTTATTTTTTCCTTCAGATAAGAAAAAAATGATATTAAATGATGGATTATTTCAGTTTCTATTCTCTATATATTATTATGAATTATTTTTAAATAATTGGAAAAATGATAAAACAAATAGAGCACATTACTTTAATGATTTTGAAAAAAAAATGAATATATTAAATCATAATTATGAAAGTTTAGATTATTATTGGGAAGCAATTATAGAAGAGTTATCACCTATTTAACAAAGAATTCAATAAGTTTATTATTTCTACCAATAGAACTGATTATTATAAGAATTCTTTCTGTAAATGGATTTGTGGGAAGGTCTGTGTTTGCTGTTTATCGAGGAGCTAATGTGTATTGCATGTCCGATACCAAGGATTTGATGCCGGACAGGTTGCCAAAACTTCTGCCCAAAGTTTTGGTTCTAAGAAACGGCCGGCTATCATTTAGGAGAAAGTGTAGTTGATGCAGGAGCAGCCCTTAAAGATGATTTTTCTATAAATAGTATAAATTTGATGATAGAAAATTTATCAAAACATAAAACATGAAAGCTCAATGTGGACAATATAACTTATTTTAGTCATAAATTCTAAGATAAATGTGCCAAACGCATAACTTAACACCAATTCAAGCCCTTTTTTAAAACTAGAATACTTTATAGGATAAGAGGATTTAAACTAAAAAGTTTTAATATATGATTTAGTAGATTCATTTTTTTCTTTTAAAACTCAGTACCTGCTGTTTCAACTGACCAACACAGCGAAATTATTCTGTCATTGATAACTGCCGATTTTGCCCAGTTGGGTTGAAAACATCCAAAAATAATATGGAGTTATACTTCTAATAATAATACATCAACATTTTTTATATCAAATATATCGTTCAACGTACCGATACCATTCAGGACTTAAAGCAGACTTAATTTCCTACTTTTTAATCTTAGAAATTTAGGTTTTTTGTCGCTGTAAATGAACACATTGATGGCATAAATTCACGTGTAAAAAACTTAAATTCTCATCATTTCGCATTAAACTTTACAGTTATTCTTTTATTATTATTGGTGATGAATAATATGGCAAATAGTTATGGAGAAATTAAGATAATAAATTGTAGACTCCGATTAAATTAAGCAATGATAAATTAAAGATTTAATAATGTTGATTATTATTAATGATCTGTAAAACAATCTTGAGACAAAATATTGGGTTAAACTGTTAAATAAATGATCCAATATAACATTTACTATATATTTAACTTGAATTTAATTTTTGCAAAAAAATTACAATATAATCGATACTCAAACTTAAATTTGATAGTTAAGCTAAAAATATAATATTTCGAAATATCAATAAATAAAAACCAAATATGATTTTAAATCAAATCATATTAGCTATTTTTCGTTATGACAATTCACAATTATAAAAAGCAATAAATTAAAAAAATACTCAAATAACTCAAGTACTAATGTTTATAGATAAATAAAATCAAAGCATACCATGCACTATTAAGTGAAAATTAGTTAAGATATGTAGTATAATACATGGTGTAGATGACTTAATTTAACCAATGCTTAACATTAAAAAATAAAAATAAATAATATTTGAAATGTCAATACGCAACTTATTGATCACTTCAAACTATTAAAAAATAACATTTGCATAGACGTAATGATTAATTGCAGCAGTCATTTCTTGGATAATATTATAAGGAGTAATCATGTCAGAAAGTTTTCAAAACGAAGTACCACCAGCACGTGTCAATATCAAACTAGATTTACATACTGGTGGAGCGAAAAAACAGGTTGAATTGCCATTAAGATTATTAGTTGCAGGAGATTTCAGTTTTAAAGATAGTGATACTCCTTTGGCAGAACGAGAAAAAATCTCCATTAATAAGAACAACTTCGATGCAGTTCTTACAGAAATGAATCCAAGTGTCAAACTCTCTGTACCCAATGCACTGGCTGATGATGATTCAGAAATTCCGGTTAATCTTGATTTCAAATCCATGAAAGATTTTCATCCAGAACACATAGTCCAGCAAGTACCTGAACTGAAATCATTACTGGCAATGCGTAACCTGTTAAGAGATTTGAAATCAAATATTCTTGACAATGCAGTATTACGCAAAGAACTGGAGAAAATCCTACAAGACAAAAATTTATCAGATGAGTTGCGAAAAGAATTAGAAGCCATCTCACCGATTATTTCTAAAGAATAAAAAATTAGGGGATTAAAACATGCAGAAAAATATGCAGAAAAACGCCTCAGCTCAGGCAAAAGACGCCGTAAAACAATCTGTTTATGAATCATTATTTGACAAAATAAATCTGAACACCGTTTCAACAGCACCAACCTTTGATCATTTTACTAATAACACGGCCTTGTCAGAGTCTGCTACTAATGAGCGTATTTCAGTTGCGATCAATGTATTTTTGAAAATGATTCAAGATAGTTCACAAACTGTTGATAGATTGGATAAAACATTATTAGATTTTCATATCGCAAAACTGGATAAATTAATCAGTAACCAGTTAGATAACATCCTGCACCATCCTGAATTCCAGGCAATTGAAGGTACTTGGCGTGGATTAAAATTTTTAGTCGATCGGACCGATTTTCGGCAGAATGTCAAAATTGATGTACTTGATATTTCCAAAGATGCACTTATACGCGATTTTGAAGATTCTCCAGAAGTCATCCAAAGTGGTCTATATAGCCATACCTATATCAATGAATACGATACTCCAGGTGGGCAGCCATTTGCTTCAATTATTTCTGCCTATGAATTTAATCGTTCACCACAAGATATCGAATTGCTGAGGAACATATCTAAAGTTTCTGCTGCTGCACATATGCCTTTCATCGGTTCCGTTGGTGCTGAATTTTTCGGCAAAGAATCAATGGAAGAAGTCGCTTCCATCAAAGATATTGGTAATTATTTTGACCGTGCTGAATACATCAAATGGAATAGCTTCCGTAACACTGATGATGCTCGTTATATTGGTCTTACCTTACCACGGTTCCTAGCACGTTTGCCATATGGTAGCGATACCGTTCCAGTTCGCAGTTTTAATTATACTGAAGAAGTTAAGGGTCCTGATCACAACCGCTATTTATGGTCAAATGCCACATTTGCCTTTGCAGCCAATATGGTAAGAAGTTTTATTAAAAACGGTTGGTGTGTACAAATTCGTGGACCACAGGCAGGCGGAATGATTGAAAATCTACCAATCCACCTATATGACTTGGGTTCTGGTGCTCAGATGAAAATTCCAACCGAGGTATTAATACCAGAAACACGAGAATTTGAATTTGCCAATTTAGGTTTTGTTCCACTATCTTTCTACAAAAATCATGACTTTGCCTGCTTTTTTTCAGCAAATTCAACACAGAAACCAGCACTATACGATACGAAAGAAGCGACAGCCAATAGTCGCATCAACTCTCGTTTACCTTACATATTTTTGTTGTCTCGCTTAGCGCATTATCTCAAATTGATTCAGCGAGAAAACATAGGTATGACTAAAGATCGTCGTGTTTTAGAAGTGGAAATGAATAACTGGATTCAAAATTTGGTTACTGAAATGACCGATCCTAGTGATGAATTGCAGGCATCACATCCCTTACGCCAAGCTAAGGTAATGGTAGAAGATATTGAAGATAATCCTGGCTTCTTCAAAATCAAACTGTTTGTTATTCCGCATTTCCAAATTGAAGGCATGGATATAAACCTTTCACTGGTATCCCAAATGCCAAAAGCGAAAAAGTAGATCTTTTTAAAGCAAAGCAAAATCTACCGATGGTTATCTATCGGTAGAAAACAGCTACAGGAGAGAATAACAAAATGTCGCGTGCCATTATTTGTAAAGGAGATACAACTACGCACGGCGGGGTGGTGCTTGAAGGTGATCCGATGGTGAAAATTGAGGGAAGGTCTGTGGCGCGTAAAGGAGATAAAGTCAAGTGTCCCAAATGTTCAGGTATTCAATACATCGTTGAAGGCAGCCCTCAATTAACCGTGCAGGGGCGGCCTATGGTATTGGAAAACATGAAAACCAGCTGCGGAGCCCGTTTATTATCCCGGCAATCAATCGGTAAATGTAAATAATCCATACAGATAGAACAGGTTGTAATTTGAAGATCATTAATCCAATTTGGTACGAAGGTACCTTACTGTTACCACAAATCTTTCAACAGCAGGAATTAATGCAGCAGGCAAATGCGTTTAGTATATTAAAACATACACGTGTATTGCCTTGGGGCGTAATTCGTATGGATATTGATAACAATAGTTTGTCATTAAATAAGCTCAAATTGGCAGATTGTGCGGTATCCTTTCAAGATGGTACCTGGTTTGATTCCCATCAGATGCAGTTTTTACCTCCATCGCGTGATTTGTTACAGATGCCAGAAGATATTTTTGAAACAACCGTATATTTGACTCTGCCCGAACTCAATACGGTGGGCAGTAATCTGTTGGAAAATAACGATAATGCTCCATTAAGATATTCCAAGCAATTTACTGCAGTAACAGATTTATATGGTAGCCAACAAACAGAAATCGCAGAAAAACGCTTAAATTTCAGCCTAAAATTTGACTATGAAAACCGGCAGAATTTTTTGGCCATACCCATACTTCGTCTGATAAAAAATCAAAATAATCTGTGGCAACCAGATATAGAATATGTGCCGCCATTATTCAGTATAGGTAGCAATTCATTTTTGGTAGATATGCTATCAAGGCAAATACAAATATTGCTAAACAAAAGCCAGCGCTTAAGTTTTTTAAGGAAAGAACGAAACCAGCAATCAGCTGATTTTTTGGTATCCGATATTTCATTATTCTGGCTTTTAAATATACTAAACCAATCCATTCCAGAGATGGTGCTAATGCAAACACATAAAAGCATTGCACCCGAACACTATTACATACTTTTAGCACGAATCGTAGGCAGTTTGCTTTCATTTTCAACTGAGGCAAGTATTAAAGATATTCCATCCTACGATCCATTAAATCTAGGAATCACTTTCATTCGACTCAATGAAATGCTCATCGATTTACTGGATACCGTCATACCAACTGTTTTGGTTGTCATTGATCTGGAAAAAGTCGGAAATACTCGTTGGATTGGACACTTACAAGATTCGCGTCTGGATGAAGATACAGATTATTACATTTCAGTGCGAGCCAATGTTCCTTTGTATGAACTGCAAGAACGCTTTCCAAAATTATGCAAAATTGGTGCACCGGATGATGTAGAGCGTATTTTGCCATCTGCTTCTAATGGTATTCCATTACGAATGATGCAGCGTCTGCCCAGCGCCTTACCCATGCGCACAGAAGCAACCTATTTTGCATTGGATAAATCTTATCCTGGTTTTAAAACCATGATAGATGCAAGATCTTGTTGTATTTATTCTCCTAATTCATTTGATGGATTAAATATCGAATTATATGCGGTGCCAAATGAAAAATAACGAGATACCTAATTATGTACGCGAAAATTTGCGTCATTACATATTATTTGTAACCCGATTAAGCATGGGGCATGCCATACAAAATATGGAAGAAGTGCAATTACTTGCCATACATTTTGTGACAGAGTTTGATCAAAAACTCAGTGAAAACCACTTAACTGATCAGCAACGCAAACAGATTAGTTATGCACTCTATGCTCTCATTGATGAACTGGCATTGCGCTTTCTAGATAGTAAAAGCAAATTAGTCTGGGAAAGTAGTCCACTACAAGTTTCCCAGTTTGGTGAGTATGATGCTGGTATACAACTTTTTGAAGATATTCAAAATGAATTACATAAGCCAGATCCTTCTTTTTGGCTCCTTACTGTATGGCAACTGATATTCGCATTAGGATTTAATGGAAAATACTTATTTGAAGACACCCATAGACGTAATGAATTAATAGCAAAAATAGATATATTACTTCCAGAAATCATCATACCTACATTCCATTCCAACCGTAGGCTGCGTCCAATCAGCTTTCGTTCTTTTTCTGCCGTTAGCTGGAGTGTGGTTTTAATGTTATTTACCGTGGTGGTGTATCTGGTACTTAACAAATACCTCAGTAATCTAGTAGCAAGTATTGGATGAGGTAGCAAATGAGTAAACGTACATATTACACATTATTATTGATATGGATTGATTGCCTTTCCTTATATTTTATCTGGCAGATATGGGATATATACTGGGTGGTGAAAACCTGTCTAAGTATATTAATCATATTGGTTTGTGTTTTTTTGTGGTACCAAAACCAGTTTTGGTCTCGAAAACAAACTTCCACCAATATGCACAATATTCCTAAGTCACAACGCATCATCCTGGTTGCGGGAGATGATTTATCAGACTGGATCCAATCCTCTGAGCGATGGCGCTTATTGCGTGATGCAATGTGGGTTAGAGTTGAAGATTGCACAGAGCTAATTAATATCTATCAGACTCTAGATGAACAAAATAAAATCGTCAATGGTATTTTATTGATACTCAATCCTGATAAATATCCCCACGTTGCTGCGCTTGAGCAGCGACTTTCGCAGTGGCGGCAAGAAATCGAAACCATTCAGGGTTTATACAAACGCAAGATACCATTAACTTTAGCAATCCATACTAATTTGTTGGATGAAAATTTAGAATATTGGCCGCAAAATATCACCAATCACTTGTGTCGACAGCGCAATGAAGTTCATCATTACTATGCCTGCCTGCAAAAACAACTCGATAACTATGCTGCTTCAAGCGCGACACAAAAAGCACAACTAAGTTACACCACAGTTGCCACACTTTATATGAGCACTCAATGGCTTCTTCAATATGTCATCAAAAATTTATTACCTGAAAAACCATACCATAACTCACTGTATTTAGTAGCAAGTGTCTGGATCAACAGCTTTAATAACAATCAAGATGCAGATTGGCGAAAATTCGAAATTAAAAAGACCGGTTTTGTTACCCCCAGCCATAGCGTTAATGTCAATGGGCTTAAAAACTTTCCTAACATCGAAAGTAATTTCGTTCGTCAACATTATTTAAGTGAAAATACAAAATATCTGTGCTACGCAATAAATTGGTTTTGGTTATTTTGTTTGATCGGGACAACTTATTCTTATATAGAAAACAAAAATTGGTTACACCAAGTCATAGCTGCACATCAGCATTACATAACCATTCCACCCCATTTGGAAAACGAACGTCTTGACAGTATCAAAAACTTAAAGCTTATTCAGCAAACATTACAAGATTACCAGTCATACGGAGAACCGAGAAAGATGGGCTTTGGCCTATATCGAGCCACAAAATTACTACCAATTATTAATAATGACATTAACAATTTTCAAATAAAGAAACAAAAAGAACAAATCATCCGTCTTGATACCACAGCGCTATTTGATGTGGGACAAAGCGAGCTCAAACCGGATGCCAAACTGGTTTTACAAGGCGTGTTGACCTGGGTACAGGCAAACCCTAATAAACGAGTACTAATAGATGGTCATACCGACAATACCGGCAATACCGCCAGTAATAAAATTTTGTCACTCAACCGTGCCGAAGCAGTGCGTAACTGGTTGGTAAATGCTTCGATTTTTCCGGAGGATCATTTTACCGTACAAGGATATGGGGACAGTAAACCCATAGCAAGCAACGACGACCCACAAGGGCGTAGTAAAAACCGTCGTGTCGAAATTACCTTGGTCGATATGAACCATAACGACTAATGTAATATTTATTAACTTATAAAAGGAAATTCATATGGCTATTCCAGCATATTTATGGATCAAAGATGATGGGGGTTCAGACATTAAAGGGTCTGTTACAGTACAGGATCGTGAAGGCTCAGTAGAAGTATTGGCTTTTGACCATGATGTATATATTCCTACTGACGGCAATACCGGAAAATTGACAGGAACACGAGTTCACAAGCCCATTTCTTTTGTTAAAGAATATGATGCATCATCACCATATCTATACAAAGCAGTGACTAGTGGTCAAAACCTCAAAACATTAGAGTTTAAATGGTATCGCATAGACGATGCGGGTCAGGAAAAAGAATATTTCAACACATTGCTTGAAAATGTGAAAGTAGTGGCCGTGCGTCCAAAAATGCATAACATCAAAGAAATTAGCAAAGAACGTTATAACCACCTTGAGGAAGTGGAGTTACGTTATGAAAAAATCACCTGGTCATATAAAGATGGCAATATTGTTCATTCAGACAGCTGGGTAGAAAACCGCTAATTTCAACTAAACGAAGGCGCAAATAGACAGGCGCCTTTTTCGATATCTGCTGGAGTCGCAATGAAAGATTCAATGCAATTATTAAGAAAACTCAATGAAAACAGTGCCAGAGCACTTAACGAGGCCGCCAACTTTTGCCTTAGCCGAGGACATCAGGAAATATTGCCTGAACATTTTCTCGTTAAACTGCTTGAAACAGATAATAATGACCTGAATCTCATATTGCGACAGAACGAAATCAACATAAATCGCCTTTGGGATGATTTATTAACCGGACTAGACAAATTACCCTGGCAGCGGGTGCCACAGAAACCAGAATTATCACGCGCTCTTCTAAAATGGATAGAACAAGCGTGGATGCTTTCTTCAATAGAGCATAACCAGGAAGAAGTTCGATCATTACATTTGCTACAGGCAATACAAAAAATTCCCAGCATTTTTACCCTTACCGATCTGTGGCAGTTACTCATATTCCGTGCAGGGCAGCTCGCCGAAGCTGGACGTTGGCTTGATCAATATTCAGTTGAAGCCCAAATACAAAAAGATAATCAAATCACCCCTAATTCAGAATATCAACCATTACACAGCAAAGAAGCCGATGCAGAAGCTGCCCAAAATATAATCAAAGACTTGCAGCCTCAACAGTCACCTGCTGAGCTTGAGGCATTATCACGTTTTACCATCAATCTGACCCAACGTGCCAAAGATGGCCATATAGATGCCATTTTCGGGCGTGATGATGAAATTAGCCAAATTGAAGACATTCTCAGTCGCCGGCGTAAAAATAATCCTATTTTAGTAGGCGAGCCTGGCGTGGGTAAAACCGCTCTGGTAGAAGGATTGGCGCTAAAAATTGCTCAAGATGAAGTAGGTGCACACCTAAAAAATACCCATATTCTGGCTCTAGATATGGGACTGTTGCAGGCAGGATCAGGCATGAAAGGAGAATTTGAACAGCGCTTAAAAACGGTTATTGAAGCCATCCAACATGCCCCCGTACCCACCATCCTGTTTATAGACGAAGCACACACAATTATCGGGGCAGGTAATCAAGCTGGAGGTTCCGACGCAGCCAATCTGCTCAAGCCTGCTCTTGCACGGGGTCAACTACGCACCATCGCAGCCACAACTTGGTCCGAATATAAACAGTATTTTGAAACTGATGCAGCCCTAGAGCGTCGTTTTCAACCCGTAAAAGTAGATGAACCGGACGATGAAAAAGCTTGTCAAATGTTACGTGGTATAGCTCGATTATATGCCGAGCATCATCAAGTTCATATCAAAGATGATGCCATCAAAGCAGCTGTTACCTTATCACGACGCTATTTACCAGACCGACAGTTACCGGATAAAGCCATTGATTTACTTGATACCGCAGCAGCCAAAGTGCGACTGGGTTTACAAACCTTACCTTTAAATCTTATCAAAAAAATTTCCTTCCATAACGCTTTGCAAGAAGAAATTGAACGCCTACAACAAGACAATTTACTTGGTCATCAAATCGATACCGATCGATTAGAATCTTGTCGCCAACAACTGCATCAACTACAACAGCAAATCGAAACAGAGAAACAGAACTTTGAAGCAGAACAAAATGCTGCGCAAGCAGTACTATCTGCACGCCAAGATAGCGCAGACCATAACAACATACACCAACATAACCAAGCATTTAATAAACTTCAGCAAAACATCAGATTGGATGTTGACCAGCAAGTTATTGCCAGCGTGATCAGCGAATGGACAGGAATACCAGCAGGACGAATGCTTGACGATGAAATTAAGCGCCTTATGACCTTGGCCGAACAGCTGAATAGCGAAATCATTGGTCAGGAGGACAGCGTTAATCGCATTGTTGATCACATCCGGACTCAAAAAGCGGGATTAGGTGAAGCCAATAAACCACTGGGTATTTTTCTGCTTACCGGTACTTCTGGAGTGGGAAAAACCAAAACAGCCAAAGCATTAGCAAAGGCATTATTTGGTAGCGAAGACACCATGATCACCATCAACATGTCAGAATATCAAGAAGCACATACCGTTGCACAACTTAAAGGTGCACCTCCGGGGTATGTTGGTTATGGTAAGGGGGGAGTGCTCACCGAAGCAGTGCGTAAACGTCCTTATTCAGTGGTGCTACTGGATGAAATTGAAAAAGCACACCCCGACGTCCTCAATATATTTTATCAAGTATTTGACCAAGGAATGATGCGCGACGGAGAAGGGCGCATCATCAACTTCAAAAATACCATATTGATGATGACGTCCAATTTAGGCAGCGAAGAACTGCAGCATGCGCCTGAAGCGGATTTGTCTACCCGGTTGGAACTTGTCGATCAATCCTTACGAACCGTACTTGCTCCTGCATTATTAGGACGCATGAATGTTCTGGCGTTTCGACCCTTATCAATGGGCAATATGCAAATAATCATCCGCCAACAATTGGACCATATCGTGAATAAAATAGATCTTCAGTTTGGCGTAACCTGCCAATACAGTGAAGATTTAGTAACCGCATTGGCACAAACAACAACAGGGCATGATCTGGGAGTACGATATTTTGAGCAAATGCTGCAACAGCAAATTATGCCCGAATTGGCTAAACAACTACTACTGGAGAAACAGCAGGGGCAAAATAGTGCCTACATTCATCTTAGCTTGGGCGAGCAAGGACTTACTATCACCCTAAGTGATAAACCGATCATTGAAGAGACGGCAGAAATTAACCGCGATATTCAAACTGAAACAGAATTGCCCGCAGCATAAAATAACTCATCAATACCTTAGCAACCATGACATATCAATGACCATAATATTAAATTCTTCAAATAAGTTAATTAATATATTGGCATAAATCGACTAAGCCGTGGATTATGAAATATCCCAAAGGATAAAGCAATGAGTAAAACAAAAATTGGTTTAGCAATATTGGCACTAGTGGCACTAAGCAGTTGTACACCACGATTTGAGCCATTTGTGGGCATCACCTCAGGCAAAAACCGTGCCTATGCCGCGCCGGTGGAAGCAATAGAATACAATTATGAAAATTTGTCCGGTGGCAGTATTGGTGGGGGCTGTATACCGAAAACGCCGGGAGTGGATGATTACGATGTGGGCAAAAAACGCTATGGCGGCGGCTCAACCTGTGGCGCTGCGGCTCTACGGGCAAAATGGACACCAGGAATGAGTATGCGTATTTATTGGGAACTTATACCTTATCCGGGGTGGCGACCCAGAGGTTTAAAAATGCCGGGTATGGTAGTTGATCGTGAGCAATTAGAGATTATTAAACAATATGATGAATATTATTCCACCGAAATACCATTGCCACCGCCACCGCCGTCAGCCGGGGATGATTTTGGTAAGGTAGCAAATATCACCCTGCATTTTTTACCATGTAACCAGATATTCATTACCTATGGCACCGTAGAGGAGGGACGCAATTCAGTGCTCAGACAAATGTTTGATGAAAGCCAGAAGCTATGTACGCCAAGACCGAGTGTTAAATCAATGGCAGATTACCGTAAGCATAAAGCCAAAATGGATGCGGTTAAAGCGGAGCGAAAACAGCTGCCGCAAATTATCCTGCCGCGCTATATTAAGCAGTTAGAGGCAGAGGGTAAATTACCAGTAAGCAGCAGTAAAAAATAAGGTAGGGAGAAGAAAATGACTGATCAAAACAAGATAATAAGGTTGATTCTTTGGTCATTTTTATATGATAAAAAAATAATTAAAATATAGTGATGTAGAAGAGGAAAAAACCAAAAATCATCCATATCCCAAAGGATAGAGCAATGAGTAAAACAAAAATTGGGTTGTCCATTTTGGCACTGTTAGTCCTAAGCAGTTGTACACCACGGTTTGAGCCATTTGTGGGCATCACTTCGGGCAAAAACCGTGCCTATGCTGCGCCGGTGTATGCCATAGAATACAATTATGAAAATTTGTCCGGTGGCAGTATTGGCGGGGGCTGTATACCCAATACGCCAGGAATAGATGATTATGATGTGGGCAAAAAACGCTATGGCGGGGGCTCAACCTGTGGCGCAGCAGCTCTGCGGGCAAAATGGACACCAGGAATGACTATGCGTATTTATTGGGAACTCTTCCCTTATCCTGGTTGGCGACCCAGAGTATTGAAGGTACCGGGTTTAGTACTTGATCACGAGCAATTAAAAATTATTGACCAATATGATGAATATTATTCCACTGAAATACCATTGCCACCACCGCCACCCTCTGCCGGTGATGATTTTGGTAAGGTAGCGAATATCACAGTGCATTTTTTACCATGCAACCAGATTTTTATTACCTACGGGACCATAGAAGAAGCACGCAATTCAGTGCTCAGACAAATGTTTGATGAAAGCCAGAAGCTGTGTACGCCACGCCCCAGTGTTAAATCAATGGCAGATTACCACAAACATAAAGCCAAAATGGATGCGGTCAAGGCGGAGCGAAAACAGCTGCCACAGATTATTTTGCCACGCTATATTAAGCAGTTAGAGGCAGAGGGTAAATTGCCGGTAAGCAGCAGTAAAAAATAAGGGAGGGAGAAGAAAATGGCTGATGAAAATGAGATTAACAAAGAAGAATCTGCTACTTCTTTAACCCGGGATAGCAGCAATCAGGTAGGGGGAAATAAATATTCTTTATTTAATCGGAGGTCGCAAACCAATGCGGTGAATATGCCCGACCCAGACGAAGACAAGAAACACAAAGACAGAAAACGAAGGAATCGCAAAAACAAACCGCGCAAAAGCTGGGATGAAAAAAACGCGTTGGAAAAGGCAGCGAGTACAGTTGCTCGGGAGCTGAGAAAAGCCGCCAAGGGAGTAAAAGATGTCGGCAGGGAAATGCAACAAACAGGGCGGGAGCTGGAAGCGCTTGGAGAGAAAATCAAAGATAAGGTACAGGATGCGCTGGGAGAGATACTGCCGGGTAAAAATATCAAATTTAAATGATCGCTTAATATAGCAAAATAGTATATTGGCATATAACTAACTCAATGATAAAATAACGATAATCAGTAAATATATCTTAATGATTAATCAATATGTTTACATTGCCTAATTAGGGTAAAAAATGCTAATTTAAAGTCTAAAAATAACAGAATAAAAAAACTAATGATGTAGAAGCGGAAAAACCAAACATCATCCATATCCCAAAGGATAGAGCAATGAGTAAAACAAAAATTGGGTTAGCAATATTGGCACTGGTGGTATTAAGCAGTTGTACACCACGGTTTGAGCCCTTTGTGGGCATCACCTCGGGTAAAAACCGCACCTATGCCGCGCCGGTGGAAGCAATAGAATACAATCATGAAGATATAGTTGGTGGCAGTATTGGTGGAGGCTGTATACCCAATACGTCGGGAGTGGATGATTATGATGTGGGCAAAAAACGCTATGGCGGGGGCTCAACCTGTGGCGCAGCGGCTCTACGGGCAAAATGGACGCCGGGAATGACTATGCGCATTTCCTGGGACCTTCTACCTTATCCAGGTTGGCGACCCAGAGTATTGAAGGTGCCGGGTCTAGTACTGGATCACGACCAGTTGAAAATTATGAATCAATATGATGAATATTATTCCACAGAAATCCCTTTGCCACCGCCGCCGCCATCAGCAGGGGATGATTTTGGCAAGGTAGCAAATATTACGGTGCATTTTTTAGCGTGTAACCAGATATTTATTACCTATGGCACCGTGGAAGAAGGTAAAAATGGGGTGTACTGGAAACTGTTTGATGAAAGTCAAAAGCTATGTACGCCACGACCGAGTGTTAAATCGATGGCAGATTACCGCAAACATAAAGCCAAAATGGATGCGGTTAAGGCAGAACGAAAACAGCTGCCGCAAATTATCCTGCCGCGCTATATCAAGCAGTTAGAGGCAGAGGGTAAATTGCCGCTAAGCAGCAGTAAAAAATAAGGGAGGGAGAAGAAAATGGCTGATCAAAACAAGATAATAAGGTTGATTCTTTTGTTATTTTTATATGATAAAAAAATAATTAAAATATAGTGATGTAGAAGAGGAAAAAACCAAACATCATCCATATCCCAAAGGATAGAGCAATGAGTAAAACAAAAATTGGGTTAGCAATATTGGCACTGGTGGCACTAAGCAGTTGTACACCACGGTTTGAGCCATTTGTGGGTATCACCTCTGGTAAAAACCGCGCCTATGCCGCGCCGGTTGAAGCAATAGAATACAATTATGAAAATGTATCTGGGGGCAGCATTGGCGGAGGCTGTATACCCAATACGCCGGGAATAGATGATTATGATGTGGGCAAAAAACGCTATGGCGGTGGCTCAACCTGTGGCGCAGCAGCTTTGCGGGCAAAATGGACACCAGGAATGAGCATGCGAATATCGTGGAAACTCTTACCTTATCCGGGTTGGCAGCCCAGAGGTTTAAAAGTGCCAGGTATGGTACTTGATCATGACCAATTAAATATCATGAAAGAATATTATGAATATTATTCCACCGAAATACCGTTACCGCCGCCGCCACCGTCAGCCGGGGATGATTTTGGTAAGGTAGCGAATATTACGGTGCATTTTTTGGCGTGTAACCAGATATTTATTACCTATGGCACCGTGGAAGAAGGTAAAAATGCGGTGTACTGGAAGCTGTTTGATGAAAGTCTAAAGCTATGTACGCCACGACCGAGTGTTAAATCAATGGCAGATTACCGTAAGCATAAAGCCAAAATGGATGCGGTTAAAGCGGAGCGAAAACAGCTGCCGCAAATTATCCTGCCGCGCTATATTAAGCAGTTAGAGGCAGAGGGTAAATTACCAGTAAGCAGCAGTAAAAAATAATGGAGGGAGAAGAAAATGGCTGATGAGAATGAGATCAATAAAGAAGAATCTGCTAATTCTTTAACCCGGGATAGCAGCAATCAGGTTGGGGGAAATAAATATTCTTTATTTGATTGGTGGTCGCAAACCAATGCGGTGAATATGCCCGACCCAGACAAAGACAAGAAACACAAAGACAGGAAACGCAGGAATCGCAGAAACAGACGGCGCAAAAGCTGGGATGAAAAAAACGCGTTGGAAAAGGCAGCGAGTACAGTTGCTCGGGAGCTGAGAAAAGCCGCCAAGGGAGTAAAAGATGTCGGTAGGGAAATGGAACAGACAGGGCGGGAGCTGGGTGCGCTTGGTGAGAAAATCAAAGATAAGGTACAGGATGCGCTGGGAGAAATACTGCCGGGTAAAAATATCGAATTTAAATGGCCGGTAACGCATAAGCCAAAAATCTTTCCAACCGAACCGGGTGGGCGGTTGCCGGCATCCATTGAGGAGATACAGAAAAATCGTGGCGATTGTTTTTATCAAGATCGCAACAAGGCAAAACCCTGCCAGAAAATTTTAAAAATCAGCTTTTTCTTTGATGGCACCAATAATCATGAAAAAGCGGATAAGGTGGTGAGTGGGGCAAAACCGCCGAGTGAAGCTGAATTGAAAGCAAAACAGGAGCCAGCGCCACAGGCCAAAATGATCACAGCGTTTACCTATCCGCGCACCAGCAATGTGGCGCGGCTGTATCATGCTTGTATGGGTGCAGGTGGTGCACCAGGTGATAATAATCGTGACCGGGTGATGATCGAAAATGGCTGGTTTCGGCATTATATACAAGGAGTGGGAACGCGGTTTGAAGAAATTGGCGATTTGAATCCCGGTTTTGCCGGCGAGGCATTTGCCCGTTATGGGCAGGCAAGAATTTGTTGGGCACTGACGCGTTTATGTCATTCATTAGGCATATGCAAGGTTTATAATGAAAAAAGCCTAGAATTGGCTGAGGCACAACAAATGATCAAAAGCATGGATTCGCCGATTGGGCGGAAAGAGCAGCTGGATCAATTTATTGATGCCTTGGTAGAGGCACCAGGTAATCAGCCGCAGCCACAAGCGATTAAGCTATATGTGGTCGGCTTTTCGCGCGGGGCGGCCGAAGGACGGACTTTTATCAACTGGTTGCTGGATTATCTGCTGGAGCGGCCAGAAAACGCTCAAGCCAAGGAGCAACTGGAACAATTAATGCAGCAGCGCGCCGAACAGCGCGCCAAGCTGCGGAAGTATTATCGCGACTATCCAAGCAAAGAAATCGAAGCGATAGAACAAGCTAAAAAACAAGAAGAAGAGGCAAATGGCGGCCCAACCCAAAAAAAGGCAAAAACGGAGGATTCATCCGAGGATGATAGTTCGCAGCAAGATGATCATACCCAGCAAAATGCCAATGCACAGCAAGGTGCCAATGCACAGCAAGGTGCTGATGCAAAACAGGAAAAAGAAGGAAATGCGGTCAAGCCGGAGTTTATTTATCTTAAGCTCAGAGGTATTCCGATTACGGTAGAGATGGCGGGTTTATTTGATACTGTTGCCAATGTGGGGATGTCGCCGCTAGTTTCCATGATCAGCGGGCATTTTAGCTGGGCGCATGGCACCATGTCGCTGGAGCGTGCGGCGGCGGCGCGATTTGTCAAAAGTTGCTATCATTTTGTTGCCGGTCATGAACAGCGGAAAAGTTTTTCGGTGGAAAGTATTTGTATTGATGGTGGCTATCCGTATGGTGGTGGCAGTGAGTTTCGCGAATATACTTATCCGGGGGTGCATGCGGATATTGGCGGTGGCTATCCGCCTGGGGAACAGTTTAAAAGTAATTTTGGTATGGGACATGTGGTATCACAGGTGGCATTGCATGATATGTATGCACGCTGCTGGGAGCATGGTATGCCCATGCAGATTTGGGCCAAGCAGCCGGATTTATTAGAAGAAATGGAGAGAAAGCCAAAGTTTCAGCTTAAAAATTATGAAAAAATGGATAATGACTCTTTAGAAGAATTTGAAACTCAAACTGAGATGGTTACGCGCTTTAATGCCTGGCGCGATATCTCGGTTACGGATAATTTGGATCAGAATTTGCGTCAGCAAGTGCATCATATTACCGCCTGGCGGATTTTGCGCTGGGTAAGGAAAGGAGTGAAAGGCTATGCCGACTTTCTGGGTTTGGAAATTTTTAGAGCTACGGGCACAGCGGGCGAGAAAGAGAAATATGAACAGGTATCAGCGCGCGAAAAGATTATTCGGCAGGGGCGTAGTCAGGCAAATGAAGAAGCGCGAGCGAAGAATGGTGGTGGCAGTTTGCCGCCTACAGAGCAGCCGGATCTGACTAAAGATGATCAACTATGGCAGCAGGCGGGCTTAGGCAATATTCCGCCGGAAAAGCGCGGTGAATTTTTAAAAGGTATGATCAATAAAAATTATGATCCGCGCAATGATGGTTGGGATATGCTGGAAAGTGCCAAGGAATTCAACGCTGATTATTTGCATTTTTTCCGGTTTGAATCCTTTTTATCGTTGGGCTTTTGGTTAAAAGCCTTTGCCGGCAGTGTGTATATGCTAAATAATGAGGATGAAGCCGCCGAATTTAAGGATATTCACGATAAAGGGACGGCATTATATTTTGGTAAAAAGAAAGACGAGCCAACACCAGCGATACCCTTGCCGCCTAGTCAGGATGATGGCTTTAAAGATGATCCTAGTGTGGAAATACAAACTGCGCAAAAGGGACAAACTACACCAACAGCGCAAGTGTCCAATGCACCAGTGCCAACTACGCCGCCATTCGCACCGAAATCAACAGAGAGTGATTCATCGTTAAAAGAGATGATTAAGGACGCCGATCTGGGCAGTTTGATTACCGGGATCGGTATTGATGTACTTAACCACAAAATGGAGCGCATCAAGGCTGCTCAGCAAGCAGCAATAGAGGGTAAAAAACTGAAAAAACCAAAACTCAAAGATGCGATTGCGTTGGGGCAGGATATTTGGAAGCGGCTTAAAACGAAAGATACCAGTGAAATACAGAAATTGCTGACACGGATTAAAAAAAGCCCGGAAGGATATAAACCTGATTTTCCGGCGGTGACGCAATTGTTTGATGAGCAAATACATGATTCACGCGCTAAATATATGCATACTTTGCTTGGTGATCGTGAACCATTTACCAGCTATTTTGCCCATCGGTTGATATTTAGTGGTTCGTTTTCCAATAAGCCGCTCACGCCGCTGATGTTGCAGAATAATCTTGTTGGACTAGTAGGTATTACTCGTAGTGCCTATATGTCAATACGGTATGGTAATCCAGCGTATATTTTACTCGGTTTGAATAATCCTGAATTTTTTATTACCGATGCTGATCGCAAGATTTTGGCAGAGCTGACGGATGGTATCGATGCTGTTGTCATTGATCCGGATACCGGCAAGGTGATAATGAGTGGCAAGAATGTCAAAAATTTAGTTGATTTATACAAAAAAGCGCAGAAAACCATTGAGCAGCTGCAAGAATCACTTAACCAAGCACAGGAATGGAAGAAAGACGATTTTATCGAGACGATAAAAAACGAAATTGTTCAGAACGGCGATGAAACCATTAAAAATCTGGAACAAATCAGAGAATTATTACAACAACAAAAAGAGGAATTGGCCAAGCTTAAAGAAGCGATTTTAGCCCATGCCGCTTCCAAAGCCGAGATGGAAAGTGCGGCAGCAGCAGATGAAGCCAATGCTGCTACCGCAGAAGCAGGCGGTGCTGAAACGGCGGCGAATGCGGAGGATGAGCTGGATAGTTTGCTGAAAAAAGTGGATGAAGAAATACAGCAATTACAACAAGCTATGCTGCCAGTGAAGCAAAATGGAGCAGCTGCTACGCCTGCGCAGGTGCAAAATTTGTTACGGCAGTTGGATATGGCTCCAGCTGACAATGCCCAACAATCTCTGCAGAATTTGGCTGCTACAGAACGGTTACCATTGGCTGGCAATATTGGGCTGGGAGAGAGTGTGCCGATGGATGGGTTGGCGCAAGGGGGTAAAGCAGTGGCGAATGGCAGTTCTCAGCTTGGGGCGATAGCGAATAATCAAGTGCATTTATTGCCGACACAGCAGCCATTTGCAGATATCAATCCGCAATCTATGGCTGAGTATTTACAGGCACAAATTAGCCAATATCAGCATCAATTGCATCAGCAAACGGCCAATACGCTGACGATGTTACACAATGGGGTGGATGACCCACAATCGCTGGCTCAGGCTTTTTATCGCAATGCTCAGGGAGATATTGCGGATCAGGCAGTGAATAATATTAGTAGATCCACTTTGGATACCTTGGGCTTGTCGCAACTGGAATTGGATGAGTTTCTACCAGAAAATATTGCTAATCGTAGTCAGACGGAAATTGCGCAACTAATTGAACAATTGCGCAGTGGAGATATTCCGACTGAATTGCGCTCTTTACCCTCACATCGTTTACAACTAATGGCTAAGGTATTGGAATGCTGGATAGGATAGATTTTGCTTTGCAGAGATCTGTATAGAGTGGGGTAAAAATTAATTTATGCCATATTTATCATGAAAACTGATTCATAGAATGAATATATGTACGAATTTATAGCGAATTTCATCTTAAAGTTAGATTAATGTTAAATATTTGTGATATTTTGTTATAAAATTAACCAAATTAGTTATATTATTTGGTATTATTTACATATGTATTGATTTATTAAGTTCGCTGAAGTTCATTATTGTGTACGCGGGCTTGAATCTGGCTATGCGGACAGGGTGTTTAACAACCTTGGATTAATTGGTTTAATTAGCGCAAGTTAATAAGGCTAATATTATCTGGAGAAACGAATTGAGATCCAGTGGCTTATTTAATCTGATGGTTAGAAATTGGAAAAAAGGGCTAGGCAGATTTAGAGAGTGATTTTGCTTGGCTAATAATATTATTGCCTGATGGTTATGCAAATCCTAAAGAGTTTGTTAATAAGGGGTAGTTATGCAGCAGCGCTATTATCTGAAACTAAATCCCATACTGGCTGATTATGACCAGTTTTCAGTACGCTCATTTAATTTAGAAGAGAAGCTGGATGATTATTATGTTCTCCAGCTTGATGCAACCCATATTGCTGCCGATTTGCCTTTAGAATATTTCATTAATCAACGGGTCACATTTGAAATGATAGCGGATATTGATTGGAGTGAATCAATACCCATATCGCTTCAGGAATTGGATGATTCGGATAATAAACGTTGGCATGGTCTGATTCAGAGTGTGGAACAATTGGCGAGCAGTGCAGATGAAACTTGTTACCGTTTTACTGTGGTACCGAGACTGGCATTGCTTGATCGCATCACCACCACACGCCTGTTTCAGCACGAAACAGCTTTAAGTATTGTAGAAAAAATACTGCGTCACCATGGCTTTGGCAGTGAAGATTTTCGTCTTAACACGGTCCGCACGCTGCCACGCTATGAGCATCGAATGCAATATCGTGAAACTGATTATGCATTTATTAAACGGGTGTTGGCGCGCGAAGGTTTATGGTTTAGTTTTATTCAGACTAGTGTGAATGAAATTTTTTCGGTTGCGGATGATGTAAGTCAGTATATTCAGCTTAAGCAGCAATCTTTACCATTTAAACCTCATGGTGGATTGGAAAGTGGGCAGGAGGATGTGCAAAGCAATCTGGAAGCGCAACTGGCTTATGATATTAACGCGACCGCACTAGGGAAAAAACAAGATCTTCAGGAACAGTTATGGCAAGGGCTGTCTAGCAAGTTTTCGGTTTCTGAATTTCATGTACGTTATCAATCTCAGTATGAAAGCGTACGGGTTAAAGATTATAACTACCGCGATGCCAATAATAGTTTGGTCGGCAAATCAGGATTTAATGAGCAAGAACCGGCAACATTTGGTCAACCCTATATTTATGGTTTTTTTCATCATAAGGATGCTATTCAAGCACAGGAATATGCCCGAATTTTGCATGAACATTCGTCCTCTCGTCATATTTTAGCGACGGGAAAAAGCAATGTTCATGGTTTTTCACCTGGCTGTACTTTGGGTTTTAGTTCTGAGGCCAGAATTGGCAATATTCGCCAATGGTTGCTAGTAAGTGTTGTGCATTCCGGCGGGCGCGATAAAGATTACATGAATAATTTTAGCGCGATCCCTGCTAACAGTCAGTGGCGGCCAGAACCGATTAAACACCCGATCATTGATGGAACTTTACCCGGCACCATCTGTGATGCTGGGCAGGGTCCCTATGCATGGGTGGATGAAATGGGACGCTATATTGTTAAATTCAATCTGGATATGGATAGTTGGCAGCCTGGGGGAGAAAGTCGGCCGATCCGTTTGGCTAAGCCCTATGCAGGTGGTCAGTATGGTCAGCATTTTCCTTTGCATGTTGGCACAGAGGTGCAACTGGCGTTTCAAAATGGAGACCCTGATAGACCCTATATTGTTGGGGTTTTACATAGTAGCACGGCTCCGGATCACATTCCAAATACATGGCGTACGCGAAATGTTATTCGAACTTGGGCCAATAATAAAATACGGATGGAAGACTTGAGTGGCCAAGAGCATATTAAGATGGCTACGGAGTATCACAAAACTCAGTTGAATTTGGGACATTTGGTTGACAGTGGGCGGGACATGCGCGGTGAAGGGTTTGAACTGCGAACTGATGGTTGGGGAGCTTTACGCTCAGCACGTGCTCTGTATCTGACTACGGAGGATCAAATGGCAGCCGGTGGCATGCAATTGGATCGTAACGTAGCGATTAAAGAAATAAACGGCGCCGTAGATCAGGCTGCTCATTTGGCTGATGTGACTGCAAAGCATACCACTTTAAAACCCAATCTGGATACGCTCACTGATTTAGGTGAACGTTGTGTGGATCTGGAACAACCAGTGATATTGACCAGTGCGGTGGCGGGTTTGGCACAAGTTTCGCCTAAATCGATTTTAAATAGTGTGGGTGAAGATATTCACCAGCAAGCAGGAAAGGATATTTTTACCGGAGCGGGAGAAAGTATAACGCAAACCGCGGTGAAGTCAGTTCAGGTAGTAGCACAAACTGAAGATCTAAATTTGATTGCTGGTAAAAAAGCTGCACGACTGGCTTCACACGGAGATGTGGTGGAGATTACCGCTGCGAAAAAAATAGCGGTGCAATCAGTGGGTGATGAAATACTGATCAATGCCAAAAGTGGTATTAAACTGGCCAGTGGAGGAGCCTATATTGAAATCAAGGGAGGCAAAATAAGCCTGTATAGCCCAGGACCAATAGAATATAAAGGCAATCATCAATTTCAGGGTCCTCAGGGCGGAAATTTCCCTTTACCGCCATTGCCCGCTTCGGTTTGTCTGGAGTGTTTGCGCAAGGCTCGTGCGCAAGGTGTTGGCATCGTGGAAAGATAAAAGATGATTAGTTATCGCGATGTGCTGACGCAGTTTGTCCGTTTCAGTCATGAAACCAATGAAAAAATGCTCTTTTTAATAATTGATTTGTGCCAAAGTGAATATCCGTTGTTGGCAGCAATCCAAAACTGGCAGCCGGCATTGACTTATACGCTGCTTTTTGAAAAGACCCCTGAGGAATATATTAAGGAAGAAGGACCTCTTTTACTCGCCATTGATATTAAGAATGCAAATCATCTGGAAATATTGGAAAAAATCTGCGAAGTTAATTTTATGAATAACCGCCTGTTGGCATTTAACAGTCGCTATCCATATGGGACATTGGAAGTTCATTTACGTCGTGCTATGCAGGTCAGATGGGGAAAAAAGGAAGGAATATTGCGATTTTATACCCCAGATATGTTTGATCCAGTGAATATGGTTTTGACTAACGTACAAAAAAACTGGTTGCATCAATATATGCAACGCTGGTTTTATGTAGATGATGCTGGAAATTGGGGTATTTATCAGGCGAATTATCCGTCGTATGAGCAAACTGAATTGGATGTAAATGGTTTTGTTTTTACTGAAGAACAGTACGAGACATTATTATTGTGGGCCGATGCCTATAACTTTAGGCGTCACTATGGTGTTGCGCTAGATGCTGATGAGTATGGTGGTGAACGAATGTTGATTAACCAGCTGTATGTGCTGGCATCACAAGCAGATGCTCAATTGATTCTAAGTCAGGAACAACGAATTCAGTTTTTTAAGGACAATTTGCAGAAATTGATATAGGAAAGGCTAAGTGATGATACGGCGTATTTTGTTTGTATTGTGTTTATGTATAGGCTTGGTGCAGCTGGCTTGGTCTGGTACTTATGATGAAGCAGCTGCTGCCGCGCAAAGTAGACAGTATGGTAAAGCTAAAACGCTGTTTTTAAAATCTATTGATGAGAATGATGATGCCAGAGCCTATAACAGTCTGGGTACGTTGTATGAGTTGGGATTGGGGGTTAAACAGAATTATGTTACTGCGGTCAAGTATTATCAACAGGCAGCTGACAGAGGCAATGTAAAGGCCAATGGTAATTTGGCTGTTTTATATGAACGCGGGCTGGGGGTGAAGCAGGACTGGGGTAAAGCGATGGGCTATTACTTCATAGGTCTGAATAAAGGTGATGGTAAGTGCATGAATAATCTGGGGGTGATGGTGCTGAACGGAGAAATTTTACCTCAGAATATATCGGTTGCTTGGGCCTTATTTGCTGGTGCCGCGAAATATAAGGACAAAGATGCACCACGTAATCTGGCGTTGGTGCAATCAACCATGACAAAAGCTGAGTTTGCTCAAGGTAAAGTGGTTTATAAAGCAATGTATCAGGCCAACTCGAAAAAGCCACGTATGGATATTATGTTGGACTATTTAGGCTGGCATGATAGCAAATAATATGCAACGCCAGACAACTTGGCTAGCGCCTCGGCCTGTTCGTTGGTTTACCTGGCTGGCTGTGTATACCTTGGCCATAACACTGAATAGAAAATATGCTGATTTTATTATTATCTGGCTTGGTTTAGAGGTAAGTACCCACTGGCAACATTGGCTGATCTCAATTTTACCCGCTGTGGTTGTGGTCACAATACTGCTTTTAATTCGCTGTATTTGGTATCAATTGTGGCTGATTTATCAACGAAATAATGAGTATGTTTATCATGAAAAGGTATTAAATAATCAGAAATATTGGTCAGAATATATGTTTCTGGAAGAGGTGATATTTCGCTGCGGACAGTTGAATCATGTGTCAGATTTTTATGATTATTTGGATCAGGTAGTGGAAGACAGAAAAAAATCTGTTTTTGAATCCATGAGTATGGAATTAACTACGTTGACTAATGCTTCTGTCTATACTGATCGTTTGCATTTTGTGCTCTCCCAGTTGGTACAAACTTTATCCTCCCGAAAATTTTTCACCGAACAATATAGTCATTATCTTTGGCTATGGAGTGCTGATAAAGAAAGTTGGTTGATTTTCCGCGAACTGGTCATCGCAGAGGGGGGAAATTGTCCAGTTGTACCGGATTATTATGTGAAATTTGAAGATTTGAACTGGGTGATCGATCGTTGTCAGGAAGAAATTTATCATAAAATTCTTTTGCTTGGATTTGAATGTCAGCCAGAATTCGAGTTATATCTGGGTATGATTTTTGCTAATAAAGGAAAAATGGCCAAAATTCAACGTGCTTTTGATATGCATAAGTGGCGCATGGATGAGGATTATTTTTTTGCTGCCATAAGTGAACAGGTTTCTGGTTTTCAGGTTGAAAATAATAAGCTGCAGTCAGTAACTGAATTGAAGGAGATGACTGACATGCTATTTAATCGAGATTATGAAATCCAATCTTATCAATTAGAACAACCTGAATTTTTGCATAAATTGCAACATACAGGTGATTGGATGCAATTATTGCTGGCGATTTATCAGGTCAATAAACATTCTTATATGGTACTTTTTCAGTATCACGACAAAATCATACCTGTTTCGCAGGTTAAATAAACTTTACAGGCGGGTTTATGTTTAGGTGGAATCCATTGCGGCAATTTCGTTCTCGGGTGAACAGTAAATTGTCTGGGCTCGCGCAAGCAAATCAAACTGTTTCCCAGAAACCTAAAATTCTGAAATTATGGTTACTATGCAGCTGTCTTTGGCTAGTGTTGGTGTGTGGGATAACTGCATTTTTGTATTGGTATTATGATAAAAATTGGTTGGTAAATCATCGGTTATACTTAATTTTATTGGCTTTGGCCGGTTTAGTACTTTGTATTGTTTTGCCAATATTTTGGCGTATATTTGTGGTTATTGATGGTCAAGAACGGACAATTCGGTTTATCGAACGTTCAAAATATACCCGTGAAAGTTCTGCTCAGCAAAATTTAATCGCGTTTGATCAATATTTAAAGCAAAAATATCCATTTTCAGTTTTAAATCGCTGTTATATTGTGGCTATACACGGCGAACCTGATGCTTTCAGTGATATAGGTGAACAGTTACAACGTAGTGGTTGGGTACAGGTAGACAATGTTTATCTGGTGTTGATTAATGCGCTTGATGAAATTGAATTTATTCCTTCTTTTCGTGGTCATTATCATAGTCCGTTTGATGGATTAATCATGCTACGAGATTTAAAAAGAAATAAAAGTCCAGTTACGCATGATTCATCCGAAGCCTGGCTGGAAAAATTTTATCAGTTGCTAAACTGGAAAATTCCTTTTATACACGTTTTTCAAAGTGAAATTGAGCTTAAGCAATATCCTTTAAATCAAGCATTTGTCTGGTCTTCAAAAGCTGAAAATATAGAGTTTGAACTTAAAAATGAATCTGAGGATTTATTTATTCGCGCTTTTTTGAAAAGCCGAGACAGTCAGTTTTTATCTTTGATTGATGCAGTAGTAATCAATAAACTTAATCCGGCAGAGCTTTATTCTGAACAACAGCTGCAATGGTTTGCAGGCGTGGCAATCCAAGCGAAACATAGCAATTGGTGGGAAAGTTGGTCGATGGTCGCCGAGCATTTGGCTGAACGTTCAGGCAAATTTTCCGTTCAGCCTGCTGAATTTAAGGTGGCTAAGGCTGGTTTAATTTTCTGCACAATTGTTTTGATTATGATTTTAAATGCATTCGCAGATAATTATCGTGAAGCTTTATCTTTTCGTAATCAAATCGCGCAATTAGGCAAATTATCTAATTCTGATAATCAAATTAAGGCTCTTCTTGCCTTGCAAAAACATATCGCTGTAGTGAGTAAAGTTCCGAAGCCTTTTTATCGCCGCTTGGGTTTTCATCATGATAAATCACTATTGCAAAAAGCTTATTTGGCTTACGGTTTAGCTGCGAAAAAATGGTTGATTATTCCATCTGATCAGCAAATAGTTGTGGTATTAAACTCTTTACAGTATTTGCCGTCTTCGGTTGCATCAACCAATAAAATGATCACAGGTGAAGAAAGGTTGGAGCCTTCCATTAATACTCTAGCACTGGATGAAGGATTTGATGCGCTTAAAGCCTATTTAATGCTTAGGCGACCTAAGCGGATAGATCAAATTTTTCTTAGTGATTATTTATCACGCTTATATCGGGCGCAGGGTTTGCAAAGTGCAGATGCTGCACAACAAATTTTTAAATTTTATACGCGCCACATGAGCCAGCATCCTGAGTGGCTGTTGTCTGAAGATGCTGAATTGATCAAGCAAAGTCGTGGCATATTAAACAATATTGTTATCCAACAACAGGAAGATTCGGTCATTTATCAAAATTTGCTTGAGGGTGCACGAGCAAAATATCCTAATATAGATTTGGTGCAATTGACGGACAAGGACAGTGCTCAATTTTGGACAAATAAACAGAAATTATCCGGTGCTTTTACGGCAAAAGCATGGAATGAATGGTTTAAACCTGAAATTGACAAGTTAAATCCAGAACATTTTAAAAATGGTTCCTGGGTTTTGAATGAATCTGATAAAAATAGTGAACATTCCGATATTCGCAAACAGATCATGAATTTATATAAGCAGGATTATTTCAATGCCTGGAAAGATTTTTTATCAGGCATTCAATGGGTACCGGTTTCAAGTTTAAACCAACAAATGGATCGTTTGAAAAAATACGCTGATAAGAAAAATTCGGTATTGGTAAAATTGCTCAAGGCAATACAAGTTAATGCCAGTATTGGTTACCCTGAAGATCGCACTGATGATGGCAAGGGTGTATTGCATAGCTTTGAGCCGATTGTTGATTTAATCAAGACAGTTGAAAACAATAATAAGCAAGCCAGTCGTCAATTAGATCTTTATCAAGAATATTTACTGACGATGTATTTGGAAATTCAAAAGGTACAAGGAGCCAGTAATCAAGCTGCTTCCTCTCAGCTTTCATTTAATCTTATCTTGAATGATGATCCTAATACTGGTCTGGCAAGAGCAGAGGAAATGATTAATTTGCAAGTGGCCAATCTAGGCGAGCAATGGCAGGATATTGGACATATTTTGCTTAATTATCCCTTTAATGATGCTAAAAAAGCGGTGATGATCCCTGCTTTAAAAAACATTAATTCATTATGGCAACAGATGGTGGTATCGCAATGGAATAATCGCTTTGCAAACCGTTACCCCTTAAATCCAGCGGGAAAAGTAGATGTCTCTTTAACTGAATTACAAAAGTTTATTGATCCACAAAAAGGGGTGGTAGCGCAGTTTAATCAGCAATATTTAAGTAAAATGATTAATTTGGTGGGTAATCAATGGGTGGTTAATCCAGCTGTTATTGAACTGGTGCAAGTTGATGAAGAGTTTTTAAATGGTTTAAATAATTTAAATCAAATGCTGGAGTTTGTGGTGGATGGATCAAATACGGCTTCGTTTGAAATTATGTTATTACCATCACCAGAAGTGAAGCAAATTACTTTAAATTTCAATAAAAATAATATTCACTATTTTAATGAGCAATCTTTCTGGCGCAAAGTCAATTGGTCGGTTAGCGATCAATTGGATAAAAAGGCCTCTATTGTATGGGTTGATACGATGGACCAAACTGGTCAGTTAGAAGTGGTTGGTGATTTAAGTATTCTGCGATTATTAGATAAAGCACAGGCACGTAGAAATAATGATGGCACATATCATTTTGCTTGGACAATAAAAAACAGAGTGGTGGAAATGAATATTAAAAATTTACAAACTAATGACCTGATTACTTTGCTGAAATTAAAAGGAGCTCAGTTACCACAACGAGTATTAAAGGTTGAGCAAAATGCAAATTAGTGCAGCATTGAAAGTTCTTCAAAAGCGGAAAATTTATGATGATGTTAAGTCATTATGGGATGAAATTGAATTCTTATTGGCGCCGATCGAGGGAGAATCTGACGATGTTACTCATCATGATTCTTTTCTCGATATCCGCCAAGAGCTTGAAAAAGTCAGTGACATTCAACTTAGCAAAATTGAAGATGCTGCTTATTATCTTTGTCAGAATGTGGGGAAAGATGTTCGTGTAATCGTCTATCTGACTTATGTATTATTTAGGCGAGAAGCGTATCAAGGGCTGATTAAAGGATTGTTATTACTCTATGGGGTGCAAGCAATCTATGCAGATAGTTTGCAACCACAGCGTATTGCACAAATAAAAACGATGCTGCGCTGGCTGGGTAGCACGAAGATGGAAGATGCTTTTTTATTATGTCAGCATTCTTTATCTTCTAAACAATTCGATTTGATTTCTATATTATGTTCTTTAATCCAAGATAATTTATCTGAACAATATCATGTTCCTATTGATGAGCTGTCAGGTTTATTGGGGTTATTGTCGACATCGATAGGTGAAAATAGTTCACCGACAGCAAGTCAATTATCTTCTTTGGTGGCAGAAAATAATGCCGATCTAAAAGTTGCTGCTGAAAATGATGAAGTAATTTTACGTTCTACACAAGATTTGATGCAGACGATGAAATCAGTAGGGCAGTTTATTGTCGATAAGGAACAGAAAATATTTGCTGCTTATCGTTTATTGCGCCAGTTCCGCTGGGATTTACTTGAGCAATTGCCCTTAAATCAGGATGGAGTCACTAAAATTGCACCACCCAGACCAGAGATGGTTAATCGTTTGCAGGGTTTATATCAGCGAAAAGATTGGAATGGATTGTTGGCACAATGTCATGCCGGATTTATGGAAGCATCGAATCATTTTTATCTGGATCTACAATATCTAAGTTGGACAGCCATGCGGCAAATGATGCCACAAGTTCATGTATGGGCTGATATGCTGTGTAGTGATTTGGCCTATATGTTGTCTCGTTTATCTGGTCTAGAAACATTGACGTTTAATAACAATCTACCTTTTGCATCAAGTGAAACATTAGATTGGATCTCTGTTCATGCTCGCTTTCAGCAGCAGAATGTAGAAGAAATCCAGTTCTCTTCCAGTGATGTGTTGACTTCAGCAGAAGATATAGACGAACAGGCATTTTTAATATTGGCGGAGCAGGGCTTTGATAAAACGCTGGATTGGCTTTCTCAAATTCCGTTTGATGAATGTCTTGAGCAACAATATTACAAACAATTTTTACTTGCTCGTTTGGCGATTAAAGGTGGAAAAGCTGATTTTGCTTTACCCATATTGGAAAAGCTCAATTTGCCATTTTCACAACATCCGTTATTTGAGTGGAATAAAAAGTTAACTTTTCAGATTAAGCAGGAGTTGTTGAGGCTTTTACAGCAGAAATATATGGTGAGCAAAATTAATAAAGAGAATATTGCAGCTCAAATTGAAGAATTAAGAAAAGAATTGATATTGCTTAATCCGTTTCAGGCTCATCAGTTATTTTACAGGTAAAGAGTAATATGGAAAAAAATGACAATATTTTGCGTTATTATGAAGCGGAAATGCGATATTTAAAAGAGGCGGGACAAGATTTTGCTGAAGTTCACCCTGAGTCCGCAAAATATCTACAAATGCAGGAATCTCTTGAAAGGGATCCAATGGTAGAGCGGTTATTTGAAGGTTTTGCCTTCTTAACTGCAAAATTATATCAAAAAATTGATGATGATCTTCCTGAGTTGACGGAAAGCGCATTAGCATTATTATGGCCGCATCATCTTCAGCCTATTGCCTCTATGTCTATTGTGCAACTGATGCTGAATAAGCAAATTTATACTAACGACCAGCATATTCCAGCGGGGTTGATTTTGCAGACAGCTAGCGACCCAGAGACAGGAATTTCTTGCGAATATAGGACGACGCAATCTGTTGATATTTACCCTATTGAAATAGCGGAATTTTGCTTGGTTCATAATGATCTAGGACAATCTATCATGCAATTGCGTTTACAATTGCGACAATCTGAGGCTGGTCAAAATATTCGTTTACCAAATAAATTTTCACTTAAATTTCATCTAGTTGGTGAGATGGAGACCAAATTAAGTATTTATCATTATTTAACTAATTATCTAGCTCACATTACTACTGATGAAAATTTTTTCAGTATAAATGAAAAATTAACTTTAAAGCGATCGCATTATGATCACGAATCAGTTACCTGGTTACAGCAAAGGCAGGCAAATGAACATGATTTGATGATGGAGTATTTCCTATTTAAAGAAAAATTTTTGTTTTTTGAATTAACTGGTTTGAGTCATGATCAATTCGACAATGAACAGCAGAGTTGTTTAGTGAATTTTCATTTAAAGCGTGACTTTCCTTTAGAATTAATTTTCAATCGGGATTACCTTAGGTTATTTTGTGTACCCGTCATTAATTTGTTTAATTTGGAAGCAGAGCCTGTTGTTCGTTCCCATTTGCATACTGAATATCGATTAAATCCTATGTTTTCGTCTGCAGAACGGGTTACTGTATGTGCCGTGACAGAGGTTGAATCATTTAGTCAACTAAACGGTCATCGCCAACGTTATGTGCCTTTAAATGAATTTAAACATGGAAAGCGTCATTTAAATATCGATGACGAGGTGAAACCTTATTATTATATTCGTACTCGACAGGGTATCGGAAATAGGTATGATACTTTTATTAGCTTTAGTGGTGAAATGCAATTTAATGATGAGGAAATTTTTTCTATTAATATATTAGGGGCGCATGGAAATCTGCCACGTCAAATTACTAAATATAACAAAAATCTCAATTTGCACTCACCTATTTTAGGTGTAAAAAAAGCTGAAATGGTTATGGTTCCTACAGCGATCCATTATCCGGCTGATTATAAAAATCAGCAATGGCAGTTATTATTTGAAATGAGTAATAATTATTTAGCTACTTTGGATACTGGTACATTAAAAAATAGTTTACGCTTACTTAATTGGTCTACAGCTGTTGCAAATGAAAAAAATATTTCTGCTATTAATGAAGTTGAGACGGAAATTAAGCATATTATGCATCATGGTATGATGATTAGATGCTTAATGGTAAATATTCAACTGGACAGCTCTGGATTTATTAATGAAGCTGATGCAGCTTTATTTGCCTATGTTCTTAACCGTTATTTGATAGCGTATACTCAGTTGAATTTGGCCATACAGGTCAATGTTACATTGCAGCCTGAGGGAATGACCTTCAGCTGGCCAATCAATGTGGATGAAAAAATCTAATGGATGCAGCTCTATTTAATCGATTAATGCTGTCACCAGAGGCTTATAATTTTTTTCAATTCTGTTATCTGCTGGAATCTCATAAGATGAATTTGCGGGTGCCGGACTTGGAAAGCGATAGTGACTTGACGATGCAGTTTTGTTCTTGGCCTTACTTAGGTTTTCCTGGCAGCGAACTGAAACGATCTTCAGCTGAAACTGTCTATAATTATAAGTTGCCGGTAATTTTTACCACTTTCATGGGGTTAATTGGCACAGATGGAGTAATGCCTAGCTGGCTCATTGCCGAGGGAGCTGAAAAAAAAGATGGCATGGACAATTTATTGGCATTTCTGGATATTTTTCATCATCGTTTAGTGACTTTGTATTATCAAATATGGAAACGCTCTCATTATGAATTTCAATATTGTCAGCATGCCTCTGATCGATTTTCACAAGCTTTATTGACTCTTATTCATGGCTGTCAACACTTGGAAATTGATCCGCAATATTATTTAGGGGTAATAAAAAATTTAAATAAAAAAAATAAAAATATTTTTGGTTTAAAAGAAATTGTGCAGTATGTTGTTCCGTCAGCAAATAAGATTGAAATAAATGAATTTATTGCGGTCAAATATCCTGTTGCAATGACATCGTTGGGAAAGGGCATTACGTTTAATAATGCTGTACTAGGGCGTTTTTTATATGATGCTAACAGTCGCATAAGAATTTCGCTAACGCTAAGCTGTTATAAGATTCTAAATTTAATGTATAAACATCAGCCAGTACGAGTAATTTTGAAAACACTGGTGCAAAAATATTTGGGCTTTACGCTAGATGTAGAATTGGTTGCTAAAATTAATGCGGATTTATTGCCTGTAGCTCAGCTTAATAGCTCGGCACCGCAGCAATTGAGTGCGGGCGTTACTGTTGGTCAGCCAGCAGCAGATACGCAATTTTCGATATTTTTAGGTGAGTTGTGATGAATCTCCATCTCTTGTTGGTTTTAATTGTTTTGACGGGCTTATCAGGTTGTGGATTATTACAACAAGGATATGAAGATGCAGTTAAAGTAGGAAAAGAGTCGGTAAAATTAAAACATTATCATTATGATTTTAATGTTGTTTCGGAACAATTTCTAAATCAAACCAATTTATCTGATCACAATACTTTCAGAATGGTCATTTATCAGTTAAGCAGTGATAATTTGTTTAAACAGGCCAGTTATTATGATCTGCTCACCAATGCAGATTCTGTTTTGAAAGGAGAGCTGGTGAAATCCGACTCTCGTATTATCTACCCGTTCGATACACAGAAAATTAAAAATGATTTAGACAATAAAACACGGTATGTTGGATTGGTATTCTTTTTTAATCAACCTGAATCTAATGATAAATCATGGAAAATATTGCTACCAGTGAAAGAGTTAAATATATTCAGGAATAATTATATTCTCGTGAATGGTTCGGTAGCACAATTAAAACGTAAAAGAGAAATGAAGAATTTGATTAAACAACAAAAAGCTGAAAAAAAAGCTACTAAGGAGAAGAAAAAACAAGCTAAGTCTGCGAAGAAAACTGCAGAATCACTGGATGAATAAGTAGATTTTTGATTTATGACCAAGGTCAATAAAATCATCCTAACTTTAATTAATAGATGGTTTTTTGCTGATATATAAATAGACTGCAACAGTTTGTCTGTCACTTTTTAAATTATTAAAATTTAGAAATTAAAGAATTAAATCAGGATGGTTAATGTATTGTAATGAATAGATGAGCAAAGATATGATGATTAATGCCTCTTTATTGGAAAAAATTACGCTTAATTTTGCTGGAGATGTTCCATTTGATCATTTGGATGCTAAAGAACGTTATATATATAGTGTGATGAATAACATTGAACGCATTTTGAATACACGTCGTGGGAGTGTTAAACATATTCCAGATTATGGGCTACCGGATTTGAGCATCATTTATCGTCATTTGCCTTCTAGTTTATCTTTATTGCAAAAATTTATTACCATGACTGTTCTAAAATACGAGCCACGCGTTCAAGCATTGCAAATTCAATTAATCGAGAATAAATCCTCTGATTTTATTATTGCTTATGAGTTGTTATGTCAATTGAAAGAAGTAGGCTACATCCGCTTTTCAACGACTTTTAATGGAGATGAAGCGGTCAAGGTATTTAGATAATGTAGAGGGAGAATTAAATACTATTTTCATGAAAAAATACAGCCGTTATGGCTGTATATTTTTTTATGGTCGGAGTGAAAGGATTCGAACCTTCGACCCCTTGCACCCCATGCAAGTGCGCTACCAGGCTGCGCCACACTCCGACTTTGAAGGGAAATGGATTATAAAAGTAATCTTTTTATTTAGCAAGCACATTAGTCAAGTTGTTGATAACTGACTGAATATGTTGGCTTGTTTCAATGGCATCTATAGCTGGATTACCATACATGTCCCGTTCATTTCGAGTATAGGGATCAATGTTAGGCGTAAAGCTTTTACTTAATTGGCGGACTTTAATGACATCATTACGGGTGTAATGTTGTCCTCCATAGCCAATGACGATGCCATTGCTGTGTTGCCAATGGACAAATTGTTCTTCACTGATATCGGCTAAACGACATAATTCCTCTAAGGTAAAATACCGTTTAGCCGGAATGGCTGCTAAGCGATTAGGCTTTGTTTCCATTATAGTGATCAACCATGCCTTTCAATTTTTGTGAAGCGTGGAAGGTAACGACACGTCTGGCAGAAATAGGTACTTCCTCGCCAGTTTTAGGATTACGACCAGGGCGTTGTGGTTTGTCACGCAACTGGAAGTTACCAAATCCGGAAATTTTAATGTGTTCGCCACGTTCTAGCGTACCACGAATTTCCTCAAAAAATAATTCAACAATTTCTTTGGCATCGTGTTTGCTCATGCCAGCAACTTTTTCTACCAGCATGTCTGCTAGCTCAGCTTTGGTCAATGTCATAAAAAAACTTCTTTCATTAAAAAACACGGTATTATCTCTAATTTGATTTGTATGTTCAAGTTTTTAATAATACAGATAGGTATATATTTTGTGATTGGTTGGCTAACTTCGCAATTGTGCGCCTATTTTTCCAGCGTTTTCAATTAGTTTAGTAATGATTTCTTCAACCTCTTCATCTTTAAGTGTCTGTTCGATACTTTGTAAAGTAATTCTGACAGCTAGGCTTTTTTTCCCTTCGTCGACACCTGCTCCACGATAAACATCAAACAATGCTATTTCCTTGATGTCTGGATGCTTGACGTTTCTCAATGTATCCAGAAGTTGCTGAGCAGAAGTCTGCTCTGAAACGATAAATGCCAGATCGCGGCGTATAGGCTGGAACTTGGAAACTGGTTGGTAGGAAATTTTGTTTTTGCTTAATGCAGCAGATAGATCAAGTTCAAATAGTATTGGCGATTGTGGTAAATCATATTTTTGCATCCAGCGTGGGTGCAATTCTCCCAATACGCCAATTATATTTTCATTGTGAACAATTTCAGCGGTTCTACCAGGGTGCAAAGCCGGATGCTGTGCAGCACGGAACGTGAGTTGACTGGCACCTAAGAGTGCAACAACGTCATTTTTGACATCATAAAAATCGACGTTGCGCAATTTTTGTGCCCATTGTTCCGGTACTGCCGAACCGTAGGCAAGACCGCCAATTTTGTTGGTCTGTATATATTGCCCATTTTTTTGCTGGAAAACACGAGCAACTTCAAATAACCTAACCCGATTTTGTTTACGATTAAGGTTGTTACGTAGGATTTCAATCAATCCACCAAAAAGGGTAGAACGCATCACACTTAATTGGCTGGCTATCGGATTTTTAAGGCGGATTGGCTGTTGGTTACCGGCTAGGTCATGTTCCCATGCTTCTTCTACGAAGGCATAGCTAACCACTTCCTGATAATCATGGTTGGCGAGTTGATGGTAAATACTGAACAATGGCTTTCTGGATTCAGGTAGGGCAACCATGGATAATTTTCCATGGGTTTGATCGTCAGGAATATTTTCATAGCCGTAAACTCGTCCGATTTCTTCAATCAGATCAGCCTCTATCTGAATATCGAAACGAAAGCTAGGTGCGGTAGTAATGAATCCATCAGCGCAAGTTTGTGGATTTAAGCCCAGATGTTGCAAGATGGTGTAAATTTGGTTGTCTGGAATGGATACACCCAAAATTTTTTCAACTCTCGCAGAGCGAACTTTAACTTGTTTCATGGCAGGCAAGTTACCTGTAACTTCATTTATTTCACCAACATTGCCATGACAGATTTCTTTGATAAGAGCGGTTGCTCTTTCGATCGCTTGATGTTGCAGATTAAAGTCTACACCACGCTCAAAACGGAATGATGAATCTGAACCAAAACCATATTGGCGTGATTTACCGGCAATAATTTCTGGAGTAAACCAAGCGCTTTCAATGATGACATTATGGGTATTGTCATCTACGGCGCTGTTAGAGCCACCCATTAAACCAGCGATGCTTAACACTTTTTTGTCATCTGCTACCACTAATGTGTTGCTGGACAAGCTTACGGTTTTATCATTAAGACAAACCAGATTTTCTCCATCTTTTGCTCTTCTGACAATGAGGTCTCCAGAAATTTTGTCAGCATCAAATATATGCAGAGGCTGACCAATTTCAAGCATGACATAATTGCCAATATCTACGAGTGGGTTAATACTCCGTAATCCGCTACGCTCGAGCCGCTGTTTCAACCAAGCCGGTGTGACAGCCTTGGGGTTGATGTTTTCTATTACTCTGGTTAAAAACCGACCACAATCTTCAGGCGCCTGCAATTGAACAGGTTTTACGGTATTTGTATCAGCAGGAACTGAGGGTATATCTAAGGCGTTTAGCTTGGTTTGGGTTAGGGCACCAACTTCGCGGGCAAGACCTTTGATACTCAGACAATCAGCACGGTTTGGGGTGATTTTGAGCGTCAACAGTGAATCATCCAAATCAAGGAACTCGCGTATATTTTGACCTATTGGAGCATTATTGGGCAAGATGAGTAAACCATTAACTTCATCGATTAGACCTAGTTCTTTTGCTGAGCAGAGCATGCCGTTGGATGTCTGACCGCGCATTTTGGTAGGTTTGATTTTGAAATTACCCGGTAATATGGCTCCAGATAAAGCACAAGGAACTTTGATGCCGGCTTGGACATTTGGTGCACCGCAAACAATCTGGATTAATTCACCAGTACCTGCATCTACCTGGGTAATATTTAGACGATCTGCGTCGGGATGTTTACTGACAGATTTTACTTCTGCTATGACTACACCTGTAAAGGAAGGGGCTGCCAGTTTGGTTTCTTCAACTTCCAATCCGGCCATAGTTAAAGTATGGGCTAGTTGCGCAGATGTGAGCTGTGGATTAACCCATGTATGTAACCAATGTTGAGAAAATTGCATAATGCTTCCAATATGAATTCTGTTTCAATTTATGCGCTTAAGTGAGGTTTGGCAAACCGTTGCTGCATATCATGTGTTTAGTTGTTATGCTGAAAAAAAGGTTTAAGATGACCTTTTTTTCTGCTGTATCTCTATGACTGGTTTGTCTCGATACTTAATAAAGCATAATCAATAATTAGGCACGATAAGATTGTCATTCTTATCAGTTTAGCAATACTAATTGGTATAAAAAATTAGGCTAATTATTGAAATTTGACTAATTTTTCATTGTACTCGGTAATGAGATGGTCGGTAATATTAGTCTTTAAACTGATTTAAGAAATTCAGATCATTATCAAAAAATAACCGTAAATCATTGACTCCGTAGCGCAGCATGGCAAAACGATCCAGCCCTATACCAAAAGCAAAACCTGTATATTTTTCTGGGTCTATGTTGACGTTTTTTAAGACGTTTGGATGAATCATGCCACAACCACCTACCTCTAACCAGCCATTTTCACCCATGATGTCGATTTCAGCCGATGGTTCGGTAAATGGAAAGAATGATGGTCGGAAACGGACTTGTAAATCTTCACGTTCAAAAAATCGTCGAATAAAATCGGTAAATACGGCTTTTAGATCTGCCATGGTGACGCCTTCTTCGAGCCACAGACCCTCAGCTTGATGGAACATGGGTGAATGAGTTGCATCTGAATCTACTCGATAAACCCGTCCAGGGGCAATAATCCGAATAGGCGGTTCTTTTTTATCCAACATATAACGGATTTGAATAGGTGAAGTATGGGTTCGCAGAACGTCACCATTTTCAACATAAAATGTATCCTGCATGGCTCGTGCCGGATGATTTGGAGGTATATTCAAGGCCTGAAAGTTGTGGAAGTCGTCTTCTATTTCAGGACCATCAGCAACTGTAAAACCCATGCTATGAAATAGTTCAACGATGCGCTGTAGGGTCAATGTTACGGGATGTAATCCTCCAGTACTTTGTCCACGACCAGGAAGGGTGACATCCAAGGCTTCTGCAGCGAGTTGCTGTTCCAATTTTGCCTCATTCAATGCATCCCGTTTGTTGTTATACGCTGTTTGAAACTGATTTTTGCAATCGTTGATGTGCGCGCCGATAGTTTTGCGTTCTTCTGGGGACATTTTACCCAGTGTTTTTAATAAAGCATTTAATTCACCGGTTTTCCCTAAATAGCGAGCCTTAACTAATTCCAGGCTAGGAAGATCGACAGTTGAATTAATGGCAGCGATGCCGTCGGCAACGATGCGATTGGCATTTTCCATAACTTAAATTCTTTAGAAAAAAATTCAAACAATAGGATATTACGAGTGATTTGTTTCGCTTTCATAGATCAGTATTGATCACGAAGTGAAAACGCTAGGCTGTAATAAGCTATACCGATATTGTTACTAGGGTGTTATTTTAACGTGAAAATTAACTAGTCAACAATGCTAAATGGCAGATATTGATTGCTGTTTGCAGATTTTAGGTGAAAATAAATAAAAAAAGGAAACCGAAGTTTCCTTTTTTTTAAACATCTGCACTTAGGCTAAAGCTGCTTTTGCTTGTGCTGCTAATTGAGCGAAAGCGGCTTGATCGAATACAGCCAGATCAGCCAAAACTTTACGGTCAATAACGATGGCTGCTTTTTTCAAGCCATTCATGAATTTGCTATAAGACAAACCATGTTGACGAGCGGCAGCATTAATACGAACAATCCATAATTGACGGAATTGACGTTTGCGTTGGCGACGGTCACGATAGGCATATTGACCGGCTTTCATTACCGCCTGTTTGGCGATACGATAGACGTTTTTACGACGACCGCGATAGCCTTTGGCTAACGCTAAAACTTTTTTATGACGAGCACGAGCGGTAACACCACGTTTTACGCGAGGCATAATCTAAACTCCTTAAGCGTAGGGTAACATTTTGTGGATGGAAGCCATATCGCGTTCATTCACCATTGAGGTGCCACGCAGCTGGCGTTTGTTTTTGGTGGTTTTTTTGGTCAAGATGTGACGCTTGAACGCATGAGCGCGTTTTACACCACCGTTACCCAAAACTTTAAAGCGTTTTTTCGCGCTTGATTTGGTTTTCATTTTCGGCATGGGAAAACTCCGTTGTTATTTGATCAGGCGAGGGGTGACTGTGACCAGCACTTAAACCCACACACCACGGTTTTTGCCGCTAAAGTAACTTTCATGCATGCGGCTGAGGCACGAAAACGCGTATTATAATCCACCCTGATTTTGTTGGCAATATACTTTGTCAATTGCTAATCTTTTATATGGTAAAAGAAGAATTTGCCATAGGAACTTTAAATCATATTGGTGATCAAACGTGTGTAATAGATAAAAGTAATTAAAGCCTTATTCTGAGATGCAAAATAAGGCTTGAATGGGCTAAAAAGCCATACTGCTTTTATTTCTTTTTCGGGGCGATAATCATCACCATTTGGCGACCTTCCAATTTTGGAAATTGCTCAACGGTTCCTATTTCGATTAGATCGGCCTGAATCCGTTTAAGCAGTTCAGCACCGAGATGCTGATGCGCCATTTCTCGTCCGCGGAACCTTAAGGTCACTTTAACTTTGTCACCGTCGGTGAGAAAGCGAGTAATGTTGCGCATTTTAATCAGGTAATCGCCTTGGTCGGTACCCGGTCGGAATTTGATTTCCTTAACTTGTACCTGTTTCTGCTTTTTACGCTGTTCGTCACGCTTTTTGGATTGTTCGTATTTATATTTACCAAAATCCATCAGTTTACAAACAGGTGGTTTGGCAGTAGGGGCAATTTCTACCAGATCCACATCGTGTTCTTCAGCCAGCTTCATTGCTTGCTGAGTAGATACTACACCCAACTGTTCGCCAGTGGGACCAATCAAACGCACTTCTTTAATGGTGATTTCACCGTTGATGCGTGCTTCGCGTTCTTGAGCGATGGTCGTACTCCTTAATTTAAGTTAATGAAGAGACAAGGCTTCTTGTTTCAGCATGGCGATGAAGTCATCGATATCTAGCTGACCCAAATCTTCACCGCCACGTTTGCGTACGGCAACCTTGTTGTCCAGTTTCTCTTTTTCGCCTATAACCAATTGGTAGGGTAGGCGTTGCGTACTGTTATCTCGAATTTTGTATCCAATTTTTTCATTACGCAAGTCTAATTGTACACGGAAGCCTTCTGAGGTTAAACGGTCAGCAAGCTTTTGACAATATTCTGTTTGTGCCTCGGTGATATTCATAATCACCATTTGGATTGGTGCAAGCCATAAAGGGAAGGCACCAGCATGATGTTCGATCAAGATACCGATAAAGCGTTCAAGCGAACCCAAGATTGCACGATGTAACATAACGGGTCGGGCACGTTCGTTTTCTTCGGTAACATACTCTGCGCCCAATCGTTCAGGCAGAACAAAATCTAGTTGAATGGTGCCACATTGCCATGAACGACCAAGTGCATCTTTAATATGATACTCGACTTTAGGGCCGTAGAAAGCACCTTCGCCAGGTAATTCTTCCCATTCGACATTACACGCTGTTAATGCTTCACGTAAACCTTGTTCGGCTTTATCCCAGATGGCGTCTGCGCCAGCGCGTTTTTCTGGACGTAAGGATAATTTGATGGAAACATCATTAAATTCAAATTGTTTGTAAATGCGCATTACAAGCTCGTTAAAAGCCTTAGCCTCACTAACAATTTGATCTTCTGTACAAAATATATGGGCATCATCCTGTGTAAATCCACGAACTCGCATCAGTCCGTGCAATGCACCTGAAGGTTCGTTACGATGGCATGAGCCAAATTCTGCTAAGCGCAGGGGTAAATCGCGATAAGAGCGTAAACCTTGATTAAAAATCTGTATGTGACCAGGGCAGTTCATGGGTTTAACTGCATAAACACGTTTTTCAGATTCGGTGATAAACATGTTTTCTTTGTAGTTGTCCCAGTGACCGGATTTTTCCCATAAGCTACGATCCATGATCATGGGTGTTTTAATTTCCTGATATCCGGCTGCGGCTAATTCGTGGCGTAGATGCTGTTCGATAACTTGCCATAAAGACCAGCCTTTAGGATGCCAAAATACCATACCTGGTGCTTCATCCTGTAAATGAAATAAATCCATTTGTTTGGCTAGTTTGCGATGATCACGTTTTTCAGCTTCTTCAATGCGCTGTATATAAGCGTTTAAATCTTCTTTAGTCGCCCAAGCTGTACCGTAAATACGTTGCAGCTGTTCATTTTTGGCATCACCGCGCCAGTACGCACCAGAAAGTTTGGTTAATTTAAAATTTTTCAAGAAACGCGTATTGGGGACATGTGGACCACGGCACATATCTACGTATTCCTGATGATAATATAAACCCATTGCTTTTTCGTCAGGCATATCATCAATCAGACGTAATTTATAGTCTTCCTGACGTTGTTTGAATATATCAATGACTTCATTGCGAGGTGTGGTTTTTTTAATTACATCGTAATTTTGTGCAATCAGTTCTTTCATGCGTGTTTCGATTGCAGCAATGTCTTCAGGAGTAAAAGGACGTTCAAAAGAGATGTCATAGTAGAAGCCATCTTCAATCACTGGACCGATTACCATTTTGGCCTGAGGATAAAGTTGTTTAACTGCATGTCCTACCAGGTGAGCACATGAGTGACGAATAATTTCGACGCCTTCTTTATCTTTAGCGGTGATGATGCTGACGTTAGCATCTTCGCTGACAAGATCACAGGTATCAACCAGTTTGCCGTTAATTTTCCCAGCGATGGCCGCTTTGGCTAAGCCTGCACCTATGGAAGCGGCAATATCGGCAATGCTTAGAGGCGCTTCATATTGGCGGATAGAACCGTCGGGCAGGGTAATATTTAACATGGATACTCCACAAATAACAGACCGCTCGCTTTGATTAAAGAGAAAATCGGGTAACTGCTTTTATTTTAATAATGAAAAAGTTAAGTTCTTGGTAATAAGCAAATGACGGGCAATCACTTATTAAAGGATTTATTTTAACGATTTGAATTTTGCTTGGCAATGCTTATAGGGCGGATTTTGTAGGTTTCGGCTATAATACGACAATCTGATATAGGTAATAGCTTGAGTTGGTTATATGCTTAATTTTACTTTACACTGCACTGATGGTGATGCGAGACGTGGTACGCTGGAATTGAATCATGGTAAGGTGGAAACGCCGGTGTTTATGCCTGTTGGCACCTATGGTTCGGTAAAAGCCATGTCACCACAAAATTTGGATGAAATTAAAGCTCAAATTATTTTGGGCAATACATTTCATTTGTGGCTTCGCCCCGGATTAGAAGTGATTAAAGATTTCGGTGGTCTTCATGATTTTATTGGTTGGGACAAGCCTATTTTGACAGACTCTGGAGGCTTTCAGGTTTTTTCACTTGCGCAAATGCGTAAGTTAACTGAAGAGGGGTGCACGTTCAGAAGTCCTATTAATGGGAATAAGTTATTTCTTTCGCCAGAAATATCCATGCAGATTCAAACGGTGTTAAATTCTGATATTGTGATGCAATTGGATGAATGCCCTGATGGTAATGTTGATTTTGCAGAAGCACAAAAATCTTTGCGGATGAGCTTGCGTTGGGCGCAGCGAAGTAAAAATGAATTCGAACGACTCAATAATCCGAATGCGTTATTTGGTATTGTTCAAGGGGGGATGTTTGAAGAGTTGCGCGAAGAATCGTTAGCTGGTTTAGAAGAGATAGGCTTTCCAGGTTTATCTATTGGTGGTCTTTCAGTTGGCGAACCTAAGCCGGAAATGTACCGTATTTTAAGCGCTATAGGACCCAAATTACCGCAATCTAAGCCGCATTATCTTATGGGCGTAGGTACACCGGAAGATCTGGTTTACGGCGTATCTTGTGGTGTGGATATGTTTGATTGTGTCATGCCAACGCGGAATGCTCGTAATGGGTGGTTGTTTACCCGCTATGGAGACATCAAGATTCGAAATGCTAAATATCGGCATGATCAGCGACCTTTAGATGAGAGTTGCGATTGTTATACCTGTCGTCATTTCAGCCGCGCTTACTTGCATCATTTGCAGCGCGTAGGCGAAATCTTGGGGGCGCAGCTGAATACTATTCATAATTTGCGCTATTATCAGATATTAACGGCTGAGATGCGTCTGGCTATTGAAGCTAAAGCCTTCAATGAATTCCAGTCTCGATTCCATACAGATCGGGCTAGAGGAGTGCTGTAAATTTATTCTGTTGTTTAGGGATGTTCCATGGTTAAGTTTAAGGTGTTGATCTGATGGAACGCTAAAAATGTGATTTTTTGTGGAGTTGGGGAATGAGTGAAAAAAAATGGTCTGGACGATTTAATGAACCGGTGAGTGAGCTGGTAAAACAATATACGGCTTCGATAGATTTTGATAAGTCTCTGGCAAAATATGATATTCAAGGTTCTCTGGCTCACGCGCAGATGTTGCAACAAGTGGGTATTCTTAGCTCAGAAGATTTATCCGCTATTCAAGCAGGCATGAACGAAATTTTGCAGGAGATTGCTGAAAACAAGATAAATTGGTCGGTTGATCTTGAAGATGTGCACATGAATGTCGAGCATTTACTGACGCTGAAGATAGGTGATGCGGGTAAGCGATTGCATACCGGACGTAGTCGTAATGATCAGGTTGCTACGGATATTAGGCTGTGGCTACGAGATGCTATTGATTTTATAGTTGATCTTATTAAAGATTTACAGACTGCATTGCTTAATTTGGCTGATGAACATGCTGATGTGGTGATGCCGGGGTTTACTCATATGCAGGTAGCTCAACCCATTAGTTTTGGTCATCATATGTTGGCATATGTAGAAATGTTGGGAAGAGATAGTGAGCGCATGCAGGATTGTCGACATCGTGTCAACCGCATGCCTTTAGGAGCTGCAGCTCTTGCTGGGACGACATTTCCGATTAAGCGAGAAGTTACGGCTAAGTTGTTGGGTTTTGAATCAATTTGTCAAAATTCTCTGGATGCGGTATCAGATCGTGATTTTGCCATTGAGTTTACGGCAGCCTCTTCTATTTTAATGATGCATTTATCGCGCTTAAGTGAAGAATTGATCTACTGGATAAGTCCGCGTTTTGCCTTTATTGATATTGCTGACCGTTTCTGTACCGGCTCAAGCATCATGCCTCAGAAAAAAAATCCCGATGTGCCAGAATTAGTGCGGGGTAAAACTGGACGGATCGTTGGGCATCTTATGGGGTTGATTACTCTAATGAAATCGCAGCCTTTGGCTTATAACAAGGATAATCAAGAAGACAAGGAGCCATTATTTGATACGGTGAAAACGGTAATCGATACCTTACGTATTTATGCTGATATGATGCGTGGTGTGACGGTGAAACCCGAAAATATGCGTGCAGCAGTCATGCAGGGGTTTGCTACCGCAACCGATTTAGCGGATTATCTGGTTAAAAAAGGTTTGCCATTTCGTGACAGTCATGAAGTTGTGGCTAAAGCGGTACGTATGGCTGAAGAGCAAGGTCAAGATTTGTCTGACTTACCATTGGATGTTTTGCAATCTTTTTCTAAATTGATTACAGAAGATGTATATCATGTGTTAACTCCTGAAGGCAGTCTTAATGCGCGTAATCATATTGGTGGAACTGCGCCAGAACAAGTACGGGCACAGGTAGAGCGTTGGCGTAATATATTGCAGCAAATCTAAATTTCAGGTTTGCTTGAATGATACTGAAACGAGTGCTTTCTTTGCGGCAAAACACTTTGAAATATATATGGTTGACCAATCTGTAATAAGGTAATCTGGTGATCACTTAAAACAGGAATAGCTTCATCCAAGTTATTCCTGTTTTTATTGGTTGATCAAATAGCGAAATATTAAGATTAGAATAAATTGTTTGAATTATATCGATATTATTCCATCTCGTATCCTGCTTCCGAAAATACATCCATCATATAACTAGGTGTAAAATCTAAATTGTCGACATTATTCCAATAATAAATTTAGTGCATTATTATCAAACTGACTAGTGTGGTCTAATTTTTGAGCCAATGTACTATCGTGATACCGAAATAATTTATTCGGGTCACCATCATAGAAACCATTTTATTTTTATCGGATATTCATTTAGAAAAGATTATTGCACTTAAGTATTTTGCTTTTTCCAATAAACAAAGTAATACGCATAATAAGGACTTATATTTAATCGCATTATCTATGAATCTACCCCATACTTCTTATGGTAAATGTCCCTATGCACGCTATATTGAAATAGCCTATAAAACAATCTGTTAGATTGCAGTTACGCTATGTATTGCAAGACAGAGTGATAGGTTGATGGTAATGGAAAATGCTTAACCCTAAAATTCAAAAAAGCTAGAAATGAATAAAATATTATTTCTGTTTGCTCTAGGTATGTGTACCTTTTGTCAGGGGCATGGACAAAATAAAACGACTTTAACCAATTGGTAACCGCATTAACAGACACCAAATTGGTAGAAGAATTTGATTTTGATGTTTATGAAAAAAAACATCAAGGATCTGATAAATATATTTTATCTAATGGTAATACAATATTTTTATGGTTTTTTTAAAGATAAAGTAGGCTTTTAAAGAGAAGGATCTATACAACATCCTGCTACGCCTACGCTCTCTTATTAAAGATATAAACTCAAATTGTTAGATAAACTGTATGCATAAAACAAAAATGCCAACTTTTAAAGTTGGTTTTTCGTTTTGTCTCTCATTTTCAATTAGTTATATTGAAACACCTAAGCTCATAAATGATTTACCATTTGTATATCAAAACTGGAACATACTACTTATATATCATAATCATAAGCATTTATTAATAAATGTTTTAGGTGATTAAATCCATTTAAACCATTATTTTTCTCAACTATCTGAGAATTTTCTATTTCTACAATAGCAGATTCAGAATCAGAATGTGCATACACTTCAAATGCTTTATCTGATAAGGCTCCTCTTATTTAATCTAATCTCAAATTAAACATGATAATGCCATCAAATTGAAATTTTGCCAAAAAGTAATCACTAACTACATTTGGTTTTATACTACATAAATCTTTAGAAATAGACAGTACCGCTTCTATTTTTCTAGGATTTATAGTTTCAATTTTTTTTACCTCAATAGCATCTCTACCTATTATTAATCCAAATTCTTGCGTTACAATGTCTTTTAATTTCATATCTTTTTTGTGGTATATGAATATCTTACTTTTATATTGATAAGTGTTATCTGATGAAAAACGTTTATTTTAGTTATTGGTTTTTCGCCTTTTGACTTAGCTTCTGCTAGAGCATGATTAGATGGATTTCCAATCATATTTGAACAAGAATATAAAACAAATTGATATGGAATGCCAGATTAGGAAAAAATTATTATTGGTCACTTTCAAGTCAATATTAACATTAACTTGTTGCAATAAAACACCTTTAGAAAAGTAGCCAAACAAACAAAAACTCTTCCTCAATTGATAACACTCTCTGACTAAACCAATTTTTAAATGGGATAAAGTTTAGTTAATCAGTGCCAGTGATGGAACAAGATAAAAGTCTTGTGAAAAAAGTCGTTAATCGCCTAGATATTAAAAGGTTATGTTATATGTATTTGTGTTTAGAAATTGGGTATCGATGACCACAGTGCTTTCAAACCAATGGTTAGCCTAAGATAATTGATCTTAAATAAAATGAGGCCGAAATGCATAAGGAAGTTAATTAGATAAGGATTAAGCCGCGAATTGTTTTGCACTGTTGCTTGGTATTATGATTTATTTAATTTACAATAACTGGTTTTATGCAACTTTGTGTAATTTGTATCAAATAGATATTTAAAAGTGGGGGTTATATGCGTTTTAGATTTGGTAAAGTGATGATGGTTTTGGCCATTGCAGGCTTGATAACTGCTTGTAATAAAGCGGTAGTTCAACAAGAACCGGATAAGTTGGTAAGGGAAGGATTGCATAAGCTATCGACTCAGGATACTAAATTCAATTTCAGTGGTGAGGCTAAGTTGCAAACTGAGGTACCAACTGAAAATAAAGATAGCCAGGCTCAAGCTTCCAGTGCTAGCGAAGATCTTTCCCCTAGTCTTGTTCCAATGAAACAGTATCAAAATCTTTTAGATTTGATTAGTAAATCATTTAAAGTTAAATATACAGGTGCGGTCGATCTTTCACAGTACAAAATTGAAGTTATTCCTGAATATCATTATGAAGCAAAAAATATTTTATTGTCTTTAAAATTTCCTATTCAGGTGGATTTAAGTAAGTTGGCTGTGTATATTGATTCTGCAGCATTAACTAATTTTTCAGATACTTTTGCGAAGGAAGCGATGCCATCAAAATATGTTGGTGAACGCTATGTTAAAGTAGCGGTACCAGAAGATGATATTAAGCGCCTGCCTTTAAGTGATTTATTTAAAGATTTATCTAAAGCTACGGATGACAGCTATGCTTCATTAGATGCAAAATCTTTTAGTAGTGTTAATGTGGATGATTTTGGAAAAAAAATCAACGCTAAATATCAAGTGAAATTGACCACTAACGCTAAGTTAACTAATAAAATGACGATTGTTGCTTTAGATAGTCTGAGTAAATCTTTACAACAGCAAGGTCAAGAAGCAGCTTCCAAAAACGGGCAGTATCAGCAGCAAGATTATGAGGTATTAAAACAATATGTTGATAAGTTAAATATGGTTTATAAAAATCAATTAAATAATGATGGTAAGCTAAGTCAATATATGGAAAAAATGCCTATCATTTATGACTATTATTTAGATGACAAGGGTCGCATCATTGCAGTGCGTAATAAGATACGGATTTATACTGCATCTAAAGATTTTGAGCGAAATGTTTATGTTATAGCAGAAAGTCAGATTGATTATTCCGCACCTAAATTTACCATGACTCCAACTGATCAAAATACTTTGAATATTACTTCTCAATTAGTAGGCGTATTCTAATTGATAAAGACCCTATTTTTTCTAAACCAACACTTTGATGTGTTGGTTTTTTTTGTTGATGTTTAAGTAACCCGATTCCACCTCTCATCTTTATGAAGTTATCCTTAATTGATGCTATTATTAAAGAATGTCTTTTTTCGGTTAGAATCGCGAATAATAATGAATTTTTAAGTAAATGAGAAATTAAGATGTAATTGAGGGTAGTTGAGGAAATTGAAGAATCCATAAAAATTAGAGAGTTTTTAGATTAATGAAAGGGAATATTTTGAAAATTTTTAAAATGGTCTGGATGATAATCGCATTTTGCCTAGTTGGGTGCACCTCTGTAAGCAATCAATCACCTGATGAAATGGTCAGGCAGGCTGTTCAACGTAATATTTTGCGTGATAACCAATTTAATTTAAGTGGTCAGCTAAATGTGCATATTGAAAATAAAATGGATGCCGAAGAAAGTGAAGTAGAAAAAATTGAAGAATATTCGATAAAATCTGATAGCAAAAATTTGGAATCATTATCCTCTACTGAATTGAAATCAAAAAATGAGAAAAAAGTGAGTAAACACAGCTCTCAAAAAAATCAGCCTACTGAAAATTATGATGATAATGATAATGTATTTACTGAACTATCCAGAGAAGATAAATTTATAGATACTATTAAAGTTTATTTGGATCAATCATCTATATACTTCACAGGGGCTGTTGATCTACCAAATAGAAAAATTGAAATCGTTCCTGAATTGCGTCGACAAGCTCGAAATATGTATTCATCTACTAAATTTCCTCTTCAACTTGATCTGAAGAAAAAACAATTTATCGTAGATGCTGGTCCATACAGACCATTTCTGAATGTTTACTATAAATATAAGGAACTAGATAAAATTTCTGAAAAGCCCTATATAGGTTGGGATTTTTCAGGTATAGATGATGATACATCTTCTGGAAAACTGTTAGCGCGTGCTTTGCCGAAAATTATTGATGATGCTTTAGCTAGTTATGCTAAAGAAGACTTTATCTTAATGGATATGGATGAGAGCGGACGTAAAATCGGTGCACGATATCGTATCAGAGTCAATTCGGATTCTCAGAAAAATAAATTATTCCTTAAAGTTATGCTCAACAGTATCAAGGAGCAGCTGAAGCTAGCTGATGCTAATGACAACGATTCTTCCGATGAATCCAATTCTAAAAAATCTGATGGTTTAAACAAAATAAGTGTACTTTTTGAAGATGATGTAGAAGATGAAGAGGCAAATGTAGAAAATAAACCATTTAACACCTTAGCGCAGAATAAAGATTTTTATTTGGATACTAAAGGTAGAATAATTGGCATAAAGGAATTTAGGAAAATTGAAAGTAAATATATAAAAAATCATATCTTCGTCAATAATGTATGGTTACATTTTGACTATACCTCACAGCCGAATTTTATAATTAAGTCGACACCGTTAAATACTCAGTATATCGATAATATAAAGGATTATTTTTTAGATTATTATTTTTATCGATAATATAAATAATTATTTTTTAGATTATTATTTTTCAGGGCATTAGTAAATGTCTAGTATTAAGCCAGTAACATTACTGGCTTTTTTATCAAGTTTTATCCACGAGGATGGTGCTGATGAACAATTTGCTTTAATCGTTCGTTGGCAACATGGGTATATATTTGAGTGGTACCGATATCTGCATGTCCAAGTAGTAATTGTACGACACGTAAGTCTGCGCCATGGTTGACCAGATGGGTGGCAAAAGCGTGTCTTAACCCATGTGGACTCAAATGGCGTATGCCAGCTTCGCTGGCATATTTACTCACGATCATCCATGCCAGTTGTCGAGTCATGGCTGTTTTTTTCTGACTAACAAAAACCGCATCGCAAGCACGCCCCTTAAGCAAAATCGGTCTAGCCTGTAGGAAATATTGCTGCAGCCAATCTACGGCTTCCTCTCCCAGTGGTACCATGCGTTGTTTGTTTCCTTTGCCAATGGTGCTCAGTAAGCCGTTTTGTAAATCTATTTCGTTTAGATGCAGGTTGACGGCTTCACTAACACGTAAACCAGTGGCATAAATTACCTCTAACAAAGCTTTGTCGCGTAATCCATGTGGAGAATGGATATCTGGAGCAGCCAATAGGGTATTAATTTGCGTTTCAGAAATGATATCTGGTAAATGCCGCCCTTTTTTGGGCATTTGCAGTTGTTCGGTAGGGAGGTCTGGTCGTCTATTATATTCTTGTAACCATTGGAACAGACGTTTACAGGCTGACAAAGCACGTGCTTGTGAGCTGGGTTTTTCTTTTTCAACAAAGATGGAATCGGCCAAGGAAATGGCGTCAACGCTGTACCAGTCTAAATGTTTAAGCTGTAGGCGGTAGGCAATTTTGGTTAAATCGCGGCGGTAACTTTCTAGAGTATTATGGGCTAGCTGTTCGCTTAACCATAAATGCTCCAGTAGGGATTCTATGGGCTCAAGAAGAGATGTGGCAAGTTGTTCAATCACCATGTCGCCCCTTCATGGGTTAACAACCAGCGCTTGATGTTTAATTCAAAATCCTGATTACTCAGACTAAATCCTCCTAATCCGCAAGCAGAAACAACCCGATGACAGGGGATGATAATTGGCAAAGGATTTCTACCACAAGCTTGACCCACTGCACGGGGTGAACTGCCGATTAAGCGCGCGATATCGCCATAACTGATCACTTGTCCGTAGGGTATTGCAGCTATAACCTGCCAGACTTTTTGCTGAAAAGGGGTGCCTGATGTAGACGGAGGGTACGCGAAATTCTGCAGTTCGCCAGCAAAATAGGCATCAAGCTTATCCGCCCACATTCCGGTTAATAAGGGCAAATTAACATTCTGATGCTGCTGCCAGTTAATTTTATGTAATTTTTGCTGAGCATCAATTTGCAAAATTAAAGCGCAACAAGGTGCATGATAAATAAAATTATGCATTGGTATGGCTCAATGCTTCCAGAACTTGTTGAGCATGACCTGCTGCTTTGACTTTACGCCATTCATGCATGATTTGACCTTGCTCATTAAGTATGAAGGTGCTGCGTTCAATACCCATTACTTTTTTTCCATACATATTTTTTTCTTTAATGACATCAAACTGTCGACAGACGGTTTGTTCAATATCTGATAGTAATGTCAGGTTTAATCCAAATTTAATTATAAAGTTTTGATGGCTTTTCTGACTATCACGCGATATACCCACTATGCAATAGCCCAATTGTTGGAATTGAGGTAATAGGGCGCTAAATTCTTGTGCTTCTGTTGTACAGCCGGGAGTACTGTCTTTGGGATAAAAATAGATGATTAATGGTAGATGCTTTGAAGCATCAAATAAGTGACCTTGTTGATCGGGTAAGGTAAATAACATGGATGCAGACATATCTCTATTTCTCTATGATGGGCAATTAATCTTGAATAAATGCAGTTATTAAGGGCGTGTTACCGATTAAGCGACTGCAATGACCATGAATGTTGGAATCAAAAGCAGTATTTTCCGGTAAGGTGTCGGCGGAATAAAAATGATCACCAGGACCAAATCGGCGAGTTGAACCGTCTCTGAGTCCGATTTCCATCATACCTTGTAATACGAATAACCACTGTGGTTTTTCAGTACAATGAAAATCACTTTGAAAACCAACTGGACTGTGACGTAGTTGTAATGCGCTTGCCGGTAACCATGGTGAAAGTTGGCTGCGTTCATTGCCATGGTCTAAATGAATATCTTCTTCTTTAAATCTGGCAAAACCATCTTTATCGGTAAATAGAATTATTTTTTTGAATACAGGCATCATGGTAAGTTAAATATAAAAAGAAACAGTGCAGATTGTAATTTGTCTGCACTGTTGTGAAAAGATCATTAGCCAATTACGCCTAGATTATCATCTTCTGGTGGAATGTGATTTTGTTTAGGTATTAGCCATAATGTGGCTATGATATCTAATAGATAGATTGAAGCCAGTAAACATAAAGCCGCGTAAAATGACCACTCTTTGACACAAAATCCGATCACCAGTGGTCCAAATCCGCCGACACCACGTCCTAAATTAAATAAGACATTTTGTGCGGTAGCACGGACATGTGGTGGAAAGTTATCAGAGATAAGGGCACCATATCCCCCAATCATTCCGTTAACAAAAAGACCCATGATGGCACCACAGATCAGTAATGCAGTCGGATCTTGAAGTTGAGCATATTGGGCAACCATTAAAAAAGCGCCCAATTGATAGACTAAAAATATTTTCCAGCGAGCAAAATGATCAGCGAGATAGCCAAAAAGTAAGATACCAATGATCATGCCCATGACGGTGACAGCAGTCCAGTTGCCAGAGGCGGTGAGGCTGAAACCCAGTTTTTTAGCCAGATAGCTCGGCATCCAAATCATTAAACCGTAGTAACCAAAATTTTGTACAGCACAAAGAATAAATATACCTAGACTGGTTTTGGCAGTTTGTCGATCTTTAACAAGTTGCTTTAAGCGCGTGGTAAAAGATAATTGCGCTTGGGCATGACTTTGTTTGGTAAATTGCGCGGGTTCGCTGGAGTCGTGACGAATGAAATATGATGCTATAGCGGGAAATAAACCAACTAAGAACATACCACGCCAGCCAATGATGTTGAGCAGAAACGGGGTAATATATGCGGCCGCTAAGACGCCTAGTTGCCAGCCTATACCCACGTAAGCGGAGGCGCGATTTCGTTTGGATGCTGGCCAGACTTCAGCGATCATGGCCATGCCAATACCAAATTCACCACCTAATCCCATGCCGGCCAGTGTGCGATAAATCAATAAATCATAATAACCTTGGGCAACGGCGCATAATCCGGTAAACAAGGCGAACATTAGAATGGTCATTGAAAGCATGCGCACGCGACCAAAGCGATCGCTTAGATGACCAAAGATGATGCCACCAATCACTGAACCGATAAGAGTCCAGGTGACCAGAGAACCAGCCTGAGAAGGGTCAAGATTTAAATCAGCACTGATCGCAGTGAGCATGAAGCCTAGAATTAGCAAGTCAAAACCATCCATGGCATAACCGCTAACGGCGGCTACCATGGCTTTGGCTGGGGTCAGTTTTTTTGCAGATGAGCTCATAAATTTATTGCCGTGAATCTAAAATATTAATAATACGTTTGTTGGGTTGGGAGGTGGTGGCTGAATTTGAATTGCCACTTTGGTTAAAGCTGGACAGCACCTCATCGCGATCAAATACGATGTCACCACCGTGTTGTAGCATTTGCCCTTGTTGCAAACCGATAAAATCAAAAAGTTGATGATCAGCTAGATGGGAAGGGACAACATTTTGTAAGGCTGAAAACATGGATTCAATTCGTCCAGGGAATTGTTTATCCCATTGTTGTAACATCTCTTTAATCACTTGTCGTTGCAGATTGGGTTGTGATCCGCACAAATTACAAGGAATGATTGGAAAATCCTGAATTTCGGCATAGCGAATCAGATCTTTTTCTTTAACGTAGGCTAAAGGACGAATGACGATATGTTCACCGTTATCGGAAACCAGTTTGGGTGGCATGGCTTTTAGCTTGCCACCGTAAAACATGTTGAGAAAGAGGGTTTCGACAATGTCATCACGGTGATGACCTAAAGCAATCTTGCTACAGCCATTTTCTTTTGCCACGCGGTATAAAATGCCTCGACGTAGACGGCTGCATAACCCACAGGTGGTTTTTCCTTCATCTATGACGCGTTTGACGACGCTGTAAGTATCTTCTTCGATAATCAGGTAGGGAACATTAAGATGATTAAGGTAATCTGGCAAAATATGACTTGGAAAGCCGGGTTGCTTCTGATCAAGGTTGACGGCCAGAATTTCAAATTCCACCGGGGCAGATTTTTGCAATCTGAGCAGGATGTCTAAAAGAGCATAACTATCTTTCCCACCAGAAAGACAAACCATGATTTTGTCACCATCAGCAATCATCTGATAGTCGTTAATGGCGGCACCAACCTGATGACGAAGTCGCTTGACGAGTTTATTATTTTCATACTCGCGTTTTGAATTAGATGACATAATTCGGAAATTGTTTGAGCAAATTTTTTAATTGTACAATATTTAAAGGTCGACTGAAAAAATTTCAGTCGACCTTTATTTATATTTAGTTGGTTTAGAGATTTTTTTACATTTAATGAGTGGGTTCTTTGTCTAACTCAAATACTTGATGTAAAACTCTGGTTGCCAACTCTAGATATTTTTCAAAAATTAACACGGAGACTTTAATTTCTGAAGTTGAAATCATTTGAATATTGATATTTTCATTGGCTAGCGCTCGAAACATGGTAGACGCAATGCCGACATGTGATCGCATACCCATGCCAACTATGGATACTTTGCACACGGTATCATCACCGCATACTTCACGCGCACCGATTTTTTTCTGTACATCGTGCAGAATATCCAATGTGTGCTGATAATCACTGCGGGGAACAGTAAAAGAAAAATCGGTGGTACCTTCTGAGCCGACATTTTGAATAATCATATCAACTTCGATGTTGGCGTCTGCTACTGCACACAAAATCAATGAGGCCATTCCAGGTGTGTCAGGAACACCACGTACATTGATACGTGCCTGATTTTTATCGAAGGCAATACCCGATACTGCCGCATGTTCCATCATATTTTTATCCTCTTCAAATGTAATCAATGTGCCATTTCCACCTTCTTCCAGGCTGCTAAGGACACGAAGACGCACTTTGTATTTTCCGGCAAATTCAACTGAACGTATTTGTAATACTTTGCTGCCCAAGCTGGCTAATTCCAGCATTTCTTCGAAAGAAATGGTATTCAGTCGCCGCGCTTCAGGGACTACTCGTGGGTCAGTGGTGTAAACGCCGTCTACGTCGGTATAGATTTGGCATTCATCCGCTTTTAATGCTGCTGCCATGGCAACGGCGGAGGTATCTGAGCCACCACGTCCCAGCGTGGTGATATTGTTTTCCGCATCTATACCCTGAAATCCGGCAATAATGACCACTTTACCTGCTTGTAAATCTTGTTGAATTTTATCCTGATCAATGGCATCAATGCGTGCTTTAGTATGGGCATTGTCTGTTTTGATGGCGACTTGCCAGCCGGTATAGCTTTTGGCCGGAATACCAATATTTTGTAATGCCATCGCCAATAAGCCGATAGTGACTTGTTCGCCAGTTGATAAAACAACATCCATTTCACGCGGATCAGGTTGTTCTTGAATTTCGTGTGCTAAGGCGACCAGACGGTTGGTTTCGCCACTCATGGCAGAGACAACTACCACGATATCATCACCATTGGCTTTAGCTTGTGCGACACGTTTAGCCACATTTTTGATGCGTTCAACTGATCCTACTGAGGTCCCGCCGTATTTCTGTACGATTAACGCCATAATACTGCATGCTTTCTAAATAAATTTTGCTGTGAAGGAAGATTAGGCAGCAGCGTGGCCACGGCCTGTTTGAATTTTTGTTAAAAGATTCTTTTTAGCATTTTTAAAATATAAAAACAAGTTACGAGACGATTCTTTTTTTGGCACTGTTTCTATTGATCTGGATAGTCTAAATTCGCGTGCTTTATGCTAATAAATAATTCTTAAAAAAGAATTTTTTTCTCAATAATCTAATAAATTGTTGTTGGGTGATAGGGATTTTCAGATGATTATATCTTTGTTTTTTCGCTATTATTATATTCTTCATCGGTCTTTTTTTTAAATGTAAAATAGCCGAGTTTTGAGAATTAATTCACTCATATTGCTCGATTAGATCTATTTATTTATATGTAATATTAAACTTTACAGTGTTTTTGCAATAATCACGTTTTTTGAGCGCGGTCAAAGATTTCTATTTATTTTTGCTTATTGATATAGGGTATTTTTTCTTTGGATGCTTTCATACCTATAAAGCTGTCACAAAGACTGGATCGGATTTGTTTTGCAAAAGCAAAAGATGCCATTTTGCAATCATCATCTCAGAAGAAATACTAGCGCCAAATTAATTGAGCTTTTGCTCCTGATGCAGTGATAAATAGGATACTAAGGTTAATTTTAAAAGAAAATTATATTCTATAAATCGATATTGAAGATAAAGGGATCTAAGAGGTTGGTTTTAAGGTTGATTGTATATTTAAAGTTTTATGTTAAAATTTAGATAATTTTAATGTAATGAATACTAATGTGGCACTTATGGTTAAATAAATAAAAGAGCTTGCTAATACACTTAACAATTCTTCTGATAAAGTATAAGTACTCCAGGCTGAAACTCGATCTAAAAAAATTTGATAATTATTAAAAAAAACTCCTATTAAAAATATAGCTGTAAAATAAATGGAAATATTCCAGTTTTTTTTCCATGCTTTTTTTAACAAAATTAATATGATGAAGATAAGGCTAATATAAGTAGAAAATGAAATAACATCTTTGTTATATGAACAATTCAAGCAAGATGATGAAATCTGATTTGAGTGTTCTTGCATTGAAAAATAGGTAGAAAAACAGGCTAAAATGTATATGATTAATGAAGAAGTTATTATTTTATAGTATTTCATCTGATTCTTTTCTTGGTTTAAATATTACATTTATATCGTAGCTTCATCGATATTTTTTGCAAAAATTTTGCAGTGTCTTTCAGCTTAGAAAATTGGATTGTGTTGCCAGTTAATTGTAGCATGCTTTAATGTGTTTAGTAGAACTACCTGAAAAAAATCATAAAGTTACATTTTATTAATTCTTTTATAGATTATATTTTTTCATACATTAATTGTATGATTTATGAAATTTTCGCTGTTTTGAAAGATATTTTTTAGTATATGAAAATATATATATAAACCATACATTATGGAACATTAACTAAAAACATAGATAAATTAGGTTTTAAAGTAAGCTATTATGTTAACTATTTTTCTGGAAGTAATCCCTGTAATAAAAGGATATATATTTAAGGCTATTCTTTCTCCAGAGGGTAAATTAGCGTTTTGATAAACAGTTGTTTCATCTATGGAGTTTTGCGCACCTTTGGAATGCTAACCAGTATATTGAAACATTAAATATTGAGTAAATAAAAAATAGACTAGCTATTTTAAATGATGGATAGGTTGTTAATAATGAATATTTTCTCTGGCTGAGCAATGTAGCATGAGAATATAGTGAATCGATGAAATAAATCGATACTCAGCCGATCTAAAATTTTGTTAAAATCATTCTGTGAATCATTCTAATTTAAAAGATAAGAAGCAAATTTATTCAATGATTTATATGATGAAAAATAAGTTTGTTAATGATTTTTTTGGGAAATAAGTTATATAATTTAGGGGTATTGTTCTATGAAATGTTAAGCTTTTTTTAAGATTAAGATAGTCTGGAAGCGGGCGAAGAAACGGAAATGTGAAAATTTAGGAACAGCAAGCTCGTGCTAATAGCAGAAAAATAAATAAAAATTTCTTTTGATTCAATAATATGCAAAATTTTATTTCATGTTTCATGGTTTAGAGGCTGCCTGCATCAGATTCCATTGCTGATTTGTGTATATTGGGATTTGAAATAGGGATGTTTGAGTCATTCGTCTCAATAATTTGGTTGAGACGAATGGAACTCTATGAGTAACCCTAAAATTTTATGTTGAAGGGGTGTGCATTTGTTCGATGGCTTTTTGTTGCTCCTGCATGATTTGAATGATTCCTTGTTGTGCCAGAGCAATTAATTCAGTCAATTGTTGCACTGTAAATGGTGAACCTTCAGCGGTACCTTGGATTTCAATCAGTTTATGTGATGATGACATTACAATGTTGATATCTGCTTCGCAGCCGGAATCTTCCGGATAATCTAAATCGAGTAATAATTGGTTGTTAACTATGCCTACAGAAATGGCTGCAACGGCTTCTCTGATGGGGTTTTCAGTGATTTTACCGCTAATGAGGAGTTTGTTGATGGCCAAACACAGGGCAACATAAGCGCCACTGATGCTGGCTGTTCGTGTTCCGCCGTCAGCTTGGATGACATCACAATCAATCAGGATTTGTCGACTACCCAGTTTCTCCATATCGATAACGGCACGCAAAGAGCGGCCGATTAAGCGCTGAATTTCTTGGGTACGGCCTGATTGTTTTCCTGCTACTGCTTCCCGACGCATACGACTGTTGGCTGAGGCTGGCAGCATGCCATATTCAGCTGTCACCCAACCGCGACCGCTATCTTTTAAAAAAGGGGGGACATTTTCGTCGATGGTGGCAGTACAAATCACTTTGGTATTGCCACAGCTAATGAGAGCTGAGCCATCGGCTTGCGGAAGAAAATGCGGGATAATGTGCAATGGACGCAATTGGTTAGGGGCACGATTTTGGCGCTCAATAGTGATGTTTTTGGGCATAATTTAATTTTTTAGATGATGGTTGGTGAATTAATTATAGTACTGTACAACTGAAGTGCCTAATAATATGCGTTTGCCAGAGGTGGGCTTTTAGTTATACTTGATCCATTAACCAGTTTTTTTGCGGTGAATTTGTTTTAAGGAAAAGAATAATGTTACAAAGTATGACTGGCTATGCTAATGCCTCAGGGCAATTTGGTAGTCGTCAGATTAATCTTGAGCTACGTGCTGTCAATCATCGATATTTGGATATGCAGTTTAAAATTCCAGAAGAATTACGCATGCTGGAAGGTAAGATGCGTGAAATGATCAGTGCTCAGATCATGCGGGGAAAGTTGGAATGCCGTATTCAAATACAGAGGCTAGCGGGAAAAAGTCATGAACAGCTTCCTATTGATGAAAATTTGGTGGCGCAGTTGGTCTCTTTTAATTCGCAGCTGCAGGCACAGTATGCTGATCTGGGCAAGCTGACGGTGGCGGATATTTTGCATTTCCCCGGCGTGCTGATTGCGCAGAATGAAGATAAAGATGAATTAATTTCAGGTGTGTTAGGTTTGCTTAAGCAAGTTCTGGCCGATTTTAGAGCAGCGCGCGAACGTGAGGGAGAAAAATTACAGCATCACTTGTTGGCTCGACTAGACGATATGACGGTAATTGTTGATGAGCTGCAACAAATTTTTCCGCAATTGCTGCAAGAATATATTACTAAGGCGGAAAATCGGTTGCGTGAAGCAGTTGCACAAGTTGATGCTGAAAGGTTAAAACAGGAATTTGTTTTATTCATGCAAAAAGTGGATGTTGATGAAGAATTGAACCGGTTGCAAACCCATATTATTGAGGTGCGCCGTCTAATCAATGAACACCATGGCAGTGTCGGCAAAAGATTGGATTTCCTGATGCAGGAATTGAACCGTGAAGCCAACACCTTGGGAAGTAAAGCGTTCGCAATGGAGTGTACGCAGGCTTCTGTTGGACTAAAAGTACTTATCGAACAGATGCGCGAGCAAGTGCAAAATATTGAATAATGGTTGCGCCTATTTGACATTTTAAATGCCAGTTCAGCTAACCAGCTGTACTGGTTTTTTTTTGGATATGATAAAAGGATGGTATCTAAAGAAATAATTTAATTCTAACTGACGGTATGTGCTTCTCTACGGTATTCATTTTTTGCTTTATAGATCCACTTGTTTTTGGTAATGAATTCGATTAATGAGTCACCACGGTGGATTTTGCGTTTTAGGATTAGTCTTACTGATAGTAGTCGTTAACAGAAATAACCAATTTTATGTTTTCACTGGTGTTTCAGGGAAAATCTTACCAGCTACAGTACTTTTGCTTGTTTTTTATGTTTGGTGATGAGCCGGTGAATAGGTTTTGTTGAAAGGTGTTGTGGTTTTGGCTCGAGATTTATTGAAATTTTGTATAGTCTGATTAACAGCTGTTTCTGGTTATGCTGAAATCATATCTAGGATTAATCTGGTTTATGCAAATCATGCGCAATCAAATATTTTAATGATTAATGGATGAATGCAGAATATTTTTTGGGCTATCGCAGGTCTAATGATTTAGCTAGCCAAACTAGATTTATATATTTTCCTTCAGTTTATAAATTTTTTGGGTAGTATCGATGTGACGAGACATTGTATATTATGGTTATCACATTCCGCTTTGATGTCTGCCAAAATACCGACATCAAAGCGGATTTATTTTCATTAGGTTTAAGGTTGATTTGTTGAACTTAACTAAATGAGTATTTAGAAATCGATATTAATCATACGATTGGCTGCTTCCAAACAGTCTTCTAAGTCAGAAACTAGGGCAATGCGGACATAGCCTGCTCCTGGATTGCCATGTGTGGTATTACGCGCTAAGAAACGTCCAGGTAACACTTTGATAGCTGCTTGTTGCCATAATGATTGGGCAAAGGCTAAATCGTCTCCCTGCGGCGCTGCTAACCATAAATAGAAGGATGCATCAGGTTTCTGCACGATGTATTTTTGCTGTAACAGTGGCAGAACCTTTTCAAATTTCTCCCGATATAGATTACGATTGCTGATGACATGTTGTTCATCATTCCACGCAGCAATGCTGGCATATTGAACCGGAAGGCTCATGGCGCTGCCATGGTATGTTCTATAAAGCAAAAAATCTGCTAATAATTTGCTGTCTCCAGCAATGAATCCCGAACGTAAGCCCGGCGCATTAGAGCGTTTGGAAAGGCTGGTGAACATCACCAATTTTTCATAAGTTCGGTTTAATTTTGTCGCTGCTTCCAACACCCCTAATGGTTTGTTATGGTCATCAAAGTAGATTTCGGAATAGCACTCATCAGATGCAATGATGAATCCGTATTGATCTTGTAAAGCAAAGAGTTCTTGCCAATCTGATAGGTTCATTACTGCGCCACTGGGATTGGCGGGAGAGCAGACAAAAACAAGCTGTACATGAGACCAGGTATCTGCTTGTATCTGATGCCATTGGGGAATGAAACGCGGAGCATTGCAGTTTACATATTCAATCTGTGCGCCCGCCAGTAACGCAGCTCCCTCATAGATTTGATAAAAGGGATTAGGACTGATCACAACGGGTTTGTGCTCACCAGTTGGATTGATTACTGTTTGGGTAAAAGCAAAGAGGGCTTCGCGACTGCCAAGGATTGGCAATATCTCGGTATCGGCATCGACTTGTACACCTTGATATCGACGCGAAAGCCATTGTGCACAAGCCTGACGCATTTGGGCTAAGCCAGCGGTGACGGGATAGACAGATAAGCCATCCAAATGATCTATTAGAGCTTGTTTAAGCACAGTCGGAGTAGGGTGTTTTGGCTCTCCGATGTGAAGGAAAATAGGTTTTAAATTGGCTGGAGGTTCCAAGCCATCCATCAGATTGCGCAGACGGGCAAACGGATAGGGTTGCAGCATTTCAAGTCTGGGATTCATAATCAATCTGCACTAGAATTTTTTTGTCATAATACCATCAATATTTATTATTTTGGATTAGCTTGAAGCCAAACCAAAACGCTTATTGTACCGTGTTCATGGTTCTGTGGCAGAAATAATTACGAGTTAGTGGTTAAAAATTAGGTCATTTTTTAAATCGATTGCATTTCTCCGGTCAGAAGATAGGCAATGGTTTCTTTCACACTGCGAATCGCATGACCAAAAGGCAATGGATCTTTGCCACGAAAAAATAAACCTTTATCGGTTTCACCACGCCATGCCGCAGCCAGTTTTAGATCAATACAAAATTGTCCTACTTTATCAAGCCCATCACGTAACCCGCAAACCGAGAGGCAATTGATACCTTGAGTACAACGGCGTTGATCTGCTTTGGCATTTTTCTGTAGTATGGATTCACGCTTCAGGTAACTATCTAAAAATTTATTTTTTACGCCACGCGCAGGTAAACCAGCTACTGACATGAATTCGACTATTTGTTCACCCTCGGCGCCGGCGAGCATTTTTTTAAAGTTCAGATGAGCATCACCTTCTTCGGTAACGGCAAATGCTGTGCCAATCTGCACTGCTGAGGCACCCCATTGTTTTAAGGCAACGGTTATTTTTTGGAAGTTAGCCATGCCTCCAGCGATGATTAAAGGAATTTTTTCCTGCTCTAAGCCCAATTTTTTGAATAATTCGAAGGTTTCTTCGAGGACGCGTTTAAATTCAAAACGCTCATCAGTGACTCCTGCCACGGTAGCGGCACCAAGGTGCCCAGCGGCGTGGGCAGGATGTTCGATTACGATTGCGTCTGGCAATCGATTTTTTTTCATCCAGCGTTTCAACACGATGCCAATGCCTCTGGATTCTGAAAGTATTGGTAATAATGCAACATCTGGAAAGTCTGCCGTCATATCCGGTAGATCTAACGGCAAACCTGCTCCCATAACGATGGCATGGGCACCTGATTCGCAGGATTGTTGTACTAAGGCATGATGATCTTTAACCGCTTTCATCACGTTTACGGCAATCATGCCTTTTCCCAGCGATTGCGCTAGAGCTGATTTAATTTCACGATCAAGGGCAATGCGGTTTAATTTATCGTATTTTTCTTCGGTTGGATGTTGTTTAGATTGTTCAAGAAGATCAGGATGTAAATGGCGTAAATCCACGCTGGCAATGGTACCGACGCCGTTTTCACGCGCCACCGCACTGGCCAGTTTTGAGGCAGACACGCCTACGCCCATACCACCCTGTACAATCGGTATTAAATGTTGGCCTCGAATGATGAGTGGTGAAAATTGCTGCATGTTGCGTCCTGTTTCTTGATGTAGATCTATAAGTTTTAGCTATTTGAAAAAATAAAATTTTCTTAGCTTTTGTTACGATAATTTAGAATTAAATAGAGTATATAATCTAAATTAGTGTTTATACTCTATTCTTGCCTTTAGGTACTGTCAAGTTGTAGAAATATAAATATTAACCACAATTTGGCTTTTGTAGGTTTTGTACTACAAAGTTATAAAAGGTAAGGAGGGGGTTTTAATTTGATATGAATACAGATATTGTCATGGGCTCATGCTACAATAAGGCTGGAGCATTACCAATTAGTAATCAATTTGGGTAAAATAGGGTAAACTTAATGGTTACGCATAATGCACTACGACGTACTATTTTATGTGCGCTAATTTTATTTCTCACTGCTTGTGGCGAAACGGGTAAGAAGAAGGTGGTGATGCTGCCTAATTCTCATTTGCAACCAATCAGAATCACCAAGGTTAGCCATGCCGTGGGCAGTCAGGAATTATTGTTGCATAGCTTGAGTTTGATCGGAACTCCTTACCGTTATGGTGGCAGCAGCCGAGAAAATGGTTTTGACTGTAGTGGAATGGTGCAATATGTCTACAAGCAGGCCTTGCAGGTAAATTTACCTCGGACTGCGCGCGATATTGCTGCAGTATCTACGCCAATTCGCAAACAAGATTTGCGGATCGGAGATTTGGTTTTTTTTAATACCAATGGTCAGAATTATTCGCATATCGGTTTGTATATTGGTCAGGGTGAATTTATTCATGCACCCTCTAGTAATGGAATGATACGCACTGCCAAATTAGATCACCCCTATTTTAATCAGCGTTTTACTGATGCTCGAACGCTATTTGCCCGATAAATTTAAAGAACCTATGTTCTTTTTTATGTCTGAAGTATTTATAAACAGGAATAATTTAATATGAGTAATCAAGATTTGGTATTGATACTGAATTGTGGTAGTTCTTCTGTAAAAGCTGCTGTCATGGATGTGGCGAAAAAAGAAGTATTGATGAGCTGTTTGGCTGAAAAAGTAGGCAACCCTGATGCTTACATCACCTTTAAAGTTAATGGTGAAAAAAATAAACATGATTTGAGTGCTCCACATGATCATACTGCTGCAGTGATGGCGTTGCTGGATGAATTGAAAAAATTGGGCTTATATGATGGCGTTAAAGCAATTGGTCATCGTGTGGTACATGGTGGTGAACGCTTTACTCAGTCTACTGTGATTACTCCTGAAGTGATGCGTGATATTGAAGCATGCATTGTCTTGGCTCCATTACACAATCCTGCACATATTTTGGGTATTCAGGCTGCACAGCAAGCTTTCCCTCAATTGCCACAGGTTGCGGTTTTCGATACTGCATTCCACCAAACCATGCCTCCGCATGCTTTCCATTATGCTGTTCCAACCAGTTTGTACACTAAATACGGTGTTCGCCGTTACGGTGCACATGGTACCAGCTACCGTTTTGTTGCTCAGGAAACAGCTGCTATCTTGAATCGTGATATTAATCAAATGAGCATGGTGATCGCGCATTTGGGTAATGGTGCATCTATTACTGCTGTTAAAAATGGTCAATCTCAGGATACCAGTATGGGTCTGACTCCTCTGGAAGGTCTGGTTATGGGTACCCGTAGTGGTGATATTGACCCAAGTATTTTCTCTTTCCTGGCAGCAAATGCTAACATGAGCATTGATCAGGTAACCGAAATGCTGAATAAAGAAAGTGGTATGCTGGGCTTATCAAATCTTTCTAATGATTGCCGTATTTTGGAAGAGGCAGCCGCTAATGGTGACCAAGGTGCTGAGCTTGCTTTGAATGTATTTGCATATCGTCTGGCTAAATATGTTGGTAGCATGACTGTGGCGGCTGGTGGCTTAGATGCGCTGGTATTTACTGGTGGTATTGGTGAAAATTCAGACTCTATGCGTAAAAAAGTGGTTGATTATCTGCATGTATTCGGTCTGAAACTTGATGATCAAGCCAATCTTGATGCTCGTTTCGGCAAATCAGGTGTGATCAGCACTAAAGACAGTAAAGGCAATGTATTGGTTGTACCAACTAATGAAGAATTGATGATTGCTTTGGATACTGCTGAATTAACCGGTATGCACGTTTAATCGTATTCTGGCTATAAGGGATACGGTTTAATATTAATCTATTAAACGTATTCGCTAAAACTGACTTTATCTTGAAAGACAAAGTCAGTTTTTTATTGTGCTTTAAACCCAGAAAAATCAACGTAAATTAAGGGCTTGGACAGTCAACAATTTAGACAAGTGGCATGATTTCAATTTTTTGATGCAATATTTAATACGAGCTCTCCAAATTGTCTCACTTTTTGCCAGTCTGTATATTCAATATGGGCATTGAGATCGGTTTCACCCTTATTCAATTTCATCACTAGCTGCATCAGATAACGATCAATTAAGTTGTATTTGGCATAATGCAGTTCACCGGCAAAGATGCCGATTACATCGGGTTGCCAAGTACTTTTTTCAAAAAATTTGCGGGTGTAAGTATGCGTTTGTGGGGTATTACGATGTGGTTTGTTTGCCAGAATGCTGACGCTAAAAAAAGCGCTAGGGGTTTGATCAAGGATGTGCTGATTTTGCTGGATCCAAGAGGTCATTTTCGGGGCATAATGTCCGTAGCGAATGGAAGCACCGATAATAATTTTATCGTAATCGCCTAAATTCAGTTGGGGTGCTTCGTTCAAGCTAATGGTATGGACGGTTATGCCGGCAGCTGTCCATTGGGCTTCCAGTCTCTGAGCAATCTTATGGGTGTAACCAAAGCGGCTACTGAAGATAAGCAGATAATTCATAAGCGTATGTGCGCTGTTAAATAAATTCAATCATACCATGCCTGCTGTCATTATGGCGTGGTGAGATTATGCGATGGGTGTTTCTAGGTTCGGATGCGCTAACAGGCTTTTTTTCCAGCTGGAGACTGGTACAATAGCGGCTGTTTTTGGAGATATTTATGAAAGCCAGTCAGTTTTATATTTCGACTTTAAAAGAAGCACCGGCAGAGGCGGAATTAGCCAGTCATAAACTTATGTTGCGTACCGGAATGATCCGTCGGCTAGCCAGCGGGTTGTATACCTGGATGCCCATGGGATTACGCGTTTTGCGTAAGGTGGAGCATATCGTACGAGAAGAGATGAATCGTGCCGGATCGATTGAGTTGCTTATGCCAGTGGTACAACCGGCTGAATTATGGCAGGAAAGCGGACGCTGGTCGTTTTATGGTAAGGAATTATTGCGAATTACTGACCGGCATGAACGTGAGTTCTGTATGGGACCCACTTGTGAAGAAGTCATTACTGATATTGTTCGCAGTGAAATACGCAGCTATAAGCAGCTTCCCCTGAATTTTTATCATATCCAAACTAAATTTCGCGATGAAGTCAGACCTCGCTTTGGGGTAATGCGTGCGCGAGAATTTGTGATGAAAGATGCTTATTCTTTTCATACCAATTTTGAATCGCTACAACAGACTTATCAGGATATGTTTAATGCGTATTGTAAAATTTTCGACCGGTTGGGACTAGATTACCGTCCTGTAGCGGCAGATACGGGAAGTATTGGGGGTACCGGATCGCATGAATTTCAGGTATTGGCTGAGAGTGGTGAAGATGTGATTGCTTACAGTGATGCATCTGACTATGCCGCGAATGTGGAATTAGCTACCACTATGCCGCTTACCGGCGAGCGACTGTCTGCCAGCATGGATCTGACTAAGCTGCATACGCCAAATATTCGTACCATTGATGAGCTGACTGAATTTTTAAATATTTCCGCTGATCAGACCTTAAAATCCATCGTGGTTGAAGGTGAAGAGGATGGTTCAGTGGTATTGTTATTGGTGCGTGGTGATCATCATTTGAATGAGATTAAGGCCGAAAAATTAGCCGGTGTCAAAGCACCATTAACCATGGCTTCTGCTAATGCAATTGAGGCTGCTTTTGCCGGTGCTCATGGTGGTTCGTTGGGACCTGTTGGCTTTTCCGGCAAGGTTTATGCCGACTTTGCTTTGGCTAATGGCGCTGACTGGGTGATCGGAGCCAATGAAGATGATCATCATTATCGCGGTTTCAATTTTGGTCGGGATGCAGACGAACCAGAATTTGTCGATTTGCGTGAAGTGGTTGCTGGCGATCCTAGTCCATGCGGTCAGGGTACGCTTAAGCTGGCACGTGGCATTGAAGTAGGGCATGTGTTTCAGTTGGGGACGAAATATTCTGAGGCCTTGCAGGCTACGGTACTCGATGCCAACGGTAAAAATGTGGTTGTAGAAATGGGTTGTTATGGAATTGGGATTACCCGAGTAGTGGCCGCTGCAATTGAGCAAAATAACGATGAACGTGGCATTATTTGGACCGAAGCCATGGCTCCATTTACGGTGGTCATTGTGCCAATGAATTATAAAAAATCCAATGATGTGAAAACTGCTGCCGATGAAATTTATGCCCAATTGCTGCAAGCTGGGGTTGATGTTTTATTGGATGATCGTGACGAGCGTTCAGGTGTTTTACTGCACGATTCTGAGTTGATCGGTATTCCTCACCGCATTGTTATCGGGGATCGTGGTTTGAAAGCGGGTGTGGTGGAATATCAGGCACGCAAAGAGACTGAAGCAACTCAAATTGCGCGTGAGAATATCGTTGCACATATTTGTAGTCATTTGAATTAAAACACTATAATTACAAATAAACCTGAATTCAGTTATCTGTTCAATGCTGTTGAAATTGCCCTGCGGTAGATTTAATAAGTTGGATTGGATTAATTGATTAATGTTTATATTACTTATCAATATAGATTTTATTAAAGGGTGTGAGTTTATCGCACTCTATTCAGGTTTATGATGGATTAAACTAATGTAAAGCTACTGCACGGTCGTGCAGTTTTTTATGGCAATGTAAAGTCATTAATTCAAAAGCTTTAAAAAAAATATAACTTTATTGCTGCTGGTTTGAATGAGGACAGAATGCTAGCGGTTTGAACGAAGTTATTTTATCAGCACCCTTTTCTTCCATAAATTAAATTTAGCCATATTATCAGCAAGAAAATATGCTGAAGTGAGCAACAGCGTTAACAGTTTTATTTGCTGGTCGTTTTAGAACGGCGAAAAATTGCCTTTAATTGGTTTTATTATCTTTATCGCAAATGAACATGTTTTTTAGCTACAAAAGTTAAGGCAGAAGCTTTTTGATTTAAGCTATAGCTCTATCAATTTTTTGGTGACGATTTTTTTATCCAGTGATTTTGTCCACTATCTGAGGCGGAGCGAAACGCATAATCGGCCAAAAAATTGATAGAGTATGCAGATTTATTTCAATAATTCTGCTGGAATTTGGCACACCGGAATGGGGTTGATTTTATGCTGCATGGCACGATGATAACGATCATATATGCTGAAAACTTCGCGCTCCCGCCCAGTGAAGTCGTCGATGGTGTGCTGATCGTAAACACTCATTGCCCATTCCAGCTCCGGATAGGTGGCACCGATTTGGTCTTCGTCAGTTTTGTCGGCATCCCATAATCCGTCGGTAGGGGCAGCTTGAATGATGTCGTTGTTGATATTAAGTGCTTTAGCAAGGGTATAGACTTGTGTTTTGAGTAGATCGGCAATCGGGCTAATATCTACTCCGCCGTCGCCGTATTTGGTGAAAAATCCGACGCCAAAATCTTCGACTTTATTGCCGGTGCCCGCAACCAGCATTCCACGTACTTGAGCGTAATAATATAAGGTAACCATGCGTAAACGGCTGCGAGCATTGGCAAAGGCGAGCTGTGTTTGATGCTGGTTTTTATCTCCAATATCTACAGCGGCGGCCAGGGAATCAAAGGTGGTGGTTAAATCTACACGGTGTGCTTCGACATTGGTATAGTGTTTTTTTAGCTGATTGATGTGTTCCTGCGCGCGGGCAATCTGGTCTGCTTTCTGATGAATCGGCATTTCCAGTACGATTGTCGGTAATCCGGTTTTTGCGGCTAGGGTAGACACCACAGCAGAGTCAATCCCTCCAGAGACGCCAACGACAAAGCCTTTGCTTTTAGCTTGGTTGGCATAGTTGCTCAACCAGTTGACGATATGTTCGATAATGGCTGCAGATTGCATGGTTTTTCCTTGAATATTTGGATAATCTAGGGTAAATATACTGCTTAAATGTGTGCTTGCAAAGTAAGATGATTCTATCGCTTAGTCTGGGTAAAGAAGACGAAACGGTTTTTTCAACTAATGTTAAGCAATTATTTTTTGATTTGGTTGAACGAACAAGACATCCATTCAACGTTTATTGTTGTTGCATTTAAGGTCAGAAACACTTTGTGTATGACAAGCTCAATGCATCGTCTAAATTTTTAATTCTGTCACCATCAGTTTTCTATCTTTTTTTAGTTTAATTTTGTGCCGGTTGAAAAGAATGTTTTTTCGGCCGGAAGTACTTTATATGGTATGTACCTAATATAAGTTGGTGGGCATTGTTGGTGAGTTCAGTTAAAATAACTAAGATATGTAATGTTGTTGGACAGATAAATCATGGAATATCAGGTTCCTGATGAGATTCGCCTCAGTCATGATAAGCGGGTGTTAATTTTGGTGTATGCGCACGGGCGTTATGAGCTATCAGCAGAATATCTACGGGTTTTTTCGCCCAGTGCTGAGGTGCGTGGTCATGGAAAAGGTCAGGAAATATTGCAAACTGGTAAGCGTGAAGTGACGATCGAGTCGCTGACACCGGTTGGTCATTATGCAATAAGAATTGCTTTTTCTGACGGGCATGACAGTGGGTTGTATGACTGGAATTATTTATTTGCTTTATCCACGCAAAAGCAAGAGCGTTGGGCGGAGTATGAAAAACAGTTACACCAAGCTGGCGCCAGTCGTGATGCAATGTAACGGATGCATGCTAGATGTTGGTGGATGCAGGCATTTGCTGGATGTAATATATTTAATCAATATTCGATTTGAAAGTGGTGTATGAGCGATCACAAAACCCATTTTGGCTATCAGACTGTAGATGAAAATGAGAAAGCCGGACGAGTAGCCAGTGTATTTCATTCGGTGGCGAAAAATTATGATGTAATGAATGATGTGATGTCTGGTGGCATGCATCGGCTGTGGAAACACTTCACTATTACCACCGCGCCATTACATCAGGGTGATAAGGTATTGGATATTGCCGGTGGATCTGGTGATTTGGCTCGTGGTTGGGCCAAACGTGTAGGCAAAACAGGGGAAGTATGGCTAACTGATATTAATTCTTCGATGCTAACGGTTGGACGTGATCGTTTGCTTAATGAAGGGATGGTCTTGCCGGTAGCCTTGTGTGATGCGGAGAAATTGCCGTTTCCAGATAATTATTTTAATTTGGTTTCGGTCTCTTTTGGTTTGCGTAATATGACCCATAAAGAGGTGGCCTTGGCGGAAATGTATCGGGTGTTAAAGCCAGGTGGCACTTTACTGGTGTTAGAATTTTCGCAGGTATTTAAACCGCTGAAACCGTTGTATGATCTGTATTCGTTTAAAATGCTGCCATTAATGGGTAAGCTGATAGCTAAGGATGCTGATAGTTATCAGTATTTGGCTGAATCAATCCGCATGCATCCTGATCAGGAAACGTTACGTAATATGATGCTTTCTGTTGGATTTGATCGGGTTAGTTACCATAATCTGACAGCCGGTGTTGTTGCGCTGCACAAAGGGGTGAAGTTTTAAAGAAGGTGGTTAATATTGATCAGGCTGCTTGGAAGTAGCCTGAATTTTTATTGCTATCATCTATTTAGGTTATTTTTTAATTTTTGATTGATTCATCCCTTGGCTAGTGGCACTACAGGTAAATGCTTTTATCTAAAATCGAAGGCTACCTAGTAACGCCCAACAACAAGTGCAAGAATTGATTTATGGTTTATATAACACTGATAACTTACACATCACATCTGGTTTTTTTTGAGATACCACTCCTACAATGTGATATTTGATTATTATTATACAAGGTGAATAAAGTGATCATTGCAGCTTTGAAGTTTATAAAAACCAATGCCAGAAATTCTGGCAAAATTGGACGAACATAATGTATTTTAGATAATTATTTCGCTCAAAACATGTTTTTGGCGTCAGGACTTTTAGCTGATAAAACGGGTGGTATAATTTTAGTAATGAGTGATTCAATTGAAAAGGTAAAGGGTATCATGAAAAATGATCCTTTTTACATTCATAATTTTGTAGATTTTAATTATACTTTCTTTCAGGCATCGAATTTGTCGCCTAGTCTATCGATCAGATAAATTAAGTTTTGCTCTGACCCATAACTTAGTATGTTAAGTTTATGGGATAGATTTTGATTTTCTTTTATTATTGATTATATCGAATCAGTTTATGAAGCTTTTATCTTCAGGCGCTTTTTGAATATTATATAATTTGGTATTTAAATGTGTCTTGGTTTTCTTCAAGTACAAATCATTTGCTGAAGCTTTGGAAGCCATTTATAAAGCTATGATGTGTTAGTAGGTTTTTTTTTGATACAAATAAATGTTTTGTAGCCATAGTTAAGGGTATAGTCAGGACAATATTTCCATCTATTTTGTTTTTTAAACCGAACGTTGTTTAATAGATTTAAAATGGCTGGTGGTTTGATTTGAAGTATTAAATTGTGAACGATTAAAAGCCAACAGCAATTTCGGTTCCTATTATTATTAAGTTGAGTGTATAAAATGAGTGAATTAAAACATCTTGAGCCCCAATCGGTGTGGCAATGGTTTGAACGTTTGTGTGCAATACCCCGCCCGACTTTTCATGAGCAGGCGGTTCGGCAGATGTTGGTAGAGGCAGCTGAGCAACGTGGATTAAAAACAGTCGTAGATGCTAAGGGAAATGTGCGCATGATTAAGCCGGCTACAGCCGGTATGGAAGATCGAACACCGGTTGCGTTGCAGGCGCATATGGATATGGTGGCACAGAAAGGTGAAAAATCTAATCATGATTTTTTGCGCGACCCAATCACTACTCGGATTGAAGACGGCTGGGTATGGGCCAATGATACAACGCTAGGTGCTGATAATGGAATCGGGCTGGCGATGGGGCTGGCGGTCATGTTTAGTGATGATATTGTTCATCCTGAGTTAACGCTAATTGTGACTGTTGAAGAAGAAGTTGGCATGGGCGGTGCAGAAGCTTTAAGTTCTGACTGGTTGCACATGCCGTATTTGATCAATTTGGATACTGAAGATGCTGGCGAAATTTTTATCGGTTGCGCTGGTGGACGGGATGCAAGTTTTACTTTGCCGCTGGATTGGCAATCGGTTGATGCTCGAGCTTGCAGGATTCGGGTATCTGGTTTGCGTGGTGGTCATTCTGGTGTGGATATTGATAAAAACCATGCTAATGCTAATGTTCTTTTAGCTCGAGTTTTAGGCAGTTTGTATTCTTCTATACCTTTTTCTCTAAGTTCTTTTCACGGTGGCGAGTTGCGCAATGTCATTACGCGCGAAGCAGAGGCACTGATTGTGGTGGATGAAGAGATAGCACTTGAAACGGTGTCAGAGATTGCTGCGGCGATCAAGGCAGAGTGGCCTGAAGAAGAACATTTGCAAATTGAAGCAGAATTTATAGATCTGACTTCGCTACAGGTTGCTTCAGTCGAGAATACGCAAAAAGCACTGGATTTATTGTTGTCGGTGCCTAATGGCGTGCTGCGAATGAGCGATGCGTTTGCCGGCGTTGTGGAAACGTCATCAAATATCGGCGTGGTGCAAACGACAACAGATGGATTGCATATTCATTGCTTGATGCGTTCGCTGAAGGAAACACCAAAAGATGAATTAAGTTTGCGTTTAACTGCATTGGCACGAATGGCTGGGGCAGAAATAGCGTTAATGGCTGATTATCCCTCATGGACACCCAATCCTGATTCGGCTTTGTTGAAACTGACCAGTCAGGTCTTCAGGGAGCATTATGGCAAAGAGCCTCCTTTGCAGATTATCCATGCTGGGCTTGAATGTGGTATTCTGAGTGGAAAAGCGCCAAAATTGGATATGGTATCATTTGGTCCTACTATCCGAGCGGCACATTCTCCTAAAGAACGGTTAGAAGTGGCTACGGTGGCAGAATGTTGGTCTATCTTGGTGGATTTATTACGAGTTATGCCACAACGCAGTCATGAGTAAAGCATAGTTTGAAGGACATGTTTCACATATGCCCTGAAGTTCGCTTACGACTAATCTTTATCCTAATGCAAGCAGCTAAATATAACTAGGCGAAGCTGTGTTAGCAGTTTATTGTGGTGATGGTTTTTTTAACTTGGCTGTGCTTTGGCTACCAAAATATTTTGTTAAACTCAGTTTCGCTGCAAAGAAATAGGTGGATATGAATACACAACAACATGGTCGTCGAAATTTTTTACGTGCCAGTGCAGCCTTAGCTGGTACTGGTTTGTTACAGGCTTGCGGTAACACAGCCACGACTAATAAGGTAACTACAAACTCTTCACCAACGCCAAATGTTCGTTCTAAATCAGGAGGTTCCTCTTTGCGTTTATTTGCTTGTTCTGGATATGCTGACAACTCAAGTCGCTGTGAACTCGCGGTGTCGCGTTTAAGCCGTGTCGGTTTTAATGTAAGCAATCAGCAAGCTTACATGCGTCGTTATCAGCGCTTTGGTGGCAGTGATTTTGAGCGTAGTGCTGATTTTCAGGATGTGGCATCGGGTCGTGTTAGTACGCCTAAAATTTTGCTGGGTATACGCGGTGGCTATGGCGCAGTACGAATTTTACCCAATATAGACTGGGAAAGTCTGGGTAAGCGCATGCACGAACATGGCACCATGCTCTTTGGTTACAGTGATGTGACAGCAATACAATTGGCCTTACTGGCTAAAGGCAAAATGTGCAGTTTTGCTGGTCCCATGTTGTACAGCGATTTTGGGAAGCCGCAGTTAAATGAATTCACTATGCGTTCCTTTGTGAAAAATTGCACTAATTCGACGATGACGATTTCGGTTAACCAAATTCAAAATCAGCATGTCAGGGCAGAGGGCATATTGTGGGGTGGTAATTTAAGTGTCTTGGCTTCTTTGGCTGGATCTCCATATATGCCACAAATTAATGGCGGTATTTTGTTTATTGAAGATGTGGGTGAACAACCTTATCGCATTGAACGAATGCTCCAAACCTTATATCTCAGTGGGGTATTGAGTCGTCAACAAGCTATCGTGTTGGGCAGTTTCCGTATGAACGGTATTCGCGATGTTTATGACAGCTCTTATACTTTAAGTTCAGTGATTCAAACGATGATACGTTTAACCAAGGTACCGGTTCTAACTGGTTTTCCTTTCGGTCATATTGCTGAAAAAGAAACGTTCCCTTTGGGGGCACAAGCAAGCTTACGTTCAACCAATAATGGTGGATATGAAATTAGTTTTTCCGATTATCCTTATTTGAATGCGGCTTCTTTTGCATTAGATTCTCTTTTGCCTCCTCCACCTAAAGAGTTGAATACTTTCGAAAGTGGCGACGGGCAATATGGTGGTGATTCTTCTAATGACAGCACAGATTCTATTTAGTCGCTGCTTATTATTTTGTGCAGATGCAGGACTGGTGAGAGAAGGCAGTTTAGGGTGGTGACTTAAGTTGCCGTTGATGGTGATCACACTGTAAATTATTTAGGTTTGCATTACCGTTTCTAAGCTACAGCATTTGGCATTGTGCCATTTGTATGGTTGTTGATGATTGACTGGCTTGATTTTCGTTAATTTAGTGCAGTGATGATCAATTAAATAAAAAGATAATGGTTTGATGGCAATATTGAAGCCCTTAAATTAGGAATAAGTTGTTTATGATTTTACACCCGAATTTTGATCCGGTTTTGTTGCATTTAGGACCTTTGGCAATACGCTGGTATGCGCTCAGCTATATTGTCGGGTTCAGTTTGTTTATTTGGTTTGGACGTAAAAGGGTTAAAAGTGGTCATACTTTTATGACCAATGATTTATTGGATGATTTCATCACTTTAGGCGTATTGGGCGTCATTATTGGTGGTCGTCTTGGCTATGTACTGTTTTATCAGCCAGGATATTATTTATTAAACCATCCGCTAGATATTTTTAAGGTTTGGCAAGGCGGCATGTCTTTTCACGGTGGCTTTTTAGGCGTATTGGTGGCCATGTGGTTGTTTGCCAGAAAGCATAAGGTTGGCTTCTGGCAGATGGCTGATTTTGTTGCGCCATTAGTTCCTTTGGGGCTGGCGTGTGGTCGCATCGGGAATTTTATTAATGGTGAGCTTTGGGGCAGGGTAACTGAGCTAAATGCTTTTTGGGCGATGGGCTTTCCATATGCTTTAAAGGAAGATGAAGCTTTGGTGATTGAAAATCCGCAAAAATGGGCGGCAATATGGGATCAATACCACTGTCTTCCACGTCATCCATCACAGTTATATGAGTTTGCGCTTGAAGGGATAGTATTATTTGTCATAGTTTGGTTATTCTCTCGCAAACCGCGTCCGCTTGGGCAAGTTTCGATGGTCTTCCTCGCTGGTTACGGGATTTTGCGCTTTATTGTTGAATTTACACGTGAACCCGATGCATACCTCGGTTTGTTGTTTATGAATTTATCGATGGGGCAACTATTGAGCCTGCCAATGATTATTATCGGTGTATTCGGCTATATTTATGCCGGCAAAAAAGCCAAAGCCAATTTAACGGTTGACCGTTAATTAAATTATTAAGCAAAAACCGCGATAAGCCTAAGTTTTATCGCGGTTTTTTTTTTGCGCTAACACTTGTGCTCAGAAAAGTTGTGTAACAATGCAGGCAGGGGATTGGATACAAATTGTTCATTCCATCAGCGCAACGTTGTCAATGCTTAGGCACAGTTTTAGGCTGCAAGGTTGATATTAAGAGTAGTTGATTATTTCAACCTTGTTGCTGCTTTGTTGGCTAACATTTTTTTTCGTTAATGAAATCAATTGAGTCTGAAGGAAAGCCCGGTGAAGATGTACACGGTTTAAAGGCTGTCTTTTTGAGCCAATATGCGTCTGCTTCCTCCTAACTCGGTGCCCGAAACAATGCCGGCGGCTTCGAGTGCTTCCATCAAATTAGCAGCACGGTTATAACCGATGCGCAGATGGCGTTGCAATGAGGAAATCGAGGTCTTGCGCGTATCCAGCACAAATGCGACAGCTTGATCAAATAATTCATCGCTGTTGGCATTAGGGTTGACCTGATTAACTGTGGTTTCAGCCGCTTCTCCAGACAATAGGCCGTCAATATATTGAGCCGGAGCCTGTTGACGGATAAAATTGACCACAGCATGGACTTCTTCATCAGAGACAAAAGCGCCATGTAAACGGGTTGGCTCTGCCTGTCCTGGAGGGAGAAATAGCATATCACCTTTACCTAATAGATTTTCTGCACCCATCTGATCAAGAATGGTGCGACTATCAATTTTACTGGATACCTGAAAAGACAAGCGTGTGGGAATATTGGCTTTGATTAAGCCAGTAATGACGTCCACACTAGGGCGCTGGGTAGCTAAGATTAAATGAATACCAGCAGCTCGTGCTTTTTGCGCCAGTCGGGCAATTTGTTGCTCGATTTTTTTGCCTTCCACCATCATCAGATCAGCTAATTCATCGATTACCACCACAATATAGGGTAATTTTTCCAATGGTTCTGGCTCATCTGGATTGGTGCTAAAGGGATTCACTAACGGTACCTGATTATTTTTCGCAGCCGATACTTTTTCGTTAAAACCATTGATATTGCGTACACCAACATGAGCTAATAATCGATAGCGTTTTTCCATCTCGGCAACGCACCAGTTCAAGGCTTGAGCTGCTTCTTTCATGTCCGTCACAACCGGTGCAAGCAAATGCGGGATACCATCGTAAACGCTTAATTCCAGCATTTTCGGATCCACCATAATAAAACGCACTTCGTCTGGCTGGGCTTTATACAATATGGACAGGATCATGCAGTTAACCCCGACAGATTTACCCGAGCCGGTGGTACCCGCTACTAATAGATGGGGCATTTTCGCCAGGCTGGCAATGACTGGAGCACCAGCGATGTCCTTACCCATTGCCATGGTTAATTTGTCTTCAGCGTTTTGAAAAATGCTGGCATTCAGTATTTCTGCTAGCTGGACATTCTGGCGTACTTCATTGGGTAATTCGATACCCATGGTGGTTTTACCGACTATGGTTTCTACTACACGTACACTTTGTACAGATAATGAGCGTGCTAAATCTTTATTTAGATTAACAATCTGGCTACCTTTTACTCCTTGCGCAGGCTCAATTTCAAAACGGGTGATGACTGGTCCTGATGTTGCACTAATGACTTCTACGTCAACTCCGAATTCTTTTAACTTCGTTTCAATATGCTCTGCGGTCTGCTGTAGTTGTTCGGCTTTTACCGCAGGAGCTTGAGGGGCTGGTGTGGCCAATAGATCCACGCTAGGCAGACTGGTCTGTTCACTGCCAGTACGTACAGTTGGTCTGGCCGCTGTTGCCGCTGTTGCGTTGGCAGTTTGCGCCGAAGCGAATAAATCTGGCTGAATGGTGGCAGCTGTGCTGACAGTGACTGTCTTACGGTTGCTGGTTGCCAGAGGTGGTTTGGTGATGTGCTGCGCATTGATGTTTTTCGCTTGTTTTACCACGCGGCGTAAGGTTTTTTGATTAGGAAATGCAGTGATCAAGCGATGCGGTTTGCGCAATAATTTACACCACAGCCACTCTAGTTGGGCGCCGATTTTTTCGATCACTGTCAACCAGGAAACCTGCAAAATAAGTGAGACACCAATCAGTATCATGAAAACGCTAATGAGTAAGCTACCTGTCTCTCCGAATAAGTGTTGCAGTAATTTTCCGCATGTTTGCCCAATCAGACCACCACTGCCAAGTGGTAAATGTTCATCCAGACGGTGGGTGAGGATCAAATCTTCCAGCACAGGGCTGAAAATAAACATGAGAAAAAGACCCAATATGGATAACCAGGCATTATAGTTTTTACCTTCGCTGTTGGCGTTTAGGGAGCGGGCATTTAATGGACGAAAACTGTGATACAAGGCAATGGCAACGGCGAAGATACCCCACCATACGGAAAAACCGAATATGTAATAGCCGATATCGGCCAGATAGGCTCCGGTTAACCCAGCCAGATTGGCCGGTACATTAGTAGTAGGGATGATCCCACGTGACCAAGCAGGATCATTCATATTGAAGCTGACCAGCGCAAGAAACACGTATAAGGTCACCATTAACGCCATCAACCAAAAAATATCGTTTATCAGGTTCATCAACCATGATTGTCTTGTTTTGATTACTTTAGGCTTGGTGGCCAGTGTGGGAGACTGTTTTTTGCTCGTCGTTTTCTTTTTACGTGTAGTGGCCATATTTTAAATGAATGTTACGGTATGCTGAGTTTGTTTCAAGGCTGTATTATAAAGGTTAAGCTACACTCTGATTAGGCTCTGTGCTTGTCTTAACGGATTTTTGCGGACGATGCAGACCAATACCCGCAACCGAGTATACGTGCTTCTGATGCACCAGTAGCATGATGTACGCATGCTGGTTGACGATGATACCAACAGGCAGCCAGCCAGGCAAAAGCTGCTGCTTCGACCAGTTGAGCTGGTAATTGTAATTCATCGGTGGTGTAGAGGCTAATATTATGTGTGTGAAGAAGCTGATTTAATGTCTGTTTTAATAAAAGGTTCTGGGCTCCGCCTCCACATACATAAACACTTTGTGCTGTAGGCGCTGCTTGTACGATAGCCTGAACAACTGTTTGCGCTGTTAACTCAAGCAGGGTGCGCAATACATCTGTTGGTTGCTCGTTTCCTGACAGATATTGATGCAACCATTGCAGATTGAACAAATCACGTCCGGTACTTTTGGGATAAGGTTGAGAGAAATAGGGGTGATGTAACATCTGCTGCAAAAGAGCGGGGATGATTTGCCCTTGTTTTGCTAAGCAACCATCTTGATCATAGTCCTGCTGCCAGTTTTGCTGAACCCATGCATCCATCAACATATTAGCCGGTCCAGTATCAAAACCAAATGGAGCCAGTTGTGGTTGCAATATACTGATATTGGCTATACCGCCTAAATTTAGCACCACTCTACATTGATGTGGGCTGGCAAATACGGCCTGATGAAAAGCTGGAACCAACGGTGCACCTTGTCCGCCTGCAGCCAGATCGGCACTGCGAAAGTCGCCTACGGTAGTGATGTTGGTTAACTCAGTTAACAATGCCCAATTCATTAATTGGATGCTGAAATGGTTTTCAGGCTCATGCCGCACGGTTTGACCATGACAGCCTATGGCAGTGATGTCAGCCGCGGTTAACGGTCCGTTTTGCAGTACTGCACTGACAGCTTTGGCATTAATTTGTGCCAATTGTTGAGCCAGTATGGCAGCCTGATTGATTTCGTTGTTGCTGGGGGTTTGCAACGCCAATAATGCTTGTTTCAGGTCGGCAGGATAAGGAATAAACGCATGAGAGCAAATGCCTTCAAAGCGGGTATGGTTCAGTTTGGCTATAACAGCATCCACACCATCCATGCTGGTACCGGACATTAAGCCAATATAATATTGTGTATTGGTCATAACTGATGTCAAGCAAACTGGGCAATGACTGGAGCATGGTCGCTAGGACGTTCCCAGCCACGTGCCGCCACATCTACAGAAACTTGCTGGAGTGTTGGCACGAGTTTTTGACTGATCAGGATGTGATCGATGCGTAGTCCTAATTTGCGTCTGAACATATTCATGCGATAGTCCCACCAAGTATAATGTGCTTCGTTCGGATGAAGATAATGCAGGCTGTCGGTTAAACCAAGATCAAGTAATTGTTGGAACCAACTTCTTTCCTGTGGTGAACACAAAACTTTATTTTGCCATTGTTGTGGATCGTAAACATCGATATCTGTAGGGGCAATATTAAAGTCACCCAGAACAATAGTGGCGGGGTTTTGTTTTAGTTCATGGCTGATGTAGTCACGCAATGCATGAAACCACTGTTCTTTATATTTAAATTTATCGCTGTCGATCGATTCGCCATTAACGCAATAAGCACAGATCACGCGAATATTATTAATGGTGGCTGCAATAATGCGTTTTTGCGGTTCATTCAATGCCGGGATATCGGTACAAATATTATCAATTGGCTGTTTGCTCAGAATAGCAACACCGTTATAGGTTTTCTGACCATTCCACGCCGCATGGTAGCCTATGTTGGCAAAATCAGCTTGCGGAAATTTATCCTGGTCAAGTTTCAATTCTTGTAAAGCTAAAATATCCGGCTGGTTTTCTTCCAGCCAGCGTAATGTATGTGGGAGACGAACATTGAGTGAATTAACATTCCAGGTAGCGATTTTCATAGTTGGCTGGCAAGAAGAGCGAAACACTTATTGTAAGCGTAAAGCGTGGTCAAGTTCTACTTGATATTCAGCTAAAGCGTGATTATTTTTGAATATGGCGAAAGCGAATAGGGCAAATACCTTCAGTCTAATTGGGCTACGGTGACACTCATATTGGGTACGCTGTTTAATTGTTGCTTCCAATGTTGTAGTTTCTTCTTAAAGTCTGCCAGTTCTTGAGTATTCAATTTTTTTGTAGGCAGAGCCACGCTAGTTGGATTAACTGGCTGTCCATTGATCAATACTTCATAATGTAGATGTGGGCCAGTGGAAACACCCGTGCTGCCAACATAACCGATGATTTCACCTGCGCGGATATGTTGTCCGGCACGAATATTTGCAAACGCGCTCATGTGACCATACAGCGTCTGCATACTATCACTATGACGCAACATAATGGCATTACCATAACCCCCTTTTACGCCTATACTGGTGACCACCCCGTCAGAAGGTGCGCGGATGGGTGTACCACTTGCAACAGCGTAATCAATACCGCTATGCATCCGCAGGGTTTGGCGGATAGGGTGAAAACGAATGCCAAATGGGGACGAAATGCGTGCGCCTTCTACCGGTGCACTGGTAAAGCCTTTGCGGGACGGTTTACCATTGTCATCATAATATTGTCCATTATTATCATCGCCTGTCTCATAGTAATAGGCACGATATAATTGTCCGTGACGGCTGATCTCTGCAGCACGGATGTCGCCGGTTCCCAATTGTTGTCCACGATAATACAAGATATCATAAATCAGGCGGATTTTATCTCCGCTTTCCAGAGTGTTAATATCGATTTTATCGCGAAATATTTCACGCAAAGATTCCCGAATTTCAACCGGAATACCAGCTTGAGCCAATGCACCACGAGCAGAAGTTTTAACCACAACGGCTTTTAGAGTCGGCAATGTTTCAGTGTCAACAGAGTTAATGCCTGCCTGCCAATGGTCATCTATTTTTTTCAGCACCACCAGATTTTTTTCACCATTGCCATCATCATTAAAAAACTGGATATCAGTCAGCTTTCCATTATTGTCAGTACGAATACTGAATACCTGATTAACCTGCAAATGTTGCACTTGTTTTTTAATCGTTTCTATACTGGTTATGCGGTTAATTTCTGTTTCACTGATACCAAAGCGGCCAAGCACCATTTCGATGGTGTCACCCGCTTGTACCACCTCATCACGCCAGAAGTCCAAATTACCCTGAGAGGTTTTAATATTGACTTCAGGTAGATTGATGATGACTTTTTCTGCTCGATAAGTGCTGGTACTTGGTTTTTGGCTGCTTACACTGATGATGAGTATGAGCAATAAAAACAATACCAATGCAGCTAAAATAACCCAAAATTTGGGTTGCTGTTTGATTTTCTTTTTAATGCAGTTACTTAGCGCAGATATAGATTTCATCATGGGTGTGTTTTTCTTAACGACGGGGCTTTAAAGTTGAAATTAAACGGATTCTCTGTTGATTAGATTAAACTTATTACTATATCTTATTTTTGCTGTTTTGTTGATGTATCAAGCGCTATTTTTTTGGCCCATGCACTTAAATTAATATTCAAAGCAGGTAGACAGGGAGACAAAATGCTGTGTATTGATTTGGCTACTTCAGAGGTGCCGACATCATTGTAGACATATAAACGAAATAGATCATTAAGCATGATTTTTTCGGCACTAAGCTGTAAAACCCAGCCATAACTATTATGGGTAATATAACGATGATCTTCCAAATCATTTAACAGACGAGACAAGTGTTTATCGCTAATTTGTAATTCTTGTTGTAGCGTATATGCGCTAATAGCCTTACCAACTTGTTGTGCTTGTAACAGTTTTAATAAAAGGTTTAGCGCATCTTCGAAAAGTTGATGTTGATCCAGTTGCCGAAATGTTTGTCGATGCCAATAAGGCAAAGATGAAGTTAAAACCGCACCTGTGAGTAATAACAGCCACAGTAGATTTAGCCATATTAAAAATACAGGTATGGCGGCAAACGCGCCATAAACCAACTGATAGTTGCCAAAATAAATAATAAATAGAGCAAATCCCCTGCGCAGTAAATCTAAAGCCACAGCGACAAGGATGGCACTGAGCAAAGCATGACGCCATGGAACAAAACAAAACGGGACTAATTTGTATAGTAAAAATAATAATGTAGTGATAAGTGCCAGATTAATAAAATAACTGAAAAGGTTGCTGGTAAAGGGAATATGGGTTGCTGCGGTGCCTAAATGTGTCAGTATGGATAGAAAGGATAAGCTCATCCCCATGACCACTGGACCGAGAGTGAGAAAAGCCCAATATATCAACATGCGTATCCATAATGGTCGTTTATCCCGAGCTTTCCAGATTTGATTAAACGCCTGCTCGATGGTCTGTATCAACATTAAAGAAGTAATGAACATGGACACAATTCCGACGGCAGTCAAGCCACTGGCTTTGGCGCGAAAAGCGTCCAGATAATTCCCTACTGAATCAGCTCCCGCTGCCGGTAGAATGATGTTGGTTAAAAATTGATTGAACTGAGTTGCCATACCCGCAAACATCGGAAAAGCATTGACCATGATCACGGTCACCGTAAAAAAAGGCACCAAGGCCAGCAGGGTAGTGAATGTTAAACTGGTGGCAATCAGCGATAAATGACAGCGACGGAAATTCTTGCTGACAAATAATAGAAATTGCGGTACACGCTTTTGTATATATCTGTTTGAGTCAAAAGTTTTTTTCATAACCATAGTTTGGCAAACCGATCATTACATTCATTGTACCGAAATATCACAGTAAATAACTGATTATATTTTTATTTTTGGAATTTTTACCGCTTAGATAGCCATAATCAATCTCAAACTTGAGTTAACTATGCTTCTACGTCAATCAATAAAATGGTCTAAACAGCTAAGCTTAGTGATTGGTATTCTTTTTGGCACTCCCTATAGTTTGTTGCTTATAGCTAAACAGAATACAATAAGCCATACAGTATGCTGTTTACTTTAAACCATCAACATGCTGCCAAAAAGCTATGTGAGTAAATAAATCAGAAGGAATGTGTTTATGAGTTATCAAACCAAATTAACCAGTGCGGCTACCTTACCAACCATTTATGGCCATTGTTCGATTCGTAAATTTACTCAAGAAGCTTTAACTCAAGAGCAACGTGAAGCCATTTTAGAAGCAGGGCGTGCAGCTTCATCATCGAGTTTTATGCAATGTATCCATATCATTCGCGTTACCGATGCAGAAAAGCGGGCTGCCTTATGTGAAGTGGCAGCTAACCAGAAATATGTCCGCACCGCTGCAGAATTTTGGGTATTTTGTATTGATTACACCAAGCATCGTCAGGTTTGTCCTGAAGCGCAGCTAGACTGGACTGAAGCGTTGATTATCGGCGCAGTAGATGCCGGCATCATGGGGCAAAATTGTTTACTGGCCGCTGAATCATTGGGATTAGGTGGTGTGTATATTGGCTCTTTACGTAACGATACAGCTAAAGTTAGAGACATTCTCCAGCTGCCCGAGCTAACGGCACCCTTATTTGGGCTATGTCTCGGTCATCCTGATCAACGTCCTATGTATCGACCACGTATGCCGTTAACTACGTTGGTGAGCGAAAATACATTCCGACCAATGGATCAAGCTGCGCTGGCTGCTTATGATCAGCAGCTGGCTGCATATTATCAGCAACGAAGCGGGCTTGATCTCAATTGGAGTAAGGCAGTAGCCAATAATTTTGCCCAACCAGTGCGCCCCCATATTTTGCCGTTTTTGCATCAGCAAGGATTGGCTAAACGCTAAACTTCAAGTTAGATAAAAAAAGACCTGTTTCTATATAATAGACAGGTCTTTATTATGCTTAGCAACAACTAATGTTTGTTTTTCATCGCCAGTATATTGTCGGCTAGAGCCAGCCCCAAACGTTGATAACCACTTGGGGTGAAATGAACACCATCATTTCTTGCCAGTCCCTGACTGATCCATGATTTCATGCTGCATTCTCCGCCCATTGCTGCTTGCCAGTCCCAGTATAATGTGTTTTCTGTGGCTGCCACTTCTCTTTGCATATTTTGCAATTCGGTCAGTTTAGGTGGGCGTGTACCACAAGGACCAGCGGTATTTTTAAGACTTTCTGGTGCGCCCAAAATCATAATTGAGCTTTTAGGAGAAGCAGAGCGAATCTGATTAATCACCGTGACTAAAGTTTGTCTAACCGATTCAATATCCATATTGTTATAAGCTTCGTTTGTACCGTAAGCAAGAATAACCAGATCAGGAGCGATGACATTTAGTTCATTTTGCCATGCTTGAGTATTCCATCGGTTCCATTGATTGAGCTGATAGCCATTGATACCCAGCGCAGAAAATACCGCACCCTGATGATTACTATTACGCGTCCAGATTCCACCGATGGCGGTATGAAAATTCATCCCAGCTGAGATGGTAATAGGAAACTGAGCATTAAACCGACTGAAATGCCATTGATTGTCTTTGCGCTTAGCCGACAACACAATATGACGGCCATTGGCATCGACAATATTCAATGGATCATCGTCAGCACCCTGACGGATACTAACAATAACCGTTTGTTCTGCCTCAGGGTCTCGAGTTTTAATAGTCAATTTGGCTCCCACAGAGGGCACAGCAATCAGTCCACCTAGACTGTAATCCTGATTTTCTTCCGTTCGGCTCGATATGGCGCGCCAGCCTTGGTTGCTATAGCTAAACCGAGCCAGACGCATACCAGGAAACTGCGTGGGCATAGCCCAACCAGCACCACCATTACCCAATTCTTGCTGTAATCGAACACGGGCTACTTCAGTCATATAATCAGCGGCAGTGTGTGAATCACCCAGCTGTACAATATTAATCTGCTTATTTTGTAGAGCTTTGGTTACCTGATTGACGGGTTCTTCCTGATGAGGTTTTCTACTATGAGATTGTTTCGGTTGCTGAATTGGATCAACCGAACATGCTGTCAGCAAGAGTATGCAGCTAAAAATACTTAATTGTTTTCTAAAGCTCATCAGTTTTACCATCCGCACCAGTTTGTGGCGAAATGTTGAAACGATCGAAAATATGTTTCGCAATAATTTTTTGTCCCTGTAAAGAGAAATGTATGCCATCTGCACTACGGGTTTTAATTTTATTTCCATTTTCTTCCATCAGTATATCACTGAACTCAGTTCCATTATTTCCTAATATCTCTCTGGTATCAATAACATAACCATGATTTTTACTCACTTCATCATGAATTAGTTCGCGTAAATAGACCATCTGTTCATTCAGTTTACCACGACGCATATTTGGTGGAGTGAGCCATAGCACCGTCACTTGATGTTTTTGCGCATGATCGATAATGCTTTTTATCCGTCCACGGTAAATGCTTTCCCATTCTTGAGTTTTAAAGCGGATGAAGCTGCCCCCATTAGGGTTGGGCATATCCCATGGATCATTTGGACCCAGAAAGACCACCAATATTTTAATATTGGCATTGTTATTTAACGTATCTTTGATGGTTTTGTCCCAATCAAAGAAGCGGGTATAGGTTAGACCTGTACTTTGTTTGCTCAGATTGACTGATTTAATCCCATACTGTTCACTCAGCCACCTTTGCACATGAGGCGCGACACCTTGCATCATAGAATCACCCGCAAAAAACACCTGATCATTCTTATCCAAAGAGAAATCCATTTTTAAAGTATTTTCTTTAATGACTTTCTGTGCAATTTGCTGCCGATGCTTCTCTTTTTCCGCTTCTTCCAGCTTTTTCTGTGCTAGAAAAGCTGGCGTATAAGCATAATGATCATTAAAGTGTGCAATCAGATTTTGATTAAAATCATTTATGCTTTGGTTTAATGTACTGATATTTTCATTCAGGAGCGTACCGAATAAAGCACCTTTGTGCCATAACTTCGAAGACTTAAGCTGACTAAAGTCTACATTTCGATGATAAGTCAACTGAATATACGCACTGATAGAATTTTGCATTAACCAAACTAATACCAAGGTAATGCTGGTCACGGCGATGAAAACAAAGCGAAATTGTTGTTTATTGCTGCGGGTACCAGTTTGTTGAGTTTGTTCTGTAGCCGGCTCAGCCACGGGCATCACAACGGTATTGCTAATTTTAGGACTGACCGTGGTGACCGTTTGGCTGCGAATGTATTTTTTACGCTGTTTTTGTCTTCGGTATGCAGGTAATTTTCGTCGTTTAGAAGTTTGCATAGATAAACCCCGGAATGCCTGCAGGTGCGCAAATGATGGCAATGATAAGAATCAGTAATAAAGGCAAAATAAAGCGATAACGCGGTAATGTTTCAGAGTGGTTATAAAAATAGTTATACAGTTTGACCAAGTGCGGATAAATCAGCCAGGCTAGTAAAAGTATCCCTATGAAATAAAAAGGATTGTTAGTCAGAGGGAAATTAATAGAGTTATGATACAAAGATTCAAAAATAATTACGGCATCATTTAAGGTCGGTGCGCGAAAAAATACAAAGCAAAAGCACACAAAGTGCACAGTAATAACCACAGCTAACACTTTACCTAGCCAACCTGATTTTTGCAGACTGTTTCTCGCCTCTTTTTCTGCACATTTTCGTACCCGCATCACGATGCGGTCAGTAATGTTGAGTAAGCTCAAACCAGTGCCGTGTAATGCTCCCCAGATGAGAAAATGCCAGCCATTACCATGCCACAAGCCAGAAAGTACCATTGCGATGAGCAAATTGATCTGCGTACGAAAAAAGGATTTTTTACTGCCACCCAGCGGAATATAAATGTAATCCCTGATCCAGGTGGAAAGACTGATATGCCAGCGCGCCCAAAATTCACGAATATTATGCGCCAATAACGGAGCACGGAAGTTAATCGGTAATCGGAATCCGAGTAATAAACCCAAAGCCACCATTAAATCACTGTAGCCGGAAAAATTTAGAAACAGCTGTACGGTGTAGCCGTAGATAGCAGCAAGAATTTCTAAACTATGGTACTGCGTTGGGTTGCTAAAGACCGGATCTACCCAGTTTTCAGAAATCCAACCTGAAAACCACCAAGTTTTCATTAAAGCAGTAACGATCAGTATTAAAGCCAAGGTGGGCGCTATAATGCGTCGACGTTCTCTGACATGGATTTGAGTGACCATGCCTGTAGGCTGATTGTCAATATCAGTCAGTTGAGTAGCATTGTAAGCACGAGCAATGGGACCAGCAGTGATGGTTGGAAAAAAACTCAGGTGCAGAGCTAATCCCGGCAAAGTAAACATTTTGCCGGTCACATTAGTTTGCTTTCGGTTTTTGTATAAACTTGATAAATAGCTGATCGATTGAAACGAGTAATACGAAATCCCCAGTGGCAAAACAATACTGAATAAATAATTCATATCCAGTACATTATCAGGTAAGTGATCAGAGACATGTGCGCGGAAAAAGTCAAAATATTTCCAAAAGGCAAGATTGAGTAATGTAACAGTTATGCCGAAGATTAACCAACGTTTGAAATGCGCACTAATTTTGATGCGTATGGATACAAAATAGATCAATACTGTATAAACGATCAGCAGCAAAAGAGCCAGTAGACTGCTGGCTTTGTAAATGACAAAGTAACTGCTGCAAAGGAGCAAAAAATTTTGAATATATGGCTTGGCTGCAGCTAACCAGTATAGGCAGAAAAGGAGAATGAAAAACAAGCCAAATTCTAATGATATAAAACTAAACATACATGAGATCTATTTAATAATACCTATTGAATACTTCGGAATACTGGTGGACATCATCTTAGGAGGGAAATAGACCACTTGAGCAAATTGAAAGTACTTCAGTCCTTAACCAGTTGATGGATGATCCTGTCTGTTTGAGGTGAAGTCTTTTGTACTCTTCAAACAAATTAAATCAATTAGCACTTAACCCCTTAACAGCCACTTGATCAACAATGAAGTCTTGGTTTGGATTTCATTAAATTGACTTGGTAATGTTGGTTGAGTATTGCTTAAATTTTCTAGCTTAAAATATTCCACGCTATTCATTTTTATGGAAATTTTAGCGGCTTTATACAGTAATATTGCGTTTGTGTAAATATATGTAATGTAATAGCTACGCCTAAAACACTTTCATATATTGATTTTAAACAAAATATTTTTGTATCAGCAGATTTGCAGTAAACGCATAAGCGCTAGACAAACTGCGCTTATTTAATCCATGGGGTATGTTTTTCATGCTTGACCTTAACATCAGGTTAAGGTTTAAGCTGTTATCGTTACTTAAAATTTTGTGGTTAATCAGGTTAAAAGTTATGCATAATCATCATGCCGAAGAAACTTGTCATCATCATCATATTGGTGAGCATAGCCAGGATAAGAAAACTTTAAAAGTATCGCTGTTTATCATTGCCCTTTATATGTTGGTGGAGTTGGTCGGTGGGTGGCTAACCAATAGTTTGGCGTTACTGTCCGATGCAGGCCATATGTTTTCAGATGCTTTGGCCTTATTGCTGTCTTTGGTGGCGTTTCACATCAGTGAACGACCAGTTGACCAGCGCCAAACCTATGGTTATCGTCGATTCGAAATTATCGCCGCGGCTATTAATGGTTTGGCCTTAGTGATTATTGCCGTTTTAATCATCTATGAGGCAATAGGGCGGTTTATACATCCCCCACAAATAGCGACATGGGGAATGCTCATCATCAGTGCCATTGGCTTACTCATCAATATCATTGTGGCGTGGTATATGCATCGCAGCACCGAGATTAAAGACAATGTCAATATGCATGGTGCTTTTCTGCATGTCATGGGCGATTTACTCGGCTCTGTTGGCGCCATCGTTGCCGCCATACTCATGATGTTGTTTGGTTGGAAATGGGCTGATCCGGCAGCCAGTATTTTGGTAGCTTTATTAATTGCATTCAGTGGATATGGCATTTTAAAAACCACCATGCGCATTTTGATGGAAGGGACTCCGGATGAAATGGAGCTGGAGCAACTCAGTCAGGTCATCCTGACCATACCAGGTATCTTAGCGGTACATGATTTACACGCATGGACCATTACCAGCAACATGAATGCTTTATCGTGTCATATTGTTGTTGATGGCAACTTAACTGTGTCTCAGGCAGAAGAGTTGGTGAATGAGCTCACTGAACAATTGCACAAACACCATATTCATCATGTAACGGTGCAGACTGAGAGTAGCCAACATAAGCACGGTGAAGATTTATTGTGTTGCCATAGCGAAAATCACCATCATAACCATTAAATTTGAAGGCTTATTGCTATGACACAAAAGCGTTGTCACTGATCATCATTTATTCGCACGATGCATAAATTAAATGGCTTTTAATTTGACTGCCCATCTACTTTAAATGACAGCTTGTGGGGTTAAAAAAGGATGGTTTTGTCCGAACTTTAACTTTGCTACAAGTTTATTTTTAATAATACATGAGCAATTTTTTATGATTAGATTCAATTTAGTCAGTGTGTAGCAGATTAATGAGTAGGTTATTTTGCTTCTTGGCACTTATAGGATGAATATGCTTCGAATACTTATTTTATGGATACTCGGGTTTTTGGCCATCCCCGTTGCATACAGCCAGACTTTTCTCAATGATAAGGCGGAAATGACAGCTTATGTCGGACACGTATTGCATCAGGATTATGACCAAGTTCGAATGGTATACCGCGACAACAACACTAAAGACACTGACTCTACCTTTCCACAAGTTAAAGCCATTAGTGTCGATGAACAAGAAGTGGTTTTATCTGCTAAACAAGTTAAATTGCTGAACCAATTATTAATCAATACCGCTTCTTATTCAAATCAATTGTCGGGATTAACCCACAGGGATATAGAATTTATCTATTCTAAAAACGGTTCAGTGATTTTGAAGATTCTGGTTTCTTCAATCACTCGAGACATCAGTGTAATTGGAACCAAAGAAGTATTGAGAAATCGTATATCTGATAACCTTGAGCAATATATCATCCAGCTTTTTCATCAGCATAAATTGGCGACTAACGGTGAGCAGATTTTTACTGAGTTTTGAAACGCTTAGAAAATCGTGGCCAAAGATAAAATTTCGTTTTAGATGAGATAAAAATTCTTATTGTTAACGCTTTACTTATCCACTATCAGAACTAATCGAATCAATCCAATATAACAGTAATAACATGACCAGCAGATAGAGTACGCTAATCTGAGCGGCACCATTCGATTGATCCTGAATAAGCTGAAATTAAGATAATGTATTTAGATTCAATCTTGGCTTGAATGGGTATTCATGTAATGGACACAAAAGGTGGATATCATTACCACCTAAAACTCACTATAATTGGTTCAGTTATCAGAGCTGAGCAAAACTGACTGTAACTAAATCAAAATATTTTCCTGCTTAAATATCAAATATAATTCAATTTTGGTTTTTTTTCGGATGTTTTGGTGTCAGGTAAATCAAAAATCATCTCTGCGAGTCTAAAGAGAGTTTTTATTTAGATTCTTCAAATGATAAATTATTGATAATATACATTGCTCGACAAGTTAATCAAAGTTGACAACTTAATAGCTTGAATTAACAAAGCGAATAGCCTTTAGAAACAATTATTCATGGAAAGAACAATGATCAAAGCTGTTTTATTCGATCTGGATGGTACTTTGGCCGATACGGCGTTGGATCTTGGCGCTGCGCTGAATCGAGTGTTGCAAAAGCATGGTTTGCCAAAGCAGCCAATGCAGGCGATCCGTCCTCTAGCCAGTCATGGCGCATCTGGTTTAATTGAATTAGGCACGGGCATCAGTAGAGATCAGGTTGAACATGCCGCATTGCGACAAGAATTTCTGGATGAATATGAATTATGCTTTGCGGATCAAACAGTCTTATTCGCTGGGGTAAATGATTTATTACGCGCTTTAGCTGAAAAAAATATCAAATGGGGCATTATCACCAATAAGCCACAACGTTTTACTGATCGCCTCGTTCCGCAACTGGGATTGGAAGTCAACCCCGCCATTGTTGTTAGTGGTGATACCACTTCTGCGCCTAAACCAAGCACCATCCCCATGTTTTATGCCTGCGATCAAATTCAAGTAGCTGCCAGAGATTGTTTATACGTTGGTGATGCTGAGCGTGACATGCAAGCAGGCAAAAATGCGGACATGCACACTGTGTTAGCTAAATGGGGTTACATCGCGCAAACTGATCAAATCCAAACTTGGCCGGTGGATCATTCTATTGATCATATAGGGCAAATTTTAACTATTGTTGATACGCTTAATGATCATGCAGGGGGAAGATAATACCTCTAATCGTCCGCCGTTCTTTAGGACAATGTAGTTGATTATCAGTTTGACTATTCCAGAATAGAACCGCAAAAGGGCAGTTCCAAATCGGTTTTATCAAGCATAGAGTTCAGCATAAAAAGTCAATTTTACTAAACCTAGAGCTATTAACCGAAGCGCAATGGCGGTCACCAAGACAAATAAAGATTAGCCAACAAGTCACTTATCCGTAAATAAAGTTTTTATCGTTTCGGAATTCATTTAGAAATAAGCACAGGATCAACTCTTAAGCAATGAGTTGCAATTCATTTATATACACTTTATAAAAATTTTAAACTTGCTGAACGAATCGCGCAAAAATACCGAGAAATAAACAATGATGGCGACAATGAAGACAAAATTGTTCATTCTGCCTCATTAAATAGTATTTTTATTGTCGGTGCAGGCTCTACCATTACTAAGAGCAGTACTACCCATCATACGAGCAATACTACTGCTCAAGTACAGCCTGATATAGAACAGGCTTTAGATGAAGAAGTCTCTACACTGCAAACACCAGTTGATAAGATTGTGCAGTACGAAAAATACATCATAAAGAAACCAAGAAATCATCGCTAACCTAATACATTTAATTGTCATTCTCATGGTGGTTTTATTGCAAATGTATTGAAAAAGTTTTACATTGGTTAATTATGCAGCTTTAGTTCGATGAGTTGTGCATTGATCGATTTAATTTAGATCTAAGTATTCAATTATTTAAGGAAAAATGATGAAAACGATTGGTTTAATTGGTGGAATGAGTTGGGAGAGTTCTCTAGAGTATTATCGACTGATTAATCAAGACGTACGGCTGCGGCTCGGTGGTAATCATTCTGCGAAAAGTTTGATGTGGTCTGTAGACTTTGCTGAAATTGAAGAATTACAGCATGCAGGCAAGTGGTCTGAGCTTACGGATAAAATGTGTCAGGCAGCACAGAATTTGCAAAAAGGGGGCGCTGATTTTATTGTTATTTGTACCAATACCATGCATCGTATGGCTGAGGAGGTTGAGGCGAGTATAAGCATACCTTTATTACATATCGCCGATGCCACGGGTAGCGAGATTCAGCGAAAAAATATTAAAAAGGTTGGTCTGCTGGGAACTGAATTTACGATGAAACAACAGTTTTACACAGGACGGTTGGCGGAAAAATTTGCGCTGGACGTCATCATACCGAATGATGAAGACTGTCAAACTGTGCATCGAATTATCTATCAAGAGCTGGTGGCGGGTGTGATTAAAGAAGAATCCAGACAGCAGTATCGGCAGATCATGCAAAAACTTGTGGATAGAGGAGCAGAAGCGATTATTCTGGGGTGTACAGAAATTATGTTATTGATTTCACAGGCTGATAGTGTGGTGCCTATTTTTGATACAACAGCGATTCATGCTAAAGCTGCTGTTGATTTGGCTTTAGCCTAGACTGAATCTATTTTTTGCTGACAGAATGACTATTTGGATGTTGCTATTGACTTCTTTAAAAAGAACGTCATGGATTTAATATTCAAATAGTATATAAAAAGAAATACCGATAAAAAATACGATGGAATTAACAACACTTATTTTTAAACACGAGTTTAATCAAGCAAAAAATTGAATCCTGTTTAATCAACCCAATTTAAATTTTATTATTACTCAAGCAAATAACCTCTTTTAGCAGCAAAAGATTCTGCAAATATTGCTATGGCAGAATTTCTACTGAACAATGGAGCAGACCCTAATTTTTGGGATTCTGGTAGCAATACACCATTAATAGAGGCGATTGAAACCGCAGTTAAAAATAATGATTATTTGGAAAGTTTTAAAGCAGAACCTAACTTAGACATAATAAGGTTGTTATTAAAATATAATGCCGATATTAATTTAAAAGAGAATTTAGCAACAACACTTAAATCTTTTGCTAAAAATGAGCATATACCATCTATAAATTATGTATAGATATCTCAAATGTTAAATATTAATTTCGAGCTAAGCACAACATAATTTTTAAGAATAGATATGTTTGTTGAGACTAAAATGGATTCTTTTCGAAAGAATTTGCTAAAACCATAATCTAAAATGGGATTATGGTATTAAGTCGTTAGTTGAATTGGAAAACTGGATAGAGTAAATTTAAAAGTGGATTTGAACTAAAAAAAACTCTAAATTATTGGATTGATTGACAATATATATAGCAGAGACTTATTGGAAATAAATAGGTGGTAAATGTGATATGGATTTAGAGAATAAAGAAAATGCTTATTATCATATGCTTGCTGTAGCAATTTTTAATGATTAAGTTAAACCGGCTAAGAGAATGTTTTAGCCGGTTTAACTTAATCTGTGAGCCGATTTCTTAACCAGCGTACTGCTGCCACAATTTCATGAGCACATAAGCCGATTGGTCCAATCTGATTGAGTGCGAGTATTTCTGCTGCAAGCCCATGTAACCACACCCCACCATTGACAGCCTGTTCAGGCGGAATGTGTTGTGCCAATAGGCTGCCAATGATGCCAGATAAAACATCTCCTGACCCAGCGGTAGCCAATCCGGGATTACCGCTTTGATTTTGGCGGATTTGACCGCTTGGTGAGGCGATCAGGCTATGGTTACCTTTTAACACCACCCATGCTGCAAACTGCTCTGCCAGACGGCTGACAGCTTGATGCCGGTTACTTTGTATTTCTGCAATGCTACAGTGCAGTAAACGCGCTGCTTCTCCCGGATGGGGTGTAAGAACAAGACAACTGGGTTGTTGGTGAGTGATTAAGTGTGGCTGTTGTGCCAGAATGTTGAGCGCATCAGCATCCAGAAGAATTGGGCTAGGGGACTTTTGCAGACATTGTGTTAGTAAACGCTGTGCCGTGCTATCGGTGCCCAAACCGCAACCCATTACCCAAGTTGTCACATCTTGGCGTGTGAGCAGGTGCTCCGCCGTATTGAGCATGAGTTCGGGTTGGTTGGCTATGACGGCGAGGGGAATATCCGCTTGCTTAAAACCTAACCACACTTTACCGCATCCACTGTTCAGTGCAGCCGATCCAGCCAATATAATTGCCCCAGACATGCCCGCTTGCCCGCCCAGGATCGCCACGGTGCCATACGTGCCTTTATGACTTTCAGCTAAACGTGCCTGACATAAGGCGGGAAAAGATAATTTTGCGTGCCGCTGCCATTGATGTAGCAGTTTGCTCTCTATGTGAAAATGATTCATGTTATAACCTGCTGCTTGGAGTCTGGCTCTATATTATTGAAGAATAATCTGATCCAGCAATGCATTTTTCAATTTTAACTGTTGGCGTGTATCAGCTAATTCAGGTGCATACACTAAGAAACTGTCTTCAACACGTTCATCCAGCGTGGCGATTTTGGCAAAACGAATGCTGATATTCAGTTCAGATAGAACAGCGGCAATATTGGCCAGTAAGAAGCGGCGGTTGGTGGCAATGATATCTAAGCTATACCAACCCGTGGTTTCTTCTTCATAAATATCTATGCGCGGAGCCAACGGCATATGGCGACTGCGTCGACTCAATATGGCTGGTTGTTGGCTGCTTAGGCTTAGCTGATTATTAACAAATTGGTTCAGCGCCAGATCTAAGGTACTTTGAATGGACAAATAATCTTGTTTAAGACAGCTATCGGGAAACTGCACAATAAAGGTATCGAGAATAAAATTATGTTCGGTAATATAAGCTCTCGCCGCCAAAATGTTCATACCATTATGGCTAAAAATCGAGGCCAGTTCGGCAAACAATTTCGGCCGGTTAGGCATATATATCATTACTTTGAGGGTATTGGTATCAGGTAGCAGCTGACTATGTGTTTGTGCTTGTTCTTCATAATTGATCAGTTTGGAAATATGCCACAAAATATCAATCCATTCATGACGAACGAAATATGCCTCTCCAAGTATGTGCCAGAGTTTGCGTTGCTTAGAGGCTTCAACGTTACATTTAGTTAGTGCCTGAATAGCCAGCTGCTGGCGATCGGTGATGATGGTTTCAGGATTGTTCTTTTGCCCGAGCAATTGATACAACGTGGCTTTGTATACATTTTCCAGTAAGCTGGCTTTCCATGAATTCCAGATTTTTGGATTGGTACCGCGTATGTCGGCCGTGGTGAGCAAAAATAACGCATTCAGCCGTTCTGGGGTTTTGACGCGTTCAGCAAAGCGTTTCACTACGGTGGGATCATTAATGTCTTCTTTTTGAGCGGTCATGGACATCAATAAATGGTCTTGTACCAACCAGATGAGTAGTTCTGCATCTTCTGCATTCAAAAAATGATCTGCAGCAAAACGTTGAGCATCAATCTTGCCCTTTATCGCATGATCACCACCACGTCCTTTGGCAATATCATGAAATAATGCCGCCAAATACAGAATATGTTTTTTGGGAAAATCGTGCATTAAGGTTGAGGCAAAGGGTAGTTCATGACTGTGCTGATCCAATGCCAGCCGGCGCATATTGCGGACAACCATGAGAATGTGATCATCAACCGGATAGATGTGAATGAGATCATTCTGTAATAAGCCGACAATTTTATTCCATTCAGGTAAATAGCAACCCAATACCCCATACAGATTCATAAATCGCAACAAATGGGTCAAACCTTCGCCATGCTTGAAAAACTTCAAAAAGCTTGCCCGATGTGCTGGATTTCGATAAAAGTCTTCGTTGACCAGTTCGTGCACTGCTGACCACCATGCACGCAGAGTTTGCGGATAAAAACCAATCACGTCATTGTGAGCCTGAGCGATATGCAAAATAGTAAAAATATGGCTGGGTTCACGCCAGAATATGCGCTCATCTTTACAAGCCAGTAAATTACCCACTTGATAATAGTTTTCATCCAGTTCAACAATGACTCTCGGTAAAGAGGCATAAACTCGATCGCGCAACATGGGCAGAAATATACCGCTCAGCTGTTTAACCCCTTTTGTTGCCCGATAAAAATCGCGCATCAGTTTTTCACTAGCGGGAGAAGATGGCTCACCCATGTAACCCATATTTACAGCTACTTGATTTTGCAGATCGAATATTAGCCGATCTTCCGCACGATTAGCCGCCAGATGTAAATCAATGCGGATTTGAGCCAGAGTAATCTGACAGTTCAATAAAAGCTGAACTTCATTGCGGGTCAATAAGCCTTGTTTCATTAATAGTTGCAACCGTGGCGGGAGTCCCTGTACTTTAGCCAGCCACAGCAAAGTATGAATATCACGCAGACCACCCGGCGCGGTTTTAACATTCGCCTCCAATAAGGTTGCTTCTCCAGCGGTTTTAATATAACGCTGTTGTTGTTCTAAAATTTTCCCTTCAATAAATGCGGCCACATCGCGTTGTAAATCTAACTGTGAAATCAATTCGGTTGCCAGTTGAGCTTGTCCACAGATATAGCGACTTTCCAAAAAAGCAGAATCACCGGTCAGATCTGCTTTGGCGCTGTCACACAGTTGCGCAATGGTGCCTACTTTGGGAGCGGGTTGCAGATGAAAATCCCACAGGGTCTGAATAAATAGACCAATTTTTTCTTCTAAACCCTCGTCGAGTTCCTGTGCACAAACAATAGCAATATCCATATCCGAAAAAGGATACATTTCACAGCGCCCAAATCCGCCAATAGCCAATAAGCACAACGGTTGATCCTGAAAAAATTCCCGCCACAATAACGTCAAGGTTTGTGTAATGGCTTCATCATATTGTTGGAAATAAACGTAGGGCAGTCTTTGCTGGCGATAAGCTTGCGCGGCAGCGGCTTTTTGTTGCTGTAAATCCTGCGCCAGATGCGCTATGACATTGTTATTGAGCATAATTAATGGCTTTGAGCTTGGGATTGAAGATAAGCATTGTGAACCGGTATGATTTGACGCAACCGTGCTTCGTCAATTGCACTGGCTATCTGATCCGGACTGCTTTGATTCTGGGCAATAGCTTGGGCATCAATATTGCTGGCAGCTGCCAGTAATTGCAGCCAATGTTGGTGTTGCGGGTACTGCTGATGTTCAAAACCCTTTCTGCCACGAATGTCAGCCAGACAAACCCGTAGAATTTTTTCAAAACGTTCTGGTCGGCGAAAAGCATCGGTTTTTTTTAGTATGTTCAAAATGGTAGCTGGCTTAAGCTGGCTTACGCTATGGATGCGAATGTGATAGGTACAGCTCAATACAGCCAGTTGTGCGCAGGCCTTAGGGATGTGCCAGCGACGATTCAGATTTTCTAGAGGTTTTATGCCGGCCAAATCATGACCATAGTGATGAGGTAAAACATGCTGTGGCGTGCAAGCTTTACCCAGATCATGGGTTAAAGCTGCATAACGTTCTTCTAAAGAATAATCATGATCGGCTGCATATTGCAAAGTCAGCAGGGTATGTTCACCGCTATCTACTTCTGGATGGTAGTCAGCCCGTTGTGGCACGCCAAAGAGCGCATCTAATTCAGGCAAAATGATTTTTAAGGCACCACATTCCCGTAAAGTTTCTATCATTAGCCTAGGTTGCTGCTCCATCAAACCTTTAGATAGCTCCTGCCATACCCGTTCAGCGACTAAAGCGGCTACTTCGCCATTTGCAACCATTTTTTGCATTAAGATCATGGTTTCTGGTGCAATGCGAAAACCATAGCGCGCTGCAAAACGGGCAATGCGCAATATACGCACGGGATCCTCAGCAAAAGCAGGGCTAACATGGCGTAATATGCCTTGTTGTAAATCTTTCAGACCATGATAGGGATCAATCAAATTGCCTTGAGCATCTTCTGCCATGGCATTGATGGTTAAATCCCGACGCATTAGATCCTGCTCTAAAGTGACATTGGGATCTGCATAAAACTGAAAACCGCCGTAGCCAGCTGCGATTTTACGTTCAGTTCGTGCTAAAGCATATTCTTCCTGCGTCTGCGGATGTAAAAATACCGGAAAGTCTTTGCCAACTGGTTTATAGCCAGCATCCAGCATATTTTGGGCTGTAGCACCAACTACTACCCAATCGCGATCAGTTACAGCTCGCTGTAAATATTTATCTCTGACGGCTCCCCCAACCAGATATATATCCATAATATGTAGTCTGTCATTAATCCATTCAATTGCAGATATTGTGCCGTAGTTCGCAGGGAATGTTAAACACTATTTAGCTATTTTTATTTATACAGCAGCTGCTTTAAGCAGTAGTACGCATGTTCTTACAGATCGGCATTTGACGATCTTAATATGTTGCTGGATATCTAAGAAGATGATTCATTTATTTAGGCAGAGATAAATCATGTGAGTGACGGTAATTGTGCTATGAAGATCGTTTCAAATCACATCAAAAGCCAACTTTTAGAGCCAGATCAAGACAATTATTTGTGTGGAATTGTATATTACGCTACAATATTCTTAATAATATTTATCACTCAATTAATAATTTTATCAATTTATCTGTTGTTTTAAATACTTGTATTTTTCACTTTTGAAAGTAAACATTCATGCAGTTTTTAGATCGAATAGTTACCTTAATTCTTAGCGGTATTATGATAATTGGGGTTTATCAGTTTTATTTTTTCACCCAGCGTTTTACGGCAAATCGAGTTAAAATTTATAACTCTCCTTTGGATGAAAAAATCCCTTACTGGCCTATATGGTCTTGGGTATATAGTTTTCTATATTATCCGGCAATTTTGTATCTTAATTGGATCATTGTCGATATGCGCCAATTCACCATGATCGCGCTGACATTTGTTTGTTTAATGTTTTTACAAATGATGTGCTTTGTCGCATTTCCAGTTGCCACGCCGGCCCACTGGCGCACTATCAATCAAGGCAAAACCGCTTCGGAAAAATTTTTGCAATTGGTACAGAAATATGATGACAGCTCAAATTGCTTTCCCAGCATGCACGTTTCTGTGGCTACTCTGACCGCTATGTTTGCGCTCCCCACACTTGGTCCGGTGGTTTTTTTATTTCCGACCCTAATAGGCTTTTCCTGTCTCTTCACTAAGCAACACTATTTTATTGATTTGCCCTTTGGAGCATTGCTCGGCTGGCTAGCCTATCAAGTTTATCCATTTGTAATGCAAGTTTAATCAGACTTTGACTACAAAGCAGGAAAATAATTAGCTCCAAGTTGAATGATCAAATTAACCAAAAAGGGTGAATCACTACAGGATTCACCCTTTTTTGCACAAGATCTCAATTTCACTTCTCAATACCGTCTGACTTAATGTTTGCTATCAGGTGTTCTATTAATGAGTTTCCATGAATTACCAGCATGTTGAGTTGGCGGTAATTTTTCATGATCTTTAGTGGTGACGAAGTTTTCGATAGCATGGCCATGCTGATCAACTTCCTGATAGATGCCACCATTGGTACCTGTGTTATCACCTGGTTTTAAATTACTCATTTTAAGTTTCCTCTATAGAAGGTTGCGAATAAACGGACAACAATGCTTATATTAATAAGTATTTGAAATAATGCAAGTTTTTCGCAAATATTTAATATAATGAACTCGAATTAACGACATGTATCTTAGTGTTAAGAATAAAAGGATGATGTTGAACTTTGATCAGAATAGAAGCATCTTGCTGTTATGGCATTCATTGCTCCTTAGGTGAAGCATTGGGGTCAGATTAATGCAAAATCATGGCTTAGCAATGGATATCACTTTGATCCTGAGAATGCAGGTCATTTTCGGTTACAATAACTGTTTGGATTAGCAATGGTAGGACCAAGCATGAGCCGAAAAGCTGTGTGTGAATATTTGAATACCCAAGGTTTAAAATTGCCGGCAGAAGAAGTTGAAATGGCGGTGCTTGCTGCGCAAACAGTGTTGCACATGGCACAGGCTGAAATTGACCACTCGGTATTATTTCATCAGGATGATCAAACTAATCTGACGCAAAAACTGGGCATTAATGAGCAGCCATCTGCTGTACGAGATAAAGTGGATTGTTTGACTGCTACAGATGACAGTTTGTCAATGATGCGTCAGTTGTTTTTAGCCATCGATTCCTGGTATAGCCGTCATCGCAATCTGTCTGTCGGCTTATATTTAATGGAGAAGCATGAAACAGATCATTATTTGCTACGGCTGGTTAATCGAGGGGAGATTCTACCGACGTACATTCACTGCGATGAGCAGCAAATGCAGCTTAATCTGTTTGTGCGAACCGCTTTTACCGGCTGGTTATATCTGATTGAAGACATCAATGAATGGCTGCAAGATGGTAGCTTGACAGGCACGCAAACAGGGCTCAGTCAGTTATCTTTGCCCGTCAATGATGATGAAGGACGGGTAATTGGCGTGATTTTTGTGTCGCACGAGACTATAGAAGCTTTTAACACCACTCAATTGATAGACTGGATCGGCATGGCAATTGCCATCGAGCCGCTCATGGTTAATCTGCATGCTGTTGTCAACGCAGCAGCCACCAGAGGAATAAATGATGACTCATACCGAATACAATAAAACTACAGATAATTGTCCATTGCGCTTTGTAGACTCCTGTCGATTGCCCACGCAATGGGGTGAATTTACCATGTATGGTTTTGAAGATGTGCGCTATGGACAGGAACATATCGCTCTGACATTAGGTAAAGTAGATGCTCAACCAGCTGTACTGGCTCGAATTCATTCTGAATGTCTGACTGGAGATGCATTGTTTTCCAAACGCTGTGATTGTGGTCCGCAGCTACAAGCAGCAATGCAAGCAGTTCAGGCAGCTGGGCAGGGTATTATTGTTTATTTGCGGCAGGAAGGGCGCGGAATAGGTTTACTGAATAAAATACGTGCCTACCATTTGCAGGATGAAGGCATGGATACGGTCGAAGCCAATCTGGCTTTAAACTTACCCATAGACGCCCGCGATTTTAATTTGGCCAAATATATATTGGAGTATTTGGGTGTGCAGAGTATTCGTTTAATGACTAACAATCCCCAAAAAGTGAGCACGATGCAGCAAATGGGTATTGAGGTCACGCAAAGAGTGCCTTTGCATGTTGGTATTAATGATGAAAATGAACATTATCTGCATACTAAATTCACTAAAATGGGACATTTTGCCGATTAAAGGGACAGTATCTAAATGGTACTGAATAATTTTCTATCCCTGTTCAGTTTTTGGCTATTGCCATTTAACCTGCAAAATTAATTTCTTTTGCCTTACTCTGATAATGTCAGCGCTGGATATGGCTAACTGGATATCGCTAAGAAGTTAGGATTAGATACACAGCGCTATCCGGCTAGCTGGGTGCGAGATTGATTGGATTGGTAACAACTGAATAGCTTACAGCTAGAGATTAAGGTTTTAATAGCTAACCAATGCGGGCGCTCAAATAACTTAGATTGATGTATCACAGCCTAATTGAGATAAGTGATGCGTGTAGACACCAAAATAGCGACTTGAAGTCGCTATTTTGATTAACTAAACAACCGCTCCAAATCAAGCTGCTTGAATATTGGCTGCCTGTTTACCTTTTGGTCCGGTAGTCACATCGAATGATACACGTTGACCTTCTTTTAAGGTTTTAAAACCATTCATGTTGATCGCAGAGAAATGAGCAAACAAATCTTCGCCACCCTCATCTGGAGTAATAAAACCAAAACCTTTAGCGTCGTTAAACCACTTAACAATACCAGTTGCCATGAAACTTCCTATACTAAAAAACAAGATAAAGAACAAGATTCAGACATAAAGGCCAACAAAGTAGTGCACAAACGAACAGTTTTTTGTAAGCAATATATGTCTAACTTGCTTAAGTAACCTTTTTACATAGGTTAAGAACTAACGTCAAGTAAGCTTACCGAAAAATGATAAAATTATTAAAACCGTTACTAAAAACCCACAGATACATGTAAATATACGCATAATGTCAACTACTAATATACAAACTATTAGCCAGAAACAAAAAACCGTGTTACACCCACCCAAATTTTTGGGGAAAAACTGATGAACGCTGAGTTGGCCAAAATGATTGATTCAGTAAAAATGTTATTACAAACCCTTGGATACTCATCAAGATAAACATAATGTCGACCACTAATATACAAGCCATCAGTCAGAAACAAAAAAACCGAATACGTCCGCCGAAAAAATATCTGGTGATGTTGTTAAATGATGATTTCACCCCGATGGAATTTGTGGTGAATCTTCTTATGGAGATTTTTCATTTATCATCCACTCAGGCCATTGCTGTGATGTTGTTGGTGCATGAAACGGGTCAAGGGGTGTGCGGTATTTATCAAAAAGATGTGGCTGAAACCAAGTGCCTGCAGGTGATTAAACGAGCCACCTCAGCCGGGCATCCGCTTCAATGTATTATCAAAGAGGCGTAAATATTCCTAACCAAACTGATTAAATAGTAAACTCTGGTATAAATTTACTTGAGTCTTGCGATTTGCATTATAGTGATTTAAGAAATTTTATAGATGGAAAACATTATGTTACAGGCGTCAACAGGAGGATGGAAATGATTTCAGCGCGATTAGAAAAGATTCTACAACATATATATGCTGAAGCGCGCAGCCAAGCATTCGAATTCATTGGCGTTGAACATTTACTGTTGGGTCTTGTACAAAAAAGTGATGAAGTTGCCGAGATTTTGGCAGCGCTTGGGGTCGACAATGCTGTATTGGCTAAAGAATTACAGCATAATATTTTGGAAAATACGCCAATACTTCCTGCCAATTCAGCACAACAAGAAGAGTTGCAGCCAACGATTGGTTTTCAGCGCGTATTACAGCAGGCGATTTTTCATGTTCGTGCAACTGAAGCAAAAAGCGAAGTCACCCCAGTGGATGTACTGATTGCAATTATGTCGGAAAAGGATAGTCATGCTGTCTACTGTCTGGAAATGCAATCGGTCAACCGGTTGGATGTGTTGCGCTACCTGACCTTAGGCAAAAATGCAGCCGAAATTGAAGCAGTGACCACAGAAAATTCCGCTCCTGAATCCACTAAAGCTCTGGATCAATATACGATTAATTTGAATAAAGAAGTTCTGGCCGGACGTGTTGATCCTTTGATTGGTCGCGCAGAAGAAATGAAGCGTTTGATCCAAACCTTATGCCGACGGCGCAAAAATAATCCTTTACTGGTCGGTGAGGCCGGAGTAGGTAAAACCACCTTAGCAGAAGGTTTGGCTTATCAGCTGGTGCACGATAAAGTTCCTGAGGCGATTAAAGGATCAGTGGTGTTTTTACTGGATATGGGGGCCTTGCTAGCCGGTACCAAGTATCGAGGCGATTTTGAGGCTCGCCTTAAAGCCGTGATTCAAGAATTGGGCGAAATGGATAAGGCGGTGCTATTTATTGATGAAATTCACACCATTATTGGTGCCGGAAGTGTGTCTGGCGGTACGATGGATGCTTCCAATTTATTAAAACCAGCTTTAGCTAAAGGCAGTATGCGCTGTATCGGTGCCACAACCTATCAAGAATTTCGCACCATTTTTGATAAAGATCATGCTTTGAGCCGTCGATTTCAGAAAATAGATGTATTGGAGCCAACCATTCCCGAGACCATTCAAATTTTACAAGGTTTACGGCCGGCTTTTGAACATTACCATCAAGTGCGTTATACCCGTGAAGCATTAGAAGCCGCGGCAGAGCTGTCAGCACGCTATATTAATGAGCGCTTTTTACCCGATAAAGCGATAGATGTGATCGATGAAGCGGCGGCAGCTCAGAAAATACAACCGAAATCAAAGCAGCGCAAAACCATTGGCAAAGCTGAAATTGAAGCAATTGTTGCCCGTGTGGCACGTATCCCAGAAAAAACAGTTTCACATGATGACAAGCAAGTTCTTCGCCATCTGGCTGAAAATTTGAAAGCCAAGGTATTTGGACAAGAACAAGCGATCGATACCTTAGCTGCAGCCATTAAAATGGCCCGCTCAGGTTTAAACCAACCAGATAAACCTATTGGTAGTTTTCTGTTTGCCGGTCCGACAGGAGTGGGTAAAACCGAGGTAGCCAGGCAGCTGGCCGAATTACTCGATTTACCGTTATTGCGTTTCGATATGTCGGAATACATGGAACGGCATGCTGTATCACGTCTGATCGGCTCTCCACCGGGTTATGTCGGCTTTGAACAAGGTGGTTTGTTAACCGAATCTATTTCTAAGCAGCCGTATTGTGTGCTGCTGCTTGATGAAATTGAAAAAGCGCATCCGGATATTTTCAATGTGTTATTACAGGTTATGGACTATGCCAAGCTCACTGATAACAATGGTCGAAGTGCTGATTTTCGTAATGTGATTTTGATTATGACCACTAATGCTGGTGCAGCAGAATTGGCCAGACCAGATTTTGGGTTTACTGGACAACGTGAACAAAATGACAGCATGGCTATTATTGAGAAAGCGTTTACGCCAGAGTTTCGTAATCGAATAGATGCGATTATCCCCTTTGCACCATTGAATAAAGAGGTGATTGCTAAGGTAGTCGATAAATTTCTATTGGGGTTGGAACAGCAGCTATTGGCGAAACAGGTTGTGGTGGAATTCACTCCGGCGCTACATGAGTATCTAGCTGAAAACGGCTTTGATAGCGCGATGGGTGCACGACCCATGCAGCGTTTGATTCAGGAGAAAATCCGTAAAATTCTGGCTGATGAGCTATTGTTTGGTCATTTAAGTGACGGAGGCGAAGTATGCATTGATTATGATGCCGCCACTAAGCAAATTCAGCTAGATTTTTCACTCTCTTCGCGACTGAGTCAGCAAAAACAACATGCTTTACCTATGCACGATAGCTAAATAGCAAACTTTTATGTATTGGGTCAGTGGCAGCTAAATGATGTGATTATTGAGGGTTGAATAATTTAAAGCTGAAGACCGTCTAGATTACTTATCAGTATACAAAAATTTAAGTGTGCTTTTGGTTATGAGTAATGGATTAAAGAGAGACTTTGCCGGCGAAATATCGATTTAGCCTCCATAACACCTTTCATTTTTCAAATAAATGATGCATTAATCTGATTAAAAGGTGAGCAATTGATTATTGAATGGATTTCAATTCCAAAATCAAGGTATGTTAAACATTCAATTATTAATAAAGCATATTTAATTCACGTTTTTGGGTAAATGCTTAATTTAGGAATTGTATTTTATCTTCTGTTGTTTAGAGCTTGCATTTAACTTTAGCAGGATTGCGCTGGTAAGATATTTAACCCCATGAAAAAAATTGGATTTTAAAAGCTCAATATTTTTGAGCTTTTAAATCATTAAGTGATAAATGATTATCACCATAATTTTTGCGGAAATAATTGATCATAAAGTATGCTGAATAATTAAGTGCATATTAATAAATATTAAAGTAAATAACTGAAGTGATGAAATATTACATTAGCATTACGCGTTCAATTGTGTTCATTTGATGGTTATATAGAACCATGCGCTCTTCTAATATGGATCTTTCCTAGAATATTGATATTTGAATCTGGATGAAAAAAACAATGCAAATAGCAAAAGATTTTCAACAGCAATTTCCGTCACTCAGAAATCAAATTTAAAGAGTTCAATTTAATTCATAATTTGAGGTAAATGGTGATCAGGGCTGGATAGTAATCGGGGAATCCGAACTAATTTGGACAGATGTATGAATTTTTTTTATATTATTTCCGATGAATCTGGAGAAGTAGAATACACGATGAATGAATAGGAAGTATAAAGGGACATTTTCCGTTATCCGATTCGACATGGGATATGTTCACTCATGAGGATTTCGTACGTTTGAATCACGGAGAATGGGATGTTTATTACTTTAGATGATTTGACAACGCATAAAAAACCGTGAAGGCGGATAACAATGTTAAATTATGTTTGAATTTCTGTTAACAAATCTGTCAGGCAGTGTAATCAGTAAGTTTTAAGTTTTCATTTCACCTAAGAATGTTTTTGCAGGCGATCTTTGCATAAAAAATTTAATGCAGAAAAATTACCGATATAAAGTGCCAAACATTGAATTTTCTAGGGAAATCAGAATTGCCAAAAAAAAAGTGTGGCTAAGCGCCACACATAAACACACACATCAAGAGGAAACCAATCAAAGTGATTTCATTATATTTTTTTTCACAAAATGTGTATTGATATAAGTCAAAAAAGTAACCATATATTAAGATAAATTAATATTTGTTTAGATTATATTGTTTTGTCCTGCTTGTTTTATGCTTATGTTGTTTTCTGTTATCTTGTGGTGATCGCTGTGGTTTTCCCTTACGGACGCAGTTCGATCGGTAGTGGGTCGTCTTGCAACTGATTGGCTGGCTGCAAATGTTGGTTCATGTCTAAAACATTCAGACTCTGGCTGTCATCCGAACCGAAAAACGATTGACTATAAGGTAATTGCGGACTGCTAATCCCGAGCCAAAACGCGATGCCATCTATCAGCTCCAAACCACTGCGTCGAGATTTAATTCGAGTTTGAGTTGTCTGGTTGCTATTAATCACCACTAAGGGAATGTGGTAGTTCTGCAAATAATGGTCGTTATGGCGCAAAATACTACTGGCGCGAACCAAACTGTTTTTTTCATACGTATTTTTATCGTGACTTAATCCATGGTCACTAAAATAAAACATACTGTATGGTTGTTGGGTGTTTTGCAGTACTGTATGGATTTGCGCCAGTAATGCATCAGTTTGCTTGATGCTGTCGATATAACAATTGCTGTTGCTATTTTCAATATAGTGATGCGGTGGTTGAGCCAGACGATCACATGGATTGGGATGAGAGCCCATGATGTGTACAACGATCAGGCGTGATTGCGTGGCTGGAATGGGCGTGGCTAACACTTTTTTTAAAGGTTCGATAAGCTGATCATCATGACTTTTTTCACCAAAATCATAGCCGGTTTTTTTCAGAAAAATACTTTGATCGGCGTGATGAGCAATGGTGGAAATCGAAGTATCATACTGCCCCAAAGCGCCTTGGTTAGATAGCCAAACGGTTTGCATACCAGCTTTTTTAGCTAATGAAATGATATTATTCTGGATCGCAAAGGGTTGACCATGGCTTAAGGTTAAACCGTATAACAAAGAAATAGGTGTATTGGGACCAGCCGACAGCATATTATCCATAATCACATTGGCGTGGCTGTTTAAAAAAGGGGTATTGGGATATTTGAAACCATATAAATGCAGGTAATCTGCGCGAGCACTTTCACCGATGATTAGGACATAATTTTTGAATGGCTGCTGAGTATGGGTAATCGTCCATTGATCTGGCTTGTTCAAATCTTCTTTGAGTTTTTTTAATTCGGCAAAATAAGCACGTGGTTGTAAATAGGCATCAGCCAAGAGTTCAAACGGTTGTGCCCGCAGTGCAAATCCGCCAACGGTATAGCCTTTACGCGCAGTTTGTACACTCATTACGCTCACAATGACTATCAACATTAATGCCCAACGAGCACGCCAGTGTGGAGCCGGTCTGGTTTTACACCAACGCAAAATCAGTAAAGGAATAAGTGCCAAAAGAATACTGCTTAAATATGTTTGCCAGGAGAGGGTGGTGATGTATTCACTCGCTTCACTAGCTGTGGTACTGAGTAAAGAGGCAACGATACCAAAACTTGGGCGGCCATAATGCGCAGCTGTGGGATGGTAGAGAAGTATAAGCACGGCACTCATCCACATGATGAAGCGCCAGCAACGTGGCCAATAACGATGCAATAAAATTGCTATAAACCAAGTTTCAATAATGCGATTAGGATTGGGTGGATAGGCAAATGCCCAGATTAGTACCAAGCTATTTAGTAATAGTAATAGAAGTGTAACAGCGTAGCTTTTTGAAAAGATTAATTTCATTTTGTACTCAGATCGTTGGCGTAAAATTATCCGCAAAAAATGCATTTGTGGCCAAATTGGCCTGACTGGTAAATAAAGCCTGCGCCTGGGCAATCATCTGCGGATTGCCACAGGCATAAACTTGATACTGACTCATGTCAGCATGTTGTTGGAGCGCTATTTGCTGTACATAACCTTGTTTACCGGTCCAATCGCTGGCGGGACGTGATAGTACTGGTGTCCATTTGGCATTGGATAGTTGATCACAAAGTTGATCTAATAGTTGTGCATCATATAGATCTTGTTCGGTCGCTACACCCCAATATAAATAGATATTCTGCGAAAAGTGTTGTTCACTCAAGCAACTAAGCATGGCCATAAGTGGCGCCAGTCCGGTACCTGTTGCCAACATAATCAGGTCTTTGGGCTGATCGCTAAGCTGAAAGCTGCCTAAAGGTCCTTCGATTTGGAGCATATCTTTACATTGCATACGGCCGTCAAAAATCGGTGCAGAAAAAGCACCGCCTTCATGGTAACGAACATGAATAATTAATTGATGTGTATTTGCATTGTATCCGGCAATGGAGTAACTACGACGTTGACCGTTTTGTAAGATGATATCGATATATTGACCAGCTTGGTAGGTAAAGGTTTTTTTGCTGGGCAATTGCAGATGAATGACGGCGTAATGGTTGCAGATGCGGATGTGGTCAATACGCGCCTTGATTTTTTTGACTACCTGATTAGTTTGACCTGAATATTGGGGTAGGTAAATTGATAGGTTGCTTTGCGGAGTATGGCAACATAATAATATTTCATGTTGGTCATTCTCGGTTAGATTTATTGCGCAATTTTCCTGCATGGGTCGGGTTGTGCCACTACGCAATTGAGCCTTACATGCACCGCAGCAACCGCTTTTGCAGGCATGCGGTAGCATGATTGAGTTATTGAGCGCAGCTTGTAGAATTGATTGATTTTCATCAGCGAAATAAGTTTCACCACTGGGTAAAAGAGTGATCTGGTAATTCATATTCTGGTTTAGTCATTGATATTAGGTTCGAATAGATATCATTTTAGGTAAATGATCTAGAAATGGTTGAATCGTTTATATTGTGATGATCGTTTTATTTTCGATTTTGGATGGTGTATTTTAAGGCATAATCATATCTGAATACAGAATAGCCGTGAGGACAAATTGGGTGTAATGAATGTCGAAAACGGTATGGCCAATGTTTCGGAATTGATAAATGCCTTGATGTTTAGAAAAGCGCTTTATTCTTTGGGTATGATAACGCCTTTTGATTGAAGAAATCTGGTTTCATAGCCTGTTTTAAATTGTTCTGGTGTCGATTCATAGTAGTAACTGACCAATTGGTCTTCTGGACCTAGAGTATAAATAAAGTAACTATTTGGAAAGACCAAACCCACGATAATAAAATGCTCTTCATCTAGCCAGAATGTCGCCTCAGTCATTTGCGCACTACCAAACCATTGGATGATTTTTTTGGTTTTTTGTTTCCGATCCACTAAATATAATTCTTCGCTGTCTTCATGACCTGCAAACACATATTGATTTCCTAATTTATCAATGAGTTTGTAATCCAGATATTTTTGCTTACTGGGTGAATAATCAAACTTTTGCGGGATATAAACATCATCATTTTTGGCGTCAAAGTCTCTGGCATAGGATGGATAATCTTGATAAAACAGCCACGAACCTTTTTTACCAAGATAAAACTTAGAGATATCCAAATGGTAAAATTGCAGCCAATCGCGAATAACAGGTTCGATACTGTGCATCGCAGCAGGTGATATTTTCCTCATGGCTTTAAGACGCTGTGCATTTTCCGTAGTTATAAAAGGATCAACCGCGGGATAATAACGAGCTGAGGCGGGGGTTTTAAGCGCTGCAGATAGAGTTAAAACGATGAGTAAAGAAAATAAACGGTTCATTTATTTATAAATAGGATGTAGGTCTCAATGTAAAATTATACAGTAGAAATAGATTTAAATTAGAGATGTTGTTAGCCAATTGTGCTTATTTTTCCATCAGTTTAAAACGAGAAATAAAAGTTTAATGTTTGGTTGGATGATAAGAGATTTAAAAAATCAAAAAGCTTGCATAATAAGATGACATCGCGCTTTAGCGTTTACAAAGCCATCTATTATGTTTGGACTTGGATTAAGTATAAATAATAGGGTTGAATATATAAAACGTGTGTTTTACTCGGCGTGATCTTTTCACGCATCCCTTTGATTAAATCCACAATAAGATTGCTTGTCGGTGTAATTGGTGCCAGTAGGCTCTTTTCTGCTGGCTCAGTGGCACATGTAATGCTAGATATGATAATCAGCCAGTAAAAAGCCCGTGATCTGATGATCACGGGCAATAGTGTATGGTTTATTTTGGCTTAATTGGTGAAATATTTGGCATAAATTTTGTCATATTCGCCATTTGCGCGAATTTTTTTCAGCGCATCGTTAAGCATGGTGACAGTTGCTGTATCATTTTTTCTAACCACGAAGCCGTAATGGTCGGTGCCGAATTCAGGTACTTTGTTGATGGTAACATTGTCTACACCATTAGCTTTAACATAATTGCTGATGACTGCACCATCAGACACCATTGCTTCAACGCCGCCGTTTTGCAGCTCTTTGATCGCTAATGGCACGGTATCAAAACGAGCAATTTTAGGACTTTGCGCACCGAGAATTTTTTGTACAGCTAAATCGCCGGTCTGACCTGTACACACAGCCACGCGCGTCATGTTTTTCAAGTCATCAAGTGCGTTAAATTTTTTGTTATTGGGCGTCAATACAATCATGGATATATCGAAATAAGGATCAGTAAATCCTAAGGTTTGTTGACGCTCCTCGGTGATGGTTACCCCTGAGGCGACAACATCTAAGTCACCATTATTTAAACTGGCAAACAATCCATCCCAAGGCTGATCTTTAAACTCTACTTTGAAATTGCCTGCTTTTGCCATGGCATTAATCAGATCAACATCAAATCCGGTTAATTTTCCGTCTGCTTGGCGTGATTCAAAAGGTGCAAATTCTGCATTGGTGCCAACAACGAGTGTTTTTTCTCCTTGTGAACTGTTTTGAGTCGGCTGCGAAGCACCAGACTGACTTCCGCCACCACCACAGGCAGCTAAAGCGGTAAGACAGAGCGCAGTCGCTAACCAAGTTTTGATCTTCATAGTTACTCCTTAAACATTACGTTATTGGGTTTTTGTTTAAAACAGCTTCAGGTTACGCCATCAATCTGAACACTGTATGAAATAGTTGAGTTATGTTATCACAAATAAATCACCTATAGCGGTGACATTATCATATTACTATTAGTGGTTTAGTTTTAGTCTGTATCAATTGGTCAGTCGTGTGGTTGATATTTGGTGTAGGAATAATGTCAAACTAGCGGATAAGCAGTGATATAATTGTTATATTATGTACGCTTCATTGCTGCCTTCAGCTTTGATTGCTGATAAATATAGCCAGTTCAACAGAATAGGATGATTAAATGCAAATAATATCAACCATTGCTCAGTTACGTGCATGGCGCAAGCAAGCAGGAACGGTTGCCTTTGTTCCGACTATGGGAAACTTGCATGCAGGACATATGGCTTTGGTACACGAAGCCAAAAAACATGCCGATAAAGTGGTGGTCAGTATTTTTGTTAACCCGATTCAGTTTGGTCAGGGGGAAGATTTCGAACAATATCCGCGCACGCTGGAACAAGATGCAGAAAAACTTCAGCAAGCTGGTGCTGATGTGATATTTGCACCCTCGGTGCAAGAAATGTATCCGCATGGCGCACAGCAATATTTTGTCGAACCGCCGCCATTACAAAATGAATTATGTGGTCGAACACGACCTGGTCATTTTCGCGGGGTCGCTACGGTTGTAACTAAACTATTCAATATCGTTCAGCCAAATGTGGCTTGTTTTGGTAAAAAAGATTATCAACAACTGGCCGTGTTAACCGCGATGGTGCAGGATTTGAATATGGATATCCGCATTATTCCGGTGGCGACTGAACGTGCCAGCAGCGGTTTGGCGCTATCTAGTCGCAATGGTTATCTTTCTGCAGAAGAGTTGCAACAATCAGCGCAGTTATATCAACAACTGCAGGCGATTGCTGCAGATATTATCCAAGGCAGAAGAGACTTTGATGTTTTGGAACAAACGGCTACAGCAGCGTTGAATCAATTGGGATGGCGTGTCGATTATATTGAAATTCGACAGGCGAATACACTGCAAAAAGCACAGTGTACCGATCAAGAAATCGTTATACTGGCAGCAGCGGTATTGGGACGTACACGGTTGATTGATAATCTAGAAGTAAATTTATCGCATTAGTTAAGGGGAAATAATCCGGTAAACCCGCGGTCAAAAACGAAATAATAGCAAAAGGGAACATATACGCGTATGTGGTGGATTGTTTTAATACTGATCATGGCTGCTATGGCGGCTTTGTTATGGTGGCGTCATCTTCAGGAACAGCGTTGGCAGAGGGAAATGACTTATTTAACACGGCATGAACAGCATGGCACAGCCCGTGTTCATTCTGTCCAAAATGAGTCTCCTGATCTTGCTCAAATGCACAGCATGGCTGATCACCAAGCTGACGTACACAGTCACATCCAATCAGCTGGAAATGAACATAATGCGTTATTTGTTGAAGAAGTACAGGAACAGTCCATCCCCTCTGACGCAGCACAAGGAATACCGGTTAACATGTCTGATCAAGCACATGTTGCCACATCTTCTTTATTAAATGCAGAAAACACCCTTCAACCGCAGATCACCGTGATCGAATCTTCACCTTTGCCATCACAAGCGGCTTGGTCAGCGGATTATTCTGAGCCGGTAGAAATCAGCGCTACCTCTCAGATATCGCCATTGCAACAGCATCACTCAGCGCCAATGGCTGAATATCAATTAGCAACACCATCTATTGATCCCTTTGAGGACATTTCGATCGCAAGAGAGGATGCTGATTCATCTTTATTAGACTCCACTTCCTTTGAAATTTCTGCTGGCGCATCTGATTTAGCAAATACTGATCTGTCAACGTCAGAAGAGAGTGTCACTGAAAAGATGGCGGTGGATGAGAGCTTGCCGGTCATCACCTTAGAAGAAGCCAGACGTAACATGGCAAATCATGATGCGACTGACGACGATTATTTCGCAGACGCATCTAACATGGACGGGATTGAGCTGAACTGGCAGCAAAAACAGCAAATCCACCGACAGAATCACCCGCGCCACACAATCAATGAAATCAAGCCAGACGATCCATTGTTAGCCAGAGTGCGTTCACATACTAAAGCTGAACAGGAAGCATTGTTACAAGAACGTGCACTTAAAAATTTTGATCCGGTTGAACTAGAGCTAGCAACGCAACATTCCCTGCGTCAAGTTCCCGCTCATTTGGCTCATACTTCAACAGGCAGAAATCTGTTTTCTGATCAAAGACAGAATAAGCAGATTATTGATGAGGAAGACATCAGAATCAATCTTTTGCGCCAGCGTCTGGCGCGATTGCGCCAACAAAATAACAATCGTAACCCTGATCATGCATTTTCGGTACCGGTTATTGAAGAAGAAGAGGTTATTTTAAATTTAGCTAAAACCGATTCACCGATCAATAAACAGAAGTTTAAACGTCCTACGGTGCGTGAAAGTGTGATACCAGCTGCCGCTCGAATTGGTGAGCAGCAAGCGGTGCAGATGATGGTTCCTATAGGGGAATTGTCTGCAGACAAAAGCTCCAGTGAGGCGTTTGTAGATAGACATGTGCCATTGTCTACACGATTTACACCGTTTCAACCAATGCCAGAAGCGCATAAGCCTACGGTTGAAGCAGTAGGAGCAGGACTTGAGCGTCACCCAGTGCAAGAGGCATTGGATAATTCAAGTTCGGCTAATGTGATTTATAGCCCAGAGTCAGAGCTAAACAAGGGTGATGAGGCAATCTGGTCAACAGGCACGACTCATCAAGTAGATTATGCTATTGATTCCGAAGAGTATGACGAATCACATCCTTATTCAGACTACAACAATATCGCTGATGCCGATCAACACTTGCGTGATTCCGCTTCGCCAGAGGAAGTGTTTAAACTACATGGCAGTGATGATGCGGATCAAGATGTGTCTACACAACAGTGGGTAATCAGTGATTCAGGTCATCATGGATACAGTGAATATTCCTCGTCCACTAATACCAAGCCATCTCCATCTGTACATCCTACTTCACCATTTCACTATATTGAGGATGCTGATACAGAGCCAATGAGCACTGCTGCGCCTAACTGGCATTTTGCTGATGACGACGTGGAAAATGAGCTGGTTAGCGCTGAAATTGCCTATTCGGCCGGCACCATTGCGCAGCAGTTAAGTCAAGATCAAGCCGCAAGCACCAATGCCCATTTGAGTGCCAGCCCTATGCACGCACAGTCAAATAAGATGACTGGAGAAAATGTTATTTCGGCTCCTAGTGGGAGTGCGCCGGTTCAATTATCGGTGCAGCCAAATCGTTTTAGACCGACTACACCTACCGTTAACTATACCTCTGCACCAGTAGCCATGCAGCAAATACCAATTCTACCGAGTATGGACTTGCTCTTGCCGGCGCATTATGATTCGGCGGCACAGCAAAGTGAGGAAACTTTGCTGGAAAATGGCATAACAATTGAAGAAAAGCTGGCGGAATTTAAAGTAAAAGTGAAGGTAATTGACGCTTTTGCTGGTCCGGTTATTACGCGCTATGAAATTGAACCAGCACAGGGTGTACGGGGCAGTCAGGTTGTCAATCTTGAAAAAGATTTGGCACGCAGCTTAGGCTTTGCTTCTATTCGCATTGTAGAAACCATACCCGGTAAAACCTGTATGGGTATTGAGCTTCCCAATCCGAAACGGCAGATTATTCGGCTTAGTGAAATTTTTTCAGCACCGGTTTTTCAACAGTCTCAATCAAAATTAACTTTGGCATTGGGACATGGTATTACCGGACAACCTATCGTAACTGATCTGGCGAAAGCGCCTCACCTATTGGTTGCCGGCACCACCGGATCTGGTAAATCGGTGGGTGTGAATGCCATGATTTTGTCCATGTTGTATAAAGCCACGCCAGACGATGTCCGCCTGATCATGATAGATCCGAAAATGTTGGAATTAAGTATATACGAAGGTATTCCTCATCTGCTGGCTCCGGTTGTTACAGATATGAAACTGGCGGCTAATGCCTTGACCTGGTGTGTTAATGAAATGGAAAAACGTTACCGCCTGATGAGTTATGTCGGTGTGCGTAATCTGGCTGGATTCAATCAGAAAATCGCAGAAAAGGCGCAACAAGGTGAGAAATTAGTTAATCCGTTCTCACTCAATCCAAGTGATCCTGAGCTTCTGGAAAAACTGCCTTATATTGTGGTAGTGGTGGATGAGTTTGCTGATCTGATGATGACGGCAGGGAAGAAAATTGAAGAACTGATTGCTCGTTTGGCGCAAAAAGCGCGTGCGGCTGGTATACATTTAATTTTGGCAACCCAACGTCCCAGTGTGGATGTGATCACTGGCTTGATTAAGGCCAATATTCCAACTCGTATTGCTTTTCAGGTATCCAGTAAGGTAGATAGCCGCACCATTTTGGATCAGATGGGCGCTGAAAACCTGCTGGGACAGGGTGATATGTTATTTTTACCACCCGGAACGGCCTATCCAGAGCGTGTCCATGGTGCTTTTGTCGCTGATGAGGAAGTTCACCGTGTCGTGAATTATCTAAAACAGTTTGGTGAACCTCACTATATAGATGATATTCTCACCGCTGGGGTTAGTGAAGATGATCTATTTAGCAACGCTTCGTCTGGTCGCAATCTAGAAGATGATCAGGATCCTTTGTATGATGATGCAGTGGCGTTAGTGGTGAAGACGCGCAAAGCCAGTATTTCTTCTGTGCAACGGCATTTGCGTATTGGTTATAACCGTGCCGCCCGCTTGGTTGAACAAATGGAAGCAGATGGCGTGGTCTCCGCTCCAGAGGGAAATGGTAACCGCACAGTTTTAGCGCCACAAAACAATCATCTTGATGGTTGATAGTCAGTAAAAGCAGAATGGCTAGCCTTAATCGGAGGCTGGCCATTTACTTATCGCATTCACGTTCTCGTTTCTCAAAATCAATTCTTTTTTGCGATGATTACAGCGCCTGAAGTGAAGGTTAGGATTGAATCCAAAAAGTAAATTACAGCAGCTTTTATAGGCATAAATCTAAAAACTGCAATACAAATAGCAACAAGATAACTTAAGAATTAGTTATATAAACCTCAATTTTTATCTATAGCATATTCTGCAGGCTCTGTAAGATTGCTGTGGCAATATCGATTTAATTAGAAAAATGCATAAAGAGCATCGATGGAGAAAATAGGTTACTTTGAGAATAATCGAAAATATATCGAATGGAAAAAACGTATTTCTAACAATGATTTAATTTATATTACCTTCTATTAGGATAGATATTAAATATTTACCCAAAACTGAAATACTCTGTTGTTTTATGAATTTGGGTAATATGTTGTTTTTAATAATAAAAAATTTGTCTTCTTTGGTGTTTGCCCTTAAGATATGAAAGTAAATAATTAAATTTATTAATATTATCTAAGTTTAAACACACACAGGAGAGAAATAATGATTGAATCTTACAAACGATTCTGGCAAAACATATTCAATTTTTCAGGAACAGCCAATCGCAGAGATTATTGGTGGCCAATAATTATTAATCACGTGCTGGGATTTTTGATTATCTGTGCGCTGCAAAGATTTCTTGGTCATTCAATCAATGATATTTATACTTGGGGAGACTGGACGATTAATTTTCTGGTCATGGTGGTGACCTTTTGCGTTTGGTTGGCTACATTATCTTTGCAATTCAGGCGCCTGCATGATACTAACCGTTCTGCGTGGTGGATTTTGATTTTACTCATTCCGATCATTGGAGAAATCTGGTTCTTTATTTTGATGGTGCTACCAGGCAAACCAAACCGTTATGGTCATGATTATCGAATTTAAGTGGTGATTTAATTTTCAACAGCAATAGTGGTGATGGCTGCTATTGCTGTTTTGAATTTTAACAACACCATTTTGCCGTAAAAAAATAGATTAGGTCTTAGCAGTGTGGCTATCGTTAAATGAAAAGTATTAAATTAATTATATTGCATTGTACTTTTTTAATTGATATTACTTAGCAATGCTAGACTATTCATTTCTCATTATTGGTTTATTTAAATTGTACTGTTTTAACTAATACAAAGTGACCTCTCTTATTCTACTGCTCGCTCTTGTGATCAATTCAACTTATTTGAGCTAATGCAGTACGCATCAATGCAATGGCTTAACTTGCATCAGCCATATCATTTATTCTCTATCTAAAAAGTAGTCATTTTCTCGCTAAAGGTTTTACGTTACACTGCTGCCAATGTTTTGATTGAGCTGTTATGAAAAAACTATGGCAAAAATTTGACCGATCTTTTCTAAGCGGGCAAAAGATTTCTAAGGTGCTGGTAATGATGATTGGCATCTGGCTGTTCTTTGCTACCAGTCTGGTTGGCCTGTCGATGAATACATCCTGGCGGCTAGAGGAGCTGGGAATGGCAATCAATGAAGCTGGCAGCTTACGTAAACGGGTGTTTTATATGGTGTTGGTGAGCGAAACACCTGCAATGGCTCAAAATTTTAATCAGGAAAAACAACAGTTCGAACAAATTTTGGCTCATCTGCGCGGCTTGCATGAAACGGGATTTCTCCAAGGGCAGCGTCATCAGCAGCTAATGGATCAAGTCATAGAAATTGAAAAATACTGGCAGGATTTTTTAGGTAACCGTAATGCTTTTCAGCAAGGTCAAATAGACAGCGCTACCTTTCTGGATAAAGCGCGACAGTTTACTGCACTCATTGATCGATTGGTATTACTGATCGAGCAGGATAATACGCATAACATACAGTTACTGCGGTGGTTGCAGTTACTGGTATTAGTGATGGCATTAGTTTCTACAGTCATGTCTTTGTTGCTGCTAAATCATCTGGTCATTGCACCTTTGCAGCGCCTAAATCAAGGTATAAGCCGGATTGGTAAGGGATTTTTTGATACCCATTTGCAGGTGAATACGGCTAATGAGTTTGGGCAGGTGGCGCAGGGCTTTAATCTGATGGTGGCTAAACTGAATGAGGTATACGATACGCTGGAAAATCGGGTCGCGGAGCAAACGCAAGCATTAGTGAAACGCAATAATGAGTTAGCAATGTTGTATGCCATGGCTTCGTTGTTTCAAGAGCAGCAGGATTTGGCGGTATTGGTGCAGCTATTTATGCAAAAAATGAAGGAGTTCAGTGGGGCTAATGCTTGCGTAGTACAGTTGAAAAATCATCATTCGCATCTGTTGGAAGTCGCCGGTTCCGATGGTTTGACGGAAGAACAGGTGGAACAATTTCGTGATTGTCACTGCAATGGTGTTCTTTGTGTGCCGGTGATATCAACAGATGAACTCAATTCGATTGAAGAATTAATCATCAGTACTGACGATAATGTAGGTTGCCACGTCCGTAAGATATTTCCATTTTGCCTGACGTTTGCAGTTAAGTCAGTTGAAGATGATATCGGCACGCTGCATTTGTTTGCTCATGAAGCGTTTGCTTTAAATGAACAGCATCAACGGCTGATTTCAACTGTTTGTAGCCAATTTGGCATTGCGATTGAAAGTTTGCGTTTAAATGAATTGGATAAGCAAATGGCGATTTTGGAAGAACGCAATTTGCTGGCTCAAGGATTGCATGACAGCATTGCGCAAACTTTGTCTTTTTTGAATATGCAAGTTCAGGTTTTGGGAAAAGCACTATCAGAACACAAGGATAAGCAAGCTGCACAAACCTTAGATTTTATTCATGAAGGTATTCAACAATGTTATGATGATGTACGCGAGTTGTTATCTAATTTTCGTGTACGACTGGTATCAGAAGGCTTGATCAGCTCCTTGCAAGGGGTGATGAAGCGGTTTGAGCAGCAAACCGGTATAGTGCCAGATTGGTCGGTAGAGGGTGATGTGTATGAAGTAGAGTCGGATGTACAACTCCAAGTGGTGTTTATTGTGCAAGAAGCTTTATCGAATGTTCGTAAGCATGCTCAAGCCAATGCGGTTCGGGTACATCTGCAATATATGACCGATCGTCTGAATTTATGTATTCAGGATAATGGCAAGGGTTTAGCGGAAGATGTATTACAGGTGAAAGAAAAACAGGGGCATGTGGGTATTCATATTATGAAAGAACGTGCCAGTAAAATTAATGGTCAATTGCGTATAAGCGCGTTGGTTGGGGCAGGAACGACTGTGGAACTCACCGTACCGCGTCAGTATATCCATACTTCGCAATAGTGATTCTGAGATTTGAAGATGTTAAACGGAAAAAAATACCGGATACTGATCGTTGACGATCATACGCTGTTTCGGCGTGGATTGCGCGCGCTGATAGATAGCTGCCCTCGCTTTGAGGTGGTAGGAGAAGCCACCGATGGGCTGGAAGGGGTGAAAATGCAGCAGCAATTGCAACCGGATGCAGTCTTGTTGGATTTGGATATGCCGGTGATGCGTGGACTGGAGGCATTACCTCAGATGATGGACCATCATCCGCAACAAGTGGTGTTAATGCTCACGGTGTCGGAAGATGGCCATGATTTGCTCGAATGTATGCGCCTAGGGGCGCGAGGTTATTTGTTAAAGAATATTGATACTGAATTTTTGCTGGACAGTATAGAAAAAGCCATTGATGGAGATAGCGTATTATCGCCTGAGATGACGAGTAAATTAGTCACTCAGTTACGTCAGCAGGAAAAAATCAATCTGGCTATTGCTGAACCTTTAACACCACGCGAACGCGAAATTTTGCGTTGGCTCGCTCGTGGTCACAGTAACAAAATCATTGCGCGCAATCTGGAAGTTGCTGAGAGTACGGTAAAAGTACATGTGCAAAACATTTTGCGTAAATTGAATGTGGCCAGCAGAGTTCAGGCAGCCGTGTATGCTGTTGAGCATGGTATGGATAAGTAGCTTATGAAGAATACATGTCCAATGAGGGTTTTTATTTGCTAAATCAGGTCTATTGAATTGTCAATAGATCTTTTTACTTATATGTCCTCGTTATTTCGGCTGAGTAATCTTGCCTCCTCCGACTTATGTCCTGTATGCGTGGGATTACGTACACTTGTGGCATTATTTATCAGGAGTGGTTGGATGGAATCTGAATTCAGAAAATCAGTCACAGTGCTTACTTCCAGCACTATTGCATTTATCATCTGTTTCATGATTTGGATGGTGTTTGCCGTGTTGGGTATGCCGATTAAAAAACAGCTACAGTTAAATGAAACTGAATTTGGATTACTGACAGCTATGCCTGTGCTATCTGGTTCGCTGATTAGAGTACCATTGGGTATTTGGGCTGATCGTTTCGGTGGCCGTATCGTTTATTTTTTGCTCATGCTGATCTGTGTTCCTGCGGTTTGGTTGCTGGAATATGCGCACACATTTGGTCAGTTTTTATGGATTGCTTTATGGCTGGGGTTGGTAGGCGGATCCTTTTCTGTCGGTACCCCATATGTAGCAAAATGGTTTCGCAAAGATCGTCAAGGTCTGGCGATGGGTATTTTTGGTGCTGGTAATGCTGGTGCAGCATTAAACAAATTTTTGGCACCAGCCCTCATTGCAGCTTATGGCTGGAAAGCTGTACCAAGGGTTTATGCGATCATTTTGCTGGTTATCACCATTTTATTTTGGTTTTTCAGTTATCCTGAACCGAAAGCAGCCAATAGCAAACAACCCACCCTTAAGGCGCAGTTGATGTTGATGAAAAACCCGCAAGTACTGAAATACAGTCAGTTGTATTCAGTGGTATTTGGTGGGTATGTTGGCATATCTTTGTGGATGGTGAGTTATTACGTTGGTGAATACAAATTTGACCTGACCCACGCTGCTCTGCTGGCTGCTTGTTTTTCACTCCCTGGTGGTGTTTTACGTGCCTTCGGAGGATGGCTATCAGACAAATATGGTGCATATAAAGTTACATGGCTGGTGATGTGGGTGTGCTGGCTAGCCTTTTTTGTCTTATCTTATCCGCAAACACAAATGTCTATTCAGACTGTTTCTGGTCATTTAGATATGCACATTGGTTTGAATGCAACCCTGTTTACCATTTTGTTATTCATCGTTGGTGTGGCGTTGGCCATTGGTAAAGCTTCGGTGTTTAAGTTTATTTCCGATGAATTCCCTGATGATATGGGAACGGTATCTGGTGTAGTAGGGTTAGCCGGCGGTCTGGGTGGCTTTTTGTTGCCCATTATGTTCGGTATGCTGGTGGACTGGACTGGTATCCGTTCCAGTTCATTCATGTTGATGTTCGGTACTGTAAGTATCAGTTTGATTTGGATGCATTTTTCGCTGAAGAACCAACGACCTTAATTTAGGCTGCCTTAATTTAGGCTGATGGTGAGTAAGGATTAACTTGCTCACCTGGCTGATTGGGCAAATAAGCTCAACCGAAATAGACCGAATTGAGGGCATTGATCCGGCTTAATGCTTGAATGGTTTGCTATAATTTGTTGGTTAGGTATGTTGCTGGTAAATGGCATAACATGGCTTGTAAAGATGTAATTAGTCTTGACTGAACTAAATGATGCTTATCTTCCGATGCTGCTCGATCTTGAGGGTCCGTTTCAGAAATGTTTAAACGGGTGGCTATGTGCCGAGAGGTAATCATGATCTTGTGAGAGACTAAAACCTAGAGGTTTGATTTCTTAACTGAAGTATAGAGATTAGCCACTAAGAACAATCAATAGTGATTCATTTTTTGATCGAAGCAAAGAGATTATTACTGCAAAATAATATTTAATGCCATTACATCGTAAAGTTGCCACAAAACCATATTGTTGGTCATTACGTTAAAAAAATAAATATAAAAAAATATTTGAGGCTTGAACCTCAACGGAGCACAAATTCATGAGCCATTTTTTAGACAGACTTAATTTTTTACGTAAAACCAAAGAAACCTTTTCTGCCGGTCATGGTGCAGTGGTGGCAGAGGGCAGAGATTGGGAAGAAGCCTATCGGCAGCGCTGGCAACACGATAAAGTGGTGCGCTCTACTCATGGAGTCAATTGTACTGGTTCTTGTAGCTGGCGAGTATTTGTCAAAAATGGGCTAATCACATGGGAAATGCAGCAAACAGATTACCCGCGCACGCGAGCTGACTTGCCCAATCATGAGCCTCGAGGGTGCCCACGTGGCGCATCTTATAGCTGGTATGTGTATTCTGCCCAACGGGTAAAATATCCGATGATTCGCGCTTCTTTACTGCGTATGTGGCGCGAAAAACGTCAGAGTATGGGCGCGATAGCTGCATGGCAAAGCATTACTCAGAATCCCGAAAGTGCGAAAAAATATAAATCTGAACGTGGTCTGGGTGGTTTCGTGCGCTTGGACTGGAATGAAGCATATGAAATTATCGCTGCAGCCAATGCCTTTACCATCAAAGAGTTTGGTCCTGATCGAGTAATAGGCTTTTCACCCATTCCGGCAATGTCAATGGTGAGCTATGCTGCCGGTTCGCGCTATTTGAGTCTAATTGGCGGGGTGCCGTTGTCGTTTTACGACTGGTACTGTGATCTACCTCCGTCCAGCCCGCAGACATGGGGCGAACAGACTGATGTGGCTGAATCTGCTGACTGGTACAACGCGAATTATTTAATGGTATGGGGCTCTAATGTCCCCATGACACGTACTCCGGACGCGCATTTTTATACCGAAGTTCGCTATAAGGGTACAAAAACGGTTGCGGTGTCATCTGATTATGGCGAAATGGTGAAATTCAGTGACATTTGGTTGGCACCGAAACAAGGTACAGATGCTGCGCTGGCCATGGCGATGGGGCACGTGATTCTGAAAGAATTTCATTTGCATAACCCATCAAATTATTTTGTTGATTATTGCCGTCGTTTAACTGACATGCCTAATCTGGTGGTTTTGCATCAGGAAAACGGACGCTTATTGCCGGGTTATTTTTTACGAGCCAGTCAAATTGCCGATAATCTCAATGAAACCAATCATCCAGAATGGAAAACGCTGGTTATCGATGAACATACAGGCGATATTGTGGCACCAAAAGGGTCAATTGGGTTTCGCTGGGGCGAGCAAGGAAAATGGAACCTCAAAACAGAAAATTCCAATAATGCAGAAATTCGTGCGCAGATTTCGCTGGCTGAAAATGCGGATGCAATCATGGGTGTTGCTTTCGATTACTTTGGTGGCGAAGATGCAACCGACATTATTATTAAAAATATACCGGTAAAAAAAATAATTGGTGCCGATGGGCAAGAAATCTTGGTAACCACAGTCTTCGATCTGATGTGTGCCAATTATGGTATCGACCGCGGTTTTGGCGGAGATGGCGTGACAGATGATTACCTGACTGATGTGCCGTATACCCCCTTGTGGCAGCAAAAGCATACCGGAGTAAAACCGGAGTTAGTGATTCAAGTAGCGCGCGAATTTGCACTTAATGCGCATGAAACGCATGGCCGCAGCATGGTAATACTGGGTGCCGGTTTAAATCACTGGTATCACATGGATATGGCGTATCGTGGCATCATCAATATGCTGATGATGTGTGGTTGCATAGGACAAAGTGGAGGGGGCTGGTGTCATTACGTGGGACAGGAAAAACTGCGCCCACAATCTGGTTGGGCACCGCTGGCTTTTGCCACTGATTGGAACCGACCATCACGCCAAATGAATGGTACTTCTTTCTTTTATGCTCATACCAGTCAGTGGCGGCACGAAAAACTGCATATGGCTGAGGTGATGGCACCGACTCATGCGGGGCAAATGGCAAATATGAGCCAATTGGATTTTAATGTCAAAGCCGAACGCATGGGGTGGTTGCCATCGGCGCCACAATTAGGCTGTAATCCGCTTGATATCACGCGAAAAGCCAACCAACAGCAACAAGATCCGATAGCTTTTACGGTTGAACAGCTTAAAACTGGTCAGTTAATGATGGCAAGTGAAGATCCAGATAATCCGCAAAATTTCCCCCGTAATCTATTTGTATGGCGGTCAAATATTCTGGGTTCCTCCAGTAAAGGACATGAATATTTTCTCAAATATCTGCTCGGCACACAAAATGCCCTCATGAGTGATGAAGGCGATGCCATTAAACCCATAGACGTCAAAGTACGACCCGCAGCTGAAGGCAAGCTTGATCTGCTTACAGTGCTGGATTTTCGCATGTCGACTACTTGTCTCTATGCCGATATAGTGTTGCCAACAGCTACTTGGTATGAAAAGGATGATCTGAATACTTCGGATATGCACCCGTTTATTCATCCGCTCAGTGAAGCAGTGAAACCATTATGGGAAAGTAAAACTGACTGGGATATTTATCGCGGATTGGCCAAAGTATTTTCAGACTTATCAAAAGATTATCTGGGTGTGCGACAGGATCTGGTGTTAACGCCGTTAATGCATGACAGTCCAGAAGAATTGGCTCAACCATTTGATCCTAAAGACTGGAAGTTGGGTGAGTGTGAAGCCGTGCCGGGCAAAACCATGCCCAGAATGACCGTAGTCGAACGGGACTATGGCGCAATCTATGACAAATTTACTTCAGTCGGACCCTTATTAGAAAAAATAGGTAATGGTGGCAAAGGCATTACCTGGCAAACCACGGAACAAATAGATTTATTACGTCAGCTCAATCATACCCAGCAAGAAGGTGTCGCCGCAGGTCAGCCAAAAATCTACAGTGCGATAGATGCAGCAGAAATGATTCTAACGCTGGCTCCGGAAACCAATGGACATGTAGCGGTTAAAGCATGGGAAGCATTATCCCAAAATACCGGTATTGACCATACTCATTTAGCTAAAGCTCGTGAAGATGATGCCATTCGTTTTCGTGATGTGCAGGCGCAACCACGTAAAATTATTTCGTCACCAATTTGGTCAGGAGTGGAAAGTGAAAAAGTCAGCTATAACGCCGGCTATACAAATGTGCATGAACTAATACCCTGGCGCACACTGACTGGTCGACAGCAGTTTTATCAGGATCATCAATGGATGCGGCTATTTGGAGAGGGGCTGGTATCTTACCGCCCAGCGGTTGATTTAAAAACTACTCTGAATGTGCAGGGACACCAAAGTAATGGCAATCCGGAAATCGTTTTAAATTTCATTACTCCACACCAGAAATGGGGTATTCACAGCACTTATTCTGACAATTTGCGCATGCTTACATTGTCACGTGGTGGCCCACATGTCTGGCTATCTGAAATCGATGCCCAACGTGCCGGTTTGCAGGACAACGACTGGGTAGAAGTATTTAATGTAAATGGAACCCTGACCGCACGAGTGGTTGTCAGCCAACGCGTGCCTGAAACCATGATCATGATGTATCACGCGCAGGAGAAAATTGTTAATGTCCCTGGTTCTGAAATTTCGGGCAAGCGTGGTGGAATTCATAATTCCGTTACCAAAGTGGTCATGAAGCCAACGCATATGATCGGTGGGTATGCACAGCTTTCATGGGGCTTTAACTACTACGGTACAGTCGGCACCAACCGTGATGAGCTGGTGGTGGTACGCAAAATGAATAAAGTGGATTGGCTGGATCAACCAGCAGAAAAACCGCTGGCAGAATAAGCAAGGGACACACTCATGAAAATACGTGCACAAATCGCAATGGTGTTAAATCTGGACAAATGTATTGGCTGCCATACTTGCTCAGTAACCTGTAAAAATGTCTGGACCAGCCGTGATGGGGTGGAATATGCATGGTTTAATAATGTCGAAACCAAACCAGGTATTGGTTATCCTAAAAATTGGGAAGATCAGGAACAGTATCAGGGTGGCTGGGTAAGAAAGAGCTCTGGTCAAATCAAACTGAAACAGGGTAATCGATTGAAAATTTTGGCGAATATTTTTGCTAACCCCAATATGCCAGCTATTGACCAATATTACGAACCCTTTACCTACGATTATGAACATCTGCAAAACGCTCCTCTGATGCAGACACCACCTACAGCTCAACCAGTATCAGTCTTAACCGGCCGCAAAATGGATAAGATTGTATGGGGACCAAACTGGGAAGATGATTTGGGTGGGGAATTTGCTAAACGGTCTAAAGATAAGCTTTTTGATGGTATCCAAAAAGATATTTATGCTGCTTTTGAAAATACCTTCATGATGTATCTGCCACGTTTGTGTGAGCATTGCCTTAATCCTGCTTGCGTGGCCAGTTGCCCGTCCGGTTCGATTTATAAGCGCGAAGAAGATGGCATTGTACTCATAGATCAGGACAAATGCCGTGGCTGGCGCATGTGTGTTTCCGGCTGTCCGTATAAAAAAATTTATTATAACTGGGTGGCTGGTAAGGCCGAAAAATGCATATTTTGTTATCCGCGTATAGAAGGCGGTCAACCCACCATTTGTTCCGAAACCTGCGTTGGCCGTATCCGCTATCTGGGTGTCTTACTTTATGATGCCGATCGCATCAGCGCCAGTGCTTCCGTAGAAAATCCACAGGATTTATACCAGCAGCAACTGGATATTTTCCTTGATCCGAACGATCCTGAAATCGAAAAACAAGCATTGGCACAAGGTATTTCGGCAGACTGGATAGAAGCCGCAAAAAATTCACCGGTATACAAAATGGCGGTGGAATGGAAAATAGCCTTTCCGCTGCATCCTGAATACCGGACATTGCCCATGGTATGGTACATCCCGCCATTATCTCCCATTCAGTCTGCGTTGGAATCTGGAGTGGTAGGTCAGAATGGTTTGATTCCGGAAATTAAAGATATGCGCATCCCCATCGAATATCTGGCTAACTTGCTAACAGCTGGTAAAACAGAACCGATCGTCAATGCGCTACAGACCATGGTTGATATGCGCAAATACATGCGCAACAAATCTATCTACTCTGACGAAAGAGCGCAGCAATTGATGGATAGCGCGCGATTAAGTGCGGAACAAATTGAACAGATGTATCAGATTATGGCTATCGCCAATTATGAAGATCGTTTCGTCATTCCAAGTGCCCATCGAGAATGGGTCGACAATACATTTGCGGAAAAGTCAGCTTGTGGCTTCTCTTTTGGTGAAGGCTGTCATAACGGACACAGTCAACAGAGTCTTTTTGGCACTCGTAAAGCTGCCCCGATTGTTTTTCACGGTCTGCGTAAGAAAAAAGACCGTCAATCAGTTTAAGAGGATGATAAATGTATAAAATATTATCCATTTTGCTAAGTTATCCGCGCCAATATTGGCTTGATCATGTCGACCAATTACATGACGCTATTAGAAAAGAGGCAACACCAGAACAGGCTGCAGCGTTAAATCCCTTTTTTTCCCATTTACGCGAGCACGATGAGATTAGCCTACAGGAAATTTATGTCAATACATTCGACCGTAGTCGCAACCATTCCTTGCATCTGTTTGAACATCTTCACGGCGAAGACCGTGCACGTGGGCAAGCAATGGTAGATTTACTCGCAGAATATCAAGCGCGCGGACTGGAACCCGACAATAACGAACTACCGGATTATCTGCCTTTATTTTTGGAATTTTTATCTACCATTGAACTGGAACAAGCACAAAATTTTATGACTGATGCGGTGCATGTGATTAATTACATAGCTAAGAATCTGCATAAAAACCAATCTGTTTATGCTGAAGTAATGGATGCAGTGGTTGCTTTATCACCAGTGGCTGCGCAACCCTTACAAGCGGCGCCAGTGCGAAATATGGACGAAGCACTGGAAAAATTTGGACCGACTGCAGAAGGGTTGGAACCATTATTGCATCAACCATCAGTGCAGGAAGTGCAATTTTTCCGCCAAAACACACACAGTTAAGCCGGGAGACATCATGTATTATCTAAATCAATTTATTTTCGGCATCTATCCATATATAGCTGCTAGCGTCTTTTTTCTAGGCAGTTTGATCCGGTTTGACACCAACCAGTATTCTTGGAAATCTGAATCAAGCCAGCTGTTATATCCGCATCTTCTGCGTACTGGCAATATTTTGTTCCATATTGGCATTTTGGGGCTTTTTTTTGGTCATCTAGTTGGCTTGCTAACCCCAGTTGCCGTATGGGATGCGCTAGGAATCAGTCATCAAACCAAGCAGCTAACCGCAATGTATGCTGGCGGTTTTATGGGTCTACTGGCATTAATCGGTATACTCATCCTACTTCACCGTAGATTTAGTTGTGCGCGTTTATTAGCCAATAGTAGCTGGCGTGATAAATTAGTTCTATTCTGGATATTGATCACGCTGTGTCTGGGTCTGGGAACCATTCATGTATCAGCCCATCATCGAGATGGTTCAGAAATGCTCATCCTGATGCAGTGGGCACAACACATAGTAACATTCAGAAGTGGCGCTGCTGACCTCATAGCCCATGTTCACCCGATATTTAAACTCCATTTGTTTATGGGGATGAGTTTATTTGTGATATTCCCATTTACCCGATTAGTACATGTCTGGAGCGGGTTTGGCACATTAATTTATCTCAAACGCCGGGCACAACTGATAAGAAGCCGTCGTTATTAAATAATTTATCAGTTTATACTCATATAATTGCCGTGATGACAAACACATCATGGCTAAAATGCGCTACAGATTTTTTACCAATATCAATAACCAAAAACCATACGCTGTTTTAAATGCTGGATAAGATCAAATGAGTGACAGATTTAATTTGTATCTACTATTTAACCAATTGGTTAGGTATAAATTTTAAATTTCTCAACCACAACACCGCAGATTTTGAACTGGCTTGTCATAGCAATAATTGGATAACGAGGATTTAATGGTTTTAAATAATGTCTGCTACCTTCAATAATTAACTGTTTCAGCATGGCTTCTGCTTCATTTTCATACACAATAATGAAATTTTTATCCTGTGGTTCTAATTCAGGCTCAACAATAATGAAGTCACTCGAAACAAATTCTGGCTCCATGCTGTCGCCTAAAACCTTTAACACAAATGTTTTGTCACTTGGTTTATAAAATGCAGGAGTTAAAATATATCTGTCGGCAGTTAAATCCGCACAACTTTGCTGCCACTTGCCAGCTTCTTCCCAAGTCAGTAAAGGCAATTTGACATTACAGTAATCACTTCTGGATGGTTCAACAGAGGAAATACCGAAATGTTCTGGAGTGACCACATCGGCAAAGTATGATATCAGCTTGTCAATATGGGTTTTATTTACTCTACCTGTTTTTATCCAGCTGGTAACAGAGGGTGGCTTAATGGCGAAAGCCCGAGCAACATCGGCTTTACGTACCCCTTTTAATTTGATGGCCGCATCAATAGCTTCACCCAATTTTTTCCCGCTAAACATAATTTCCCTTTTTTGTCCTAAAAAAAATTTAATGACTAGTTAAATTAGTGCATCTATGGATTGTTAAAATGGTTAATGCTCTTTAATAGCTATTCTCAATTTACATTTCATGGTTTCTGAGATGACTAATATGATAAATATTTTTTAAACTTAAAATTTTGACAAGAGTTATTTTACCTATTCAATGTATAATATTGATTTTGAAACTATAACTGCAGCATAAATTTAAAGCTAAAACCATATTAGAGATTAAAATATTTAATTAAATATTAAAATTTTAATGTCAAATTAAAACTTATTATACATAAAGTAATGTTAATAAGCATTAAGATTATGTTGGTAATTCCTTTCTTTGCAACGAAAACAATGAAAAAAAAATTTTTGGAAATTTTGTCTAAAATCCTAAATTTTCAGTTAATTTAATATGTTATATACATATTAATTCAGTTCAAATGGATAATACCATCTGGTTTTTCGTTTACTAATCTATTACATAATTAATATACGTTTACGAATTATCTATATAAACCTAATCAATGGCAAGAATAGCAAATTAATTAATACTAATGGTTTGATGATGTATTTTTTTACAGATAAAATAAACGTTTATCATGAAAAATAATCTCATTTTTTTGTTAATAGGATATTAATGGTTTTTTATCACGCAGACATTTTCTATCCAGGACATTTTTACTATAAGGAAAATCTGCTTGTATTAGTTATCATTTTTATATGATGTTAAAATATAAAATTGATAATTTTCAATATATTGAATATTAAAATATTAATGGAAATGATTATTTCGCACAATACTATATTGAACGTCATCAGCATAATAAAGAAGAATAAGACTTACTATGATCCAAATATAAAAATGCAGGTAAGTTAATATTATTTGATTTATGTCAAGTATTTTGCGGGATTTCAGGGGGATTTTTGTCGGAAATAGACACAGTTTTTCGCTGAATTTCGGTTTAAACCACACTTTCTTACTCCGATTTTGGTCATAAAGTTGAAATTTACATCCTGACTAAGCATTAAAATATTTATTTTATGCTAATTCAATTAAATTTATTGTTTAATGGCTAATTGCCTCTAATATTCTTTAGTGATTGCCTATTAAATAAGTAAGAACTAATCATGTCACTGCAAAAAAAATAATTTTAATTAAATATAATCAAGTTTTTAAGCAAAAATTATGCTGAGACACCAATGAATCAAACACTTTTTCTTTGTAGAATTGGGCGCGATAAAATATTACTTTAGAATCAATGATGGAATCTGAAAAGTTGGACGCAAACTCGGCTACATACAATAGCGTTTTTGAGCTTGGTTACGGGCATGTTAGCAATAATGGTATTTTTTAATGATAGTGTTTACAGACAACTAAACTTTTATCTTAAATTTGATCAATGATATCTGATTTTTACATCATTTATCTCCTACCCATATATATTGGATAACAGATGGGAATGGGTTAATACCTCTTAGCTCAGCCCATAGGAATGATAAAAGAAAATCGAGAATAAAAGATAAAAGAACCGATTTCTTGCTATTAAATTGAAAAGTTTGCTGCGAGAGAATTAAAACGGTTGGGACAATTGCTGAACCATAAAAATCTACTTATTTAAATTAAAATATGGTGCAGAAAGAATATTGAAGCAGTAATGTTAAAAAAATATGAACGGTTTAGTGGCCAGTTAAAATGACCCGCAATATTATAGAAAGGAAACACCGACCACCAGCCATGTGCAAGTGCAGGAGTTAAACTTCTTCGTAGATGATTTTGATTTATAATTTTCAATATTTATTTATTATCCTACGTTATAAAAATGATACTTAAAAATTAAAAAAGTTAAATATGGAAGACAAATCAAATAAACTTGCTTTTAAAAATAACTGTCAGAAATTAGAGGAAGAATTGAGTAAATGCTCAGTATCACAGATTAATGAACCGAAAAAAGGGTTGCGATTTACTCCAATCTTTTTTTTGTTTTAGCAAGTGCAATTGAATCCGCAAAACTGCTTATAAAATATGGGGCAAATGTCAATGCGTTAGATGTTTACGGTAGACCACCGCTTTATTACATCGGAGACACTAGCCCCGTACCGAGCGCAACTGCAGGAAACCGCTTACAGATTGCCAAACTATTGTTGGATAATGGGACAGATATCAATATCACTGATACCTCTGGAAACCAACCGTTAGGTTCTGTAGTTCATAATGCTGGTATCACAGGCAAAGAAGAGCTTCCAATTGTTGGTACATAGTGCCGATCCTAACCGCAAAAATAACTATGGCAGAAGCCCTTTGGATATGGCAACCAAACCTATGATAGAAATATTTGAAAGCCACAAAAAATAAAAAAACCAGCATGTGTTTACGCCAAAATTTTGAGGCAATTATAAAATACGACTTAGACAAACGCGTTTTAGAAAGGATGATAAAAAACGAGAGGAAGTACACAGTAAACGTATAAGAGAACAGATTCAATTCATATGATAAATTTGACCAGTGATAATAAAAATACTATATTATTTCAAATAATTTAAAAATATGAATTAAATAAATAATGCGTAAAATATTACATCAACTAATACTACGTCTACGCCAAAAATTTAGAGGCACTCCCAAACACGACCTACATAAACTCGCTTTTAACCGAGATTATAAAAAACTAGAAGAAGTACTGACTAAATGTTCAATAGAACAGATTAATGAACCGGAAAAAGGGATGAAATGGACGCCTATATTTATTCCTGTTTCAGATGGTTTAGTTGAATCAGTAAAACTGCTTATAAAATATGGGGCAAATGTCAATGCGTTAGATGTTTATGGCAGGCCCCCACTTTATTACATCGGAGACCCTGGTATCGTACCGAGTGCAACAGCGGAAAACCGCTTACAGATTGCCAAACTATTGCTGGATAACGGGGCAGATATCAATATCACTGATACCTATGGAAACCAACCGTTAGGTTCTGTTGTTCATAATGCTGGTATAAAAGGCAAAGAAAAAGATGAGCTACTAATTGTTAAACTGTTTATGGAACATGGTGCCGATCCTAACCACAAAAATAACTATGGCAGAAGCCCTTTGGATATTGCAACCAAACCTATGATAGAAATATTAGAAAGCCACAAAAAATAAACAAAAGAGATGAAATGATGGTGGAGGCGGGGGGAATCGAACCCCCGTCCGAAAGTCCTCTACAGAGCGATCTACATACTTAGTCTTGCCAACTTGAAATCTTATTTCCAAACCGCCGACAGACAGGCTGTTTGAAAACCAGTTGCCTTAAATCTTATTCAGTGCTAAGCAACACAACACTAAACCAGCCAATGTAAATGTCGTTGCGGTGAGTTACCTCACACGGCCCATCGGCCAACCGTTGCAACGTTTAGCCTTAAGCGGCTAAAGCGTAAGATTCGTCGTTTGCGACTATATAAATTCAGGGTTTAACGGGTATCTGAGACCCCGGTATGCACGCATCTGCTTTGCAACCCCCGTCGAAACCAAGGTCGCCCCCAGATGCAAGTTGTAATTATACTTTTTTTTTGGTTATATGCCTAGTAACAAAAATCAATTGAGTTTGCTCTCTTTGTTGTTAACCATGTCTGGTTAAATATTTCAGTACCAAACTTGCATTGATCTAAATAGGTCATTAAGTTCCAACGCAATGGCATGCAAGTGACCTTTTAAAAATCAATCTAAAATAAATTAACAAGTTGTTCATACCTAAAAATGCTCATTTTTTTTATATTAGCCTGTCTAAAATTCCAGATTACGTTTAGCCTGACTTCAAGCCATAAAAGAGGAAAGTGAAGTCCTATTCTGTGGTTAAACACATTAATTTCAAAGTGAACAAGACAAGACCTCAACCAATCAGATGCTGCAATGACTTTTGGTTAATGGCTAACTAAATAGTTTAAAGTCTCTTAGTTCCTGCAATTGATGAAGATTCATTATTAAACACGATTTTAAGTTGGTTGAGTTTATTTATGGATTTAAGACTAAGGGTTTAATCTTGATCGAGCTGGGAATAATAGAATTGTGGTTGCAAAAAATTGTTTGAAACAAAGAATGACCACGCGCGATGCCTAAATGTCGGTTCACTGTAGCTAAGCTCTTGACCAAGAAGTATCGATGTAGATGGCATTGATTTATAATGGCTCAGGCTCAATTCGATAAGAATGCTGTTATGTACGATGTGAATACCCATGATGTGCGCTATTTTTTTGCTGAAGTATGGCGGCAGCGCCAGCAGCCACAGTTACTGAATGCATTACAACAAAAAGCGTTGCGAATTATTGCTGCACATACTGAATATGCGCCGTATTTAGAAAATGTGGAGCAGTTTCTGAACCGAACCTGGCGACCAGAGGAGGGCGAAACCAACCCTTTTTTGCATTTGTCGTTACATTTATCAGTTCAAGAGCAAGTGGCGATTGATCAACCTGCAGGCATTGCGGCTATTCATCAACGTTTATGTGCACATTATGCCGGTGATTGGGTAAAAGCAGAACATGAGATGATTGAAGCATTGGCGGAAACACTCTGGCAGGCACAGCGCTATGGACAAGGGCTTGATGTGAACGCTTATATGACGCGCCTACGGAGTTTGGTGGGCTTGGGGCAGGAAGATAACGCGCGTATTAATCCGCATGAAGTTGGGCAAATAACAGCTAATAAGGATTGAATTTACTCCAGTGCAGTTTATGATTTAATGTAGTAATTGATTAAGTTGTCTGGTTGGCTACTTGGCAGAGTGGGCAATTGTATATAGTGTTAATGATTGATAAGCGAGGATGAACATGTCTTTTTGGGCAGGTCATGCAAATGCAATGTTGTTATTGGTGTTTGTTGCATTGGGTATTATTGGCAATAACCCTTCAATAACGATTTCAGCTCTGATTATTTTACTGGTGCAGCAAACTCCATTGTTTAAATTTGCGCCATTGCTGGAAAAATACGGTTTGCAGCTGGGAATTATGCTGCTGATGATTGGGGTTTTAGCGCCATTAATTACAGGGAAAGTACCGGCGGCCCAAATCGCTGCATTGTTTACCAGTTGGAAAACTGTGGCAGCGATTTTGGTTGGCGCGGTGGTGGCGTGGTTAGGTGGACGTGGCATTCAGTTGATGCAGGTGAATCCACCCATTGTCACGGGATTGATGATCGGGACGATTATTGGGGTTGCTTTTTGGCGCGGAGTGCCGGTTGGTCCATTGATCGCAGCCGGTATGTTGTCATTGTTTCTATAGTGAATGATCATGGTACTTGCCATAAGCGGCTGCTATGGCTATAATGCGCGCTTCCATGCTCACGGAGAGGTGGATGAGTGGTTGAAGTCGCACGCCTGGAAAGCGTGTATACGTTAATAGCGTATCGAGGGTTCGAATCCCTTCCTCTCCGCCACGTCACTCGAACGTTCTTGACGAATATATCTTTATTACAAGATTAATTTCTAATCTATTAAGCATAAAGTTTTATTAAATCAGACTTGCGTATTCCTATACTCAATAAAATACTTATATGTATTGAAATCTGCTGCGAGCAGGTGGGCAGATTAAACCATCTATTTTTTGATACATGTACCGCTTACCTTGTTACGCTGTATTAAGATTTTGTGCGCCATTTTTCGATGCGGTCAATTCAAGGCTTGCATTAGTTTATGATTATTGTTACTAAGTCAAATATGGGACTTGAATAGCCCTGTCTGTCAATGCATGAAAAACCTTACCAAGAGCTTTAAGACCTCAGTTCATTGCTCGTCCTTGCGAGTTGCTGATGCACTTGGCCGGAGCTAAAAATGGTTTTATGTGTTCGAGATGCATAAACCAAACATTATTTTAGATATGTTAGCAATTGATCCAGCTTTGAGCGATTCTATATATGATCAAGATTAAATATGTTATTTGCATTAATAAATGGCAAAAGTTAGTTTGTCTTTATATTTGCATTTTAAAGATTTAAGTTCCGTTCAAACATCTACATTATTCCGAAAGCAGCATTTAGCTTCTTGGAAGAATGGGACTGATTGAGTCAAGAATCAAAGTAGTAACAGAGTAATAGTGCATTAAATAGACAGTTTTTTCGTTAGTATATACATCTGACTTAACTGATGATTAATGGATTTTTGCCAGTTGTTATCTTAATGTCTAAATCAGGTATTCCAAAAATTGAGAGTTATTAGCAAAGCTAAAATACTGAGCAAAATTTAGACCAAGGAATATCTTGATATTTGGATCAATATCACCATATCTTTACTTAAATATATTAACATTAACAATCAATCCAGCAGATTATAATAAATCATCCGGTTGATTACATTAGATAAATTTTAGCAGAAAAAATTTCATATACCGTTGAATTCTATGTATTTAACTATTTACTGTGTAAATAGTTGGTGTCATAAAAATAATGAATATTAGAGATGATTAATTGATGAATTTCTTTGAACTCAAGCCTTCGGATATTTCAAACCTAAATGATGCTGACCTAAGAGAAATGGTTGCCAGGCTTTGTGAAGCTGAACTACATGACCAAAAAATACAGCGTTCTTGTATTTTATGGGGTGGGGCGCAAGAAGCTGCTGATGGAGGACTGGATATTCGCGTAAAAAGCGAAATTCCCTTATTAAACCCCGGCTTTGTGCCACGTAAAAATACTGGTTTTCAAATAAAAAAAAGCAGTATGGGCAAAGCAGCTTGCAGAGAAGAAATGCTTATGAGGGGAGAAGTAAAGGAGGTGATACGCAGTTTAATCGAGCAACAAGGGGCTTATATCATTGTTAGTGGCAAAGATGATTGCTCGGATAAAATGCTAACTGATCGTATTAAGGGTATGCAGTCTGCTATTGAAAATATAACTAGCAAGGAGCAGATTTTTCTTGACTTCTATGGTAGGGATCGACTGAGTGCTTGGCTAAGACAATATCCTAGCGTTTCCTTATGGGTTCGTTCGAAATTAGGTGGACAATCTGTATCTGGATGGTTTCCTTATCAGAGATGGGCTGGAACGCCTAAGGAAATGGATGATGAATTTTTGATGGATGAACATCTATGTGTCACTGACTTAAATTCTCGGCATAAAAAACCTATGTCCATAGCCAGTGGTATTAATTTAGTGCGTGAAAAGCTAGGTAAATCTGGTGCGGTGATAAGACTAATTGGGCTTTCAGGAGTTGGAAAAACGCGATTTGCCCAAGCACTTTTTGAAGAAAATGTCGGTGAAAATCCACTACCCAAAACCAACGTAATCTATGCTGATCTTGGTAATGAACCTACGCCATCAGTTTTGAATCTGGTTACTTACCTAAAAACAAATGATTGTACATGTTATGTTGTATTAGATAACTGCCCGCCAGAGATCCATAGGACAATACAAAAGGAAGTATCTCATCGAGCAAAATTAAGCCTTCTTACGATTGAATATGATATTTCAGATGACCAACCTGAGGAAACAGAAGTAATAAATATCGAGCCCTCAAGTATAAGAATTATTAGTAAACTCGTTCTGAAACGATTTCCATTTCTTGGGCGTGTAAACGCAGACAAGGTTGCCGAGTTCTCTGGCGGCAATGCCCGTTTAGCTATTGTATTGGCTAGTCGAGTAGAGGCAGATGAAACTTTAACCAATTTTTCCGATGAAGAATTGTTCCGAAGAATATTCAATCAACGAAAAGGCAAATCTGATGGTTTGCTGGAGAGTGCTGAAATTTTATCATTAGTCTATTCATTTAATATATCTTCGAATGAGTATAATGATGAACTTAGCGTTCTTTCTCAAATTGGAGGGTCAGATCGCAAAAAGCTATATCGTGATCGTGCTGAACTGTTTCGGCGGCAGCTGGTTCAACAACGCGGAGAGTGGCTAGCGATATTACCACATGCTTTAGCTAATCGACTGGCACGTCGAGCTCTTCAAAACATTCATCCAGATCAGATTAATGCGGAGTTGTTAAAAGCAAATAACAGGCGACTCTTTAAATCATGTGCTCATCGTTTAGGATATTTACACGATTTTGAGCCTGCTCAAACCCTTGCCAGTTCTTGGCTGAAAAATTACGAACCATTTCATGATATTACACAATGCAATGCAGAAGAATTAACTATCCTAGAATATATTGCCCCAATATTCCCAAATAAGGTATTATCCCTTATAGAAAATGCCTCAATAAGTTTAGACTTTTACTTAAGAAATCACCATCATTTAAAAATTATTGTACGCTTACTTCGCAAACTTGCATATGAAGATCAGTATTTTAATCGTGCGGCTGAATTGATTTTATTTTTTGCAAAATCAGAAATAAAAGAGGGAACAAACCTTGGGATAGTTTCCTCTTTGGCGGGGCTATTCTCTTTATTTATTTCAGGTACACAGGCTAAACCAATTCAAAGATTTTCCTTTGTTGAAAAAATATTAGATTGTGATGGTGTGTGGCAACGTGAGATTGCAGAGGCTATTTTTCATTCTGCATTTGAGACAGTTCATTGGACTTCATCTGAACAATTTGATTTTGGTGCTCGTCAGAGGGATTTTGGGTGGCAGCCAGAAACTGTTCAAGAGCAATTAGATTGGTATGCCGGTTTTATTAAGCTATTGATACCATTCTTTGACTCAAACGATGAATCTAAAATTAGTTGGGCAGAAGGCATACTGGCGAAGAATTTTGAGCAACTCTGGCAATATGCTGGTTGCTATGATGTTCTCGAGGATATTGTGAAAAGACATGGCGTTGCTGGTAAGTGGCCTGGTGTTTGGAAGGCTATAAAAGAAACCATTCATAATCCTGAAAACAAGCCAAGTCCTGAAATATTAAGTAGGCTAAAAGAATTAGAGAGTTTAGCTGCACCAACTGATCTATATTCCGAGATTGAATACTACGCACTTACTAATACATCGGATCACATTGAGCTTTGGTGCGAGAATAAGGAAAATAAATTAGAAGAACTTTATCAGAAAATAGAAAAATTAGGGGAGCTTACGGTAGCAAAATCAGAATATCTGAAACGCTTAGCACCTAAACTGTGGCTGACCCCAAGTAACGCCCTTATTATGTTTGGTAAGGGATTAGCGAAAGGTTCATTAGACCAAACTTCAACCTTTGAAACACTTATCTATTTAATGCAGCAGCAAAAGTTGGCAGAAGTTCAATCTACAGTTTTTCAAGGCTTTATTACAGGCGTTTATGAAACTAATCCTCTTTTATCGCGCAAACTTCAATTGTCAATATTAGATGTTCCAGAACTAAAACCACATTTTATCAAAATTTTGCTGACCACACCTAAAGCGTCTTGGAAAACAGACAAACTTATTGAATTAACAAGAATGGAAGAATTAGAAATATCAAGTTTTAGGGACATGCAATTTTATTTAGAAAATTATTTTGAAGAAAATGAATTATCAAAATTGCTGCTTGCTATAAATGATTTAAAAGATGGAATATATGTAGCCTCTAGGTTATTGTATTTACGATTATTAGCAAAAACTGCAAGCAAAAAATTATATGCTATTGGAAAACATATTATTGTAAAACTGCTTTCATTGCCACGAGATGAAGAACACATTCAAAAGATTGGGAGTAGAGAAATAAAATTTTTAATAAATAACTGTTTGCCTAAATCGGCAACAGAGAATGAAGTACGTAATATCATCGACCTGCTGTGTAAAAATGTTGAAAAAAGTGTTGAAACAGTAAGCCTTACTTTCAGTTATTTTGAAAAAAAATTTATAAACTATTTAATGGGGCATTATGCAGAATACGTTTTAGACCGCATATTCTTGATTAGCGAAAGTAGTGAGAAGCTTGTAGACTGTCTTTTTGTTCAAGATAAAACATTTGAAGAAGTTTCACCGATAAATTTATTATCTATTGAGCGCGTATTAAATTGGTGTAATGGAGATCAAAATAGAATTCAAAGAGTGGCAAGCTTGGTATCACCTTACATATGCTTAGATAAAAAATCTCGACTGCCAGAAAAGTCAAAAGAAGTAACTCTTAGTCCTCATATTAAAGCACTTTTTGATGTGGCTGAAGATAAAACTGCTATGGTAGAGACTATATTCGATAATACTATACTCAATAAGACTATAATGAAAGGCTGGATAGGGTCGCTAGCAAATATTTTAGAAGAAAGATTTCAGGCATTTGCTGAGTTATTAAATCATCCTTCTTTTGAGGTGCAAAAAATTACGAGGGATAAGCTTATTGAGTTAAATAAGAAAATAGATGATCAAAGAGAGCTTGAGGCAAAAGAGAATAGTCAACGAGAGCAAAAGTTTGAGTAATCGTATTTGAAATTTTTTATTCAGACCATCGTTTTATGTTTACTGTTTGATTATAACGCTAGCCAAATTAATTTATCTAAAGTGCCATGCATGTAATCAAAAGTTAGACTAGCGTAATGATGGTATTGTATTTTGCCAATATTGTATTCATGGCTTAGCTACAATCTCTTAACACTGAGGCAGTTCTGTCGGTGGAAGTTTGCTAATAAGCTTTTCAAATAACCTATTTGCTCTCAGGTGATTTGCTAGGCGGTTAATTTATTCAAAAATATCATAAAAATCCTCATATTAGCAGTTTAAAATCGTAGTCAAAAAAATTTGGTATGATAATTGGTTTCTATCTATTACCTTCAAGCTTCAGGGCGAATCTTATCTTTCTGATGTGTTGCTATGATCATGTTTATTTAAAACTTTAAGATGAACCTCGCTTAGAAGAAATCTTAATTATGTTGCATGGTCTGAAAGCTATATGCTTGTTTCAGTCATCTGAATATTGGCTAGCGATGTTTGCGCTGGTTAAATAACGCAGGAATAAAGTCCAGAGCTGAGTAAAAAAAATATTTTGGAAAAACAGGTTATTAAGATAATTTAAATCTAAAATTTAATTAAACGCTTGATTTAATCAATCGTTTAATTAAAATAGCAGGCATGATTTAAGCAAAGGTTTTGGCATGAATGATAAATATAAGGATGTTGAACGTGGAGATGCCACTCGCAAGGCATTGATTGATGCGGCAATAAAGGTGTTTGCTCGAGATGGCTTTCATGCGGCTAGTACACGGGAGCTTGCTAATGCAGCCAATGTGAATTTGGCGCTGATTAACTACTATTTTAAAGGAAAACAAGGGCTGTATTTAGCGGCTTTTGAGGAAATTACCACCCAGATAAAAAGTGAAATAGTTCCGGTAGAAGACAAGATTCGCCTCTGTCTAGAAAGACATGATTGGTCGACTTTGGATATGGATGGAAGGAAGGAAATTCTTTTGCCGTTGTTACTGGAGATGGCAAATGTATTTTTGCAACTACTGACCAGTGATAAAACCAAAGAGTGGGCGCAATTGATTATGCGTGAACAGCAGGAGCCTACAGCTGCTTTTGAATATGTGTTTTCAACCTTTATCAGACCGATGCTGACGCAAATTATTAGTTTGATAAAAGTTTTGCGTAATACTGATGAAGATGAGGCTGCAATGATCACGTTCAGTGTTTTTGGGTTGCTCGTTGTCTGGCGAGTGGTCCGTACGGGTATTCTGAGACGAATGAACTGGACAACAATTGGTGAGGAAGAATTGCAGAAAATATTGCCAGTTGTGCATCGCAACATTATTGCGTTGGTCTTTGCCTGAGGGAGAATGAGCATGATTAGCAGAAAACGGATGCTGACTGTTGTGGTTGTCGTTATCGCTTTAATTGCCTTGTACTCAGGATGGCATTTTTATCAGGCTGCCAGGCAGCCGCTGACGCTTTATGGAAATGTTGATATCCGCGAAGTGAATATGGGTTTTCGTCAGCCAGGCCGTCTGATGTCGGTAAAAGTGAAAGAAGGTGATAAGGTTAAAAAGGGGCAAATATTGGCGTTGCTGGATGATGTGCCTTATCGCCATGCATTAGCTCAGGCTGAAGCTGAAGTGGCAAAAGCGCAGGCAGAGCTGCAAAAACTTGAAGCCGGAAACAGACAGCAGGATATCAAGGTAGCAGCTGCTGCAGTAACAAAAGCACAGGCGGTGTTGCAGCAGAGTGAAGCGGATCTAAAGCGTCAGCAGCAATTAGTTAAAGCAGGTGATGCAAGTGAAAAAACGCTTGAACAGGCACGTAGGGATCGGGATGTAGCGGTTGCGTCTCTGGCTTCCGCACAGCAGACTTTATCGCTACAAAAATCAGGAGCAAGAATTGAAGAAATTGCGGCAGCGAGGGCGAACTTACAAGGTGCTCAGGCAAAGTTGTCGCAAGCGCGTACGGCATTAAATGATACGGTGCTGAGTGCACCGGATGATGCAGTGGTGATGAGCCGTGTGCGGGAACCGGGCAGTATGCTAAGTACACAGGATGCGGTGTATACGCTGTCGCTACGCAAGCCAGTATATGTTCGTGCTTATGTTGATGAACCCGCTTTGGGCAAAATTGCGCAAGGGATGCGGGTTTTTATTTATACGGATTCTTCGGCTAAAGTTTATTCCGGCCAGATAGGTTTTATTTCACCACGTGCAGAATTTACACCTAAATCTGTTGAAACCACAGATTTACGTACAGATTTGGTCTATCGGCTCAGAATTACTGTGTTGAATGATGATGATGCGCTGAAACAGGGTATGCCGGTGACGATTCGTTTTGACTCAAAGGGAGTGTGATATGTCTGATCAGCCGGTGATCGTTCTTGATCATGTCTCCCGTTACTTTGGCGAAGTAAGGGCATTACATCAGGTTAATGCGGCGATCTATCCCGGGCGATTAACGGCATTAGCGGGTCCAGATGGCGCCGGAAAAACGACGTTGATGCGGTTGATGACCGGTTTGTTGCAGCCGGCTGCCGGTCAGATCACTATTGCAGGCTTGGATACGGTGAAAAATGCGGATTGCATAGCTCAGTATGTTGGTTATATGCCGCAGCGCTTTGGGTTATATGAAGATCTAACGGTGCTGGAAAATATGAAGTTATATGCGCATTTGCGTGGGTTGAGTGCTCAATCCAGTGAAAAGACATTTAGCCGTCTGTTGGCATTTACCCGTTTGCAGCCTTTTTCTCATCGACTTGCCGGTCGGCTTTCCGGAGGTATGAAACAAAAGTTAGGGCTAGCCTGTGCCATGATGGCTTCACCCAAAGTATTACTGTTGGATGAACCCGGTGTGGGCGTGGATCCGGTTAGCCGACAGGATTTATGGCAAATGGTGGCTGAGCTGACCGATGAAGGCGTTGCCGTTGTCTGGGCGACTGCTTATTTGGATGAAGCAGAACAATGCGAAGCGGTGCTGTTATTAAATGAAGGAGAGTTGGTTTTTGCTGGCGAACCTCCAGCGTTGACTGCAGCATTAAGCGGACGAAGTTACCGCATGAGTGGTTTTACACAGGATCGTCGTCAGCTTTTAACTCAGGCATTAAATTTGCCCAGTGTCTGTGACGGTACGATTCAAGGCGCATCTTTGCGATTAGTACTCAAAAAAGGGCAGGACAGAAAACAAATCGATGAACTAGCGGCAACAGTTGGTGGAGAAATACAGGCTGTTTTGCCCAGATTCGAAGATGCATTTATTGATTTACTTGGCGGAGGACCGGCTGGAACTTCAGCGTTGGCGGCAACAATGTCGTCTTTTCCGGTTTTGGCTTCGGCTGCGGTGGAATGTATTCATCTGACCAAAAAATTTGGTGATTTTGTGGCCACCGATGATTCCAGTTTTCAGGTGAAACAAGGAGAAATTTTTGGATTGCTTGGCCCTAATGGTGCTGGTAAATCTACCACATTCAAAATGCTGTGTGGTCTGTTGCGTCCGAGCAGCGGGCAAGCACATGTGGCTGGAATAGATTTGAGCCATGCCACGAAAAAAGCCAAGTTGCAACTGGGCTATATGGCGCAGAAATTTTCGCTTTACGGCTTGTTAAATGTGGAGCAAAACCTGAATCTATTTGCGGGTATGTATGGTTTAAGTGGGTTCATTAAGCAGCAGCGCATTGAGGAAATGATTCATATTTTTCAGTTAACACCTTACCTCAGACGTTCGCCGGATGAGTTGCCTTTGGGTTTTAAACAGCGGCTGGCTCTGGCCTGTGCGCTAATGCATCGTCCGCCGGTTTTGTTTCTGGATGAGCCTACTTCTGGCGTAGACCCCGTCACCCGTCGGGAATTCTGGATTCATATTAATGGGATGGTGCAGAAAGGGATGACGGTGATGGTGACGACACATTTTATGGATGAAGCTGAATATTGTGACCGTGTGGCATTGATGTATCAGGGGCGATTGATTGCTTTGGATACACCTGACCGGCTTAAAGAAAAGGTACGTGTCAGTGAAACCGAAGAACCGACCATGGAGCAAGCATTTATCCGTCTTATTGAAGCAGTGAATTGTGAAGATTCTGCTGAAGCTAAAACTTGCACGGAGGCTGTATGACACCAAACAAAAGTGCAGGTAAGAACCGTCTCGCTGCTCTGATTTATAAGGAAAGTCTACAAATTGTGCGTGACCCTTCAGCAATATTTGTTGCTTTTGTGTTGCCAGTGATTTTGTTGCTGTTGTTTGCTTTTGCTGTTTCGTTGGATGTACGTAAAGTTCCGGTAGGTGTGGTGCTAAGTTCTGATACGCCGACGGCACAATCGCTGGCGGCAGCTTTTTCTGGTTCACGTTACTTTGCTGTTTTGCCTATGCGTCATACGCAGGAAGCAAAATCAGCAATTATAGCCAGTAAAATAAGGGGTTATGTAGTGATTCCGGCTGACATAGAAACCCGTCTGCATAGTCGGACTGATGATGCGCTGATTCAGGTGATTGCCGATGGGTCGCAACCTAATACCGCAAATTTTGTCACCGCCTATGCGCAAGGCATTGTTTCGCTGTGGCAGGCTCAGCATGGTTATGTTTCTGTCGCTCCTGTCTCTGTACAACCGCGTTTCTGGTTTAACGCTGAGTTAGAAAGCCGGCGTTCACTGATTCCGGGTTCGATTGCCATTATTATGACTATGATTGGTACGTTGTTAACGGCATTAGTGGTGGCCAGAGAGTGGGAGCGTGGGACGATGGAGGGATTGCTGTCTACGCCGGCAACGATTACAGAAATACTACTGGGTAAACTGTTACCGTATTTTGTGCTGGGTATGCTGGCGACACTTGGTTCAGCACTGCTGGCCGTTTTTGCTTTCGATGTACCGCTAAGAGGTAGCTGGCTGGTATTGATGCTACTGGCAGCCGTGTTTTTAATTCCGGCTCTGGGACAGGGGTTGGTGATATCAATATTAGCTAAAAATCAGTTTATCGCCGCGCAATTGGCTGCATTCACGGGTTTTTTGCCAGCGTTTATGTTGTCCGGCTTTTTATATGAAACAGACAGTATGCCGTGGCCGATCCGATTGATCACTCATATTATTCCGACGCGTTATTTTGTTGAAGCGCTGCAAACGGTTTTTTTGGTAGGCAATGTATGGTCGCTGTTATTGACCGATATGCTAGCCATGCTACTCATTGGCGGTCTACTGTTTATGTTGGCTCGAGCAAAATGTCATAAAAGTCTGGAGGGATAAGGATGCTGTTTTCGCTTCAGTTGCGCGCGCAGATTATCAAGGAAATTCTGTGTTTGCTGCGTGATAAAAGGGCGCGATTTATTTTGATTGTGCCGCCGATTATGCAATTAATGATTTTTTCTTTCGCGATTACTCTGGATGTACGCAATGTCACAGTGGGGGTTTATAACCGTGACAATGGTTACTGGTCGCAGGAGCTAGTGCGAACCATAGAACACGCTGGTTTTGTAAAAGAGGTGCTGGTTACAGACAATCCATCTGCATTGCATGCCGATATTGACCGCAAACAGGTACTGCTGGCGATTTCTATTCCAGAAGATTTTTCGCGCGCTATCGCTGCCGGTCAACCTGCCAGTTTGCAGGTGATTATAGATGGCCGTCGTGCCAATGCCGGCCAGATTGCCTATTCCTATATTGAGAGAATTGTCCAGAAGATGGGCGTGCAGGCACAGAAGACAGAACGGATTGCGGCTAGAAATTTCTTTAATCCAAATTTGAATTATCGTTGGTTTGTGGTTCCAGCATTATCCGGCATCCTGATCTTTGTGATTGCGCTGATGACAGCTGCTCTATCGATTGCACGTGAGCGAGAACTGGGCACTTTTGATCAGCTGCTGGTATCACCTTGTACGCCGGCTGAAATCATCATTGCAAAATGTGTCCCTGGTTTCATGATCAGTATTATTTTGTCTTCCATGATGATTTTGGCGGCAGTGCTCGTTTTCAACATTCCGTTTACCGGTTCATTGCTGTTGTTGCTGATGGCGATGATGGTATTTATTGTTTCCATTACTGGTATCGGGCTGGCTATATCCGCATTTTGCTCTACCCAGCAACAGGCTATTTTAGGGGTGTTTGGGGTCATGATACCGATGGTCATGATGTCCGGATTTGCTACGCCAGTAGAAAATATGCCGCAGGTGCTGCAATGGCTAGCAGAGTTGATGCCGTTTAAACACTATCTGATTATTTTACATGGCGTTTTTTTAAAAAATATGCCAGCGGGTGAAATTCTTCACAACGCTTGGCCCATGGTGCTGATTGCCTGTGTCACTTTAACTATCGCTATCATTTCGGTTCGGAAGAAATTGCAATGAAAATCTTGCCTTTAACTATTGTGTCTATACCCCTTTTTTGGCTAACAGCTTGTATCAGCGCGCCACCTTATCAAGGAGCACCGGCTATTGAGCTCGCACCTCAATGGACAGCATCAAAAAACCATGCGGAATCATCGCTAAATTTAGAAAAATGGTGGCAATATTTTAACGACCCGCAACTGAATTTATTGATTAATGAAGGGTTGGCGTATAACCACGATGTACGACTGGCGGTCATGAAAATTGAAGAAGCCCATGCGATAATGACCGCTTCGCGAAGTCAGTTTTTGCCATCTGCAGATCTCGATCTTCGCCATAGTAATAGCCGTAATAGTGAAGCCGTCAATAAAATCAATTCTCGTTACCAGACTCGTAATTATGTTGGTGCTGCAATCGGATGGGAGGTGGATATATTTGGGCGCATACGTCACGGAGTTGCTGCCAATTCAGCGCGTTATGAACAAAGCGTTGAAGAGGCTGATGGGGTAAGGTTGAGTATATCAACTGAAATTGTGCGTAGTTATTTTGGCTTAAGCAGCGCACAACACGAATTACAAGCACAACAACAAATCATCAAAAATCTGCTTGCCATGCGTAATGTGGTGACCAGACGGGTGCAAGCCGGTGATTTACCTCGGATTGAAATCGAGTCAATCGATGCACGACTGCAGACAGCTCAGGCTATCATACCGGAAATTGAAGCACGGATTCAGGCAAATTTACTGGCGTTAAGTATCCTGACCGGCGGACAGCCGGATAAACAAATGCAGTTGGGTGCAGCTGTTGTGGCATTACCGTCTTTACCGGATATACCTGTTGGCAAACCAGCTGATATTTTGCGTCGGCGTCCGGATATTCGTGCCGCTGAGCGTCAGCTTGCTGTAAGCAATGCAGAGCTGGGTGCAGCGATTGCGGAACAATTTCCTAAACTCGCTATCAATGCAAGTGGTGGCTTTGATGCTTTGTCTTCAGCTCGGTTAATACAGGCAGCCAATCAAAGTTGGTCTGTGGTGCCTTTTATTTCCTGGCGTATTCTGGACGGGGGTAAGGTAAAAGCTGAAATACATGCTGCTAAAGCCAGAGAAAAAATGGCTGCATTACACTATGAGCAAACTGTGCTGACTGCATTGAATGAAGCGGAAACGGCCATGAGTAATTATCATTATTACCGCCAAGGGGTAAAGTATTCTTCCAAGGCTGCACGTGCCGCACAGCAGATACTGCAAAGTCAGCTCAGACGCTTTCAAGCTGGTGATATTTCTATGGCAGATTTGTTAGAAGCGCAAAGGAATTTTGCTCAGGCTGAATATTCTTATGCTGTGGCTTATGGTCATGCCACACGGGCAATGGTTGATGTGATTAAAGCTTTGGGTGGTGGCTTGCAACAATCATAGGAATGAAAATTTTTTGCACATTTGGTGATGATTAGAAGATTAAAAATAACGATAACTGTGCTTGAAAACCAATTTTTACTCTATTTTTAGTTACAACGTTTAGTAGATTGAGGAAAGTAGTGCATTATTGGGCTAATTACCGTCAACCAAGTTAAATTAGCCAAAGCAGGTAATTTTACAAACAAGTTTTAAATCTTTGGCGGATCCAGAGTATTTATCTACAAACAAAGAAATAACTTGCGATCATCCAAAAACGATGAAGGCCTAAAAGTCACTTTTAGGTTAATTTATATTAAAATGATATTGATTTCTTCGTTATGAACCAAAAGAATGGCAAATTAATATGAAGAATAAGTGTCGACCACAATAATGATAAGGTAATGTCATGTTGAATACCACCAAGATAATGCTTCTCAATTTTTTCATTATCTTCAATTTGATGATAGTTGGCTGTCAATCCAATATTGATCATTTTTATCATGAAGATAGCACAACGGGTGCCATTGTTGAAATTCCAGTTACTTCGGTAAAACCCATTATTTATAATTTATATGAATACCAAGGTAATTTAGTGATTGCGGATGAATACGATCAAGCATTACCAGATAAAAAGGGGCGAGATATTGTATATAGAAAAAAGCTGGGTTATTTCTTACATGAAAAAATAGATGATGTTAATTTAAATCAGATAGTTGATCGAAATTCATATAGCGAATTAATACCCAATGTTTTGTATAAAGATAAGAATCATATTTATTTTATTCGTAAAGAAGGTGGCTGTGTTTTATGTTTGAAAAATTTAGCATTAAATCCTGATAACATCAGAATATATGATGATGAATTTATTGGTGATAATAAAAGATTATTTTGTCTCTATAATGGTAATGAGATAACGGTCAAATCAGTATCAGATTTTAAAACTTACAAAACCTCTGAGGGGCATGTATTTGGGATCAGTGGTCACAACATATATTCTCAGTGTGAGGCATATGACCTTCAACAATTTCAAAATACTTTTGATTTTATCTCCCCGAAAGATAGGACAGCGATTACAAAATTACTAGAAGGTAAATAGCTATTAGGCAAAAAATATATCTGTTCAGGTTCTTTAGTTTTGCTGCAGATCATTACATTTAATATACATCACAAAATATTGTTTAAACCTTTAAGTTCATAGATTTATTGGTAATATATGGTGTAGCTGACAGAGAATGATAAAAAAGTCTGAAGTAATATAATTTGATCTAACAAGACCAGTTACAACCTTTTCAGGCAAATGGAGATCTGTATCTGCTATTTTTAGGCATGAGTTATTTAGCTAGGTATAAGTTAAATGGTTGATATTTCACTGCTAAAATTAGCTAATATGATTTTTGCTTGAACTCGAGTATTTAGCGACGAGCCAAAACTGCCGTGGATAAGTAATCTTTAATTCCAGAAGAGATTGAATTGGCAAGTTTTAGGCGAAAATCATTCGATGACAACAGTCGTTCTTCTCCTGGATTGGAGATAAATGCTGTTTCGACCAATATGGAAGGAATGTCCGGAGCTTTTAAAACGGCAAAATTGGCCTGATCGACACTGCCTTTGTGTAGTTTGTTGATTTGCCCTAAACGATTTAATACATCTTTGCCTAATTTCAGGCTGTCTTTAATGGTGGCTGTTTGGGTCAGGTCAAACAGGGTATTGTTGACATTCTTATCACTGGATAAGATGACGCCGCCAATGGCATCAGCAGCATTCTGGGTTTTGGCCAAATATTTAGCTGCTGCACTGGTTGCGCCTTTAGGGTTAAGGGCGTAAACGCCGGTGCCTTTGGCAGAAGGGTTGGTGAAAGCATCAGCATGAATAGACACGAAGACATCAGCTTTGAGGGAGCGAGCTTTGGCTACTCGTACGCCTAAGGGGATAAAAATGTCCTCATTGCGTGTCATATAAGTTTTGTAACCATAACCATCAAGTACTTTTTTCACTAAGCGACCTATTGCCAGTACAACATCTTTTTCCCGCAACCCGGAAGGACCGATGGCACCGGGATCTTCTCCACCATGTCCCGGGTCGATCATAATGATAGGTTGGCGTTTTGGTTTATTGGGTCTGCCAACAGAAGATTTTGAGTCATTTGTAGATTTCTCCGGTCTGTTGACGACCGGTGGGGTCGGTGCTGTAGCCTGAGCTTGACTGGTGCCGTCACTATTGATTTTGCCATGACTGTAATCTTGCAGTAACGCCATCAATGGATCGTTTTTTTCCTGTTCAATGGCGACGGATTTGGTTGGATAAAGATCCACCACCAGACGGTTTTTGAAATTTGCTATAGGGGCTAAGGAAAAAACTTGCGGGTTAACAGTGGTTTTTAAATCCATCACTATGCGAATAGTTTCAGGATTGAACTGCCCAATGCGTACACTACTGATATAGGGATCACGTGGCAGCACCTTCTTACCCAATTCCTGCAACACCTGATTGGTGGCACCACCCTGAATGTCGATAACCAGCCGGTCGGGATTTTTTAATTGAAAATATTTAAATTGAATCGGTGTAGTTGATTCTAGAGTCATGCGCGTGTAGGCATTTGCCGGCCAGATACGTGAGGCAACGATATCAGCACCTTTTGAATTGGCTCGAGCCATAGGTGTCAAACTGATCAAAAGGGTGCCGGTTGAGGCGAGCAAAAGGGTACGACGGCTGATAGTAGGCATAATTATTTGATAATAGGAGCTAAAGTTTGTTTACCATGATCGCTCACAGCAATAAATTGTACCTGACGACCCTGTGCAATGGTCATCATGTTTAAAATAATATCCGGTTCAGGCACATAGCCTTCACCCTGTAGGGGCCATTCAATCAAGCTGATGCTGTTTGAATCAATCAGCTCATCCAATCCTGCATCCAACCATTCTTCCGGCGTCTGAAAACGATATAAATCAAAATGATTTACGTTAAATTGCGCAAAAGAATAACTTTCAACGATATTGTAGGTTGGGCTTTTCACCGCGCCATGATGACCTAGAGCAAGCAGCAGTCCGCGGGTAAGGGTGGTTTTCCCCGCACCCAGATCGCCTTGCAGCCAGATAATCAATGGAGCATTGATGTGCGTGGCTAAATCTGCTCCAAGATTGAGAGTTTCCGCCTCACTGCGCAAAATGACTGCATAATTTTCTGTGTCAAGCATAATGTATTTTAAATAAATAAACAGTTTATTATGCGATAAAGTTTGGGTTAACGAAAGACAGAGCAGTTCGGTTAGTTAAGAAATACCAGCTATTTTGCGAATATTAACATATTTTGTTTGCTACTAACAGTTGCCCTAATTGTGATGAAAATGATGGGATTTAACATAGTTATCAGTTTTTATTTAGGGTAAATGCTATAATTCTCCTTTTTAACCCTTAGATACGTACTGGCAAATGCAGTATAAATTTGCTGGGTATTAAAACTGTATATAATCAATGACTGCAATACAACAAAGACCGATTGGTGTATTTGATTCGGGTGTGGGCGGATTGACGGTAGTCCGTGCTTTGATGGAACGACTACCTAATGAAAATATTGTCTATTTTGGCGACACGGCTCGGGTACCCTATGGCGTTAAATCACGCCATACCATTGAACTTTATACTGAGCAGATTGTCACTTATCTGCTTGAGCACGATGTTAAGGCTTTAGTGGTGGCTTGTAACACCATTGCGGCGGTCGCTAGAGAGAAGGTGCGTCAGCTAGCTGGTGATATGCCGGTTTTAGATGTTATTGCTGCTGGTGCTCAGGCAGCATTGCAGAGCACTCAAAACAATCACATTGGTGTGATTGCCACCAGTACAACGGTTAACAGCAATGCCTATGCGCGTGCTATCCATAGCCAAAACCCCAACACTCGGGTATTTTCTCAAGCTTGTCCTTTATTGGTGCCATTGGTAGAAGAAGGCTGGCTAGATCATGAAGTTACTCGATTGACTGCACGTGAATATCTCAAGCCGATTCTGGCTGAAAATGTGGATACTCTGGTATTAGGATGCACGCATTACCCGTTATTGAAACCGTTAATCAAACAGGAAGCACCAGAACTTAAACTGGTTGATTCAGCCATCACGACCGCTGAAGCCACCGCTGAAGCTTTGTATCGTAGTCAGTTGGCTAATCCCAATCATAATGGTGCTGACTATCGTTTTTATGTCAGTGATATACCGCTGCGTTTTCAAACCATTGGTGAGCGTTTTCTCGGGCGCAGTTTGGAACAGCTGGAAATGGTTTCGTTGGGCTGATTGGCTTAACCGATGATGGACTAATCATGAAGAAAAAGATTGTAGTGCTGATTTCTGGTCGCGGCAGTAATTTACAAGCTGTGTTTAATGCAAATATCAGTGGTGCTGAAATTGTTGCCGTGATCAGTAATCGCAGCGATGCTCAAGGCCTGAAATGGGCAGAACAACATGGTTTGACAACACACGTTGTTGAGCATCAGCAATATACTCAACGAGAGGCTTTTGATGCCGCTTTAATGCAGTTTATTGATCACTATCAACCTGATTTGGTATTGTTGGCCGGATTTATGCGCATTTTGTCGCCAGCATTTTGCCTGCATTATGCCGAAAGATTGATTAATATCCATCCTTCTTTATTGCCAGCCTTTCCTGGCTTGCATACCCATCAGCGGGCTTTGGAAAGTGGCTGTCGGGTAGCTGGCTGTACTATTCACTTTGTTACCCCAGATCTGGATTGTGGTCCAATCATCGCTCAAGGAGTGGTGACAGTGCGGGATGATGATACTGTTGAATCCTTGGCACACAGAGTTTTGCAGGTTGAACACCAGCTATTGCCTCAAGCTGTGGCTGACTTTATTGCAGACAAACTGAGTATTGATGGCAATCGGGTACGGCGCAAGGATGCGGCTACAGAAATTAACTGTTTATTAAATTAATAGTTTGAGGAATATTTTATGTTAAAAGCATGGTTTAATGCTTTTTGCTTTTCGCTGCTGATGTTGGTCGCCATAGCAACCAAAGCAGCAACTTTACCCCAGCAGGCTAAACTACACTATGTTGATAATCATGGTATACCGGTTAATATGGATTTTAGCCAGCAAAATAATCACTACCGCATAGATGTCAGTTTAAATTTTATTTTTTATCATCTAAATTTTGTCTCCACTGGTACCGTATCGGGCAATACACTGACTCCGTTATCTTATGTAGATACCCGTCAAGGCAAGCCGTATGCATACGCAGTGTTTAATCAACAAACAGTTCAGTTTGGCAAAAATAATGCGGATGCACAACATGTTCAAGTAGATGGACCGGTATACGATATGTTTGCTTTGGGTTGGCAATTAGGCGTCAATGAGGGGCAATTAGCTAAAAATACTTATCTGACTAACGGCAAAAAAATTTATCCGCTGAAAGATATCAGTTTTATTGGTCAACAACCATTATCCATTAATAATCAGCTGACCAACATCAGCCTGTATCGACTGAATCGCGGTGATGATGTGGTCGAATATGCTTTTGCACCAAGTTTAAATGGTATTCCGGTGCGAATCAGTTATATGGATAATGGTAAAATCTATACTTTGCACTTAAAAAGTGGATTAATTGATGGAAAAGCTATAAAGACACTATGATTAATGCAGCACAACTCGATTTAACTGCAACTGTTTTAGCGCAGATTTTAACTTTCAAACAACCAAGCGATGTCGCTTTGTCGGCTTTTTTTCGTCGTGAACGTAAGCTTGGAGGCCGTGACCGGCATGAAATTGCTGAAACCGTTTTCGCTACATTACGGCACCTGCAAAAAATTCAGTCGGTTTTACCCAAGCCAGCACAACAACCTCGTTTGGCCGCTCTGGCTGCCTTGGTGTTTGGGCGTGGGCTCAGTGTCCATGCGTTAAAAGAGCTATGTAGTGAAGATGAAGCGCAATGGTTAGTGAACTTAAAAGCGCAAAAGGAAACTTTTAGCTCAGACATTTGCACGGCAGCAGAATTGCCTCTATGGTTAATTGATTGCCTGAAAGACCAAGGCTGGTGCCAACAGGACATTTTGGAGTATGGTCGCAGTATGCTGCAGCCAGCACCTTTAGATTTAAGGGTCAATACGCTGAAGGGCAAAAGAGATAAAGTGCTTAAACAGTTGCAAGATGAGGGTCTGCGAGCTGAAGCCACGCCATACTCACCTTGGGGAATTCGTCTCTTTGATAAGCCTGCTTTAAATCGTCATCCCCTTTTTTTAGATGGCGTGTTGGAAGTTCAAGACGAAGGCAGCCAGCTGTTGGCGCTATTAACTGGTGTTAAACGTGGACAACTGGCGGTGGATTTTTGCGCCGGTGCCGGCGGAAAAACACTGGCGATGGGTGCAATGATGGCGGGAAGTGGTCGATTGTATGCTTTTGATGTCGCTGAGAAACGTTTAGCCAATCTGAAGCCACGCATGATACGAGCAGGTTTAACAAACATTCATCCGCAGCGCATCGATACAGAATTCGACCAACGTTTAGCACGACTAAAACAGAAAGCAGATTGTGTATTGGTTGATGCCCCATGCTCAGGATTGGGTACTTTGCGTCGCAATCCAGATCTGAAATATCGCCAGAATCAAACTAATGTTACCGCTTTGTGTCAACAGCAGCAGTCCATTTTACAAGCGGCATCAGAGCTGGTTAAAGACGGTGGACGCTTAGTTTACGCTACATGTAGTATTCTGGATGTGGAAAATCAACGGCAAATTGTTGAATTTTTAGAAAATAATTCACAGTGGCAGATTGAGCCTGCACAAGAATTACTCAAAAACATACCCTTGCCCGCAGCAGACAGCCCATATTTACAGCTGAGCACGCGCCAGCATCATACAGATGGTTTTTTTGCAGCCGTTCTGAAAAAGAATGCATAAACTAAATAAGGAAAAACGATTTATGAATACTCAAGAAAAAATCAAAGCAATTGTTACAGAACATCCAGTTGTATTATTTATGAAAGGCACTCGCCAATTCCCTCAATGCGGGTTTTCATCTCGAGCTGTACAGATTCTTCAGGCTGCTGGACTCAAAGACTTTTTTACAGTCAATGTTTTGGAAGACGAATCCATCCGTCAAGGTATCAAAGAATTTGCTGATTGGCCAACCATTCCACAATTGTACGTGAATGGTGAATTTGTTGGCGGCTCAGATATTATGCTGGAAATGTATGAAGCTGGTGAACTACAAGAATTATTGCCAATTGCCTGAAATTAAACTATAAAATAATTGAATCGTTCTTTTATTGTAACAAACCGATGGAACAAGCCATGAAAATTACTGTGATTGATCACCCGCTGGTGAAACATAAATTGTCTTTAATGCGTGAAGAAGATTGTAGTACTTATCGATTTCGTACGCTGACAAAAGAACTGGCAAGATTGATGGCTTATGAAGCTTCTCGTGATTTCGATGTAGAAACCGTTAAAATGCAGGGCTGGTGTGGTGAGATTGACGCTTATCAAATTAAAGGAAAAACCGTAACCGTAGTACCGATTCTACGTGCTGGCTTGGGTATGCTGGATGGGGTGCTGGATTTGATTCCCACTGCTAAGATCAGCGTAGTCGGCTTGCAGCGCGACGAAGAAACACTGGAGCCTGTACCTTATTTTGAAAAATTTGTTAGTCAGATGGACAAGCGTCCCGCTTTGATCATCGACCCGATGCTGGCAACTGGCGGATCCATGAATGCAACCATAGAGCTGCTTAAGAAAAAAGGTTGTAAAGACATTAAAGCTTTGGTATTGGTGGCCGCTCCAGAGGGTGTTAAAGCGGTTAATGAAGCTCATCCTGACGTCACCATTTATGCTGCAGCCTTAGACGATCATTTGGATCAAAATGGCTATATCATTCCCGGATTGGGCGACGCTGGAGACAAAATCTTTGGCACCAAACACGGATAAAAAAACCGGCTTTGCCGGTTTTTTAATGTCCAATGACAAAGTGCCCATCAGAGAAGCGTGAATAATAGTCTAACTAGCATTAATACAAAATCTCAACTGTTACCAGATCACTTGTATTCAAACCGTGGTGCCAATACCAAATCTAAACAGCGTAGGCAGCTACAATAATGAACTGAACAAAGACTAAGTAAACTCAGGATTTGACCGTTGGTCAATGTTCAAATATCAGTCCTACTGCTAAGCCGATTTTTTTAAATGATTCATTCCTTAGCGGAGACTCTGTCATCAGCACTTCAATGTGCCATAATTGACATAAAGTTCGTACAATAGTCAGCCCTAAACCGCTGCCGTTTTCATCAGTTCCTAAAATGCGATAGAACGGCTCAAATACCTGTTGCCGTTCCGCCTCGGCAATACCACAACCATTGTCTTCGATCCAGATTATCTGCTTTTGCTCATGCAAAGATTCATGGCGTATACGGACCTGACCACCTGAGGGTGTATAGCGGATGGCATTAACCAGTAAATTTTTCAAAATAGTATATAAATCATCCTTGCTTACGGGTAAGTTAATTTCCTCTGCTATTTCCACACTTAAACTTTGTTGTTTTTCTTCCGCCAGCGGCAAAATATCTGCAATTAAATCCCGTAATAATGGCATTAAAGCACAATTACTTTGCTGCACAGGTTTATGCTGTTGATGCTGAGCCCGAGCCAATGATAATAATTGGCTTAATAATTGTTCAGTGCGTGCAATGCCGGCCTTGATCTGTTGGATGAGTTTTTCTTGCTCTAACTTGCTAATATTCGGCTCTTCAATACGCGCGATTTGAATGGTTAGGGCTGTAATAGGTGTGCGTAATTCATGCGCAGCATGACCAATAAAGCGTTGATCATGTTCAATAGCCGTCTGAAGTTGTTTAAATAAACGATTTAAAGCGTTAATGAAAGGTCGGATTTCAGTAGGGGTATGTTTGAAATCCAGTGGAGATAAATCCGTGGCACTGCGTGAGGCAACTTCAGTGCTCATATTCTGCGTGGCTCGAAATAATCGTCTTATCCAAATTGCGGTGATCAGCCATAAAATCGGCATTAAAAACAAAAAAGGCCACACCACGCTCAATGCACTATCCCGGGCAATGTGATTACGATAGGCGGTACGCTGCGCCACCACAATGCGTACACTTTCTCGCGTCAGAATATATACCCGCCAATGTCTGGCAACCGTGACAAAATTATGAAAGCCATCACCCAATTGCTGCAAATTGCTGACAGCATGATCATCACCCATTAACGTATTTAAATAGGGTGAATCCAGAGTTTGTGCCAGTATACGAGGTTTGGGTAGGGTGCTGGCGGTTTCAGGAAAATTCAAATTTTCATTGGCGTCTTGCCTCAGCACGGCACTACGAGGATCAAGAAAATGAGCGATTTGTTCCAGCTGACTATCCTGAAGATCCTGAGTTTCTTTGAATGCCGTCTGATAGGCCAGTAAATCACCAATAATGGCAATCAGCGTGACCAACAGAGTTAATACCAGCATCAACCGCCATTGTAACGAAGTACTCAGCTGTTTCGATCTACCAGCCATCCTAAACCTCGAACATTTTTTATCACATTACTGCCGAGCTTTTTGCGAATTCCGTGTATCACCACTTCTACTGCATTACTTTCTACTTCTTCATTCCAACCGTAAATCTTCTCTTCTAATTCCTGTCTGGAAAGAATGACACCTGGTTGCAACAACAAACAATACATCAGGGCATATTCACGTGCCGATAATCGGGTTATCGTATCATCGACACTAATTTCTCGAGTGGCGGGATTTAAATTAATCCTGCCGTTAGTCAATACCGGTGCCGCATGACCACCACGGCGACGCAGCACCGCACGGATCCGAGCGAGTAATTCATCTGGGGCAAAAGGTTTAACCACATAATCATCAGCCCCCGAATCCAGACCCTGAATTCGTTCTTCTACACTGTCCCGCGCTGTAATCAGGATCACAGGTAAATCAAAATGCCGCGCGCGAAGATGGCGTAAAACACTCAATCCATCCATATTAGGCACACCAATATCGAACAGCGCTAAATCATAGATATCGGGCCGGATCAATGTTTCGGCGATCAGACCATCAGATAAGCAATCAACAGCAAAACCTGCCGCATGCAGGAGATCACCAAGCGCTTCAGCGATCATACTATCGTCTTCAAGAAGTAATATTCGCATGGGTTAACGTTTTTTCGATAAGACCGAGTGAAATAAATAAATTTTCCTAAATCATATGCTTATAATACCAAAAACCGTTTCAGAGCACTGAAACGGTTTAATAAAAAACGTTAACTTTGCACGATATTATTGGATTTCAGTGGTAGTGGTTCTGGTAGTCACAGCTTCAACCTGTGCACTGTCGTGGTGATTTTTTCTTACATGATTTCTTCTAACATGCGCTTTACGTACTGGCGCTTTTTTAACCCGTACTGGTCTTTTGGCTTTTTTAGCCACTGGCTTAGCTGTGGTTTTGGAAGCTGGTTGCGCTTTAACCGCAGCAGGTGCCTCTTTTACAGGTACAGTGGTGGTGGCAGTAGTGGTGGTTTTAGTAGTCGTTACTGCAGGAGCGGCATAAGCAGCAACGGCGGATAGACCAAATATAGCGCTAACAACCGCAACAGTGATTTTTTTCATAACAGAACTCCAAATTAAGGTTATTTTAAAGACAAAAACCGTAGAGGTTATTGTTAGCAGTCAGTATGGCAATGGAAACTTAGGATAGACTTAGTAAAGTGTTCAGATTAAGTTAAAATATAGTAAATAAATGTTTTATTTATTTTTTATATATATTGTTAGTCAAGCTGCACCAAGCTTGAGGGCAAGCACATACTTTAAAGTCTGCTTGGCATAGAAAACCCATTTAGCTCCAAAATTGATGGGCAAAGTGAATATCAAATGTTTGCACGGCATGAAATATATCTGGTTCAGATTGTTATCCATGCCAAATAGAAAGGTATAATTTCAGTAAACCACTATGTGGTACATATTACCAAGATATTGGCTGGAAACATCACAACTGCTTGCTACGCCAGCTTAGCCTTTCGCTAAATGCCGATAACAATGTCTAAAATCATTCGACATACAATAGGTGTAATAATTTGAAACATCGAGAATACAAAAGCATAGTCAGAAATTGTATCAGCCTGACAAAACCAATCAGAAGGCAAAACGCATTGATCATGACTACTCATTTTGATTAGTTGTATCCTGTTGCCACGGTATAATGATCAAATCTGCGGAATAAGCGTGAATGGATTATGCTTCCCTTAAAGTAATCCTGACACCATTTATAACCTCAACATCAATTGGCATACTGCTTTAATGCGCAGTTATTTTGAGCCGGCCTTATACGAATTTGCGCTGTAGCGCACAAAGATGAGCGTTCATCGCCATAGAAAACAAGCTTCCATCCCATTAATGCGGAAAAACTGATGATGAAATCTGTGATTGTCATAGGCAGCCAAGTTTAGGTATTTTGCAGCTCTGCTGAAATTTTGCATGATAGCTGTTAAAAAATAATCATATGATTAATCTGCTGCTTTCAATGGATTTTCTCTTAAGAATATTTTTTATAATTGGCAATGGACTGATTTTAAAAAATTATTTAGTAAAAAAAATTATCTTCATTGTTACTAAGTGTCTTGAATCGAAATTTCCACCATTATCTATCATGTCTTAAATCATCACTTCAACATCATAGTAACGCTGAGATATCGCCTTCATTTTTAATACCTGTTAGTTCAATCGGTTGTAACAGAAATTTGCTCCATGCCGAAGTTGCTCTGGCTAAATTGTTTAAATTACCTATGTCTTTTATTTTTTTCGGTATCTCTTGACTGTTTTCTATCCGTAATGATTGGGGTTTCCAATCTTTGATGTTTAATATTGCAACTTTTGCTATGCCAACTGATGATCACGTTATGCTTGAATTATGCTTGATCGTGTACTGGGAAAAACAATTGAAAAACACTTCTAATTTTAGGAGAGCGAATAAATTGAGTCCATTGATAGATCATCAATAAATAACTTTCTTGCGCGAGAAAGCGTAGTTTAGAATAAGTGGCTGTATAGCGTGAAGTGGGCGTAGGAGAAACTTGAGCATCTAAGCCCAAATCATGCGCCATTAACTTTGCTCTAGCTAGATGATAAGGATCACTGACGATAATGACTGTTTTAATATCATTATTACCGGCTTCAATCTGCGCATTAACCAAATTTTGCCAGGTATCGCGAGATTGATTTTCATAAATAATATCTTCCTTGTCTATGCCATGATTAATCGCATAGCGACGGGCAACCGCAGCTTCACTCATAAAGCCGGTTTTAGGACTACCACCCGTAAACAGAATTTTCTTCACCAAGCCTGAACGATAAAGATTCAAAGCGTGATTGATGCGTTCACGAAAAACTGGCGATGGACGTTTATCCCAGGCTGCCGCGCCCAAGACTATTGCGGCATCAGCCTGCGTTAATGGTGATGGGCGACTAAATTGGTAGACTGTAGCAAAACTTATTGCGTAATTGACCAACACAAACAGACAACATGCCAGCAAACTAGCACGTAAAAATAGCCAAAAGCCTAGCTTTTTTTTAATTAACATTATTTTCGAGTAAGGCCTCAATATTGGTCAAGGGTCGACCAATAGCAGCGCGATCACCTAAGACAACAATTGGGCGTTCAATTAAAATGGGGTGTGCAGCCATGGCTGCGATCAAAGCGTCTTCATCAGCTTGATCCAGTTGCAATTGAGAATAAAGCGTATCTTTTGAGCGCATCATTTGTCGCACTGAGTTGATGGCTAACTTTTCCTTTAAATTGCGAATCTGATCAACATCTAACGGTTCTGTCAAATAGGGTACAACCTTTGTATCCACATTGCGCACCTGCAATAATAATAAAGCAGCTCGCGATTTAGAACAGTTAGGATTGTGATAAAGAATGACAGTAGAAGTCATGATTGTCCCTGAATATTTAGAATAGTATAGATTAAGTTAAAGTGTGAAGGAAATACTAAGATTCGACAAATAGCATTAATGCAGATTAATATTTTAAAGCAATATTAACCTAAATGTTAAGTTAGGTGTGAATCAATCATTATTGAAGCTGGATACTGCATCATTTATCAGACACATGCTTTTAAGATGAGTTTGAATTTTATTCTTATTCATCTGAAAATGATGCTAGCAAAGCGTAATATTATGCTAATGCATTATATAAAAAAGACCTAGCTGCTTCAATCATGACCATATTTAAAAAATCATTTCATGCTTCAACTTCAACCATAGACATAAGTCTAATCGAAAAAACATAGTTTTCAGTTTGCTAGCGCGGATCAATACAACATGTTCAAGCTACCCGTGCTCATTAAAATGGCGTTGTTTCATTTGGAACTAAATCAAGAATAGGCTTTTGAAATTATAGCTAAAGACTCCTGCAACCAAAACAGCCATCAATAGCCTTTGCCTTGATCCAACATGAGCTAAGTATAAAAGTAAAAATTTAGTCAATTGGTGCAATTGAATAGTGGTGAAAAGTTGTAGGGCAACATAGAAATTTGACAAAAAAAGGAAATAAATTAAATACGATTAATAGAATAAGAAAATGTAACACAATTCTTCAGTGAAGTTAATTCGTCCGGGTTAACAAAAAAAATGAAGGTTTTCCAACTAATCTGATTAATAAAAGCAAAAGCTTGAATTCTTGTTGAGCACACTTCATTGAACGGCTGATTAGCAAACATCTGCGCTTTTGTTGCTATGGCGGAAAATAAACCCTTTAAAATAACCTTAATCTTTCGATCATAAGCAATAACACCGATTAGCAGGTACAAGACATCATCGGTGTTATTGATTTATCATCATTTATTAACCATATCGACGCTGGAAGTCTTGCATGAAATCGGTTAACGCTTCCACGCCCTGCAATGGCATCGCATTATAAATACTTGCACGCATACCCCCCATGGTTTTATAACCATTCAACATACATAAACCTTGAGCATTTGCTTGCAGAACAAATTGTTGATCTAGTTGCGCTGATGGAGTATAGAAAATGACATTCATTTGCGAACGAGCATGGGCTTTGACTGGGTTAGTATAGAAACCGCCACTTTGATCGATGGCACTATAAAGCTTATCGGCTTTTAAGCGGTTAATACCCTCTATAGCGGCGACACCCCCTTGCGCTAATAACCAGCGAAAGACTAAGCCAGAAATATAAATCGGGTAGGTTGCCGGTGTATTGTACATACCTTGACGCGTAATGTGACTTTGGTAATTCCAGATATCCGGTACACGCTCGGAGCAACGCTCTAGTAAATCTTCACGGATAATGACGATAGTTGCACCAGAGGGACCGATATTTTTTTGGGCACCGGCGTAGATCACACCATAATCGGCCACATTTATCTGGCGAGAAAGAATTTCACTGGACATATCACATACGATAGGGGGCAAACCATCCGGTTTAGGAATATCGCGGTATTGCAAACCATGGACGGTTTCATTAATGCAATAATGCACGAAGGCTGAATCAGCAGATACATCCCATTCTGATACCGGAGGAACATCCGTGTAATTGTATAAATCGCCACCATGTGCTGCCAGATGAACTTCTACATCAGATAATTTACCCATCTGACTGTGCGCAATCCGGCTCCAGTTACCAGTCACTACCGAATCAATTCGTTTAAAACCGTTGGCCAGATTCATGACCACCATATTAAACTGTGCGCTGGCACCGCCTTGCATAAATAAAATTTTATAATTGCTCGGAATATTCAGCAATTGGCGCAAATCCTGTTCCGCCTGATAAAGAATTTGCATAAAAGCATCTGAACGATGGCTCATGGTCATAATCGAACAACCAGAACCATTGTAATCGAACATTTCTGATTGGGCAGTAGCCAACACAGAGTGCGGTAAAATTGCTGGGCCGGCAGAAAAGTTATAATGCTGAACAGTAGAGGGAATCATAAAAGTTATACCTGTAACAGAAATGACCTGATTAGGTCAATTTTGCATTAACGAACACAGCCACCACCAAAGGCAGTGGTTTACTTTCTCAGTGGGCAAATTCTAGGAGCTTGATCCTCGAAAGGCAAACATTAAACTAATCTGCATATAAACATGGTTAAAACCAGTTTAATTTACCTGTAAATATCCCTTTAATAGAAAAAATCACCATCAAATGGTCTTTTTTTAGATAAATATTTTTATAATCACTTTTATTTTTTCAAAATATAGTGAAAACCCATACTATCAGCTTATTGTTCACTGCTTTTTTCTAGCACGGTAATGTTTTCGGCACCTAAAGCTTGAAGTTGGTCTAAAGCAAATGTCCAAACTTCAGGCAGCAACTTACAGTATTCACCGTTGGCTTTTAATCCAAATTCCAACCGGTATCGATGTAACTGTTCAGCATTTTCTACGTCATCACGAATAGTTGGCAAACTATAGGTCTTAACTTGCGGCCATTGATGCTCTATCTTTTCCATTAATGGACCCACCACAGATTCAGGTAATCCATCAACTAATGCGGCTTTATAACCGCGTTGTTGCTGATTAAAATAGTGTGAATAGTATTGATTTAAAACCCAAGTTGCCATCGGATGAGCCATTTGAGGAAAGCCAGGCAAAAAATAATGTTGCTGAATTGAAAAAGCAGCAATGTTATTAAATGGATTAGGAATAATACTGGCGTTCGCAGGAAAATCAGCCATTTTTGCTCGTTGCAGATGGTCATGGCTGGTGAGTGCATCGCCGCGTTGGCGTGAAATCTCTTCAATAAACTTTAGCGCCTCAGGATGGCGTACTAATGGGAGATTTAGAGCATCGGCACAAGCCTGACGGGTATGATCATCGGGAGTAGCACCAATCCCTCCAGTTACAAATACGGGTAGTCCTTCTTTAAATGACTGTTGCAGTCGTTGGGTAATGGCTTCTCGCTCATCGGGTAGATATTGTACCCAGGCAATCTCCAAACCATGTTGTTGTAGCAGTTGTTTAAAAAATGGAAAATGACTGTCCTGCCTTGAACCGTTAAGTATCTCATCACCGATGATCATTAATCCGAATTGCATCGTATATCCTTGTTATAAGCTAATTATTATTAAAAGTTACAAACCGCATAATATACCTCTTTGCCCGAAAAAACATTAAGTTCAATCCTCAGAGTCCTATCCAATAAAATTCATTATGGAAGGGGTTGAATTAATGACATTCTTTCTTGACAAGTCATGGCGTGATGAGCCTGCTTTTCAGAAAACAAGATTAAATTGTTGATTTATCCATGATGTTAAATTTTTGCACAAAAAGGGTAAAGCAAATAGATAGTCATCATGCTTAAAATACATGCAAGAATCTCTCAACAGGTCATGATTTTGGGGCATAGTTATAACCCGATTCCGATAGTGTTTGATTTGAGCAACAGCAATAGATACCGATTTATTAAAATAGAGATAAAAGATTTCCAGTTAGTCACTCTATAGAAATAATGTAAAATAGCATTTAACAATAGATAAATAGGGCAATTCTGTTAAATAAAGGTAATAAAAAAATGAGTAAAATTTATATACTCTTACTACCTGTTTTGTTATTAATTTCTTGCAATGGAAATACTAACCCTAAGTTTGCTAAACCCAACAATATCGACACCAATTGTTGGATTACCTTTGAAGGCAAAAAATTTTATATAGGGGAAGACTTAGCCAGCATTGAGAAAAAAATTGAGATAAAGAAATTTTTAGAAATTTACCCCAACGAAGGTAAATATATATCTCCTTCTAAAGATGTTCTTTTCCCTGAAGTAACATGGATTCGCTCTTTAAATTGGACATTTGATAAGAACTTAAAATTACAAGAAATCCATTATTCTATGACAGCATCTATTAGTGAAGGATACATTGATGATGATAAATATTATACTCGTTTTTATCAATATGTAGATTCCATACAGAATCAAAACAAATGTAATTCGCCTAAAATTAATTACAGTGGCGATTATTATAAAACAATTGAATTAGAATGGAAAAAAAGGAGTAAAATTGATGAGCAATCCAATTACAAACAACAATATTTTATAATGTAATCAAGGAACTGAACAAACTCCACACGGGTAACAAGTCAAATTTCTACACTTTAGTTGGTAAATTGCAAACCACCGAAGACGATATACAAGCCAACAGCAACATAGTACCTTTTGGTAAGTGTAAATTAAAAACCAGAACGGAAGCGTACCTGCCTTGTATTCCAGCTTTAATATAATGGCAAAAAACATCACCAAAGCTTATTGCAATTGGAATAGTGTGTTTTAATAAAAATACTGCAATCAATGTGAGATATTTCTGAGCTTTTTTGGTTAAAATGCAATTAAAAATAAGCTTAATATTTGAGCGCTAATCATGTTTTTTACATTGCCTATGAATGATATTTTTACTATGATAGCCAGATGATCATGTTGCATGAATAGCTATATCCACGTCGAATTAATCTATTTGAAAATACTGATTCGCCGAAGAAATGTATTTATTTTCTGCATAAAATTAATCAGATATGCAGTTTTAATGCAATATATTTCGCAGTACAGCAGGAAAAAAAGTAAAATAAAAAATGCGATATTGCTTCATAAGCAAAATTAATTTAATGTATTATTTTTGTTTTGGTTGTTGAGGAATTATATATGAAAATCAAAGAAATAATGTTATCCGCTCTGATGGCAACCGGTGTTGCTGCCTGCGCAATCAATGCCCCCAGTGATGTTCCGACTGAAGCAATCCAGCCTCAGCAATTAACTGATTACCAATGGACCGTGACTAAAGCAACTAATCGTCAAGGTCAGCCACTAGCTCAATTCGGCAACAATACGAATGTGAAATTGCAATTTAATGGACAGCGTTCTAATCTTACTGGAGGTTGTAATATTATTGGCTCAAATTACCAATTGGAGGGTAAAACTATTCAATTTAGTACCCCGGTCAGTACGATGATGGCTTGTGCGCCAGAAATCATGGCACAAGATACTGCTGTCGCTCACTTTATGAATGGTCAAAAGTTGCATATTGGGCTAATTAAAAATAACGAGAATCAACCTAATTTATTGATCGAAAATAAAGAGGGTGATCGTTTGTTATTAAAAGGAGCATTGTCAGCGTCTGCTCAATATGGTCAGCCCACGACGGTATTTTGGGAAGTTAAATCCACTTGTCAGCCTTCTGAAAAAAATAAAGATCTGTGTGGCTTAATCGTGAGAACTGTTGATTATAACGATGAAGGTATAAAAGTTAAAACTGGAGAATGGCAGAAATTCACTGGTGAAATCCAAGGCTATAACTCTAATCCCTCTGAATTTCAAGTCATTCGGTTAAATGTTTATAAGGCTCCTTCCGCAAATGGCGAATTAAAAAACGTTTATATTTTTGATCAAATTATTGAACGTTCTGTAGCTGCAATTAAATAAAGATTGCCAACAATGACCGCCTTTTTAATCGTATTTTAGTAAGAGCACGGATTAAAACCGTGCTTTTTCTTTTGAGTTTTTGCAAGATATGGCTTAAAGCATGTTTCATGTGCACACAGATTAACTGGCTTGAGCTTACTCAGTAATCTTTAATATAATCAATTTGTTCAATTAGATAAAAAATAGTCGCAATTGCATACGCCTTACAATTAACCAAAGTGTTGACTGCATGAGGATTAAAACAGTGATTGTTTCGCTTTTTTTTAAGCAATATTAAGTATGATCAAACTATTCATACATTTAAAGACGACATCATAATAACAATATATATATTAGTCTGTTTATTTAATTTGGCGCAGACTGAGAAAGATCAGCAAAATGAAGAAAAAGATATCCTTTATTCAAATTTTAATGGACAACTTTCCTTCAAAAAATTTCCCTTAGAATATATTGTAACCCTTAAATTTATTATTCCTCCAAAATATCAGATTATTATAAATAAAAACGAATATAGGTCATAATCCAGCTAAATGGAAATTATCCACATTCCACTGTTTTTGTGCATTAACCAAAAGACTATAGACGATATAGAATAAATTTATTCAATTTACATCTGTATTTAAATAACTAGTAAATAAAGTAACCCTAAAGATTTTGTTTTATCCAGCAACTACCATATAATCTGTCATCAAATAAGGTGAACATCTAGAGTTGCCATAGGAAATGATCACTTAAACCAAAAATGAATGCTTACTTTTACACAATACCGATTATTTAATTTATTAATAGGGGACTAAGCATGAAAATATACACTGCACCTGGAGCACGATCTTTGGCTGTTATCTGGGCTTTGGAAGAAATAGGCCTTCCTTATGAAGCAATACGGGTTGAAATACACACAGATAATGCGGTCGTCAAATCACCTCATCCTTTTGGTAAAGTACCATTTTTAACGGAAGGGAGTTTTTCATTAAGTGAAACGTTGGCCATATGCCTTTATATTTGTGAAAAAAAACAAAATACATTATACCCTGCGAATTTACAAGAAAAAGCCATCATCAATTCTTTAATCAGTTTTTCAATTACTGACTTAGAAATGCCACTTTCTTGCCTTGCTAAACAGATATTGTTTACTCCTGAAGATCAGCAATGGCCAGAATTTATCAATTACTTTAAAAACCAAACCATTGAAGTTTTATCTAGGATAGAGCTAAAAGAAACAAATACATGGCTCATTGGTGATACCTTTACGTTAGCAGATATCTTTTTATCTCATCGATTAATGTTTGCAAAAGCATTTGGCATTACGTTGGACAAAAAGCTTGAAAACTATCTTCAAAAAGCGATGAGTAGACCGGCGTTTTTGAAAGCTCATAAAATAAATGATCATTAATTCTCATTTATTTTACATTTTTGATTAACCGCTTCAAGGCGTTTTTTGACCGTCCCTCTTAACTGAATTGGATTTGTTAAGCCCTAAGCAAGTGAGTAGTGAACCTCTACTTTATCGTTACCAATTGACTAAATTGGGGCAAAATTATTAATATGTTATTAAGCGGTGCTGTCAAGTGAACTCATTCTTTGTATTATTTTACAGATGAAAACAAGTAAAATCTATTAACGGCATCGTTATCGATAAACTTAAAAGCCATATTAAACCAACCAAAACGTTATTTTTAACTGCACACCATCAAGCGAAAAAGCAGCGTTTTGACACGCTGCTTAATGACTGTAAAAAACCTTTTTTGAAAGGTCTACCGCGAATAGTTAGTTTATTGTGTATAGCTGAAACGAGTATTAGCAGAAGGATTATTGATGATCAATGTATGATACTTTTCTTGCAGCAAATTGCCGCTTTGACTACTACGTTGTATCTCCCCGTCTTTCTTGACGGTATGTTGATAGGTATAGTTCTTATCAGGTGAGATGGTGAAATACATGGCCTCAGAATATTGGTGACATTCTGGCTGTTTACAATATTTGAATAATTTCACTTGATTGTCATCATTAAAAAAAGCAGAAGACATACTGTCAATTTCTTTTTCTATTTGCTGCTGTTGCAGGTACATACTGGCTAAGACTTTGCGTGCCTCAATAAATTCATCAGTTAAGTCTGAATGTTGAAATTCCGTTGCCAATGTGCCGGAACACAGTAAGATCAACACTGTTGTAACCAGAAATCTAGAGAATAAGAACATTGATCATCGCCTTTAGCAAAAATGATACATTGATCAGCTACACAGTAGTGCAGTTAATTGCAAGCTGTATAAGATTTACCAACAGTTGAAATAAAGTGCATTAAAAATGGATTGATGGAAAAGGTAGGTATTTTAGAATGGTGTGCAGTCTTTACCATCAGTGCACAAGAACATTCCCTCTAAACTGTTATAAATTGCACTTTGTTTTTCCTTTTTATTTTTTTTGGTTGGTTTGGCTGTAATCTTATAGTCATTATCTGAAGCAGCTAGCGTTAAAGTAAAGTAGTCGTTGCTTTTAGTTTGGATTAAATCTGTCGATTTAAAACCTGAAAATGAATTGTTTTTATTATAAAAATCTTCCAATTTGCGTACGTTTTCGATAAGATCTGCTCGAGCATTTTCCATTCGGGTTTTCCGAACATATTGTTGATAGGTCGGATAAGCAATGGCTGCCAGTACGCCTAGAATAATGACTACAGTCAAAAGTTCGACTAAAGTGAATCCTTGTTGACGATTTGGATTAAACATAAATTTTCTCTTTTATTTTATCTGTATTACTGTAAATTGACTTAAATAACATCAATATAGCTGGGTTAATAATATCACATTTTATCAGCTGTGATTAAGCTTTCTTATGACATTATAGCTGTTTTTAAACATTTCATAAAAGTCCAATCAAATAAATCCATTGGTATCTTTTGCGCAATAATATTCAAAAAAATAGGGAATTTTAAAAAATCTTCGATTTATTAGTTGGTTAGATTTTGTATCCCAAGAGTTTTAAGAGTTTATATGCTTTGCGGGTATCCAACTTTTAGTTTATCGAATGTTTCCTGGCAATTTATTTTATACAATTTCCTTGTATCTAATGTTTACATTTTGCTAAGCATCAGCAAAATGTAATAGAGAATGGATGAGATCAATTGTTTGCTAGAAAGCAATTTTGCTTTTTTATGGCGATTGGTTTTAATCTTCAAAGCAGTGGTGGCGATATTTGAGAGAATCGCACAAGTTCAATGTGATTGTTATGACAACGCTAAACATAAGTGTGTTAATTAGCTAAAACTCACTGATTTTAGTCTGCGTGGTACAGCAGGCTAGATGACTAATTTAGTGCCAAATTATACAATAATAATATTTAATCAAAATATCTGTTGTACATAATTTACATGTTGGTCGTTTAGCACCAATTGGAGCAACTATTACTGTATCAATTAGTTGATTGACTCAAAGCAGAATCAAATAAAAATTGAATCATTTTTCTCTGAAGTTAAGTTTTAATTAGTCAAGCTTAAACTCTGTTTTAATGAAAATTTCGTAGTTAAGCGGCTATTTTCAATTAAAAAAGAAGTATTTTATCTTAGATAAAATACTTCTTTTGCACGATGAGTTAAGCTTATTTTGCTGCTGAAGCGGCTTGACCTGTTTGAATACCCCATGACTCAGGATATTTATACCCGGCAAAACGTTTAAAGGCGTATTGTTTAAATTCCTCGGAGTTATAGGCAGCAGTGATGTCTTTAACCCATTTGGCATTTTTATCGGCAGTACGAATTGCTGCCCAATTTACATAGGTATAACCTGGTTCCAGAAATAATGCTGAGGAAAATTTGAGTCCTGAACTGGTGGCATAATTACCATTGATCACTGCAAAATCGACATCATTGCGTGAACGTGGCAGTTGGGCTGCTTCTAATGGTGTTAGTTTTAAGTTTTTGGGGTTAGCAGCAATATCAGCCAAAGAGGCTTTAAGAGGATTGATATTGTCTTTTAATTTGATCCAGCCAAGTTTATCCAGCATGACCAAGCCACGAGCAAGATTAGATGGATCATTAGGAACAGAAATACTGGAACCTTCGGTCAATTTATCTAAATTATCCAGTTTGCCCGCATAGATACCCAAAGGTCCGGTGGGAACCTGAAAAATAGGCATCAAAGGTAGATTACGTGCTTGCACGAAATCATCTAGATAGGGTTTATGTTGGAAGATGTTAATATCGATAGAATGATCGGCTAAAGCCATGTTAGGGCGGACATAATCGGTAAACTCTAACAATTTTACTTGATAACCTTGTTTTTCTAATGCCGGTTTAATCTGATCGCGAACCATATCAGCAAAATCGCCAACTGTGGTGCCAATAATGATTTCTTTTTTTTCGATCGCTTCAGAAGATGCAGTCGAGGTTGTTTTGTCGCCACCACAGGCTGCCAGAGTAAGGGTCAATAAGCCAATTAAAAATATTTTCAGGTGCTGCTTCACCATGTTCTCCATTCAAAATAAATATCACTGTGTGGCAAAAGGGTACACACAAAATAAAAATGATAACAATAGCATGAATCGGTTTTAACAACCAATGCTAATTCTAAGCATAATCTGATTAGATATAGGCATAGACACAAATAAATTGAGCCAGACTGCCTAGTAGGACAAATATATGCCAAATGCCATGTCCGTGCCGGATTTGTTCGTCTTTGATAAACCAGTAAATGCCAATGCTATAAGCTAAGCCGCCACTAACCAACCAGAACAGTCCAGCGGCAGACATGCGTTGGATGAGGGGGTAAATCGCAATGATGATTAACCAGCCCATGATGACGTACAAAATCATGGACAATAGCCGCCTTTCGCTATGCCGTCCTATAGTGAGTTCTTGCACAATGCCGAATATGGCTAATCCCCACGACACGCCAAATAATGACCAGCCCCAACCACCATTGAGTGTAGTTAGGGTAAAAGGAGTATAGCTTCCTGCTATCAGTAGATATATGGCACAGTGATCAAATTTTTGCAATATGTGCTTAGCTTGATGGGATCTAATTGAATGGTATAGGGTAGATACGCCATAAAGGAAGATTAAAGAGGCACCATAAATTGCAGAGCTGACAATACGATACGCGTCTCCATCATGCGCAGATTTAATAAGTAAAAATACAGTGCCAGTAATGGCCATTATGAGCCCGATGAGATGTGATACGGCATTAAATCGTTCACCATAATACATAGTTAAATTCTTTTTGTGATTATTAGAATAGCTATTCTAAAATTGCTTATCTTAATTTGCTAGAAATGAATTGAGTTTTACGCAGAATGTCAATGTGAAAGAAAGAGAGAATCAGTCTGATCGATGTCATGGTAAACGCAGACAAAAAATTAGCGTGTTGCTGAGAATTGGTCAAGCTAGTCTTACATTTAATCATACAATGGGATTGCTTGATAATGAGGATAATCAATAGTTTGTAGACTGATTAAATTTAATGACAAATTAATTTTATCATGTATATTTGTTGCTACGCTGGTTTCAATTCGCTTGGAATCGCTAAACATTTTAGGGCCTTTTTATGAAAATAGCCATAAGCACATGCTGCTTGGCTGTTCAACGAGCAATAAGCACAGTAAAATAGATTTTTTGCAGACATTCAGAAATTTTCGGCATGCTAACCTTTCAAGAAATTATATTTACCTTACAAAATTATTGGGCTAAAAATGGTTGTGTGGTTTTGCAGCCGTTGGATATGGAAGTCGGGGCGGGAACGAGTCATCCGGCAACCTGTTTACGGGCGTTGGGACCTGAGCCATGGTTTGCTGCTTATGTACAGCCTTCACGTCGCCCTAAGGACGGGCGCTACGGCGAGAACCCGAATCGTCTGCAGCATTATTATCAGTTTCAGGTTGCGTTGAAACCGGCACCAGACAATATTCAGCAATTATATTTGGATTCTTTGCAACAATTGGGTATCAATCCTCGTCAGCATGATATCCGGTTTGTGGAAGATGACTGGGAAAATCCCACGCTTGGCGCATGGGGTTTGGGTTGGGAAGTGTGGCTAAACGGCATGGAAGTGACTCAATTTACTTATTTTCAACAGGTGGGTGGTTTGGATTGTTCACCTGTGCTAGGTGAGATCACTTATGGGATCGAGCGTCTGGCTATGTATTTACAAGGTGTTGAGAATGTCTATGATCTGGTTTGGGCGAAGACATTGGATGGTAATACGATCACATATGGTGATGTCTATCATCAGAATGAAGTAGAGCAGTCGGCTTATAATTTTGAATACAGTAATGCTGAGTGGTTATTGGCACAGTTTAATCATTATGAGGCAGAAGCGAAGCGTTTGTTGGCAGTTGATGATGCTAGTCTTGCTTTACCAGCTTATGAATTGGTCTTAAAAGCCGGTCATACTTTTAATTTGCTCGATGCGCGCGGGGCCATTTCTGTTACTGAACGAGCAACCTATATCGGTCGGGTGCGAGCTTTAAGTCGTGCCGTGGCACAAAAATACGTGGATAGCCGTGAACGTCTGGGTTTTCCTTTGTTAAAAAATCAGACAGCTTTCCAGGCTGCATAATAGATAACGAAAGTAATAAGTAAGATGAATGCTCCTTTGTTAATTGAACTACGTACGGAAGAGTTACCGCCAAAAGCACTGAATCAGTTAGGTGAAAGTCTGGCCGCTGGCGTGGTAGAAGGGTTAGAAAAGGCTCAGTTAATTGGTTCTGTGGTCGACTATGAGGTGTTTGCAGCCCCGCGAAGATTAGCCGTATTGGTACATGATGTGAAATCCATGCAAGATGATCAACATGTAATCAAAAAAGGACCGAGTGTTGCTGCTGGCTGGCAAGATGGCGAACCAACAAAGGCATTACAGGGTTTTGCTCGCAGTAATCAGGTCACTATTGAGCAGTTGAGTCAAATTAACGATGGCAAACAAATGGTGTTTGCGTATGAATTTACTCAAGAAGGTCAGCCCCTGAGTGTTCTTTTAAGTGAAATTCTTAATCAAGCTATCAAAAAATTGCCCATTCCAAAGGTAATGCACTGGGGCAGCAGTACTTTTACTTTTGTACGACCAGTTCATGGATTAGTGATGATGCATGGTTCTGAAACGGTAGCCGGAAGTGTTCTGGGGCTAACCAGTCAAAATTGGACCTTAGGCCATCGCTTCCTCAGTGAAGAAAAGATTGTTTTTCAACAGGCAGCAGATTATGCGCAACAATTGTTGAACGAAGGCAAAGTTGTGGCCAGCTTTGCAGAGCGTAAAGCGCGGATTGAGGAGGGTTTGCAAACAGCAGCCAGTGAATTGGATGCCGAGGTTGCTTTTGCTGATGGTTTGTTAGATGAAGTCACGGCATTGGTGGAATGGCCGGTAGTACTTCAAGCTGGATTTGATGAGCGTTTTTTACAGGTTCCTCAGGAATGTCTGATTTTGACAATGCAACAAAATCAGAAATATTTTCCTTTGTTAAATACGAACGGCAAGCTGATTAATCGTTTTTTGCTGGTTTCAAATTTACAGGCAGACAATCCCATTCATATTATTGAAGGTAATGAACGGGTGTTGCGAGCACGTTTATCAGATGCTGAATTCTTTTTCAAACAAGATCAAAAATCCACACTTGCCAGTCGTTTACCAAAACTTGCCGATGTGGTCTATCACAATAAGCTTGGCAATCTGGCGGAAAGAGTGGAACGTATTACAGCTTTATCCGCAACCATTGCCCCAATGCTTGGAGCCGATGTGGCCCTTGCTAAGCGAGCCGCTCTTTTGGCTAAAGCCGATTTGCTGACGGATATGGTTGGTGAGTTTCCTGAATTACAGGGAACAATGGGTAAGTATTATGCTTTGCATGATGGTGAAAACGCAGAAGTAGCTACAGCGATTGAACAACATTATTGGCCGCGATTTGCTGGAGATGAGTTACCAGATAATATTATCGGTACAGTTGTTGCCTTGGCTGATAAGCTGGAAACTTTGATTGGTATCTGGGGAATTGGTCTGATACCAACGGGAGATAAGGATCCTTACGCGTTACGTCGCAGTGCTTTAGGTATTTTGCGTATGCTGATGCAGCATAATCTACGTTTAACACCATTATTGCAGGCTGCGGCGAATACTTTCCCAACAGGACAACTGGCTGATGATACGGTTGCTGGGGTAGAAGAGTTTATGCGCGCGCGATTGGCCGTGTTATTGCAAAATACCTATGCTCAGGATGTTGTAGCAGCGGTTATGGGCGGAAAGGTGGAGAATCTAGGCGAGTTAACGGCGCGACTGGAGGCGGTCAGTGTATTTAAATCTTTGCCTGAAGCAAATACTTTGGCTGCTGCCAATAAACGGGTACACAATTTGTTGAAGAAAGCCCATCTTTCATCTCTACCTGCGATTAACCCGGAATTATTGCATGAACCTGCCGAGCAAGCTCTTTATCAGGCGACAGAGGCATTAGCACCAGAAATTCAGGCAGCGCTAGCTAAACAGGATTTTCAACACGCTTTGACTGTATTGACAGGTATTAAAGCCAAAGTGGATGCATTTTTTACTGATGTTATGGTGATGGCTGAAGATGAGGCGATTAAATATAATCGTTTAGCTTTATTGCTTTTGTTGTCTCGTCAAATGAATGCGGTAGCTGACATTGCTTTATTAAATGAATAAGTTTTAGTTGCGCTATTTCTATTTGAAAGACGATAAAAAATGGCATTAGGATTGCAGACAAAACCTATATTTTCAAAATAGGAGATGGCGAATTTTTGTGTTGTTTTTTCTACAATAATAGATAATTGGCCTTTTCAAAATGGGGAAGTGAGTTTCCCCATTTTATATATGTTCTATACGATAAAAAGCTAAATGTTGAAACCATTGATAATGCCAAAATAGAAGTTGAAATTATCCCTTTTTTTTAAAAATTTGTTATCTGATAAGATCACATAGGATAAAAATGATTTATTCCAAAATCTTTATGGAATGGGAATATAGCTATTAGAATGACGCATTTATCTAATGTTTTTAGGTGATGGAAAAGATATTTATGAAATTTTAATAAATATTTAAGTACGGAAAAAAATAATAAACTTTTTAAAATAAGAAGTTTATAGAAGTCTATAATTATATTTGATTTTTTTATTATAAAATTTGGTCACCTTATTGCTAAGAAAATGAGCGATGTAAATGCAATGGTACAAGTTCAATATGTGGACATAATTTTATGTTATAAAATTTCGTACTATCTGTTATTCTTTGCTTTATTGCTATAACCTAGTCAAACCTTTTTATTAAGAATGTAAGGAATTTATCCTAATATGATTTTGGATAGTGTAGTGTTTCATACGGAAGAGGATTATCCCTCTTCGTTAGGCTTGGAACATGCAGCAACACATATGGGTTATTACTGGTCGTGGATTGTGCGCCGTGATTTACATAATCCACAATGGAATGAGCTGGAAGCGGCCGATGTAAATGCGTTAAAAGCTCAGCAGATCAGTGGTGCCCATTTTTTGTTGCAACATATGTCAGGCTGTCTTGAAGATCGAGACTTTAATGAAGAGGGGCTTCGTTTTTCTTTGTTTTATTATGACGATGAGGAAGAGGGATATGGTCGCTTTATGGAAGACTATATTCAGGCATTAAATACGCCAGAATTACCCAGCTTTTACCATGTTGAAATCAGTGCATCGAAGCAGGTTTTACTAGATGCTGTGTTTGATCACGCTTTGCTAGAGTGGCGTCAAAGCTTGCGCTCTGATATTTGAGGAATAAAGCAATGGCATTAAATGGAAAAAATAAATTGATTATTCTTGATCGTGATGGGGTAATCAACGTCATGAATCAGGAACCGGTGACGGATCCAGATCAATGGAAACCCTTGCCAGGGAGTATGGATGCTATTGCTTTTTTGACTCAAAGTGGTTATACGGTGGTGGTGGCAGAAAATATGTCTGGAATTGGTCTGAATCGCGTAACCATGCAGCAGCTCAATGAGGTGCATAGTAAGATGCATCAACATGTGCAAAAAGCTGGAGGTCGGTTGACTGGAATCTGGTTTTGCCCGCATACGATGAATGCTAAATGTGATTGTCGCAAACCGAAGGCGGGGTTGTTAATTGATATTCTGGAAAGATTGCATATGAAAGCTGAAAACACGTGGCTGGTTGGTGACGGTTTGCGCGATATGCTAGCAATTGAAGCTATTGGCGGTCATCCAGTTCTGGTGTTAACAGGCAAAGGTAAGGAAACATTGAAAATGCAGGAATTACCAGAAGATACGCAGGTATACGACGATCTTCTGGATTTTGCTCAATTCTTTCGCATGCAAGATGAAAAGGCGGCTAAGGAAAGTTAACATGCTGTTGTTAAGAAATTTGATTTATTGGTTTTGTTTGTGCATTTTTTGTTTGATATGGATTTGGGTGGTTATTATTTCTATGGCCTTTCCAAATGGGGTAACATGGTCTACAACGGTATGGGGTAAAACGCTTTTTCTGATGCTAGATAAAATTATCGGCTTGAAATATGAGGCTTTTGGCCAGGAAAATATTCCAGATGAAGCGGTGATTGTCTGCTGTAAACATCAATCAGGCTGGGAAACCTTGGCGATGCTGACTTTTTTTCCTAACCTAACTTTCGTCGCTAAACGTGAATTATTTTGGATTCCTATTTTTGGCTGGGCTTTAAAATGGCGGGGCACGATTGGCATTGATCGGAGCAAACCTCGATTAGCCAATCAACAGATTATTAGTCAAGGCAAGATTTGTCATGCTAAAGGAGTATCTATTTGTATATTTCCCGAGGGCACACGAATTAAGCCTGGCTATCGTGGTCTGTATAAGAAAGGTGCAGCACGTTTGGCGCAAAATCTGCATATGAATTTATTACCAATAGCTTTGAATAGCGGTGAATTTTGGCCAAAGGATTCCTTTTTAAAATATCCAGGCAAAGTTACAATGGTGATCGGTAAAGTTATCGCTTACGATGCCGCCCCGACGCCGGAAGAACTGATTAAACTGTGTGAAAACTGGATTGAAAATGAACAAATAAAAATTCAGGGTGTGGGACCGTTTGCACCACAGAATCGACAAAATCCAACACCTCTTTACCATTCAGACTGATCTTGATCACTGGGTTTGCTATGATCGCCAATGCATAGCTGGCATTTTTCAACTAAAATTAATAGGCTAAAACAATTCAGATTATAAGCAATATCCAAAGGGTTTTTGATCGATGGATTAATCTGATGGCGGGCTGAAAAAAACAGTTTGGGCACCTGATTAAAATAAATATGATATAAGGGTAAATGTATGGCAATAATCAATTTCATAGAAATTGATCTTGATTTGTTTAATTTTCCAGCCTAATTAGATGGTAATAGGGGGTGAATAGGTATTCATCCCCAGTGTCAAAAATTCAGAAGGGCAGTGAAATAATCTTATCTTTAGGGCTCTATTTGCACCAATTGTATATGCATATTGAGTAAAATATTACCGAATTCTATATTCAATTTTCAAAATGATGTACTTTAATTTGACATAGGTGATGCTTGATTAAAGCCGCAATATTCGTTTTAAATTTCAGCTTAGTAGTTAATAGCATATTGTAATTAAATGGCTTTAATAAAATATACAACCAGTCATGGGTGGCAGTTTGAGCTTAAGCTTAGACGCACTGCGCAAAAGAATATTATTTTGCGGGTAGACCATCTAGGTCAGGTAAGAATCAGTGCACCACCATCTGTGACTTTAGCTAAATTACAGCATTGGTTGATGGTTAATGAAGCGAAGTTTTCGCATTTTTGGCAGCAGGCTTGGCAGGCACAACAAGCAAGAGTAGACATGCCACAAAAAATTTGGTTCCGTGGACAAAGCTATACTTATGCTATTAGCCAAGGGGATGAAATTGTCTGGCATCCACTTAAGGGATTTTCCTTGCCCAATTTCTCTGCTGCCCAACAACGGGAATTAATGGTTAATTGGTTAAGGATGCAGGCTCAATCGGTATTAATTGAACGGTTGCATCATTGGTCTAGAATAATGCAACTTGAGCCTAAAGCTGTTGCCTTGAGTCAGGCGAAAACGTTTTGGGGCGTATGTCGTAGTCGCACGGGTATTCGCTTGAATTGGCGCTTGATTGGTGCACCAGATCATGTCATTGATTATATCTGTATTCATGAGTTAAGCCATATTCAACATCCTAATCACGGTGCGGCATTCTGGTCTTTGGTGGCAAGGTATACAACGGAAATTAAGCCGGCAAAAATGTGGTTAAGCCAATATGGTCAACAGTTGTTTCAGTTTGGTTGATTAGGTGATTAAACCCATTAGATGCTTATGCTAAGCAATCTCTGCCAGATGATGTAGTTTAGCATTTTTGACAATGATTAAAAGTATAAGGCACGCATCTAAGCTAGAGCATAGGTTTTAAGGGACATTAATATTGTGATACATGTCTAATTCTGAGCAGAATGACTTCTGCTCAGATTGAGTCTAACCATGCTTGAGCATATTGTTGCTATTACTCAACGCTTAGTTGTTTCATGATATTTTTGATAACCTGCACACGTTGCATAACATCTTCAATAGCAATAGTCACGCGTAATTTATCCGCACCAACAAGACGATAATTTTTATCGCTTTGCATCATTGAGACGATGGTGGCCGGATTAATTTGATGATGCTTTCCAAATGTGAAGATGATGGCTTCGTTGCTGGCATCAATGGCATCAATACCCAGTGCTGTAGCCTGAATGCGTAAGTGATGGCTGGCAATTAAGGTTGAGACAGCCGGTTCTGGTAGACCAAAGCGATCAATCAGCTCTTCATGAATTTCATCGATTTGAGCTTCGGTTTCGCAGCTGGCTAAACGTTTATATAACACTAAGCGAGCATGAATATCGGCACAATAGCTTTCAGGTAATAAAGCAGGGCTGTGCAATTTAATTTCGCTGGTAATGCCTAGTGGCGCATCAAGATCGGGCTCTCGTCCTTTTTTCAGATTCCGCACTGCCTGTTTAAGCATTTCAGTATAGAGGGTGAAACCAACCTGTATCATTTCTCCCGATTGTCCTTCACCTAGTATTTCACCCGCTCCGCGAATTTCCAGATCTTGCATCGCCAATGTAAAGCCGGCACCGAGGTCATCGGCAATTTCGATTGCTTCCAGTCGTTTTTGGGCATCTTTAGTGGTCGATTCAGGAATGAGTAAATACGCATAAGCCTGATGATGAGAACGTCCAACGCGACCACGTAATTGATGCAACTGCGCTAAACCAAATTTATCGGCTCGTTCAATAATGATGGTGTTGGCATTTGGAATGTCAATACCTGTTTCGATAATGGTTGAACAAAGTAGAATGTTGTATCGCTGTTGCAAAAAATCACGCATCACTTGTTCCAGCTCACGTTCGCGTAATTGTCCGTGGGCAATCCCTATACGAGCCTCTGGCAATAGTTCTGTTAGCTTTTCATAAGTATTGGCAATAGTGGCTACTTCGTTGTGCAGGAAAAAAACTTGTCCGCCACGCTTCAATTCGCGCATCACCGCTTCACGAATTAAACCATCGCTTACTGGTCGAACAAAAGTTTTGACTGCCAGCCGGCGGCTGGGCGCAGTGGTTATTAATGAAAAATCGCGCAGACCTTCCAAGGCCATACTTAAGGTACGAGGTATGGGGGTGGCGGTTAGGGTTAAAACGTCGACATTAGCGCGCAATCGTTTTAATTGCTCTTTCTGACGGACACCGAAACGATGTTCTTCGTCGATAATAACCAAACCCAGGTTTTTAAAATGCACATCCGGTTGCACGAGTTTATGAGTGCCAATGACGATATCGATGGTGCCATCGGCCAGTCCTGCCAGAACGTTTTGGGTCTGTTTACTGCTATTGAAACGAGAAAGTTGCGCTACTTTGACTGGGAAATCGGCAAACCGATCAGTAAAATTCTGAGCATGTTGCTCTACCAGTAAGGTTGTAGGTGCCAAAACCACAACTTGTTTGCCCGCCATTGCGGCTACAAATGCTGCGCGTAACGCGACTTCGGTTTTACCAAAGCCGACGTCACCACATATCAGCCTATCCATGGGTTTTTCAGCGCATAAATCTTTCAGAGTAGCTGCAATGGCTGCTGCTTGATCTTCTGTTTCTTCGTAGCCAAAGCCCTGAGCAAAGGCTTGGTAGTCCATTTCGTTTAGGGAGAATTGATATCCTTGTTGTGCTTCTCGTTGCGCGTACAAATTTAATAGTTCTGCTGCAGTGTCACGTGCTTTTTCTGCTGCTTTATGTCGCGCTTTATCCCACGCTCCGTGCCCCAGTCTATGTAGACTAACATTATCGTGGGCATTGCCGGCATAACGCGAAATAAGTTGTAGCTGAGATACCGGAACATAAAGCTGGGAACCTTCGGCATATTCTAAAAGCATCATTTCACACATGCCTTCGCCTAAGTCGAGGGTGACCAACCCTTGATAACGCCCTATACCATGCTGTTCATGGACGACGGGATCACCAATTTTAATTTCTGCCAGATCACGCAGCATGCCATCTGAAACGGCCTTGTGCTTACGACGGGTACGTCGGCCGCGTACAACATACTGATAAAGATCTGCCTCAGTAATGATGATTAATTGCGATTGCGGAAGCTGAAAGCCATCAGCTAATGGTGCAGTAGTCAAACACAATGTAGAAGAGCTATGGAGGAAGTCGGCCCAATTTTGCACAATTGTTGGGTGTAAGCCGTATTCACGCATAAAGTTCAGCATGGTCTCTCGACGACCTAAACTTTCTGCACAGATCAAAGTTCGCCCGTCTTGTTGCTGTAGAAAAGTTTTTAATGCGTGTAAAGGATCATCTGCTTGTCGGTCTACCGCGATAGCGGGTAGTGCATATTCAGTGTCTGGAGAGATTTGCGGTATCAATCTGGCAAATGGTTTAATCAATGCACCAAACTCATCTTCACTTAAAAAGAGATATTGCGGCGGTAATGGGGGATAAGCAGGATCACCTTGCGCCAATATGTAACGTTGTTTTACATCTTGCCACAGGCGTGCCGCTTCGGCATGGATCTCGCCAATACACACCAATATTGCTTGCTGACTAATATAGTCAAAAATGCTGACACAATCTTCTTCAAAAAATAAGGGTAAATAGTACTCCACCCCCGCACCAAACTGACCTTCAGATACCGCTTGATAAACGGTAGCTTGTCGTGGATCACTATTGATTTCTTCACGGAAGCGACTACGGAAAATTTTCTGCGCATCGCTGTCTGTTGGGAATTCATGTGCCGGCAGTAGACGGATTTCTTGCACGCTGGTTAAGGTGCGCTGACTGTCTACATCGAATGTTTTGATGCTGTCTATTTCATTGTCAAACAGATCAAGGCGGAAAGGGGTTTCACTTCCCATCGGGTATAGGTCAAGTATTCCTCCTCGCATGGCAAATTCACCCGTTGCCACAACATGGGTAACATGATTATAACCCGCTTCAATCAAACTATGTTTTAAGGCATCGACATCGAGTTCTTGCCCAGTTTTAAGCCAGAAAGTCCGACCTAAAATAAAGGATGGTGGGGCGATTTTCTGCATAGCAGTTGCCAAGGGCAACAATAAGACATCCACCATGCCATTTTTTAGCTGCCATAAAGTACTCAGCCGTTCTGATACCAATTCCTGATGAGGAGAAAAATGTTCATAGGGAAGTGTTTCCCAATCGGGGAAAAACACCACTCTTGCCGCGGGATCAAAAAACTGCCATGCCGATTGAATGCGAATAGCTTGTTCAGTATCAGCAGTCAGGATGATTTTAATTTGATTGGTGGGTAAATGCTGGCGCAGTAATAGGGTCAGGCTGCCAGCACTTAAGTTGGGCCAACAAACGGTCTGTTTGATTTGTGGTAATGGAAAAGCAGTTTCAGAAGGCATAATGTACAGTAAATTAATCTCAATTTAAGGTTTACTTATGGGCAAGCTGGTATAAGACAAGTCTGCACAAGAATGATAAGCATAGGATATTATTCAAAAGAACAATAATTAAGAGCTATGTATTCGATTTTGGTCATTTAAAATAAAGCGATAAGGTACATTACTGCTATGGTAATGAGCATGGCAAAAGCACAGCCAATTTTGGCGACAACGCCAATCACCAAACCGATTACAGTACCCAGACTAACCTTTCCGGCTGCCACAAGATTGCGACGCGCAATAAATTCACCAACGGCTGCGCCAACAATGGGTCCCAATAACATGCCAGGCAAGGCGAAAAACATGCCAATGATCGAACCGATAAATGAACCCCATATGGCGCGTTTGCTGGCACCGCTGTGTTTGGCTCCCAACATGCCGGCCAGATAATCTAATACACAGCCAAACAAGGTTAGTATGCCTAATGAGATTAATGTCGGTGCGCCCATAATTTGATAATTACTGCTGAGAGCCAATAGCCAAGCGCCTCCAAACATAAGTGGAAGACCTGGTAAAGCTGGAATAATCGTACCTAAAAGTCCGATACAGAGTAATACAATAGCCAGTGCAACTAATAATGCATTCATAAAGCTTAAATCCTTCAAAATATTAGAATCAGAAGAATGGGGTTTTTAGGGTGCAACACAAGAAGAAAATGGGTAAGAAATACCAAATTATTGTAATAGATGATTGGAGGAATTATGATGCAAGCTGATCGTTAAAAATGCTCGTAGCCAAGATCAAAGCTTGTTAATCGATGATAAAAGGATAAATTATTAACAATATTACAAACAAACAGGTAGCTTAAATTAAGCTACCTGTTAGCTTAAAACTAAATTTAATCAAGTTTTTTGAAATGTTTGCGCCGTTCCTGCTCAGTCAGATAGCGTTTGCGTAAACGAATCGTTTGCGGGGTAATTTCTACCAGTTCATCATCATCAATGAATTCGACTGCTGCCTCCAGCGACATTAATACTGGCGGAGTGAGGCGCACAGCCTCATCGGTTCCGGAAGCACGGACATTGGTAAGTTTTTTACCTTTTAATGGATTAACCACAAGATCATTATCACGACTATGAATACCGATAATCATCCCTTCGTAAATTTTTTCACCTGGATTAATGAACATACGACCACGATCTTCCAAATTCCATAAAGCGTAAGCTACAGCATCGCCTTGTTCCTGCGATACCAACACACCATTACGACGTCCTGGGATTTCAGCTTTAACTGGAGCATAGTTGTCGAATACATGGCTCATCAAACCTTGACCACGAGTCATGGTCATAAATTCACCCTGAAATCCAATCAATCCGCGAGCAGGAATGCGATATTCAAGACGAGTGCGACCCTTACCATCACTTTCCATATTGGTAAGCTCTCCACGGCGACGACCCAACTCTTCCATAACTGCGCCCTGAGTTGTGTCTTCCACATCGACAGTCAGATTTTCATACGGTTCGCATTTTACGCCGTCGATTTCGCGGAATACCACTCTTGGTTTACCTACTGCAAGCTCGTAGCCTTCACGGCGCATATTTTCAATTAAAATTGTTAGATGTAACTCACCACGACCAGATACGCGGAAAACATCAGCGTCAGCAGTATCTTCAACGCGCAAGGCTACGTTAGTCAATAATTCTTTCTGCAGACGTTCACGAATTTGACGGCTGGTAACAAATTTACCTTCAGTACCGGCTAATGGACTGGTATTGACCATGAAGTCCATGGTTAAGGTAGGCTCATCCACGCTAAGCATCGGCAAACCTTTTGGCTCATCACGATCGGCAATGGTAACACCGATACCGATGTCTTCAAGGCCGGAGATAGTCACAATGTCGCCAGCTTCTGCTTCTTCCAATGGAATACGTTCCAAACCTTTAAAGCCCAATAATTGATTAATACGTCCCTGACCGATCTGCTCATCTTCATTCATGATGGCCACTACCTGACCAGGCTTGATGCGACCATTTAAAATGCGTCCAATACCCAGTCGACCAGTATAATTGTCATAATCAAGCTGAGAAATCTGTAATTGTAGTGGCAGATCAGCATCACCAGCTGGTTCTGGCGTATATTTCAAGATGGTTTCGAAAAGCGGGCGCATATCACTGGAATCGTCATTTTCATCCAGTTTGGCAAAACCAGACAATCCAGAAGCGTAAACAATTGGGAAGTCTAGTTGTTCGTCAGTGGCACCCAGTTTGTCAAATAGCTCAAAAGTCTGATCAATAACCCAGCTAGGACGTGCGCTAGGTTTATCAATTTTGTTGATCACGACAATCGGTTTTAAGCCCAAGGCAAGTGCTTTTTTTGTCACAAAACGGGTTTGTGGCATCGGACCTTCCTGTGCATCAACCAGCAGTAATACACAATCAACCATGCCTAATACCCGTTCAACTTCTCCACCAAAATCGGCGTGTCCGGGCGTATCGACAATGTTAATGTGATATCCTTCATATTCAATGGCGGTATTTTTCGCCAGAATGGTAATGCCACGTTCTTTTTCCAGATCATTGCTGTCCATCACGCGCTCATCAACCTGCTGATTAGCTCGGAAGGTACCGGACTGGCGCAGCAATTGATCCACCAAAGTGGTTTTGCCATGGTCGACGTGTGCAATAATAGCGATATTACGAATGTTTTTACTCATGGGAAAATATACCCTAAACTGTTTGGTATTTAGTTGAAAAGTTAACCTTGAATTATAACATTTTAATACTGCTCTGTGGAATTTTTAGCAAAATCAGGCTATATAGTGTGAATAGAATTGGTGCAAAAGTGGCCAATACAAAGATGTCAGATAATAAATTGAATCAGTTTTGATGATCCCATTATCTTGTCATGAGTGCGAAAAAAGACATCAAGGCTGTGTGCTTGGCAACAGCTAGGTTATGAAAAGGGGCAGACGGGTGGAGCAATTAGAATTTTTTGATATTCCAAATCCCTGTCGTGGAGTGTGTGAAAGTGACCTTCGGGGATATTGTAAGGGGTGTCTTAGAAGTCGAAATGAACGCTTACTATGGCTACGCATGAATGCAGCGCAAAAGCGTTATGTTCTCTCTTTATGTCGGTTGCGTCTACGTAAAATGAGACAGCAGCAAATTCAACAAGCTGAACCCATGGTATCTATGCCGTGGACACAGGATCATTTTGATTTTTAGTGATTAAATTAAGTGGGTTGCTAATATGTATTTTTTAGTTCTAAGTATTATTTGTAGTGTTTCAGTATCCGTTTTATTGAAGTTGGCGCGAAAAAATCGTGTAGATATCCCGCAGGCCATTGCCATCAACTATCCAGTAGCTGCTGTATGTAGTTGGATTTTTTTACAACCTAAACTATTAAACTGGCAAATACAAACCCAACATTGGGTACTATTTTTGGCGTTGGGATTAGGTTTGCCGGCTGGGTTTATCGTTTTGGGAAAAGCCGTTGAACAAGTTGGCATGATTAAAACCGATGCCGCACAGCGTTTGTCATTGTTCTTACCCATCTTGGCTTCATACTTAATTTTCAAAGAACAATTAAGCGTCAATAAAATTATTGGTATCGCTTTAGCGTTAATGGCATTAATCGGATTATTGTACAAAGATGGAGGCTCTAAGGGTAAAGCTGATCATGCATTTAAAAGAATAGGGTATCTGTTTGGCGTCTGGCTGTGCTGCGGACTCGTAGATATTGTATTCAAACAAATGGCGAAATCGGGTCAGGAATTTGCACCGACATTATTTGTTGCGTTTGTCTTGGCTGCGATATTTATCTTTATTTATCTTTGCATCTGTAAAACCCGCTGGAACGCCGCCAGCATTTTGGCCGGACTGATTCTAGGCGGGCTAAATTTTGGCAATATTTTGTTTTACATTAAAGCTCATCAGCAGATGCAAAATAATCCATCACTGGTATTTGCTGGGATGAATTTAGGCGTTATTACTCTGGCAACCATTGTTGGCAGTGTATTATTTAAAGAAAAAATCAATGGATATAATGCTGCTGGTATCGTTCTGGCGATTGCCGCTATCTGGTTTTTGTTCTATGGTTCCATGCTGCATGGATATATACCAGGATTCTAATCGAAATTAACAACTTGAATAGACAAACTGGTCGGATCATTTCCGACCGGTTTGTCTGGTTAGTCATTAATGACTGTTGCTTAGTTCTGCCAATTGTTGTGCCTGATGTTCTGCAATTAAGGCTTGAGTTAATTCACCTAGATCGCCATCCATAATAAAATCAAGTTTATGTAGCGTTAGATTGATACGATGATCAGTGACCCGACCTTGTGGATAGTTGTAAGTGCGAATACGTTCACTTCGGTCTCCGCTGCCGATCAAGCTTTTGCGTTCTGCCGCCTCTTTAGCATGAGCAGCATGTTTTTGCTGTTCATACAATCTTGCCGCCAATACCCGCATAGCCTGAGCTTTATTGGCATGTTGCGATCGACCATCCTGGCATTCCACGACCATACCAGTTGGGATGTGGGTGATTCGTACAGCTGAATCGGTTTTATTAATATGCTGTCCACCTGCACCAGAAGCGCGGAAAGTATCGATACGTAGATCATTGGGATTCAATTGAACTTCAGCAATTTCATCTGCTTCAGGCATAATTGCGACAGTGCAGGCAGAGGTGTGAATCCTTCCTTGACTTTCAGTAGTCGGTACCCGTTGTACCCGATGACCACCAGATTCGAATTTAAGCTGACTATACGCCCCCAAGCCAGCAATGCGGGCAATTACCTCCTTATACCCACCCAAATCACTTTCACTAGCGGATACGATTTCAACCTGCCAACCCATCCGTTCAGCAAAACGCGTATACATCCGTAACAGATCACCGGCAAATAAAGCAGCTTCATCTCCGCCTGTGCCTGCGCGTACTTCGATAAAAATATTTTTATCATCATCTTCATCTTTAGGAAGCAGTAGTTTTTGTAAATCTTCATCAAGTTGTTGAATTAGATTACGGGCAGCAGTGATTTCTTCGTTAGCATAATCTTTTAATTCTGGATCATTGAGCATTTCTTCTGCTGCAGCCAAATCTGTTTCAGCTTGTACATATCTGGCATAGGTATCTACTACCGGCGTCAGCTCAGCATGTTCTCGTGTCAGGCGGCGATATTCATCAATATTATTGGTCACATCTGGCGAAGCCAGTAATGCAGTGACTTCTTCCTGACGTTGCGTCAGATGGATTAACTTATCGATTAAAGAAGGTTTCATCATAATTTACTAAAGTCATTAATTTTAAAATTTATGGTAGTGGTCACGTTTGGGCTTACTGACCAAATACTGAACTGCGATTTTAAGTCGTCGAAATCATCTATTTGATTGATCGTAACCGTCAGTTCAGATTTAAGATGTCTGTCTCGATACACATTGGTGATCTAAGCCTACAAAAATAGTAGGCAGTTTAGGGCTAATTCAGGTCAAATCAACGCCAATAGGTGTTTCACAACTATATGAAATTGATCTGTAGCCATAATACGCTATCGGTGTTTATCGCCCAACTGCCACGATCTCCACTAATAGGGGATATGACAAAATTAATGCCAATTCATAAACTTAAGTTACTTTGCTATACTTAAACTGTTTGTTCCTGCTGCAGCCTGTTTATGCACATCGGGTCCGAGCTGGACAATACTGCTTTGATCAACAGGATGTAAATCCCTATTATCCAGCAAAGCTATTTCGGCTTCAATATGCGATATCGTCATACCAGTACTACATTGACCTGCCTCGACAGTTTTTCAAGCCTTGTAGTCCAAATGCCTAACTCTTTACCAAAAAGTATTCAAAGGATTCTACAAATTTAAATTTGGCCAAACTTTGCAGCCATTGCCTTAACGATTTAACTTGTGCCAGTTTGCCAATTTAGACAAAGCTCAGCTGTTGTGTAAATTATGCAATTTTACACGGTTATGCGTTGGGGATGGTCTACCACAACATGGCTTTCCTACAATTCGATCATTTTTCGGTGTGGACTTTCAGAAAATTTAAATTAACAATCTCAGAAAAACCAGTGAATTTTTTATAGCTGCTCAACTTTAAAGCTAGACATTTTTATAATGGAATGCCGTTGGCTGATAATTGAACTAGATGAGATTTATAGCCTTCGTTCAGAGAAGTATTTGCGATAAACTGTGTCAGCAGGTACGATAGTCAAATCAAGACCAGAAAATACTCATCTGATCAATCCGCAGATTTAATGCCTATTTATACGGCGATAACACCGGCAAAATCACAGGCAATATAAGATACTGTCTTTACATTAATCAATTTTTTTAGAATGCACTATGAATAAAATGGATTTACGCCATATTCGTCAAGACTACACTAATCAGTCCCTGAATGAAGAAGATTGCAGCAAGAATCCGTTAGAACAATTTCAACAGTGGATGTCTGCAGCCATACATGCCAAAGTTAATGAACCGACTGCAATGAATCTGGCCACCATTGGCGAGGATAATCGACCCAATTCTCGCATTGTCTTATTAAAAGAAATCACAGCCGAAGGATTAGTCTTTTTTAGCAATTATCACAGTCGAAAAGGGCGTTCATTGGCTTATCATCCATTTGGTGCCTTAACCTTTTTCTGGCCAGAACTGGAAAGACAAGTGAGAATTGAAGGCAAAATTGAACAATTAAACAGCACAGATTCGGATGAATATTTTCGTTCACGTCCATATACTAGCAGGATAGGGGCTTGGGCTAGTCAGCAAAGCGAAGTCATTCCAAGTAAAGCTGAATTGATGAAGCGCGCAACCAAATTTGCGGCGAAATATTTGCTTAATGTACCACGTCCACCGCACTGGGGAGGCTATTTACTCACTCCTGATCGTTTTGAATTTTGGCAAGGACGGCCAAGCCGCTTACATGATCGTATTCAATATACCTTACAAAATAACCAATGGATCAAACAAAGGCTGGCGCCTTAGCTTTATTCCAACACTATTGATTCATCGATTGCTGTATCTGATCCCTCAATGGGCTGTCAGACAATACTTTGGCACGAATAAATTCTTCTGCCTTATCTTTCAATTGGTAACGGTCGAATTGCAAAGTTTTTTCACTATTTAATAAAGGCGAAAAATCAACCTCAACCACAATTTGCGGGATAGAAATAATCTGCCAAATGCTCTTCAACAGACTAATTTCACCACTAAAACTCACCTTATCGGTTCGTTTATGAGCGTCATAATAACGCAGTACAACACATTCTACCGGCACATGAGCATCAATGGCAGCTTGGAATAAAGCAGCTTTGAAAGGTAGAACATCCATACCTGATGACGTATATGCCTCAGGGAAAAATAAAACATTCTTATGTTGTCGCAGTGCTTTTTCAATAGCTTGACTGACCGGAGCAACATCCTGCCGAGAATTTCGGTTGATAAAAACCGTACCTACATTGGCAATCAAATTACCTAAAACTGGCCATTTTCTGATGTTTTTAGTCGCAATAAAACCACCAGGTATATATTTCATCATCACAAACATATCAATGATCGAAACGTGGTTGGCTACCGTTAGCCAAGGCATTGAAGCATTAACTGGTAAAGCATTATTCAACTTAACTTGAACATTTAGTACTCGAAGAAAACCATCAGAAATAGCGCTCAATTCTTGATTACGTTGTGTAAGTGGCTTGTTTTTAAACCATCTAACCCGCCATAAAGTATGTACTAACCAGCAGATTAAATTAATGAGTCGCCAACAGCGAGTAACAAAAGAAGAATATTGATTAGATTTCATAATTTATTTTTGACATATTGGACAATAAAAACTACTGCGTTGACCCAGTATTATTTTTTCAATCAACTGACCACAATGACGACATGGCTCATTGGCGCGACCGTACACATCATGCTGAAGCTGAAAATAACCACTTTTACCATCACTATTGACAAAATCCCGTAAAGTACTGCCTCCGGCAGCAATAGCTTGCTGTAAAACTTCCTTAATCCTTATGGTTAACTCAAAATATTGAGTCTCATTCAAATCCATTGCAGAAGTATGAGGAAGTATACCGCTGCGAAATAGCGCTTCATTGGCATAGATATTTCCCACCCCAACTACAGTTTTATTATCCATGATGGCCAACTTAATTGCTCTTTTCTGAGAATGAAGCGTATTTTGCAAATAAGAACCATTAAACTCATCACTTAGCGGTTCAGGACCAAGCTTAGACAATAGCGGATGCTGTTCAATCGCGCCAACAAACCACAGCACCGCGCCAAAACGGCGCGGATCGTGAAAACGTAAAATGGAACCATTAGTAAACTCAATATCCAAATGATCGTGTTTTTGCACTTGAGGAATACACGATTGGGTAAATACCCGTACGCTACCAGACATACCCAAATGCATAATCAACGTTCCAGCTGACATATCTATTAACAAATATTTGGCTCGACGGTGTACTGATCTAATCACTTCTCCTTCAAGTATCTCAGCTAAATCTGCCCTGACCGGCCAACGTAGTTTAGGTTGACGTACTTCAACATGACAAATTTGTTGATTAACAATAAAAGGTTCGATTCCTCGTCGAGTGGTTTCAACTTCTGGTAATTCAGGCATGCTAACTCAGTAAGCAATATCAGATAAAACATGAATTATACAACATCAACAAATAATATCACTTTGTTATTGCTCAGGGTCTCGATAAAACTAAGCTGCACGGTTGCGCTTAAAGTCAGTAAAAATGATTTATTAAGAAAAGAGATTGACTAGCAAATAAGGCAAACTTAATCCGTGAAAACCAAAACATCTGCACACCGAAATCCAAACCTTATTAAGCTAAATTAATTCGGTTTTTTAGAGTGACTATACTTGCATCAAGTGCTTTAACCATAAAGATTAGGGTACTGCAGCCGACAGCGCTGATATAGCCGAAAGCAATGCAACTGCATATATCTGTGGTGACCAAACACCATAATCATCCTTAAAGAACTATTTTGGGTCCACACTTGGGGCTTGTGGACAATAGTAGCTTGGTAATCTATCAAAATAATGCATAGTGGTGGGTTTAACTCTACCATCCATCTTGAAAAGGTTGATCCACCTTGTAGAGATTTAGAATAAATGGTCGGTTTAAGTCGAAATTTAGATAAGCAAAATCTGCAAACCAAAAAAATTTATTTGATGGCCGCTACACTACAATGATTATTATCAACATATTAATATTTTCTAAAAATAACCACCGTATAACTTTATAACACTTGTTATATTCTAGATGTGCGCAATCAGGTCTTATAAAAATCTTCCCGTTTTCAGAAGAAACAATATTTTCATCTTTATCATCAAAAATAAGCACCAGATCTTTCCGGTCAGCATGTTTGCCAAGGGGTAATTGATAAGCGCCTAAACCACCGCCCATATCTCACGCCATGCTCGATGGGTAAACCTTTTCTTTGTCCCCTTTTGCTTAGAAAGGTGATATCGGGGAAATAGTCCCTAATTTGACAAAAACAGCTAAAACAATCATCATCTGATTCTGCAAAATGGTCATTGTTAGCAAACAAGATTTTTTAAATTATATTGATAAGTTTCCGTTGTTTTTAAGAAAATTTCAGCATTTTCCATTTGTCCTTTGCGCATTAATCTTATCAGCATATTGGTTTTATTTATCTTTTTTCTACCCAGCCAACACTTAGTTTTAGCAAATTAAAAGGGCATGCTAGCCCAATTTCTTTGCCTAGAAAAAACAATATTTCAACACCTTTTTAGCATTTTAGGCATCAATGCATTTATAATTATTTCATATTTACTTAATCACATTCTTAATCATACTTAAATAAACGATTATCAAGAATGAAAAGATACTTTAAAATACCCCAAAATCCTTAAAGTCATTATTGATTAACAGCTGAAAATAACCGAATGCTTGTTCATACAATAGTGATATACACAACTAAATAGTAATCTGGAGAAGTTTCATGCCTCAGTGGATTCATCGCCTTACCCCGCTTGTTTTGAGCTTATTAGTAGCCGGTACTGCTTATGCAGATAACCAAGCAGAAGTCAAAAAAACCATAGCTCCAATTCAATCAAAGATAAAGCTGGTTAAAGAGAATAGTTCAAGCAAAGATCAAGCATCTCTCCAGCGCAACTTATCACTGGCGCAGCGAACCAACGATATATTCACCTTATTGGCAAGTGAACTAATCAATATTCAGGGTAAAAGTGAGGTAGCTTTAGCCACAGATTTGAAAATTCTGAACCGAACTCAGGACCCGAATCTGGCTCAGCGTTCAATGGAAATCGCTCTGGCTGATAATAATATTGCCGCTGCTGAGGAAATAGCACAAATTTTGCAAAAAATAGATCCAAAGGATAGTCAAACAAAACAGCGACTATTATGGGAATTGGCTCTGGCTAAAAATGATGAACCGCAATTGATCAAATATACCGATAGTGTTTTATCTTCAGCAAACGAATATCAATTAAAGCGTCTATTTTTGCTGCTTGCTCAATATCGTTTAAAAAATCTATATGCTTCAGATCAACTCAATAAGCACATCCATAAAACGGCTAGCAAGCATCCAGAGCTGGCAGAAGCCATGATTGTCGATGCCATATATGGAGTGACCGGCAATCATAAAGCACAAACAATCAATGCATTAAAGCGATTATCTGAGCTGGACAACGATATTTTACCCCCCACCCAGCTAACCTTAAATCTCATCAATATCAAACAGCCACAATATCTAAATGAATTTTATCAACAAGTGGGAATAAATAACTTGCCTTCAAGATGGCAAAGTCTTTATATCGAAATACAAATTAAAAATCAGAATCTTCAAGAAGCTTATCTTACCCTGCAACCCTTACTGGCTAAAAGCAAAAGCGCCGATCTTTATATACAGGCCATGTATCTAGCTATCAGTCAGCAAGAACCCTCTGATACCATCATTGGATATGCTACCAAAGCAGTAGAACTGGGCAATGAGAATCAACGCAGTAAAGCTGCCATGCTGGTGGCAATGCGATATTTTGATGAGCATAATTATGCTGCTTCACGCACCTGGTTAACTCAAGTGACAGATAGCTATTATAAATTTGATAAGGCTATACTCTTAGCATCCATTGAAAGTGAAGCTAAAAATTGGGCGCAAGCAAGAAAATGGCTTGATCTGGCTGCCACAATCTCAGGTGAGCCTACTTTTTATGATACCAGCGATTTGGTTAGATTAAAAACCTATATCAACAGCTCATCTTTGACTCCAAAACAATATGAAATCCAATTGACCAAAGAGATCAATATAGCGGAACAATCCAGTCCTAAATTACGTGAAATCAACTTGCCACCTTTATTGTATCTACGTGGATTGCTGTATGCAGATAAACTGCATAAACCTGAAAAAGCCGTGCAGGATTTGCGTCGTTACAGGGCTTTGCGACCTGATCTAATTGAAGGATACAATGCGCTAGGTTATACCTTATTAAGTTTACCCAAAAATCATTGGCAAGAAGCACAAGAGCTACTTGAAAAAGCTTATGCAATGGACGACGAATCGCCGGCGGTGAATGACAGCTTAGGTTGGGCGTATCACCTTAACGGAGAAAGCAAAAAAGCGTTGCCGCTCTTAGAATTTGCATTCGAGCATCAGCCAGAAAGTGAAGTGGCTGCTCATCTGGGAGAAGTTTATTGGCAATTAGGTCAAAAAGAGTTGGCTCGTCAAACATGGGCATCAGGGTTAAGTAACAAAAACAGTGATCAGTACGTACTGATGCAAATCTTGCATCAGCACAAAATTAACCCAAAGAGCTTATCTATTAGCCAACAACAAGACACTGATAATCAATCTGATAATCAGAAATTGCTGTATAAAATTTTTAACGACTATACCAATGATGTAGCCAAAGATACATTTATTCGAGATCTTAATCAATTAATGCAGACGGGTTCAGAACTGGAAAAAGAAACCGCTGCCTTATTAGCAGGATTATGGTTTGTTAAACGTGGCGATACTGCAGAGTCTTTGGAATGGCTAGACAAAGTGCATCTTGAAAAATTTCAAACAGATAAAGCATATGTGATGAGCCTCGTGTCTTTGGAAAAGGGTGATTATTCAGCTGCAGAAAAGTGGTTCCGCCAAGTAAGCGACAAATCTGAATCATTAATTTTATTTAATAAATATGATTTTACCGCACTGAGTGCAGAAATCTATAAAAATACCATGCCTGCTCAGGCATATATTCAACAACTAAATGATATGCTGGCTCAAGCAAAAAAAGATGGAGAAGATGATAGTATAGTTGCTCTTATTATCTTTCAGCGTGCTACAGCGTATTCAGGCAAACTGAATCAATATAAAAAAGCAATACCAGATTATCGAACCTATATTCAACTTAGACCAGATGATGCTTTTGGATGGAATGACCTGGGTTATACCTTGTTAAGCATGCCAAAAAAACATTGGGCGGAAGCATTAAGCATATTACAACATGCTTATGAGCTGGATAGCCGAAGCATAGAAATTAAAGATAGCTTGGGTTGGGCATATTATTTAAATGGCAATCCGATTAAAGCTATAACCTTTTTACGTTCGGCTTTTAATGAATCACGTCATAGTACAGCAGCTGCTCATTTAGGGGAGGTATTATGGCAGCAAGATCGACGCGATGAAGCGCGACAAATCTGGGCAGAAGGGCTCAAAGACCAAGAGCACGATAAACAAACCCTAGAGCAAACATTGAAAAAATTTGGGGTTAATCCGCAAGACCTTGTTAAATAAAGGCATAATACGAATTTGTCATGCCATAATTTAAACAATTCAAACATTGGCAGGAATCTATTTTAGAGAGTACTTTTAACTATAACCAATAGGATAAAGTATTCATAAAAGACCCAGCATTCCTGTCAAAATTTGTTATTTTAAATTAAGCCAACAGGCAAAATTCCAACAACTGATTAAAATAAGAGTAAAACCTTATTTAAAATAAGCCCGCTAAATTAATTCAACATGGAAAACACATGCAGCAATGGTGCCAAAAAATTGGTCTTATAGGACTGACAACATTAATTATGACTGGGTGTAATCATCTCACTGCAGTGAAAAGAGCAACTGAAGCTGATTGGAGAGCAGGTACGCCAACCGAAACCCAAGCATTCGACAGTAGTGGTCGCTTAGCTGTGGTCGATGAAGGGAAGGGATCTTATGCCAACTTTAACTGGCAAAGTCTAAGTCAAGTGCAAACCATTGAAGTGAACACCCCATTGGGTAACAGCGTTGGCGTTCTATGTCGAGATCAATACGGAGTGATCGCCGAAGACAACCATGGACAAATTACCACAGCCGCAAGTGTTGAAGAATTGAGTCAAAATTTGTTGGGATTTGCCTTACCATTTGATCACCTTAATCAATGGGTGCAAGGATACTGGATCACAAATCAACCCCATAAAATACTACCAGATGGAAGTTTGCAACAATCTGGATGGATAATACACCGCGACTTACTGAAAGAGAACCATTATCCCCGAATCGTTAAACTTAATAATCAACGGTTTGAAATTAAACTCGTGTTCGACCAGTTTTCTCCAACGGCTGAAAATACCCCCCAGTGTGAACTACGTCAGAAACAGAGCTAATTGTGCAAGTCATTCACTCTACTGCGCCGGCTTGGCCACATCCTCCTGCTGATGCTCAAAGCTTTCTTGCGCCAGCCAAACTTAACCTTGATTTACGTATCATAGGCCAACGTGCAGATGGTTATCATCTGTTGCAAAGCATTTTCACCATGATCAGTCTGTATGACCAACTATGGCTGAAAAAAAATGATCACGGGCAAATACTTCTGCATACACCGATGAGCGATGTGCCGCCTGAACAGGATCTAACCGTTCGGGCAGCTGAAATATTGTGCCAGTATGTTGGCCGTAATCTAGGTGTAGAAATATGGCTGCAGAAAAATATTCCTGTTGGAGCAGGATTGGGCGGTGGAAGCTCGGATGCCGCCCTGATGCTGATGGCACTGAATCGATTATGGCAGCTAAACCTGACACGATCCGATTTATGCGAAATAGGTTTGCAATTAGGGGCAGATGTTCCATTTTTTATATTTGGGCAAACAGCTTTTGTGCAGGGTATCGGAGAAAAATTATCTGAATTTCAAATTCCAAAACAATGGTATGTAATAATCAAACCGCCAGTGCATATCAGTACAGCGAAAATATTTGCACATAAAGACTTGACACGGAATTCAACGCCACGGATAATGCCAGACTTTCAAGCGAGGCAGTACTGGCGTAATGATATGCAAAGTGTTGTCGTTGCTCAATATCCTGAAGTCAAAAATGCTTTGGACACACTGGCTGAATTTGGCAAGCCGATGATGAGTGGTTCTGGTTCATGCGTATTTCTGACTTTTGATAGTGAAAATGCAGCGCAAGCTGTATACAACCAAGTTTCTAGCGCACATCAGGCATATTGTGTTGCTTCCTTAGCGAAGCATCCATTTTATGATTGATCTGTGTAGTTGGGGAGTCGTCAAGTGGTTAAGACACTGGGTTTTGATCCCAGTATGCGTAGGTTCGAATCCTACCTCCCCAGCCAACTGCTCATGTTTAACATTGGGGAGTCGTCAAGTGGTTAAGACACTGGGTTTTGATCCCAGTATGCGTAGGTTCGAATCCTACCTCCCCAGCCACACTTGAATAATCCTATTGGGGAGTCGTCAAGTGGTTAAGACCCCGGATTCTGATTCCGGTATGCGTAGGTTCGAATCCTACCTCCCCAGCCACAGTGAAATAAGCGTGTAAGTATTCTTACACGCTTATTTAATGTTAAGATAGAACAAGTTGGTCTAAATTCTGATGTTTAGTATTTAGCATTAGAAGTGATATAATCCGTTTGAAATTGGCTTGATCTCAACAGCAAGCGAAATCAAATGGATATTTAAGATAAAGTGTTAGCCTATATCTTAAACTATCCTGCTTAGGCTAACGCGTACAGTAATGATGGCGTTTACTTCATTACTTAAATGGTTTAATCAGTTTAGGAATACTGTCAGCAGTTAATACTCCTTCCTAAACCGTATCAAACCGGTTATTGCAAATGAATAGTAATCGCGCTAAAAGGTAGGTCTAAACGTTTGCTATTACCGCTAAGGCATAAGCTGACACAATCGGGCAGGATTGCACTAGCAACCCTGATTTTTCGAATCGGTAATTGTGGTAATAATGCCAGATTTGCTGCTCTATGCAGCATCTTGCATGACTAACATAAAGCGTTTGATAAATGTTAAATCTACCTCACGCAAATTACACCAAATCTAAACAAAATTCAGGTACAGAAGAAATGGCAGCATACGATAGTTTGATGGTGTTTACTGGAAATGCCAATCCGGCATTAGCTGATAATGTCGCCAGACATTTGGATATCTCTCTGGGACGTGCCTCAGTTGGCAAATTTTCCGATGGTGAAATTGCAATTGAGTTGCTGGAAAATGTCCGTGGTCGTGATGTATTCATCGTGCAACCGACTTGTTCACCAACAAACGATAACCTAATGGAAATTCTGACCATGGCTGATGCACTTAAACGAGCTTCAGCAGGTCGTATCACCGCTGCCATTCCATATTTTGGCTATGCTCGGCAGGACCGTCGTCCGCGTTCAGTGCGTGTACCAATTTCTGCCAAACTGGTAGCCAACATGCTTTATTCAGCAGGTATTGATCGTGTACTGACCGTAGACCTGCATGCCGACCAGATACAAGGTTTCTTCGATATTCCAGTAGATAATATATATGCAACCCCGATTCTGGTTAACGATATTGAAAAACAGCGTATTGACAACCTTACCGTAGTCAGTCCAGACATTGGCGGTGTAGTACGTGCCCGTGCAGTAGCCAAAACATTGGGTACCGATCTGGCTATTATCGACAAACGTCGTCCGAAAGCCAATGTAGCAGAAGTAATGAACATTATTGGTGAAATTCAAAATAGAACTTGTCTGATTATTGATGACATGATCGATACTGCCAATACCTTATGTAAAGCAGCTTCTGCCCTGAAAGAGCGTGGCGCTGAACGCGTATTGGCTTATGCCACCCATCCAGTTTTCTCTGGTGCAGCCATCGAACGTATTGCGTCTTCCGATATTGATCAAATTGTCGTTACCGATACCATACCCCTATCAGAAGAAGCACGAAACTGTGATCGCATCCGTCAAGTCAGTATTTCCGGACTTTTAGCTGAAACTGTGCGCAGAATTAGTAACGAAGAATCCGTGTCATACCTCTTTAATGAGGATGTGGCCATACCGGGAGCGTTATTCCTCCCGTAACAACCAAGTCGTCTTAAGCTGGTCGCGGCCGATGACGGCATTATTAACCTTGGAGTAGTATATGTCATACGAAATTAAAGCAGAAATCCGTGAAGCACAGGGCACTGGTGCGAGCCGCCGCCTGCGTCGCGAAGGTAAAGTTCCTGCCGTATTATATGGTGAAGGTACTGAACCAGTTGCCATTACAGTTGATCATCGTACATTATGGTATGCATTGGAAAAAGAATCATTCCATACTGCCATCATTAAATTGACTGTAAATGGTAAAGCGCACAAAGTTATCATTCGCGATTTCCAAATGCACCCATTTAAACAACAAGTTCAACATATTGACTTTCAAGCAGTAGATGCTAAAAAACCAGTTAATATTCGTGTACCTTTACACTTGGTAAATGCCGCTATTTCTCCAGCTGAAAAATTGCAAAGTGGTCGTGTATCCTTGTTGGCTACTAGCGTAGAAGTAAACGCATTACCTAAAAACATCCCAGCTGCATTAGAACTGGACGTAGCCACCATCAGCGCTGGCGAAATTCGTCACCTTTCTGATCTGGTATTCCCAACTGGCGTAACCAGTGTTGCCCTAAATCGCAATGAAAATCTGGCTATTGCTTCTGCAACTGGTAAGAAAACTGCGTAATCAGCTATAAACCAATTGCAGAAAAAGGCTGAATCCAAATACTGGATTCAGCCTTATTAATATTAATACAAATAGTCCTTATTTTCATACATTAGTCTATAGTCATATTCTCAAGATTATCCTATATTGTCTAATACGTTCACTTTACATTTTGGTGCAATTAAGCAATTGGCAAACCTAAAAGCTCATTACCAAAAAAGTCGATCAAATAACTAAGTTGAATTCATATCAACCAAAATTTAATAATCATCTACAAGATAGAGAGTGAGTATCAATAAATTAATCAAATACTTATTCAGGACCAATAATATTAAAAGTAGGGTAGAGTCTTATACCATCTTCACTGATCTCAATATTGGCTTTTATTTTCATTAAAGAGACAGATGATCTCAATTGAAATTGCTAAGCTAGTGCGTGTTTAAATGGTAAAGAGCTTCATAGCTTAAGTTATCAACTTAAGCAAAGATATATGAATACGGCGTTTTCCGGATATAATTGATAAACCTAAAATTCAATAATGCCTTAAAATTTCCATGCATAACTTTTGCATGGTGACAATCATTAAATAATAAAAATAAACCCCATCAAAAAAAGATGGGGTTAATTCCATAATTAAATCCATACTTGTTGTCTTTAACTTATACGTTATCAAGCATAAAAAGACTACATAAATATCAATCTAGCTTTATACAATTTTTCAATTGAAACAAATTAAAATGTCAAACCCAAAATAAGATTAATTAATTAGAGCATTGAAAAATTTCCATGGCAACAAAAAAACTCAAGTCACCAATCACCTTTAGGGTTGGGGCCGTATTTATTGGTTGCAGGTGTAGAATCAAGCAACATAAATATAAAGATCATAATGCCTAAAGGTGGAATGAATAATAACAAAACCCACCAACCAGATTTACTTGAATCATGTAAACGACGCACAGTAACTGCTAACTCAGGTATTGCCCAAATAGCACCTATAACTGTTAACATCCCATCGGAGATTTTGAAATCTAACATTATCGAAACAATACCTAAAGCGCAAGCAGTCAAAAAAGACCACACAGTAAACCACCAATATTCTGCTCGGCTAGCTCGATCTCGAAAATTAAAGAAATCGTAAGTTATGCAGTTTAAAAACCATCCCATAAGTACTACTCCTTCTAAACATATTCACAAATTTTTAATAACATTAATTATAGTAACATATGTTATTATAAATTGTAAAGTTATAATTTTATCTTTTAAAAAAATTGTCTATTCTAGTCAATCTATATGGGGCAGGCTTTTTGAACATAAAAGTTTCAGCTCCATTAAGAGTATCGAATTAAATAGTTACAGTAAGAGAGACTAATACAGCCCTTATGTAAAGTTCAGCCCTTATGTAAAGCCTCTATTTGAGATGGTAAGGTGTTTTGTTAAAAATTACAGTAAAAGTCAAATTAAAAAACATAAGGTAATTAATTAAATTAGATTTAAATTCAAGAAATTTGCTTATTTATACAATGAATAGGGTGATAAATAATCGCCTAACTAATTAAAGACAATACCAGCCCGCAAGATAACCATTTATAACTATCTATTTGAAAAAATATAAAGATTGCATAAGTGATCTTCTGCATACTGATAGTTAAAATTCGGGTAGCAAAAGATTTAAAATCGTACTACGACTAGTTTAATCGTATATCTATACAGTTCAAAAAAAACCTGAATAAGTAAGCTTTTTCTTACCATTCAGGTTTCATCTATGAGGATTTGAATTATTTTACAACAGCCAATGCTAAGTTATAATCTGGCTCGGAAGAGATTTCCGCCACCAGTTGACTATGTAAAACCTGATTATTTTCATTTAAAACCACCACCGCACGGGCACATAATCCTGCCAGCGGACCGGAAGCAATATTCACTCCATAATCATCCTTAAATTCCGGATTACGAAATGTAGATAGAGTATGAACATTTTTCAGACCTTCTGCGCCGCAAAAACGAGCTTGTGCAAAGGGTAGATCCGCAGAAATACACAACACCACAGTATCTTGTAAATTCGATGCCTCAGCATTAAACCGGCGTACTGAAGTTGCACATATGCCAGTATCAACACTTGGAAATATGTTCAGAATTTTGCATTTACCAGCAAAATCAGCTAAAGAAATATTTTTTAATTCAGCATTCACCAGCGTGAAATCAGGTGCTGTACTGCCAGCTTGAGGAAACTGACCTTTTACTTCAACTGTGTTACCTTTCAATGTAACCGTACTCATATTTAAATTCCTTTGATTTGTTTATTTAAGATAAAGATGTGTCAAATTATTGTGACTGATTGAGGTATAACTGTCAAAACCTATTCAGACCAAACTGCATCTACATAATTTTATTTATAAAACTAAAATTGGCATGATGTTTCAACACCATATTCACCAAAGCTTTAGCATCATACTACTACATATATTATAAAGCGTTACAGATTAAGTTTTATGGGTAGTTTAAATCAGCTAATAAAATATTACATTAACCAATTCAGCGACAATTAAATACGGGTAAAGTGTTCAAACTCATATTGAGTCGCATCATTACTGCTAACATGATGCGATCGATCCACCAGTTGCCATTGATCAGCCGGAATATTTGGAAAAAAAGCATCCCCATCAACGGTTATATGAATCCGAGTTAAGCGTAGATCAGTTGCCAAGGGCAGGGCCTGAAGATAAATTTGTGCTCCACCCATAATAATAATCTCGTCACTATCAGCAAGCTGTTGGATTGCCGTTTCAACACTATTAACGCACTTAGCACCATCCAATACCAGATCAGCTTGACGACTCACAACATAATTAGGTCTACCAGGTAGTGGTTTTCTAGGTAAGGAATCCCATGTTTTGCGTCCCATTACCACCGGCTTACCCATTGTGTAATTTTTAAAGAACGCGAAATCTTCCGGAACATACCAGGGAATAGAATTGGCTTTGCCAATACAGTTATTGTCTGCCAATGCGGCCACTAACGTAATTTTCTTAGACATAGTTATACGGCCACCGGTGCTTTGATATGTGCATCAGGTTCATAGCCCACCAGTTCAAAGTCCTCAAACTTAAATGCAAAAAGATCCGTTACTGCGGGGTTAATGTTCATGATGGGCAATTTTTTTGGTGTACGCGTTAATTGCAGTTTAGCTTGCTCAAAATGATTGCTATATAAATGCGCATCGCCAAACGTGTGAATAAATTCACCCAATTGCAAATTGCACACCTGAGCAATCATCATTGTCAATAAAGCATAACTGGCGATATTGAAAGGCACGCCTAAAAATATATCGGCACTGCGTTGATACAATTGACAGGACAACTTACCATTAAACACATAAAACTGAAATAAAGCGTGACAGGGTGGAAGTGCCATTTCATCCACCAATGCTGGATTCCAAGCCGAAACAATCAAACGCCGGCTATCTGGATTATTTTTAATCTGAGTGAGTAACTGGCTAATTTGATCAATATGACGACCATCTACAGCCGGCCAGCTACGCCATTGATAGCCATAGACTGGTCCTAAATCACCATTCGCATCGGCCCACTCATCCCAGATCGATACATTATGCTCATGCAAATATTGAATATTGGTATCGCCACGTAGAAACCACAACAATTCATAAATAATAGAGCGCAAATGTAATTTCTTTGTAGTTAAAACTGGAAAGCCCTTGGCCAAATCAAAACGCATCTGATATCCGAATATCGAGCGCGTCCCCGTACCTGTCCGATCACTCTTATCCACCCCATGCTTAAGAACATGTTGCATTAAATCTAAATATTGCTGCATAAAATAACGTCCAGATTAAAATTTCTTTATTGTAGCTTAAATTGTGCTTGAGCAGCAGGTAACCTGCCTTTTGACAGCTTGCCAAGCTTCTTGAATCAGAGCAGCATCATTTTGTTTTAACAAACTGGCATCAGAAAGCATGCGCCGCCATTGGCGTGCACCCGCCATACCATGCATTAAACCAAGATAATGGCGCGCCATGTGCTGCAAAGAGGTCTCATCCAGCTGCAACTGCATTCGAGCATATTCCACAAGATTAGCCACGATATCATCATAATCAGCAAACGGATGATCATCTCCGTAAAATAATGCATCCCATTGCTGCATTAACATCGGATGATGATACGCTTCTCGTCCTACCATCACTCCATCCACATAGTTAAGATGATTTGCAATCTCTTCATTGGTGGTGACTCCACCGTTCAAAATAATTTCCAGATCTGGAAATTCCTTTTTTAAACGATAAACATAATCATAACGCAGCGGGGGAACCTCACGATTGTCTTTGGGAGATAAACCCTCGAGCCAGGCGTTACGTGCATGGACAATAAAAATTCGGCAGGCAGTGTGTTCGCGCAAGTAACCAACGAAATCTGCCAATGGCTGATAATCGGTTTCCTTGTCCAGACCAATACGGTGTTTAATGGTAACTGGAATATCCACCACTTCTTGCATCGCATTTAAACATTGTGCTACCAGCGCTACCTCGCGCATCAAACACGCACCAAAAGCCCCTTGCTGTACACGTGGGCTAGGGCAGCCACAGTTTAAATTAATTTCATTGTAACCATAATTTGCTCCAATTTTGGCAGCTTGAGCCAACAGTGTCGGTTCACTGCCACCTAACTGCAAAGCCAACGGCTGCTCTTGAGGGAGAAACTGCAGTAAGCGTTTTCTGTCGCCATGCACAATCGCATTAGCATTAATCATTTCTGTATATAACCAGGCATGTCGCGTAATCAACCTGGCCATATAACGGTAATGCTTGTCAGTCCAGTCTAACATTGGGGCGACCGACACAGCTCTTTTATTTGGTGATAGATAAGTAGACTGATTTACAGTCGTCTTGGATTGACTATCTATCCCGCTTAAACATTTATTTTCCAGCATACTCGCCATTCTTACATTCAGAGTAAAACAAACTGCTAACAATTTAGCTAGGTAGTGCACCTGATATTGTTCTGATCAGATTTGATTATACAATGGTTAATCGTATTGTGACTTAAAGTAAAACCCTAAATAACCAACTCTCATAAACATATATTAGCGTATAGAATTAACCGATTTATGATCTAATTTTCTTTGAAGTGATTGTGCAGAAATTTTTATTGTGGATCCAAATCTCATTAATAAATGATTTATTTTACAACAAGAGAATATTCAAATTATAAACATGTGAATAGTTCAATACACTCTTGTTCTACCATTTTTTTCTTAAAAAATTGCTATGATGAATTATTTAACATAATCTATTTTCAATAAATTTGGTTAATTAACTGTATGATTTAATTATTTAATATTGAAAAGTGTAATTAGCTGCAAATCTTGCCATTTACCATTGCAGGCGATCCATACTCTTTCTAAGATACTCAAGGTAGTCTAAACAAAAACCGGTTATGGTTCATCGCGTCATAACCTGTACACTAAATTTATGGAGATGGATATGAGTGATAATGGATTCTTAGATAAAGCTAAAGGCGAAGTAAAAGAAAATGTCGGTAAAGCAGTAGGTGATGCCAAAACCCAATCTGAAGGCATTGTTGATAAAGCTGTTGGTGGCGTGAAAGAAGCTTTTCATGATGTGTCAAATGCTGTAGAAGATGCGGTTGATTCTATTAAGAAAAAATTTCAGGATTAAGATTGCAAAACAAAACACCGCTCTGTTGAGCGGTGTTTTTTACTATTTGTATAATAAATATGATTGTTGTAATGTTCTACATTGATCAACGGCTATGTTTCATCGCTTGATGATCTATATCTTCATCATACTTTTGAATTAAGTCAGGGTACTTATTAATGATACGTTCAGTAGCCTCAACCACAATGTGATCACGATATTTAATTAAAACAATGAGTGTTGCTAAAATAATCATTATCATTAAAAGAAAAGTTTGCAAAACAACTAAGATGCTATGACTATGATTAAGAAAAAAACACCTAATAATAACAGCGCAAAAATTATCATTGATGAAGTCAATTTATTTCTTTTTAATTTTAAAGTTAATTTGTCTGCATATTCTGTGTTTTTATGGGCAAATGAGTTTATATATTGATAGCTACTCGTCGGTTCATCCCATCTAATTCTTCTTAAACCTTGATGCATTATCCCTTGAGAGACATATAGATCAAATAATAAATCTAAGTCATCTGGATAATTTTTTTCCCAAAATTCAATCTGACTTAATTCCAGGTGCTTTAAATAGGGGATCTGCAGTAGGGCTAGCTTCTGTTCCAAAATAGTCGCTTCTTTTGCACGCAATTCTTTTCTGATGTTTAATAAGTAATCAGTAATTTTTTTAATATCTGAATCCGAAGGAATAAATCGATGCAGAAAAGGCTCTCTGAAGAGGCTGGGGGAAATGATAGAGGGCAAAAATTTAAGAAATTCTAAAATCTTCATTTGATTCACAAATGGGTAATAGATTCAATGTTAAATTATTATAACAATAATGATTGTTTTGGTTAATGCACAATAATCACTTTAAAGTTTCTATCATCACGATAAATGCATACCCATGATATTCACTCCCTTTAAATCGATCACAATATTGTAAAGTATGGATTAAAAGTAAGCATGATGGTTTTTCGCAGCAAAAAATATCAGCAACCAGAATAGGTTGCTGATTTAGATATTTCTATAATCAGTGAATCAGCACTAATGCAATAATCAACTACGCCTAGTTGTAATATAACCAATGCTTTTTAGGTTTTACAAGTCATCATATCATTCTCTAACCAGTTAAATTATTCTAATCATCAAGATAATTAAAACTTGTTGAAACATAACTGTTTAGCCTAGTTAAATACATTTATATTGTCTTTATCAAACAATAATTCGATCCCTTTCTTGATTTCAGATATATCATCTAAGTATAAAATATGTAGATTTTTCTTCGCCCGAGAGCAAGCCACGTAAATCAGATTCTGAGTATTTTCAAATTGTTTTTTGTAGTTGATATCCAGTAATTTGATATCTTGTTCTTCTAGAGTAGATTGAATATGAGAAAAATAATTTTTAAATTTATTTTTCCCACTTTTGGAGCCAAAATGATGTTCCATAATAATAGCTACATTATCATATTCTGCTCCTTTAGTTCCATGATAGGTGTGATAAATTACCTGTGTATTCTCATTTCGTTCTTCATTAATAAATGAAACCCAATTTAACCATTCTGTCATATTGACATTCAAAATCGCTGCTATTATTTTTTCATTTTCTTCTTTTTGTGCTTCATCCCAATTTTGTTTTTCAAGCGTAATTTGATAGATCATATCTTGAATATATTCATAAAATGAATCATATTTTTTGATTTCTGAATAATTTATAACCAGAAAGTTATTAAGACAATATTTAATTGCCAAATTTGTATAATTAGGGTCATTATCTTGAATAATTTGCGATATATTCTTGACTAGGTCATGCAAAGTGGTCACATTCATAGCAGAAAATGAATCAATGACCTTTTTTGCATGTTCAAAGGTAATATCATTCTTGGTTTTTCCTAATAGATCATGATAGGTTGTTTTCTTATTATTTAACTTTTTATAAAACATCACTAGATGATAAAAAATGAGCACAGTCGGATGAAGTTTTTCTAATTGATGTGAGAGCAGTTGAGAATTAAGATCTTTCCAATAAATAATGTCACCAATTATTTTATAGATATTTTCAAAGCCTCCTAGGCTGGCTAATGAACGATTTAGAGGTACCAAACAATCAATTTTTTCGCCTGGTGAGATTGTATTTTTAAAGTGCTCAATGAATTCTAGTATTTTAATTGTTTTATTTTCTTCATTGGTATTCATTAAATAGGAAAACTGTACGTTCCCATGTTTGCTATTAGGATCTATGGGTTCTTGTAAGATTTTGTCATCTCTAATTTTATTAATCACATTTATAAGCTGTAAATGGGCTCGTCGATTGAATACTTTATCAATATTTTCTAACTTTGGATGAATTTTCTGAATGTTACTGCCAACACCATCATCATAGATATTTTGTTTTGTATCTCCAAAGTAACCTACAAGCCATCGTTGTTGGTTCTGATGCGCATCGTTTGCAAGTACATAAGAGTGCAAAATTTGGACCAACTTTATTACATTCTCGTGAGTATCTTGATACTCGTCGATAAAAAAATAAGGGTATTTATCGACGATAATTCTTTGCAGCATTGGATATTTCTCAACCATCGAAAGGCTATATTCCAATAATGTATCATGACTAAACTTCATCGCAGTTAAACGGTCTGAATTAGATTTGCTGTCATATTGAATTTTAATGTTTTTTCGTTGTTGAGGGTCATCAATTCTCGCAATCGCATTTACATAACGCTCTTCTTTATACAAAAGTTCTATCAAGAACTTAAATTTAGCTACATTTTTTAAGGCTGAGGAAAGATAAGGGTGTTCTTCTTGAAATTCTTTATAACAATCTTTAAATGCCTGAGCTGGGTAATCTTTGATTTTATAATACAATTCTTCTGTTTCTTTAATTAGCGATAAAAAAGACTCTAAATTGTCATTAAAAATGCCTGAAAAATTTGGATTGGCTTTATGTTCTTCTATTTTTTCTTGAATTTCCTTTAATTTTTTACTTAGCTTATTTCTATGTAAATCAATTAATTCCTTCTTTTGATATAACTTGATTTGTTCCCATAACATTTCATGAATAGTTGAAACTACAGCAAATTGTGTATTACCAAGACGTTCTTTTATTTCATTAACGGCGACATTTGTATAGGTAATACAAATGATTTTTTGATTATTTTTTTTCAATTCTACTTGCTTTGAATTTAGAATATATTTAATCGATTCGATCAGGGCATAAGTTTTGCCTGCGCCTGCGCCGGCATTAAATCGAAAACTTCTATACTCATTAATTGCAGCAAAAATTTTTTCTTGGACTTCTCGTTCTTTGGCCAGATTTTGTTCTAATGTCATCACTTACACACCTTTATTAAGTTCAATTTCCAGCCAGGCTAAACCATCCTGTATATATTGAGGCAATTTGGGTTTGTCGGATTCTGAAGACGTGATCAGTTCGTAAAGTAATTCACTTGCAAATTCAGATTTACCACCGCTATTGCTAAGACTGCACTGCAATCTATAAGAATTATCTTTTATTTTTTCCGTATCTTTTCCATTATCGGTAATTTCGTTATAATCTTTTTTTCTAAGCTGTTTGATTAAATCTTGAACTAATTTATTCTGATAATTAGTTAAAATAAATGCTTCCTCTAGGCTGGTGGCAAATTGCCCCTCTATAGGATCTTTTTGATAAACGATACATAGATAGTCTTCTTTTATATAATCTGTAAGGTTGCTGAGGCTGTTGGCTTTATTTGATTTTTCTACATTTTTTAAAAAATGCATTATTGTTGGATTTGTGGTTTTTCTATCGTCTAAATCTATTATTTGAGCATATCTGATTGGATAATTATCATTATTTTCACAAATTGGGCATAGCCGTTTATCTTCTTGATTGTTTGTATCTTTATCTTCTTGGTTGTTTATGTCTTTATCTTTTTTTTTGTGCTTTTTATTTTTTTCACATTCATACCGTTTAATATCTAGATCAGTAATGATTAAGCAAGGGATATTTAATCTTTTAATCAGTGGTAAATAAACTTTACTATAATTACCTTCAATTCTAAATAAAGTGATGTAGTGATTTTTCAGTTTATCATTTTGTTCTAAATAATAATGTAACAGTGTTTCTTCTGTTACTCCTTCCACAAAAATAACCGCATCGGAAAAAAACAATTCAGATACTTTGTATTTGATGTGTTTTTTTAAGAATGTTATATCTTTATTTTTGGTTGAGCTATTTTGATCTAGAATGTTTTTATCGTTTAATGGTATTGCAATAGAAAATTTATCTTTAATGGTTAAGTAATTGATGTTATTGAATGAATTGCCACTATGAATTTTACTATTTACAATATGAGAGGAATGCGTTGTTACGACGATTTGACATTGAAGTGTTTTTTTAAATTTAGTATCTTTATTATTGGCCAATTGTAAAGCTTTTTGAACAGCGTTATCAATACGAGAGATAAAAAATTCCTGCATTTGCGGATGCATGAATACCTCTGGTTCTTCAATAAATAATAAATTTATTCGGCTTTGATGGCAATTCGCTTCATAATTATCAATATAATGAATAATTTCACCAATGATATTGAGTAAATTCACATAGCCTAAACCAAATTGATCTTCAGGTATGATTTCATCACCATCAGTAAAGCTATATTTAATTAAGCTCTTTAGAATACTTTTCTTAGTAACATTCCCTGTAAGTAGCAAATCAACATGATTGTTATTTTCGATACTCTGTAAAATTTCAGAAACAGAATTATTTTTGCTTTGCACTGTCCCTGTAATAGTTGTATTGATGGTATCGATACCCTGATTAATATCATTATTAGCGCTCTCATCCTCAAATTGAGAAGAGACAATTCGCTGAAATACAGTTGTAAGAACATTTTCATTTAAGTGACGATTCGCTCTGATATATCTAATGGAAAAAAGGTTATGCAATGAAAAGGAGGTAATATCACTATCATTTATGTTTTTATATGTGACGTTATATTCAACTATTGTTTTATCATCAAGTAGCTCACATAGCTTTTCTAACAGTGTATCGGTTTTAGGATTAGTGCTGGTTTGATCTTTTTTGTTCTCGTTTTCTTTGTCTTGTTCTTTTTTTTCTAGAATAATCTTTTTAATATGCTCATAAAAAATTTGTGTATCTTTTATTCCATATATCACCTTTATTTCAATTGGTTCTGTTAGTGTGTGATTACTGAGCGTGATAAAACTGGAAAGGTTAGTAATGAGATCTTGGCATCCATTTGAATCGATTTTCACTCTAAGTATAAACTCTAACTCAGGAGTCGGAAGCTTTTCGAATGAATTATTTGCTTCGTAAGCTTCTACATATTTTTTAAGTAAATTTTTTAAATAATATACATTAAAATCAGTCGATTTGGGTGATTTGTTTTTTTCCTGGGCAATAAATGTTAGCGCATTAGTAATTGTTGTTTTTCCCGCATTGTTTTTACCAATAATTAAGGTACTCGATGAAGAGATTAATGGATTTATTTCTGTATCAGTTTTTCCAGTTGAATGACCGATCTCGCTAGCATTGACAAAATATATTGTATTGTCTTTTTCACCAAATTTTCGATAATTTTTTATAGTAAAACTTTCCAAATACATGATTAATCTCCCAGTTAAATGTATAGATTAAATATTTAATTTGTGTCCATCTATTTAAGAATTCCAATTCAATTTATTTATAAGGTAAATACCATAAAATCAACGCCACTATGATTTATGTTTAGATTTGAAATCTTAATTTTTAATTTAAAAATTTAATTTCAAAATATTATTTATGAATAATTTCAAGTTTTATTTAAAATAATTTAATTAATGACTATATTCCTTGAATAATTAAGCATGAATTTATACTTATAATCTAATCACCACATGTTTATGGCTAAAATGCAAAAAAAGGCTGTATTTTTTCAATTTCTCTTTAAAATAACATGGCCATTTTTAGCTATAATTAAAGTTTCAGGAAAATTTTAACTTTTATGATAGCCCAATATCTTTATAACACATTACCAGAATTTCTATGCTTTTGATATGAAAACAATAATCCATCAAGCTTCTTTGATTATTACCATCATCGTAAATCTACAATATCTTACCTTTTATCTTATCGCGGCTATAAACAATCATATTAAGACAGGAATTTTTCAGGATAATTCTAATAGATGAGCACATGATCAATTTTGCCTTTATATAGTTCATGCTATTTCAAATAAATTGTCAGTCAATCTTTCAGTTGCTTTATAATTCTGATTTTAATCAATAACCTGTAGAGTCTGTGATAACTGTTCACTTCCTTTTAGTATAGATAAGGTTAATAATAAAACTAAATAACCAATTGTCATAGTATTTGATTAATTATGTCAATGATAATGCTCTAAATCAAATATTACAATAGGAATATTTTGACAAATCAAGCATTATTTAATTATGAGATTAATATACAGCTAGGATAGTAGATCTCCTAAGCTTTAATCTTAAGCTTGCAAGCACTACTTTGGCTGCATTACAGTTATGATTATTAAAAATAACCTGCGAATCAAACTCTTTTAATTCGATGGATTGTGCATTGGTATTTTTAGTCGTGAAATTTACTTAATGGAATTTTTTTTCTGTCTAATTCGCTGAGAATATGGAGTATTCTATGCAACCAAGCGTGCCAAAGGGTTTGCTCAATTGTGTTTTTCTCCCTTGATTTATATAGATCAATAAATGACCGTATTTGGCGCTACTTTTTCAATCCTACATAATCTGGTTGTAACTCGAATAGTCCTATCTTTCATAAAGTAGGAAGGTAATGAATAGGCTGCATAAATACCATTTTTATACTTTAAAAATAAAAATACTTAAAAATAAATGAATAAATCAATATCTCATCAAATGGCTTAATGCTTCAATAAGTTAAAAAGCCAGTGACACTTTTGATATCACTGGCTGTTCATCATGGTAACTAAAACGCTTAAATGCTTAGTTTATTCCCACTCAATAGTGGCAGGAGGTTTGCCGCTTACATCGTATACTACGCGATTAATACCACGGACTTCATTAATGATGCGGTTGGAAACGCGGCCTAGCAGATCGTAGGGTAGGTGGGCCCAATGAGCTGTCATAAAATCACTGGTAACAACAGCACGCAGTGCCACGACATATTCATAGGTGCGACCATCTCCCATCACGCCCACAGATTTGACGGGTAAAAACACGGCAAAGGCCTGACTGGTTTTATCGTACCAGCTTACTCCATCTTCATCACAAGTATGGCGTAGTTCTTCTATAAAAATATGATCAGCGCGACGTAATAAGTCTGCGTATTCACGCTTTACTTCACCTAATATACGCACGCCCAGACCAGGTCCAGGGAATGGGTGACGATAAACCATTTCGCGTGGTAAACCCAACGCCACACCCAGTTCACGCACTTCATCTTTAAACAAATCGCGTAATGGCTCCAGTAGTTGCAGATTAAGTGTTTCTGGTAGACCGCCCACATTATGATGGCTTTTAATGGCATGTGCTTTTTTGGTTTTGGCACCAGCACTTTCTATAACATCAGGGTAAATGGTTCCTTGTGCCAGCCATTTGGCATTTTTGCGCTTGGCCGCTTCACGTTGAAAGACTTCAACAAATTCAGCGCCAATAATTTTACGTTTACGTTCAGGATCGGTTTCACCTGCCAGTTTGTGCAGAAAATCAGTAGAGGCATCAACGTGAATGACATTGACCCCGAGATTGTTGCTAAACATGTCCATTACCATCTGAGCTTCCTGATAACGTAACAGACCATGATCGACAAATACACAGGTTAATTGATCGCCAATGGCACGATGAATCAGTGCCGCGGCCACGGAGGAATCTACACCGCCAGATAAGCCTAAAATGACTTCATCCTGCCCAACTTGCTCACGAATTTTTGTGACCGCTTCATCAATATAGTTAGGCATGGTCCAGCTTGGTTTAGCCTGACAAATTTCCAGCACAAAGCGATTAATTAATTCACGACCTTTTTTAGTATGGGTTACTTCTGGATGAAATTGAACACCATAAAAATGCTTTTCACTATTTTCAATGATGGCATATGGACAGCTTGGGGTATGACCTATTGTTTTAAAACCATTAGGTAGTTTGCTGACTTTATCGCCATGACTCATCCATACATCAAGCTTATTAGCCTGATTATCAAAAATACCGTTAGTCAATAAGCTTTCTTCTGTGGTTACCTGAGCATAGCCAAATTCTCGTTGATCGCCGCTACTGACTTCACCACCCATTGTATAGGCTAGCCATTGTAATCCATAGCATATACCTAAAATAGGAATACCCAGATTTAAAATCTCAGGATCTGCCTGATAATCCGAATCGTAAACGGAATTGGGTCCACCAGAGAGAATGATACCTTTTGGCGCAAATGCTTTGATATCTGCAATAGGCATATCAAAGGAATGCAGTTCACAATATACATGGGCTTCACGTACGCGCCGGGCGATGAGTTGGGCTACTTGAGAACCGAAATCGAGAATTAAAATTTTATCCTGGTTCATGCTAGGCTCTTGATAATGGTTTAATATATAAAGTTATTTATTTTATCACTTTTTTGATATTAATTCTGCAATGATCTTTTTTCTTTTAGATAACTTATTTGATTTATGACTGGATTTTATATGTTGATTTTTGCTTTAGGTCATTATAAATGAAAGTTAGGAAAATGATTTATTGAAAATTAAATTTCTGCTTTTCGCAATTTAACCCAGTAACAAAGATTGTAAGGAAATGCGTGCTTATTAGTGAGTAAAAGATAGGCTCTCTAATATGGAAAGAATAGTTTGCCACATAAATTATAAATATTTCATTTATTGATAGGATTTTTTTGTGCTAAATTAAAACCAATACGAAATTATTATGCAAAAATACGCTCTACTTAGTTTTGCCTTTGATTAGGGGGTAGTTTAAAACTATGCTGTTGGTTTTAGACGTCAGATATCGTAAATACAACATTAATCTATGAGTAAGAAGTTTACTTGAAGTTTAAATTTGGAACCTTATTTTAAATAATATTTTATATTTCAATAAATTAAATGTAAACTAATATTATAACCCCTAAGAAATTATAATTGATGCAAATAAATTTCTTTAAAAATATTTAAATATTAAAAAATTAAGTTATAATAATTACAATTTTGGCTAAAAATATTGACAAATGAATTGAGGAGGGATAAAATATGGAT